>CAXBMW010000064.1:0-1508 GCA_963977025.1 uncultured Balneolaceae bacterium | reverse complement strand
TCTCGATAAGAGATTTTAAGGATTTTTCAATGTTAGCTAGTTTCTTCTCTGTTGCGATAGAAGCATTGGTTTGACCAATACTATCTGTCTTATCAGAAGCACTTGGTTGACAAACTCCAGAAGCAGGATCTATTGAGTGTCCTTCTGGACAACCCTCTACTTCTTGTTTATCTCCTACATCTGAACCATTACCAGCGAGATCGCCAATAGTGGAGTCAGCTTTAGGATCACCAAATGCAGATTCTTTTGCTACACATTTACCTTGAGATACATCAAATGATTGTCCTTCTGGGCAATCTTTTGCATCATCGCTAGCTTCTGTTTTTTTGTCTTTACAGTCGCAAGGCATAACTAATTCATAAAATCGCACTATATAAGGTCTAACAATCGTGTAGTGTTTTTATTTCCCTGTTGAAAAATGCTCCCTTGCTGTCCGCACCCTCAAATGAATCAAACAATCTTTCTGATACGTCACAAAATGAATATTTTGAACCGTTTAACAGTATGTTCATCTGCCTTGATTCCCTATCCCATATTACATTACCCACGAATGATGATGAGTGAGTGAATGACCTAAACTCTGGATTGCCTACCGTATCAGATTTTTGACCACTGTTGGTTGAATCCTCAATAAGATAATGCTCTAGTTCTTTCCATGAATCGTCTAATACTTCTTTAAATTCAAAACTTTTCTTTTTCTTCTTAACAATATCTGCTCTGCTATGATCGCCACTAAGGGCTACATCTTCATTTTTTACTTTTTTTTTGAGTGCAGTTTGCCACAATCTTCACATTCTTCAACGTGTAGATGATCAAGGATTTGATTTCTAAAGTTGATAAAGTCAGTTGTACTGACACCTTCGACCTTTGCTACTGCGTCAGCCTCTAGTTCATGGTGGTTACATTCCTCAATGTATTTCTCTATTACCTTGACACTTGTTTCAGGCACACCAGGCGTTTCAGTCAATGCCAATCCCTCAGGTCTTAATCCAAATGGCATGGCAAAGCAATCTGAATCACCGTTGCATATCTCCTGTACGTCTGTCGGTGTTGCCTCGATACTTGTGAATAGCAGTTTGTTTCTTGCCACGTTTGCGGAGGCTTCATTGGTTATTTCCCCCTCATAATAGACAGTTTCTTGACTTGGATTATAATGGAATGTGACTTCACCAATTATGTTAGTTGGATCATGTTCCCAGTTAAGCGGAACAGTAACGCCATCAAAGCGTTCCAATTCCTGTTTAGTATAAAGATTGTTATTTCTGGATATTCTAGGAATTAATGCTACACCTGTAATGTGAGCAGATTCATTAACGGAAGTATAAGCTTGAAGATTCAATAATTTATGTTAATATTAGTGATTATAAGTATTAATAAAATAAGTAAAAGTAACCAGTAAGCTTTATTTTAAGCTTAATGGTGAATAATCGTTTTGGTCTAATTCTCTTGCCATTACTCTATCTTTGTATCTATAACAAGGAAGGATTTTAGGTGTAATGGAAGGGATT
>CAXBMW010000063.1:0-1518 GCA_963977025.1 uncultured Balneolaceae bacterium | reverse complement strand
TGATTTTGTTGACTTGTTGGAAAATGGGTGAAATTACGTTCGGTGTGTTAGGGGGATTTAACGTAGTAGTTCCCCACTAATGATTCAAGTTGAGGTTGATTAAGTTTCTAAGCTACAATCGTGGGATAAATTATTATATTTTTCCAAGGAGCATTTTTTGAACTTTGTTTCCATCCACATAAACGAATTAATTGTTAATCCAGAAAACGATAGACACGGACCAACATTGTCTGAAGACACTGCAATTTCATGGCTTCTCGATAACAAGACAAAAGAAATGAAAAAATTGGCACTCAGAATTGCTAAGGCAGGTCGAGTCTTTGACCCACCGATGGTCGTCAAATCTAACAAAGGTTACATTGTAAAAGACGGTAATCGAAGAGTGACATGTGTAAAGCTGATGCTGCACCCTGAAAAAGCGCCTCCAGCATATCGTGATTTTTTTACAAACCTTGCAAAAAACTACAACCCGCTTCCTTCGGACACTTTAACCTGCCAACTCGAAACCGACCCAAAAATTGCTGATGAAATTATTGGCTTACGGCACGGGGGGACGCAAGAAGGGGAAGGTCAACTTAACTTTGGTACGCGGGAAAAAGCTACTCATGCGAACCGAACTAGCGGTAAGTCAGACTATACTTGGGCGCAAAAAGTGGAAACCTATCTAGAAAAGAATGGCTTTCCAGAGGAAGCCGCCACCATCAAACGTTCAACACTTGGTAAAATTATAGATACTGAGAAGAGGCGTGCGAGGTTGGGGATCACTCAGGATTCTAAGGGTAATCTTAATTCTAAGCACACAAACGAAATGTTGCTAAGTTTAGTCAGAAAACTTGTTTCTGATATGCAAACTGGTGATTTAACCCTCAAAAACCTACTTACTTCAAAAGATAAGAATGCCTATTTAGATACCCTAGCGTCTAAAGGGTTTCTAGGCCAAGAAAAGAAGCCCGCACCGAAAGCTGATGCCAAAGACAATGATCCAAAGCCTAAATCACCAAAAGGCTCGCAGCCCACGGTACAAGATGGGCTAATCAAACGTCACATTAATTACGAATTAAATTGGACAAATGGACAATCAAAAATTCATCTTGCATGGGAACAACTCCAATACCATTTAAACTTTGAAGATCACAAAATTTCCATAGCTATCGTCTTTCGTACTCTTCTGGATCTTGTTCAATTAGACTTTAGAAGCAAGAACGCTGTAAAGGATAAGTCACATCTTTCAAAAAACCTGAAGGCCGTCGGCCAAGAGCTAGTAAACTTAGGTTTGTTAGATAAACAAGTACTTGGGGATGTGACTAAACTATTTGATGATAAAAACTCTACGATCTCAATTCATAATCTTCACCGTATTATTCACTCAGGTGATCAAATGCCAAGTAGAGATGATTTAATTTCAATGTGGGACTGCCTAGAGCCGTTCATACTAGCAGCATTAAAATCCTCGCAAAAATAACAACCCTAGCGCCTTTCCTTGGGACGGTGCGAAGCGCCTTCCCGGGGGGAAGGAAA
>CAXBMW010000062.1:0-1520 GCA_963977025.1 uncultured Balneolaceae bacterium | reverse complement strand
TATTATGCTTCGCTTATTGATGAATTAAAATCGAAAGACGATAGGCTCATCCCTTTAATTAATATAGATAGTAACGACAAAGTTTTAGAAATTGAACAATTTGAAGAGCTTTCATCTAAAGGTGTGTTGTACGATATGCCTAAAGAAGCTTTTCCAAAACCAAATCAAACATTCAACCTTACTACAAATGTTAATATCGTTGAAAATGCAATTATTCAAGCGCGAAAGAAACAAAACGAATGGCCAAACTTTCAATTATTATACGACCTTAATCCTATTGCAAAATGGATGCAATACAAGTTGCTTGGACAAATAGATCGTGGGAAAGCTTTAGTCGCTAGACTAAGAGAGCCACTACCTAAAAATACAGCTTGGTTTGTCTTTCAAGGAATAACATCTAATCAGCAAGGAAAACCTATTTTTTCAAAAACTTATGTGGTTGGAAAATCATTTGACGGATCAAGTGTAGGTAATTTGGAAGATTTTGAAGAATTTCTAAATCAGTACCGTCTTAAGGACACATTACCTGAACTTGAAACTTCAGAAAAACAACTTCACAAGATTAAGGAGTTACTTCCAGAAGCGGTAAAAAGTGCAAAGCAGATTTATGATTTAAAGATTCAAGGCGACCTTGAAGATGAAATGGAAGATAAATTAGAACGCTATCAAAAGAAACTAAATGATTGGCTAAGCGCATCCGAGCGACAAATGGAAATTAAGTTTGGAGATGAAAAAAATGGCGGAGGCTCTTTTTATAAAAAGAAAAGACAGAGTGAAGTAAATTATGTAAAAAATCAAATGGATGCATTCTACAATGAATACTTCCAATTAGAAAATGAACCCTTCCTAAGAGTATTAGCGGTTTTTTATAATGGGTAATTAAGAATGATAGAATTTTTAGAAAATATAGGCGATTACTTTTCTCAACATTTCTTTGATGAAGATTTTCCAAAGAAAGTGTTTGATAAGTCTGGTTATGGGACTGAGCATATAAAAGAGTTTACAAGCAAAATCGCCCCAATTAGTGAAAAGTATTATAAGTTTAAGAATGATTATCTAAATCTAAGAAGAACAAAAGATAAAGTGCTTCGCACACACCAGTTCCATACAGAACTACTAGAAGCTTTAGGTTACATTAATGGCGTTAGAGCCTATGATGAGCCTGTAGTAATGGACGACAATAAAATTATTCCTGTACGTTATCGTTTCAATAAAAATGACAAACCGTATCTGTATATAATGGAAATGCAGCCTATGATACAAGTGGGCGATGTAGATGCAGATGGATTATACGAGCAGAGCTATATAAAAGATGATTGGGAAAAAGTACTTCCTAACTCTTGGGATGGTTTTGATATAAGACCAGAAGTAATAAAGGAGGCTTTGTCTGAATTGTTTCTACTACCTGAAGAAGAACGTCCAGTCTATCTTATTATGCTTGCTGGCCCAAAAATATTCTTGATACAATACGAGAAATGGAAGTTTGATAGCTATTTACTCTTTGATTTAGAAGAGTTATT
>CAXBMW010000061.1:0-1539 GCA_963977025.1 uncultured Balneolaceae bacterium | reverse complement strand
TTGCTTGCATTGGTTGTTCAGGCATCTCTACGTCTTTCATCACAGGCATATAACGAACCCATGAAATACCGCGTCCTGGCAACAATCTATCTTCTACTGAATTTCTTACTGCGTTCTCATAATCTGGATAGGCTTCAATTTCATACTCTAAAGCCCGTTCTAATATCATAGACGCTACTCGACCTACTGGGTCTTTATCTTTATAGCGACGAGATACTTCAGGTTGTGGCAATCTAGCAAACACATTGGGAATCATGGTTTGAATGTTAGACCACAAAATATTATACCTAGCTTCGTTTTGTTTGGAGTTTTGATCTAATCCTGCACGATCATCCCTATAACGCTTTACGATAACTTTAGCTCTAGTTTCCCAATCTTCAAATTTCTTGTCATAAAGGTCTATTTCAAGAAAATAAGAGTTTTTCAGCGAAACAAGATCGCTACCATCCGCGCCTTTAACCGCTTCGTCTAATTCTTCCATTAGCTAACAATAAAACTTATATCACCTGCGTTTGTTTGTGTAATATACAAACCGTTAGCAAATGAAGCAGGAAAATCATACCAAGTCGCTGCGGTACAAACCATGCTGTTTAGAAGAACAGTTCCACTTGCAGCAGATGCGTTATCCCAAAGTTTTACTGTTGGAGTGCCACTAGCTACAAAAAAGCCCAGCATCTTGCCATTCATTCCTTTTACTACACCTGTTTCCGTAACTCGCTTAACACCACCTGCTTCGTTAATCATATTCTTGCCCTTCCCTTTTTGTTATCTTCCCAAATTTCGTTCAAAGTGATTTCATGTATAGTTTTCATGGGTGGAGGTTTTAAAATAGCTTGTGTTTGTTTCATTATTAAACACCCATACGAAAAACCATCGCCATCATGTGAAGCCCAATCATGTTTTGGTTCTGATGAAAATGTCTTTAATTGCTCGTTATATTCATACGACCATGCTCTCAGACCATTTAAACCCTTTTCACAAGCGATTTCGTTAAATTCAACTTGTTTAATTAATGTTCTAGCTGCATTTATTCTGTCAGTTTTCTTTGAATTTGGAGTTATAGCTACTTTATTTGCACCAAATCCTTTAATAAAAATCTCTAAAGCTGAGTTTTTAGCTGCAAAAGTCTTGGCTCTTGCATCGTGCGGTAGCCATATCTTTCCTAACTCACGTTTGCCTATTTTTTCTTTTAACCTGTCTACCCATGCTTCTGCGTCAATACCCCAACCACCGTCATAATCTATAATTGAATATCCACCAAGTTTAGGCTGCCAAAACCACCATGTACTAGAGTCTCTACGGCCTATATCTGCTGATATTTCAATTGGTGCGCCTTCTGGGTCGTATTGTACGTCATTTATGCGCCCTTCTCGATCTGCCGTACTTAATGCGCCTGATAATATCGCACCTAAATTTGCAGCATCAAATGCACATAAATATTCTTGTTCAAACTTTGCCCTACCGTATTCATCCCCAAAATCGTTTTGATAATTTTGTAATTCAATATCTAACTGATCTTTACTAAAGACGTTTGTTTCG
>CAXBMW010000060.1:0-1566 GCA_963977025.1 uncultured Balneolaceae bacterium | reverse complement strand
AAGTTATATCTGGTATTCCAATAATTGGTAAACTATGGCCTATTGCTAACTGGCTAGCTGGTAATGTGTTTAATAATGTTAATCACCCAAAAGGAGTAAAAGCTCTTAAAGAAGTGGAGGATGAAATTGATGCAGCGAAAAAGAAAGTACCAGAAAGAGTTGGTATTGCTGATACTCTTGATGGCGTTTAGTTTAAATGGTTGTGCTGTTTTGCTGGAGTTAATCCCTTCGGGGGTTAATTTCGGCTTGGGGTTGTATAATGCTGATACTTATGTTACTAAGGATTGTAAGTGGTATGAACCAGTTTGGTTTTCCGCTGAAACTAAAGCATGGATAAAACAAAAATCTCCACCAGAAAAAGTAATAAAAGATATAGCTAAGGTTAGTCGAAATAATGATTTGTATAAGGAATTATGTGATGATCTTACTAAAGATGATCTTGCTAAAGATGAGAAAAAAAACTAAAAAACTAAAAAACTAAGAAGAGGGTTTTTTTCTAGATATATTTATACCATCTATTCTTCTGTTTATTTGTTGTCCTTGTTTTCTTTTGTTTAATTTTGTTCTTTCTTGTCTAGACTTACTAAAATTTGGATGTAGATAGTTTTTATTTGGGTCAGATTCTAGCTCACTCCATTTTATATCCAGTTGTTCCTTGCTTGATATTATTTTTTTTAAGTTGCCATTTTTATCATAGACTTTACATGGTTCTATTTTATTTGGAGTGTCCTTGTCTGAGTAAAAATTTCCTGTGCTGTCTCTATCAGTGTTATACTTTTTTGGCATTTTGTTGCTCCTTTAGATCGTAAAAGACACCCTTTGCCCCAGGCTTTGATACCATTTGAACATCGCCTTGTTCCATTAATGTATTCATTACTTCTTTAAACTCAGTTCCATTTAAATAATGTGAGTTTCGTTTAAGGAGTAATGAGTGCTTAACTGGGAGATTATTTTTCAAACCTTCCCTTATCATATACCCTAGTATTCTATCAATATCTTTACTGCTTTTGGAAAATGCTGTTCCTCGAAATGCGAGGTGCATAAGCTTTTCAGCTTTGTTAAGAAGCCTAAGTGCGATTCTGATATGGTGGGAGTCAATTTCAAGGTTTCCGTTTGCTCTACCTTCATCCCCTGCGGATATACAAAGAGCGATTTTAAGCACATGATCTCCTTTCCTTCCGTAGTAACCTCTAAGTCGAAGGTCGTTACCTTCTGTCCTGTGATTGTACCATTTACTAAACTCATCTCTAGCTCCAGTTGTAATTTTAAAAGCACCCATGAAGTTGTTTATTCTAACTAAGTCTTGTATTAGTTCTGTCCTAAGTAAAATCTCATTTTGGTTTAATTCCGGCCACGGGTTCGAAAGCCTAGGCTCTTCCGCCACAACAAAAATAACACGTCCAGTGAAACCTCCCTCAACTGTGTCCCCTGGGAGATTCGTAGACATCCAGTCGAGTGTTGTTGCTCCAACAAGATTGATGCACACGTTGGACATATGGAATTCTCCACTTGCTTTCGTTTTGTAATCGGCAGAGCTTGGGCATTCATAGAATGAAGTAAGCAAAG
>CAXBMW010000059.1:0-1566 GCA_963977025.1 uncultured Balneolaceae bacterium | reverse complement strand
AAGGCCACATCCAAGAGCATATAGGACTACTTGCAGAGGCTCAGGCACAACAAGAAGTTATGAGTCAAATTCCACCAGAGCAAATGGAAATGATGCAGCAACAAGCTCAAATGGCGGCGTCTCAGCAGGGTCCACAAGGACAAGCTCCTGATCCTATGGCACAGTTTAAACCTCAAATAGATTCTTTAGCGGCTCAAATTATAGCTGACTTAACTGAAGAACTTGCGCAAGCTGTTTCGGCACCAGAGACTTCTGATCCACTTGTGGATATTAGAAATCAAGAATTGCAACTTAAAGCGGCTGATATGCAACGCAAACAATCTGAGTTTGAATCAAAACAAGAATTCCAACGTGAGCAAGAACGTAATGATGTTCTTACAGCTCAACAAAGAATTGATGTATCAGAAGCGGCTTTAGCTGATAAAACTAGGATTGCAGAAGACCGAATTCAAACGCAAAGAGATATTGCAAACTTAAACGCACAAACGAAAAGGCAATAACATGACATCATCTGTTAGAGAAAACATGGCGAAACAAGAAAAAGAAAAGAAGATAGCCCAACGGCTATCTGAAACTCCTGTTGAAATGGTAAGGGCTAGAAATGAAAATGGACACTTCATCAAAGACGACCCAAAAACAGAAGAAAATGAAGCTTGGATTGAAAAGCCAAAAGCCAAAGCAAAAGCTTTTTCAAAGAAAAAAACCACAGCCAAGAAGTCTAAGTAGGTTTAGTAAAATAGCAAGACCCCAGATATTCCGAGGAATTTTCTGATTTTCTGGTAATTTTACTTGTATTTCCCGTATAATTTTATACTGTATGTTGTATGGACGCATTACACTTAGCACAATATTTATTAAAAAGCGTTCGTGAGCGCGATGTTCGTCTAAAGGACAAACTCGCGGATGGTTCGATACAAACTCTTGATGAGTATCGGTTTATAGTAGGGCAAATACGTGGCATGTCCTATGTGGAAGATGAAATTAAAGTCGCGATGAAAGGTATAGAATACTCAGATGACTAAAAAGTTATTTGTGCCTGAACACGTTGCTAAAGCAGCGCAGAAGGCCATAAAGGAAAATTCAACTATTCCTAAGCCAATTGAAAACGCCTTTGGCAAAGGTGGTAAACATAAAAACGAAGATGATCCTTCTGAACTGGAACAGTCTTCTCTGGAGAGATTGCCGCAGCCTACTGGCTACCGCGTACTCATAATTCCCTACTATCCTAGCGAAAAAACAAAAGGCGGTTTAATCGTACCTGATCAGGTTCGTGATCGTGAATCTTTCGCAACAGTTGCGGCTTATGTCGTTAAATTAGGTCCTGATGCTTACAGCGACTCCCAAAAGTTCCCAAGTGGTGCGTGGTGTCGTGAGAAAGATTGGGTACTTATAGGAAGATATAGTGGAAATAGGTTCAAAGTGGAAGGACTTGAGGTTAGAATCATAAATGACGATAATATTATCTCAACAATACTTGACCCGAAGGACATTTCTTATGTATAACTTAATAGAGAACAAGGAAAATTACTATGTCTGAAGATATTCGTGAAGACGATGACTTTGAAA
>CAXBMW010000058.1:0-1572 GCA_963977025.1 uncultured Balneolaceae bacterium | reverse complement strand
CAAATTTTAGTTCCATAATTATGATGCTTTAATGTTTTGTCCGTCCAGGACTGTGTGGTCACCTCGGACATCGCGGACATTGTGGACACGATTATTGTCTTTTTTGTCCGTCTTGTCCACCTTGTCCGTTTTGTCCACTTTGTCCTTAGTGTCCTTAGTGTCCTTAGTGTTCTGCGAGGACAAAGCTTCTTCTTCTTTTTTCTCAATGATTTTAGCTACTTTAGTTTTGCCCCAAGGAGTCATTTTAGCTAAGTCTCTAAGAGGCACTCCTTTCTTATGGGACTTAAAAACTATTTTCTCTATTTCTTCAACAGCATCTTGATCGTATGGATTTAAAAGATCATTTTCTTTTGCTAAAGTGTTAAAAGTAAATCCTGCGAAATTATCAACTTGACTTATTGTACAAACAATTACATTACTACCTCCAAAGCTGAATTGACAATTTCTTTGCTTTAATTCTTTAATATATCTAGTAGCATTATCTTCTTTGGTTTTTGCTATTGCAAATATTCCATCACACGCATTAGCTATGTCGGTGGATCCTGATAAATTTTTTGTTTCTACCGGTGATGTTAAATCAATTTTAGGAGTGTGTCCTAAAGCCATTATAGATATATTATGTTTTCTTTTTAGATTATTAAGCTCGTGCATCATTGGTAAAGCTTCCTTAGATTGTTCAGTTCCATTCTTAAGCATTTTAAGATTATCAATAATTACAGCTTTTGGTTTATGAGTATTAATAAGTAATCGGATAGCATCTTTAACTAACTCTTCCATGTTGTCACCTTTTTTCCACAAATAATCCCTATCAATTTCAGCTCTAATTATATTTTTATCAAACTGATACCTTTTACCTGATACATGGTTTTTATATCTGTTTTCAATCTGTTTATAAGTAAGTTCAGCATCTATGTAAAGAACTTTCATAGCATCTGTTTCATTAGGTAAAGGATTTGGTAGATCACCAGAACTTTCAAAAGCATTTATTCCTTTGGATAGAGAATCAGCTATTTGCATAGCTAACAAGGTCTTTCCTACATTAGTGTAAGCGAAGCATATTACTAACTCATTTTCCCACCATAATTGACCAAATAATTTCTTGGGATCAGGTTTTTTAGATGATTCATCAAGACCATCATTCATAACTTGAGCTTTTAAAAAACTTTTTCCTGTTTCTATAAGCTTTGTCTCTTTTGACAAGTCTGCATAAACCCCCATTTTATTTTCCATGATTTATCTATTAAATTGTTTTGCTATTTCAAGCTCGATGCTTTCTCTGAATTTGTTTTTTCTTTCTCTTTTTGAAGTACCTTTTCTAGCTTCTAAGAACTCTTCAATTCCCTCGTTAGAAAACATATACTTTCCTGTGTCTCCATTTGACCTAACGTGCTTAATTTGACCATTTGAAGCCTTAATCCTTAAGGTTTCAGGCTTGAGACCTACCTTTTCAGATGCTTGTCTTAAATCCATTAAGGATTTGTCTTTTAATGAAGCTTTATAGCTTTGAGCATCTAACAGCTCAGCCACTCCGTTAATAATGTCTTGCTTTAGGTTGTCAAGACCTTCTAAATA
>CAXBMW010000057.1:0-1635 GCA_963977025.1 uncultured Balneolaceae bacterium | reverse complement strand
TGAAGCTCTAACTAAAAGACAGAAAGAAGTTCTTAAACTTATTGCAAGCAATACTACTATTACCTATACTGAAATAGCTGAAGAATTGAGCATCAATGAATCTGCTGTTGGTAAACATATTACAGCAATTAAAAGCAAAGGATTCTTGATACGTCACGGCGGTACGCAGGGATATTGGGAAGTAAATTATACTAAAAAACCCTGAGAATTGTTTCCTTGAACATTTCATTTATCATTCAGCTCTAAAACAATAAGTTGATTTTTTGTTAAAAACTTTAACAATCTTACTATATTGTCGTTTGAATAAATAATGACAATATATGTGGTCAGATAATGAAACAACTGAAGACCTTTTAGGGTTTAAAGTACACGCGGATTTGATTGCCGAGGTAATAAATGATTCTGAGTTATTGCCTATAACAATGGGTGTTTTTGGAGATTGGGGTAGTGGTAAATCCAGTATTTTAAAAATCTTAAGCGAACAATTAAAAGAAGAGGAGGATGGGACATTTGTACTCTATTTTAATGGTTGGCTTTTTGAGGGTTATGATGATGCTAAAGCCGCACTCTTAGAATCAATAATTAAAGAGTTCGAAGAAAATAAAAGATTTGCACCTGAAGTAAAACAAAAGGCCAAGAAGCTAATTAAGTCTGTAAATTGGATGCGTATTTTAGGTCTGGGATTTAAGAATATTGCATTGCCAGTTGCAAGTGCCTATTTAACTGGAGGAGTATCAATATTACCTTATTTAGCGGGAGAACTGTCCAAAGTTGATAGTTCTGATATAATTGATAAGCTGAAGGGAGACGAAGCAGAAGGCTTTCTAAAATCATTGGTAAAAGATTTACCAGAGGAAGACCCGTCTATGTTAGTCCGAGAATTTAGAGAAAATTTCAAAGAATTAATAAAGGAATCCAAAATCAGTAAGCTGGTCATAATCATAGATGACTTAGACCGATGCCAACCAGATAGGATTATTGAAAATCTTGAAGCAATTAAGCTTTTTCTTAATGTGGAGAATACTGCTTTCATAATAGGTGCAGACCCGAGAATAGTGAGAGACGCGATTTCCCACAGGTTTAAAGTGAGAGATGTTGAACCAGGAACAGGAAATAGGATTGTTAATGATTATTTAGAAAAGCTAATTCAAGTACCGTACAATCTACCTAAGTTGTCAGACTCTGAGGTAGAGACCTATATTTCTTTACTTGTTTGCAAACGAGAACTAACTACAGAGACATTTAATAAAGTACTGGAAACATTCTACACTTTCAGGGAGAGTGATAGATATAGTGTTTATGGACTAGCAAATATCAAGGGTGTTATCGGAGCAGATGATTTTGATAAACTATCGAAGAGTTTGGGTTCACTTCCTGCCCTATCATCCATTATAACACAAAGTTTATATGGTAATCCAAGGCAAATTAAGCGATTCTTAAATACGTTTATTTTGAGGAACAGACTTGCCAAAGTTGCAAACATTTCTGGATTTGATGAATCCGTTTTAGCTAAATTGATGATTCTCGAATACACAGAACTTTCTTTGTTCGTCAAGTTATATGAATGGCAATCTACCAATGACGGTAGGCCTAATCAAATTTTGGAGTTGGAAACCGAGTGTTCCAAATCTTCAG
>CAXBMW010000056.1:0-1642 GCA_963977025.1 uncultured Balneolaceae bacterium | reverse complement strand
ATCTTCGATGTGAGTCATGTGTGTATTTTTTTGTTCGGTTATAAATCTTTTAAAAGCTAACATTACTTCATTAAAATCCTTGGTTTAATTGTACCAGAAGTAATACGCTCAAGAACAATATCTTTTTTCTGAACGCGTTTAACGTCAATCAAATCACCAATTTGATATCCTCCGCCTTTGAGATTAGCCATAAAAATAATATCATGATTTTTAAAGTAATTATCGTAAGTAACCTTGGCAAAATCATCATAGAACTTTTTTAATTCTTTAGGGAATTTAATCTTGATCTTTGCCAATTCACCTGCATTGATTTCAGATCCTTTACCTAATCCAGCTTCTTCTTTGAGTTTTGCGATACCTTGAATGATTGGCGATAAGTTGAATGTTCCACCAACTTTAAAGTTACTTACATAACCTTGCTTTGAATATGACACTGACTTAATTTCATAATTACCTGATGCATCGACAAGATCAAGTCCAGCAGATGAACCACCGCCAAGGTGAGCGTTGTTGCAAAGGAAGTATAACATAACTTCGCCTGGTCCAACACCTTTTAAATTGTATTTGTAAAGGTTGTCAAAGTTATTGTTAGAATCAGATTGACGTAATGCGTTGATAGCACCTTTCAGTTTTGAAGGGCTTATAGCGTTAACTGTATTAATCATTTTAAACGCCGGAAACATATGATTTTGTATCAGAAACTGAATTTCTTTTTTATACTTAAGAGATTCAAAATCTTTTGCTTTGAGATTAAATGAAGTTGATTTCATAGCGGATCTCATGAAATCTTTATCTAGATCCGCTACGGTAGCTAACTTTGTTTCTTGTTCATTTAAAAAAAATTTGAACGATTGCATTTGCCAGTAATCCCATGAATATGTAATAGTTTAATCTATTTATAATACTAGGATTTTGTACTTGAAAAGTTTACGTTCTGTTCCTTTTCACGATCACCGAGCTCATATTCAGAACGGTATTTGTTATTGATTTCTATTACTTTTTCAAGTAGTACTAGATCTTCGTCGAAATCAACCATAGCCGCAAGATCTTTGGGGAAACAAGCTCCGCCAAAACCACGTTTCATATCGAATCCAGGCACTCGGGTATGGGAATAACCGATTCTTTCATCTGCACCAATTGCGTTAATGATAGTAGAGAAGTTACCACCGAATTTTGAAACAGCATCGTACATTTGATTAAAGAATGTAACCTTCGTAGCCAAGAAACTATTGATAGCATACTTAACAAAGCTTGCTTCTACTGCAGTCATCTTATATACCGGAGCTGGTTTACAAAACGAGAATAGATCATAAATTCTTTCAAGAGCTGCACAAGCTTCAGGTGGTCCACCCATGATATGAAATTTAGGTTCAATGAATTGCTCATTAGCCGCAGCTTCTGTAAGAAATTCAGGATTATAAACAATCTTTTTTCTCATCTCTGGATCAACAGACATAATCAACTGATCCATAATGTCAGGAGTTACTGTACTTTTAATCGCAAGACCGCAGTTGGCATGCTTAGTTAATTTAAGAACAGCGTCTTGTACAATAACCGCGTCAATACTTCCATCTTCATTCATAGGAGTAGGTGCACAAATAAATACGATGTTAGGTTCCCATTCGATCAGATCATCGATAGT
>CAXBMW010000055.1:0-1660 GCA_963977025.1 uncultured Balneolaceae bacterium | reverse complement strand
GCAGGCTCATGTAAAAATGCTTCATAATCTTCTAGTCCTAGCGTTTCGTTTAAGTAACTGTAAGCTACAGCATGTACAGTCTCTTGAGATCCAAACATCATAGCCATTTGTTGTATTTCGTATTTAGGAAACCATCCTACTACATTCTGCGTCCAATAGTCAGACACCGCGCATTCGGTCTGAGCAAAGCCTAGCAGGATGTTGCCCACTAGGTTTTTCTCTTTGTCATCTAACTTCTCGTTCCAATCTTTAATATCACTTTGCATCGATATTTCGGTGTGTAACCAAAATGCTTGTGCTTGTTTAAGCCAACCCTCAGTATAATACTCAGGGTATTCAAACGGCTTGTAAGGTATTCTTTTATCTCGTAATCCCATCTACTTTCATCATGTATTTAATTGTTTGTAATGTTGCTCTCCAGTATTCCATGTGAGCTAGCATATCAGCTTTTTTAACGCTCATATCGACTCTATTAAAGTCACTAAGTATTTCGTCTACAAAGAAACTAATGGTCTCCATCTGGACTTTCATTTCGTCGTTTGTCATGAGTACTTTGTAAAGGCTATGTCGATAAACGGCACGTATAGCACGTGAGTTGTAAACTCTTCCTCGCGATACGATCTAAATCCAAATAATATTCCTGGGTATATGCCTAATTCTAGCATCCATCCTGGTCTGTCGTCTTCTTCTTTCATGTACATTTTATATTATGTTTATTTTGTTGTTTAATTAATTCTTTATATTTGATCTTGCCTCTTGTGTTCCAGCTCCACTTCCACCATTTTTCTATTTGGCGTTCTACGTATTTTTTTCTCGCTAGTGCTTTCGCTTCTCTAGGATTATTCGAACTGTCTCGTCGCATGTAACTTGATTTGAAGGTTTATATAATGTTATGCCAGGGAATTGGCTAACAACTAATTGTTTGAATAGTTTCCATCGCATTGGAAATGATTCGTTTGCTCTGCCTTTGGTTTCTATTATGAAATCATCGCCAATAAAATCAGGAGTATACTTGATAGGTAATATTCTTTTGTTACCTCTGTTTTTAAAATCCCCTTTGCCATTGCTTTGTTTCTCATAAACCTCGTTATCAAAATGGAATCCATTTAATAAAACAAAAGTTTCACCTTCGTATTTGCATTTTATACCTGCGTTTTTTAAAGCAACCCACATATATTTCTCAAGCCCGGAGGCAAAGTCGATACCGTCATACGATACCTTCTTTGCTCTTACTGGACCTCTTTTCTTTGAGCTCTTTTTAAACTTTTTCATTTTACAGGGTTTTTGCAAACGTTCCGTTAGTCATAGATCCTTTTCTGTTCTTGATCTCATCGTAAGCTGCGTCAATACAGTGCTCTATGTCATATCCTTCTAGCTTAGCTAAGTTAGTTAATACAACAACTATATCACCAATAGAATCAACTACCTCGCGATCATTCTTGGTTAGAAGCGCTTTAGCTAATTCTCCAACTTCTTCCATTAGCTTTACGTATTGTGTTTTAGAATCACCTAATTTATATATACCCCTTTCTTCAGCCCACTCACGTATCAAATCAAAAGTTGATGGAATAAATACACTTGCTAAACCGTTTGAACTAAAATCTTTAGGTTTTTCAAACTGTTTTTCTTTTTTTAGCTCGTCTACAAATGATAACAACGT
>CAXBMW010000054.1:0-1664 GCA_963977025.1 uncultured Balneolaceae bacterium | reverse complement strand
GCGCGTTGGCGCTGGTGATGATCTCGCTTAGATTTAGCGTGTGCGCGACTTCTTGCCTTTCAGCCCATTTTTCGCGGTCGGCGGATTTTAGGTAAAACTGGATAGCTTGAAATTCTCCATCTTCTATTTTTTCCATAAGTTTAGATGTAGCGCGTTGCAATCCTTTAGCCTTTCCTTTCTCTAATCTATCCGACAATTCCGAGTTCTTCTTTTGTCTGTGTTTGTTGAATGTATCCCAGCCCATGCCAAGACTCTTGCATATATCCATGATTCCAAGATTTAAAGATGCTAGATGCTCGACTTGATCGTAGTCAATTACTATGGGTTTCCTTCCTCTCTTTTTAGGTGTTTTTGTTGTCATTTTTCCGAATAAATACCCGTTATTACCAATTAATTAAGATTTAATCAATTGCCCTTATGCCTTTAGTTTAAAGGATTTGCACAAATACACATAACTTTTTTATCTAAATATGTTGCAATGTGTGAGAATGTGTATATATTGGTATGTATTCATTAACTAATTAAGGAGAGTAAAAATGAACTACACAGAAAACCAAACCAAAGCAATTAAACACTTCAACAATCTTATTCTTGATTGTGGAGATATGACTTCTGCTTGCTTTGAAATGAGTTATTTAATGGAAGCATTAACAGAAAATGGTTGGACTACAAAACAGGCAGAAGGAACTATAGGCAGTTTGGTTGAGAATGGCACTATAGTTTTAGATGTAAATTTTGGTGTTCAGGAGTGGTGGATATATTTAGATGAGAATGTTGCTTAACTAAAAACCCCCCACGATCTAACGCCCCGTCTTTTCGGGGCTTTCGTGGTATAAATTAACTACTTTTAAGGAGAGTACAAATGGATTTTAAAAGAGAAGCAATAAAAGAATATTTTGATGATTTTATTAATGATCAAGATGCGGAATGGATAGAAGAGAACAAAGATGATCTTCATTATCACGCCTTTAATACTGATTATTACATCATAGGCACTTACCGAGCTAAAAAATGGCTATGCGGTGCAGGGTTTGAGGTTATTCAGTTTGTCAAAGAGTATGAGCAAGATAACTTTGGCGAAGTATCAACAGATTTCAGCGACCCCGAAAAAATTGTAAATATGTATGCCTACATTATAGGCGAAGAAATCGTTTCTGATTACATCAATAAACTTGAAGAGGTGGCATAAATGATAAACCAATACTTTGATATTTATGTTGACGATGACGGCAACAAAGACACCAAGCCCACATTAAATAGTGATGGTTTTGCATTATTAACTGACGATATAGAAGAGTTAGTCAATAAATTCACGGGCTTGGATGCTTTTGGCTTAACCAGTTCAGATGATGGCTTAAATAATATCCGCTTGGATTTAATGGAATATTTAGATAAAAAGGTGAACTCATGAAAGACTACCTATATAAACCAAAACCGCGCCCATGGACTAACCAAGCGCGGAGAATCACAGAGAACATAATCATAATATTCTTTTGTGTGTCCTTGTTAACTCTTATATCGTGGGTGATCTAATGAGCGTTACCAAATACAACTTCAGCAAGCCAAAGATTAACCGCCAAGAATTAGAGATGCTTAATTTCTTCTTAGCGCATACCAACGATAATCCGCTAATAAACGCCGAAGCCTTGGAGCTGTTCAAGGCT
>CAXBMW010000053.1:0-1697 GCA_963977025.1 uncultured Balneolaceae bacterium | reverse complement strand
TCTCGACGGCTTCGTAGTTTTTTGGATGCGTAAAGGAATAGAAAAATGTGCAAGTTTACTCAAACGGCAAAGCGGTTGAAGCGCGAGCCAAAAGTTAAGAGCATTCGACTTTCTGGCAAGAGCCATCTTATTATTAAATTTGTAAATGGTACCACTAATTCACTCGGTAAAAACATGGCTGGACAGCCTTATCACTATATTAAGTCAGTCCTTTCAATGACTTAGGCGGGCCCCGGGCGCTGGCTAACCTATTGATATATAAGGATAATATGGGATCGGTGTTGCATATATACCACAGCTCAGAAAAAAGCGACATAAACGAAAAAAAGTTGCATTTTAAGTTGTTGAAAAACAACAATAAATTCATGTCGAAAAGCTCTTATTCACCCTTTAATATCAACGACTTAACAGATTGCAGATTTGATTTACTTGTTTGGCTGTGTTATAATACCTTTAGAAATTGAGAGAAGAGAGGTTACTGGAACAAAGATTACTGGAACCGAAAGGTTAGGGTTAAGAGCCACTGAAAATCTAAGTTAGGGTTAAGAGCCACTGAAAACCTCTCGAACCAAAAACGAAAGACAAAAATATGACAATAGAAAATCAAAAAGCACTTGTAAAAGCTGAAAGAGCTATTCGGCAAAGATGTCGGGCAAACCGCGAAGCATGGAATAATTCATGTGTTGATAAATTCAACGAAATGAATGCTACCCCTCGCGGTCGTTTCTTTCTTCGTAAAGGTTCGCCGTTAAATGCAATTGATAAACGTCCTAATGTAAGGTGGTTCTAAAATGTACTATATAACTAATGTTCAAACCGAACTTCTCACTGATAATGAGTTAGATGAACTTATTGCAAACTTACACTCTCTTGATTATGTCTTTACAGATCGAGAAGCTAAAATACTGCAAGATGCAGAAACAGAGCGAGCTAGTCGTCAAGATACCATCATCGTTATTGGATGGGATGAAGAGGACGAACTTGAAGGTTTTGATAGCGTCTATTAAGAGGATTAGAAAAATGGAACTTTCTAAATTAAATAATGCGTTTTTTGTCAAAGTCTATGAAGATAGCCAACGTGTATATGTATGGTTTGGTGGGCTTGGAGTTTCAATTTACGATTTGGAATTAAACGAAATTGATTACTTCACAATGGCTGAGTACCCATCGATTGATAAAATAAAGCAATCAATTGAACTCCATGAAGATGAAATCTTCGCAGGTGAAGATTGCACAGATGATATGTTATGGCAGCATTGGCTGGAAACGGGCGAAGACTTGGAGGTGCAAACATGACGAATTTAGAAGTTTTATTGAGTAGACGCGCAAAATTAATGGAGAAGCTAAATGGAATTTTAGCTGGAATGTGTGACGACGACGAAACTGAAATTACGAATAAAATTACTCGTATCAATTTCGTCATTACAAAAATTAAACGCCAACGTAGGAAAAAAATAATATGAAACCTTGTACTCACTTCGTGGGATTTCGTAAAGATGAATATAACAGCGCAGTCAAAATTTTTGGAGAACCTGATTTTTTTCATCGCATTTTTGATATTTACGCGAAACAAGAGATTATAGAAGGTGATACAGTTGTCTTTGCTAATAGTAAAGAAGTCTATAGTGTATTCGTTCGACCACAATAAAAGCTTTTAATATCAAGCACTTAGGCGACGCCCGGGGGCCAGCTAACCC
>CAXBMW010000052.1:0-1707 GCA_963977025.1 uncultured Balneolaceae bacterium | reverse complement strand
AGCGATCAGGATGCAAAAACATAGCAAGCTTTTTAAACAAATTTTTGAATATTGCTGCAATCTCGTCTATATCTTTTTCCTCAGCAAAGATCGGATCAACAGGGGGAGCATCTTCTGTATAGTGATTTTCTGAGACGACCATATGTTCGCCCTGTTCATCACTCACTCCTATTCGATGGTCTTCTCCTATGGTTTCTCTTTCTTCTAAAGATTCTTTGAGCGCCTTATTCCTATTAAGTTCCTGCAAGTTTATGCCGTTTTTTTGACAATACTCATCCATAAATGTTTGAAAATCGGGTCCGTGAGAGTCGCATAACTCTTGAACTAAGTCAAATTCGTTGTGCTTGAACTTGATTTCGTTCAGTGCTCTCTTCCATTTTAACAAATCATTAACTCTCATAAAGAAGCTCTCCCGAACTAAATAGCCGGGAGAGCCAGTGAACTCACTTACCTTGACCGCGATAACGCTTCTTATAGCCCTTCTTTCCACCGTGCGGTCCCGGTTGCTTGCGCTTTGTTAATGGGCTCTTCCCAATAGTAGTCTTTTTCTTGGATGCCTTACCCTGTATCTTTCTGGTAGCCATGTTATATCTCCTTGTTGTTAGCATTCAGTAACTTTAGTTTAACCTCTTCTGGTAGTTTGGTCAAACACTTTTTTATCTCGTTCTCGTAGTATTGTCGCTTTATCTGTAGTGGCTTACTGGAAACTGGGCGGTTGTCGATCCTGAATAGTTGGACGCGGCGCTTTCTACATCCTGTTAGTTTGTGGCTATCTCTGCGAATTACTTTAGCAAATCTTTCTTCGCCACCCCAGGCTTTTATTGATTTGTAGTGGTGCCTTCCCTGTAATTCAAAAGCTATTGCCAACTCTTCATTATAACAATCAAGTTCTAATGCCCTGCCTGTTTCGGGGTTTCTCAGCCATTCAGGACGAATGTTTGGAAACTCAAATTTACCAAATGTAGATATGATTGATTCTAAAACTTCTCGGAACAAAGGCTCTGCTATTTGATTTTTTCCGCATTCAGGGCAACCATTACCGGCTTTATGCATGTCAGATCTTTGCATAAATTCTCCATGAACTTTACAAATGATGATTATTTTAGTTCTTCTGTTTTCATACTGAATTTTTGAATAATCATAACGATTACCATGAGTTTTTTGGAAGCGGCTGATTACTTTTTCATTGGTTAGAAAAGAGCAGCGTTTAGAACCAGATATCGCATAACATAGTGGACAACCCGAGCCTTTTCTATGCATGTCTATTCTTTTTTTGAACTCTCCGTGTTTTTCACAAATTATAGTTACTTTTTCTTTATTATTCTTATAACCAAGCTTAGAATAATCATAAATATTTCCATGAACTTTGCGAAAAGATTCAACTATCTCCTCGGTTTCTAATCTTTTTATTGCGTTATTGCAGTTAGGACACCCATACCCTCTTTTGTGATTGTTTGGTCTCTGTTTAAATTCACCATGTTTGGGGCAAATAATTACTACGTTTGTATCAGCATTTTTATAAACAACTTTGGAATAGTCATAAAGATCGCCGTAGACCTTACGAAAATCTGCAATTGTTTCTTTTAGTGTCTTTTTCTTTGGCACCTTTACCCCAACATTCTAAAGTTTCTATAAACTGACCTAGTGGAGAAGCCCCACTTCGGATCATAGCTGAGGCGTGACATATATGGGCGATTGATATGAATT
>CAXBMW010000051.1:0-1717 GCA_963977025.1 uncultured Balneolaceae bacterium | reverse complement strand
TAGAATTTGCGACCTGCGCCAGAGGTACCGACCCAAGTTTCTGTTTTTTCCAGAATCTCTGATCTCATGTAACCATCTTCACGGTTATCTGTAACTTTCATAAAGTAAAACTGTCGCTCATCTTTATTAAAAGTAAACGTAGTAATAGTTTCCCACGATTCGCAGACTTTGTCTGTGTGCGGAACTACCGAAACATCGGTAATATATGATTCACAACCGCCGTTGCTAGACTCAAAGGTCATTAAAGCAGGATCTTTGAACTGCGTAATTAACGTAGCAATTTCATTTGAATCCATATCACCGCAATTTGGCATAACAAAGGTATTGCCACCTTTGAATTTCATATAGGGTGCATCGTAAGAACCGTAATTCTCGAGGTACTGGGTTTGAATAACTAATTTTTTCATTTTTAACTCCTTAATTTTGTAAATGATGTATGTATTATACCGTATTCTAGGAGGTTTGTAAACCCCTTTTTTGAATTGTTCACGTGATTGTGACGAAACATATTAAAAGTCACCTTCTGCAACTTGTACACATGTAAGACCGTTTGATCTCCACATTGCAACCACTTGATTTCTATCATCGAATACAAGGTTTGGCTTCCAGTCTTGTGCTATAAGAGCATCCAAAACTTCTTGCTTAAACTCGCTGTCTTTTCTAAAGTCACCGTCTGGTCTCAAGAAAAGGTGTTGAAATTGTACACCAGCCTCTTGAAGAGAATTTTCAGTAACTTCTCTATGTCTTTCGTTTCTTGCTGAAACCACGATTATTTCATGTCCAGCTTTTTCCATAGCAATGGCTATATCAACCACTGGTTGGTTTGGAACGTCCTTAGCCATTTCTGCTGGGTCCATAAACTTTTCCCAGTTCATAGTACTAATGCCACCTTCCATGTGTTGTCTTCTAGTACCAATGTCCAAAAGTGTTCCGTCTACGTCAAATATTATTTTCATATTATGCTCCTATTAAATTTTGATCAACAAATTCTTTAACTTCATCAATTCCAAACCAGTCAGCCTGATCGGCTGGAATCTTGCTTTGGATTAAAGTATCAATTTCTTGGGTTGTAAAACTACTGCCGAGTTTATACTCGAGACGAATAGTATCGTTAACATCATCTGCGATGCTTTCTATTATATCAAACATGGTAGCTCGCATTATGATACCGCCTTAATTATAATTGGTAGAATAAACAAAGCTAGGCCTTGTAGAAAGTCTGTATCTAGCAGACCGAATTTTTTTACTGTTTTCATATTAACTCCTTTTTGTTGAATATAAGTGTATTATACCGTAGTTCAAGAGTAATGTAAACCTTTTTTTGCAAAAAGATGCGATTGTTCACGTGATTGTGACGTAACTAAGTTTTCTTAGGGGAATATATTGTTATCTCTTCTTCTTTGCCCTTAACCCTGATGGTTCCGATGTTATGGGAGACATAACCCTCGGGAAGAAGTTGTTGTGTGAAAGATGATATAATGGTTTTGTATTCTATATACTCATGCCGAGCAGCGGTAGCCTCGAGCCTGGCGGCAAGGTTGACTGCATCTCCAATGACTGAATAATCAAATCTGGATTTACTACCCATATTACCAACAATGCAATCACCGGTGTTAACACCAGTGCCAACGTTAATGTCGGGAAGACCACGTTCTTTATAAAGTGCTTTAAGTTCATTTGTTTTTTCTTCTATTTCTATTGCTGACTTAACTGCCAT
>CAXBMW010000050.1:0-1738 GCA_963977025.1 uncultured Balneolaceae bacterium | reverse complement strand
TAATGAAAATGCAATAAAAACCAATCTTAAACCAAAAGGTGGAGTTGATGGTGGTAGTAAGAATATAATTGGTGGAAATGAATATTATAAAGGAGCTACGCACCGCGGTACAATAACAGATATAAAGCAATTTGACAACACGATTGCAGATGCAACAAATACGGTTGGTAGGCAAGGTAAGGCTACAGATAACGCTTTAGCTGAAATGAATTTCAACGTAGCGACGGACTTAAAGCCAGAGCACGTTAAGAAAGTAGGCACGCAGAGTGGTAGAGATATATTTGAGGTATCGTATCCAGATGGCACAACCCAAAAATTTTGGCAATCCTCAGGTGGTGGTGGAAAAACAGTAATGTACAAAGGTAAAGAAGTTTCGTCAGAAGGATTCTTTGGAACAGTTGCTGGGCACATGGACAATAAGCTACCAGTTAATCAAGCTACTTCAAGAGCCGACGAGATGTACAAGCGAGGAACAAAAGAACATGCCCAAATGACTGATGCTTTAACCGATAATGAGGGTTATTTTATTAAAAGCAATGGTTGGCAAGGTTATGGCTCTAGTACATACGAGCAAACAGGTGCCTCTTTAAAAGAAATGTTTGAAAAAGGACTAATAAAATAATATGAGAAACTCACCACTAAAAGCATTTGCGAATTCACAAGGTTTATCGCCTGAAGCTTTGAAAGCTAAGCGAGCTAGAGATTTAGCTGCGGCTAAAACACCTGCGCGTAAAATGAAGAAAGCACAGAACCAAAGAATAGGTCAATCATCTAATTATGATATACATCACAAGTCTGATGGTAGTACAGCTAAAATAAGTACCGCAAGTAATAGAGACGTGTGGAAACGAAACGAAAGAACATGAAAAAATCACCGATGAAAAATATGGCTTACTGGAAAGGGAAGAATTCTACTCCAGCAAAGCAGATGGTTACAAATCCAAATCAACCTGACCCAAATAGTGGGTTAGATCCAAACGCTAATATCCAACAAAAGATAGATGCTAAGATCGATGAGAAGGTGGATGAGGTGGTTAACAATAAAACAGGCGAAGGTCTAGTTTAAAAATATAAAATATGCCAAACTTTAAAAAAACAAGGGGTTTTAACCTGAGGTCAGGTAACAAGCCTAACATGTCATCATTTAAAATGATGGGATCAACAACTCCATCGCCGATTACATCTCCTTATAAAAATACCGAATATGATGCTGCTGTAGCAAAAGATCCTGATTTAGAGAAACATATTGCTGAAAGAAATAAACATAAAGCAGGATCTGCTGAGTATGAAGCGGCACACGCTAAAGTTAACGCTGCGTACGGAAAAGAAAGAAATCAAACAACATTGGCTAATGATCAGGCTAAATTAGAGAATGAAAAAGAAACTCCAGAAGAAATAAACGAGGAAACTGAAGTTTCAACTAGCGACGATGCTGCTAATATCAAAGCCGCTGTTGGTCGTGGTGGTGGTAAAATTGGAAAAGGAGTAAAAGGAGCTCTTGGAGCAGCATTTCAAGGTCTTACTCATGGTTTAGATGCCGTGTACGGCACGGGTAAAGTAAATACTAATAACAGTGTTACTTTTAGTGAGCCAAAGGAAAAGAAAGATAAGACAATATCCGAAAAAACTATTGCTAAATAAATAAGCTTAACATGGAAGAAAATATAATAGGGGGCGTGTCTCCAATCAAAGCAAAACGCGCGGGTAGAAGAGGTAAGACTAGTGGAAAAGGCCGTAG
>CAXBMW010000049.1:0-1780 GCA_963977025.1 uncultured Balneolaceae bacterium | reverse complement strand
CCGTTTGTTACTTCGTACTTAGGCGTACCATCAGCTTCTACTTTGTTGCTATTAAATAGAACGCTATTTGAGCCATCTGTGAAACCGTCTTCGTAGTTAAACATTGTACCCCAGTTTGACGCTGTGGCACTACCTCCATCGTAAGCGGTGGCAACTTCTGCGCCATCCCAAATCCCAAGAATCAAGTTAAAGCCTCCATGACTTTGAAAATTCCATTTAAACTCTGAGCCTCTTTCCAATAGTTTGCCAAAATAGAAAGGCAATTGTTGGTTGACAGTAGAATCGTTGGTTGATGCACCTACGGGGCTGTTGGCGTTTGCTCCGTATGATATATTCCAACCTGAATTGGAAGCTAGACTGCTAGAACCATTAATCATGTTTTGAGCATCTATAATGATTGGCGTACCGTCATCCATTGTTAAAATAATGTTTGTGCCACTCGCTATTCCACTTTCAACAAACTTATCTGTATGAACCCCTAAATTGGTCAATTCATTAGTAAAAGAAGTACCATCCTCTAAAATTATAGTTAAATTATCCTCAAACACAACAACGTTAGCTACGGGATTTCCTCCACTAGATGTAAGACCTACGGTATTTGAAAATACATTATTTAATTGAACTACTGCGAGATTAAGAACAGAGTTCACGTAAGACCCATTAATAGAGACACCTCCTACGGGTAAACATTTTGCTATAACCCTAGCACCACCTTTAGCTTTTATTTTTATTGAATCACCTTCTGCGATAGCCTCTAAAGTATTAACGTGTTCTGGTATTAGTAAAGAGTTGTTTCCTAAACTTAAGTCTCTTAATAGAATTGTAGAACCTATGGCATCTAGTCCAAAGTCCATAGCTTGGTAGTCAATATATGGAGAGATTAAATCTAAATCAGCCTTGAGTCTTTCTGTATTTGAGTCATATTCAAAAAACTCTGTAACCGCTGGTTTGTTTATTTGCTCCAACACATATGCCATCACAGCGTGTATATCCATACCTAAATCACTCACAAGATTTTGCCCTGCTTCATTTTGTATTCTGAAGATATGCAACTTTCTAAAAAACACTTTGTAATTAGTGCTACTATTTTTTTTAAATTCGGATTTTGATTTTATTTGAATCCTATCTACTAAATTAGGATGTGCGTTAACTGTTAAAGAACCAGCTTCTTTATTTTCAACACTCGAACCTTCAAAAACTATTTCACCTAATTTAAGCGTTGAGTATATTTTTATTTTATCGGACATTTTATTTTATTTTTATAATTGAGTGAATAAAGCCATTTTGTTCATTGATACAGTTCCTGCTACATCAGACTTTACCTGAAACCTAAACTTACCTGCATCCCCAACTCCATTGGTATCAATTGTATTGCCAATAAAGAATTGCACGTTTACAATTTGTGGGTACTCTTCATCAGCTCCCGACTCCATCGCCAACCCCGCTGCATCAATAGGGAAATCTTCGGGAAAAACTGCTCCTGAGTTTTTATTAAATAATATTCTTGAATCTAATCTTCCACCGTCTTCGTCTGGTTCAAATGTTAGTGAAGTTTTAAAAGTACACGAAGAGTTTGTTTCAATTCCTTCTAATAAAAATACTAATGGATCTCCTTCTGCTCCTGTACCTAGATAGCCTGCACTATTTGCTTCTTTCATCGATAAAAACCTTTGGTCAACTACTCCTCCAAGATGCACTCCGTTCGAAGGTGCTTGTACCGTCATTACAACATCTTGCCATACATCCACTTGCTCTACAGGTATATCTACAGACGTTGCAG
>CAXBMW010000048.1:0-1824 GCA_963977025.1 uncultured Balneolaceae bacterium | reverse complement strand
CCCTCGGAGCGTAGTTCAAATTCTAATTGGGCTCGCTTCTTAATAAATTCTTTCTTTATTTTTTCGTCCCCGTAAATTTCTTCTGGATAGAGCATTTCAACGTGGTGAGCAAATTCATGAATGATATCATCAATAAGGTCAGTAGCACTGTTTTGTTTATGCGTTATATAAAAGACCCCATCTTTATAGACAGCGTTAGCATCTCGCTTATCAAATATCTCCTGGTGTCCAATTTCAATAGCCTTCAAGCCACGGAAAAACTTAGATGGAATAATATCTTCAATGGAACGAAAAATACTTTGACCATCTATATCAGCCGGCAAATCATCTCTTTGTAATACAGGAACATTACCAAACTTGATGAATCGAGTAGTATCTTTTACTTTCTCAAAAATGTAGTCTCTCACAATATCTCCGAAGCCAAAGTTGCTAAATCTGATCGCTCACCCTTAGTGAGGGTTATATGACCGGCTATATTGTGTTCTTTAAACTTTTCAACAGCGTATGTAAGACCGTTAGATACTGAATCTACGTAGGAATTATCTATTTGTTGAATGTCTCCTGTAAGAACTAGCTTGGTTCCATGCCCCACTCTTGTAATTATAGTCTTTAATTCATGTGCCGTTAAGTTTTGGGCTTCATCTACAATCATAAAAGCGTTGGCGATAGAACGACCACGGATATAGGTCATAGCCTCAATTTCAATAGTTCCCTGTTCTATCTGCATATCCAAAGCTGTACGGTCCCCAAATAGGTGCTCTAGATTATCTCTAATTGGAGCAATCCAAGGCATCATTTTTTCTTCCAATGTCCCTGGCAGGAAACCAATATCTCGTCCCATAGGTTGGACAGGTCGAGTGATGATGAGTTTGTCATAACCACCTTTAGAACTCGTCGTATTCATTACTTGTTCTAAAGCACAAGCTGTTGCTAGCAAGGTTTTACCAGTTCCAGCGGGACCAGTCAAAGAAATGACGTGAATATCCTTATTAAAGAGAAGATCCATAGCATATTGCTGCTCTTTATTCCGTGCGGATAGCCCCCATATGTTTTTAAACTTATTTACTTTTTTCAAGGGATTATTATAACCCTCGAATCTACAAATAGCTGATTTATTTGTAGCTTCATTTTTGAGAAGGAGAAATTGATTTGGGAAAAGCCTTACCTTTTGCTCTTCTAATAAGAAAGGGTCGCCACTGTAAAAGCGGTCGATTAAACTGAAATCCACCTCTAATTCTTGAGTACCTGTGAAAAGATTTTCTACTGAACTGATAACCTTTTGTGGCTGATAATCATCACATTCAATACCGTGAGCGTCGCATTTAACCCGCATATTAAGATCACGGGAAACCACAGCAACTTCGTGACCTTTGCTTATTAATCGAAGAGCTACAGCAATAATCTTGTTGTCTGAATCATCCTCCTTCATTCCCGGAGGCATAAAGCTTGCGTCAAAATGAGCAGCAAAGACATTACCCTTGCCATCTCCAAGAGGAACGCCGTCCACAAGACTGCCCTTTGATCTCATACCGTCCAGCACCCTATTCATAGTGCGGGCATTTAATCCAGCTAAATCTTGCCTATGTTTGTGTTTATCAATTTCATCTAATACAATAGTTGGAATTGCAATATTATTTTCTCCGAAAGCTAAAAGAGAACCTGCTTCGGTAAGGTATACATTCGTATCTAGAATAATAGTTTTTTTCATTATATCCCCGCAAATTATGGGTTTAAATAACTAGTTCTGAACATCAACTTAAACGTAATAAAAAAAGCCGCCCGAAGGCGGCTGGTGGAGGTAGGGAGAATCGAACTCCCGTCTTG
>CAXBMW010000047.1:0-1863 GCA_963977025.1 uncultured Balneolaceae bacterium | reverse complement strand
ATAATATAATTACGACCATAAGCAATAGAACTTACTTTTTTGTCCTTTGGCTTATCTAGAAATAGATTGTTTGCAATCATTTCAGTTAATAACGTTTCAACGTTTTCAGCTACATCAGCATACTTGTTTAAACGCATCGTAACGGGCTGAGTATTTATTACTATCTCAGTAGCAGTTGCAACCGCTTCAGTGTTAACCACCGCCCCCCAATGGGTAAACGTTGCCGTATCTTCTAATTCTTTTAACTCGATTCTAGTATCAGAAAGGTAATCTAAATCTGGAGTAACAAAACCACTACCAGGAGCAATAATACTTTCACCTTCCTCTGGTATCGTTAACCTATCTTCATGCGTGACATCACCTTTAAATAATTCACCAGTACCACCACAAGAACCACAAGTCGCCTCATTATTACCATCCTTACCCGTTCCATGACATGATTGACACGGTGAAGCGTATCTCCAATGTTTTGGAAAACCTTGCTGAAATTTGTATATAGTTTTAACTGATAAATCCCTTGCGTATTCCTCCGATAATTCAACAACTTTATCCACTGGTGAAAGTCTTGAATCATGTCCAATATGAACAATGTCAGAATTTACAACAGCGGGAACAATACCGAATTGATGCTCAAAAGTTAAATCTTCAACAATAGCAAAAGATTCAGCATTTTGATTTACTGTATAAAAAAACTTATCATCTACAACATACCATTGTTGCGTGCTTTCATCCTCCAATTGTCTAGGCTCAAATATTAGGTTTTCTAAAGTTTGACCGTTTGGAGTATAGTTTCTTATTGTATTAATCGATTTATAAGAAGGTTGTGGCTTAATATCATTCTTAGCATCATACTCTAGAAAGATTATACCGTTAGGATCTTGGTGGTATACCGTAAGCCAGATAGCTTCAAGCCATGACTCAAGCGTTCGACCTCCTTTGATCTTATGCAAATGCTCTTGAAGTTCTTCAGTTTGTGCATCACTTAGATTTTCATACCTCTTTATTCCTCCAGTAGATGAGTAAATATTATCGGTTAAACGTAGTAACCTTTCATAAAAATCCTTGATGGACCTCGCATACTTTTTTCTTGCAATAGCTTTTTTAGTCCCTTCAATATGTTCGATTTCATTGATTAATAAATCTTTGAATCCTTCACCATCAATTAAGGCTAATAGTCTTTTATGATATACCCTAGCATCAGAAACCCACTTTGGAACTTTCTGATTTGCTTCTATGTATGCGTAAACGTCCTCAACTGTTTTAAATATCATAATTGATACAAATTTAATGTTTTTTTTGGATTTAAAAAACCCTTCTTTTAGTCCCTTTCTGCATTTTCTCGAATATACCTGTTAATGTATCTGGTGCATCATCATGTGCATTTTTACCTTTTGCAAGGAATCCAGTAACATCTTTGTGAAACTTTTTGTATCTACTTTCCCAGCCTTCAGGCATTAGAATATGATTAATTACGTTTGAAGAATTTGATAATATCCTAGCTACTTTATTTTTACTTTGATGAAAAGGTTTAAAAGAAGTCATTCCATTACCTAAATCTCTTGTAATTCTTTCAATATTCCTACTAAAAGCCCGTCCCCCGTTGTTTGATTCTACATGACAAATGTTTACATGGTTCGACCAAATTGATTGAGCTACGATTGGTTCTGTTATCTCGTTTTTTCTATCATCGTATACAATATCCAGAATATAAGCATATCCATTGTTAACAACATAACTAATGGAGCAAAGAAAATCATTTCCAGTGTCAGCAGTATCCGTGTAATTGTAAACCTGTCCACTCGGAACAGTCGCGTATGTTTTAAAATCTTCTCCATATAATAAGCCTTCTCTTGATTTTGGGTT
>CAXBMW010000046.1:0-1885 GCA_963977025.1 uncultured Balneolaceae bacterium | reverse complement strand
ACTAGTCCTTTATTGAATTGAGCAATTTGATACAATGCAGTCATACGCAATCTAGCACGAGTATTAGCAAAAGCAAGGTCGTCTGTTTCTGCTTCAAATGTATCTTCAAACTTTTCAAAGATATCAGTGAGGTCTTTATTAATATGAGTTACGTTAGGATATCTACCTTTGAGCCACCAACAATGTGTAAGGCTTAAGTCATGTTGAGTTGGCACTTGTCGAATTGGCATACTTACAACGATTGTTGGTACGCCCGTCATAGCACATAATGTACTTACGACTGCGGAATCGATTCCGCCAGATACTCCAATGATTAATGATTTTAATGAACTTTCTTTTAAATATCCACTAATCCAATTTGAGATTTTTTGAATTTTTAAATCAGTTGTAAGAATGTTATTGTCCTATCTTTTTAAATTTCGTAAAAAGTATTTGTAAGTCTGGACCGCTATCTTTATCCATCTTTTTTGATGGAGTGTTCTTAGGTTTATTATGTTTTTTGATAGTCACTGTCCACGCGCCCTTATTGTTATCAATATTTTTAGCATCAACGGCAAACGGGTCATTCTCAACCCATTGTAAAAATTCTTTTTGCATTTCTCCTTGACCAGTGATAATCTTAAGATTATTTCTTTTCTTATCGTAACATTCGCTGGTTGCTTTTCTATATGCATTCCATCCAGTTTGTAAATCTAATCCGTGTAAATCCATCTTATTCGTTGCCTTTGTTGATTAAACCCTCTTTTTTACATTCTTCAATAAATTGATTGTATTGTTCTGGATATTTAATCATAACGTGTTGCACGATTTGATTGTAATCACTAGTTTCCGCATTGTTCTTTTCTATTTTACGGTCTGTAATGTTTATAATAGTAGTGGAATTTTGCCACCACCCTTTTCTAATTCTGGTAACGAAGAATACTGACTCTTGCATCTGCCATTGTCCTTGTGTTCCAAAATCTTTCATCGAAGTGTCGGCACCAGGTGCAGGGACAAACGAATGTTTTAGTACTAGATATGCTTTTTTTGCCATGTTACTCTATTTTTAAGGTTTGATTATTTACGACCAATTGTCTGTTCTTAGTATTTATCTTAACGATAATCCACTCTTCGTCTCTGGTTATCTCTACGGGTGCATATGCTTGAAATAACTTTTGTAAAGCGTCTGTATTCTCTGGAGAATATCCAACTGCTTTGTCTCCAATTATAACATACTCACATTCGTCATTGTTAATCCAGTTGATTCCATCATCAATAGTCCACTTCAAATCATTTGTACAATTTACGTGTATTCTCAAATTGTCATCTATAGTCTTTATAGATGAGAAAGGGGTAATCGGATCTTGATTATCTGCTTTATGAATTAAGTAAGCAAGAAAATCTCCACCCAGTTCTGCTTCCTCGTGTTCGGACATTATCCGTTTTGGTGTATATGGTTCCATGTCTATTTCGAAACGTACTGAAGTTCTAACAATGTCGCACTTAGATTAATCTCTGGGTCTACTACAACACCATGATTGACTATTCCATCTCTGATACAAAGTAATGCTTTGCCTTGAGAGATATCATCTTCACCAAACCAATCTAAATTCTCATATAATTTGCGAAATACACCTTCGTATTCTTCTGCTCGTGCTTTAGAAACAATAAGTTTTCTTGCTTCTGCTACTTTTCCGATTTGAAACAATGCAACATATTCTAAAATCCAATCACTTTCACCACTTTCACCTGAACCAGGTTGTTGTAGTCCACCGTCAACAATATTCTGTTGAACCATGTTGATACACTTACGTAAATCTGGATAACAAGACTTCACATAAATGTCTAAGTCTTCAGGAACAAACTTCATTTCTTCACTCAATAGAATCGTTGCGAGTCGAACAGT
>CAXBMW010000045.1:0-1886 GCA_963977025.1 uncultured Balneolaceae bacterium | reverse complement strand
TATTAGAGTAGCAGGCTAGTGTCACTGTTTTACTTTCGATGCCTTATTTGTAAATCTTAAATTAAGCGTGTAATCATACGTAGTATGACCTTAACAAAATAAATAAAACATGGCATACAAACAACCTTCATCTGGATCTTCATTTAAAATGATGGGGTCATCTCCGGCTAAGAAACCAGGTATATTCGAGGGAGAAGGCGAATCACGAGTACGCATAAGTAAAGAGGAAGCTGATAAAAAAGAAGCTGACGGAGCAACTAATATAACTAGAACAGCGGCGGACAACCCTGACAAAGAAGAGGGAAAACAACAGATAATGAATTTAGGTACAGACTTTTCTAAGTTCGATGCAGATCTGCAGAACCGGTCAAATAGAAATATGTATGATCCTAATTTATTCTTAGCCATGGGTAGAGAAGAGCCTTTGTTGGCTGAGGGTGCTGAGAAAAAGATCCGTAAGCATGAGAACTTAAAAGGCGGGAATCCACTGATGGGCGAGAAAACTTACACGGTTAATGGTAAGACAATGAACGAAAAAGAAATGCAAGAATGGGAAGAAAAACAAAAAAATATAGATAGCCTTTCCTCAGAAACAACTACCGACAAAGACGGTACAACAACAACAACCACAACTATGACTCCGAAACAGTATAGAGCGTGGCTAAAAACCCAAAATAATTAGACGTGGTATATAAACAAAGATCAAGCGGATTACCGTTCAAACAAATGGGATCAACTCCTGCTAAGCAGTACAAAGGATCCGGGCATGGACCAGCGACTAAGTTTGATAAAAAAAGATATCCAGTAGGAAATCCAGAGCTTACCAATAAAAACCCATATAATGGTAAGAAAAAAGAAATTAAAAAACCTAAAGTAAGTTCTCCAAAAGTTAATTTAAATAAGAAATAACACAACAAAAAATAAACATGGCATATAAACAAAGATCAAACGGATTACCGTTTAAACAAATGGGGTCGACTATGGCTAAACAGACTTATATAACTCCTGAAATGAATGAGGAGAGGAATAATGCTGAAATGGAGTTAAACAGATCTAAAGCGAGTGGTACGAGTACCAAGGAGCAGCAAGATAGATACGATAAAGCAGCTGCTGGGTTTATACAGAAAAACACTGAAGATAACGATAGGAGAAAAGCCGAGGGAAAATCAGTCTTTCCCCAAAAAGTAGGCGTCAATACAACTAACTCAAAAGTGATTACTAAGGATAATGAGATAACAATTGCCGCTAATAAGAAGGCTGCTGAAATTGGGAAGCATGGAAATAAAGGTAAAAAAACAAGTGATTACACTCCAGCTGAATTAGCTTTAATAAAGAATCCAGCTTACCAAAAAGCACTAAACCTTGCATTAGACAAGGTGATGAAGGATAACCCAGATACAACAGGACAATAATGGCTTATAAAATGTCAGGACCATCATTATATCCTAATATAAAGAGATCTAACTCTGGTTACAGAAGTAATAGTCCAGACAACAACGAAAAGAGTTTGGTTATACCAAGCAATAAGATTAGTATGCATGAGGATGATGGTAGCCATTTAAAGAAGGGAGATATAAAGGGTACTGGTTTAACAACTGGTAACACAAAAATAATGAAACCTGGTAAAAACTACACGTTTGCAGGTGATAATGAAGTACTAGAAACACCAATGGCTAAGAAAGGTTGTACATGTTGGAAAACACATGAAAGAGTGCCTGGCACAAAACCCTGCGCTTCTGGTAGTTGTAGGAAAAAATAAACAAATAAATAAAAGATTATGGCATTTAAGATGAATGGATTTCCCGCACACAGAGGAACTAGCATGGCTCAACAAAAATTAAACAAAGGTGGCGAAGGCCAAGATCAAGATAAAATCTTTAATGATA
>CAXBMW010000044.1:0-1925 GCA_963977025.1 uncultured Balneolaceae bacterium | reverse complement strand
ACGCATAGGCGCATTTGTCGGGAGCAGGGTAGCAATCGACAGGATTTGTGTGAATGACATGACAGCCTACCCAGACGTAGCCTCCGTCATTATGATTGGCGTGTTGCCACCCCGAAGAGCAGGCGGTTAAAGACAATAAAAAAAAGCTAAACAATATCTTCATTTTTTTTCTCCAGCGGATAAATTTCTTCAAATTGCTCACGAGTAAATTTTTTAGGAAACCAATAGTGTTTAAAGTTTTTATATTTAACAGTAACAAATTTAGGCCCAACGCTTTCAATCTTAACTAATCGCACTCCCGAAGGGATTGGCGGATACTTGTCGCCAAAGTCAATGTACATTTTAAATGGGTAGTCGTTAATCATAGTACCCAAAGAATTAGTTGAAACAAAATATCAAGAAACATTTTCGCCTCCCTTTAACTTCAAACCTCGTTGCATCAAAACCCTGTTGCACAGGGTGACGTAAGACTGACGATAACGATACCAGTGAGTTGTTACATGAATAGCTTCAGCCAACTGAACTTGTGTCATTTGATTCTTTCTCCTGTTTTTACGTTTATCAATATAAGCAATAATTATATCAAAGTAAAGAGGGGCCAAAAAGCTAAAATAAATCTCTGCTTTTTGGCCCGTTTTTAGAGACGGCTTACGCCGCCTCCCTTATTTCAATTAAATAAATCTTCGTTAATTTTGCCGTTGACTGTTAATCCTTTTCGTTCCATCTGGCGGATGAAGCCACGGGCGGCAGAACCAATCCCTAAGTAATAGGGGTCACATTTACTCCCCCAACCGTAGGCACTTTGACCGCAAGTTTTGTAATAATCAGCGCACGATAGCCACTCAGAAAATTCTTCTTCGTTGACTTCGTATCGAACACAGTTTTTCAAGCTGGCGTGATGATTGCCGCGCGGTAAATCCAAATGCTCGTATTGATCTGCCCACGCATGGGAGGCTTCAATAATAATTGTGTTAGGTCTTGGAAAGTAATTATACGTTTTCATTATTCGCTCCAATCGTTTTCAATTGTGGTGGTGGCAGTTAATTCGTTGGCTAACATTTCTTTCAAATCTTTCGACTTAAAAGAGGGCTGATCTTTTTTTACTTGAGAATAAAAATTAAGAGTTAATTGCTCAATTTTATGCCAAAGCTCGATTGCTTCGTCTGAGCATTCGCGGTTGCATAAAAATTTTTCAGTTACGTTATATGTTTTCATTTTATATCTCCTAGTTGGTTTTCGTTGTTGTTACTTACTATAATACAGACTTATAATTGTAGGTCAAGTATAATATAACATTATATGTGTTTGATTTATATATAAGGATGTGTTATATAATGGGTACAACAAAAAAACATTAACCAACTAGGAAATAAAATGATTACAGATAAAACACAGAATAAAGTTAAAATGAGTTTTCACAAATTAGTTTTAGGATTTGCGAATGAAATGGCTTTATATATCTTAGAGGAGCATGGAAAAGATTTTGATCTTTCAATTAAAACTCATCATGGATCAAGAAGTTATGGTGGAGTTGGATACATTACAATAGCTGATCGACACGAAGCTAAACCAAGAAAGACTGCTTACACACTTAAAGAATATAAGTCTATCGCCAACGATGCTGTAATTGGAACAATTAAAGGTTCAAATGAGACAACAGTGAAAGCACTGGTTGCTCACGAAATTGCCCACTGGTTCCATCATAGTTTAATGAAAGAAGAAGGCGGAGACTATTGGTACAGAAATCCAGAATATCGAAAAGGTTACAACTCGCCACATGGAAAACATTGGCAGGAAATTTATGCAGAGCTTCGCATTAAATTTGTAAATTAAAAATAGACCAGCCTTCACGGGCTGGTTTTTTTATTGGCGGTTTCGCCTTGGCAACACTCGTCAATATTTTTTTTGCATCGCCCACACTGGTA
>CAXBMW010000043.1:0-1951 GCA_963977025.1 uncultured Balneolaceae bacterium | reverse complement strand
TATTCACCATTTTTATTGTCATTGTATCGTTTAATAAAGCGAATGCTCTTGCGGCGAATTGGTCGCCAAGAGAAGAACCCTTTGACATATTATCTATACATATCGGCCCAATCCACCTCCACTGACATTTATCAAGCGGAAGAGGGTTTCCTTCTTCATCACTTCGTAAGATGGGTTGGCATACATATGTGCTAACCTTTTGAATATCGCTTTTAAACTCACTATTACTGAGTTTCCAATCATATCCTTTACCCTTCACCAATAGGCACACAGGAATACCGTCTTCCATCTTCAATTTAAGTCTATCGGAGTATTGCTCTTCCATTTCTTGTAATAATTTAACTGCCCTGTTTTCCACAATGTCTTGTTGTCTATTCTGTTTCAAAAACTCTCGCATGTGTTCAAGTTGAGAAGCATTCGGGCTTTTACCAAGAAGAGAAATATAGAGTTTTTTAATTCCCATAAATTTATATTTACCCATTTTCTTATTTGTTCGGAAGAAAGTGCAGAAACTATCTAAGTTCCTATTTGAGATATTAGCCCAAACACCATCGCTTATCTCAATAGCGCACTCTTTTTCGGATATTTGTTGAATATTTAACCTTACCTCTATTTTAGTAAAGTTATCATAAAAATGAAATGGCACTTTGTTCTCTAAACAATACTTGACATTTTCAGATAAAGTAAGAGTCTTCATTAGTGTCTTTAATAGAGAACTTGCATTCTTTTCCCGAACTGCTGAAAAAGCAACTCTCGCTAAAGCATTTGACAAAGTGGCTAATGATTCGCTTTTTCCGTTTAGGTAATAACGATTGCCTTTCCGTTCAATTACTATCGGTAAGGTTTCTATGTATAGGAGCATCGGTTCTCCTAATGACAGTTGAATGTTATAACTCTTAGAAAATAAGTTTTTCCAAAAGGCAACTAGTGTTGAATGAACAGGGTCTATTGTGTTTCTTTCTAAATGTAGATTTTTTGAGCGAGTATATGTTATCATATCTGAACTGATAATTACTTCGGGGAAGTAATCGCTAGTATCGTCTGGTTTTTTAATTTTTAATGTTATTGTTCCCATATTTTCACATCATATATATATTGTCATTTTGTTTTAATGCACAATTTTCGTGCATTTCTTTTCTAATTTCTTCTGGTATTAGCAATTGATTACCGCATATACGGCAAGAAGTTGCTATTCTTTTTTTGTAAGTCCTGTGACTTTTTACATACTTAGGGTCTTTTTCCTTCATTATTTTCACCTATTTTGCATAATAAACAATTCCCATTACATTCATCTTTGTTCAAATCATGATAAATCAAGGCGTTGTTTCTATTCACTAGATTAAAAGACTTCCATTCAGCAAACCCTAATTGGATTGCTTCATCAAAATCCCACAATACAGCATTAACTGTTTGTTCTAATCTGTATTTCTTATCATTTTCATCTTCCATTTTATCACACACTTCTAAAGCCAAAAGAAGTCTATCCTTTGACCTATCTGTAAATAATTCTAGGTAGGTTAGCATCGCTCGCTTATATTCACTATAAGATAGTTTCCTATAAGCGTAGCGCATACTAACACCTAGATTTCACAAAGCCCACCTGCACAAGCAATTTCGCTTGCTAGGTCGGTATTGTCTTCATTCTCAACAATCTTAGTTAAGTCAATAGAACCTAATAAAGAATACATACTGTTGTATTCTTCCTTTGTAATTGTTTCAAAGGGTGCTTGTTTGTAAGTGCCACCATCATAAGGTAATACGGCTAATCCGTTGTAGTAGTGGCGATTAAACCACATCCATTCAGCAACATCATTCCATTCATCTTCTTTGATTGAAATAGTTGCAGATACATTATGAGTATTCATCCCATCAACATGCCCGTTATTAACCCAACGGATGCTAAATTGCTTTACTCTTTCAAGTAAATCAAATACGCTCTCCTTACGAGTTA
>CAXBMW010000042.1:0-2135 GCA_963977025.1 uncultured Balneolaceae bacterium | reverse complement strand
GTAAGATTCATAGCACCTCAAGGTCTTGGGAAAAATCACTCAAAAAAGTATCTAAATCAAAATCCCGTCAAAAAGCCAAAGGGATAATTAGAAAACAAGGAGATTAATATGACATAGATGTAAACGGCTTATAAGGGAGTTGCTTTTGGTATTTGCTTTTGTGAATTCCCGTGCCGTAAATTGAAATACCCAGTCTTACAAAGATTTCCCCTGAAAGTAAGGCTGATTGTAACAACCAATAGGAGATTAACATGGAACATTCAATGGATACGTTATTAGAATTTGATCATTTATTATACCAATTAGACCAAGCTTTTCAATCCAATGATAAAGAAAAAATCACTCAGTTAGAAAATGAAATTGAAGCTTTTGATAAACGATGGAGTCTATCATGTTATTCTACTTAATAGCTGGCATTGCGTCAGCATGTGCAATCTTATTCTTACTAGCTAAACTAAATATTAAACGAATCCTATGTTTTGACATACTCGTAGACATATGTGCCTCAGTCGCATTGATCGTCATGTTTGCTGGAACGTTTGCTGGAATGATGGCGGGTATCCTAGGTGGTGCCATTATTTCAATAGTTCTATTCATTCTTAAACGCACAATAGGTTACGAAAAGCCAAAACGAGATGGATTTAAGGTTAGATGGGTTCATGTTCCCCCCAGATAATCTTAAAGGCTGATGCAGTTAGAGATAGGTCGACCCTCTGGCAATACTGCAACTTCGTAGACAATATACCTGATGTCTACATTTTATCAAATTAAAAGAATTGATTCTAGGATTATTCTCAGTTTAGCATTTCTCATTGCGAAGAATGTAAGTCAGATACAGTAGACCCTGCCTCAGAATCAGTAATGTGAATAGCCTTTGGTTTCAAAAAAGCCAAGGGTTATTGACGTTGGGAAAAGCTAAATCCCATTTCATTAATCATCTATAACGTAAAGGAGAAACAGATGAACTTAGCACAAATCATGGTATCAGGTAACATAGGACAACCACCTGAAATTAAGACTGTTGGTGACACAAAAGTAGCAAACTTTTCTATTGCCGTTAACGAAAACTTCACAACCAAATCTGGTGATAAAAAAGAAATCACTCATTGGTACAGATGTGAAGCTTGGGACGGTAAAAACGGAAAAGGTTTAGTTACTAATGTTATTGAACCATATGCCAAGCAAGGCACAACTGTATTCGTACAAGGTATGCCTATTAATGAGACTTATGAAAAAGATGGCGAGAAAAGATCAGCTTTCAAAATTAAGTTAGCTGGTATGTCATCTACATTCAGACTTCTTGGAGACAAACAATCTGCTGAAGGTGCCGTTAAGCAAGCTCCTAAAGTGGACTCCGATTTAGACGATGAGATTCCGTTCTAATCTAGCCCTTTTTAGAACTGAATAGGGAGTGGGTGTTGTTCATACAGTGAAGCTCACTCCCATTTTTCATAGGTGCAAAATGACAGATAACAAAATATCGCCTCAACATTATTCAAAATACAAAATAGAACCCATTGACTTTATACAAGCTAACGATCTTGGTTTTTGTGAAGGCAACGTCATTAAATATGTACTTCGCCACAAAGACAAGAATGGTCTGGAAGACCTATTGAAAGCCAAGCAATACATAGAGTTTTTAATCAATAAACATGGAGGATAACATGGACGAAGATGAGATGATTGAACAACTTAGCCGTGAAGACGGCATAGCCAATTTACACGAAGAACAAGCATTAAAAATACATATGGAGGAAACTAATGAAATTATTAACGAAAGAAATCAAAGCAAAGCTATTGCGTAACGGAGATGTAACTAACAGAGGCAACGACCACAAACCAGTAGTTAAATTCTTTGGTGGTGGTGCTTGCACTTGGCTGATTACAGAAATGGATTCAGCCGATGAAGATACATTGTTTGGCTTGTGTGATCTAGGAGAAGGATTTCCAGAACTAGGTTATGTAAGTTTAGAAGAATTAACATTGCTTTCATTCCGACCATTAGGATTAGGAATAGAAAGAGACCTTCATTTCAAAACAACAAAGCCTCTGTCTTATTATACAAACTTATCAATGAAACAACAAAGGATCGTAGCCTAATGTGGGATAAAATCAAAACAATCAAGCCTCTGTCA
>CAXBMW010000041.1:0-2140 GCA_963977025.1 uncultured Balneolaceae bacterium | reverse complement strand
GTTGGTCGGTGCTGATAAACTCTATCAGGTTTCCAAATAGGTTATAGGTAGCGTTACTTTTGTTGTGGTGTTCTTCGTAGTAGTTTCCCCCTTCAGTAAGTATATGAATGAAGTCGCGCATAATTGACGAACGTAAAGCAGGGAAGGTTTTACGAACTATCGTGATAACTATACCCGCACATCTATTCCTAAAGCAAAGCTGAATTAATACCTGACAAATGGAGTAGGTCTTTCCGCTACGCGAACCCCCTTGATGGACTTGAATCTTCGCTTTAGATTTCTTAGCTTGGTAGTATGTGGTCGGCTGCTTCACTCGTCATCGAACCACTTGAACGGCTTCGGTTCATTAATTTCTATTTGCTGCTTCTCAATATACCCTCTCCCCTTTCCTTTATTCTTTAAATAAAATTGAGTTGCTTTAATTTGAATCTTCTCATCCTTACTCATCATAAGTTTATGGTGGACTTCTTCTGCTACATCTAAGTTTTCTTCTACTATGTCGTTTAGTTGGTCTATGTCTTTCTCTGCTCGTTCCTTTACGGATTGTCTTGTGTACGTGATATTGTATTTCTTTTCTAACGCCCGTGCTGTCCTTGAATAGAGTGCTTTATTCTTTCTTAGTTCTCCCCAAAACTCGCTATCTGAAACTTTCATTGTGTAAGGTTTTGTAAGGTTATTTTCATATTTTTTCAAATGATGTTGTAATTCTCATAGCTGAATGAGATGTAGTATTTGACCTTCCGTGAATAACACCACCTGATGCTTTATCTTTTCTTCCAAATCTTGCTAACCTCCATTTTTTATTTTTTGTTAAAGCCCAAATTAAAGAAGGTGCAGAAGTAACAATGCTTATACGCCATCCTTCTTCTTTATACTTATTTGAAATAAATTCTAATAATCTAATTCCTACTCCTATTCCTTGATAATCGGGTAATACTACTAATCTATGAATCCTTTTTAATTTTTTTGCTTTTGCATGTGGTTGATGAATTACACTAATAAATCCTGCAAGCTTGTCATTTATGTAAGCTACAAAAACCGTTGAAGCGTTATTATGTGCATGATTTAAATAGTGGTGTTTAGCAAATGCTTTCCAAATAGACTTATCTGCGCTTTTGAATATGTCGAATAGTAAACTTGGTCTATTTTTTTTTTGCCCTTCGGTTTTCCGAAAGGTCATTGTATCCGTATCAAAAATCCAATCGGGTAATATCCAATCTTCTACGTCATCATGGCATGTAACGGCTATAAACTTTTTCTTTGTTCTTCTTACTGCTTTTTGAACTGCATAAGAACCAACCTTTGCTACATTTCTATCTACTACGGAAGTAAACTCATCAAAAACTACTAAATTTTCTTTTCTCATTAAAGAATTAGCTAAATCCACTCTCATTTTTTGACCATTACTTAAACAAGAATATGGCTTTAACCAAGAAGGGGGTGAACTAAATCCAACTGAATTAAAAGTTTTAGTAATTTCTTCGATAGAACAATTTTCAGGCATATCATCTAAAATACTTTGAGCGTTATATTCAAAGTTTGTAATATATGAATCTGGAAATAACTCTTTTGCTATTGTAGTTTTTCCCGTACCACTTGCTCCAACAATTAATCCTATAGACCATTTCTTTGGTAAATTAATAGAACCTGAAAAAGATTCTTTTACTTTATTACTTTGTAAATCAAACTTACCAATTATAGAAGCAACTCTAAAACTTTGGTCAGGTTCACTTTCTCTTACAATGTCAAAATTCGGCATTCTATTCCTCTTTTTATCATTTCATTATAAATACTTTCTTGATGAGATTCACTATTACAAACAATCTCCACTCTAAATAATTGTTCTATCCTATCACTAAAATCAATGTCTGGTTGGTCAGGTTCATCTTCAGTTTGCCAAACTTCTAAACCCCAATCAGTTAGAGGTAACGAATCCCATTCGTTCGCTAAGGCATCGTAATCCCATGAACCGTAGTGCGTGTTATCCTTAATCATAAACTCATCGCGCTTCGCTTGTGTCCATTCTGAAACATCCAAAACATAAAGCTCACGGTATCCTAAATCTTTATAAGCCATTAACCGCATGTTACCTGCGATGGCATATCCGTCAGCTACCACCAAAGGTTTAACCGATTGCATT
>CAXBMW010000040.1:0-2208 GCA_963977025.1 uncultured Balneolaceae bacterium | reverse complement strand
CAAAATTCGACTGATGAAATTTATAGACATTTGCTTACTGAATATAATAAGCGAACTATGGAAGTTGAAATGGCAATGTACAAAGCTCGTCAAACACGATTAGATGGTAAAATTCAAAGGTATTTTAATTCCACACCTTTAAAAAATGCATTTTGTAGATGGATGGTTTACGCTGTCTATGACAAAAGGTTTTACACGATTTCTCAATTAGTTGACGATATGAAAAGTAATCGACAGTCGATTTCAGACATGGTCAAAGATTGCGAAGCTGAAGGCTGGATTGAAGTTATAAGAAAAGGAAATAGTGTAAAATGTCGAGCCTCTGAGCCACTTATGGTATCAACTATAGAGTATTGTAAATGGAGAAAAGCACTTACAAAAAGCATCATTGGAGATGCATTTAAATCGTTATCTAGTTTTGAGAAATTAATGCAAACTAAATTGGCAGTCGAATAATTCTCAGTACCAACTTGATAGGTATAGATTTAATACTTAATTTTTATATTATAAATTTAACGAAGGAGTACAAAGTGGGATCGAATAGAAAACGTACAACATACAAACATGATATAACCAGAGCTGTTAGTTCTATTAGAATTAAATTTCAACGTAGAATGACAGTTCCCATGTTTCATCCCCAGCATATTGAAGCTGTTTCACAATTATTAGAATATGGCTTTAATGAACTTAATCGTATAACAAAACTTAACTCTTTAAGGCGAGTGGATAAATTGGTACAAGCTCATTATGTCATTGACACACTAACTCATGGATTTGCAAATATTACACCAGCCGATCCTCGAAATAGAGGTGCAGAAGAATATATATATGGCGATAATGGATTTGAAACAATTCATGGTCTTAAAGATTTAGATAAAATAATTACTGACACAGAAGGAGAAGAAGATCATGCATCAGATAGAGACCAATGGAATAAATGGATGCGAGAATCCATGCAACGAGATCACGAAAAAAAGCATCGTGAACACAACTATCCAAAACAAGATCCACCAGAAAGACAGACTGAAGGGTACTTACAGCCACAGGATAAATACGTTAAGTCTGTGTACAACAAAAGCAAATACACGAAATCAAGCACACAAAGGGATTAAACGATCAATATTAGCAACTTGTCGCATAATATATATTATCTTTGTATATTTTGCGAACCCTAATCCCTTTATGAAGTTAGTTTATGCTGGAATTTTAATTCCTCTTGTGTTGTTGGAAATCTGGGTATTATTTTGGTTTGCCTGTGCTTTAGACGATAAGTGTTACTACGATAATGTAGGAGCTTAGAGATGCCAAAACTCACTAGAACAGGTTATGAAATTGGATCTTCTGAAGCACCAGCAATTGTACTTGGTAAAACTGTATTCAATACAAATCAAGAAGTCCTAACAAATCATCGTGATGCTATAAATAAAGTTGAAAGGATTGAAAATTTTAGAAATCCCAAAGCTTTGAGAAGGGGAACTCATTTAGAACATGGAGTTGCTGATTGGGCAAAAGAAGAATTAGAAATTCTTAATGCTCATTCAAATATTACTATGTATGAACCCAGAGAAGTTTTTCAAAATATCGGAGAAAAAATGGGAGCTTCCATTGATCGTGTTATTGAAATCTCTGAAGTTCCTATTCAAATAGAAGATACAAATGGAGATCTGGTTACATTTATGGGAACTGGTATCATGGAAATTAAAACTGATTTCTATCATCAAGGTAAAATTAAACCAGAATGGTTGATACAAGTACATCATCAAATGATCTGCTCTGGATTAACTTGGGGACTAGTTGCTTGTCTTGATCAAAAAGGTGGAATAAATTTTTATCCTGTCGATAAAAACGATGCTCTTTGTACAGTTATCGTAGAAAAAATATCAGAGTTTTGGTCTTTGATTGAATCTGGTGGAGATTATCCAGCATTTTCTGAAAAGGATAAACCAGAGTTAGTTGATATAGAAGAGAAGCTGGTTAATAGTAATCACGATTTTGAACAGCTTTGTTCTGATTACACTACTGCTTCAAGTGAAGCTAGGAAATGGTCTAAGACAAAAGATGAAGTTAAATCAGCAATTCAAGATGTTTTAGATACTCTTCGATTAACTCATGCCAAGTTTAAAAACTTTGAAATCATTTCAGAAACCAAATTAAAAGAAAAAAAGAAGATGATTGGGACAGGCGAAATGCAAGAAAGCTATTCATTTT
>CAXBMW010000039.1:0-2250 GCA_963977025.1 uncultured Balneolaceae bacterium | reverse complement strand
AATGGTTTTCGCTTGTCTATGCCTACAAAATCATATACAAACCGTTAATATCTCACTTCTTTTTAGTAACCTTATTCAATTTATCTTTATATAGATCCAGCAAATCTGCATTGTCCATTTCGGTAATCTTAGGTAGCAACATTTTAATTTCAGCAGGTTTAGTAAGCTTTTTAAGAAGCTCAGTCATTCTTACAATCTCCTCTCCACGCCCTTTTGTTTCACTATCATTTTGCTTCTTAGTGAAATAGTCTTTCATTACGTCAATATGATCATTTCTTTCAGGATTAAATATGTTTCCAATCTTTTTTGAAGCGTTCATTATTGCAAATGATTCTCCTGCAGGAATATTTCTATGATTGTATTTATGATTTTCTTGATTTGCAGAAATTAAAGGAACACAAGCCTGACCTGAATAAGTTAACTTTTCTCCTGTAACAGGATGATGAACTATTAAGTTCACAACCCATAATATTTGACCTTCAATGTAAGTTGGGGCAAATGGAATCACAACCTCCCTATGAGTATATAGGCAGTCAAGCATAAACTCAATATACTCTAAAGGAATATACTTGTTCCCGTATTGGGAATTTTTCTTGACTAAACTAAAAGGAGTGTCTTGCGATAGAACTCTTTTATGCTCTAATACTCCATACTTAATTGTCTTAGTACTCTTTCTGCTAGTTACTTTTTCTATTTCTTCTTTCATCTATTTCTTATTTAATACCGAACACTCCTAATTCAATCGCTTTGCATATTACTCATTCCGTTGCACTTCATTCCGTCATACGGCCCTCTAACAGCCACGATATTGCATTCGTTCCTCACGCATACATCGTTTGGTGTTAGTAAAAAAACAAGAACAACCCCATCAAAACAAGCGGTTACTTGCTAGGGAATGTTCTTTATAAACTCTCTGTCCTTTTACAGAGGATAATGGGCTGTTGGACTCTCAACAAAACATCTCAAACGAGCAACATATTTTAGCACCCAAACCCTACAATAAACAACAACCACTGTAATGGTTTAAGCTGAGGGTATCGAACCCCATTGCCAAAGTCTAGCCTGTTCATCTTCAAGCAGAGAGTTTAATTTTAACCGAAAGGAAGATCGTCAATATCAGTATCAGAACTCTTCTCAATAACTTTAGGTTCAGGAACATTAACACCTTCAATTTCCTTCTTTAAGAAGTTTCCAACCTTAACAAAGTATATGGTCCAATAATCCTTACCCATTTCTTCCTTTTCCTTCTCATCAACTTTAGGCATCTTATTGATAGACTTCTTACCATCATAATAGTAAGAAGTAATCTTCTCTCCATTTTGATTTACAGAAATTCCAACAATCTTCTTAGGATCCCCCTTGCTGTCCTTGTCAGTTTTAGATTCAAAATCAAAAGGAGTCAACTTAACTACCTCACCTAAATTGATAGACTTCAATTTCTTAGCGATATCGTCAAAATATCTAGACTTTGTTGTGATCTGTAAGCTATAGATTCCACTATCATCCTGAAGATCTACAATTAGAGACGTTCCAAAATCTCCATCCTTAAAGTTTAATCCAACAATATGCCCCGACAAAGAATCATGAGGAATTTCCCATTTAACTCCTGACTTACCATCTTTTTCCCATTCACGCTTCTCAACACCAGGAGTTCCTTCTGTCGAAGCTTGCTTAATTTTTCCTCCATTAATTGTAAGGAACGTTTTATTCCCTCCACCATTACCGCCATTACTTTCTAATCCCATAGTTATACTATTTTTAGTTATTTAAAATACAAATATACTTAAACTTTATTTAATATTACGTGTTTTAATTGTTTTAATTCAACAACTTATTATCCGTCAACTTATCAAGGTCAACTTTTTTAATCCAGAACGGACCTGCGGACGGGTCATGCTTAACTTTGATTAGCCAATGTTTAGATCTTCCTGATGCTGACCACATTCCGTTTGTCATTCCGCACACTTTGTAGTCAACATCTTTACATAGCAATACAGCCTCACTCTTCTTTATGTTTACATTAGGCGAGAATGTACTTCCCCAGCATTCATAAAGAGGCTTGTCTCTTCCGCTTGTGTCATAGACTATGTTCTCTACTTTTCTTTTTCTCATAATTATTTTTTAATACCGAACACTCCTAGTTCAATCGCTTTGCATATTACTCATTCCGTTGCACTTCATTCCGTCATACGGCCCTCTAACAGCCACGATATTGCATTCGTTCCTCACGCATACATCGTTTGGTGTTAG
>CAXBMW010000038.1:0-2251 GCA_963977025.1 uncultured Balneolaceae bacterium | reverse complement strand
CACGATCTATTTGCCCTAATAATTTGTATTGCATCCATTTTGCAATAGGATTGAGGTCGTATAATAATTGAAAGTTTGGCCATTCGTTTTGTTTCTTTCGCGCCTGAATAATTGCATTTTCAACGAAATCCACATTGGTAGTAAGATTGAATGTTTGATTTGGTTTTGGAAAAGCTTCTTTAGGCATATCGTACAAAACACCTTTAGATGAAAGCTCTTCAAATTGTTCAATCTCCAAAACTTTGTCGGCATTATCTATATTAATTAAAGGGATGAGCCTATCATCTTTCGATTTTAATTCATCAATAAGCGAAGCATAATAACTAAAATCATCTTCATAAAACGAAGCAAAACCTTCGTCAATTTTCATTTGAGCTTTAGTAGCCGATGAATCTTCAGTCAATGCACTTAACCAATCATCGTCCACCGTATTTTCTTCATTGGAATCAAGAATTGACGGGTCATTATTGGCAATAGCTTTTTCTACTAATTTAGATTCTTGCTGTTGGTCATAAAAGCCCATAACACTCCCAGCATCTCCTAAACTTTTATGTACTTCTTCTTCCTTTTCTTTTAAACGCTCTACAATTCTAATATCTCCTTGAACATCTTCACTTTGAGATTCAGCAATAAGGTAATAGATGAATGGTGTTTTGGTTTGACCAAAACGATCTATCCGACCATTCCTTTGATCTAAAGTTATAATTGACCAAGGAATATCGTAATTAAACATTTGATTACAGAAGTAATGAAGATTTACGCCTTGACTTCCAGCATCAGAAGCAAGAAAAAGCCTAATAGTACTATCTTCTTTAGAAAAATCTTCTAAGATATCTTGCTGTTGTGTATCTGTGAGGCTTCCATTAAATTGAACTACTGCGTTATCGTTCAGCTTGAAATCTTCTTTCAGATTCTTTTCTAATTCATTTAATGTAGCTCTACGCTCTGCAAAAATGATAATCCGCTCATCATTCTTTTTTCCTTTCCATCCCATTTGGTCTAATTTAAAGAGCAACTGGTTGTATTTAGAATCACTTTTTTGAGCCACAATTTTTTCTAGAACGTCTTTCAGCTCTTCAAGATGTTCAATTACACCATCTTCATCAATCGCTTTATCTATTCTTTTAATAACTGTTTGTAAACACGCTTTCGGCGAAGACATATATGCTTTGAATAAACCAATGGAAAAAAGTAATGCTCCGAATGTAGAATTTCCAGCACTTTCTTCCTGTGCAACAGCTTTAAATTCTTGAATAATTCGTAAAGCTTCTTCTTCATCAGGATTTAAAGGACAATCTATTTTACTGGTTATCCTATCTCTAAAAGCATCACCAACTTCATCTTCAATATCTTTTTTAAACCTACGAACATATAAGGGCTGAATATCTTCTTTTGTAAACTCACCATCGTAAGGTATTGCCGTAGGGTCTAACATACTTATTAAATTGGCAAAATTCTCGCGTTTACCGTTGTGAGGTGTCGCAGATGTTAAAACCATTGCTTGCGTCCTCTCTGATAAAAATTTTGCTAATCCACCTCTCTGAGATGCAACATTGGCAACCGTATGGCATTCATCTATTGCTACAATATCCCATTTTACTTTTTCTAAATAGTGTCTAAATTTTGCATTGTTTTTCAACGTATCGATAGATACGATAACCTTATCATAATAATCGAATGGATTTTTATTTGATGGTATTTCTGTTTTAATTCTTGCTATTCCCTGACTATCTAATCTTACTAGTGGAATTGCAAAGCGAGCCCATATTTCCTGCTGAAATTGAGCAAGGATAGATTTTGGTGTAACCACTAGAACTTTTTTTCCTTTTCCACGTCTGATTAATTCCGCTAAAAAAATGCCAACTTGAACAGTTTTACCAAGACCAACGGCATCGGCAATGAGGATTTTTGGTTGTGGTAATGAAAGAGCCTTTATAGTAGATTCAAATTGATAATCAGCACCTCTTATGGCCGCTTTATGAGCTATTTCAATATGTTCAGAATAATGCGAAGAGTTTCTGAATATTGTTTCAAGAAATAGTTTGGTTTGTCTATAATGAGTAGAATCGTCTGCTTGAAGCTCGGTTTCTTCTGGTTGTATTACTCGGTAGTTTTCTAATCGTAAATCAAATTGAAAACTTTGACCATACACTAATTCAGAAATACCTTCGACATCAATAATATCGCGTTCTCTGTTGGTAACTATAAAATCTTCTCCTCTTAAGCTAATCCTTATTCCAGGGGTAACATT
>CAXBMW010000037.1:0-2254 GCA_963977025.1 uncultured Balneolaceae bacterium | reverse complement strand
GCGAATGTGGAGGATTACTGATTTGAATGACCTTGATACTCTTTGTGGTATACATCCTGCAAGGAGTATCAGAGATATTCAATAATGAGTATCAAACAAACAGGAGATAATATGGTTACTTTTTCAGTAGGAGATAAATTTGTTAGTAATTTAAATACTGACAAATACGATACATGGAATTGTAAAGTAATTGAAGTTTCTAAAAATTACGAAACTAACGAAGCAGTTTATTACGCTAAAATTACTGATGATCCTTGGAGTGATTCAGTTTATAGTTGGTTTCAACATAGTGATGATATTACTTTAGTTGAATAACATTGATACCTCATGTGGCATGGATTCTGCAAGAGGTATCAGAGATATTCAATAATGAGTGTCAAATAACAGGAGATAGATTTAATGTGTGTCGTTAAATATGCACAAAGGAATCAAGATACATTTTTTGATGTATTTGTAAAAGTTAATGGTACGATTCAAAGGAAAACAGAGCATTTAACTAATGTCTTTGATCAGTACAACAAGAAAGGTTTTATAAAAGGAGATGCATTCCATTGGCGAATGCATTATATCAACAGTTTTAGCGATAACCGGAAATATTACTATGACAATATGATGAGAATATTGCGTAGTAAGAAGTCTAAAGTTGTTATAGCAGATAAAATATTAGAATTATTTACTGGTATGAATGAGTTCTCATGTCTTGATTCTAATCTACTTAAATGGAATGGTCTTGATCCATCTATTACAAACTACAACAAAAAATGCAAGAACAAGGATAAATTAAAAATAGTAAGAAAAAATTATTCTTCTGTTGTGAAAAAAATGGGAGGTGGATGGGAGAATTATATCGTCTGGTGCAATGGAATTGGTAGCACATCAAAGAAGTTCATTGATGGTAAACAGGTCTCTAGTTATCATCCAGTCTGGTTTACAAGAGAAGCAAGATAGGCAATAACTGCCTAGTAGGCAAATTCTGCTAGGCAAATTCTACCGCATATAGGGAACAAGATGGCATATGACAGAGACAAGATGCATTCTGACAGGAATAAGAAGAATGGCATAGTGATTGCAGACTTAATAGATGCAGACGTTAAATGTCACATATGTCCAGAGTCTGTAGTTAAGATCATTGGTACTTGGAGTGCCTTTGATGGAAGTAAGTACACATCATACAAGTGTACTGGACATTGGTGTCACTCAGAATTTAGTTTGGCACAATAATCGCATACAATATAACAGGAGGTAAAATTGGCAACAGGCAATGCTTGGAATACATTCTTGAGACGATTCCGAGTTAAGAAAAAAGTCTCAGCTAAAGTCTACGGCAAAAAAGATCGTAGACTAAACAAAGTAACAAATAACAGGAGACAAGATGAGTAAACTAATGGCGAATGGCGGTAGATTCCCTACCGCAAAACAGGCAAAAGAATTTATGGAAAAAGGATTAGCGTGTCAGACTGGCACAAGATTCAATGATGGCAAATATGGGCGAAGAATGTCTGTAGTGTGTGGAGATAAAGCAATTCACCCATCAAATCCTGACAGAAAACCTGCTAATGTTTTAGTTATGGGATGTGCCTTACTAAAACAAAATGAACTGATGGAGGGCGAAACTGTTTTTGCACATTATGCAGTAAAAAAACTTGCAAAGTCAGGTAAGCATTCATACCTTGCAGTAATGGCATCTAATATGAAACATAAGGCAAAGATTAACAGATTAAAAATTGCCAACATACTTCATTCAATTACCAAGTATGAAGCACAAGTCTCAATAATTGAAGAGGCCTTATAGTAATTGTTTCTATCGAGTGGTTCATGGCATAGTTCTTGAATCACTTAATAGACACAAAGAGATTGAGTAGTTATCGCTTATTCCTCTTTAGCTTGAAATAGCAGGGTTCAGGAGGATGCTCAGGCCAACGCATCGGAAAGGGTGAAACGAAAACGCCTGAAGCCATGAGAAAGTGTAGGTCATACAGAATACGTTGATCAATATTCAGTGTGCGTGTCTCTACATGGATAAGTCAGCAAGCATAGTGCTTGAAAAGCTACTCAGTCATTCACTTAAAACTAAACAGGAGACAACATGGCAGATACTACGAAAGCAATTAAAGAAGTGACCAGACAATTAAAGGCAAGAGTTGTTCATCCTTCAGGAACTTTTGGCAGAGGTAAAAAGTTCACGGCAAGCAACGGTGATCTCATTTCAGTTAGATCGCCAAGTCACCGTTACCCATTTTCTGAGATGAATGCG
>CAXBMW010000036.1:0-2423 GCA_963977025.1 uncultured Balneolaceae bacterium | reverse complement strand
AACGGATAGCCGCTTAAGTGAGAACGCGGAGCGGCACTAAAGCGGGACAGGTCCAAAAGTTACCAAGCAAAGCGTCTACAAATCTAGGGGCACCTCAGATTAGAAACTAATCCACGTCGGCAGTTTAACACGCTTATCACTTTCAAGATGTGGTGCAGCTACAATTCTAGAATCCGGGATGTGCCTCGGGTTATTAGCAATATATTTGAAGAGTCTATCGGCCTCTTCATCCCACTCGCCCCAAGGCAAATCTTCAAACTCGGCAAATTTTCTTAACGTCATTTTAGTCGGATTTTTCCAGGTCAAAGCGCTAACGCTATCTTCAAATCTATTTGTAATTTCCTTGCGTACAGCATTGGTTGCAACCAATTCGTCAACGTCAAAATACTTTGTATGAACTAAATAAAGCCCGCGAGCCACCTCTGGAACGTAGCAATGTTCATTTTGAAACTGAACGCCATGCCGGCGTAATGTGTTCTTTCCCCAAGTTGCGACCGCCTTGGAAAAATGGCCACTGAATCGTCCTCCCTCGGGATAAACGTTCATCCCTATAGCGAAAACTGCTTCGTCGCCTCTCTTGAATTCGTAGCGAGAATCAAAAAATAGAAGTTCATCTGCGTCTACTTGGAACACAATATCATAGTTACTCTGAATGCGGCGGCGAATATTAGCCAATTTCGTCGCGCGCACAAAATCGAAACGTTTCATGTTGTCTCTTGGCAGACTCAAAATATTGCATCCCAGCGCAATATCCGCGTGATTTTTATCTGCACCATGGCTCACTACGTACAAATTACTTTTCCCGAACAGTGACCCGAAATGTTGCACCCAACGTTTCAAAGCTGGGTAATCTTTGTAAGCCATTGTTAATACAGCAATTTTCAAAAACTTGTTCCTTAAGAATAAATGACCATCCATGACCAGACTAGCTAAGTTTAGGCACCAATTTCAAGGCATTTAGAACTCAACAAAAACATATTAAATGAATAGCCCCTAGTTTCCTAGACGCCTTGAAGCGTTACTCAAAATCAGTAGGTTTATCTTGGTGTTTTAGACAAACGTAGTGTCCGTAGACTTTTCCCGTTGGTACCAGACTAACTTTAGAGCCGTTTCGAGTTTTTACCTAAGTTACCTTTCGCACGAAAGCCAACGTGCCTTTCCACAGTTTCTTGTTTCCCTGAATAAAGTCAATTTTGGGTTCAGACGTTCCACCATGAATCCGTTCTTTCCTGATGCATCAACTCATATCGAAAAAACCAATTATGAAATCCGATGCTGTGCCTAAGAACTGCCCCCTAGCCGGTAGACCCAGCCACTTCGGTCTGAGTTCCATCGTTTGTTTAGACTTCAGTGTATTTTCCCTTAGTGCGCAAAATGTGGCCATGGAGCGACAGATATCCGCGGCACGTCAATCAGTTCCAATTTGGGATTGCACAAATACTCAGTCTACTGAAATTAGAAATGAAGCATATTTTCTCAAGTCCTCTTTACATGTGTAAGATTCGCTGATTTGACTAACATTGATTTTATTTGTCATTACCAAACGCTTGAGAGATGTTGGTGAAAGGGTAACAATTGCCCTTCCGCCGTGGTTATTTACCGCCTTTATTAATTCAACAATAAGAAGACTTAGACACTTTTTTCTTTCTCTCAAAACTAACTCTGGATGGATGACCAATCTAGTGGCTTCCCAATTATCAGAAATCAAATATTGGTTTGACAAAATATCTTTTGGGATAGCACCTAAGTTACCACTTGAAACCTCGAAGCTCATGCTCCCTAATGCTCCGTACTGATTTGTGATGGGCGCAAACCTTGTTCCCGCTACAACTCTCCCATCAATGTCTGTAATTACCAAATAATAAGCCGTCGGATTGTCAAATTGATCAAGTTCAAGAGAGTCAAAATTGGCAAGATTCCAACCTAAACCATCTACAAAAACTTTTTTCCTTAGCTTCAAGAATTGAATGAACTCACCTCCAAATTGTTCAATTTGTGAGAATTGGAAATTCACACTTTGATATTGAGGTTTTTGATCATCGATTTCTCCGGTGATTTTTGATGTTTCAAAGATACTTTGACTTAGAATTTTCAATTTATGTGTCCTGATTGGTTTGTTGACCTTGGTTACACATGATCACCTAATCAAGTTAAAATTTTATGTTATATTTTCCGTCTTAGTGACTTTTTTCGAATCTTATAACAATGCATTCAGCCCGATAGAGATATTAACAACTTACTTGATAGGCGAAATACCATTATTGATATAAGCGTACTTCGCCATCAAATAAACGTATCTTGTAGGTAGGCGCTACGTTGCCCAAAATCTTAAGGTTTTAGCTTCAGTAAGTTGATAAGTTTAGTGGCTCGATAGTTCACCGTAAGAGGAATGGACCTGTCGCGGAATTGTGCCGCTCCTTTAA
>CAXBMW010000035.1:0-2727 GCA_963977025.1 uncultured Balneolaceae bacterium | reverse complement strand
GTTTAGAATTATTGGCGAAGAAAGAACGCAATGGAATCGACGTCTCCGGCAGGAGTAATTATTCCACACAGGCTCGGGCTTGAATGTGGGAAAAATGATCGAAGACCATTGGAATGATTGAGTTAATGGAATGGAGTTCGCGCCAATTATTCTTGTCGAGAGCTTTTGGTACTCGCCTGCCCCGAGCATTCGGGGGCGGAACAAAAGTACAGCCATTAATGAGATGAGTGTGATAACGAGCAATGAAATAATGTAACGGCAAGGTCAGTTATCACCCGCGAATAAAAAAATTGCTTTTTAATAACTGGGAAGATCCTTCTCCCGAAGCCTCGGGATCAGGATGACTTTGAGCGTTGTTTAATTTATTAAAACTGTCAACGAATTATCTAACTTCTCCAGGGATGACCGAGGTGTTTTACGTGTCTATAACTTAAATACAAATCCCGTCATTCAGAGGCTACTGCAGATGGATCTTCAGCGTTCTTTATCAATTGCTGTTTAAGATTTTAGGACCCTTCGATAGTATTCTAAAATAGATAAATGAAAAAAACCAAGAACAGGTGTTACCACAAAACTGCTCTTGGTTTCATTTTCTAAGATATTTTAGTCATCGATTCCAGCATAGTTGGAATTAGTTCTGAAATGGTAGGGTGAGGTTGAACGGAATCTCGGATGACTTCAAACGATGCATCAGCATACATTAAATTTAAAATACTACTGATGATTTCGTCGCCACCTACGCCCAAAACACAAGCTCCCAATATTTTGTTGGTATCGGCATCAATTATGGCACTCATAAATCCGTTTGTTTCGCCTTTTTCTTTGGCTCTAGAAATACGACTCATTTCCCTTTTAGCTTCGAGTAATTTATATCCTTTTGCTAGGGCTTCTTTTTTGGTCATACCAGCTCTACCCATCGGAGGGTCAACAAATAGTCCGTAAGTCAAAATGCGATCGCTAACCTTTCGGTCTTTACCATCAAACATATTTTCAGCAACAATTTCATAGTCGTTGTAAGCAGTATGAGTAAAAGCTCCTTTGCCGTTACAATCGCCCAATGCATAAATACCAGAGACTTTTGTTTGTAGATAATCATCTACTTCTATGTTTCCTCTTTTGTCGGTGGTAAGTCCTGTTGCCGCCAGATTTAAAGTGTCAGTATTTGGTCGTCTACCAACCGCTAATAACAAATGCGTTCCTGTAATTTTTGGAGGACCACCCAATTTGCAATCTACAGTTACGGAAATTGAACCATCTTTTTCTTGCTGACCTGTGATACAATCTGCCTGAAGTCGAAATTCTACTCCATCATCTTTTAGAAACTGGAGAATGGAAGCACTCACCTCGTCATCTTCCCGCCCAATAATTGTATCACCTCTTTCTACAATGGTAACACGACTTCCAAAGCGTTTGAACATTTGGCCAAATTCAAGACCAATATAACTTCCGCCAACAATTATTAGATGTTCTGGGATTTCTTCTAATTCTAAAATCGTAGAACTAGTAAGGTAAGGCACGTTTTCATATCCCTCGGGAACAAATGGACGACCACCAACATTGATGAATATTTGATCTGCTGTGAGTTTCTCATTGCCAACTTGTACTTGTTTGTGTCCAATAAAAGAGGCTTCCCCTTGGAAGTACGTTATATTCTCATTTTTTTCTACTCCAGCGGCAATGCCATCCACCGACTTTTTAATGAGCTCGTCTTTGCGAGCTTTTATCTTTTTCATGTCTGCATAAGCGCCATTTGGAATGTTAATACCCAATTCTTCGCCATGCTTAACGTCCCACATTCTGCGAGCGCTTGCCACGTAAGTTTTGGTAGGCGTACAGCCCACATTTAAGCAAGTTCCTCCCAGATGCTCCTTTTCTATAAAAGCTACTTTTTTGCCTTGTGCAGCCATTTTAAAAACCAATGGCGTGCCTGCTTGACCAGACCCAATGATTATCGCGTCAAAATTATTCATAATCTTTTGTTAAATAATTGATAATGAAATAGCTCATTGAATATCTTTCTTATAGAACAATGCAGCTATGATGATAAATCCAACTCCGGTGAGAGCAGGGGGAATCATGCTTGCTTTAATTCCTAAATAAAGCATGACTAGGGCAATTAGAACCAATAGAAGTAAAAGAACGTTTCTCATAGTATTATTTATTGAGTTATGATGAATCACATGAAAATCCTAGTAGCTACACATTCAATTGAAAGGACGATTTTCATTTTAACAATGTGATTATTTTCTGCAGCTAGGGCTTCATTATGGAAATAAAGCAAGGAGTAAGATGTATAAAATCGATTTAGTTAAAAATACTCATCCAATTCCCCTAACCAATGATAAACCTCATTCATTCATAGTCGTTTTATAAGACCCAGAATTAGCTTTGAAGATTCTTTTAAAGAATCTTCAGGTTCGGTATTGTGACTTTAGTTTATTTACCTGTTTGTTATCACACTTTAGATATTAAAACTTTCTCGGTCATGTTGAACTTGTTTCAGCATCTTTGTGAGGGATAAGATGCTAATTCGCCTTTCTGCAATGAACAACGGCTAAAATCTAATCCCACTCTAAAAGATTAGTAGAAAGCTATAAGAGGGTAAATGAGTCGTTTTACTCATGAGTCGTTCCGTAAGATCCCGAAATAAATTCGGGATTGTAGGAGTTAGATAATTCGTTGACAGTTTTAATAAATCGATCAACGCTCTCCGTCATCCTGAAGATA
>CAXBMW010000034.1:0-2757 GCA_963977025.1 uncultured Balneolaceae bacterium | reverse complement strand
ATCTCGGGCATACGCCGCGAGATGACTTGGTTGTTGTATCGAATCCGAATCCCCAGCAACGTCATTCCTGCGCAGGCAGGAAATTCGTTGAGGGTACAAGCACAGAAAAAACCTTGGTCATGCTGAACTTGTTTCAGCACCTTACGATAAGGCTATAAACTCGTTAACCTTTTCGGTTTGTTTAAAACCTCTGTCATCTCTGATCGGTCAGGTGTCTGGAGTTAGCATTACAACACAGCCCTCACTACCAACCTAGATCTCGGGCATACGCCGCGAGATGACTTGGTTGTTGTATCGAATCCGAATCCCCAACAACGTCATTCCTGCGCAGGCAGGAATCTAGGTTTGTAACAAAGCATTAATAATTTTTTTACAACCCCAATGCTCTCTGAAGTCTTTAGCGCTAGCGGTGACTTCAGAGGTAACACACCCAACCTCGTGCAAGCGTCTCGCTTGTACTTTCTCTAGATCGTTCCGTCCCTTTGAAGAATGGAAGCTGGAGCTTCCAGACTGCATTACGCAGCAGAGCTACGTAACGAGGGTAAGTCTCTGACTTGCATTCCAGCACATACTTCAATTCAATTATTAGCCATTTCAAAAGAGGAAAGAAGTCGGAGACTTCTTGTGGGTGTACACTTTTAAGTCACCGCTCCGCTAAAGACTTAAAAGAGCTTTGGGTGGTTTTCATCCCAAACCCAAATTCTTAATCATTAATTCTACATTCTTAATTCCCATTCTCCCCAATTCCTGCAAAAAAATTGCTATTGCTTGAACCGATTATTTTTCGTTATTTATATGTAAGCGCTTACATGGTGGTTATACGGGCTTTTTATGCGCTTCAAATTTTAAATTCATAAATAGATTATATGATGAAAAAGGCTACAAAATTAATATTCGGGATAGTTTTAGCTATTCTTTTAGGAGCAGGGCAGGCTTTTGCTCAGGTAAATATTAGTAAAGATAATGCTTCGTCTTACGGTGGATCATGGGGAAGTGGTAATAATAACGGCTTTGGTTTTGATGCTTGGGCAATTACATATGGTACTGATACAGGTACATTCGTAGGCTCTCCCGCAAATAACGGAATGGGAACCGACGGTATTGGAACGGTTTCTTTTGGTATGTATGCAAATACTAGTGGATATGTAAATGCGTCTCGCCCATTTGGTAATGCTATGGAAGTTGGTGATACATTATCATTCTATTGGGCTATAAATTGGGATGCCAACGGTGGAAATAAAGGATTTGATTTGAAATCGAGCTCTACTACTATTATTAATGTTAATAATTCGGGCTCTTCTACAATAACATTTACTGATGGTACTGTTTCAACAGAATATGGAACTTCTCCTATGTTAGTGAAGGTTACAAGAACTGATGCGTCTAATTATGCGTTATCAATTACCAAAAGAGATGGTTCTGGAACTTTTACAGGAACTATCGCAAGCTCTTCGGCTATAGATGAGGTAAACTTTTATATAGGTGCTCAAGTTGATGGCAATAGTAATAGAAACATGTACGTCAACGACTTTAAGATTTATAGGGCTGTTGAAGTATCAATTACAGGCGATGCAGGTTGGAGAATGTTATCTCTACCTATAACGGGTGGTACTGTAGCCGATATTTCTGACGATACAGCTATTCAAGGCGTACCTGGTGGAGACAACACTGAGAGTGATCCTACTTTCTATACCAATCCACAAGCAGGAACTGGCGCTAGCAATGGCTGGACTGTTCCAACAAACACCACAACGGCGTGGGGTGATGGCCTAGGTTTTATTTCTTATTTCTACGATAATACCGATGCAGGTAGTTCAGAACTTCCTATCACATTAGACGCTACTGGAGATGAGCCTTCTGGCGATGTTACAGTTTCTTTAGATAGTACATTTACTTTACTTGGAAACCCATATGCAAGCAATATTTCTATCGATGATATTTCTGGTGATGGTGTTGCTGTTGCTTTAGAGACTTTGTTAAATGGAGGACTTAAGAGCCCAGTCTCAGTGTGGAATGACGGTTTAGGAACTTGGTCTACCTTTAATATTGGAAACAGCGACGTAATAAGTACATGGCAAGGGTTTTTCTTAGAGCGTGATGAAGGCGTAACCGTTGCAACTAAGGCAACCACCATCACTATTCCAGCAACGGCTAAAACTACAGATGCAGTAGATTCTTTAGTGTTTTCTAAACAAGGAACTCCAACTTTTAGAAAAATCGATCTTGCTTTATCAGGCGAGGGCTTCAATGATCTCTCAAGCAAATTGTATTTCGCTTCAATGTCTAATGAAGGAAAAGATCCATTTGATGGTACTAAACTAGCAGGGCTAAATAATGCACCATACATCGCATTCATTCAAAACTTTGGAAATGGCTCAGAGTACTTAGTTCAAGATGCTCGTGCTCTTTCAATAGAAGAAAAACAAGTGTATCAATTGGGAATCAACGATATGGGCGTGAGTGGAGAGTTCACGTTAAGCTGGTCTGATTGGAGGAATATTCCAGAAGATTGGGACTTTATTTTGAACGACCATATTACAGGTGAACGTATTGATATGCGCAGTGCAAGTAGCTATAGTTTTGAGACTCAAAGCAAGCAAAAGCGCCCTATAACTACTTCGTTATTACCGCCTAGCATCAAGGCAAAATCTAGTGGTATTGCTCCAAGATTTACTATCACATTAACTGCTAGTAATGTAGTCTCAAGCAACGAGCCAAAAGAATTACCAAGCGTGTTTGCGTTAGAGCAAAACTACC
>CAXBMW010000033.1:0-2844 GCA_963977025.1 uncultured Balneolaceae bacterium | reverse complement strand
AAATCGCAGCAGCTAAAATTCCATCTTTTAAAGCAGGCAAAGCGCTTAAAGATGCCTGCAATAACTAACCACTAGTTTTAAATTCTGTGGATAACTAAAAAAAGCCATTGTTTATCAATGGCTTTTTTGTATCCAAACTTTTATAACAACAAAATAAACGTTTCATTCCTTCCTCTTCCATAAAAATATACCTATATACAAATAAGTGTTTCATAATTGACTTTGATTTTTTCTTCTTTATACTGAAAAATATACATAAATAAAAAAAGTGTTTCATTCTTAATGTCTGTTAAAACAGTTAATATCACTTTCTCAAAGCTTGGTAACATAAAACTTAATCTACTCGAAGTTAATGGCGAGCTAGAAATGCTAAGTGCGGGGTATTTTCTGCAACGTTATGATAGTGGTAGCAAACCAAACACTATTAAAAAAGATACTCAAGCCATACAGCACTTTTATCGTTTCTGTATTAAGAGCGGAATTAACATACATCGACTTATATCTTCTCAATCGCCATTTTCAATGGGACAGATTGAATCATACTCAGTTTTTTGTTCAATCGACGTCAAAACAGGTGAGCAAATAGGCCATAAGCATTATGAGCAGCGTATGCGGATTAGCTGGGCGTTTATTAAATGGCTGTGGTTGTTTTACCAGAACAGGACAAAGAACGAATTAGATAAGCTAAAAGCGGCTAAGATGCAGTTTTCTGGAATGGAGGCAGGCTTTAACTTGTATCTGAAAGCTCCTTTTAAGACCGATAAGATTGATAAACAAGGGTTAAGCCCCGAACTTCGCAATAAGTTCTTTAACATTATTAATCCATTACCGGAGAACGATCTGAACCCTTGGAAGTCCGATAAGATTAAATGGCGCAACTACGCGTTGTTATTAACTATGGTGCTTGGTGGGAATCGTAAAGGCGAATCACTTTTACTCAAGCTAAATCACTTTTCGCTATCAGGTCGTCGTAAATATTTTGAGATCCTTAAATCAGGAGATATCGATTATCCAAGAAGTGAAGCTCCTTCAGTAAAAACACTAGGTAGAGAAGTGGAACTTATCGACATTATGGCCGATGTTTTTGAGCATTATATATCCGTTTGGCGCAAGAAGTTCAGCAACGCCGATAAGAGTATGTATATGTTTCTATCAGCTAGGGATGGTCAACCGCTAAGTGTTCAAACGCCAAATGCCATTCTCAATGAACTGATCAAAAAACACCCTGAGTATGAGGGGCATTTATCACCTCACCGTCTTAGGAATACCTTTCATGATGTACTTAACGATGCGCTTAATGTGCAGAACATTGGAGAGTCATCGCTTAGTAGAAAATTGAACAAGGCTCCGATACAAGAGTATGCAGGTGGTTGGAAACGCGGAAGTGAGCAAACTCATCGCTACCCTAAAGGCTCTATACAGCGAGAAGTTGCTCAGGTTCACCAGATAATTCAGCAAAAAATATTATCACCAACCGATTATGCTAATAGCAAAAGGCAGGAAGAGATAGATGAGATGGACGCAGAATTTCAAGCGTGGGCGAATAGATAATGATTTCTAATAACACAGTTTTTGATATTGGTTTTACTAATTTTAAAGCAGAACCACTTACGATTGAGGAACGCACATTCACAAGTAGGCTTGGTTATAAAGTGGAGCTACTGGATGAGTCTGGTGAGTTTAATTCATCCGTAAAATTAGCTGACGATACTAGCGGAGTTAGTTATTTGTATTTCGATGGTTTCAGTTCATTGGAATCTGAATTAAAAGAGCACCTAAAGAACTTTTACATTTATCTTTTGCCACGTTATCTACCAGGAACTATGAGGCATTACCACGATGCAATTAAGCTTGTTATATCTGCTGTGGGTGAAGGGGAAATATTGGAAGGCGCTATAGAAATTGCCATGAATGTCAATCCTGCTATGAATGTCAATGTAATGAAGTCATTCGCTCAATTTCTCATTCTGAATGAATACGAAGGTTTATCCTATGACAAAGCGGAAGAAATTCTTATGTTGGAAGGGTATTCTGTCAATACGAATGGCTACCTGAACCTATTCACCTTAGATGATGAAATGGGGCCGTTTACACGAGAAGAGCTGAGAATATTAAACGAAGTAACCAAAAACACTGAAATTGAAGTAGCCGATAGGTTGCTATTAACGCTGTGCTTACAGTTTGGGTTGAGGCGTATTCAAATATCACTACTTAAAGAATCAGATTTTATTGAGGATGAAACACTGGGTGTTTGTTACCTGAATGTCCCTAGAGTAAAACAAGGAGCTCAGTTTCGTCGTACTGAATTTTCAAAACGTTTTGTTGATGATGAATTATCGACGTTAATAAAGTCCGTTCTCAAAGATAATTTTAAAAAGTATGGAAAACTTGGTCTTTCTTCACCTCCTTTGTTTTATAGGAAACGTTCGCAAGTGAATAATCTAGAAAAGTTCCCTCAACCAAAGAATTTAGATAAATACTCGGAAGTGGAAAAGATACACTACGCTCACCACATTTCACCGAGTGTTATAGGCAATAGGCTGAGTCCATTATCGAAAAAGCTTCCGCTTTCACCAAGAACAGGAAAACCCTTTCATCTGACACCCTATCGATTTAGATACACCGTAGGTACTAACGCTGTTATGGAGGGGATGACTGAAGAAGAAGTTGCAGATTTACTAGATCATAGTTCAATTCTTTGTATAAAACATTACTTTAGATACACACGTGAAATGTGGGAATTACTCGAAAATGCTACCGCAAACCGTACAGAACAACAGCATTTTACTGCTGCATGGAATCGTGAAGACGATCTTAGCGGGAACATATACGGAAAAGAAATAA
>CAXBMW010000032.1:0-2965 GCA_963977025.1 uncultured Balneolaceae bacterium | reverse complement strand
TTTAAGTCACAGACCACGCTATTTGCCAAAGAAAGACTTGAAGGCTTGCATACTCCCCATCGTCTCCTCAATTTTTGGCGTAAGGACACCACGGTTAATTTGCTCCTGCAAATACCTAGCCGCTTCTTGCCTATTCATACCTTCAATTCTTTCAATGAAGAACTGCGCTTTGCCAGTTGAAGACAATGTTCCCTTTACTTGTTTGTCTATAGCCGTTATTCCAGCCGCCTCGTCCTTAAGGAATGTTTCAATTCTCCTAGTTACTGACTCATTTGCATCAGGGTCAATCAACATATCTTGAAGGACACGAGATCGCTCTTGAGGACTGTTTGATTTTTGAATCTTTGACTTGTATTTAAATGCAATCCTAGCAGCCTTCGCACTACTTGTGTTTTCTTGCTTCTGTATATTTTCTATGATCTGTTTTTCGCCCGTGCGCTCCTCAAATTTATTAGAATATGTTTGACCAAAGAACCTGCGGGCAAGAGGTACGTCGGAGGCGTTAAGTTTCTCTTTATTCCACATTTTAGATGTAACATCAAAAAGCCTTTGAACGAATTTTCCTGGTCCTCCAGTGTAAGTTTGATACAAATAAATCAGGTTGCCAGGTGATACCTCATAGCCCATATCTTGTAGTTGTTCTGAAAGATTCATGGCCAACTCTCCTCCTTGTGTATCCGCAGTCCAGGGGTGAATCTTTTCAACCGCTGAAACATTTTTGCTTTCAAGCCATTCTGGGCGTATGTCTTGCCCTATTCCATTCTTGTTTCTTGATAACTCAAGTATTGGACGAAATACGGTTGGGACGGGTGATCCACCCATAGGATTGTAAGCACCAATTATACTCTTTCTCATATCTTCGCTTACCTTGGATACGTCAATGTCTTCTTCCTCCCCGAATATAATTCTTTGACCGTAGTCAGCGACAACCTTGTATGGAACCATTGAATAACCAATAGGTATAGAGATATACTTCAAAGTCTCATCTGGATTTTTACCAGTTACAATGGTTATGTGTTTGTTTGTTTTGTAATCTCCAACCTCATCTCTCCAATTTTCATCAGTAAGAGAGTTCCACCTATCTACCGTGTAAGATATACCCCCCAGCGCGGTCATCACGCTTGCGAAAGTTTTTGGATTCTTCTTTGGATTCATGCTACGCAGGAAGTTCTTAGCACCTTGAATAGCTGGATTACTAAACAAGTACAACGCCCTAAGTGTATCACCCTGCGATCCTTGTAGGTTGGGATCAAAAGAACTATTTCTTGCGGCAAACGCTGCTTGGTCCTGAGTCATTCCACTAGCCCTGCCGTTACGATAAACAGAAAAACGACTAGCGTTTTCAAAGTATTCGTTGACCCTGTTAATCCAATCGTTGAAAACTTTTGCTTTTGACTTTGCGGGTTGATTTAATTTTCCGCTAAGTTTTTTAATACTTTCATTAATATCTGCGACTGTTGATAAACCAACGCCGCCAGTTCTTCCACCCGCCTTAACAAACTCTTCATACACCACGTCTAGTTCCGCTTGTCGTGTGCCAGGCTCTGCCTTGTTGCCCAGCAAGTTTCTCCTAATTGTGCGTATATCATCATTCATCGCAGAAACAGGGTTTAGCAACTTAACGGCCTGTCCAAATTTCATATTGGACATTGAATTTACAAAAGCCTCAGACCTGTCTCTAAATAAATTGGGAATAAGGAACTCTGGATTTTGACGTGTATAAAGACCCCCCAATAAACGATTTACGTTTAGCCCCATTCTTAATAGTCCTTCGACCTGTTGCTTGTTGTTTCCTTTAAGTGCCGCAGCTAATCTGGGGTCAGATAGTTTAATGTGCAAAGGTTTGCCATCTTCAAAAACAGTTAGAACATTTCTGTCAGCGTCTTTGTAAATAGGAACCTTCTTGGACGGCACGCTTTTTCCCTCCGCCCTAAGTGCATTTGCAGTATCAGAAGTATCTTTTACGAGTTTATTGCCAACCACCTTGGGTTTAGTAATTTCTGCTATTCCCTTAGATGTACTAGGGTTGTCTCTAATTAATCTAACAAAAGCTTGGTTTGCTTTATTAACCTCAGCCCTTTGGGTTGCATTTACTAAATTGTCAAATATATTTTTATATATGTCGTCAACCTCAAGGTCCGATCCTACAGCTCTTTTCATTCCGCTTGCAGTTGTTTCGTATCTTCCAGCTCGGCCACTAACACTAGATACAACATCCGACAAGTCATCAGCTTCCATTATACGATTAAGTGGTACATAGTCTGGAAACTTCTTGCGCAATTTGTCGGCATCAGCTTTGGCGATAAGCCCTCCATCCTGCAAAGTATTTAATATCTTTTTAGATAAATCTTGCCTTAAGCCAATGGACTCCTTGAGTTGATTGTTAAGACCCTGAGACTCAAACGTCTTGATGATATTCTTAAAATCTTTTGTTGTTTCTCCCCCTGCGCCATCGGCTCCGTATTTAGACTTATTGGCTTTATTGTAGGCAATGCCATGTTTCGCGTATAAGTATTGATTTACTGATCTAGATAGAATCTCTGGCTCAGTTCCGATTTCCTTAGCCTTGGTAATTAAAAAGCTTCCATCTAACTCCACAAGCTTCATGGCTTCTTCGGCTTTTTCTGTTATCTTCTGGCTGGACAACCTTCTCTGAAGGTAAAAGTCATTGTCGTCAGACTTAACCTTTAGCGGTGCGTCCTTCTGTTTTATTTGACCTCCCGCCACTACGTCTTGTAAAACGCGAGCACGTATCATCTCATCGCTGTAGGCATCACTAATGCCCATTTTAATGTCGTTGAAGTTCTTTGGAAGCATCTCGGCGTATTCTTTACCCGTGCGCTCCGCCCCATCAACAAGTAGCTTGGCATCAGGGTCACCAATCTTAAATGCTTCGCTAAGACGGCGCGTAGGCATACCAGCAAACTTACTGTAAGCCTTACTAAAGGCTTCTCCGCTTACCCCT
>CAXBMW010000031.1:0-3245 GCA_963977025.1 uncultured Balneolaceae bacterium | reverse complement strand
ATGAAAAAGTTTCAAGAAGATACTGGAAAGCCAAAAGAAGAAAAAAGTTCAACAAGTACTAAGTCTAATAATGCTTCTGGAACTGCATTAGGTATGGGTAACACTGGGATTAGTTAGTATGACAAGAAATAAACCGCTACCAGGAATGCGTAAATATATATCAACTGAAGGATATAAAAGAAATAGTCCTGACGTTAATAAGAAGGTGAATATTATCCCATCTGGAGACATCACCATGAAAGGTGTTGATTTCAAAGTAAAAGGTACAGATAACCTTGGTAATACAAAAGTGATGAAACCAGGTAAGAACTATAAATTTCCTGGGACTATAGTAAAAGAGACTAGAGTGTAATGCAAAAGCTATCACCGTTAGCCAGAAGAACTAAGATGGCTAGAGATTTAGCAGCGGCAAAAACCCCTAGTAGAAGAAGAAAAAAAGCTGAAAACCAAAGATTACGTAGAGCTGCTAAAAAAGCTGGGGTTAAACTAAAAGGCAAGGACTACGATCATAAAGATAAAAAATTCAAATCCGTTAAAGCTAATAGAGGTAATGACGGGAAGGGAACTAAAAAAGAATAACATGGCATCACCAAATAAAAACATGAAGGAAGGAGGAGATTACTCACAAAGCTTCGAGGGAGGCGTTGGTGGATATGCTCCTTATAAGATGAAGGGGCATGAACTTCCAGGAATAAAACAAAGAGGAATGCCTTATAGTGTTGGTGATCCACTAAATGAAGATATGGTTGATGGCATATCTACATCGCCAGACCTAGCAGCGCCAACTAAATTTTTAGGAGGTGTTTTTGGAGGGGCAGCGAAAAATGCTATGCGCTCAATTGGAAAAGCGTTTGGGAAAAATAAAAACAAAAAAGTTCCTATGCATGGGGATGAATCTCACGATGGAGGTGGAGATGGTAGCGAGGCAGCGGCAGTGGAACAACCAGCGACGGCCGCAGATATTAGTCAGCCTAGCGGTGCAGCTGCTCCTGATGCACCCCAAACCATGATGCAGAATATGCTCCAGGGTGGCGTAAACCAGACTAATAATCCCCATTTAAGCGGCTTAGCGAAAGATCCAAAAGAAACAACTTTTGCGGAAAAGGGGAGAGCAGCAGTAGGAATGTTTGGATCTGACATACGACTTAAAGAAAAAATTAAAAAAACAGGAAAATCACCATCTGGAATCCCAATATACGAGTTTAATTATATAGGTGGTAGTAATAGATATAGCGGTGCGATGGCACAGGATCTATTAGAAATGAATATAGATGCTGTTTCACTAGGTGAAGACGGTTACTACAGAGTAAATTACAATAATATCGACGTAGACATGCGTCAAATAAACTAAAAATATAAAATTATGTCAGGACCATTTAAAATGAAAAATCAAAATTTAGCTTCTAGTGCTAAATATAAAACACCAATAAACTACGGGTCACCAACTAATACTTCACCGGCAAAACAATCACAAACAGGACAAACCAAATTCAATAGCATGGCGGGAGCTGGGTGGGTTATTGGTGCTGACGGAAACAAGAAATATAAGGAAGGATCCATGAGACATAAAGACGACCAGATTATAGCGCTTAATCTGGATAAAGATAAACACGGAGGACCAGGTACCGAAAACAAAGAGCAGCAAAAACAACTCAACAAAGCAATGGTGCGAAAAAATAACGAGGAGGTTGAGGCGATGTCTAAAGCGGAATTATTAAAAGCTTCTGGTAAAAAAACAAATATAATTAACAAAATTTTTAGCAACAAGGGAAATTTAAAAAGGGAGTTAAAATTGGAGAATGTCCGCAACAAAAACAAATCAGAAGAGCCTTCACAAGTCATGAGTCAAGAAACTAAAATAGGAATGGGTGGTGATGAATACACTGGTGTAACAAGAGAAAAAGAAGAAAACGCACCTACACCTTACGCTTCTCCAGCGAAAGACAAGCAAACAAAAACAGTAAATGTGGAGCATACGCACAAGAAAAAATCAAATGTTAAAAAATCAGGCGCAAGGAACATGAGAAAAGGTACGGGGTTCAGCGGTAACTTTTAAACATAAAACATAGGGAAAAACCCTAAACCAAGTTATTAACCAAAAATAAAACCAAAATGACTTATTTGTACTATAAGACCAGTTCAACTGGCAATATTAAACCGAATGAAACAACCATTAAACACTGGAAACACCTCGCTGAAAAGAAAAACTGGCGAATTACCCAATTACCTAATGGATTTTACCAAACAGAGTGCTTAAATCCCGATAAAGAGGACGAATGGCAAGATGTTACGCGTAGAGAAACAATAGAAGGGGCGGAGACGGCCATAAATGGTAGTGTTAAGCACTTTGAAGACAAATTAGAGGCTACGAAAGGACCAAAAGTTGTAAAAACCTTTGAGTAATTACGAGGAGTGGTTAAGAACTATAGAGTCCACACCTGATTTAAACGGGGGTGGACCTATATTAGCTCCAGTATTCGAAAAAATACTCTCTGGAAAAAAATTCGATACTGTTTTTGAGTGGTGCGCGGGTCCTGCTTGGATTGGAATGTGGCTTTTAGAAAACAATATCTGTAATACTTTAGTAACTGGAGATATAAATGAGAAAGCGGTACATTTTTCCCGTATGACAGCTAAAAAGAACGGTTACAATATGCGCTCCTATGTCAGCGATAATTTAAAGCATATACCAAAGCATGAGAAGTTTGATTTAGTGGTTTCAAATCCACCAAATTATTGTAATATCCAAAGATCTCACACGCATGGGTATATGAGAGACGATTTAAGACCTTCTGATATAGATTGGAAGATACATAAAGATTTTTACAATAATATAAGCGATTATCTAAAAGATGACGGCATTATGCTTATATCCGAAGTAGATCCTTATAGTAAAAACTTTTATATAAACGGTGAATTATACGACAAAAGACCTGAGGTTCCTATGAAGGATTTTAGAAGTATGACAGAGTCTAATAATTTAAAGATAAAACGCATGACGCCTTGCCTCGTGGAAGATGCAGAGTGTTGTGTGCTAGAAATAAGCAAAATTTAATCAAATTTAATTTAATACATGGAATACAATCATCCTAGTGAGATTGTCAAAGACGTAAGTTTTGGCGATATTGCTAAAAACAAAGTAATAGCTGGTGTTGAAAAGCTAGCTAAAGCAGTAAAATCAACCCTTGGGGCATCTGGAAAGTGCGTTATATACGAAGACGCCAGAGGACTCCCGGTCATAACAA
>CAXBMW010000030.1:0-3491 GCA_963977025.1 uncultured Balneolaceae bacterium | reverse complement strand
TCTTCGCCTGGATAATAAAAGTCTATTTCTTCATTATAGAGTAGACGGAATAAAAGACGATATGAGAGTTCAGAGCCACGCGCACGATACATATCTTTAGCATGCTTTGCGAGCTTTTTTCTATCAGCAAGGGTTGCTCTTGGAATATTCCCCATGACTTCACGATGAAAAAACTCTAGATATTTGTCATACGTGTTGTCAATGTCTTGATAGTTAATTAGATTCTTAGAAACTTCAATAGCATTGTTAGCTTGTTCAGTCCACTCATAATACGCTTTTACAAACGCAACGAGGTTTGGACCATCATCGCGGGCAAACTGAGGGAACTGTTGCTCAACGAGCGTTGAAATTTTCTTATCTATAGCCATTTTTAATACACCAGTGGTGAAACGCTAGAACCAGAATTCTCAGTTGTTACGCCTGTCGTTGTGGCTGTAACCGTATTTGCAGCAACCACAGTAGTTGTATCATCAACAACCGAAACAGTGGCGCCTGCAATCAATAGTATTTGACTACGAAATGAGTCAACATCATTATTTTTTGGATTAGCAAAGATACTAACAGAGCTTCCAACGAAAGCGGTTGGAAGAAAAGCACTAATCGTCACAAGACCTGTTGTGTAATTTACAGTGCCTGCTGTTTGAGACAAGTATACTCTACTAGAATTTAACAGATAGTATATACGAATGTTTCCATTACCATCATCATCAAAATATGAAGTTTGGTTTTGAAAAGTAAATGCGCTTGAACTTATTGTAAATTTGTGCCCAGCATGAGGGTTGTGTAATGGATTATCAAAACCAACGTTAAATGTCGAGCTCGTGGTAAGGCTTGGAACAAACCTTTTTTCAATCGTAATTAATGTAAGGTTGCTCACAATAGATTGATCTGCATCGTCAACTGATTGGACAAACTGTGAGTATCTAAATCTATTGCTATCAAACGTACCAAGTTTTGTGTTTTCAAAATTAACAATAGCGTTAGTTACTTTGGTTTGAACCGCTATAGCAGAAAGAGTTGTTGCTTTTGAGTTGTATCTTACAGTTACAGTTGGCTTAATATATAAGAACGAAGCATCAACAAACTCGGGATCGATAGAGAGAACATTATATTTTTTAAGTTGTGTTCTAATGTCTGTTTTTCTTTGAGAAGAAATAGTAAAGCCATTGACTGGCTTAATTGAAATAAACACCTTTCCAAAAATAGCAGGTGTATTCTCTTCACCGCCCCACACACTGACTGATTGGAAGTCACCGTTGTCTCTAAGAATAATACGTTTATAATCTTCAGAGAGAACTGCGCGGTTTTGTGTTTCATAGTTCTTAGGAGCATTAAACTTAATGGATTCAATTGATTCGTTATCAGAACCACCTGCTGTAGAAGCATTAACAGTTGTTGTAAACGTATTAAATCCTCCAAGCGTTGATGGGCTTGTGAATGAACTAATATCGTTACCAACCGTTCCATTGCAAACGCGATAGTTGGCAATAACTATATTACTATCATCTGGTGCTTTACCAATTACATTGTCACCAAAATAAATTTCATACTGACTATCTTCTACTTCTTGAAGGAAATATACAGCGCTGTTTGCTTGAACTTGAGATATGTCGTTAGCAACATTATATCGTGTTGAAGTTTGATCATCGGCTGACTCTTGAATGTCAACTGTGATTGATGTTGTATCTACGTTTTCATTAGGAAGGATGTAGCGGACAGGAGAAGTCGTGCTCACGGTGTATCGGTGTGTTATTGGACGACCTTCAGTGATTGTAATATCGCCTGTATAGTCATCATTTGAACTCAATGTATATGCTTCAGGTGTAACAAACTTATATGATTCACCATCTACTGTAGCAGAGAACTCTGATCCTTTATCAATAGTAACGGTGTCAGGCGCGCCTGTAGGTGTAATTTCAACATTGAGTGTTGCGCTTGCACCACGAGCAGAGCGAGGAACATAGTTGAGCATCTTTGCTCTTGATGCTACACTATCGCGAAGCTGTGCAGAATCAAGAAACATCTCATTACCAATCATGCTTGTATAAAAGGCATTTTGATAAGTGTTGAATGCAAGGAGGTCAAGAATCATACTAATCGTAGAGCCTTCAAAGTTATAGTCAGTAAACTCTGGCTTCGAAGATATGTACGTCTTCATTGATGTTTTTATAGCGTCAAAGTCAAGACTTGTTACGCTAATTGCGGAATTTGCTGCCATTTATCTTACCCTGTCTAGCAATACATTGACGGAAATTGGTGTCGCATCATTTCTTATTCGGAATGTAATAGTTATATTTATTGCATTTTGATCCTGATTGAAATCGCTTTTAATGTCATCAATGGTTGCTCTTGGTTCATAATTGTTTAATGCCTGACGAATCTTCTTTGATACGTTATACTCTGTAATAGGATCCATGTTTTCAAATAATTGAGATAATATATCACCTCCAAGAATTGGATTATATGGCCGCTCATAGAAGTTAGTAAGAACAATATTCTTTACACTCTGCTTTACAGCATCTCGATTTACTAATGCTTTCACATTACCAGTAATTGGATGCGCTGTAAAACTAAGCGGTATGTCTTTAAATACTGGTTCTTTAAGTTCGGGCATATGTCAACATCTTTCTTTTTATTATTTATAAGTAATCAAACAAGAACACTATACTTACCAAAAGTACCTGAAGGTTTTGGCCAAGCACTTTTTAATGCTTGATCACGGCTAACTGTGAATTCACCTTTTTTCAAAGTGTATGTATCCCCTTTTGGTAAATTATTTTTTGCCATTTTTATCATTAATTTATTCAAGGTATTCCAATTTTCATAAACCCACTTTGCTCCAGCAGGACCAGGTCTACTTTGTAAAGTTTTTAGTACATCAGGCTTTGTTGTTTTTATCAAATTTTTTGATCGTCGTGAATGTTTCAAACGAAGAAGGATTATTGATAGCATCATTTCTTCAAAAAGTATTTGTGTTTTACCACCTCCAACTCCCACAGGCTGCCAAAACTCTGCTCCACCTTCTGGAGTAGATCCAGTAGATGTTGTATTTTTTTGAAAAGGAACTAGATTTGATTCCCAAGATTCAATCTCCATTCCTAATAATTTTTTCTGATCTAGAATATCTTGCCATAAAGCTGGCCATTCAACATAGATTTTTTCAGAAGGAGGCGTTAGGATTTTCTGTGGAGGCTTTACAATTACACCTGCCGCTTTTTTAGCTTCTACAGATACAGCAACTATTGTTGTTTTACTATTTGCTGGTGTTACTTCTTCTATTGTTTTTGGTATTGGAGGAAGTGGTAACTTAATAGCATCCACCACTGGTGCTTCTGGAACTAATCCTTTTTTGATATATGCATGTCCAACTTCAAAACCAAACTCATCGTATATTGGCTCTGCATCAAGATTAGGAATGTCTTTGCATATGTCGAAGGATAATAACGCATTTAAATCACCAAGCAAAGCATCTAAGTCTAACCCAGGAGCAT
>CAXBMW010000029.1:0-3843 GCA_963977025.1 uncultured Balneolaceae bacterium | reverse complement strand
TAGGATTTACACCTACTGGATTACCACAGCTTCGTGGCACACTAACGGTTCTCAGCTATAAGCAGGCAGGGATTTTAACCACTGAATTTCCTACGAAGAACTGAACTTTGATTTCAGCACTTTCTTGTCCTACGAAGCACGAAACCCCTGCTTGCGTATAGGTGATGTTATCGCTTCGGTGTTCTTTTTCGTTCGTTGGTTTGTCGGTCGTTTTGGTTGTGCGGTTGGACAGACACACTCTTTGCCAAGTTTTGGTTTGAGCGTTGGCTGGTGCGACTTGGCAATGTGTGTGGCTGTCTAGGGTCGGCTTAGTCTTCATCTTCTATTGTTTCAGGTTCATATTCCTCGCAGAAAGTAGCAAATTTTTGTTCAGTCTCTCTGTCCCACATAATCAATCGTTCATTGTTCAACAACCCTAGAATTTTTTTGTAAACATTTTGGGTCTTGTCGGTTATGGCAACTATTAAAATACAAGAAGTCCGTGTAACTATTGTGTATGCAAACTCAAAAACCTCTCTTTCAAACTCTAAGGGAATCCTTGTCGACCACAAGACACATTCCTTTTCAAGTCCTTTTAAACTTAAAATTGTATCGGTTTCAGCAATAAGGTTTCTTTTAATAATTTCTTTTTGTAGTTCAATATCCTTTTCAAGAATTGTAACCCTCTCAAGGTCATAAATTTTATAGTGCCTAAAGACTTCTTTCACTTTCTCTGCCACTTCAACATAAGTTTGACCATACACTACAATTGGTCTTGAACCTGGAGGAGAACCTTTGTATGGTGTTATGTCTGTTACTCCTTCATCATTTCCAAATCTTTGGACTATGGCAGTAGAAAGCTGTTTGATACACTCACTAATTCTTACAGGCAATCTATATGAGCCATCTAATCTATAAAATTGCCTTCGGGTCATTCTCTCGTCTCTCGGAATTCTTGCGGCAGTTCCTAAATGAATTGATTGAGCCAAATCGCCCGCAATTGTAAAATTGTTAGGGTCTTTTATCATTGAATAGAAGATTTCAAAATCTGCTTCTGTACAGTCTTGAAACTCGTCAACTAGAATGAAATCATAATTTGGCTTGACTTCTCCTGACTTTAATTTAGAATATAGATATTGTCTCCTTAGGGTAAAGCTTTGAATGCCTTCATTATGCATCCTTTGAGCATATTCAGTTAAACACTTCCAAGCAAGTTTTCTTCTCTCACTATTTTTTTGCAATGAAGGGTTATTACCACGCCCTTTTCTAGTAAGATTCAAATATGTTTCTTCTCCTTTCGTTATTCCGACTTGCAATCCATAAATTACTCTGTGATATTCCTCAAATAGAAAATCAGGATTCAAAATATTATCAAATCGGTCGTTGTTTATTTTTTCCTCTCGTTTTACTTTTTCAATAATTTCTCTTAGCAAGGAAAAGTGTTGTTCGTGGTTTACAAGCCCCCTATATCTTACACCACCGAGTAATTTTGGTAGCATATCAAAGTGTAAAAGACGAATATTCGTGTGTGAAGAATTTTCAAAAGTAAAGTGACTTGATTTATCGTTAAAACCGTGAAAATTTGTATCGTACCTAATTGAATATTTTGTTGGGTCGAGTAAATCCTTAAGCCATTCTGCCAATTTTCCAATCAGTCCTTTGTTGAAAGTAGTTACAAGTATTTTTAGGTCAGGAGAATAATTCGATTCCTCTACAATGTTTTTTATCTTTTCAGTTATAACGATACTTTTACCACAACCCGCTGGTCCCACAATAATTGAAGGGGTTTCAGTATTCCTTGCCGCTCTTTTTTGCTTCTCGTTAAGGGTCACTTCTCTACGGACTGTTATTGGTGGGTTGTAAATATCCAATGACCCTATAGACTTGCTACCAAATGTAAAAGTGATTTCTGATTGAGGTTTCTTCAAAACTAAGCCTGAATGACTTCTGTCTGTCCAAGAAGAACCTCTTTGTAGTTCAGAAATATTAAGGTTTGTGCCTAAAGCTGTTCTTATTTTATTTATGTGGGTAAGTGGCTGATTAAATATCAGGTTTGATTCTAGGACATTAAAAGTGTCATATCCTTGTTGTTTAAACTCCCTTTCAAGTTCTTTTAAGAATTGGACTTTTTCAGGTTGGCTTGAAGTTAACAGTAAAACTGTATTTGGTTTGTATTTATTAACCAAGGACTTAAAGTCATTTGCTATTTCAGCTTTATTATCGGAAGCATCAAATAAATAACTCGCTGCTAAAATTGGATTCGAAGTTTCTAAATCTCTTTCATTATTCCACGAGTTCACTTCATATTCTACAATGAAGTTATTGTCAATCTCAGGGTAAACCTTAAGAAATTCTTTCCATAGATACTCTTTGTTGTAGTTGAGCATAAATGGACTTGTATCTATATTGATAACTGTAATTCTTGGTGGATTTTTACCCAATCTCTTAAGACCTGCATAAATTAATCCTAAACCCCATTGAATTGCACCTGCCCCTGCACCTAAGTCAAAAACTTCAATATGTTGTCCTTGGTGTTCGAGTACTTTGTCTAAGAAAAAGGAAAGAAATGTATTTATTCTTCGTGGGTGATACCAAAGTGAATAGGCAAATGCAGTGTTTGGTCGGTCGTAACACAAATCTTTGCCACGAATCAAGTTATAGCTTTCTATATGGCATTGTTTTAAATCGTACTGAAAGTTAGGTTCGGTTTTGTGTTCGTTGTAATACTTTATACCTGCACTTGCTATTGCTTTATCAATATTTTGTTGTTCCGATTTTAGCCAATCTGTAAGTTGGTTTTTCATAGGCGATTAAATTGGTGCAAACCCTTGTTTTCCTTCGCCTAGCCAAGGAAGTTTTTTTCTAAATATTTCTACAACCTCTATATATTTTGAATCATCCCAATTCATTTTCTTCATTTGTTCAAATGCAATCTCTCTTGTACTTGCTACAAACTTTCCTTTATCGGGGTGAAAAGGTTGAACAATAAATTTTTGAACCCCTGTACTTAATAATTCTTCCGTAAATCTTTCAGCATTTTGAATCGGTAGAAGTGGCGTCATAGTAATACAAGTTTGAATCCCTGCTTCTGTAACTTCCTTTATTGCCTTAAGCCTTGATTTATTGGATGGGCAAAGTGGTTCAAATGCTTTTCTGACATCCTCGCTATCAGTCGTAACTGTCATATTTACCTGAGCAACTTCAAACTGTTTAAGTAGGTCAATATCTCTTGTAACAAATGGACTTCTTGTTTGAATGACTAATCTGGGCTTGTGATAATTCAAAAGCTCTTTTAATATGCTTCTTGTAAGTTCAAGTTGTTTTTCTATTGGTTGGTATGGGTCTGTCACACTGCTAATGTAAATGGTCTTATTTAGTAGGGGCTTCTTTCTCCATTTCATTAAAAGCTGCAATGCATTCTCTTTGACTTTTAACCAATTACCCCAATTATCTTTTTCATCATTAGACCGAGCAAAAAATGCAGCGTAGCAATAGTTGCATCCAAAGGAACATCCTGAATATGGATTTAATGTATAGTCATAAGCACCCATAAATCCTTTTGCCTCTGTCAAAATGCTCGCAGATTTTATGTATTGTATATCTGTCTGACCGATTTTGTCCTTTCGGTTTTTCGATTGTTCGTCTTCTATATTGCTGAATAAGTCCAAAGTCATTGTTTTAGAGCGTTGGCAAAAATTCAGGCTCTTTTGCTTGCGAAGCGGTCGCCCGTGTGTTGGGGCAAGCAAATGTGCCTGAATGTGCGGTTGGCATTTTATTTCGGTCGTTTATTTTGTTCCCTGTCGTTGTCTTTTTACACTGAGCGAGTAGAGTAGAGCCTGATAGTCCACTTTATTAATACCTATA
>CAXBMW010000028.1:0-6899 GCA_963977025.1 uncultured Balneolaceae bacterium | reverse complement strand
GCTGTAAACAGCTCTTTTGGTTTTTTCAGCGTTGGCTTTCGTGTTTGCAAAAAAAACCAAATGTGCTGTTTGTGCGGTTGGCTTTTTAGCTTGTGGGTAACGGTCTCGTGTATGAGCAGTAGCGGATTTTAAGCCACTAAACTGTCAGATAGCACCGACCTTTGATTTATAGATTTACGTTTCAAAATAGCACTAAACCCGCTATTGCTCATACACAATGTTGTGTGTAGCCTTTTTTAGAATCTTACTAATAATCCTCCCCCCCAGCCATATCTATTATTATAATTTCCTTGGATGGAAAAATTTATAGAAAGGATATAAGAAACACCAACCAGCCATTGGGTCTCTCCTTGATACGATTTATTATTTTCTAAATCATTGACCCAACCAAAGTCGGCTCTGTATTCATATTCGCCTTCTATAAAAAGTCTTGGAAAAAGTAAAAGCTCTCTATCCAAACGGATTCTTGGACGCAATTGATGGTCCATACTCACATCTACATTAAATCTATATGGTGTGAAATATTTAACACCAACTAATCCTACTGTATTAAACGTATCATAAGAATCTGGTGTTGAAGTTTCGGTGTTTACTCCTGCATACACCCGTACCCAATCATTGAGGTATCGATTGTAGTTCACTTCTATCTCGGCATTTTGGCTATAATCAAATTCGGCTCGTAAACTAAATTCATTTCTGATATTGCTTGACGTTAAAAAGAGTTCATTAAAGTTTGAACCAGCACGAGCCAATCCCCACGAATAATAGAGGTCAGTTTCATGTATAAGTTTTTCAACCGGAAATTCCGCCATCCGTTCATCTCTTGGTGTATCATAACTAAATACACGATTCATACCACCCATTAAATGGTACAATATGTGACAGTGAAAGAACCAATCGCCGTACTCTTCGTTATAGAATTCGATGACCACTTTTTGCATTGGTGGTACATTGACGGTGTGTTTTAATGGCGAACGCTCCCCGTTTTCATTGATTACCCTAAAGAAATGCCCGTGCAAATGCATTGGGTGATGCATCATTGTTATATTATTTAGTGTGATTCTTGTAACCTCGCCACCTTTAATTTTAATCTTATCTGTTTCAGACAATGGTACGCCATTCATACTCCAAACATAGCGCTGCATATTTCCAGTTAGATTGAGCAGAATGTCATTAACCGGTATGTCTTTCTTATAAGTGGTTTCTTCCTTTGCTTTTAAAAAATCATAGTTGAAATAGGTTTTACGAGTACTGTAATCAAAAGTGGTACTGTCTTTTTGCATCATAGACATATTATGCTTCATTGGCATTGAGTCCTTTTTCATTTCAATCGTATCGTCCGTCTTCATCTTCATTTTATCATTCATCTTGCCGTCTTTCATATCCATCTTATTCATTCCATATTTCTGCATCAAAAACTCTGGTGTTTTTTTCTTTTTGTTGCCCACCATTGCTGGTGCTCCCATCTTCATATCCATTGTTGCCATTTGCTTCATCATCGCCACCTTGTCTGGTCTGTCTATTACCATTGCTGGGAAAAGTTTTCCGCTTCCCAAGCGGATTGAGGTATTGCCAGAACCATCCTGTGCCGTGGCAGTAATTTCTAAAGTCCCTTCCGGAATAGTAACAATAACATCATAGGTTTCCGCAACTGCATAAAGAAATCGGCTTTTATGTACCGGTTCTACATCTATACCGTCACTTGAAACTATCATTGGATTACCACCACCAAAATCCATCCAATAATAAGTGGATGCCGATGCATTTATAAAACGAAGCCTTACTTTCTCACCAGGTTTAAACTCTGGGTATTCTGCGAGTTTTTTTCCGTTAGTTAAAAAAGCAGGGTAGTAAATATCTGTAATATCGGCACCTCCCATTCTATCACGCCAAAACTTAAATTGCGTTCCCAATGCACCTTCTTTAATGACTCTGCTTAATGGCACTGATGTGCCCTTTTTAACCTGATACCATTCGTTATTTCGTTTAAGGTTGCGTAATACATTCATTGGTTTTTCATTGGTCCAATCAGAAAGCACCACAACCAAATCTTTGTCATAATCCAATGTCTTTTCTTTAGGTTGAATGATAATGGAACCATAAACTCCCTTTTGCTCCTGCAATAAAGTGTGTGAATGGTACCAATAGGTGCCCGATTGGTTGATAGGAATTCTATACTGAAACGTCTCACCCGGCTCAATTGGTGGTGTTGTTAAATAAGGAACACCATCATAGAAATTTGGAAGTATTAAACCGTGCCAATGTACAGACGTTTCTACATCCATTTTATTGGTTACATTGATTATGGCAAGGTCACCTTCATTAAATTCTAATGTAGGACCAGGAATACTGCCATTTATGGTCATACCTTTGGTTGTTACCCCTCCAAGGGTCATCTCCTTTTGTTCTAGAGTAAGGTTATACTCTTTAACGGGACGCCCTTCTTCTTTTCTATCATCTCCATTTGTACCAACTTGGGCAAAAGAAGCAGAAGAGAAAGATAGAATAGCAAATATTATTACATATTTCATATTTATTTATTTTTTGTGGTTACACACAACGGTCAAGTATAAGAGCAGTAGCGGATTTCAAGGCGATTACCTGTCCGCCACCACCAAAGTTTATTGAATGCACAGACCTTAATTTAACCACTTCACCCGCTATTGCTCTTATACAATGTTGGGCAATCGTGCTTTTTCTTTTCTGTCCGCGCGTTGGAACAGCCACACTTATTGACAAGCCTTGGATTGTGCGGTTGGCTTGAGCGGCTTGGCAATGTGTGTGGCTGTTAAGCATGGGATTCCTGATTTAATATTTCTCCCAAAAAATGTTGAGTACTTTTCTGAACCAATTCATATGTTAAAGTTGATTTTCCGTTCAGTCTCTTATTATTTTCAAAAGGATTGATGTCTGAAAGAATTACAATTCTATCAGTAGCTGTTGCTTTTCCTTTTGTTTCACCCCAAATCCGTGTTGTCTTATCACCACCATGTATATAGTCTGAAAAAACCCAAATGTTTTTAAATAACTGATTTTCCTTAACCATTGCAGAAAATTCTCTTGCCAATGGAATTACGCTATTCTTTGATTTAGCAACATCACCAATTACTAAAACCGCAACCCCATCTGGAGCTAAAAACTTTTTAAATTCAATTAAAGAGTCTTTTGAAAACTTTACCCATTCAAACAGATTTAAGTCGTCATCAAGTCTTGATGAAACTTCAACTGGATCTGCTTTTAGAAACCAAGATCTTATCCAATTCTGTCTTGCGTAATTCACAATTCCTAAATAGGGTGGTGAAGTTAAAATGAGATTGACTTTCTTCAAATACTTTTTCAGAACGGGGTTTGTAGATGTTGTCTTAGAGTTACAATCTACTACAACACTTTCATATTTTGATTGATTGTGCTTCTCAAAGGTTCTTTTCGTTTTTTCTCGAAGTAACTGGAAAACGTCTCTGAATTCTCTATTTAATTGTTTGGTCTGCACAAATCTTCTAACATATTCAGGTGACATACTGAACGTATTCGGCATACTGATCGATAAATAGCCTGAAGAACCATCTTTTCGTTCACCACCATGCATTATTCCCAATACTGCACCAACTAAGAATTCATCAACTTTATCTTTAGAGTCAATTAAAACTAGGCGGAGGTAACAAAGTTGTGCAAGTGTTCTTGGATGGAAAATTAGGTGTATTTCATCAGGCTGAGCTTTGGCTTCAGGCATAAACAATGGATAATCGTAATTTGATTCTAGTTCGTCTATACGATTAATAATTTTTTGAACTTCAAGAAAATGACTTTTGGCTTTACTCAGTGACAATGCAATTGGGTTAAGGTCAGAAGCTATTGCGTTCCTTCTCAAGATTCTGGATTCGAGCAAAGTTGTTCCCCTTCCCGAAAATGGGTCAAATACTAAATCATCTTCGTCAGTAAAGTACTTTATGAAATAATTTGCAAGAGAAGGTGGAAATGCACCTAAATAAGAACACAGTGAATGTAGTGGGTCATTATCTTTTTTGTTCGCCCAAGGCGTTATAAACTCCACGTCCGTCATACTTCAACTTTATCTTGTTCTACACTTTCAGTTATTATTGGTTCGAAGAAATCGTTAATCATACCACAAACTGTTTCACTGGCATTTTTCAAACCTGCTTCTTTCAATCTACTCAAAACTTCATCAGATACAGGTTCTCCATTATCATCAAGAAAACTTTCTGACTTATTTTGGTTAATCATGAATGCATAAAATGAAATGTGCTCTAAGTACTTGTTTTTGATATTATCAACTGCAACTTCATTATGTCGCTGAGCTCTAGCTACTAATTTGGTGAGATTTTTATTCTCGGCAGAAACGTATATTACTACACCATCTTGGTCGTCAAGCACTTCTGCCACACTTGATTCATCCCAATTATTATCCTTAAACCATCCATCATTTTGATAAACAAATTCAACTTGGATGTTTGGCGTCTTGTTTTTGCCGTCTCCTTCGGGGTCAGAATTTTCAGGATTTTCAACCGTGATAACATCAAGTGAAGAACTGAAAGATTTTTGTCTTGGAGGTCTTAGTTCAAGTGTTATCTGACCTGTTTCATCTAATTCTGTTTCTTCATTCACTTTAAAATACGCCAATCCATATCCATCAACAACTCTTGCAGTTCCTGTAAACATCCCAAAAGATTGTGGTTCAATAAACGCTACAAAAGTTTCAGCATGTGCAAAGTAATTAGGGTGAGCATCTGTTTTAAACTTTATAGAAAACGTCTTATTTCGATAGACTTCTTTTGGTGATTTGGTTATTACTTCAAAAAATGTTGGTGGATCTTCAACCGGAATTTCAGGTAATTTATCAGTATTGACAGTTTCGCTAGTTTTTGTTGCTGTAACGGAAGTGCCGCTACCTGAACTTTTCAAAAAAGAATTAATTCGTCTAGCTAGCCTTTTTCTGAGGCTATCTAGTACTTGAGTATCTTCTTGAGTGAAGTATCTTTGCTTACGTTCTCTGTCAAGCCTTTTTAATTCATCATCTTCTGAAAGAGTGTCTATTGTAAGTTTTCTTAGTTCTTCCAAGATTGAAGTGTCTCTTAGAGATTCCCTTGTACTGCTGAAAAGTTGACGTTTTGAATCGTTGTCCATGTTGTCAGCTTCAATTTGAACTATAATGTATCTGTCAAGAAATGGTAGTTTTAAATCATTTTTAATAAGGCCATTCCCAATTACTCCTTGCTTTTGACCATTAAAAGTGATGATTATAGGACTAGAGGGTTGAGTATAGTGTTTAATACGGTCTTTAGGGTTTTCACCTTTGGTGTTCAGTACCCAATAGTAAATTATAACTTTTCCGTCTTTAAATGTTAGCGGAACTTCTTGAAAATACTCCAAATTATCAGTATAAGTCAAAAGTCTATTGTTACCCGTAACAGTTCTATTGTCGCTTGACTCATTTCTCCTATCAGAAATTGTGAATGGAATTATCGGGTCAAACAAGAAATTATGAGCTAAATACCACAATGAATTAGACGGAGTGGTAATTTTTCCTTTATACCGCCCTAAATCCATCATTATATGACGAACCAATGTACCCGGTTCAAACTCTTCATCTGCAATTTCGGTTACAAAAGGCTGACCTGTTGAGTTGTCAACCATGTATTCATACCATTCATGTTTATCTTTATTGATATCACCTGGATTAATTCTAACAATAGTCCAAGCTACTTTTTTCTTTTTTCGTTGGTCTCCAAAGAAGGGTTTGGAAATAATTATCGTTAGGTCGTTATAAGAAAGTGCTGTAGAGCCACCTTGTCCATATGCACCCATTAAATGAAGTTTTCCAATCTTATTATTACCATTTAAATCAAGAATGGTTTTTGAAAATTGTTCAGGTTCAAGTCCAATTCCTTTATCTCTTATTTCAACGGTTGGTTTTGTAGGTTGCCCCGAATCATATAGTGTTATATTGACCAAGTCAGACAAATCCTTCAACTTCTTATCGTGTGGGTCTTTAATTCGCGATATTTTGCCGTTTTCAATCCCATACCAAATTTCAGACGCTCGCCTTGGTGATTTAATATCATTAGGCTCACCTTGGTACATCCATTCTTTTTCAAGGACGGCATCAATGGCATTTGTAATTCTTTCCGTTACACCTGCTGCTGGGTCTGTTCCAATATTTATAGTAGCTAAATTATTTTTTCTATTACCAACTGGCTCAAATCTATATTTGGCCTTTCCAATCTGTATAAGGACATCTCTAACCTGTTCTGGTTGATGAGCATTTAATAGTTTCTTGAATATTTCTGTCATCTTTTAAAAATTAAAGGAGTCAATATTGTTTTTCAGATTCTTCTTGTACAATGTCTCCATTGTTTTAAGTTCTTCTTTAATTGCTTTTATCATTTTCTGTACATCATCTTCGGTGTACTCATAATTGTTGATATTCGAGCATTTGGCCAAACTCCTTATCCCATGTAATAGTTTGTCAACTCGCTTCGAAGCAACACGTTTAAAACGGTCTTTCTTTAGTTTAGAATTGTCCATATTGTAAATATTGGCTTAATTGTAGGTGCAAATATAGAAATATAAACTACAAATGACAAAATATAGTCCGTATTTATTTTTTGTGGGCAGTAAAATTCAGGCTCTTTTGGTTTTTCAGCGCTGGCTTTGTGTGTCGGCAAAACCAAATGTGCCTGAATGTGCGGTCGGCTTTCTGCATGTTGCCCAACGGTTTGGCTATGCGTAGTGCGGGATTAAAAAGCACTTCACTTTCAGCCAGCTGTTATGTTTGTTATTATTCATTTACTTTCAACTTAGCACCAATACCCGCATTACGTATAGCCGTTGTGCCTGTTGCACAACTAATTGTTGATAAAGATATAGAATTGAATTAAAGT
>CAXBMW010000027.1:0-7817 GCA_963977025.1 uncultured Balneolaceae bacterium | reverse complement strand
TGCAACCCTAGATTCCTGCCTGCGCAGGAATGACGTTGTTGGGGATTCGGATTCGATACCACAACCAAGTCATCTCCCCACTTCTTCTAGGGATTATATTTACAATTTCTTTCATTTTTTTAGCCACATAACCCTGAGTGTTAGCGAATGTAAAGTATATACCGCCTGCGTTTTAAAACTGATTTAATTTTTATAGATTCATTGTTGAACTTTAACAAAAAAAATAAATTAAGCCTATGAAAAACTTTCTACTACTTACAACCACTCTACTTATTGCTAGTGGCTCGCTTATAGCGCAAGAAGCTGTTCGTTTTGTGCGACCTGTTGCAGATACAATCCCTATAAATGGATCTTTTCTATTTGGCGAAACAAGTTCAACTGATGGAACACAACTGGGTGTCGACTTTCTAACTACAGAATCTGATACTGTGTATGCGGCTCACCCTGGTACTGTTGGCCTTGTTGCTAACACCACCGTTTTTGGAAACCATATTATTTTGGATGGTGAATGGAAAAACAAAAAGATAAACACGTTCTACGCACATTTAACAAAATCGCTTGTTGCTGAAGGTGCTACTGTTGCAGCTGGTGAAGCGATAGCTATTTCTGGAGCTTCTGGAATTACATCGCGTGCAAAACTGCATTTTGAAGTGCGTTCTGGATGGCATGCTGGCGAAACTGATACCTTCGGTAGCCGAATGAACCCAGAAATTTGGGTTGCTATGGAAAATACTGGCGTTATTGTTGGTACCGTTCCTAATGCTGAAAATAGCACCCGAGTGGATATCAACATTGATCCAAAACCTCGCCCTCCGTATGAGACCTATAGCTATAGCTTAACTTATGACTTTAGCTCTCTTTCGCTTGGTAACGATCCAGATTATAAGGAGAATTACGCTATTGGTGACGTTAAGCCTGGCACATATACCATCACTGCTGACAATGGTTCTTATTCTGAGACTGTTGTAGTAAAGGCTGGTGAAATTACAAGTGTTGATGGAACTGTGGTTACATCTAATGACGAAGAAATCTTTACGCCAACAGATATTCAGCTAAACCAGAACTATCCGAATCCTTTCAACCCGTCTACAGTTATTAACTTTTCTATTCCAACAAATAGTTTCGTTAAACTTGCTGTGTATGACATGCTAGGTAAACAAGTTGCTCTGTTGCAGAACAGCCAGATGTCTGCTGGTACACACGACATTAATTTCGATGCTTCTAATTTATCGAGCGGTGTGTATTTATATAGATTACAAGTAGGTGCAGAAATGCTTACTCGTAAATTGACACTGATTAAATAAATCATTCAACTTCTGCTCTGTATAAAATCGGGGCAGAAGTTTTTTTTATTCTTTACACGTCTTAATAATAGCTCATTTCCGATGATTTCTAAGCTCCTGCCTGCCTTATTCCTACTACTTTTTACTAGTGCACTGTCCGCTCAAACCTTTGAATTTACCCGCCCTGTTGCCAATACTATACAGGTAAATGGCCGATATCTATTTGCAGAGCCATACATCAGCGGAGATACCGATCTTTCACACGGTGGCATTGACATGGATATTGTTTTTGATACCGTTTATGCCGCCCATTCAGGCACCATCAGCTTTGCAAGCTCATTAGGGAATTGTGGAAATTATGTTGCTATAGACGCCACTTTATATGACGAAAAAGTGATGACGTTGTACTGTCATCTAGATAAGCATTTAGTGTCGAAAGGTGATATCGTAGAAGCGGGAGAGCCTATTGGGATATCTGGCGAAACGGGAAACGTTACGGGGCCACATCTTCACTTTGAAGTGCAATTAGGTCGCCATTATGAGGATAGTTTTAAAGCTCCAAAAAGAAGAAAAAACCCAGAGTTATTCTTTGCTCTAGATGGCATGGGAGCTATTTATGGTTCTGTTCCGGGAGCACCAAATTCAACTCGAGTTAATATTTCACCTGACCCGAAGCCACGTCCTCCGTATGACACGTACAGCTATTCGCTCACTTACAATTTTGCTGATAGCGGGATTGGAAGTCACCCAAGTTATGGTGAAAATTATGCTATTGGCGATGTTAAACCAGGCGTTTATGTAATTACATCCATTAACGGCTATAGAAGAGAAGTTACTGTTGAGGCGGGCAAAATCTCGAATGCAGATGCGGAAACGGGCACCTCTAATGAGCCAAACGAAATGGTTGCTGGATTAAAGTTAAATCAGAACTATCCAAATCCATTTAATCCTACAACAACTATCAGTTTTGAACTATCAACTCCATCTTTTACGAACCTTTCGGTTTATAATATGATTGGTGGGAAAGTGGCCGAATTAGTAAATGAGCAAAAGATTTCGGGTTTTCATCAAGTTGATTTTGACGCTGCTAATTTACCAAGTGGCGTTTATATCTACCGCCTACAAACTAATAACCAACAGATTACTAAAAAGCTGACGTTGGTTAAATAACCGATTGAGAATTAATAATTCAAAATGTAGAATTGAGAATTGAGAACTGAGAACTGAGAATTGAGAACTGCCTCAAAGCCTCGTTACGTAGCTCTGCTGCGTAATGCAGTCTGGAAGCTCCTGCTTCCAATGGTTTGGGGTTAGAAGTGAGCTATGAGATTTGAGATTCCCCCATTCATAATTTAAAATTTCCCCACTTTCGCTAAAGACTTCAGAGAGCTTTGGTTAAATAACCGATTGAGAATTAATAATTCAAAATGTAGAATTTAGGGATTTTGAATTCTGAATTTTAGATGAGGTGGTTAGGGGATTGGCTACCTTAAATACAATCTCTCGTTACGTAGCTCTGCTGCGTAATGCAGTCTGGAAGCTCCTGCTTCCAATGCCCGGAGCTCTTTTAAGTCTTTAGCGAGCTTTTGAGTATTTCAGCCGTTGTTATAAATCTAGATTCCTGCCTTCGCAGGAATGACGTTGTTTGGGGTTTGTAGTGAGTAGTAATCCTCTCATTCAACATTCAAAATTCCTCCTACCCCAATTCTTAATTTTGAATTATTAATTCTTAATTTTGAATTATTAATTCTCAATTCCCCTCCTCTCTTCAAACGTAAAAAAACGTATCAGTCTTAATCTAGTCTATTGTTCTTAATATATTGCCGATTATCAGTTAACTAAATCAAGGTTTATAAAGTGAAAAGATCACTACTACTATTACTATTTGTTTTGGTGTTGGGCGGCAACTTTGCTTCTGCACAAACAACCAAAGAAGTTGTTGAGGATATCGTTAAAGAAGCTACGGAGAACTCTCAACTTGAACGATTAGCACACGAATTACTTGACGTTATTGGACCCCGCCTAGTGGGAACGCCACAGATGTTACAAGCTAACGAATGGGCTGTTGAAACTTATAAAAGCTGGGGCATCGATGCTCGCAACGAAAAATGGGGCCAATGGCGCGGCTGGCAACGAGGCATCACTCATATCGATTTAGTATCACCTCGCGTGGTTACGTTACAAGGTATGCAGTTGGCTTGGAGCCCAAGCACACCTAAAAAAGGCGTAACTGCAGAAGTGGTTTCTATCCCTGATTTTGCAGATTCCGTTGCTTTCCAAAAGTGGTTACCTACCGTGAAAGGAAAATTTGTATTGGTTTCAATGCCGCAGCCAACTGGCCGCCCTGATTATAACTGGGAAGAGTTTGCTACAGAAGAGTCTTTCGCAAAGATGAAAGAAGATCGTAGCGAGCAAACTAAAGCTTGGAACGAGAACATCCGCAACACTGGTTTGAATTCTCGCACACTTAACGCAGCTTTCGAAAAAGCTGGAGCAGTTGGTATCATTCAGTCACGTTGGTCTAATGGTTTTGGTGCTAACAAAATCTTTAGTGCAAACACGAAGAAAATCCCTGTTATCGATCTTGCTTTAGAAGATTACGGTTTGCTATATCGTTTAGCTGACTACGGCGACAAGCCAAAAATCAGCGTTAAAGCTGAAAACAAGAATACTGGCACTGTAGACAATTTCAATACTATTGCTGAAATCAAAGGAACTGAGTTCCCTGATGAGTACATCATCCTTTCTGCACATTTCGATTCTTGGGATGGCGGAACTGGCGCTACCGATAACGGTACAGGTACGATCACTATGATGGAAGCTGCTCGTATTTTGAAAGCAGTTTACCCTAATCCAAAGCGTACTATTTTGGTAGGCCATTGGGGAAGTGAAGAGCAAGGTTTGAATGGCTCTAGCGCTTTTGTTCAAGACAATCCTGAGATTGTTGAAAACATGCAAGCTTTGTTCAACCAAGATAACGGAACTGGACGTGTAGTTAACATTTCTGGCCAAGGTTTCTTACATGCTTACGATTATGTAGGTAGCTGGTTAGAAGCTGTTCCAAGAGATATTCGTCGCCATATTGAAACTAACTTCCCTGGTACTCCTGGTGGCGGTGGTTCTGATTATGCTTCGTTCGTTTCTGCGGGCGCACCTGCATTTTCACTTAGCTCATTAAGCTGGAGCTACTGGAACTACACTTGGCACACAAACTTAGATACGTATGATAAAATCGTATTCGACGATGTTCGTAACAATGCTATTTTAACAGCTATTTTAACGTACATGGCTAGCGAAGATCCAGACAAAACTTCTCGCGAAAAAGCTATTCTACCAATTAGCCCAAGATCGGGCGAACAAATGACGTGGCCCAAACCACGTACCGCAAACCGTAACGGTGGGCAGGATTAATCTCCTATTCCTCTAGTTATTGTTATTGTGATAAAAGCCTTCTTTCCTTCGTTGGGGAGAAGGCTTTTTTTTGTGTTAGCTGTTAGGGGCAAGCTTCGAATCCTATTTCACAATTCATAATTATCTAGGAGGATTTAAGAGATTGAGAGATTGAGTGTGGGCGTTTTTTTAGCTGTGAGTTGTGAGAAGTGAGATTTGAGCTTTGCCTCATTCAACATTCATAATTCAAAATCCAAAATTTCCCCCCACCCCAATTCTTAATTTTGAATTATTAATTCTCAATTCTCAATTCCACCGTATACCGTCCCGCTATCGCTAAAGACTTCAGATAGCTTTTGGGGAATGACGTTGTTTTTTAGAAGTGAGTTGTGAGAAATGAGTTTTGAGCTTTGCCTCATTCAACATTCTTAATTTTGAATTATTAATTCTCAATTCCACCGTATACCGTCCCCGCTATCGCTAAAGACTTCAGAGAGCTTTTTGGCTAGGTTATTTCCGAGCTCGAATGGTTTCGCTCCGCAGGAGCTTGTGGCTTTTGTTTTGCTTTTTTGCTACAAATATATCGCTCCTACGGAGCTTTCTCTCACTAAGACACCCTAGATTCCTGCCTTCGCAGGAATGACGTTGTTTTTTAGCCGTGAGTTGTGAGAAATGAGATTTGAGGTTTTAGTCTTGCCTCGTTCAACATTCATAATCTAAAATTCAAAATTTCCAACATTCTTAATTTTGAATTATTAATTCTCAATTCCCCTCTATAATTCATAATTTCCCAACTCTATCGTCTCATTACCCGTTCTACGAGATCAAAGAAACCTTGTACCAACAATGCGAGTACGGCTGCGGGAATGGCGCCTTCGAGAATGAGCGAAACACTGTCTAGACGAATACCAGTAAGTATGGGCTGACCGTATCCTCCTGCCCCGATTAAAGCTCCAAGTGTTGCTGTTCCAACATTTATAACGGCGGAGGTTTTAATCCCAGTTAAAATGGTTGGGAGCGCGAGCGGTAATTCAATCTTTTTTAAGATTACTGTATTTGGTAAACCTAGTGCTTGGGCAGATTCGATGATAGGCATCGGAATATTTTTAATGCCCGAATGTGTATTTCGTACGATGGGCAACAAACTGTACAAGAATAATGCTGCCATTGCAGGAACAGCGCCTATACCAAGCAAAGGAATCATAAACACCAAAAGCGCGAGCGACGGAATGGTTTGCAAAACGCCGACCAGATTCAGCACCACACTTTCTATCGCCGATACTTTAGCAGCTACTACGCCCAACGGAATGGCGACCAAAATCGCCAAACCCAAGGAAATTCCAACTAGATAAAAATGTCCCAGTGTGTTTACCCACAAACGCGACCACAACGTAGATTCCGTAATCTCCGTTTTGAAACCAAAGGTTTGCTCAAGATAACTTGATGCTACAGCGGCATCCGTTATCTCTCGAATTTTGACATCCGCATTCATGGCTACCATCACCTCTTCGTTAATTCGACCTTCTAAACGTTTTAGAACTTGAACAGCTTTGGCGTTGCTACTTTCTAAATCTTTCCGATATAGAATAATGGCTTGATAATCTGGGAAAAAATGCTGGTCATCTTTAAGAACTTTTAGGTTGTAATAGTCTATTTCGGCATCGGTAGAGTACAAATCTATGATGTCGATGTCGTTGCCTTGCAAACCTCGGTAGGCTAAATCATGATCAAGCCCAGTAACTGTTTTTGGCGCTAAGCGATATGCACTTTTGAGTCCTACCCAACCATCGGCGCGGTCTATGAACTCGTTACTGAATCCAAACTTTAGCTCGGGATGATTACGTAAATCGGAAATGGAATTTAACCCGAGTTTATCTGCTTTTGCTTTCAACATCCCCAGCGCATAGGTGTTGTTAAAACCTAACGATTCTGTGGATTGGAGTCCTAACTCTGCTAGTTTTTTATTTAATTCTGCTATGGTTTTGATATCGGCACCACCAAGCATTTCTTGAATGATAGTGCCTGTATAATCTGGGTAGATATCAATTTCGCCGCTGAGAAGCGCATTCCACAAAATACGAGTTCCACCGAGTTGCTTATAGAATTGGGTTTCAAATCCCTCCTCTTGCAACAGCTGATACGAGATTTCGCCAATAATCACGGATTCGGTAAAAAGCTTAGTTCCTACTTTTACGGGCTTCGATTCTTGAGCAAAACTGTTTCTTCCAGCAAAGCTGAACATCAGCAACAGCGCTATTCCCCAAATGGAAATCTTTTGGAATGACTTTGAAGCTGGAGCTTTTTTGAGTTCGATATGATTCTTCAACAATCTCATAGCTCTAGCTCCGAAAGTGGACTGCGTTGGGCATTTACAAAACGTTCAACAAATGCATTGGCTGGCTCTTTTAGAATCTGCTTGATGGAGCCTTTTTGTTCGATGTTGCCATCTTTCATTAGTATAATTTCATCGCCTAAGAAAGCAGCTTCCCCTAAATCGTGCGTAACAAGAAGTACTGTTTTGTGTAGTTTACTGAAGATGGATTTGAGGTCGGTTTGCAATTCGTAACGTACCAGCGGATCGATGGAACCAAGAGGTTCGTCAAGTACAATAATTTCTGGATCGAGCATGAGCGCACGAATCAAGCTAATCCGCTGTTGCTGTCCGCCTGAAAGCTCATTTGGCTTTCTATCTAATTGACTCACTTCGATTTTAGCTAGACTGGCGAGTTCTTCAATTCGTTCTTCAATGCGTTTGGCGTCCCAATTCAAATAATCGGCTACTAGCGTGCAATTCTGTCGTGCAGTGAGATGTGGAAAAAGTCCGCCTTTTTGAATCACATAGCCCATTTTCTGCCGAATTTGGAGCATGTTCTCTTTCCTCATTTCCGTTCCATCGATACGAACTGTTCCGGCATCTTGCTGGATAAGTCCCATCGAAATGCGCAATAAGGTCGATTTGCCACAACCACTTGGTCCGATAAGAGAGACGGTTTTGGCTTTGGGAACTTCTAGCGAAACGCCATGAAGCACCGTTTTGCCATTATAAATTTTGGTGATGTTTTGAAGAGAAATCATGCGGTGTAAATACGCATTTTAAGCATACAATTAAAAGAGGGAGTTTTTGGGGAGGAAAAGAATTAAGAA
>CAXBMW010000026.1:0-7939 GCA_963977025.1 uncultured Balneolaceae bacterium | reverse complement strand
CTTCGCCAATAATTCTAAACGTCGATGTGATTTTGTGGGCGTATTGACACTCTGAGCGAAATCAAAAAGTTATTTCTGTCAACGAATTACTTAGCATCTACAAGGATGACTCAGCTCGTTAAATAAATCTCCTTTATTTCCACTTAATACTGCAACCCATACTTGGGTGTTGAATGGAGGAAACTTCTTTGCCCTCAATAAGAGCATCTAGTGCGGCTGTTAAGTCTTTACCTGTTGGTACTCCTAAATTAGGACGAGTTTCATCAAAACGGCCTCTGTACGCACATTTCAATTCACCATCAAACACAAACAAATCGGGAGTGCATTCAGCTGAATAAGCTTTAGCAACTTCCTGAGTATCGTCGAACAAATAAGGAAAAGGGTAGTTCTGTTCCTTTGCTATTTGTGTCATGAATGCAGGCGCATCTTGTGGATGCGTTTCGATGTCATTGCTGCTAATGGCGATGAATTGCACGCCTTTAGCTTGATAACGTTGAGCTACATCTACCAATTTCGAATTTATATGGTGAACAAAAGGGCAATGATTGCAAATAAAAACAACTACCGTAGCTGTATCCGATTTCAAATCAGAAAGCGATAAGTGTTTCCCAGAAATAGTGTCCAATAGATTGAAATCAGGAGCTGTTGCTCCCAATTCCATCATTTTTGATAATGCTAATGACATAATTCTATACTTAAAATTGAATTACTGTTTTACCAATTGTTTTGCCGGATTCTTGCATTTCGTGAGCCTTTTTGAGGTTCTCAACACTAAATCCATCAAGCGTAGTTGTTAGTGTCGTTTTGATGGTACCAGCATCCAATAAGTCAGCAATTTGATTTAGAATCTCATGTTGTTTCACCATATCCTCGGTGTTGAACATTGAACGTGTATACATCAATTCCCATGAAAAAGTAACGCTTTTGCCTTTTAAGAGGTCTAAGTTCAGCGGTTTGCTACTTCCTGTAATCGATACAATATGCCCTTGTGGCTTAATGATATCAGCAACAGTTTCCCAATAACCTTCTAAGTCAACAAAATCTAGAATGTAGTTTACTTGGCTATGACCAATTTTTTCTAATTCTTCTTTTAAGTTGTGATGATTTACCACAAAATCGGCTCCTAAATCCTTGCACCATGCAATAGAGTCTGGTCTTGAAGCTGTTGCAATAACTGTAAGTCCAGCTATTTTTTTAGCCAATTGAATAGCCATTGAACCAACGCCACCAGCTCCAGCTAAAATCAGAACGGTTTTACCTTTGTCGGTTTCTGGATTAATTTTAATACGGTCAAAAAGAGACTCCCAAGCGGTTAATCCTGTTAGTGGAATAGCTGCTGATTCCGCAATAGAAAGATTTTTAGGTTTGTGACCTACAATACGTTCGTCGATAAGTTGGTATTCAGCGTTACTACCACTGCGAGTAATATCACCTGCGTAATACACTTCATCGCCTACTTTAAATAAAGAAGCTTTATCTCCAACAGCTTCAACAACACCAACAGCATCCCAGCCAATAATCTTTGGAGTATCAAGGACGATATCTTTAGCGGCGCTTTCTCTGATTTTGAAATCCACAGGGTTTACTGAAATAGCAGCAATCTTAACTAGAAGATCGAATCCTTTCGGACTTGGCTTTTCAGTTTCAAATTCGATAAAACTATCTTTTTCTGTAATGGGGAGTGATTGTTTAAATCCGATTGCTTTCATTATTCTGTATTTGAGTTGTGTTCTAAATTTCTGATACAATGATAACAGAATATCTGAATTAGATTGATGTATAATTATTGGTAAAGATGGTATAAATAAAGGTAAATGAGAGTCTTTATGAATTTATCAGCTACGAATTGCTATCTTTGGGCTCGATAATTGTCTAAATAATCATGATTATGCATATAGAACAAACATACAAACCTTTTGAGATACATATTGAAGAGTTAGAGAAATGGGAGAAGCGTCCCCATAAGCATAATTTTTTCGAGTTGGTGTATGTAGATAAAGGCGAGGGATTTCAGTGCATCAATTATGTAGACTTTCCTTATTCAAGTGGAAACATTTTTCTATTGCCACCTTTAGATTGTCATTCTTTTAAGATTAAAGAGAAAACAACGTTCTATTTTATCCGATTTACAGATTTGTTCTTTTCTAAAGAAGCGCTGAATGGAAACTATAGCGATTGGTTTAAGAAGCTTTCCTATGTGCTTTCCAATTACAATAAAGTGGCAGGGGATATCATCAAAACTCAATCTAGTTTAGAGCGAGAGCTTCTGATTAATTTAATTAAGCAGATTCATCAGGAATATTTAGCAAAGGATGATTATTCAATCACCATTATAGAAAGCTTAATGGTAAGCATTTTGAATATTCTGGCAAGAAATATCGAACGAAGCTATGTAGACGACGGACATTCTAAAGACTACAAGTTTGGAGAAATCATTCGCTACATTCAGCATAATATCTACGAGAAAGATAAGATTACACTTGAGAATTTATCCAAAGAGTTTAATGTCTCCCCAACTTACTTTAGCGAATATTTCAAAAAACACTCCGAGTATTCATTTCAGGAATATGTAATCAAATCAAAGTTGAAGCTTGCAGAGAACTACTTTAAGCATAGCGAGTATTCCATTAAAGAAATTGCATTTATGTTGGGCTTCACTGACTCTAGTCACTTGTCCAAGACTTTTAAAAAGAATTATGGAATGACCATCCAGACCTTCAAAAAAGGGGATATGCAAGTTTGCGCTGGGTGATGCTGAGCTTTGAGTTAATTAATGCCCAATGCAAATTTATTGCCACCACGGTCCTCACCCTGAGACAAAACAAGTTTTGACTCTGTCCCTCCCCAAGGAGGGACACTTTCTTCGTTACGTAGCTCTGCTGCGTAACGCCATCTTGGAGCTCTGCTCCAAGTACGGTTAACCGTTCTAGCATTGCGTAACGAGGTAAACAACTAATGATTTGATAGTCGAATTTCACAGCCGTTCCGTAAAATCCCGAAATAAATTCGGGATGACCGAGGTGCTTTACGTGAGTAAATCTAAATACAAATCTCGTCATTCAGAGGCTACTGCCGATGAATCTTTAGAGCTGTCTACCAATTGCTTTTTCAAGGATGTGTAGATCCTTCTCCCGAAGCCTCGGGATCAGGATGACTGTGAACGATGTTTAGCATATTAAAAGTGTTACGAACTACCTGACATTACATGGATGTCCGAGAAGTAACAATCACTTCTTTTCTAACTTATCTCTATTCCAATAAGAGGTGTTTACGGCAGCCTCGTATGTGCTTTGAAGAAAATCGTGCAAGGTCTTTTCTGGATTGTCTGAAGTTTGAACATCTTCGTACTTCAAGAAAAACTCACCCATTTCCGGACTGTAAAAAGCTTCTTTTGGAAGGACTTTCTGCTCCCCAAAACGTGCATCACTTGGATAAGCGTAGGCATAAAAGACGGGTAGAGGCGAATCTTTAGAGCCAGGCCAGAATCCAGCACTACTCACTTCTTGGGAATAAGCTTCTTGCATCACATCTAGCGGCATATTAGGCATCCCGCCGGAATGCAATGGAGCTTCGTTTCCGGAAAATCGCGTAACGGCCAAATCGAATGCGCCCCAAAACAAATGAACAGGACTTGCTTTACCAATAAACTCGCTTCTAAATTGATTAAATACCTCGTTAGCCTTCAACATGGCTTGCCAAAGATTATAAGCCGCTTCTGGATTGTATGTTTTGTTGATGGTGTTTTCAGCAAAAGGAATGGCGGGCTCCATCTCATTGGGACGAGCATGGATTTTTAGATCAATCCCAACGCTTTTTAGCTTCTCAAACAATTCAGCATAAAAGTCTGCAACCGTTCTTGAATATAAATTCATAGTTACAGATTCAGTATTCGAACATTGAATAATTAGCTGATGCTTCTTGAAGTCAAAGTCTATTTGGAAAATACGTCCTTGATAAGGAATGCCATGAGTAGAATAACCGCTTGAAGTTATATAAAGGGCGGTATGCCAAGAGTGATTTTGCCAAGGCATAGTTTTTAGTCGAATTTTACCAACTATCTGAAGCCATTGGTGCATGGTTTCGATGGTTTCCTGCATTTCTGCAAAATTAAGAACGGGCCAGCTTTGGAGAGATTCGTTGTTTTTATTCATTGATATAATAGCTTAAAGCGCCAGAAGGACACTTGTTAATCTGATCTTTGAGTTCTTCGGTAGAAGCATTAACTGCATTTATCCAAGGCGTTGCCTTTGGATTATAAACCTTGGGTAAGGTTGTTACACAAATACCGGCATGTTGGCATTTCTTAGGTTCCCATTTTATGGTAATGGTTCCATTCGAATATTCTTTACTCATAGTACTGAAATTGGTTTGAAATAGTAAATTAGCCTTTGGAGCGCTATTCCCAAATACTTACTCATTCCAAAGGTTTGAATATTTATTTCAGTGCAATGTGTAAACTTAGAATGAGCTTTGCATTCATCTAGATTAATAAATGTGAGCTCTAATTATTTCGAGCAATCTTACCTCTGATGGTGCTTAAGGCTTGCGGAGTGATTCCTAGATAGGAAGCAATCATGTGTTGAGGAATGCGATTCAGTAAATCTGGATATGTTTCTATGAAGTAAAAGTATCGGTCTTTGGCAGGAGAACTCATCAACATCAGAACGCGACGCTGTAAAACGCCCATACGTCTGTATAATAGCTTGGTATTGTTAATGGCCGACTTGGAGTTTGATTCGGAGAGGAGCAAGGAATAGCGATCAAAAGTCACTACTTCGGAATCTTCTAAGCAATCAATATACAATTCTGAAGGATGGTCGAACTCTTGGGATTCAATATCAGCGATAATCCAACCTTCTGAGGCAAACATGAAGATGTGTTCTTTACCTTTACTGTCTATGATATAGCTTCTTAAAAGACCTTTTTTAACAAAGAATGCGCTGGTAGAAAGTTGCCCTTTTTGTAGCAACAACGTTCCTTTTTTGAACTGCTTTGTTTCAGCGTTCGAATCAATATGAAGGATGTCGTTTAGGTTTTCCAAGTAGCTGTCCGTTATTCTTATTTGAAGAAACGGATTTACAAGCTAAATACAAATAGGGATGGCTTGATTCAGAAGATAGACCGATAAATCTTCAGAGTTGTCTTATCATTGAATTACACATTTCCTTGCTCTTTATTATGAACCCCAACTCGGTATACCTGAAAGTTTACCGACTGAATCCTTAATTCGTACAGCAGGACAACCAACATATACTCCACTTTCAGTTATATGTTTAGTAACTACTGCGCCAGCACCAAGAATTACATTTGTGGCAGTAATATTTTTACCAGCACTTAATACTGCTCCAGACCCCATAAATGTATAATCTGCTGTTCGACAACTGCCTCCTAGTTTCACTCCGTTTGCGAAATGATTGTATTTACCAATTTGATTTCCATGCCCAAAAAAAGTACCGTGAGCAACACAAGTTCCTTCACCAATAACAGTAGTTTCATTGGCAGAACCCCTTACTACACCACATTGAGTTCCTATCCTACAATCAGATTCAATTAGAACATTTCCCAATTGTTCTAAGTAAACTCTTTTTTTAGATTCATCCCAGACCCACATTACGCCTGTACCTCCAATTGTAGTATTTGCCTCAATGATAGAATTCTCTCTAATAATTGATTTTGCATATACTACTGTATTTGAATGAATCTCTGCTCTATCATCAATTACGGCTTTACCAATAACTGCTCCCGCACCAATGGTGACTCCGCTACCAATTACGGCGTCTTTGTGTATATAAGCTTTGGTTGCTTGTGAGAAGACAAGGTTTGAGTTATCCATATAGTCTTCCTTGAAAGAAGCTGATAATTTATAAAACTCAAGCTGAGGATTCTCCACCTGTATAATCTCTACATTGTTAAGTTGTGGCGAAAAATCCAAATGACAAATTAATGTGCAATTATTTAAATGCGCCACATGCTTAGCGTCTCGCCCAACATAATAGGTGATACAATTTGGTTCTGCTTTTCCAAGAACTGATAGAAAATTACCTTTCATTTTTCTTATAAAATTTTATAGGTGATTCGGTCCAAATTTCATAGTGTCCGACATGTAATCTAACTTGGAAACAAGTTCCAATTAAAACATTGTAACCAACACTTTCTTTAACTTATATGAGAGCGTGTACTTATTCAGTTGTATCAATCATAGTTTAATAAAAATGTTTTATTAATTGAAAGAACATTAAAAAATTTATAGAGAAATCCAATTAACTATAAGTAAACTTAAAGCGGATTGTATGAAACGGTCGGATAAAAAATAGCGAACTTCAAACGAGACTCTTGCACGAGGCTTGGGAACAAATAAAGATTAATAATCGAATTCATAGCCATTCCATAAAATCCCGAAATTCATTCTGTATGTCCGAGTTTTTTTAAGTGTCTAACTTCAAATAGAAATCCCGTCATTCAGATCCCGAAGCCTCGGGACGATGAATCTTCAGGATTAGTTTTTAGCTTTGGATTAAATCTTCTAATCCAGCTCCTCGTTCCATCACTCTGCTGCGGAATGCTACCTCGGAACTCTCGTCTACAGATAGGGCAATTGCTTCTTAAAGGCTGTGAAGATCCTTCTCCCGAAGCCTCGAGATCAGGATGACGGTGAGCGTTGTTTAATTTATTAAACCTGTCAACGAATTACCCAACACCTACAAGGATGACCGTGTCTTTTAACTGTTAATCCGTAAACGAACTATCAGAGATCAACAAGGCTTTTAATCATCAAGCTTCATTCAGTTCCTTCATGATTTCAGCAAAGAGTTTATAGGACTTTATACGATCTTTAGGATCATGAATACTAGCTGCGGCAATGACTTCATCCACGTTGGTGTGTGTTAAGAAGTCTTTGACTTGTTCCTTCACGGTTTCTTTGCTGCCAATGAATGAGAAGCGAGTCATTTGTTGGATGGAGGGATGCAAAGATAGCTCTTTTAACTCGGGCGTCATTTCAGTGGCTTCATCCAGAAACTCTTTTCGTGAACCCGTTAAAATTCCAACTATCATCTTTATGAAGCTCGTAGACATTCGTTCTGCTTCTTCATCGGTTTCGGCCACAAATACGTTAATCCCCGCAATTACGTATGGCTTCTGAAGGTATTTAGAAGGCTTAAATTCACTTCTATAAATATCTAAAGCGTTAAACAATTGGGCGGTCGCAAAGTGACTAGCAAAGGCGTAAGGCAATCCTTTTTTGGCTGCCAAATGAGCGCTATCGGTACTTGATCCTAACACATAAATAGGAACATCAACACCTTCAGCAACGGTAGCTCGTACTTTTGACGTTTTATTTTCTATAGAAAAATAGCGTTGTATGGTTTCAATATCTTCGGGAAAGGATTGTGTTGCTTGGATGAAATTAGGTCGGATTGCATGCGCTGTTTCTTGATCGGTTCCAGGAGCTCTTCCTAAGCCCAAATCTATTCGATGTGGATATAAGGCACCCAATGTTCCAAACTGCTCGGATACGATAAGAGGAGAGTGGTTTGGAAGCATCACACCGCCAGAGCCTACACGAATGGTATTTGTGGCTTGGGCAATTCTACCAATTAAAATGGGTGGTGCGCTACTCGCAATGGCTGCCATATTATGATGCTCGGCAAACCAAATCCGTGTGTATCCAAACTCCTCAGCTTTTTGAGCTAAAGCGATGCTGTTGGCGTAAGTCTCTGTGATAGTGCTTCCTTGAGTTACAATGGCAAGGTCTAAAATAGAGTAAGCGGTGGAATGGATCGACATGAATAAAACTGATAAATGTTAAAGCAACAAAAGCTAAGAAATGCTCTGTTCAAAGGTAGTGTAGCTAAACCATTGGGATATCGATAATCGTTCCTATTTTTGAGTATTGAGTATTGAGTATTGAGTATTGAGTATTGAGTATTGAGTATTGAGT
>CAXBMW010000025.1:0-9029 GCA_963977025.1 uncultured Balneolaceae bacterium | reverse complement strand
CAGACCCCACAGAATAGGGAAGGGGGCAGCAGGGCCATAAACCATTAAATTAATAACTAGGCCAACGAAAAAGTTTTATTACATTAGACCTCTAAAGAGAATTATAATATCCTAATGCAATATACAATTGGTAGTTACCATGTCGAACTGATAACCATATATTCAAGCACAACTTGTCTCGCCTTAGCGAGATTTGGTTTTTGCCAACACACAGGCAAACACTGAAAAACCAAAAGAGCTTGAATTTTTGCCAACGCTCGACAGAAACGAATAAAGAAGAAAAGACATAAAATGAATTTAGATACTCAAAGTTTACAACCAATCATCAACTTCATCTGGACAGTTGCGGATGATGTATTGATCAATAAATACCTTGAAAACCAGTATCAGGATGTGATATTGCCAATGACGGTATTGAGAAGGTTGGACTTGGCACTAGAGCCGACAAAAGATAAAGTGCTTAAAACACATAATGAGTTCAAAGGGAAAATTGACAACCTCTCAGGTTTACTGACGAGCAAAGAACATGGTTCTGGATTGGCGTTTTACAATACTTCGCCTTACACCATGAAAAAGTTGTTGGCTGACCCGAAAAACATTGACGCCAACTTTTTAGACTATCTCAACGGCTTTTCTGAAAATGTTCAAGACATCATTTCAAAGTTCAAGTTCAGAAACCAATTGGAAACTTTTGAAAATACGGGAATCACTTTTTCCTTGATTGAAAAATTCTGCAGCCCGAAAGTGGAGCTAAGCCCTGACAAGATTTCGCCTATGGCAATGGGCTACATGTTTGAGGATTTAATCAGACGATTCAACGAAAAGACCAATGCAGCAGCAGGGCGACACTTTACCCCAAGAGAAATCATTGAACTAATGACCCATTTGGTTTACTTGCCTGTAAAGGATAAAATACAGCAAGGAACGTTTTTGGTATATGACCCTTGTGCGGGTTCAGGAGCAATGCTGACCCAGTCAAAACGCTACGCAACCAACCCTGATGGCGAAATAAAATCAAACGCTACTTTTCACTTGTACGGCCAAGAAAATACTGGTGAGATGTATGCGACTTGCAAATCGGATATGTTGCTTAAAAGTGAAGATCCTGACAAAATTAAGTTTGGTTCTACCTTGAGCGAATATGGCTTTGACCCTGATTTGAAGTTCAATTTCATGTTGACCAACCCGCCTTATGGAACAAGTTGGAAAGAGGATATTGCCAAACTGAATGTTGGTAGTGGTAATAAAGTCAGTATAGTTGACAGTCGCTTCAATCTGCCAATAAAAAACTTCAAAGGCGAGTTAGAAGAAACATGCTTGAATTCTAGGAGCAATGACGGACAGCTCATGTTCATGCTTCATATGCTTTCAAAAATGAAAGACCCAAAAGATGGCGGTAGCCGAATTGCTTCAGTTCACAATGGTTCGGCTTTGTTTACAGGAGATGCAGGCAGTAGCGAAAGTGGAATTCGCCAATACATACTAGAAAATGATTTATTGGAATGTATCATTCAACTGCCCAACGATATATTTTACAACACTGGTATTGCAACTTATATCTGGCTTTTGAGCAATGTAAAAGATGAAAAAAGGAAAGGCAAAGTCCAACTCATCAATGCTTCTTCTGATAGCTTTTATAAAAAAATGCATAAACCCATTGGAGATAAGAGTAACGAATTAACAACCCAACACATGGAATCAATTCAAAAACTCTACTTTGATTTTGAAGACAATGATCACTCCAAAATTTTCCCCAATGAAGAGTTTGGATACTATAAAATCACAGTTAATCAGCCAGAAAGAGATGAGAATGGCCATATTATTTTGGATACCAAAGGAAAACCCAAAGCAGATAAAGAATTAAAAGATTCTGAAAATGTACCAATGCAGGAGAATATTCAAGAATATTTTGCACGTGAAGTTTTACCATTCACTCCAGACGCATGGTACGATAAAAAGAAAATGAAAGTCGGTTTTGAAATTCCATTCAGCAAATATTTTTATCAGCATAGAAACCTTCGTTCATTGGAAGAAATAGCTTCAGATATTCTCAAGTTAGAACAAGAAACAGATGGCTTACTTCAGGAAATTATTGACTAATGAAGAAATACAAAAAATACGAACAGTATAAAGATTGTGACCTTATTTGGTTGAACGACATACCTGAACATTGGGAAATACTATCGTTCAGAAATATTTTGGTTGAACGAAATGAAAAAAACAGCCCAATAAAAAGTAAAGAAAGACTTTCATTGTCCATTAATAAAGGAGTGACTTTATATGCTGATAAAACTACAAATCTAGACCGTTTTAAAGATGACTTCACAAAATACAAGCTTGCTCATGATGGAGATCTAGTTATGAATAGTATGAATATGATTGTTGGAGCTGTTGGTGTTTCTAGATATTTTGGTTGTGTAAGTCCTGTTTATTACACATTCTCAAGTGATACTAAAAATCCTAATTCAACAAAATATTATGAGTATTTATTTAGAAGTAAAATTGTGCAAGGTGTTTTATTTGGTTTAGGTAGAGGACTAATTGCTAAAGATAGAGGAGATGGAAAATACAATACGTTGAGGTTAAAAGTTTCAAGAAATGATTTACGTTCATTAAAATTACCAATACCAAGCCTATCAGAGCAAATAAAAATAGCTACTTTTCTAGATTACAAGCTTGTCAAAATAAACCGATTTATCCAAAAGAAAAAGCAACTGATAAATCTACTGAACGAGCAAAAAGCCGCCATTATCAATAAAGCTGTCACCAAAGGCTTAGATCCCAATGCCAAAATGAAAGACAGTGGCATTGAATGGTTAGGGAGTTTCCCTGAACACTGGAAAACAGTTAGATTAAAATACGACTTAATTATTAAAAAGGGGAAGAATCCTGAAAGGACAACATTTGATCCAATTTCACTCCCCTATCTTTCAATGGAATATCTAAGGGGTAAAACAGAGATGCCATTGTATGTATTTCCTCAAGAGAATTTAGTTGAAATAGATGCAAATCAAGTGTTGATTTTATGGGATGGAGCAAATGCTGGTGAAATAATGAAATCGAAGAAAGGATATCTATCATCTACTATGGCAATACTTGATATTTCACAAAATATTTTCAATGAAGAGTTTTGGTATTACTTCCTTAAAAGTAAGGAGAGGTTATTTAAACAAGATGCTAACGGGACTACTATACCACATTTTGACCCAACACTATTAAAAGAAACATTTTGGAGGATACCACCGCATATAGAACAACAACAAATCGTTTCATTCTTAGAAAATGAAACTGCTACAATCAACATAACCATTTCCAAAATCGAAAAGGAAATCGCTCTCACTCAAGAGTACAAAACAGCCCTTATCGCAGAAGCGGTTACCGGAAAAATTGATGTCAGGGATTTTGAGATTCCTGACACAAATGAAGATGAAAGCTACGAAGATATTGAAGAGGAATTGAGTTTAGCAGCTGAGGATGAGGCTGAATATCAAACCGAAGAAATTGAAGAATGAGTAAAAGCACAGATACAACAGAAAAAGGCTTAGAAAGTCATATCACCAATTATTTGGTAGATACGAATAGCTACACGCAAAGACAAAGCACTGATTACAACAATGTTTCTTGCTTGGATGAAGACTTGTTATTTCAATTTCTAGAAGCTACCCAGCCTAAAGCCGTTGAGAAACTCAAGCGGTATCACAAAGACTTGTATCGCCAAAAAATCATTAAACGCCTAAATGACCGCATTCAAGCCAAGGGCGTAATTGAAGTTTTAAGAAAAGGCATTATTGACGGCTTTACAGACACCAAACTCAAGCTGTTTTATGATAAGCCTGTTTCTTCCTACAATGCCAATGCGAACGCTTTATATCAAGCAAACATATTCTCAGTCAGTCGTCAAGTTTACTACTCTACCAAGAATCAAAACTCGCTGGACATGGTCATTTTCATAAACGGCTTGCCAGTTATCACTTTTGAGTTAAAAAATGAGCTGACCAAACAGAATGTAAAACACGCCATTAATCAATACAAAAAGGACAGAGACCCCAATGAAGAACTTTTCCGCTTAGGTCGCTTAGTCGTAAACTTTGCTGTGGACACAGAAGAAGTTTGGATGTGTACACAATTAAAAGGTGATAATTCCTACTTCTTACCATTCAACAAGGGAAATAATAATGGTGCGGGAAACCCGCCAAACGGTGGCATTAAAACCGATTATCTCTGGAAAGAGATTCTGACTAAGAACAGCCTAACCGACATCATTCAAAATTTCTCTCAACTCATCACCGAAGAAAAGGAATACACAGACGACAAAGGAAAGAAGCGAACTAAGAAAGAGAAGAAACTCATCTTTCCACGTTATCATCAACTTTCGGCAGTAAGGCAACTTTTGGCAGATGCACAGGAAAAAGGTTCTGGACAGAAATACTTAATTCAGCATTCCGCAGGATCAGGTAAATCTAATGCAATCGCTTGGTTATCCCACCAGTTAATTGGTTTGCATGACAAGTCAGGTAGTAATAACATTTTTGACACAGTTATAGTCGTCACGGACCGTAGGGTGTTGGATGCACAAATCCGTGAAAACATCAAGCAATTCCAACAAGTTGGCGGTGTAGTTGAAGCCATAACTGAAGGAAGTAAGCAGCTTAAAACTGCTTTGGAAGATGGTAAGAAAATCATCATTACTACCATTCAGAAGTTTCCGCACATTGTAGAAGAAATTGGAGAATTGCCAGGAAACAATTTTGGAATTGTTATAGATGAAGCCCACAGTAGTTTGAGCGGACAAATGGCAAGAAAGCTCAATGAATCTTTGTCCAAACTCAATGATGAAGACGAATTGAAATCTGACTTAGCAGATTATGATGAAAATGAAAATAGTGAAGTAACCGGAGAAGATCTAATCAGGGCTTTGGTGAAGTCAAGAAAACTCTTGCCAAATGCTAGTTACTTTGCTTTTACGGCTACTCCCAAAAACAAGACTTTAGAACTCTTTGGGGTTCCTTATCAAGAAGGCGATAAAACCAAATTCAGAGCTTTTCATCTCTACTCCATGAAGCAAGCCATTGAAGAAGGTTTCATAAAAGATGTTTTACAGAATTACACGACTTACCAAAGCTTTTACGCCTTACTTAAAAAGATTGAAGACGACCCTGAGTATGACAAAAAAAAGGCACAAAAGAAACTCAAGGCCTATGTAGAAAGTCACGAACACGCCATCAAGAAAAAGTCAAAACTGATGGTTGACCATTTCATGGAAAACGTGATTCAGAAAAAACGAATGGGTGGCAAAGCAAAAGCCATGATGGTATCGAGTAGCCGAAAAAATTCCGTTCAATACAAAAAGGCTTTTGACGCTTACTTGAAATCTATAAACAGCCCTTACAAAGCGGTTGTAGCATTCTCAGGAGAAATTGACGGAGAAACAGAAGCGAGTTTGAATGGCTTTTCAAGTAGTTCAATCCCATCTGAGTTTGAAAAGAATGAATATCGTTTTTTATTGGTTGCTAATAAATACCAAACTGGTTTTGACCAGCCACTTCTTCATACCATGTATGTAGATAAAAAGTTAGGTGGAGTAAATGCAGTTCAAACCCTATCAAGGCTTAACAGAAGTCACCCGTTGAAGAAAGACACTTTTGTGCTCGACTTTGCCAATACAGCGGAAGACATAGAGAATGCATTCAAGCCTTATTTTGAAAGCACAATTCTTGGAGAAGCAACAGATCCGAACAAACTTTTTGATCTACAAGATTCTTTGGACAACTATCAAGTCTATTCACGTGAGCAAGTGGAAGACTTTGCAAACAAGATATTGGCAAATGTTCCTGTTGACCAATTACACGCTTCATTGGATGGATCGGCTGCTATTTTCAGAGACGACTTGGAAGAAGAGCAACAAGCCGATTTCAGGGCAAAAGTCAAAACATACGTTCGTCTCTACATTTTCCTTTCTCAAATTGTTCCGTTTGAGAATCCCTATTTAGAGCGTCTTTACATCTTCCTGAATCACCTGCAAAACAAGCTTGGTGGTGATACTTCGGTGGATTTAGCAAAAGGCGTTTTGGAAAATATTGACATGGACAGTTACCGCCTGCAATTGGAATCTACAACCAATGTGGCTTTAGAGCAAGGCGAAGACTTAAAGCCAATTCCAACTGATATGAGAGGAGGAGTAAGCGAACCCGAAATTGACCGACTTTCAAACATTCTCCAAACTTTCAATGAACGCTACGGAACTGAATTTGAAGATGCAGACAAAGTCCGTCAAATGGCAGAAAATATTGCAACTGATGTAGCCAAGAACAAAGAGCTAATAAGTTCTATTCAACATTCAGACGAACAGAATGCAAGAATTACCAGCGATAAAATTGTTGGTGAAGAACTGCTCAAGCACATAACTACCAACTTTGACCTATACAAGCTGTATTCAGACAACAATGAATTCAAAGAAGACTTTTCCGCCATGATGTTTGGTGTTGTGAAGGAGTTAATAAATAGAGGAATTAACGCACAGAAGTAAAGAATGCTAAAGGTTATCGAAATAGAACATATCAAAGGCATTCAGCATAAGAGGTTTGAATTGGATATTTCACCAAACAAGCCTAGTCTTTTGGTTGCTCCGAATGGTTTTGGTAAAAGCTCTTTGGCAGCAGCGTTCAATTCCATGAACAACAACAGAATAAATCTACTTGAAGATGATTGTCACCTAGAGGACGATACATTACGACCAAGGATTTATATCCAATATGAGCGAGTTGATTCAAGTATCGCTAATCTTGAGGCCACAGCTACAACGAATACAATTAGTTCAGAGCTAGATTACTTTGTCATTAATAACCCGACCAAACCGAAGGGTATCGGCAGTCAATTCGGGCGTGCAAGTGCTACTTTGGAAATAAAGGATGTTGTTTTAGTAGATCGAATTCCTGCCAATGTTCCTTTCGGTAATCAATACAGAGCTGCTCAACAAAGGTTTGGACAAAATGCTAGAGTGCTACCCAATCCAAATGCTGCCTTAATCAACTTGAAGCTGGTTGAGAAATTAAGCCAAAACTTTCTAGCATTTCAAAGAGCCAACGGACAAAGGATTCAAGCTCGAATTGACGCTATAATCGTTGAAATTAACCAACAAGGCGGCACCGCTGATGATTTGACCAATTGGGTAACTGCAAATAGGTTAAATGATTTAAAGCAAATTGAATATCTGAATACAATTGGCAACTTGATTCACGAATTTGATGTTGGTTACAATTCAGAATCAAAAGCTTATTTAGTAGCAATTCAACTAATTTGGCTTTACAACAACAATCCTAACAACTTCAAAGCAGCTTGTTCTTACAGCAATTATCAATTGGATAAACAAAGGTTTGAACACACTCTTTCTACGTTTAATTGTACATGGAAGGGAATTCGTGCCCATCAAACAGGCGGACAGCTAGTTGTGAAGTTCCCTAAAGCTATACACATTTCCAACGGCCAAAGAGACATTTTGACCTTTGTTTCAATGCTATTCAGGGCAAAGCGCAATTTAAAGAAGGATGCCAACATTCTAATTATTGACGAAGTTTTTGATTATCTGGATGATGCAAATCTGACTGCCGCCCAGTACTACATTACTACCTTCATTAAGGAATTTAAGGATGACGGAAAGCGTCTTTATCCAATTATCCTTACTCATTTAAACCCTAACTACTTTAAGAATTTTGCTTTCAGTAATCAAAAGGTATATTATCTGTTGCAATCAAATATTCAGGTAAATCAAAGTATTATTAGGTTGTTGAGAAATAGAGACCATCACTCAATTAAAGAAGAAGTTTCTAAACATTTACTACACTTTGAACCAACTCATATTAACAAACGTGCTGAGTTCAACGCTCTTGGTTTGCGTGAACTTTGGGGTGAATCTGACAACTTTTATCAATTCCTATATGGTGAGGTTGACAACTATCTAAATGGACGTGCATTTTGCCCTTTTGCAGTTTGCGGTGCAGTTAGAGTGAAAATTGAAGAGATAGCGCATAATAAACTGCAAAGTCCAGACGCAAGAACAGCTTTTTTAGGAACTCGTATGACACGTAAAAAACTTGAAAAAGCAGAAGAATTAGGTTTTGTCTCTCCTGAGTCTCATTATTTACTTGGAATAATTTATAATGAAGGAATGCACTGGAAAGAGAATCAAGATAACGTATCTCCTATTGCCTCAAAACTTGAGAACTTGACAATTAAAAAACTGATAAGCGATGTATTTGAATGACATGAAATCGCCAACGCTGAGTATCCATACACATTGGCAAGTCCCTCAAAGCCGACCCACAATCCAAAACGTCCCAAAGAGTATATCTTTGCCAATTCAGAAGAAAAAAGCTTAATATTACTTAATATATGACCAATATTGGTTAAAGTACTCAATCAAAGTTCTATGTAATTTTGCGCTTTAAATTAAAAGCACCTTAACATTTTTCAGGACAACCTATATTTAGGAATTTTTCGTTTCCACCTCTCCTTACCGCAATTATTGCATTATTGCAGATTTTTTATTTTGGTGTACTTGTCTTTGATTTTAGATATAAGAGTTCGATAGAATTCTTTCTTTTCGTGATTTAATTTCGTTTCAAGGCTTAATATTTCATGAACAATCAAAAGTAAATCCCTTTCAGGCATAAGCACAAATAAATCTGAAAAAGGGATCCTTAATTCTTGACTTAAAATGTAAATTCTATCCCAACCACTGGTAACCTCCGCTCTTTCTATTCTGCCTATAGCTGTAGGATTTAAGTCAAGAATTAAGGATAAGTCATGCTGCGAAATATCCTTCCTAAGTCTATTAATTTTTATAATACACCCAATTTGGATATTTAATAACTCTAATAAATCCTTGGGATACTCATTCATTAAGTAAATTTTGAAATAATAGAGCTTTTTATTCGATACATATTTGTGTTGTATAATTATTTTTAATTATATTTACCTCATTAACATATGTTTGCGATTCTTCTTTGTTTGAATTAGTCTAGAAGCAGTCG
>CAXBMW010000024.1:0-10436 GCA_963977025.1 uncultured Balneolaceae bacterium | reverse complement strand
TCCTTGCGGAGACGTCGATTCCATTGCGTTCTTTCTTCGCCAATAATTCTAAACGGCGATATGGTTTGGTGGGCTAATTAACACTCTGGGGCTTTGTGAGTAATCTATAAGTTATTTCTGTCAACGAATTATCTAACATCTACAGGGATGAGTGAGAGCTTCTATTGGTTTTCCTCTCGTTCCGTAGCTCTGCTTTAAATGGTTAACCATTCTTCCATAAATAGAAATCCTGATTAAAATCCTATTCCTTACTAAGATGCTGAAACAAGCTCAGCATGACTGAGGTTTTTTCCTGCTCTCAAGCCGTGAAAAAAATATCAGGCTCCTTACTACTTATCTCTCAACATAAGGAAGAAGCTCGCTCAGTAAAGCGGCGCAGCTACGATCTATCATCTGAAAAACATTCTCAAAACCTTGTTCTCCACCGTAATATGGATCTGGAACTTCGCCATCATCGGGTGTTGGGTCGAAATGGCGCATCATTTTAATTTTATCATTATAACGTCCACGCGTATCTATATGACGAAGATTTGCAAAGTTTTCAGAATCCATCGCCAAAACTAAGTCATAGTCCTCCAAATCAGCATAAACAAACTTCCGTGCAAGCGATGGCAACACAACTCCATGTGAATTAGCGGTGGCTTGGCTTCGGCGGTCGGCAACATTACCAGTGTGATATGCCGCCGTCCCTGCAGAATCAATAAAAAAATAACTAGCTAGCCCAGCTTCTTTTACTTTATGGATAAAAAGACCTTCGGCTGTTGGGCTTCGGCAAATATTACCAAGGCAAACAAAACATAATTTGTATGGGTTTTCCTTCGAAATGGTGCGCAGATATGAGTTCATGGAATAAGTAAAATTCTAATTTTTGCAAAAGGTTTAGCCAAGAATAAGCTTAACGCATAGTATATAGTAACAAAAGCTAATATTCTACGGGAATGTACAAAGATGGGTCAAATAAAATGAGTGATGAAAATGTCTGCTTTTCATTAGGTTTTTGTATATTTGAGGCTTAATAAGTATTTGTGGGACAACACACTTTTTATGTCGAAAAAGTTTGAAGAAATAAAGCAACTGAATTACCCCAAGGTAGAATTAGAGATTCTGAAATGGTGGAAGGAAAATCAGGTTTTCAAAAAAAGCCTGGAAACCCGTGAAGACGGTATTCCTTTTACCTTTTATGAAGGACCTCCTACGGCCAACGGTAAACCTGGAATCCACCATGTTATGGGGAGGACTGTTAAAGATATGTTTTGTAGATACAAAACATTGAAAGGGTTTAAAGTTGAGCGTAAAGCTGGCTGGGATACACACGGGTTACCCGTAGAAATTGAAGTAGAAAAAGCACTTGGGCTTAAGGGCCGTTCTCAAGTTGAGGATTATGGAATTGCTGAATACAATGCGAAATGTCGCGAAAGTGTTCTCAAGTACAAAGATCTTTGGGATGACTTAACCACTAGGATGGCTTATTGGGTAGATCAAGAAAACCCATATGTTACTTTTAAAAACGAGTACATCGAATCTGTTTGGTGGGCGTTTCATAGGTTATACACCAAAAATTTGGTATATAAAGGGTATAAGATTCAATGGTACTCTCCTGGTAGCGGTACGGTTCTTTCCTCGCATGAGGTTAGCTTGGGTTATAAAGAAACTCAAGATCCTTCCATCTTTGTGAAGTTTAAAGCTGACGGCGAAGAGAATACTTATTTCTTAGCTTGGACTACCACTCCTTGGACAACGATCTCAAACATGGCTTTGGCGGTAAATCCAAAACTAGAGTATGTTAAAGTTGGGCACAATAATGAGAATTTTATTGTTGCTAAAGCTTGTTTAACTCAAGTTTTTGGTGACGAGTATGTAATTATAGAAGATATTTCAGGCGCAGATTTAATTGGCAGAACTTATCAGCCAATATTCGATTATGCTTTTGCTGAGATTGAAAAATCGCAAGCTTGGAGAGTAATTCCTGCCGACTACGTAAACACTGAAGACGGAACAGGAGTTGTTCATACTGCGCCAGCTTACGGTGCCGATGATTATGAGTCGTGTAAGGTTGCTGGTATTCCAATGTTCAACCCAGTAGATCGTGACGGTTGTTTTACAAGCCAAGTGGCTGACTTTGAAGGCCAATGGTTTAAAGACGCAGACAAAGAGATTGCTAGAGCCATAAAAGAAAAAGGGCTCATGTTTCGCCACGAAACTTGCATTCACAACTATCCATTCGATTGGAGAAAAGGCACGCCGTTGATGTCTTATCCTGTTGAGTCTTGGTTTATTAAAACAACAAGCGTGAAAGATCGCATGGTTGAGCTTAATAAAAAGATTAACTGGAAGCCTGAAAGCACAGGTTCTGGACGTTTTGGTTCATGGTTAGAAAACAACGTGGATTGGGCCGTTTCAAGACAAAGATATTGGGGAACGCCAATTCCTATCTGGGTGAGTGATAAAGATCCAGAATACGTTGAGTGTATTGGAAGTATTCAAGAGCTTCGTGAGAAAGCTGGTATTTCCGAACTTGAAGAAATGGACTTACACCGTCCTTATATTGACGAAATTACATGGGCTGGTCCTAATGGTGCGACCATGCGTAGAATTCCAGATTTGTTGGATGTTTGGTTCGACTCTGGAGCGATGCCGTTTGCGCAATGGCATTATCCATTCAAAAACGATCACGAATTTAGCTACAACTACCCAGCCGATTTTATTGCGGAAGGCGTAGATCAAACTCGTGGTTGGTTCTATACGTTACATGCGCTAGGAACTATGCTTTTTGATGAAGAAGCATTTAAAAATGTGATTTCAAACGGACTTGTTCTCGACGAGAAAGGCGAGAAAATGAGTAAATCGAAGGGTAACACTGTTGACCCATTCGAAATAATTAGTACTTATGGCGCCGATACTGTTCGTTGGTATATGATGAGTAACTCTTCCCCTTGGGAGAACCTCAAGTTTAGCGAAGATGGCTTAAAGGAAGTTCAAAGAAAGTTCTTCAACACTATTGTGAATACGTATTCTTTCTTTGCTATGTACGCTAATATTGATGGATTTACGTACTCTGGAACTCAGATTTCAATAAACGAGCGCCCAGAAATTGATCAATGGGTTATCTCAAGATTGAATACCACCATTAAGTTGGTTGAAGAGTTTTTAGAAGATTACGAGCCTACCAAGGCTGCACGTGCCATCGAGGATTTTGTAGAAGAGTTAAGTAACTGGTATGTGCGCCGTAATCGTCGCCGATTCTGGAAAGAAGGTAATACGCTTGATAAAACAGCGGCTTACCAAACTTTATATGAGTGCTTAAAAAGTCTCAGTAAAATGATTAGCCCAATTAGCCCATTTATTGGCGATTGGCTATACCAAAACCTAAATAAGGTTACTGGGCTAGAAGAAGACTCTGTGCATTTGTCGTTTTTCCCTACTGTAGAAGAAACGGCTATTTATAAGAGTTTAGAACATAAAATGGACATGGCTCGTCTGATTTCTTCCATCGTGTTGAGAATCAGAAACCAAATCGATTTGAATGTTCGTCAGCCTCTGCCAAGAATAATTCTGCCTATCAAAGATGCCGCAGAACGCGCAGCTGTAGAGTCGGTAAAAAGTATTATTCTTGAAGAAGTGAACATAAAAGAAATTCAGTTTGTAGACGACGACTCAGGTATCGTTCACAAAACGGCTAAGCCTAACTTTCCTGTATTAGGGAAAAAGCTAGGGCCAAAAATGAAAGCTGTGTCTGCAAAAGTTCGCGATCTTGGAACGGATGCTTTATCAGAGTTTGAGAAGAATGGGTTTATCGAAATAGACCTTGGAGATGGCGACATTGTTAAGATTGAAGCCGATGGCCTAGATATTATCAGAACCGGACTAGAAGGCTGGAAAGTTGAAACGGAACGTGGATTAAGCGTTGCAGTGGATACTGAGCTAAGCCATGAACTAAAACTAGAAGGTTTGGCTCGTGAGTTTGTAAATCGCGCTCAGAACATGCGTAAGGAAGCGGATTTCGATGTAGTAGATCGAATTATCATAGGTTTTGAAGGTTCAGATGAACTTAAAGAAGCTGTTGTTTCGATGAAAGATTATATCAAACAAGAAACATTAGCGGAAGAAATAGATTTCGAGTTGCTGGATGTTTCAGATTTTATGAAAGACTGGGAAATTGGCGGTGCTGATTGCAAAATATCAGTTCGTAGAAATGTAAATTCTTAAAAAGTACGATGATGGCTAAAGATTCAAAAACCCAAGAAAGGGTATCTCCATATAGCGATGAAGATTTAGAGTATTTCCGTGGTATTATCACGAAAAAGCTTGAAGATTCTACCGAAGAGTTAGATAATTTGCAACGTTCTCTGCGTGAAAGTATGGAAAACGCATCAGATGAGTCTGCTTATTCATTTCATATGGCCGATGCAGGAACAGATGCCCAAGAACGTGAGAAAAATTACGTACTTCTAAATCGTACACGCAAATTTGTTAAGTATCTTGATGATGCCCTCAAGCGTATTGATAACAAAACCTACGGGGTTTGTAAAGTTACTGGCAATAAAATAGCAAAAGGTCGCTTAGAAGCCGTTCCTCATACTCAACTTAGCATTGACGCAAAACTGAAGCGTCGTTAACATCTATTAGTTTGAATCGGAAAAAATTACTAGCACTTTTTGTACCCGCAGTACTTGTTCTTGGATTAGACCAACTGACCAAGTGGATTGTTCGAACATCAGAAACCCTTCAAGATTATACAATTATTGAAGGTTGGCTGGAATTTTACCTCGTTAAAAACGAAGGTATGGCCATGGGTATTGATATTTTACCCACTTGGGCAATTAGCGTTATCGCGATCCTTGCTACCGTAGGTATTCTAATCTATCTCTTCAAAACAATGAAGGAAGCCAAAATTGGTTATCTGATTTGTATGGGCTTAGTTCTTGGCGGCGCCTTCGGAAATATTTCCGATCGTTTGTTTATGGGCTATGTATATGGCTACGGCGGAGTACTTGAAGGTCATGTAATAGATTTCATTCACTTCAGTTTAAGAGTTTGGAATAAACCCGTTTTTCCTTACATCTTTAATGTTGCAGATATTGCCATTTCTGTATCCATTATCGTCCTATTTGTATTTAATAGAAGGCTATTGAAATTAGAGTCGGACGAAGAATTGTTGGAAATTGAAATGAATAACGATGAAGCTAATGGCGATGACGATTTAGAAACGTTATCTCAAAAAGTTATTGGCGAAGGTAAAGACTAAACCCTCACCTCTCCATGGTGAGGCTGTATGTTAACAGTCTTATAAATTATTTAGATATTCTAAAAGAAAGCGAACTCCTGTTCCTAACTTTCTTTTTCTAGCCTAAATTTTTCGGTAGCAAAGTTGAAAGAGTGGTCTATTGGAACTTGCTCTACAATCTCTAGGCCAAAGCTGTTAATTCCAATTCTTTTTACCGGATTGTTAGAAAGTAATCGAAGCTTTCGAATGCCTAGGGCTCTTAAGATTTGAGCTCCAATTCCGTAATCTCGAGAGTCACCTTTTTTAGGATTATTATTCTCTTCTTCTTCAGTTTCGAAATTACCTTCCTGCATCAATTTTAAGGTTTTTAGCTGGTTTACAAGAACAGAACCACGTTGGTTTCTATTCATGTAAAGTACCACGCCTTTCCCTTCGCGTTCAACTTGTAGCATCGCTTGATGCAATTGTTCGCTAGTATCTGAATTTCTTGCACCAAAAATATCACCAATCAAATTCGAAGAATGAACTCGAGTAAGAACAGGTTCGTCTTTAGCCCAAGTGCCTTTGGTTAACGCCAAGTGAATATCGCCAGAAAGATTTTCTTCAAATGCACGGAGTTTGAAATCACCGTACATGGTTGGCATTTTGATATCCATCACCTCATGAACAAGAGATTCATTGTCGTTACGGTAAGCAATAAGATCTTTGATGGTGATGAGTTTCATATCAAACTCTTTAGCCATCTTGATGAGATCTGGAACACGAGCCATATCGCCGTTTTCGTTCATAATCTCACAAATAATACCAATGGGTTTAAGTCCAGAGAGTCGAGCGAGATCGATAGCTGCTTCGGTGTGACCGGCACGACGAAGAACTCCGCCTTCAACAGCTAGCAAAGGGAATACATGGCCAGGGCGACGGAAATCGACAGGTTTGGCATCATCGCTTGTAAGTTCGCGAATGGTATTTGCACGGTCAGCGGCAGAAATACCAGTAGTTGTTAAGCGCTTGTGATCGATAGAAATTGTGAAGTTGGCCTCGTCAGGGTCAGCACCTTCAGTAACCATATGGGTTAGCTTGAATTTTTGCGCAATGTCTTTGGTAACCGGAGCACAAACTAAACCACGACCATGGGTAACCATAAAGTTAATCGCTTCAGTAGTAACTAGTTCGGCTGCCATGAGGAAATCGCCTTCATTTTCGCGATCCTCATCGTCAACTACTATCACCATTTTGCCATTCTTGATGTCTTGAATGGCTTCTGTTATTGTGTTAAAGCGAAATGGTTCTTCCATGGTGTTGGAGATTTTATTTGTCTTTCTTTTCAGGCTTTTTTGGGTTCACATCAGTGATGGCCGTTGTTAGAAAACGAATTTTCACATAGCCATCAACTGCAACAGCATTCAATACGTTGATAATTCCAGAAGAAGTAACAACTTTGTTCTTTGTTGAATTGAACCGAATAAAGGTACGGTTTTATGCATTGAAACTCATTGGAGAAAAATCAATTGTTCTAAGAACTAACAAGCTTTCTAAAAGCATGAGAAGTTCAAAGATTGTAACAAATAACTATAAACATTATCTATATGGTTAAATAAATTAGTATGAATTGAAAAGAGAAATTTTAACTAAATAGAATCAGGTGTGTTAGCCATTTCAACAAAATGAAATATAGATACAATTAGCTCAACACTAACTAACCTAAGAGCGCGTCTTATGAAACTAATATTGGTTATACTTTTTTCTTTAAGCAGTGTAATGTTGAGTGCCCAAAATAGTTTTGAACTTACATATACACCTTTCATCAATGATGCGACTGTTTCGGATAATGTAAATGGCATAACATTAGCTCAAACATTCCAACTTAGATATGTGCGTAATCATTTGTTGTTGGATGTAGGAATGGAAAGCTTGCATTTTTCAGACAATGCCTTTGTAATTAATCAATCAACTAACAGTATCGCATTCCCAAGAAAAGGCAATTTGTACGAGTTGTCTTACTTGGTAGCAGGAGTTGGATACCGCTCAGTATGGTTTAAGAAATTACATTTAGATTATTCATTTTTGATGGGATTATTAATGAATAAATCTTTTACCAGTGCAACACCAACCTCCGGTTCTACGACTATAACAGCAAATCGAAGTGGAAAAGATGCAGTGCAAATACTAAAACCATCTCTGCAAACTCGGTTGAGCTATGAATACGTTGTTACAAATAAGTTATCAACCTCAATAGGAGCTGTTTTACAGTCTAATTTTTCACCAGTTATGAAAGAAGAGCAAACAAGCACATATTTTCTGTCAAACAAAACGGTTAATGTACATCACCAGATAGGGCTGAGCGTTTCGTTAAGTTACTTTTTCAGGTAGTTGTTTTACGGTAATGCGAAAAAATATGGTAGCTGCATAAAAAAAAGGATGACACACACCTGATGTATCATCCTTAAAATAATTTAGAAAAAGCTAGATTGCTTTTACCTATTGCTGAGCAATTTACTTCGCTTCTTTCTTTTCGGGCTTATTTGGATTCACATCAGTGATGGCCGTTGTTAGAAAACGAATTTTCACATTGCCACCAACTTCAACAAGAACAGAATCGTCTTCAATAGCATTCAATACACCGATAATTCCAGAAGAAGTAACAACTTTGTCGCCCTTTTTCATGTCAGAAACTTTACGTTGAATATCTTTTTGGCGTTTGCTTTGTGGACGAATGATGAAGAAATAAAACACTACGAAAATAGCGCCTAAGAAAATAAGATTCATGAATCCGCCATCCGCTCCACCTTCAGCTGGAGGTGTCAAAAATAAAAATGTAAGTACGTTCATTGATACAGTTGTCTAAAAATTAATTTTAAGTATTAAAGATACTGTTTTCTAAACTGAAACACATTTAGAATCGGGAGAAGCTGTAAACTATTAACAACTACTTCTTAGAAAGATTTTCCTAAATAACGATTTTACAGTTTACGAAGAAGTAGTAGCCCGGTTTTTTAATGGTAAGAATTACCCATGAAAATTTTTCTTTAGGGATGCATACTCAACTAAAATATCAGCCGGTTTGAATCGAGGACCAAATTCTTGAGCAAAGGTATTCATCTTATCAACTAGAGTTTGAGCACCTAGCGAATCGATATAACGAAACGGTCCGCCTAAGAAAGGAGGGAAGCCGAGTCCGAGAATTGCTCCTAAGTCACCATCGGTTGGCGATTTGATAATCTCATCTTGTAAGCAGAATGCTGCCTCATTAACCATCGTAAAAGCCATTCTGAGTTGGGCGGTTTCTTTGTCTGGGTTAGTGCGTTTTGAATCACCAAAGTGAGAATAAATCGCTTGGTTAATATCTTTCTTCTTTCCTTCGCCGTAAATAAACATGCCTTTTTTATTCTTGCGGCCTAAATATCCGGCCTCAAAAAGTTCTTTGGCTTTGGTAGAAGATTTTGCTCCACGTGCCGAGAACATAGGCTCCATGGTTTCCCCAACATGAGCGCCAACATCAATACCAACTTCATCCAAAAGAGCCATTGGGCCAACAGGGAATCCAAACTCTTTCATCACGTTATCAAGAAACTCGATAGAAGCGCCTTCTTCAAGAAGTAGTAATGCCTCGTTCATATATGGGGCCAAAATTCGAGTGGTATAAAATCCAGGTCCGTCGTTTACCACAATCACCGTTTTGCCTTGTTTTACGCCAATATCGTAAGCAGTGGCTGTTACCCAATCTGCCGTTTGGGGCGTGGTTATAATTTCTAGGAGAGGCATTTTTTGCACAGGAGAGAAATAATGCATCCCAATTATATTCTGTGGACGCTTAGCTCCTTTCGAAATTTCTGAAATCGGCAACGACGAAGTGTTAGTGGCAAAAATACAATGCTCTGAGGTTACCGCTTCAACTTCGGCTACCATTTTCCGTTTTAAGTTGATGTCCTCGAAAACGGCCTCAATCACAACGTCCGTTTTAGCAAAACCTTTGTAGGAATCTGTACCCGTAACTCGGCTGGCAATCTGATCTCTCTCAAAAGAAGTTATAATTCTCTTTTTCGATTTCAGGTTAAGAGCTTCCCAAATTACTTTCTCGCCTTTAGCTGCGGATGCAAGGTCTCGATCTTTCAAAAGAACATCGAATTTTCCTTTGTTGATGCTCACATCTGCAATTCCTGAACCCATCAATCCTGCGCCTAAAACAGCAATATGTTCTACGGGTTTAACAAGTTCAGCATGTGGATTCTTTTTTGCATCAGTTAGCCCGAAAAATAGGTTTACAAGCGCGCGCGATTCCTTTGTGGCACCTAGCTCACCAAAAAGCTTTGACTCGTGTAGAAGCCCTTTTTGTTTGCCATATTTAAATCCATACTTAACCGCTTCAATGATTTTTGGAGGAGCTGGATAGTTTCCTTTAGTTTGTCGGAATGCCTGTTTGGCTGCTTGCTTAAAAATGATGTTCCTACCAATGGGATTTCCTTCAAGTAGCTTTTCTGTGAAGGAACGAGTGTCTTTACGAACAAATTTTTTGGATGAAGAAAGAGTGTGAACCGCTTTGATGGCAACTTCTTCTAAAGCGTGCTGATGTGTAATTTCATCCGCTAAACCCATTTTTTTAGCTTGGCGAGCAAAAATATTTTTACCCGTTAGCATGTAGGTCAATGACTTTTGAATGCCAATGAGCCTAGGTAGACGTTGCGTGCCACCTGTGCCAGGTAAAATTCCCAATTTAACTTCTGGCAAAGCAAGTATGGTTTTGGGATGTTCGGATATGATTCGGTAATGGCACGCCAGCGAAAGTTCCAATCCACCGCCCATACAGCTTCCATGAATAGCCACCACAATGGGTTTTGGGAAAGCTTCGATTCTATCTAAAATAGCATGTCCGTCTCGGCTTAATTGCTCGATTTCTTCAGCAGTATCGCGAGCTTTGAACATTTCAATATCAGCGCCAGCAATAAAATTATCTTTTTTCCCACTGATGAGAACGGCGCCTTTTAGCGATGTATCTGACTCCAACGTATCTAAGAAATCAGAAAAAGCCTCCATCATCGCTTCATTCAGGGTATTTACTTTAGCATCTGGTTGATTGAGCGTAATAATGGCAACTTCATTCTTTGTAGAAATTTCTAAATAACTCATGCTGAATACCTCTCTAGAATAATTGCGTGTCCTTGTCCACCGGCGGCACAAGCGGTTACCAATGCGTATTTTCCACCTTCGCGGATTA
>CAXBMW010000023.1:0-12266 GCA_963977025.1 uncultured Balneolaceae bacterium | reverse complement strand
GAAGAATTGCCGTTAATTTTTAGCCTATCATCATTCATAATCCAAAATTCAAAATCCAAAATCTCCCAGCTCTTTGTTAAAACCCTAGATTCCTGCCTTCGCAGGAATGACGTTGTTTGGAGTTTCGTTATTAAGTGATTGAAGAATTGCCGTTAATTTTTAGCCTATCATCATTCATAATCCAAAATTCAAAATCCAAAATCTCCCAGCTCTTTGTTAAAACCCTAGATTCCTGCCTTCGCAGGAATGACGTTGTTTGGAGTTTCGTTATTAAGTGATTGAAGAATTGCCGTTAATTTTTAAACTATCATCATTCAAAATCCAAAATTCAAAATTCCAACATTCTTAATTTTGAATTATCAATTCTCAATGTTCTTTTAAGTCTTTAGTGGAGCGGTGACTTTAAAGTGTAAGTAAACATGAAGTCTCTGACTTCTCTTCTATTATTAGGCAAGCAGTTGGGTTAAGGATTGGTGTGATTCCTTAAGGGGATAAGTAAGCTCGTCAAATCACAGCCATTATGTAAGATCCCGAAATAAATTCGGGTTGACCGAGACCTGAGTGGCTTGAGGTTTTGTTATTAAGTGATTGAAGAATTGCCGTTAATTTTTAGCCTATCATCATTCATAATCCAAAATTCAAAATCCAAAATCTCCCAGCTCTTTGTTAAAACCCTAGATTCCTGCCTTCGCAGGAATGACGTTGTTTGGAGTTTCGTTATTAAGTGATTGAAGAATTGCCGTTAATTTTTAGCCTATCATCATTCATAATCCAAAATTCAAAATTTCCAACATTCTTAATTTTGAATTATTAATTCTCAATTCCCACCCCCCCTTTTTCTTTCTATAACAATTTCATTACTGTCTAAACTTAGCCACCTAATCACCTATAAAACAACTTCACAATGAGCCAAACTAACAATCACATCAATTATGTTGAATTTAGAGCTGCCAATCTCGAACATATAAAGGAATTTTATAGCGGTGTTTTTGGATGGACATTTACTGATTATGGCCCAACCTATGTAGCCTTTTCAGATAGTGGTTTACAAGGCGGTTTCGAGAAAAGTGATGCTAAAGTGGTTAATGGAGCTTTGGTTGTACTTTATCACTCTGATCTTGAAGCCATTAAAAATAAGGTTGAAGAAGCAGGCGGCATCATTTCGATAGATATTTTTTCATTCCCCGGCGGACGCAGATTCCACTTTATTGATCCATCAGGAAATGAATTATCCATTTGGAGCGAGTGATAGAAGCAATGCTAAAAATTACGATTCCTATCGATTGTGGGAACTCTCCAAAAATGGAATTCCTAAAGCAGTTTAATATCGCATTTGCAGAAAGTAATACAAGCTTTCTTCTAGAAAGTGTAGTAGATGATATTACCTGGAATATTCTTGGCGACCGATTAATCAATGGAAAAACCGAGTTTTCTGCAGAATTAGATAGAATGAAAAGTGAGGCTCCAACCGAGCTTATCATAGAGAAGATTATTACCCACGGAAAATTAGGCGCTGTAAATGGCATTATGAAAATGCCGAATGAAAAGAGTTATGCCTTTTCAGACATTTATGAGTTTAGTACTGCGAAAGGTTCTAAGATAGCTACGATAACATCGTATGTAATTGCTGTGTAGGGGGTTTGTAGCTTAGCTGTTAACATCAGCTTTTAGTTGGAATTATTTATGGACTCTGGGGTAGATATGAGGAAAGGCGTCGTCCTGAGGATACTTCCGAAGGATCTTCAGGTTGGGAATTGTGGCTTTAGGTCATTTCCGAGCTCGAATGGTGTCGCTCCGCTGGAGCTTGGTGGCTTTGTTTTACTTATTTGCTACAAATATGCCGCTCCTACAGAGCTTTCTCTCGTTAAGACAATCTAGTTTCCTGCCTGCGCAGGAATGACGTTGTTTGGGGTTAGAGTTACACTCGTTACGTAGCTCTGCTGCGTAATGCAGTCTGGAAGCTCCAGCCTCCATTCTTCAAAGGGATGGAACGAGCTAGAGTACGTACAAGCGAGACGCTTGCACGAGGTTGGGGACGTTGGGTTAGTTCCGAGCTCGAATGGTGTCGCTCCGCTGGAGCTTGTGGGTTTTGTTTTTCTTTTTTTCTACAAATATATCGCTCCTACGGAGCTTGGATTCGTTTACCTATCTTCTAATCCTGTATATCCAACAAATCTTATAAATCATGGTTCAGAAGTAAGCTGTGAGAAATGAGATTTGAGCTTCCACCAATTCATAATCTAAAATTCAAAATTTCCAACATTCTTAATTTTGAATTATTAATTCTCCATTCTTATTCAGCCTCAACAGAATAAATCTCGGCCCAATCTTCGAGCGCTTGGCGGACACGTGGATCAAATTCTTTTAGGAGCGCTTTCGAAAGTAGTTCCGATGCTGTTTGTCCGTATAAGTATTTGCACGACTCTAGAGCCTGAATTCGAATCCTTGGATCTAAGTCTTCTACCAATACAAAAGTTTTTACTCTCCAATATTCTTCATCGTTTTGATACTGAATAAGTAAATCAAGAGCTTTGCTTCGAGTTGCGTAAGGATACGAGGTATTCACTAACTCTTCTAGCAAGCCAATTCCTGATTTCGAGCTATCCACATCCATCACTAATTGAAGTGCTTGCAAAGCCTTTTTACCTGTAGAGTCTGCTTTTTGAAGTCTTGTTGCTAAAGCTAGCAACTCGGTAGTTGGCGCAATAGTTTGGTAAGAAAGTAATGCTTCACTAAATACACTCGGATATTCAGTTCTCAAAATCTTAGACTGTAAGGAGCTACTCACCACATCATCGCCGAAATAATTACCCAAGGTTTTTACGGCGGCCAGCTGAATTGATTCCGACTTATTATTTAATTCCTTTAGGAAAGTTTGCTCGGTTCCAGTTGCGCCTTTTGTAAACGCACCAAAAGTCTCTAGTAAATTGGCTTTAACCTCAGGATTGGTTTCGGAGGCAAGCGCATCACCCAATGCTAACTGTAAATCGGAGTTTTCTGTGTGGTAGCGAAGAAGTCGAGCCGCAAGTGCACGCTCATTAACATCCGTGCTTCTAAGCTGATTCAATAATAACATTACCGGGAATGTTCCATATTCAATTTGGTCTAACTTGGTTACACCGGCTGAAAGTGTTACAAATTCCGTACTCATAGGAACTTCTACCGTAACCGAATCTTTTTGGCCTGTGAAAGCAATTTCCGTAGACGTTGTGTCATCAAACGTATACACGTTCAAATTCAAACCCGAGAGAATTTCACCGTTACCAGAAAGGGCATCGAAGTAAAACGTTAGCTTTGAATTACGTTCGTCATAAGAAGCATTCACACTATACAATAAAAGCTCTTCTTTTCCATTTTGTTGGTCTTCCAAATCGTCAATCAAACTAGTTGTTGAAGAAGCCCAATTTAAGCCTGTTTGCTCGTACCAATACGCATCGTATTTATCATCATTTACAACACCGTTGCCCGATTTTATAAGCTCGGCTAACGACTTTTTCGTCATTTCTTGGAAGAAAACCTCGGTGGTTTTGAAACCTTCTTGAGCTGCGTTCCAAAATAAAGCGCTGTATAAAGAATCTGGATTTTCTAAAAGGATGGATTCTTTTTCAATAGAATAATGAAGTGCCGTTCTCATCACTTCCATTTTCTCAAGATCCGTAACCATATTTTCTGAGCGTTGATACTGTCCAAACCATTGCGAATAAATTCCACGCTTCAGCTGGGCCGATAGCGAACCTAAGTCTTTGTAGAGATAGATAATCCCTGCTCCGCTTTGTTTCTCTTCCCAATAGCTATTTTGTAATACTACTATGTTCAACGCATCGAATGGGAATTCAAAACTGAGTGTATTCTCTACGCTTTTCTTAGTGGTAATTGCAGTTTGAAGTAACGAGCTGAACTCGTCTTTAGTAAGAATACTTTCTTCGGTATATAATCTGATTTTTTTAGTGCCTGCAATTACTTCATCATGTTTAAATGAACCAACGGCGAAAGACATTCCCGTTACAGGAATCGCTGTCTTACTACTCCAATGAATAGTTTTTTGGTCAGCAGAAACGATTTCGTCATTCAACAAATTACCGTTAAAAACGACCTCTAAATTTGCTGGAATGGTGAATTTAGCATCTATTTTTGATTCCACTCTTGGGTGATCAAAAATGGGAAGCCAATGCCGAAGTGCTTTCGGGTTAAGGCTTCCCCAAATTGTTCCCATCTGATCTTGATGGGTTCCGAACACAGACCTTGCTTGCCAAGTTACCTCAATATTTGCCCGCTCTCCTACCTCTAGCGTATCGGCTAGTGTAATTAAGAGCGAATCGTTACTCACCTTAAATTCTACATCTGCATCGTTCATGGTAACGCCGTCAATTTCAAGCTCTGCGGCGTGCAGAAGCAAGGAGTAGCGACTTGGTGCTTTTGCACGGATAGCGTAGGTAGCAACCCCTTTCACAACGTTTTCGGAAGGTAGAATGGTTAAGTCTAAATCTAAATGCTCGAAGGTAAACGGAATGGATGGTTTCGTTTGATAATCAAAACCTTCCGTTCCAATTTCACATTTCTGAGCTCCAGAAAAAAGAACGATTAATAATGAGGCAATCTGTAATAGTCTGTGATTCATCATTTATTTATGTGCGTCAAATACTGCTTTTACTTGTGGGTATAATGCTTTATTGGTAGAAAATCCGTTTCCTGTGTGAATAGTTTCGTCGCCATTCATATCACTAAAAACACCGCCCGATTCTTTTACCACTGGAAGTAACGCTGCTGCATCCCAAATATTTAGGATTGGATCGAACATCACATCAGCACGCCCAATTGCTACCATCATGTGGCCGTAAGCATCGCCCCAAGTACGGTGTAGTTTAGTTTTTGCCATAAGTTCCTGGAACTGTGGTTCTAATCCATTATCCTGAAATCTCTTGATTTCGGTAACTAAGAAAGTAGAGTCTGCTAATTTCTCTGTATTTCTTACATGGCATGGTTTGCCATTAAATGTTGCTCCATGACCAATAGCTGCCGCGCAAATTTCGTCGAGTGCTGGAGCGTTAATCACACCAATAATTGGTTCGTTGTCAATCATAATACCAATCAATGTGGTATAGAAAGGCACGCCGTGAATGAATGACTTTGTCCCGTCAATAGGATCTAATACCCATTGGATGTTACTTCCTTCATTAGTTCGGCCATATTCTTCGCCAATAATACCGTGGTCTGGATATCTTTTAAGAATTTCTTTGCGAATAATTTGTTCGGTTTCACGATCTGCAATCGTAACCGGAGAATCATCTGCTTTGCTAATTATTTCGAAATCTTTTTTAAAATATTTGAGCGTGTGTTGTCCGCCAATTTTCGCAATTTCGACAGCAGCGTCAAGTAGCTCTTTGATGTCAGTCATGTTTTGTAGTATTTTCGATGAGTTAAAATGAGTTTGAAAAAGTTAAAAACGAGTCTATTAAATTGCATCCATATTGTAAGTCTTCTCTAGTTGCTAGTATGTTTATACTAGCGGCTATTCAACCAGATTTTTTAAAAGCCCAACACCATGAAGTCTCTATTCAGACTATCGTTCTTAACGAGAGTAAATTAAGAATTAATGGGACATCAAATGTGACTGATTTTGAGTGTAAATATGCTAATAATTTTGAGCGCGATACTCTTTCACATCAGTTAGAAATTATAAAAGATAGCGTACTAGTTAGTGGCGATAGCTTGCCCCTTACTATTGATTCTTTTGACTGTGGCAAGCGAGCAATTAATCGAGATTTCAAAAGTACACTCAAGAGCAAAGAGTATCCAAACATAGATATTACACTTTTGGAAGTGTTATCTGAGAACGGCCAACCAAAGAGCGCGAGCATTGCAATTAGTTTGGGCGGTGCTACACAACAGTATCTAGTTTCGCTTACAGAAGAAATTATGGGTAATGAAGTGGTTGCAATATCGGGCTCTCAAAAACTAAAGTTGAGTGATTTTAACCTAGAACCACCAAGAGCATTATTTGGGCTTATAAAAGTTCGAGATGAGCTCGTTGTTTCTTTTGAACTACTTGTAAAACCCGGAAAGACAGAGTTAAGCACTGCCATAAATTAAGAAACGCTCACCGTCATCCTCGTAGATGTTAGATAATTCGCTAACAGTTTCGATTTGTTTAAAAGTTTCCGTCATCCTCGTAGATGTTAGGTAATTCGTTGACAGAAATAACTTATAGATTTCTCACAAAGCACCTAGAAATTTATAAGCCCCAGAGTGTTAATTAGCCCACCAAACCATATCGACGTTTAGAATTATTGGCGAAGAAAGAACGCAATGGAATCGACGTCTCAGCAAGGAACAATCATTCCACACAGGCTCGGGTTTGAATGTGGCAAAAGAAGAACGAAGACCATTGGAGTGATTGAGTTGATGGAATGGAGTTCGCGCCAATTATTCTTGTCGAGAGCTTTTGGTACTCGCCTGCCCCGAGCATTCGGGGGCGGAACAAAAGTACAGCCATTAATGAGATGAGTGTGATAACGAGCAATGAAATAATGTAACGGCAAGGTCAGTTATCACCCGCGAATAAAACCATTGCTTTTTAATAGCTGTGAAGATCCTTCTCCCGAAGCCTCGGGATCAGGAAGACTTTGAGCGTTGTTTAATTTATTAAAACTGTCAACGAATTATCTAACATCTACAATCCCGAGTTTATTTTGGGATATTACGAAATGGCTACACATTCAGACGTTGAGTTTCATTGTTGGTTGGAAAGAGATATACAGATATCCGAGTCCACACAAAGATACTGAAACAGGTTCAGCATGACTTGCTAACTTATTACTGTGACGTCATATAGATTCCGTCAACGAATTAACTCGTATCTACAGAAAAGACAACTATGTTTCTGGCTTGGGAATAGAAAAACTCTGTAGTCATCTCGCAGCGTATGCCCGAGTTTGAAAGGCAAAGTGATCAGTCCAAAAATTCATAGACATAAAAAAAGGCGAGTGTTTCACCACTCGCCTTTTTTGAGGGGGTTAGAATTAGAAGCTAATTACAGCTTCAACCATAAATCCGTTAAACTCACCATCTTCGTAGATTCCTACAGGGAAGTCAGAGTAGGATTGTTTCATATACTCTACTTTTGCTAGGATGTTTTTAGTTAGGAACCAGCCGCCACCAATGTTGAATCGGTCGATTGTAACGTCTTGGCCGGTGTTTAGTTCACCACTTACGCTGTTATAACGGCCACCTACAAAGAAGTCTTCAGTTTCGCCAAAGCGGTAGATAAGCTCTGAACCAAGTTGGATGAAGTTTCTAGAATCAGTTTCTGCAACTGCTTTACCTGTAGAACTTTCAAATACACCGTAGAACTCAAGACCTTGGAATTTTACGAATGGGTTTACCATAATTGCAGTCAACTCGTTGCTGAAGCCTGGGTCAAAACGGCCTGCTCTAAAACTACCTTCCATTACTGCGTAGTAACGTGAACCAGCACGGTCACCAGCGTATAGATAAGTTCTAGCAGACTCGCCAGTGCTGTAGATAGAACCTGTTAATCTAACTCTTAGATCTTCGTTGATTTGGCTGTCGTAACCAAGTTTACCAACAACTGATACATGAGTAACAGGAGAGCCTGGAGCTGGTTCAACAACACTTTGGTTCAATTTACCATTAGTTAAGCCGAACATAGCTAGCAAACCATTGCTTTTGTAGTATACTTCACCACCAACTTCGGTAGTAAATGAATCCATGATGTAGTTACCAACAAATGGGTTGTATAAAGCTTGAGCGTTGTCACTTCTTCTAAAGTGATTGTCACCGTAGTTAATTTCCATGTGACCTACTTTAATAGTCACTTTGTCCATAATTTCAGAAAGGAAATCTTCTTGGATGAAATTCAAAGCGTCAATTTGCATGTAACCACCTTTAACATATGGTTCTGGGTGATGTTGAGAAGACAAGTAAGTTGTTAAGTGCATTCTAACACCGTCGTAAAGAGCAACATCAAAAGCTAAACTAGAAGTAGCTAAGTTGAAGTTGGTTCCGATATCAGTTAGTGCAACAGCGCCGCTATTATCATGGCTTAAAGATTGGAACTGGATAGTATTAGAAGCTCCAACACGAACTTTCAGTCCGTCAAAAAGGATATCGTTAGTTTTTGGAGATTCAAAAACGTTGATACCTCGTTTATCTGGAAAGCGGAAGTTTTGCAGATCACGACTTTGCTGTGCATATACACTACTTGCTAGCAATAGCACAACCATAAAGACAGATGATAGAGATTTAATTAGATTTTTCATGACAGTTGATTTAGTTATTTAGGTTAATTTGTTTGAAATGCGACACTGAATACAACTTCCACATCATCGCCAGTTTTTAGCGTGCCTAACATGGCTTTTGGTGGCTTCATTTTGTAATCAGTCATTTTTAATTTCTCTGAGCCGGAAAAACTCAAAGTCCCATTCTCATCAATACTATATGCACCTACTAGATCAATGGTGTTATTTACACCGGCCATAGTTAGTACACCTTTTGTAAAGATAGAGTCGGCGGTTATGCTAGTTACTTCGCCCAATTCAAAAGTAATGAGTGGGTTTTTCTTAGCATCAAATGCATCATGGGTTTTACTGTCCATAATACCTTTGCCACTTTTTATAGATTTTACTTCAACAGTTAAGTTGAGCTTGTCTACTGCATTAAGACTACCATCGCTAATTTGGAAAGTAGCCAAGCCGCTGATAGTCTCAGCATTTGACTCCCAATCGTGTAAGGATGATGTTCCTTTAATAGTAATCTCAGATTTCTCTTGTGTTAGGGTGTAATTAGTTTGAGCATTCACCGTTGAGCTTACTAATAATCCCCCGATTATTATGAATAGTGATAACTTCATTTCTAACTCCTTTTTTGTTCTGGTTTATTCCTTCTGTTAAGGAAAGTCTCTTCGAAGATTGTTCAACTTCTTCGTTTCTGATTGTAGAATAGCTCCTGAAAATGAAGATAGTGTGAAGCAGTTTTTTTCTTTTCAGAAAATCAAATCTTTCTGAAATACAGCTACCAATACACGCTAAGTGTTCCTATTATTAGGCTCCTTAATATCTATGAATCATCAGAGTTAAATGGCAGACAAGATTATTGTAGAGCGTATTTCCGCTCAGTTGAATTTTTCACAAAAACAGATTAATACCGTTGCAGGCTTTATTGAAGAAGGTGCAACGATTCCTTTTCTTGCTCGATATCGTCAGGAAGCCACAGATGGCTTAGATGAAGAGCAGCTCCGCGCAGTTCGAGATGCTTTGGAATTTCAAAAGACACTTAAGTCTCGTAAAGAAACTATACTAAAGTCTATCCAAGAGCAAGGGAAACTCTCGCCCGAACTAGAAGCTAAAATTATAGCTTGTACAGAGCTTACTGTTCTTGAAGATATTTACCTCCCTTACAAACAAAAACGGAAAACTCGTGGCGACAAAGCCAAAGAAAAAGGACTAGAGCCTTTAGCCGAGCTCATTTGGAAGCAAGAGATTAACGAAGGAGATCCCGACACTTTTGCGCAAGAGTTTGTAAATGCCGAAAAAGAAGTGGCCAGTATTGAAGAAGCATGGAAAGGTGCAACCGATATTGTGGCTGAATGGGTAAACGAAAGCTTAGACGTTAGAGAGAAGCTACGTGATATTTTTATGAATCACGCTACCATCAGCACCAAGAAAAATCCAGCTATAAAAGAACGCACCAATTTTGAGGATTATTACGATTTCTCTTACAAAACCAGCAAGCTGAAGCCGTACCAAATTCTAGCTATTAACCGTGGTGAAAGAGAAAATATCCTTTTTGTGAATACCGAAGTTTGGGAAGAACGAACGCTCGAAACAATGGATAATCTCGTTATACATAACGATATCAGTATCTTTACCGAGCGTCTTCAAGATGCTATCGAAGACTCTTATAAAAGATTGCTCTTCCCTTCTCTTGAACGTGAACTCCGTAATGCCCTTACCGATCTAGCCGACGAGAATGCCATCGAAACGTTTGCCACCAACCTTGGAAACCTACTGATGCAGCCACCATTGCAAAACAAAGTAATTATGGGAATTGATCCTGCTTTTAGAACGGGCTGTAAAGTTGCAGTTGTTGACCAAACGGGTAAGTACTACACAGGAACAACGATTTACCCAACACCACCTAGGGAACAGGTTGCTGAGTCTGAAGCTGTTATTGAAAAGCTGATTAACGAATTTGGAGTGAATTTAATCGCCATTGGTAACGGTACTGCCAGTAGAGAAACCGAACAGTTTATTGCCAATTACCTTCAAAAAAGAAAGAAAAACTTCCCTAACGAAGAATTGAATTATCTGATTGTAAATGAGGCGGGTGCTTCTGTTTATTCGGCATCCAAAATTGCACGTGAAGAATTTCCGGATTTAGATGCCGCACAGCGTGGTAACATTTCTATTGCTCGCCGTGTACTAGATCCTCTTGCAGAGCTCGTTAAAATCGATCCTAAATCTATTGGCGTTGGGCTTTATCAACACGATGTAAATCAAAACCAACTGGCTACCAAACTGGACGATGTAGTTGAAAGTTGTGTAAACGAAGTAGGCGTAAATCTAAATACGGCAAGTGCTCCACTTTTGGCACATATTTCTGGTTTGAGTAAGCGTGTTGCCCAAAACATTGTTGCTTATAGAGAAGAAAAAGGAGCTTTTGTAAGCCGAAAACAGATTCATGAAATTGAAGGCGTTGGTGAATTTCGTTTTCAGCAGGCCGCTGGTTTTATGCGCATCCCCGAAGCAAAAAACCCTCTCGATAACACAGCCATTCATCCTGAGAGTTACGAGGCGACCGAAAAACTCTGCAACCTTTTTGGTATCAACTTAGATAATTTGTCTTCTCAAATTAAAGTGATTGAATCGAAATTAGGCAACATAAATACCACTCAAGTAGCTGAACAAATTGGTGTGGGCGTTCCTACGCTAGAACTGATTATTGAGAACTTGCAAAAACCTGGTCGTGATCCTCGTGAATCGCTTAAAAAACCCATTTTAAGAACCGACATCATGAAGATGGAAGACTTAAAAGAAGGTCAGAAGTTAGAAGGAACCGTTCGTAATGTGGTTGATTTTGGTGCTTTTGTTGATTTAGGTGTTAAGCAAGACGGGATGCTTCATATTTCAAATATGTCGAGAACGGGCAAGCGCGTAGAAGATCCACACGAAGTAGTTGGTGTAGGCGATATCATTTCTGTAGAAATCATCACTATAGATTTAGAACGTGGCCGTATTGGACTGAAGCTGGTTTAGGGAATTCGAAATTTTGAATTTTTGATTTTGAATTAAGAATTACCCAAAGCTCTTTTAAGTCTAGAGCGACAGCGGTGACTTAAAAAGCAGAATTCAATAAGAAGTCTCTGACTTTTTTCCGCTTGCGGGAAATCAGAGGGAGGACATGTCTTCTGTTAAGTTTAACGTGTCATAATAATTCTATACATTCCTCCTATGGAACAAATCACACCTTTTACATCTCAACACGAAGCACTTTCCGTTCTTGATAATGGTGGGCGATTTTATAATCTGATTACCAAAGCTAACGACGGAAATATCACCTCTGCTGAATTGAGTAAAGTAGTTGGGTTAATGTCGGACAAACAGAAAATGGTGCTTTATTTAGAGTTGTCACTTTCTAAACTTTCCAGCGATTCCAGAAAAGAGATTCTAAAGGCTCTGTCTTCTGATTTAACAAGTGCAATCAACAAATACCCAACGCAATATCTACTTCCATCAGAAGCTCAAGAGAAAGGCATCTTGGCTCAAAATACGGTGATAGAAGGAATTCCTAAGTACGTAGAATCAAAATCAGAATTTAGCGGTTTTGTTATGATTCCGATTATGACCGGAAAAGTTACCACATTCATGATGGTACCTATTATTGATCAATACAATGTTTATGAATTAAGAGACCGTATTTCTTCAGAGACTTTTTTCATTGCCCATTCCAAAGAATCAGACAGATTGCCTGAAAAAAGAATGACCTTCGGTGGGATACTTAAAGAGCTCAAAAAGGAAGAAAGCGAGAACGCTCCTGCCTCTAACTATCTGGAAATCCATTATTGCTTAGACGCTTAGTAGTTATTGTCCGTTGGGAGATTAGCTATTAGTTGGAAGCTTTGCACTACTTCTTACCCTAATCCCCTCATTCAAAATTCTCCCTCCCTCATCCATGTAGAAGTCAGGTAATTCTCTGACAGAAGTAACTATTTGATTCCTCACAAAACACCTAGTTATTTTAAAAACCCT
>CAXBMW010000022.1:0-13883 GCA_963977025.1 uncultured Balneolaceae bacterium | reverse complement strand
TGAGTCGATGCAATGAAGTTCGCGCCAATTATTCTTGTCGAGAGTTTTTGGTACTTTTGTCGGCACAAAAGTACAACCTTTAAAAAGATGAGTGTTATAACGAGTACTGAAATAATGTGAAGGTAAGGTCGGTTATCGCCTACGAATAAAATAATTGCTTTTTAATGACCGTGAAGATCCTTCAGAGGTATCTTCAGGATGACAGTGGCGTTGTTTAATTTACTAAAACCGTTAACGAATTATCTAACATCTACATGAATGTCTCACGTTTTAAGCTGGCTGAGCATATAAAAATCAATCATTATAGGTTATGATTTTTCATCCATGAATTCGCTGGGACTTTGATTAAACTCGTTCTTAAAAGCCGTTGAAAATGCCGAGACACTTTTGAAGCCTGAGCTGTAGGCAATTTCACTGATTGATCCTGCTTTTTGAGAGAGGAGTTGTTTGGATTTGATCAACCTGAATTCCCGAATTACATCCGAAGGACTTGTTCCTGAAATCTTCTTTAATTTTTTAAACAAGGTTCCACGGGTCATTGCCACATCACGGGAAAGTTGGTCTACCGAATAGTTTTCATCACTAAATCCATGTTCCAGACTTTGGGTAATCTCATCTAATAATTTCTGATCTGCGGAAGTTACTTCTGAATGCGAAACAGTAATCGAATATCCATTATTAGAGAACCGATCTTTTAGTGTTTTCCTAGATTCAATAATATTATGAGCCCGAAGTTTGACTTCTTCTATATCAAAGGGTTTTACTAAGTAATCGTCAGCTCCCATTCCCAGACCTTCTAGCTTATCGGTTTGCAGCGCTTTTGCGGTTAATAATATGACGGGAATAAAACTAGTTTCTTCTGAAGACTTAAGTTCTTTACAAAAAGTAAAACCATCCATCTTTGGCATCATTACGTCACAAATTATAATATCAGGAAGTTCTCTTTTTGCTATTTCAAGTCCCTCTAACCCATTTTCCGCTTCTAAAATCCGATAGCGTTTTGATAGATGACCTGACAAATAATTTCGGATGTCTTCATTATCATCAACTAAAAGCAGTGTGGTATTTTCAATTTCATGGGGGCTGACTATCACATTGGTTTCAACCACAGGTTTATTTTCTTCAGTAAATCTATCCACGCTAGGAATAATATATTCCGTGTCCGAAACCTGATCTTCGGCAAAATGATCTATTCCTTTTTTAAGTTTAACTGTAAATACAGCACCTGCACCAGAAGCACTTTCTGCCTTAATAGTTCCTCCATGTAATTCTACCAGCTCTTTGGTAAGCGCAAGACCAATTCCGGTTCCTGCTTCATTTCCTTTTTTCGATTCATTGGTTTGATAAAACCGATCGAACACGTGATCTATATCTTGTTCTGAAATTCCATATCCAGTATCCTTGATACAAATTTCAACAATCCCTTCGTGTTCTTCCATTTCTACGTGGATTGATCCGCCGGCTGGGGTAAATTTAAATGCATTGGCCAGCAGATTTATAAATACTTTTTCAATCATATCCACATCCACATACACCCAAACCTTTTCAGGAAGTGAATCGTAAATCAAATCGATTCTTTTACGCTCAGCCAAGCCTGTAAATGCTAAACACAGTTGCTTTATCACCTCACTGATATTCAACTTAAGAACTTCAATATCTACAGATCCAGATTCCAACTTTGAAATATCTAAAATCTGATTTACAAGCTTCAACAAACGCTTTGAGTTTCGAAGAGCCATGTCAATTTGTTCAACATCTTCTTCATTGGAAGCCAGCAACGCGCGTTTCTTCAGGTCTTCAAGAGGTGCAATTGTTAATGAAAGTGGAGTTCTAAATTCATGCGAAACATTTGCAAAAAATGTAGATTTAGCATCGTCTAGTTGTAATAGACGATCCGCCTGACCTTTAAGCTGTTTAGTTTGTTCATTGACTAGGTAATTCAACTCCTTTTCTCGATTTATTAAAACTTGGAGTCTTCTTTTATAAGCAAGAAAACCTACCCCTACCACTAAAAGAATGACTATAGCATAGAACGAGTTGGTTTCGTAAAAAAATGGTGCAATGCTAATGTGAACAGGAGTTTGAGAAGGTGACCACATTCCACCAAGGCTGACAGATTCAAGATTAAATGTGTATTCCCCCGGTGGTAAACCGGTATAGAAAGCTTCTTGCCTGTATCCTGGAAATCTCCATTCATTTTCATAGCCCTCCATTTTATATCGGAACTGGGTATTTTCCGGTCTGTTTCCTTCCAGAAAAGCAGCAAAGCGAATTTCTAAATTCCGTTCATCTTTGCCTAACCTCAACTTTTCATTGTTTCCAATACGTTGATAAGCTTTTTTATCCGATAATATCTCATAAACCCAACTCTCTATAGTTTTCTCTGATGCTTTAATTTCATTTGGGTCTATTACGGCCAAACCTTTAACCATTGAAAACCAAAATCTTCCATCGCTTGCTTGTATTGCCGTTGATTGCATCCCCCCATTGGCTTCATTGCCGGGTAACCCATCACTCTGATCATAGATCATGGAATGGATACTTTCCAGCTCGCCGTTTGCCACAGCATTTAATTCTTCTTTTGAAACCCAGAAGATCCCTTTATTACAACTCATCCAGAGTCTCTCATCTTTATCTTCCAATATGGAGTGAATAACCAGTCCAAACAATCCATTTTCGGGATTATAATAGGTGAATTTTGGATCCTCGTTATTCTTACCTAATTCAAACCTATTTAAGCCATCTTCTTCCGTTCCTACCCAATATACTCCATCGGAATCTTGATACATCGAGCGGATGATATTGTTCGATAATTTGTCGTTATGTTCAAAACTTACAATTTTATCCTGAGCCTCATCATAATACCACAGACCGTTCCCAGAAGTACCAAACCAAATTTCCCCTATTTTATCTTCATACACAAAGGTAGTATAAGCAGAAGGGTACCCAGTTGGATTATTATATGTTTTTATCTCATCCTCATCTAATATTTGGTGGATATTTCCTACATCACCTACCCAAATTCTGTCTTTTGAATCTTCAAATAGGGCTTTGACAGTCGTCATCTTTTGCCTGTCAGCGATTACTTTAGGTTGTGAAATACGATCCCATTTTATTACTCCAGTAGCATGTCCAATCCAAATGTTGTTGTCTTTGTCTTCCAGGATAGAGTATACTCTTCCTGTACTTTGTTCTGGCAGAAGTACTTCAAATGTTGAAATACTTCCTTCGCTTATTCTTTGTATATCCCCGTAATAAAGAGGAGCTGCCCAAATAACTTGATCGTGATCTTCCATGATGGCATAAAAGTTGTGGTTTATACCAAAATCCTTATCCGTTAATGACTCAAAGGTGTTTTTTTTGAGATAGTGTAACCCATTGATTTGAGCAAACCATAAATTACCGGACGGATCGGTTTTAAAACTATAGTCGTATATAGATCCATCGAAGTCATCCCGCTTATATACAAGCCTCTCATTGTGATAAATATGAGCACCATTTATCACAAACCACCCTTCCACCTCATGCTCTCTTAGAGGCTCATTTACTTCTTCTTGAGATTCTATGTACCTGAATTCATTTTTATTAAAAAGAAGAATTTTACCACCTGAACTCCCCAGATGAAAAATATCTTTTGATTCTTCTTCATTAATTACGGTCCCAAACGTTGAGGCAGAAAAATCAGCGTCCAGCTTATAGCTTTTTATGTCATGAAGTTCGCCGCTGATATGATATAGAATATCCTCCCCAAGTATCCAAAGTGAACCATCATCTCCTTCATGAATATCCTTTACTTCATCTTCTTTTAAGCCATTCTCAGTACCAAATACCGATACATTTCCTTTATGAACATGGAACAGTCTAGATGTGCCAATATCATACAACCAATGTTCGTTCTTATTTATGGAAACAAGAATCTTTGACCGAACTCCCCCTGTAACACCTATTTTTTTATAAATATCTTTATATAGCACATTAACTGAATCATCAGAAAATTTGAATATGCTTTTATTGCTTAGCAGATACAAGTTTCCTGAAGTATCCGTATCAAAGTCCATTCCATCTTTCAGGCCTTCGTTAGCACCAAAATTTTTAAATTCATTTCCTGCATAATTGACAAAGTTATTTGTACCATTTACTGCCACCGTATGCAAGTTAAAAGAATCATCTTTTCCTTCTTTAATCCTTACTAAACCATTGGTTATTAATTCAGAGGTGTTATTTTTATTAAATACTCTGAGGAGTGGCGGGTTCGATCGAACCAATCCATCAAAACGGACCAGACCATTAAAGGTAGTCAACCAAATATACCCCTTTTCGGTAATAAGAAGATCTGTGACTTGGTTCACAGGCAAACCATCTTCCGTATTCCAAATTTCATGATAATAACCTGTAGCTATTTCTTGTGCTTTTACTTCAACAGCTGAACATAGAATGGTTAGTGTCAGATAAACTAATGCCCTATTTTTGTACCCCATTTTTTAATGTAGGAATTTCTTTCCTATGGGCGAAATAATTAAACCCCATTTGGTTAACTAAAAAAAGGCTTGCTCAAACCCCAATGAAAACGGGAGCTTCCATAAGGTATTACGCAGCAGAGCTACGTAGGAGAAATTTTGAATGATGAATTATGAATGGCTCTCCCCTAATTCAAAATCCATAATTTAAAATTTAAAATTCCAGTAAAGTGCCATTTACCAAGAGATGCCCCTTCCTACCCCTCCATATTCTCTTCTTTACTCAATTTGTTGTCGCGAATTTTCTTGATAGCGTAAGCTCCACCAGCAGCAGCTAATAAGGTTAGGCCACCATCGAGCGGAGCTTGGTCTGGTTCGCTTGGTAGCATTGGTTGTGCCATTGCAAATTCGGTAGCAAAAAGAAGAATTGCTGTAAGTGTAAAGAGGATACGTGTTTTCATAGTGCTGAATTGAGAGTTAAAAATTCAAAATTAAAAATGAGGTTTTAGCGACTTGCTCACTCTGGGCCACCATTTTTAATTCTTCATTCTTCATTTTGAATTATTTGATTAAAGTCATTTTTTGAGTGATGGATTTTCCACCGGCTTCGAGTTTGTAATAGTACACGCCTGAAGCTGTTCCACTCGCGTTCCACGTTACATTGTAGCTGCCTTGAGATTTAACTTCGTTTACTAGCTCTGCTACTTTTTGTCCCATCACGTTGTATATGCTAATGGTTGCTTGCCCAGCGTTCTTCATCGTGTAATTGATGGTAGTGCTTGGGTTAAACGGATTTGGGTAGTTTTGTGCCAATGAATAGCTTTGTATTTCTTCAACCGATTCGATGCCTACGCTTGTTTTGTTTGGGGAAACAGTAATGGCAAATCTATTGCCTGTAGATTTAGCTTTTAGTGGCGTTGCTAGCGGTCCGGTAAGAATACTCATTACGTTCACTTTGGCTACTGGAGCTGTCGCATCAAATTGATACAAACTATCCTCTCGCATGTCTACATTCGTCTGGGTTTGGTAATCGTGGAAGGTGAGTTCCCAATCTCCAGGTATGCTTTCAAAACCTTTCCAATTGAGCATAAAGCCTCCGCTCACTCCTACCAACTTTGTGTCCATAGCAATGGTTACAGTTTCTTGAAGATCCCAAGGAAGAGATTCTACGGCTTTAAACAGGTCATTGGATTGGAAACCCATTACAGCGTACTGATTAAGAAGCGGCATAAGTTTTCCGGCATCATCAGCGTCGTAATCGGTAGTGGCATTATCACGGAAGCTCAAACGAATAGCTTCATCGTAACTGCTATCTGAACTCATGGTGAAGTTGATATCTCCACGATTGGCAGCTACTTCTTTAGAGAAAAAGCTTCCTGTCGCGGTTGTAGTCGTTTTGCCGGCAGTGTTGAAGGTCAATGTTGTTGCGCCACCTGTAGCTCCCAATTGAACCCAAAACCCTTGCCAAGGTTTTATGATGTAAGGCGTAGTACGATCTTGTACAGAATAACTTCCTAAGCCATCATTCCAAAAACTAATGTTGTTCTGAATAAAGTCAGCACCACTCACTGCCAAATTCGTAGCATCAGCGCTAAAGTTGAATGCAAAAGGATTCCCCACCAAGGTATAACCACTGGCTACTGGGTTTAAGCTAACGTCCACATCTTCTGAGGGTTCTACACCAGACATTTCCAACATAACGGGCAATGTCGATGATTCGCTACTTGCGTTATCATAGAAATAGAGTGCAAAGCCTTTTCCATCACCAAAAGCGGTTGAGACATCGGTTGGCTCTTCAAAGATTCCAGTGTCATCATACAAATAGAAATTAGCAGCAGAACCCACATTACTCCCTCCTGTAATTCCTTGAACAGCGGTATCGTCGGATAAATCGCTTACGGTTGCATTTGTAAATGGAAAACTAAGTAAACGCCACCCTGCATCACCTGAAATATCGGTTCGTGGACAAGCTCCCCACACAGGTTTATTTGGAGCACTTAGAGGACTAGAATCACTAAAGTCACTGGCTTCACTTGAAATCTCAGAAACGCACCAAGAGCTTAGGTTTTGATTAAAGGCCGTGGCTTCATAAAACGTGTATTCCATTTCAGTTACATTGCTGACATCCCATTGGCTTATATCTCCGTTAAAGAAATCAGTTTCACTAAAAACCCCATTCATCTCTGTTACGCTACTCACATCCCAGCTACTTACATCTCCATTGAAAGCAGTAGCTCCTAAAAATAATTCGTCTATATAAGTCACATTACTGACATCCCAGTTATTTAGATCCTGATTGAAAACCGAAGCAAATGAAAACATACTGCCCATACTAGTTACGTTGCTCACATTCCAAGTGCTAATATCCTGATTGAAGGCAGAAGCATTGTAAAACATACTGCCCATACTAGTCACATTACTGACATCCCAACTACTAATATCCTGATTGAAGGAAGAAGCATTGGAAAACATACTATTCATAGTAGTTACTTTGTCAACATTCCAACTACTAATATTCTGATTGAAAACCGAAGCATTTGAAAACATACTGCTCATACTAGTCACTTTGTCAACATTCCAACTACTAATATTCTGATTGAAGGCTGAGGCTCTACTAAACATACTGCTCATAGTTGTTACACTATCTACATCCCAAGTACTAATATCCTGATTGAAGGCTGAGGCTCCCGAAAACATACTTTTCATTGTAGTTACACTGTCCACATCCCAGGTGCTAATATCCTGATTGAATACCGAAGCACTTTGAAACATTCCACTCATGTCCTCTACCTCGCTAACATCCCAGGAGCTAACATCTGCATTAAACACTCCAGCTTGATTAAACATATTAGTCATGGTCGTTACATTACTTACATCCCATTCACTTAAATCTGCATTGAAAATGTCTGTATCTAGGAACAAATACGACATATCGGTTACATTACTGACATCCCAATCGCTTAGATCAGAATTAAATGCAAGGGCTTGATAAAACATATTGGACATATTCGTCACGCTACTTACATCCCAAGAGCTAATATCTCCATTAAAAATAGATGTTTTATAAAATAGGTAAGACATGCTGGTTACATTGCTCACATCCCAAGCATTCAAATCTTTATTAAACGCTGAAGCGAAATAAAACATGGAATCCATTTTCGTAACACTACTTACATCCCAGGTACTAATATCGCCATTAAAGGTAGTAGCATCTTTAAACAGATTTTTCATTTCTGTGATACCACTAGTACAAGTAGTTGCAGCGTTTGCTTCGGTAATTTCACCCTTAGCTCGTTTGGTATAAACAGTTCCATCTAATATCCCGAAATCACCACTCGTCGCCGCAGGACATTGCACCGTTGCGCTGTCTACTGTTGCAAAATAGATTTGAGGATTAACACAACTCCAAAATGGCTCGATAAAACTATTCGTTTTAAAGTTGGCAGGTGATTCGGTAATTAACGGAACACACCATCCACTTAAGTCTTGGTTGAATGCAGTAGCGCTTAAAAACATATTACCCATAGCTGCTACGGCTTTTACATCCCAAGAACCAATGTTTTGATTAAACACAGATGCGTTTTTAAACATATCGGTCATGTCTGTTGCACTACTCACATTCCAAGAACTGATATCTTGGTTGAAAGCGGTTGCTCCATAAAACATGGAATCCATCTTGGTTCCGTTACTTACATTCCAGGATGTAATGTCACCGTTAAAGGCACTAGCCCCATAGAACACATTACTCATATCTGTAACATTGCCTACACCCCAATTTAGATCTTGATTGAATGCACTAGCTTCGGAAAACATAGAACTTATTTCCGAGGGAAATATATCCCAATTTCCAATAGCTTGATTGAATGAGCTAGCCCCTGAAAACATATGTGAAAAATAATATACCTCTTCAACATTCCATTTAGTTATGTCCTGATTAAATGCAGCCGCTCCATAAAACATGGAATCTAATCTTGTAACACTCTCAGTATCCCAAGTACTAATATCGCCATTAAAGGTAGTAGCATCTTTAAACAGACTTTTCATTTCTGTGATACCACTAGTACAAGTAGTTGCGGCGTTTGCTTCGGTAATTTCATCTTTAGTTCGTTTGATGTACGTAACCCCATTTAAGGTTCCGCCGTCACCGACATCTGCATTTGTACACCTAACAGTAGAATTAGAATAGACTAAACTAAAATCGGGATTTGTACAGGTACCCCACGTTGGATTTGTTCCCAGATTACCAAAAGAAGCAGGAGCTGAACCAATCAAATACACGCACCATGTGCTCAAGTCCTGATTGAAGACTGAAGCATTTAAAAACATACTCCGCATTCGGGTAACATTGCCCACATCCCAAGAACTAATATCCTGATTAAACACACTTGCATCTCGAAACATATATTGCATATCTGTAGCATTACCCACATCCCAAGAACCTATGTCTTGATTAAAAACAGAAGCAAAGGAAAACATATATCTCATGTCTAGAACACTGCTTACATCCCATGCTGATAAACTTTGGTTGAATAATTCGGCATAAGAAAACATATACTCCATGTCTGTAACACTGCTTACATCCCAGCTACTAATATCCTGATTGAAAACACTATGATCACTATATGATCCAGCAAACATATACCCCATATCTGTCACACTACTCACATCCCAAGAACCAATATCACCATCAAAAGAAGTAGAATCTTTGAACATTGAGTTCATATCCGTAATACCACTTGTACAACTCGTAGCCGCATTTGCAGTTGTGATTTCAGCGGCAGTACGCTTGGTGTAAGCAACTCCACCTAGAGTTTCAGTAGCACCAACCGTAGCTGCCGTACAATCAATGGTTACGCCATTGCTTAGGAATACAAATTGTGGTACTGGACAAGTTCCCCAAACTGGTTTATTAGCTTCGGAAAGCGAACTATTTGTACTGAAATCTGAAGGTTCCGAACCAAGATTAGATACACACCATGAACTCAAATCTTGATTAAAATTTGTGGCTAGAAAAAACATTTGATACATGTTGGTAGCACTACTTACATCCCAAGAACTAACATCTCCGGTAAAAGAGCTTGCTTGTTGAAATACGTTTCCCATATTGGTCACATTACTCACATCCCATTCACTAACATCCCCATTAAAAGAGCTTGCGCCAGTGAATAAGAGAAACATAGTTGTGACATTGCTTACATCCCATGAACTAACATCTTCGTTAAAAGTTGATGCTCCATTAAACATAAAACTCATATCAGTGATGCCACTCGTACAACTTGTTGAAGCTAGAGAGTTATCAGCTTGAATTTGTGCTTTAGTTCGTCTTGTATAAGTAACCCCATCTAGTAATCCAGTATCACCATCTGAAGCAGATGTACATGATACAATGCCATTGCTATACAGATTAAAATTGCCGTCGGTTTCTGTGATGGTTTGCGCTTGAATGTTGGTGGCGATTAAAAAAAATACCCCCAATAAAAGTAGCCGTTTAAATCCCGTTATTTTCATGATGTGATGATATGATTGTTAGTATTTTAGTACCCCGCCTGACTTTTATTTTCAAGCGTTCTTGAGTCCGTTCCGTTTATGCTTTTCTGAGCCGTATTCTTTAATTATTCTACTCTTAAATTACTCCATGCTTTTACAACCAGGGTGCCAAAGACATTGACCAGCGTGCCAAAATCATCCTAGAAAGCATTGAATGGAGGTGCTATTCAATGTTTCACCATAATAGTTTGAAATTTTTCTACCAGGCATTGAGATGTCGTTCAAATAATATTTAAGATCGATTCAGCTCGTGCATTGGTTTCTTAGACATAGTCCTTCCAAAAAGTCTTAGTTATGAATAGACGGTATGACACACTTTATTAGATAGATGCATTCTATCTATAGACAAGTATTCTGTGTATCGATGAAAGGTCTTGTTCCCTAAAGGTTTTCTGCGCCTTTTTTTGCTGATGTACTTTTTTGTAAGCTTACTTTTTGCTCACAAATTGTCCCGATAGTAAATGATTATTTTCCAGATAGTAGTTAGCCCTTTATAACCTCTCGTCCTATGCATTCATCATTTCCTTAAGTCGTAGTTACTAAGCCAACTTCGCTTAACAAACATGTAAAATAACTAGCTTATTTACAGACTGAGAGTATTCAACAACCGCACAATCGCCAAACACTTCACTTTTACACAAAAGTTCGTGATAAGGAGCGGAGAATGAGAATTAAGAGATTTTGAATTTTAGATTTTGAATTTTAGATTTTGAATTTTAGATTTTGAATTTTGAATGAGGCAAAGCTCAAAACTCATTTCTCACGGCTCACGGCTCACGGCTCACGGCTCACGGCTAAAAAACAACTTCATTCCTGCACAGACAGGAGTCTAGAGCTTTAACAAATGATTGGAAGCAGAAGCTTCTAGACTGCATTACGCAGCAGAACTCAGTAACGAGAGAATAATTCAAATAAAAAAGGCAACCCAAATGGATTGCCTTTTAAAACGAATTTGTATCTGATTACAAGTTTAGACCCTTAATTATAAATTAAAGTCCTACCCTTATTCCAAGAGACACCTGTTCAAATAAAATGGAACTCTTATCCTTCGATGTTTTCTTCTTTGCTCAATTTATTGTCGCGAAGTTTCTTGATTGCATACGCTCCACCTGCAGCAGCTAATAAAGTTAAGCCACCGTCAATAGGTGCTTGATCTGGTGCGCTAGGTAGCGTTGGCTGAGCCATTACAAATTCAGTAGCAAAAAGAAGAATTGCAGTCAGTGTAAAAAATATTCTTGATTTCATAATAGGAAAATTTGGGTATTTGATTATGATTGTTGAATATAGCTTATTTCAACCCAACATTCATAATGATACATTAAAATTTATTTGATTAAAGTCATTTTTTGAGTGATGGATTTTCCACCGGCTTCGAGTTTGTAATAGTACACGCCTGAAGCTGTTCCACTCGCGTTCCACGTTACATTGTAGCTGCCTTGAGATTTAACTTCGTTTACTAGCTCTGCTACTTTTTGTCCCATCACGTTGTATATGCTAATGGTTGCTTGCCCAGCGTTCTTCATCGTGTAATTGATGGTAGTGCTTGGGTTAAACGGATTTGGGTAGTTTTGTGCCAATGAATAGCTTTGTATTTCTTCAACCGATTCGATGCCTACGCTTGTTTTGTTTGGGGAAACAGTAATGGCAAATCTATTGCCTGTAGATTTAGCTTTTAGTGGCGTTGCTAGCGGTCCGGTAAGAATACTCATTACGTTCACTTTGGCTACTGGAGCTGTCGCATCAAATTGATACAAACTATCCTCTCGCATGTCTACATTCGTCTGGGTTTGGTAATCGTGGAAGGTGAGTTCCCAATCTCCAGGTATGCTTTCAAAACCTTTCCAATTGAGCATAAAGCCTCCGCTCACTCCTACCAACTTTGTGTCCATAGCAATGGTTACAGTTTCTTGAAGATCCCAAGGAAGAGATTCTACGGCTTTAAACAGGTCATTGGATTGGAAACCCATTACAGCGTACTGATTAAGAAGCGGCATAAGTTTTCCGGCATCATCAGCGTCGTAATCGGTAGTGGCATTATCACGGAAGCTCAAACGAATAGCTTCATCGTAACTGCTATCTGAACTCATGGTGAAGTTGATATCTCCACGATTGGCAGCTACTTCTTTCGAGAAAAAGCTTCCACTCTCGGTTGTAGTCGTTTTGCCTGAGGTGTTGAAAGTCAACGTTGTTGCGCCACCTGTAGCTCCCAACTGAACCCAAAACCCTTGCCAAGGCTTAATGATGTACGGCGTGGTACGATCTTGCACAGAGTAACTTCCTAGGCCATCATTCCAAAAACTAATATTGTTCTGAATAAAGTCAGCACCACTCACTGCCATATCGGTAGCATCGGCGCTAAAGTTAGATTTAAATGGATTACCGACCAGTGTATATCCATTTGCAGCGGGGTTTAAGGTAACAGCTACATTAGTAGAAGGCTCAGTGGCCGTTGTATCTAAAACGATAGGCAACTCAAAATCCCCTGAAATTGAATTATCATAGAAATAGAGTGCAAAGCCTTTACCGTCGCCTAAAGCTGTAGATACATTTGTTGGTGTTTCGAAAGACCCAGTGTCGTCGTATAAATAAAAGTTAGAAGCTTTTGCAGTATGATCACCACCAGGAACACCCTGAACACCAGCAAAGGCAGATATGTCAAATGCTGTAGCTCCCGTAAAAGGAAACGATAATAAACGCCAACCTGCATTACCTCGAACTACAGCACGAGCTGGGCATGTTCCCCAAACAGGAAATGATCCAGAACTACCGAAATTAATAGGTGAAGAGGCAACCCCAGATACACACCAAGTACTAAGATCTTGATTAAAACTACTGGCTCCGTTAAAAATATTGTTCATTGAGGTTACACTGCTTACATCCCAAGCACTGATGTCTTTATTGAAAGCAGTTGCATCACGAAACATGTGGTTCAAATTTGTTTTAATACTCATATCCCAAGCGCTAATATCCTGATTGAATGAGGTTGCATTTCTGAACATGTTAGCTATTTGACCAGCTAGACTAACATCCCATTCACCAATATCTTGGTTGAAAGCAGTGGCATTGTAAAAGAAATAACTAAAACTTGTAGAATTACTTACATCCCAAGAGCTAATGTCTTCATTGAAAGTTGAAGCGCTTTCAAACATAGAATTCATTGTAGTTATACCACTTGTGCAACTAGTAGATGCAAGGCTATGGTTAGCTTGAATTTCTACTTTTGTTCGTTTAGTATAGGTAACACCATCTAGCGTCCCGGTATCACCATCTGAGGATGCCGTACATTTAACTATTCCATTGCTATATAAGTTAAAATTACCATCCGTTTCTGTGATGGTTTGGGCTTGAATATTGAATGCGATTAAAAAAAGTACCGCCGTTAATTGTAAATGTTTAAGTATCGTTGCTCTCATATTTTGATGATAAAATTGTTTGTTATTTTCTCTTCCAGTTACCTACAGAAATGAGTTTATAGGTGTACCCCTTACAATGCTTTTCAATAGTAATTTTGCATAGATGACTTAACGTACTAAATCATCACTTTTTTAAGCCCCCCCGTTTGACAAATATACACTTTGATTTAACATGCTGTGTTATTTAATTAATTGGAGTCAGCATCAAGCTTTACTTGATCTGATCCACTAGGTAGCATTGGCTAAGCCATTACTAATTCGGTAGCAAAAAGAAGTATTGCTGTAAGTGTAAAGAGGATACGTGTTTTCATAGTGCTGAATTGAGAGTTAAAAATTCAAAATTAAAAATGAGGTTTTAGCGACTTGCTCACTCTGGGCCACCATTTTTAATTCTTCATTCTTCATTTTGAATTATTTGATTAAAGTCATTTTTTGAGTGATGGATTTTCCACCGGCTTCGAGTTTG
>CAXBMW010000021.1:0-21252 GCA_963977025.1 uncultured Balneolaceae bacterium | reverse complement strand
GTATTGAGTATTGAGTATTGAGTATTGAGTATTGAGTATTGAGTATTGAGATGGGTGCTTGCGCTAAGTTGAGTTCTATTTCAAAAAGAAATGCTGCTATTTTATGAGCTATAATCGGCAGTCTGCCCAGTCACCAGCTAGCTAGCGTTGGATTTCAGCAGTAATATGCTCTCTAACCTCATTGATTTTCTTTTCAATTTCAGAATAATAATGAAGGATAAAGATTCTATTTGATTGAATTTTCCAGAGATATAGTAAGAGTTCGTTTCTTTTATCTTTTTGAATCTTTAGCGGTAAATCAATTCCTGTGATGTTTCCGTTGCTATCAATGTTAAAGTAGGGGGCTACTACTTCGTTGATTTCTTTAAAATAGTTTTCTTGAAATTGCATCTCGGCATATTCTTCTTCCAACTTTCTTAAAGTGTTGTAGTCGTATTCGTAAAGCGATATGATTTCTAGTCGTAAAGAATCGTTGGTAATTAATTCTAGGCCTTTAGACTTCAGAGTTTCATAGCCTGCAATATTCTGTATAGACACAAAATCACGGGTTAGATTGAAATAATGAAACATCAAAGAGTCTGTTTCGATGTCGTTACCTACAAATGCCCCTCTGAAATAATTACAAGCAGAAATACCCGTTTTATGGCCACTCATATTGAGTTTTATATCTTCTAAGTCTTTTTCAAGTCCGTTTGATATTTCTATAAGAATTTTGTTTTCAGAATTGGCATCTCTTCTGTTGTCATTCCAATTATTTAGTGCAAATGCAGTTACAACAGCAATGAAAATCGATAAAAATTCAAAACTATACTTTTTCCAATTCTCTGACTTTACTTTTCCCACAATATTTTTCTGTTGATTTTCTGGTTTCTGATTCTGCAAACCTTTCGCCAATTTTTATTTCAAATCCCGTTCTTTTAAAAGCTTTTCCAATTCTTTTCTGTATTCATTGTCCTTGGGCTTATGAAATACTTTGAATGCAAAAAACAAAGGAATTAAAGTGAACAATCCTACGGTGTTTTTCAGAATGCTGAAAATGACGACTCCAATCATGCATCCAATTAAGGTGGCATCTATTATGGAAGCTGATTTCATTTTTTTTGCTTCGGCTAACAGTTCTTGATCTGTTAATCCTGAAAGTTCTTTTTGTTTCATTTCATCCCAATTTCAAATTGTATTTAAAAAATCTAGATTAAGATGAGTAAAACTATTTTTATTTCAAAAAGGGAAGTACGCTCATTGATGAGATTAGTGCATTAGCGAGCACGAGGATAAAATGTAGGTACAATCAAATATCACCAAAAAACAAAATCATTGCTTTTTAATGACTTTGAAGTTACTTCTTCCGAAGCCTCTGGATCTGGATGACGGTGAGCGTTGTTTAATTAATCCTAATTACAAACATTATTCAATTCTTGGTAATCAGATAATGATACGGTTGGGATTTCTTGCCCATTTTTAATTTCAATGCAGGTTAAATCTGGATTTCTATCAACTCTTAAATCTACCAGTTCTTTATTGTTGCTCACATTAAGATTAGTAAGTGAGTTACTCGTAATATATAAGTGAGTTAAATTTCTATTGTGCTCAAGACTAATATTTTGAATTCTATTATCAGAAATAAGCAGGGTCTCTAGCAATGTATTAGAGCTTAAGTCTACCGTAATTAGTTCATTACTGGTTAACAAAATGTTTGTTAGATTTATAGCTCCACTGGTATCAAAAGATTTCAACAGGTTTTGGCTAATGTGTAAAACCTCTATCGATTCATTTTGAATACTAAACTCTTTCAGGTTATTCCATGAGACATTCAATTTTTTTAAACGTGTAGCTTTTGAAAGTCCTTTAATTGAGCTGAGTTCATTTGATTGGACATCGGCAAAAACTAGATTTTGGTTGTTACTAATATCAATGCTGGTAAGATAATTCCCTTGTAGAAATAATGTATCTAGTTTGGTATTAAAACTTAAATCAACAGCTTCAATTTTATGCAAAGCCGCAGACAGTAGCTTAATGTTTATAAAGCCTTCAATTCCTGTTAAATTACTAATCTCACCGAAGTTACTAGTTTTGTTTAAATCCAATTGGCTTACTTTCTCAGCATCTTCTTTTAGTATTTTTTGATTTACTACACCGTCTGAATCTATGCCTTGCTCAATTAATATTGTTTCAAAATGACTATCTGGAATACTTAAATAGATATCATTTGTTGGATTTGTAATTTTATTATCACATGAACTTGATACAAAGAGAAATGATGTTAGAACAAAGGTTGTAAAGTTGAATTTCATTATAAATACTTGGCATTTTGATTTATGAGTCACTTAGACGATTCTAAAATCAAAATGTTATAGAAGAATTGTAGTCTTATACTTGTCTTCGATTTTCCATGAAGAACTCGCTTATGAAGATCCGAAGTTAATTCCTTTTATTGATGGAGCATTTTTCGTAATCCTGATAGTGTTTTAAAAGGGAGTTCGGATATTGAATTGTTGGCTAGCCACGATGGAATTTTATTACCAGGCTCTGAGTGAAATACATAGATTACTTCGGTTGAGTCGACTGAGGGTTGTAACAAAATATATCCTTCTGCTTTATCCATCCTCACTTTTCCCTTTTTAACTGGTATATAATCAGGTATTCCTTTCAGAGATATTTTTATCATTTCCTGATTTAGTGTATCAACTGACATCCTATAAACCATATCTCTATTTCTATAGGGCCACGGAAATTCCGTTTCAACATAATTATACTGAACACCTTTCTCTTGTTTTAGAAGGATTGATGTTTTAGTGAAGCCATACCACTCAGAATATCCATCTGCATTTTGTAGAATTTTTAGGATTTCATCTGTTGTGGCAGGAAGATTCACGACTGCTTTAAAAGATTTGAAGTCGGAGCCTTCTTCAGCTTTTGTGTAAACCTTTATGCCATCTTTGTCTTTATCAATTTCCCAAGAGTCTTGAGCATAACTTTGATGAGATATAGAAAAGAACACACAGATAAGTAGTATTAAGTACGTGTTATCAAAAAGGCTCATAGATCAATGTACCTTTCTGTTTACTTTGTATAATCGATAGAAATAATACAGGAAAAGCAACGAGAAAATAGAATCGCCTATTATAACAACGAAAACAATGGAGTTTGCAAGTCCAGCTAGGTAGAATTGTAACAAGGAAATAGCGAACCCAATTTTTCCGATTCCACCTATAATCGCGATTCCGTAGTGCTTTAATGGATTGTAAGCAACAATCGCGTAGCCAATAAAGTAGACCAGAGTTGTTCCCCACGCACCTTGATAAATAGCATAGAATAACGGATCGGTTAATTCACGACCGAAAAAGCCATTAAAAGTATAGGCCGTGTTGAAATAGCCGAAAAATGCACCTATTAAATTCCATAGAGAAGCAGTTATAAAAAAGACTTTGAAAAAGGTAAGCTCTTTGTTTTCCATCAATAAAAATGTTGGGTGAAAATTGAATCACAAATAAAGCATACTTTAGCTGGGGTTCATTTACATAGGTAAAGACATACTATCCGACATTTTCTTTCTAATTCTGCTTAATTGAGTGGCGCTAATGCCAAGATATGAAGCAACATGGTATTGAGGTATCTCTAATTCAATTCCGGGATACTCGTCACGAAATATCAAATAACGCTTATCAGCATCTAGCATAGCCATTTCAAGTTCTTTTTTTTCGGAATTCAAAAAGTAGTTCTCGGCGATGATTCTTCGTAATCGTTCAATCTCATAATTCCCCTCCGAAAACTGCTCAATGATACTGTAAGAGGCTTTCCAGATTTTGCAGTCAGTAAGGGCTTGCTGGGCAACGTTATTTTTTTGTTTACTAATTAGGGATGCATACGAACCTATTATTGAGGGAGATGAGAAAAAGTGTTTGTTATACTCCTTACCAGCATTGTCAATATAGTAAGCTCTTACAATTCCGGTTTCAAGAAAAGCGATTTCTTTTGCGTACTGACCTTTTTGTATGAAATAGTCACCCTTTTTTAGTTCATCAAAAACGAAAATTTTACTCATCAAACTCAAAGTGCTTTCTGAAAGAGGAGCGGTGTTATTAAAGAATGCAAGAAGGTTTTCCATGTTAGTTTGATGAGTATGATTTATTTAAAAAAGAAGATGGGGAAAACTAGTTCGATTTCAAAAAAGGAGAGAGGAGTGGGGGAAAGTATTGAGTATTGAGTTGGGCGGATTTTTTTTAATTTCGAGCTTTTGGCTGCATTACATATGTGGACATTCGTAATATGGGTAACAGAATAGCAGTAACTAACACTAGCGCCAGGTTATGTAATTGCTTATACAGAGGGAGGCCCTAAATGTTAAACTACATCGGATCCAACGCTAATTATAGCAAGTGTTTAAGCTGTTCTTTCTTAACGTTTAAATATTCGGCGTTGTGTTTGTTAGCTTTTGTTATCAAGGAAATTCTTCGGGTAATGTTGATTCCTTCATTTTCTAAAACCTCAATTTTCTGAGGATTATTTGATAACAATTCAATAGAATGAATATTTAAGTAATCGAGAACTTTAGCAGCGATAGTGAAATCCCTTAAGTCGGTTTCGAAACCTAGGGAATGGTTTGCTTGAATGGTATCCTGCCCATTATCTTGTAAAGCGTAGGCATTAATTTTATTAAAAAGACCTATTCCTCGACCTTCCTGCCTCAAGTAAATTATAATACCTGTTCCTTTTTCTGCAATGGCTCGCATACTCTCTTCGAGTTGATCGCCACAATCACATTTTTTTGAACTAAAAACATCACCTGTTAAGCATTCCGAATGTACTCTTGTTAATACATTGTCTTTGTCAGCCAAGTTTCCTTTATAGAGAATACAATGTTCGTGAATGTCACCTTCTTGCTTAAAAGAAATAATTTTGAAATCACCGTATTTAGTAGGCATTTCAGCCGTTTTAGAGAATTGGATGGTCATTATGGAATTAGAGTGGTTGTTTTCTGATTTAGAATTAATTGGTGATTTAATTCTCGTTGCTCATTTTAATTTTAAACTAAAGGTACAAAGCTAATTACAATAAGAACGATAAAAATTAAGGTAGATTAAGTTTCCAAAAGAGTTGATGAAAAATATTCTACCAAAAACCCCAACTAAAGTATTTCCAGCAAAACCAAAGGAAGATTTTCTAAGAAAGTAGCCTGTAAGATTCGCTGTAATTATACCAATGAAAACACTAATTATAGATATCAGGGCGCCATTCATAATAAACGAGGCTTTAGTTAATGTTCGCCATAGCCGACATCATCCATTTTGCCTTTAAATACTTTGTATTGAATAACCATGTACAATGCCACCAAAAGGGCTGCTATCACAAACCAATACACACCTACTGATAAACCGTAATTATGTGCAGCAACATTATACAAGGTCAAATCAGGGTTTATAGAATTTGTTGATGGAAGCATTTTAGGGAAAATGGACATCGCAGTTGAAACTAACCCTCCAAATAAGAAAAGAGAAGAAAACAAAAATCCCATTCCATGATTTCTGAAGACTTTTACTTTAAACAGCCCCAGCAAGCCCGTAAACGTTATGATTGGAAAAATCCATAACAAAGGATTGCTTGTGAAATTATGAAATGGTTGAGGTTCTATAACATGCCAAACCAGAAGTGAGATAATTACTAATACTAGTAATACAAAATTTAGGTTGAACACCACTTTTTTTAGTTTTCCATTTATACTAGAGTTAGTTTTCAAAATAATCCAATTGGCACCATGAATTGTTAAAATTACAACTCCTATAATTCCTAGTAATAAGGTGAACCAATCAATAATTCCTAATTCTTCTACTTGTGGGCTAAGGCTTGGTACCCAAAGTGGCAAAAAGAAGAAGTGGCCTTCATAAGTAGAAACTCCATTAACTACATTTCCTAAGTTAACGCCTCTTACTACATTACCTAAAGCAACTCCGAAAAATAGCGCTAAAAGAAGGCTTGAGATACCAAAAGCTTTATCCCAAATCGCTTCCCATATTCTATTTTGAACTTGTCCTCTTAACTCTAAGCCAATAGCTCTAAAAATGAGTAGCCATAGAATGATCATCAAGGGTAAATAAAATCCACTAAAGGAAGAAGCATACAAGGTAGGAAAAGCAAAAAAGAGAACTCCACCCGAAGCTATTAACCAGACCTCGTTGGCATCCCAGAAGGGACCAATGGCGCTAGTGATCGCTTTTTTATCACTTTCTGTTTTAGCAAAGAAAAGATGAATAATTCCTGCACCAAAATCATAGCCATCTAAAATTATATAAACAGCTAGCATAGTCATTAAGACGATATACCAAAAGAGTTCCATAATTAGTGAGTATTAAGTTTAGGACCTTTATTAACAATCTTACCAACTAATATTAAGAAGAGTAAGCCTAGAAGTATGTAGAGCCCTACAAAACCAAGCAAGGTAAATAATGTATTACCAGCTGATACCGTAGGGGAAGCTCCATCAGCTGTACGCAATAAATTGTAAACCAACCAAGGTTGTCTTCCTAACTCAGCGGTGTACCAACCGGTAGTATTTGCTATATATGGAAATGGAAGCATTAACATAAGCGACCATAAAATCCATTTTGTTTCGTATAGTTTCTTTCTATACAGCTGTAGTGCGGCTAAAAGCATTAAGCCAATAAAGATTGTTCCTAAGCCAACCATAATGTGATATGCATAATATAAACCAGGAATATTGGTTGGATGAACACTTTCATCAAATTCATTCAATCCCTTTATTTCCGCATTCCAATCTTGATAGGTGAGAAAACTAAGAATATTTGGCACGGCTATTTTGTTGTCTAATTTTTTCTCAATCATATTAGGTTGTCCAATTAATATGATTTCTGAGCCACCTTCTTCCGTTTCAAAAATACCTTCCATTCCTGCAAAGGTCGCAGGTTGATATTTTACTACATTTTTAGCTGCCCAATCTCCAGTCGGAAAAGCAACAATAAGGCTAGATGCTAAACCAAAAATGACTCCAGTTTTAACAAAGAGTTTACCGAATTCATGATGCTTATCATTGAGTAAATAAAAAGCACCAATTCCAGCTACCACAAAGGACGATGTTACCAAAGACCCTGCTTGATTGTGCAAGTAAGAGGGGAGCAACCATGGATTAGAGAATAACGCACCAAAATTATTTAAAACAAATTTTCCGTTTTCTATTATTTCGTAGCCTACAGGATTTTGCATCCAAGAATGTGTAGCGATGATTAAATAGCCACTTGCCCAAGATCCTAAAAAAACTAAGAAACCCGTGAGAAAATGCAGTTTGTGGCCTAGTTTCTTTTCACCAAATAAAAAGAGTCCCAAAAAGGAGGATTCTAAAAAGAAAGAAAACATACCTTCCATGGCTAAAGTTTGGCCAATAATACCCCCTGTGAGCTCTGAGAATTTAGCCCAATTGGTACCAAACTGAAATTCCATCGGTATACCTGTTACAACCCCCATCGCGAAATTGAGAGCGAAGATTTTCATCCAGAATTTTGCAGCGTCGTTATATTTGTCAATCTTTGTTCGAAGGTATTGTCCTTTAAAAAAGACAATCATCAAAGATAAACCCATGGTTAGTTGTGGAAACAAGTAATGAAATGTGATAGTAAATGCGAACTGTAATCTATCGTAAAGAAGTATGTCTTCCATCTCTTTTGTATTTAATATTGGGTAGCTAATACTTATAACTGGCAGGACAGGAGAAAGCAAAACACTTTCAATTTGAACTGAAGTGCTATAGATAGTTTGTTATTTACTCATCTTGATATATTTATCATAAATCTCTTGGGTTACAAAGTAGACATAAATTACTTTTAGTTCTTGTATTTATTAAATAATAAAAACTTCAAATTGCTTTGAAATTCTTATCTGAATAGATATCGACACGATTTAGTTTAAATATTCTTCCAATAGTTATTTTCGGAGATACAGAAATAAAAAAGGATGGCCAAATGACCATCCTTTTTAATCTAGTTCTTTTCTTCTACCCGTTTCACATTATCATCAGGGTTTCGATCAATCAATTTATTATAAGGATCAACACCTGCTCTGACGGGTTTAGTGTTAACGATGACAGTGAAGGTTTCATCGCCACCAGAGATTTTATGTTTGGTTAAATACAGTCGTTCTCCAAGTTCTCCAGTAGTCTCAGATTCTTCCCCAAAAACACCAATATCAATATAATCGGCGAACTCGATTTCTTGTTCAAGTCCAAGGCTATCAGCTCTAAGTTTTTTGGTATTGATAGTAAGAGATACTTCCCAAGTGCTATCAGGCAAAGCTGTAAACGTGGCTTCGTTAGCTCGGTTTTCGTAGAGTGTTATGGTTTCGAACATATCTTCTACTAAATAAAGCATAGAATCAGGAACGGCAGCTTTTAACCTGCTAACAAAATCTAGCGTGGTTGTGTAGGGCGGTTCTTGGAATTTGTTGTCTTTCACAAAATCCTTGATTACACTATTTACCAGCTCTTCTCCTAAATAGTCTTGCAGCGCATACATCACAACCGACCCTTTACGATAATGTAGGTATTGCTGATTTTCTACTAGCATCAGTGGAAGTTCTTTCTTTCGTTCAGAAGTTCTTCCTTGCAAATAGGAATTGAGTTCGTAGCGAAGAAATTTCTTCATCACATCCTCGCCATATTCCTTCTTCATCACCATCAGTGCGCCATATTGAGCAAAGGTTTCGATTAACATCGTATTGCCTTGAACATCAGCGCCAACTACTTGATGACCAAACCATTGGTGGGCAAGTTCGTGTGCCGTTACATAGTAAGGGTAATCAATATCGTCGTTGGTTTTTAGACGAGCGATAAAGCCGATTCCCTCAGAGAATGGAACGGTATTAGGAAAGGATTGGGCAAAAGCCGCATATCTAGGAAACTCCAGAATACGTATTTGTTTGAACTGATATTCTCCAAATTCTTCTGAAAAATACTCAAAAGAGTTTTCCAAAGACTCCATCATACGATCCGTATTGTAGGCATGGGAAGAGTGATACATAATCTGCATTTTCACGTCGTTCCAATACTTTTCAATCACTTCGTAATCAGCACTTAAAAATGAAAAGAAGTATAGAATTGGCGCATCCATTTTGTAATGGAAATAAGTTCGTCCGCCTTCAGTACGCTCACTTTGTAAGTAGCCAGGTGCAACAGCAATTTGTCCAACTTCAGTGCTAACTATGGTTTCGAAATTAACCCAGTCTGCCTGGCTTCCAAGTCCGTGATTTGCATAAGCCGTGGTATCATAAATAGAAGCGGTACGTTCTTTTTCAGCTAACCCTTGTTCTTTTCGATCATCATCAGCACTTAGCTCAATTCCGCTATTATAACCTATGCTTGGAAAGATGTTACTGTTTAGAAAAGTACCATTTCCAGCTATAGCTGTCGAGATTCCATTATTTGAAAAACCTTCAATCTTATAGTCAAAATCAAAAGCCAACTCAATACTATCTCCAGGCATTAGAGGTTTATCGAAGGCGTAGATACTAAAGTCATACGTCTCATTTCGATGAACTTCTTTAGCAGCTTTGTTAAAGCCCAGTTCTGAGTACTGGTTATCTTTTTCCCAATTCAACCAAACAGAATCGATGGGTGAGGTTGTCTTGTTAACAAGGATATTTCGACCCTTAACATGATATGCCAGCTCAGATGGATATAAATCTACTTCAACGTAGGTATCTACGATTTTTGGAGTGTTTAGATCTTCGTAAGATTTGTACGTTTTTTCGAATTGTGCACGATTATCTTTTGTGTCGTCAGAATTTCGATAGTCGTTAAGAACATTGGTGTTGTAATAAATGATAGAACCGGTAATCAAGCTAGCCAAGAGTAAAACGGCACCAATTGCAGTTGCCGATTTATTTAGCCTCTGACCAATAGATTTGATTCTAAGCTTGAAACTGGATTCTGTCCCACGTACCCAAAACAAATTGGATAGGAAAAGTAAAAAGCCTCCCACAAAGAACCAGTGTAATTCCCATATCAACTTTGCACCAAGAAAGGGGCCCCAGCCATTCATATCCGAATAGGTGATTCCGATTGACGACCCGAATTCCCAAAGGTTGTGCTCAAATCCGATCTCGTTTAATACAATTTCGTTCAGAATAAAAAAGGCAACCATTGCAAAATGGCCAATGAACTTATTATTAATTAGTGTGTGGATAAGAAATGCAATCATACAATAATTGAGGATGTTAGGAAGCTGCAAAAAGAGAAAGCCTCCTAGGTATACTGAGAAATCAATGTCAGTAAATCCTTTTGCAATCTGTACGACAGAGCCGATTGGTATGAGCAATAAGAATAAAAATGACATGGCAAGTATCAATGCGGTAAACTTCCCTAGAAGGGTAGTGCTATTTGGAAGATTGAGGGCATCGAATGTTTGATCTAGTTTCAACTCTCGTTCGCGGTTAATCAATTCTCCAGCGTAAACCGTACTTAAAATAAGTAGGAATAACGTGAACCCGCTGATTGCCTCTATCATGGCATGTGTAACCAACCATGTACTAGTTCCAAAAATGGAATCTGAGTAAATCGCGGACATAACGAAGTTTAGAATTCCGATTGCACCAATGGCTAAAAACGGAATTTCAGTTACGATACTCTTTAAATAGAACTTTGTAAGGCTTATATATTGACTAACACGAGCTTTAAAGTCGAAATGAGTAACAACGTTTGGAAGAGATAAATAGGTGCTTAGCGCGTCTTCTTTTTCTTCCTGTTGTATATTCTTCTTTTTGGCTTTTCGAGACCCAATAGGTTGCACATTGAAGTCGAAGAGGATATAGGTGATAGCAAAAAGGGCTAAACTAATTCCAATCCAAAGTATTCTGTTCGAGAATATGTAACTATCAAAAAAGGAAAGTTGTAAAGTGTTTTGTTCAACAACGGTCCAATATTTTGTAACGAGTGCAAAAGCCTCACCACCAAAAGGATCAATGAGTGAACTTATTCTATCGTTATCTAAATCAGCGGTTAACGTTTGAGCAATAGTTTGAGCTATTATTAGAATGATACCCTGAACGTAAACTAAAAAGATATTTCTGGTCAGTGTTCCTACAGCAAAAAACAGAGCACTTATAAAAAGCACGTTCGGGAAAATGAATACTAGAAAGCTATTCCAATAGGTAAGAAAGTTGAATGCACCCAGTTGTTCGGCATCTACCCAAGGCATGAGTTCTCCGAAAGCAAGACCAAAGAGAATTCCTGAATAGGCAAATAACATGATTGCTACTACACCGATAAATCTGCCACAAAGATATTGGGCTTTTGTAATTGGTTTGGTATAAAATAGCTCGTGGGTTTTTATCTGGAAATCTCTGATAATTGCTGTCCCAGCAATGGCAGTGGTGATGAAAGTTCCCACAAGTGTTAATATCATTGAAGCTTGAAAGAGAACAAACGGACTATTAAGGTTTACTTTTCCAATACCACCGCCAATTTGTACGATGTCGGTGGCTATGAATAGAAAGGCAAACAGAAATAAGATAAAAAAGTAAATATAGGTAGCAGGACGTCGTAACAAATACGAAATCTCAAATTTGGTAATATTCCACATGGCTTATGCCTCCACGGTTGCGCGTGCGATATTGAGGAAGTATACATCCTCTAAATCAGCATCGGTGGCTTCAAAACTTGAATCTGGTTTGCTTTCGCTAAAAATATGAATCAATGGTTTGCCAGCCACCAATCTTGTTGAAATTACCTCAAACTCTGTGTGCATAGCATCAAGCTGATCTTTATCTACAGAACGCTTCCAGATTTTACCGGAGAGCTCTTCAATGGCGTCATCGGGAGAACCTTGAGTAAGTACATTTCCTTTGTTGATTACGGCCATTTTTCGGCATAATTCTCTAACATCTTCAACAATATGCGTTGAAAGAATGACCACTACATTTTCCCCAATTTCACCCAATAAGTTTAGAAAGCGATTTCTCTCGGTTGGATCTAATCCCGCGGTAGGTTCATCAACAATAACCAATTTAGGATTTCCAAGAAGGGCAATGGCGATACCAAGGCGTTGTTTCATTCCTCCAGAATATCCGCCCACTTTCTTTTTTCGCACATCCCACAGATTTGTTTGCTGAAGAAGTGCTTGAACGGTGTCCTTTCGTTCACCTGAATTTGTAATTCCTTTTAATACAGCAAAATGATCTAAAATTAATTCGGCTTTAAGGTTGGGATAGAGCCCAAACTCTTGGGGGAGATAGCCCAATATCTTACGGACCTCATCTTTTTGTTTAAGAACATCGATATCACCAAACTGAATGCTACCTGAATCAGGCTCTTGCAGAGTTGAGATTGTTCGCATCAAGGATGATTTTCCTGCGCCATTAGGACCGAGTAGTCCAAACATTCCCGTCCCAATTTCAAGGTTCACATTATCTAATGCTTTTACACCATTAGAATAGGTTTTCGATAGATTGGTAATCTTAAGTTCCATAGCCCCGAGTTTATTTTGTATTAAAAAAAGCACGTTATAATAATTCAATAATTTTGGAATTACTAACTTATTCAGTTCAGTAACTATATGAAAGGCAGTGATTTGTGGAGGGTGAATTCTTTGACTTAAAAGTCAGGGGTGAGGTAAGGGATAAGAAATAGTCTCATTCAGTAGCAGAGCTACTGAATGAGACTAATTGTATTTCTGTCAAGAGATTAACCGGCACTTACAATTAGCTTCAGCTATTTAGAATCCAATTGGTTTCCTTGATAAGAATTAGTTCACACAGATTTTTTATAAACAACGGCATACTCAAGTGTAATGTCATCGCCCGTCTTCATAGCACCAAACATAAATGAAGGTGGTTTTACCCCATAATCGGTCATTTTTAAATGGTAGGTTCATGTGCAGGTGATTGTGCTATTTTCATTCACAACAACATGAACATCCATTTCTATTTCTTTAGTGACGCCAGCGATAGTAAGTTCTCCAAAGGTAATAAGTAGATAGCCTCCTTTTTCTGAAAATATAATTGATGAGGACAATTTGTATTGAATGTTCTCAAACTCCTCAGATTTCAATGCTTTGTAAGCATTTTTTCTAAGTTTACTATGATCACTTTCTAAATCTTCAACTTCTAAAACAAAGGTAAGAGAATCTAGTGCAATAAGGGCAATAGCACTGTCGGACTTAAAGACAAACTTAGCTTCTCCAGTAACCGTTTTAGCAGCCATTTCCCAATCGTGTATAGAGGATGTACCTAGCAAGAGCATGTCTACGTCTTCGGTATTTTCGATCTCATAAGTTGATTGCGAGTAGCCTAAGTTGTGCAGCCCTATGATGCTGGTAAACATCATGGTTAACATTTTCAATGTATTTTTCATGGTGTTTGTTTTTAGTGATTATTAAGTCGGCCAAGAATTGTTTTTATTGAGCTTTTCAATTTGTCAAGAGCCGCACTCAGCGATTCCTCTATGCTATTTGAATGGCTAGTAACTGCAATAGGATCTATATTTTCCAATCGGGCTTCAAGCATACACCGTTTATTATTCTGTCCATTATTATCGCCGGTTTCATCTGATAAGTGCACTTCTATTCGTGTAATTTGATCTCTATATATTTTTAATTCATCATCTATAGTTGAACTTATATATGCTGCAAGTTTTTCGTTTCCGGATATATTTGAATCTGTATTAAACTGAATATTCATGAAGTCAATTTTTTATTAGTTTGGAAGTATTAGGGTTATCTGGTTCTTTTGTTGTCCAGATTATATACTCACATAAGAGTTACTGATCTGAAAAATGCTTTTTAACGAAAGCATTTTGTTCGTTTCCGGTCATTTTATCCGCTGTTTTAGCTTCAATTTTTGTGTTATCGAATCGATGATCTACCATTAGAATATTTAGCAACTCCGTTTTTGCATTTGTAGGGCCGAATAGAAGCACTTCTTCATATTGTATAATGGCATCCTCTAGTTCTTTATAGTAAGCTTTTTGCTCTTGTTGCCTTTTATTATGCATAAGACTTTCACTTTTATTCAAAGCTGCTTCCTTATCGTCATTGTCAAAGTTGCTACTGATAGTTTTAAGTAATGAAGGTTCTTTATTAAACTCTATCAAATGTGCATTTGAATGATCCATCCAAATTCCCAATTTGCCTAATGTTGTCATACTCTTTTCCTTGATTTGTATTAAAAGATGGTGTTAATTATAGTACGTAGCTCTGTTATACAGAAAGCCACAGTATCGCTTCTTTCTTTTTCTTAAATGTTTTTACCTGTCCTGGTATTAGAAACCCGAAGGTCCTCACTGTATCGTTCATCTTCTTTTTGTTTGATACGAAAGCAATTTTCTTCCAGTTTCTGAAGTATTTAATTCCAAGTTTAGCGTCGTCTATTAGAGCATCTACCTTAAAGCCTTCGAAATTCTTTGCGATTTGACACAGTATTTTTAAATCTTTGTTTTTTTCAAATGCAGATTCAATAGCGGGAAAAAGAATAGACTCATAATCCTTGGCCGTAACTTTACCCTCATATTTAAAGCCAATAATCATGTTGGGAAGCTTCTTGATTATGCTAATCATTACTTTTCCTTTAGTTAGTTAAGATGATTTTTAATGCCTTTTCCTTAGCGGCATTCCCAAATACTTCATAGGCCTGAATAATCTCATTCAACTTAAAGTGATGGGTGATTAACTTTTCTGGTTGAATTTTACCAGAGGTCACAGTTTTTAAAAGCATTGGAGTGGTGTTTGTATTTACAAGTCCCATAGTTATAGTGATATTTCGGATCCATAAATCTTGAATTTGTAAATCTACACTTTGCCCATGTACTCCAATATTGGCAACATGGCCACCAGGACGAACAATTTGTTGACAGATGTCGAAGGTTGTAGAAACCCCTACAGCTTCTATTGCAACATCTACTCCATCTTTAGTCTCGTCCATTATTATTTTTGCGGCGTCTTTCTTACCGGAATTTATAGTGTCTGTAGCGCCCCATTTTTTGGCAAGTTCCAGTCGGTTTTCATCAAGATCAATCATATAAATTTTTGCTGGCGAGTAGAATTGTGCAGTGAGTAGGGCAGACATTCCAATTGGTCCAGCACCAATAATAGCTATTGTATCTCCAGGTTTTACACAACCATTTATTACCCCCATTTCATGGCCAGTTGGTAAGATGTCACTAAGCATGACCAGTGCTTCATCATCGATATCTTTTGGAGCAGCATAAAGACTATTGTCGGCATGTGGAATACGTACATAATCGGCTTGGGTGCCATTAATAAGGTTTCCTAAAATCCAACCTCCATCTTCACAATGGCTGTACATTTGTTTTTTGCAATACTCACAAGTACCACATGAAGTGATACAAGATATAATTACGAGGTCGCCTTTTTTGAAATTATTGACTGAATTACCCACTTTTTCAATCACACCAATACCCTCATGGCCTAAGGTAGTTCCTGGTTTAACTGAAGGTGTTTTACCATGTAGAATTCCTAAATCAGTTCCGCATATAGTTGTCTTTACTATTTTAACAATAGCATCGGTAGATTTATCAATAGCGGGCTTTGGGACATCTTTAAATTCAATCTTGCCAGGGCCATTATAAACAAGGCCTTTCATCATTATATTTTTTGAGCTGTTTGAAGAAGATTTATTTGTAGGAACAAGTGAAATTGACATAATTCTGAGATTTATGTGTAACTGAATAACGATGACTTAAAGGTGATTCTTTTATTCATGAAAGGCATTATACATATCTGGTAAAGAGTTACATATATCACATGTTTTTACAGTACTTAAGAAGGAGGGGAGATATATCAGATGAAAAGCTATCACCACCATATGCACCATAATATTTTAAGTTTGTTATAGAAGAGGAATTCTCTGACGTCCATTTAATTGGAAACAAGAGCTTATAAATGCCATTTCGAAGAAGAGCAGCGGAACGGGAATAATATTTTAGTGGCGAATGCAGCGTATAGAAATCCCACTAATCAGATTACAAATTAGCAGTGTAGAAATTTCTACTTGTTTACAGATTCCTTAAGTCAAATTGGAATCATTCCTACACCAATGATTTCTAAGTTACAAACAGGTGAGGCTTAATTATATTTTAGCTTATAAAACTATCTTTAAACCGCTCAAAATGGCAGGTGTAGCCATTGGGAGTCCTTTTTAGATAATCTTGATGTTCTGGTTCAGCAACCCAAAATTTGGAGTAAGGTTCAAGAGTCGTAGCAACTTTTCCGTCCCATTTATTGGAATCGTTTACTAACTGAATCATTTCTTCAGCTAAGCTCTTTTCTTTTTCGTTTTGAAAGAAAATAGCTGAACGATAGCTGGAGCCTACATCATTTCCCTGTCTGTCAACAGTTGTTGGGTTATGAATTCGATAAAAATAATCCAGTATTTCTTTGAATGATGTTTCAGTGGAGTCGTAAGTGATTTCAATCCCTTCTGCATGACCAGGATGATTTCCGTAAGTTGGATTTTCGTTTTGACCGCCAATGTATCCTACTTCTGTATCTATAATACCTGGGCGAACTCTAAAAAGGTCTTCCATTCCCCAAAAACAACCACCTGCGATGTAAGCTTTTTTATAATTATCCATTAGGTCTCTCTTATTCCTGGTTAATAACTATCATTCATTTCTGTTCCGCCTAGTTACAAAGATTAGATAGGACGTTGGAATCTCTTGTCAACTCTAAAAGTAGAGCGACAAGAGATGAACTCTATATTTTCTTAAAAATCACTGTGGCGTTATGCCCGCCAAAACCAAAAGTGTTACTCATTGCAACATTTACATTGTGCTCCACCGCATCTTGAATAACAATAGGCATAGATTTGGGTAATTCGGGATCAACAGTAACGGTGTTAATGGTTGGAGGAATTATACTATTCTCGATTGCCTTAATAGACAAAATTGCTTCAATAGCTCCAGCTGCGCCCAATAAATGGCCCGTCATTGATTTTGTGGCACTAATCTTAAGGTTCTTGAAATTGCTATTGAATACTTTATCAACGGCTTTCATTTCGCTTAAATCACCTACATTGGTGGAAGTTGCGTGAGCGTTCAAATAGTTAATCTCTTCAGGATTTACTTTTGCCTCTTCCAGCGCCAATTCAATGGCTTTAATGGCTCCGATGCCATCAGGGTGTGTTGCAGAGATGTGGTAAGCATCGTCAGTCATTGCTGCGCCTACTATTTCGGCATAAATTTTTGCCCCACGATTTTTTGCGTGCTCATATTCTTCAAGAATTAATGCACCTGCACCTTCTCCCATTACAAATCCGTCTCGGTCAACATCAAAAGGTCTTGATGCCTGTTGAGGTTCCTCATTTCGGGTAGAAAGAGCTTTCATGGCATTAAAGCCACCGATAGATGCTTGTGTAATCGGAGCTTCAGATCCACCGGTAACCATAACTTTGGCTTTGTTCAAACGGATATAGTTGAATGCATCCATAATTGCGGAGTTTGAAGAGGCACAAGCAGAAACAGCTGTATAATTGATTCCTCTCAAACCAAATTTCATAGCAATCATTCCTGAAGCCATGTTCACAAGCATCTTTGGAATAAAAAACGGACTGAACCGTGGTTTTTTACCTTCCAGAGTATAGTTCATTACTTCATCTTCATAAGATTGCATGCCACCCTGTCCAGATCCCCAAATAACTCCAATGTCAAAAGGGGAGAGGGTTTCAATATCTAAGCCACTATCATCTATAGCTTCATTTGCAGAATAGAGAGCGTATTGTGTAAAGCGATCACTTCGTTTAATCTCATTACGGATAAGGTACTTTGTAGGGTCAAAATCTTTTAACTCACCTGCAAAAGTTGTTTTAAACAATGAAGGATCAAACTTGGTGATTTTTGCTACACCACTTTTTCCATTGACGGCATTTTGCCATAATTCATCTACCGAATTTCCGATGGGAGTTAAGGCTCCCAAGCCTGTTATTACAACTCTTTTCATATCCTAAATTTTAATCTGAAATCGCTAGAACTGGATTCCATATAATTAAGTTCCTAAAAAATAAGGTCTGTACTTTTAATTAAATTATTTATGCTGTCAGCACTTGTTTAAATATATCGACAAGTTGTACCGATATCCTAAACTTTTTCTTTTGAATATTATAACTGCATTGAATTAATTCCATAAGAATTCTGTATTGGAATATAGGAATTCAAAACTTCTATTCTTTTGTCTTTATTGAATGTGATGCAACTACGAAAGTTTGAACTGTAGGTTTCACATTAGTAATCTTTGAGAGGCACTCTAAATTGGTTGGCTTCGTACTTTTAATTTTAAATAAACCTTCCGTCGAATTACGGAAGGTTTATTCTATCACGTTCTATGTTTATGCTTCCACGTTTTCTTTAGACCAAGCAAATTTTTGGAAGGGTGCATCTACTGGTGTATTTGCAATATGATTTGTATAGTTACTAATAACTTTTTGAGATAGACCTAGAATGATTTCTAGAACTTGTCTTTCTTCAAAACCAGCATCATAAAAAGCTTGTAATTCTTCTGGTGTTACATGGCCACGATTACGTACAATAGATAATGTCATAGTACGCAATGCTTCCAATTTAGGATTCTCAAGAAGAGTTTCGTTGCGTAAAGATTCTGAAATAGCATCGTCAACCTTCATCATTTTGGCAATACCTGTATGAGCAGGTACACAGTAATGGCATTCGTGTTCAACATTGATAGTTTGCCATACAACGGTTAATTCTTCGTTATTGAATGAAGACTCTGAAAATAATTTATGTAAGGTCTGGTATCCTTCAAGAATACCAGGAGCACCAGCTAAGACACCGTGCAATCCAGGTATCATGCCGTTTGTTTTAAGAGATTGTTCTAATAATGTTTTACTGCCTTCTGGCGCAGAGTCAATGTTGTGAATTTTTAATGTTGTCATAATAGTATTGGTAAATTTTATAATTAGTATTAATAACTAAACAATCGGTTAGTATTGTTGTAAAAAAAATGCTTAAATATTTTTGAATGTCATTTCAATATAATCTTTAATCTCTTTTTGGTTGTTAACTCTAGTAGCAGCTGCTAAACCGTGCTTGGCTAACAACAAAAAGTTGGCTTCTTTTTGAATAGTTTCTTCGTCTTTAGAAGAATCCATTCTTAATTTTTCAATAAATAAGGTCTTTAGATTATCCATAAAGGAGGTCATCTGTTCCTTTATTAATGGATCATCACTTTCTGAAAATTCATTATAAGCGTTTGTAACTAAACAGCCTTTTTCATTGCCTTCTTGAGTACATATTTCCACAGAATCATAAAAGAACTGTTTGATGTCTTCAACGCCATTTGAAGCTCTTTTGAATTCCTCAAACATGGCGTTTGTTTTAGCTTTATAGCATTTAATGCTTTCAAGAAAAACGCCTTGTTTACTTCCAAAACTAGAATAAATAGAAAATTTATTGATGCCCATTTCTTGTTCAAGCATGTGCATTGAGGTTGTTTCATAGCCATTTCGCCAGAACAAGGTCATAGCCTTTTCAATAACTTCTTCTTCTATATAATTCTTTCTTCGTGCCATAATATTTAAATGTTTTTTAAACTAACCAATCGTTTAGAAACAAACAAGTTTTAATATCCTTATAAAATCTTAACTGTATTCATCTACTCTGAATTCTCTTCTTAGTAGAAGAGGTAATAGAAAAGGGGTATGAAAACTTTATGTAGACTATGTTTCTCAATCTATAAACAAAAAAAAGCCCATCAGAAAAACTGAATGGGCTAGTAAGATACTTTTTATAAAAAGTGACAATTATTTGATAAGCGTCATTTTTTTGATTCGTTGACTACCATTTGCTGTAATTCGATACATATAAAACCCACTAGTGAATTGGCCCGCATCAAAGTTTACGGTATAGAATCCGGGAGATTTTTGTTCATTTACCAATGTAACAACGCGTTGGCCTAACATGTTGAATACTTCAAGTTGAACATTGCTGGTTTTATTAACACCAAATTTGATGCTTGTAGTAGGGTTGAAGGGATTCGGATAGTTTTGTGAAAGACTGATATCGCTTGGTAATTGAATCTCATCGTTCTCTAATCCTGTAGTTATTGTAAACTCAGGGGCATTGATGGTGTTTTGTTGCAAGGTTACGTTTTCAGTCAAAGCAAAAGCTCTACCGTCTAAAGTAGCACCTGTTGCTAACGTTACTTGCGTTCCAGCCATAATAGTTCCTTTCATCACCGTAGTGGTTCCAAATGTAGCCGCTGAGCCTACTTGCCAGTAAACATTACCAGCTTTTGCACCATTGGTTAGGAATACCTTTCTGTCAGAAGTCATGTTAAAGCTCGAAGCAATCTGAAAGATCCAAACTGCATCTTCATTTCCGTTAGCATCGAGAGTTAAGTCTCCCGCTGAAATTTCGAGTGTTCCTGTGGATTTATACAAACTAGGGTATAGAGTTTGTCCACCAATATTGCCAGCTATTCCTACTGGAGACACGGTTCGGCCTGCGGCATCATTATATGCAACAGTTAAATCGCCTTTGGCAACAGTTAGCATGGAAGGGGATGAAACAGAACCCGCAGGACCAGAAGCATCTACCGTAAAGATAGTACCTGTTACTTCGCCCTCCGTTAAGTCGATGAATGCACCAGACGTAGGTGTTAGACCCACATTTCCTTTAATTGCTGAGGACGGAACATTTGTTACCGCGGCATAAGCAAGTATTGCAAAATCATCAAGCAAACCAAGTTCTACGGGGTCAGGACCATTTGGTACAGAATCCCATGTAGCAAAACGTGATTGTGTTGAGAATTCACTAGTTCCTGAACCGTTTGTAGCGGAAACTCTCCAGTAGTAGGAGGTGCTAAAATCCATTACTTCAACAAACTGCGAAGTATCGGTGAGTTGAGATTGATCATAAACAGTAGTCGAAAAGCTGGAAGTATCTGAGACCTGTAAACGATATGTGTCAGCATTTTCGGAGGCATTCCAAATTAACACCAATTTGTGAGGCTGATTTACAGCAGCACTGTCAGGCAAGGATAAAGATGGAATTGTTGGTTGAGCAAAAGCCGTTGTTGAGATCAGCAACACCATTGCGATGGTTAAACTGAACATGCTTGTAATTCGAGAAATTAGATTCGGATGTTTAAAAGTGGTAGAAATATTCATTGATTATCCTGTTAAAAGTTAGGTAGATAGAATTTGCATTAAGCATGCAAAGGAAAGCGTTATTAATCACTAAGCTTAGTTAGTAGATGCAACTACGGTGTTACCTTCAAGAGTAACGGC
>CAXBMW010000020.1:0-23756 GCA_963977025.1 uncultured Balneolaceae bacterium | reverse complement strand
CTCCGTCATCTCGCGGCGTATGCCCGAGATCTATGTTGTTAGTGAGGCCTGTGGTTTTAATGCAAACCTAAATTCCTGCCTGCGCAGGAATGACCGTGATAGGCTTCGGTGTAGAGACAACATCACCGTCATCTCGCGGCGTATGCCCGAGATCTATGTAGATAGTGAGGCCTGTGGTTGTAATGCAAACCTAGATTCCTGCCTGCGCAGGAATGACGTTGTTTGGGTTTAGGGGTAGAGGCAACACCTCCGTCATCTCGCGGCGTATGCCCGAGATCTATGTTGTTAGTGAGGTCTGTGGTTTTAATTCAAACCTAGATTCCTGCCTGCGCAGGAATGACCGTAGTGGGGTTTAGGAGTGTAGATGCTACATCACCGTCAACGAGTTACCTAACATCTACAGGCAACTCTTACATCCTATGTCCTAAATCTTACGTCTCTATTTTGCAGATAACAATCAGCACAACTACTAACTACTAACTACTAACTACTAAAATCTATTTAATCAGCGTCATTTTATTGCTAATCACTGAGCGATCCGTGCGTAACTGATACAGGTATATCCCACTAGCAAGCTCTTCACCAATGCTATTCGCATCAAAAACCACTTCATGTGATCCCGATGCTTTATTGCCATCTATAAGTACCGAAACTTCTTTCCCAAGCATATTAAACACTTTTAAAGTTACGTGGCTAGACTCCTGCAAATGATACTTTATAACTGTACTTGGGTTAAATGGATTTGGATAATTTTGACTTAAACTCAGTTGATCTGGAGTACTTACATCTTCAGACTCCACTCCCGTTGCGGTTCCGTTATAAGACGCCAAAGTCGCAAGATTAAGCTGGGTAATCCTTTTCACCAACTCTATATTTATTGTTTCAAAAACATCTTCGGTAGTATGGTAGTATGGGTTCTTATTGTAATAGTCATTACTCTTCCATGGAGCGTTTTCAATAAGAAGAATGGCTGGTATTCCGACATCTGAAAAAGATTGGTGGTCGCTATAAGTACCTGTTTCAAAAGGTGCTTTATTCGTAATCAAGCCGATTGAAAAGTCTTTATTTGCCTTAACAAATTTCTCACCTAAAGTAACCGATTCATTCCCTACATACTTCTCATCCTTCACAATCGAAGCGTAATCATTAAAGTCATTAAAACCAATCATATCCATAGAAACCATGCCAATAATTTCATTTTCTGCAGTCTTGATTTGATTGGCAAAGTGAGTACTTCCATGATGATTATACTTGTAATTAGCACCATATTCTTCAGCCCCAAATGCTACCAGTTTAATGGTAAAATCATTAGCAAAATTAAACTGTTCATCGCTCATTAGTCGAGCTAGTTCCAAAATAGATGCAATTCCAGTTGCATTATCATCGGCACCAGGGGCTTCAATAGATTTCCAGTTGGCTCCATTTTTACCCCAGTTACTGTCGTTATTTGCTGTGGCATCAAGGTGGGCGCCTATAACAAAGATTTTTTCGGGATTTGTACTGCCTTCGATGGTTGCAACTACATTAACCTGTGGCTGATTGTTATAAGGACTAGTAGCTGTTGCAATGTAGAACGTGTCTAATTCCACGGAGGTGAGTCCAGAAAAGCTATCAAATACTTTTTTTATATACACTGCTGCACTGTCTACACCTCGTGTAAAAGTAATTCGGCTTCGCGTTCCACCTGCATCGGCAAGCTTTTTAATATGCTCAGACAATTTTTCGGTAGAAACCTCATCTAACATATTATAAATTCGCTCTTCAGGATTCTGAGCATTTGCATTTACATTGGTAAAAACAACGATCGCCAAGATCATAGAATAGTATAGGCAGGCTTTCTTCAAAATGATTTTATTATTGAGTGAGACTAATAGAGTAAGAATAATAGTCGGCTAAAGTAACTTTTTTACCCGAGGTTCTTCAAATCATTTTTTGTAAACTTTTCACTTAACTCCATTAAACTTCCAATGAAATAATCTATTGCAATGGATAGTCTCTAAATGTACGATACAGAAGTGCAGTGAGCGGAACGATAGCTTTAAGCAAAGTCTAGAGCTGAGCCACTCTAGACCTTCAAGCCGTGTAATAATCGTTATTAAAAGAGGAATAATGTAATAATCCTGATTACCCGAATTAAATTTCAGGTAAATAGTCGGTTGGTAGCATTCTACAAACTGGGGTATATCTCCAAGCCCCAGTTATTTTTACTAATTCAGGATTCTTAAGTATGCCATTTTTCGTGAACTCCGCTTTGTCCGACATAATGGTAATCCAAGACGTTTGGTAATCATAAAGCTTTAAACCCATAATACCATTTGGGTCATGATTTCCTTTTCTGATATACTCAACTCTAATCTCATCTGGGCTACCAATGTTAAATGTACCTAGCGAGTTGCCTTGTGAAATAATTCTATCTTTGCCTATTTCAATATCGCTTGCACTTGAAGTAGAGTAAGCCATAATGGTAGTATTTTGAACATACGTACCAGAGTAGAGTCTATATGAAAAATAGAAAGGTGACTTCTCACTAGCCATAGAAATCAAAAAATGTCTGAAAGATCCATTGAACATTTGATTTCTTTTTTTAGCCCATTCTTTTGCTTGAGCTTCATCTACGGGTGTTAATTCTTTAAAGAAATAATCAGCATCCTGATCAACACCTACTATATCTCCATAATCTTTTGCAGCGTAATCTCTCAATGAGATTGTTACTTCATAGCCAAGTTCGTTATTCAGTACTTTTAGCTCTACTGGCTTTTCTATTCTTAAGGTATTTTCATCACCTGAGTTTTCAAAAGTAACATCTGCGGGATTTAACAGCTTACAGTTCAAATCATCATTTATATAATAATTGATGAAGGTTTGTAGTTCCTCTGATTTTTCGTCGTTCGCTTCATCCGTTGTGCTGGCAGATACAGATTCGGCATCCTCATGCTCATCTTCAGTTTCGCTAAACCCGCCACAATAAGAAGCACTTTGGCGAGACTCTCTTGATTCGCTTGAAATCTCAAAATTTAGTTCATCAGCCACTCCGCTGTGTGCATCAATAGTAACTCTCTCTACTACTTGTCCTTCTCCATCTTTACATGCTTCAATTTCATAATAACCAGCAGGTAAATACATACTAAATGCACCATTCTCATCAGTTTCACTAGCTATAGTAGTTCCTTTTACAAGAAGATTCGCATTCTGAATCGGCTTTCCTGTTTCAAGACTTTTAACAACGCCTTTAACTGGTTTATATGGCATCGAAGCCGTTTCTGAGATGGCTATATTTGTATTTTTACAGGAAAATAAAACAACAAGAATTGAGCAAAGTACCGCAGTACTAATGAATTTCAACTTCATATTTTAAATGGGTTGTGCTAATAATAGATTTGGAAGCGACTTTTATCTAACTAACTATTAACTAAATTTTTACTCGCTTGGAATAGTGCCTAAAACTACGTACTTATTACTTTATTTGATAGACAATTATTCTTTTTTTTCAACTTTTAAGAACTAATTAATCTTCATAGTTAGATAAGAGTTTTACTTTAGCCCTACCACGGCCGCTCTAAATCATTCTTAGAGAATGTCTTATCTCGAAGTTCGTACATACTTCCTTTAGGGACCTCTAAATCTAGTGGGGCATTTCCAAATAACCGAAATAGTAGCGCTATCGGTGTAATGAAAAGATAATAGACAATAGAGAGTATTAACGGCGTGGTAATTTTGCTTAGGACTTCCGCAAGTTTATACCATCCCCATACAATCATATCGCCCACTTTAGGAATGGCTAAACACAAAATACCAATGAGTAAAGCTAGGTAAGCGAGCGTCTCATCATCAATAATAGCCGCAATCGCCAATAAGCCTGTAACAATTACAAGCTGCGTTTTTGGCGTCTCAGGATCTGTTTTTATAAATGATAAATTTCTTTTAGGAAGCATTTAGTCCTTAAAATAGTGTATAAATAAATGGAGCTATTGATGAACCTCCACCAATCACAATTAAAAACCCAAGAAGTAACAATACAAGAATTACAGGAGCAAGCCAGAATTTCTTGCGCTCCTTCATAAACATCCATAAATCTTTTAGTAAGTCCATATCGTAAAGTCTCTTATATAAGTTGTTTAAACGTTAATCTTTTTCAAACGTAATCCTAGCCGCCCACTCAGGTTGATCTTTCTTAGAGAAAACATAGTCACCAATTACCAAATAGTCCATCTCAGTATTCATAAAACATCGGTATGCATCTTCTGGCGTGCAAACAATCGGCTCGCCTCTAACATTGAAACTGGTATTAATAACCATCGGGCAACCTGTTCGCTCTTTAAAAGCATTAATCAAATTCCAATAACGTGGGTTTGTGTCTTTGTGAACAGTTTGCACTCTTGCTGAAAAATCAATGTGAGTAATGGCTGGGAGTTCAGATCGCTTAACCGCCAATTTTTCACGTAATGGAAGCTCGAAGTAATTACTAGGTAATTCCTCTCTTCGTTCTTCATTTATGGGTTGAACTAGAAGCATATAGGGGGAATTTTCCTTTAAATCAAAATAGCTTGAGGCATCTTCAGCAAGAACAGAAGGCGCAAAAGGACGAAATGATTCTCTATATTTAATTTTCAGATTCAATTTCTTCTGCATGTCTATTCTACGAGGGTCAGCAATAATACTTCTCCCTCCTAGCGCTCTAGGTCCAAACTCCATCTTTCCTTGAAACCAGCCAACAACATTCCCCTCATCTAAAACCTGAGCAACTTTTGTGTACAGTTCTGGCTCCGTAAGTTCCTCGTAAATAGGTTTAAACTTTCGCAAACTTCGTTCGACATCAATGTTCAAATATTCTGGGCCAAGAAAAGCGCCCTGCATCGAATCAGGACTTTCAGGCACTCGTTCTTCGCCAAAATAAATATGGTGCGCTGCTAAGGCTGCTCCAATCGCACCACCTGCATCTCCAGCTGCAGGTTGAATGTAAATATCATCAAATACTGCAGCGTTTTGTAATCTGCCATTTGCCACACAATTCAATGCTACTCCGCCAGCCATACACAAAGCGCTTGCTCCTGTTAACTCTTTGGTATGAGTTGCCATCTTTAGCACAATTTCTTCTGTTACCATTTGAATGGCTAGTGCTAAATCTGCTTCATATTGCTCGAATTCGTTTTCATCCTCTCTTCTAGGAAATCCAAAAAGTGTTTCCCACTTTTTTTCATTTACCATTTTCAAACCCGCTGCATAATCAAAATACTTTTGATTCAACCAAATCGAGCCATCATCTTTAATTTCAATTAATTCACTTTTTATACTCTGTATATATTGTTCGAGAAGTTCAGAATTTGGATTGCCGTATGGCGCCAATCCCATCAACTTATACTCTCCTGAATTGACTTTGAAACCCAAGAAATAAGTAAACGCAGAGTATAACAACCCTAAAGAATGAGGAAATTTCAGCTCTTTTAAGATGGCAATATCTTTGCCTTTTCCGTGACAAATTGAAGCCGTAGCCCATTCACCAACTCCATCAATAGTAAGAATAGCTGCATCTTTAAATTTAGATGGATAAAATGCACTTGCGGCGTGGCTTAAATGGTGCTCTGGAAATAACAGAACGAATTCATCTTTATCATAATCGCCAAGTTCTTTCAGCCCATCATAAATCTGCTTTTTTAAAAACATTTTTTCCTTTAGCCAAACAGGCATCGCTGTGATGAAAGAGCGCACACCTTTCGGAGCAAAAGACAGATAGGTTTCTAATAATCGTTCAAGCTTCAAAAAGGGTTTGTCATAAAATGCGACAGCGTCCAAATCGTCGATGGTGAGCCCCGCTTCTTCTAAGCAAAAACGTATTGCTGAGGTTGGAAAGCGCTCATCATGCTTTTTGCGCGTAAAACGCTCTTCTTGTGAAGCAGCTATAATCTTACCGTCTTGTACCAAGCAAGCAGCTGAATCGTGATAAAATGCGGAGATTCCGAGAATGTTCATAGTTCCTTAAAATACATAACTAAAAATACGAATAGCTCAATACTTGCCAATTTGTTTTTTCCTGCTTTCTTCTTTTGTACCTTTGCATCTTAAATTATTCATCGACTCTATTTTCTTATGATAATCTCAATGACGGGTTTTGGCCGCGGCGAAGCTACCGATAACGGTTTCAGTGCTATTGTTGAAATCAAATCGCTCAACAGCCGCTATCTCGATATAACCACCCGCCTTCCTCAACGTTTGCAAGACAAAGAACTTGAACTAAAGGAAATTCTCCAAAAAAATATTAATCGTGGCAAGTTAAATATCAATATTCATGTTCTTGAAGTTGATAACGGAGAGCCTCACATCGCTGTTGATGAGGTAAAGGTAAAAGCTTATACACGCATTTTAAAGCAAGTACAGCAAGCTGCTGGTATTGATGAACCAATCAACATCCGCAACATTACGAGTTTCGGCGATATCTTTATCACTAGGGAAGAAGATGAGAATACGCTAGGTCTGAAATGGTCGATTGCTCAAAAAGCTACTTATGCAGCTATTGAGAATTTGATTGCCATGAGAACCAGAGAAGGCAATCAGCTTAAAAAAGATTTACTCGAACGCTTAGAGAGCATTGAGCAAAACTTGACTGATGTTGAGATTGTAAGCAATGGCCGCGTAGATGAAGTTCGCGCAAAACTCACAGATCGCATTACTCAGCTTCTTGAAGATGAAAACTTCGATAAAGATCGTCTCGAATTAGAAGTAGCCGTGATTGCCGACAAAATGGATATCACAGAAGAAATTGTACGTATGCGCGCGCATATCAAGTTCTTTATTGAAGCTATTGAGCAACCAGAGCCTGCAGGTAGACGCCTTAACTTCCTAACCCAGGAAATGAATCGCGAACTTAATACGATCGGTTCTAAAGCTAACGATTCCGAAATTGCACATCATATTGTACGCTCTAAAGAAACGTTAGAACAAATCAGAGAACAAGTACAAAACGTTGAATAATTAGTTTAGCTATGCGATTTAAGATTAACGATTCTCATCTTAAATCGCGCGTCTAGATTCTTATATCTATGGAAATGGAAAAAGGAAAAGTAATTATCTTAGTAGCGCCAAGCGGTGGTGGAAAGTCTACGATGGCAAAACGATTATTTAAAGACTTTGAAGAACTAAAATTCTCGGTTTCAGCAACCACCAGAACACCCAGAGAAGGAGAGGTTGATGGCGTTCATTACCTCTTCATATCACCCAAAGAATTTCAAGAAAGAGTAGATGAAAATGACTTTCTAGAATGGGAAGAATTCTATGGTGGGAAGCGTTATGGAACATTACGATCAGAGGTTGATAAAAAACTAAATTTAGGCTATTTTGTACTGCTAGACATCGAGGTAAAAGGTGCCGTGAATATCAAAGAAATTTATGCAGACGACTGTTTAAGCATCTTTATTCAACCACCCTCCCTTGAAGACTTAGAGCAGCGTTTAACGCTCAGAGGCACCGAAACAGCAGAGTCTCTAGCTTTGAGATTAGACCGCGCAAAAAAAGAACTTACTTACGCCGATCGTTTTGATCGGGTTATTATTAATGATGATTTAGAGACCGCTTACGCTCAAATACGAGAAGCCGTCGCTGATTTCATGAATTTAAATTGACCAATATGCCAATTCGCACAATCGATATTGAAGAGCTGAAAAAGACCACCAAGAACAAATATGAGATGTTGGTGATTATTGCGAAGAGATCTCGCCAAATTTCAGCTCAAGAAAAATTGGAGCTCGACGAAAAGCTTCAATACTTTGAAGGTTTTGATGACGACGACGAATTTTCGTTCAACGAAGAACAAGAGCAAATTTCAAAAGCTTTTGAAAAACTTCCTCACGCAGTACAACGTGCTGTTGATGAAATGGAAGCTGGCGAAATTTACTTCCGCCGTCCATCTGAGGACTAATTATGCTCTCCGGTAAGCGCATCATTCTAGGTGTTTCCGGGGGTATTGCAGCTTACAAAGCTGTTTTCTTACTAAGAGAATTTCAAAAAGCGGGTGCTGAAGTTAGAGTTATAATGACTCCTTCGGCCACTCGCTTTGTTGGTTTAGAAACTTTCGCTTCTTTATCTGGCCACGAAGTTGCCGTTGAAATCTTCCCAGAAGAATCACAATCAACGGATTGGACACGCCATATTAATTGGGGAGAATGGGCTGATCTTTTTGTTATCGCCCCATGCACTGCTAATACTTTAGCAAAAATTGCAAATGGGATCTCTGACAATATGCTAACGAGTACTGTTTTAGCAGCTCGGTCGTCCATTCTTATCTGCCCAACTATGGATGGTGAAATGTACGATTCGCCTTCTGTAACCGAGAATCTTACCAAAGTTCAGCAATTTGGATATCACGTTTTAGAGCCCGAATCTGGTTTTTTAGCAAGTGGTTTGGATGGAAAAGGTCGTTTACCCGAATTTGATACTATCTTAGCAAAAGCCGACGAGATTATTGGTTCTATTCAAGGTCCATTAACAGGTAAGAAAGTACTTGTTACTGCTGGGCCAACTCGTGAGTTCATTGATCCCGTTCGCTTTATATCAAACCCAAGTTCTGGTAAAATGGGCTTTGCTATGGCCGAAGCTGCTCAACGTCTTGGTGCGAAAGTAAAGCTTATTCACGGCCCCGTTTCTATTCCCCTTCCCGAAGGAATTTATGCTGAAGGAATTGTCAGCGCACAAGACCTCTTTATAGCTACACAAAAACATGCTGATGCCGACATTATAATTATGGCTGCCGCTGTTTCTGACTTCACGCCGAGCACCACCCATCTTCATAAAGTAAAAAAAGAAGATGGCGAGCAAAGCATTTCGCTCTCTAAAACACAAGATATTTTGGCATGGCTAGGAGAAAACAGAACACCTAACCAAACGCTAATTGGCTTTGCGATGGAAACTCAAGATCTAGTTGATAATGCCACCAAAAAATTAGCCTCCAAAAATGTGGACTGGATTGTCGCGAACTCCCTTTCTGATGCCGGTGCAGGCTTTTCGGTAGATACCAATCACGTTCAGCTTTTAGGCAGAGAGCAGTCCTCTTCTTTTAGTGGTACAAAGCAGGAAGTAGCCGAGCTTGTACTGGCTCAAATTTTTAGTTCTTCGCCAAAATAAAAGCTTTTCCTTATCACCCTAAAGTTATTAGATTAACAAAAATTGAATCTCTTGTTTAGCCGTTTTGTCTAAAATTCGCCGTAAGCCTTTAATTACTCTTTTACTGCTACTTTCTTGTGTGATTAGCGGTGTAATCTTTGTTGCTACGCCTGCTTATTCACCGAAATACCTAAATATCAGCACTGGGATCGACTCATTATTACAAGCCGAGTTTGAGCTTCATTTGATACCTAAAAAATCCATCCGAAAATACACCATTCCTATAGACTCTAATTTTACAAGAAATGTATATAGGGTTGCAGTGCCACCATCTTTTTCAAAAACGATGTTCCATTATGGATTACATCAAAAGCTCCGCAAATATAATATCGATACGCCTACTCGAGTAGTTTTTCCAGAAAGGGATATGAATATTTATATTTACGATGATAAAAGTATTAGAAGCACGATTCGCTTAATTACTACTGAACCTAAAACTGACGACTAATGGCTGAATCTCTTGCTTTATTAAACCGCTTTAAACTCAAGCAGTTTCCACAGCCCGACATTATTCAAGTACGGCATCCTATTTTTTTATGCCATGGGTTTGGCGCAGTAGGTTCTTTAGTTAAACCTTCCCCCCTTCACGATCCATGCATGCTTATGCGTGAACATGGAATTATTGCTTTCGCACCAAATATTGTGCCGTACGCCTCCATAGAAACCCGTGCCAATAATTGGGTTGGTCTTATCAATCAAGTGTGTGAACAGTATCAAGTTGAAAAGCTAAACGTAGTTGCACATAGTATGGGTGGGTTAGATATGCGCCATGCTTTAGCTCATTCAGATTGTGCCAATAAAGTTGCCTCGTTAACTACAGTAGCTACTCCTCATCACGGAACTTATCTTGCAGATTTTATTCTAAAAACACCTGAGAAAATCACCGAGAAACTTGGAGAGGTTGTAAACTGGTTTGGTAATAATGTGTACCCAGCTGAGAAAAGTGATGCGTTAAACTCGGTAGAACAACTCACTCGGAAGTATGTTCAAGAAACATTCAATCCTTCTACCCCAACACCAAATATTCCTATTTTTTCGTATAGCGCTGCAGTGGGAAAAGGAACCGATTTTTCATTAAACCCTGTTTTTCTTTTCCAAAACGGACATATTTACGATAAAGAAGGACTAAACGATTCTTTCGTTTCTATTGAAAGTGCTACTTGGGGAGAGCATTTGGGAACTATAGCTCTTTCTCACATGAATCAGATAAACGTTCAGGTTAGCAAGGAAAACAAACCTAAGTACTTTGATTTTTGGATTGGCGTAGCCAAAATGCTTCGAGAAAAAGGGTTATAGTGCTTTAAACAGATTTATTCTCTGTAGGCATGGGCAATTACAGAATCCCAAATTCTCAATCCTTAAATCTCAACCTCTACAAGTCATCATCATCAACTTCATCTAGAAGAGTGTAATCGGTGAGGTCATATTGGATAGGAGTAACCGTTGCTTTGCCTTTGCTAAGCACTTTTATATCGGCGTCTTCATTTTCGTCTAATAATTCAAATTTACCTGTTAGCCAATAGTATGCTCGGTTAAATGGATCTACTCGGTCTTCATATTCTTCCACATAACGGCTATCGGCCATGCGGCTCCACTCAATACCCTTAAACTCTCCTTTGGGGGCGTTCACATTCAATGTAACGCCTCGCTTCAACCCATTCTTGAGAACATACTTAATCACTCGACGAGCGGCTTCCTGAGCGCCAGAATGGTCTGCATCTTCAGCAAAGTCGGTACAACTAACGGCAATAGATGGATATCCTAAAATGGTTCCTTCAGTTGCAGCACTTACCGTTCCCGAATATAAAATATTGATTCCAGCGTTGCTTCCATGATTAATGCCACTTAGAATAAGATCTGGTTTTCGGTCTAAAAGATTACCATGAGCTAGCTTCACACAATCCGCAGGAGTTCCATTTACCGCAATCCCTCTATACTTTTTTGCGATAATGATTTCATTAGCTCTAAGAGGTGCCGAAATAGTGATTGAATGACCAACTGCACTCTGTTCCCGATCGGGGGCTACAATTACTACATCGCCAAATTCTGCGGCTACTTGTGCTAGCGCTTTAATTCCGTTAGAGTAGATTCCATCGTCGTTACAAACTAGAATCAAAGGTTTTTTATCGCTCATCAAGCTCCGTATTGCTCATCTTTATTAGGAAAGTCTCTCGACTTAACATCTTTTATGTATCCTTGAACTGCTTCTGTCATAATTGAATTTAAGTCAGCATAGCGACGTAGAAAACGAGGATTAAAGTCTTTATTCAACCCTAACATATCGTGGATTACCAACACTTGTCCGTCACAACCAGCACCAGCACCAATACCAATAGTCGGTATATCTAATTCTTTAGAAACGCGTTCTGCCAACGTTGCTGGAATTTTCTCTAACACGATTGAAAAACAGCCGGCATCTTGTAGAAGTTTTGCATCAGCAATAAGAGCGTTTGCTTCTTCTTCATCAGTTGCACGAACTTTATAGGTTCCAAATTTATAAATACTTTGCGGAGTGAGTCCTAAGTGTCCCATTACAGGAATCCCAGCATCAACAATCTTCTTTACTGTACCAGCAATAGACTTTCCACCTTCCATTTTCACTGCATGCGCACCCGCTTCCTTCATCATACGGCCTGCGTTTATAAGCGCTTCTTTGGCTGTAACTTGGTAGCTCATAAAAGGGAGATCTGCAATCACTAAAGCTCTTTTAACACCTCGAACTACACATGATGTATGATATATCATGTGCTCGAGAGTCATAGGAACTGTAGTTTCAAATCCAGCCATTACATTACTTGCCGAATCTCCTACAAGTATAATTTCTATACCTGCTTGGTCAATAATCGACGCCATTGTGAAGTCATAAGCCGTAAGCATGGAGATTTTCTCGCCACGGTGCTTTAGATCAACAACAGTTTGGGTTGTAATTTTGGGTGTACGATTTGCAGTGTTGGTACTCATTGTTTCCTTTATTGGTCGTTTGGAACAACAGCAGCAGAAGCTTCAATTTCACAAGCAACTACGCCATCTACAGTTGCAACACCTGTCATTACAACAAAATTTCTACGCATAGCGCCAAGAGTAACTTCTAGCTTAAGTTGGTCGCCTGGTACAACTTGTCGGCGAAATTTTGCATTCTTGATTCCAGTAAAAACCATTAATGAATTTTCTGGGTCTTCTACTTTCTTACTCATCAACAAAATAGCGCCTGCTTGAGCCATCGCTTCTACCTGTAATACACCAGGCATAATTGGGCGACCAGGAAAATGTCCGTTAAAGAACTCTTCGTTCACAGTAACATTTTTAATGGCTACGATTTTATCATCAGTCATTTCTAATACTCTGTCAACTAATAAAAACGGGTAACGGTGTGGGAGTATTTTTTTAATGTCTTCTATCTGCATGGGAAATATTTATTTAAATTAGTGTGGAGAATATACAACTATTGCACAACCCCAACATAAATGTATGCGATGCCTCCGGAGAGTTTAATCGCTTTTTTATCGCCAAATACATTGGCTTGATCCATTAATTTGAGGAATTTCGTACCTGCTGGAAAGGTTGCACTGGTTTTGGGGAGATAAGTATATGCTTCTCGGTTCCCAGTTAACATCCCACCAATAGCTGGCATAATGCGCTGACTGTACAACTGGTAAGGAAATTTAAGTAAGCCTTTTGGTTGTCCAAATTCTAACACAACTACTCTTCCTCCAGGTTTAACAACTCTCGCCATTTCTTTTAATGCAACAACAGGGTCGTCTACATTACGAATACCAAATGAGATGCTTGAGATATCAAACCGATCGTCTTCGTAAGGCAAATTCATTGCATCAGCAACTTCAAAGTCTATCTTTAGCCCTAATTTTTCTGCTTTGGCTGGTGCTGGTTCTATCATCGGTGCACAAAAATCGGTGCCTAGTACATAGCCTTCTTTACCAACTTTCTTTTTAAATGCGATAGCTAGATCTCCAGTTCCTGTGGCGCAATCTAGCACATGGTTACCTATAACTGCTCCGCTAGCTATAATAGCTTTTTTTCGCCAGCCATGATGAACACCAAAAGATAGCACTGTATTTACGCGGTCGTAATTACTAGCAATATCGGCAAACATGGACCTTACTTTTTCACTCATAAAATCTCTATATGTAACAATTCGATTTAAACAACCAGAGAAACTTCCATAAATTTTCTAGTTGATACTCAAGATAAGCAACCCGTAGCAAAAAAATTCTATTCATTAATTAGCACTGGCAGATGGTTGGTTTTATTCAACTCAATAGCTTTAAATTCTTCTCCATCCCACAAAAGATGATTTATTGCTCCATTATTATGACTGATACTATCCATCTTAGAAAGACCGTAACCTAGCCATACAGACAATAAAATTCGTATAAGCCTACCGTGAAGCATAAAAACGATGTGTTCATCTCCCGAGTTCTGAAGCACTTTTAATACCTGTGCGTTCGCTCGTTTAAAAACCTCATTCGGACTTTCTCCATTTTCAGCCGCCACATCTAGTTCACCTTGAACCCAACTACTGTGCAAGAGCTTAACATCTGATTGAACTCGTTCGAATACTTTACCTTCAAGCGTTCCAAAACTCATCTCGTCTAAATCTTTGTAACTTTCAACAACCGCTTTTGATTTCTCTATAAGTGGTTGAGCGGTTTCTAGTGTCCGAATCAAACTACTAGTTACAATCTTTGTAATTGGGACGTCTTCCAAGGCACTTGCAATAGCTTCAGCTTGTGCCCGACCCAACTCATTAATAGATGCATCTATACCACGCCCCTGCATTTTGTGAGCTTTATTGAAATCTGTTTCGCCATGGCGAATTATATAAAGATGCTTCAAGTTTAGCTGTACGTCTCTTGAGTTAGGCACTTATTTCTTCTTTTTTGTTTTATGATAGTTGGCCGTTGCTATCAAGTCATCCTGCATCTTCTGTACAGTGGCGGGCATAATTCCTTCTTTTATTCCGTAACGAATGAGCAACATATTTAATACTCTGTCTTGAATATCTGGCTTTTTTTTGTCTTTTTTTGAACTCATCATCTTTAAAAGCAATTGTAATAAACCTACTTTAAATAGAAAGAAAAGCACTATTCCAAGCCACATTGCTAATAGCGGTCCTGCCATAGCTAAATATATTAGAATGCCTGTTGTGGTTATATACATAAAGCCATCCATGTTTAGCAGCCTCACAATTGGAGTGAGAATTGGCGTTACAAACGCACTCCCTTTATAATGCCAAAACAAAAATAGAGCAAGGGAAATCGTCATTGATATTACAGGATCTAACCCTGACAAAGCCAAACCTAAATACAATACAAGCGCCAAACCATTTGCGCTATTTACCCAATCATCGGCCTGCTGAATAACTTTCTCTAACGAATGTTTTTTTAGTAGGCCAGGTACATAACTATTAATTTTTTCTCGGTTAATATTGTACCAATTTCCATTGGTTGTGGTAATACCATTCGGCATTTCCGACATCTGCCACTTAAACTTATTCTCTTTAGTAGATTTCATACCTCAATATAAAACGAATTCTAAAAGGATTCAGGCTTGAGCTACAGTTACTACATAAATACTTTCTACCCTAGCCTCTTTTAAAACCTGTGCAAGCTCAAAACATGTGGCGCCAGTTGTAAAAACATCATCTACAATTACAATTTTCTTCCCTGTTAAAACTTCTGGTTCTTCAACTTTAAAGGCTTGAGCTATGTTTATTCTTCTTTTTTCTAAAGAAAAGCCTGTTTGAGTTTTAGTATTCTTAATTCTAATTACTGCACTTTTAGAAATAATTGTACCACCTAAAACCTCTGCCATACCTTTTGCAATATAATAAGCTTGGTTAAAACCTCTCATCTTTCGTTTTTTAGGATGAAGAGGAACTGGGATTAAAAGTACTTCAGAGGTGTCGCTCATAAGCGTAGGCATTTCCTTTCTTATTTTTTGAGCTAATGCAATCCCCAAATCGATTCCTACACCCGTCAACCTTTGATATTTAAGATTGTGTAGCAAATCTTGCAAATAACCTCCTTTATCAAACTTCCAAAGAGCTACTCTACCATTTACACTCTCAGGTAAATTCAACAAATCATCTTTTGTACTAATGGCAGAATCAAATCTCGTATCTACACAATTTGAACAAATGAACTGCTGGCTTCCTGAAAGTGGCATTCCACATAAAGAACAAACCCTAGGAAATAATATTTCCATTAACACAGTTTTGAAAAGTCTAAAAAGCTTCATTATTTTTTCTGTTAAAACCTTTATTGTTGCTTTTTCTGAGAACTTTAATTACTTAGTTTGCAAGCAAAATCACAAAGGCTTTAATTAAAGTTCTTGAATATGGCACTGGGAAAAGATCTCTCAACAATTCGGAAAGAAAAAAACTTAACTCTTGAGGATGTCTATAGTGTTACTAAGATTCCTATACATACCTTAGAGTCTATTGAAAAAGATACCTTTCTTAATCAAATAGATGAAAATAAAACCTATTTACGTAGTTTTGTGCGAAGTTATGCCAAAGCACTAAAAATTACTGATGAGCATATTTTAGCAGCAATAGAAGCTACTGAAGCGGGTATCTATAACCAAGATTTAGTTAGACTGAACAACCCAGATACCGCCCCAAAAGAGCTTAATGATAACATAGAGCAAACATCTTCAGCCTCAGATGAAAATAATATTGAGAGCGAATCTGATGATAAAAGCTCTACCAACAACGCCGAAAAGCCAGCTGTTAACATAACTTTTACTGACCCAACGCGAGCTCGATCACCAAAAAGCGCTCCAACTGTAGAGACCGTAAATTGGGCTGATATGAGCCGAAAAGTGTCCTCAACTCCCACAAACCCAAAAGTATACTTGGGAGTATTGGTTGTTGTATTTTTTATAATTGCAGCCTCAGCAACCTATTACTACTCTGAAAATATTTTGAGTTTTTTTAGCACAGAGGAAGTTACCGATTCAGAAAATTCTGCTTTAACGGATTCAGAAAAAGAAGATACTGAGGCCGTTAATGACTCCACTTTTACTTCTTCAGTTGAAAGCATAGTGCCTATTAACAATAGCACTCCTTCTATAGTGGAACCCGATTATACAAGCACCTTTGGCGACACCTTAAAAATTGTGCTTTATGCCGCCTTTGATAAGCTAGACCCCGTACGTATTACTAGTGACTTTAACTGGCGAACAAATCCATTCTGGATGAACCAAGGAGAAGCAAGTTATTTCGAATTCAAAGACTCTCTTTTAATTCGTGGTCAATACTCAAAAATGCTGATTATGTTCAATAATCATGTTATTGAAAATCCTCGTCAAAACTTTTTCGATAGCGAATACAATTCCATTTTACTCACCCGAGAAGTTTTAGACCAACCGCAATATCGAGGCACTTCACCCCAAGGTTTTCCAGCCAATGTTACACCACCAGATAGTATCGCTAACTTGATTAGATATTAGAAAAACCCACATTATTTTTAACTCTGAGCCAGAATATGACTAAAGAGCAAGCTCAACTAAGGGTAAAAGAACTTCGCGACTTACTCAACAAAGCGAACGATGCTTATTACAATAACGCTCAACCATTTATAAGCGACAAAGAGTTTGATGAACGACTTCAAGAGCTAAATTCGCTTGAACAATCCTATAACCTAGTTCATCCGAACTCACCAACTCAAAGAGTTGGTGGCGAAGCTTCTTCAACTTTTGAAACAGTTGTCCATCCAGTTCCTCTATTAAGCCTCGACAATACGTACAATGAAGAGGAACTCAATAATTTTGACGGACGTGTTCAAAAAATATTAGAGCACACCAACTACAATTACTTTGTTGAGTTAAAATATGATGGCGCATCAATGCGGTTGCGTTATGAAAAAGGGACGTTAGTACTTGGCGCAACTCGTGGGAATGGACAACAAGGCGACGACATTACTCGAAATGCCCGAACAATACGAGATATACCTTTAACACTCTCTGGTAATTTCCCTGACGTTGTAGAAGTTAGAGGCGAAGCATATATGGAACGCGAAGCATTTGCTCGAATGAACGAACGCCGAGAGGAAGAAGGTCTTGCCGTATTCGCAAATCCTAGAAATTCGACTGCTGGCTCCCTCAAAATGCAGGATCCAAAAGCAGTTGCCCAGCGACCTATTCGCTTTTTTGCGTTCGATTTATTACTAGATAACGAAGACCCCTCGCTCACCCAAGAGAGGAAAAATGAGCTTCTCAAAGAGTTTGGTCTACCTGTAAATGAGTTTCCCAAAGTTTGTAATAACATTGAGGAGGTTCATCAAGTTGTATTAGAGTATGATGAACTCCGCCATACACTACCTTACGAAACCGATGGTGTGGTTATAAAAGTAAATCAAAATCACCTTCGCGATTTACTTGGAAGCACCTCTAAATCTCCTCGCTGGGCTATCTCATACAAATTTGAAGCAGAACAAGCCGCAACTATTATAAATAACATAACCCTCCAAGTTGGCCGATTAGGCACCATCACCCCTGTGGCTGAATTAGAACCCGTGTTACTTGCTGGTACTACAGTGAAACGTGCTTCTCTCCATAACGAGGATGAAATCCTCAGAAAAGATATTCGGATTGGGGATACTGTAATGGTAGAGAAAGCTGGGGAAATAATCCCTCAGATTGTTATCGTTGTAAATCCAGACCGTGAAAACCGTCTAGAACCTTTTCAATTCCCTAAAAAATGCCCCAGTTGCAACTCTGACTTAATTAAAAATGAAGGCGAAGTAGCATGGCGATGCATTAACCCTATTTGCCCACCTCAAATTCGGATAAAAATTGAATATTTCTCCTCACGGAATGCGATGGATATTGAGGGACTAGGAGAATCTGTGGTGGATCAATTAGTGAGCGAGGGTTTGATAAAAACCTATGCTGACTTGTATGAATTGAAGGTTGAACAACTCCTTCCGTTAGAACGCATGGCCGAAAAAAGTGCACAAAATCTAATTGAGGGTATTCAAAAAAGTAAACAACAGCCTTTTGAGCAGGTCCTATTTGCTTTAGGTATTAGATTTGTGGGAAAAACAGTAGCCAAAGACTTGGCTGTTGCTTTTAAAAATCTAGAGAAACTCCGAAATGCTAGCGAAGAAGAGCTTCTTGCTGTAGACGCTATTGGCCCACGGATTGCAGAGTCAGTCATCGAGTTTTTCAATAACGAAATCAATATAGAAATAGTAGATCGGCTGGTTAGCTTCGGTTTACAGTTTGAAATCGAAGAACAAGAGCTCTCTTCTAACATCTTGGAAGGTAAAAAAGTGGTTCTAACAGGCACCCTCCCTACCCTTTCTAGAAATGAAGCAAAGGTACTTGTAGAAAAACACGGTGGCAAAGTGGTGTCGTCGGTGAGTAAAAACACAGATTATGTCTTAGCTGGAGAAGCTGCAGGTAGCAAACTTACAAAAGCTGAACAGCTTGGAATTGAAGTTTTAGACGAAGAAACTTTTCGCACATTGATTAATGAGCTATAATAATTCATTGATTTTAGTACTACTCAATTATAGAAAATCACCAAATCTTCATTCTATTGCCTATCTTCGGCAGAAATCTAAGTAATTTACATGATGGATCTTAACCCTTTAGACACCGAGCAGATTGGTTTAAAAACGCTCGAAAAGCATCTTATTCGTTCAAATAGCAAGGTTTCATTACGAATAGGCCTCCCAAAAGAAACATCGAATGACGAAAAGAGAATTTCGTTAACGCCAGGTGGCGTATCTATTCTGAAAGGAAATGGACATCAAGTTATTATTGAGAAAGGAGCTGGAGAAGCTGCAAATTTTTCAGATAGCGACTATGCTGATGCTGGCGCTGAAATTACATTCTCTACCGACAATGTATTCAAAAACTCCGAACTGATCCTAAAAGTAGCCCCTCTTACTAAAGAAGAGTTTGGATACCTACAACCAGACCAAGCCATTATTTCTGCTTTGCATATGGGAGGTCAGAATGAAGCTTACATAAACACCTTTTTAGAAAAATCCATTACCGGTATTGGCTATGAGTTCATCCGCGATAATGATAAGGAATTTCCTATCGTGCGAATGATGCACGAAATAACAGGCTCTACAGCCGTTCAAATAGCAGCCCATTACTTGGAAAGTAGAAGTGGTGGCCAAGGCATTATGCTAGGTGGTATTTCTGGTGTTCCTCCAGCAACCGTTGTTATTTTAGGTGCTGGGATTACTGGCGAGTATGCAGCCCGTACAGCTCTTGGTTACGGAGCGCAGGTATTTGTAATGGATACCGACCTCAATGCGCTTAGAAGGCTAGAAAACGCGCTAGACCGTCGAATTATCACCGCAGTAGCCAACGAACAATACTTACGATCCGCACTTAAGTTCGCAGATGTAATTATTGGTGCTGCAATGTCAGAGGGAGATCGCTCGCCTTGTTGGGTAACCGAAGATATGGTTGTTTCGATGAAAGCAGGTAGCGTAATTGTTGATACTGTTATAGATCAAGGAGGTTGTGTTGCTACAAGCAAAAGCACAACCCATTCAAATCCCATTTTTGTAAAGCATGGAGTAACACACTACTGTGTTCCTAATATGCCTGCAACCGTTGCAAGAACGGCTACCTATGCACTCAATAATGTTCTAGTTCCTTATGTGTTAGCAATTGGGGATGCCGGTGGAGTAAAAGAATGCTTATGGGATAATACTGCGCTTAGAAATGGCACTTATATCTACAAGAAACATCTCACCAAAAAGTCTTTGGCAGCCATGTTTGGCATGAATTACAGAGATATTGAAATGCTTATCGCCTCTAAAATTTGAGGATGATTTTAGAGTTCGAATATTTGCACATTCTTATTCTCAATTAGTGCCTATAAACTAATCCACCTAAACATGTCAGAACTTTCAGAATCCAACTACAAAAGAATTAGCATCATAAATTGGATTTTAAGCATCCCGTTGCTGGTTCTTTTTGCGTGGCCATATTACTATGCTGCTAAATTACTGGGTATCGATGAAACCATGAGATATATCGGCGCTTTTATATTTACAATACCGTTTGTTTTAACCATTCTCCACGGTCATGTAACAATGGCTTTAGGCTCAGCACACCGCTATTTATATTACCAATGGTTGGAAATTCACCCTTTTACCTTTGGGGTTTTCTTTCATCCCATTACGGTAAAAACTCGCTTCCGTCTCATCTTTCTAATAGTAAGTCTGCTCTTTTTGCCTGTTGGTTACCTATTAGGCGTTTAAGAGCTTCTACTTCGGACTACTTTCAATAAAAAACCCTTCCCAATTCATTTGATATAACGATTAGAAAGGGTTTATAATAATTATAAATCAACAAAGGGTTAGGTTAAATAGCTTTTCCCTTTTTGATGTCTTCAACTACACTAGGATCTAATAATGTTGACGTATCACCTAGATTATCTAAATCCTGTGCGGCCACCTTTCGAAGAATTCTACGCATAATTTTCCCCGAACGCGTTTTTGGTAAACCAGTTACAATCTGAATCTTGTCTGGCTTGGCAATTGGTCCGATTATTCTAACGACGATATCTAACAGCTCTTTCTTAAAAGCTACAGTATCTTCGATTTCACCGTCGCAAATCATGTAAGCATAAACACCTTGGCCTTTTATATCATGTGGAAACCCAACAACTGCAGTTTCAACAACTAGCGGATGTTCATCCAATGCATTTTCAATTTCTGCAGTACCTAAACGGTGTCCAGAAACATTTAATACATCATCAACTCGACCAGTAATCCGGTAATAGCCATCCTCATCACGTCTGCAACCATCACCAGTAAAATAATAGCCTTTATACGCTGAGAGATAGGTTTCCTTGTATCGCTTATGATCACCATAAATGGTACGAGCGATAGATGGCCAAGGATATTTAATACATAAATTTCCCTCAACGCCATTTCCGTCTAGTTCATTTCCGTTTTCATCCATCAAAACAGGAAATACTCCTGGCAGTGGCAATGTTGCAAATCCAGGTTTAGTTGGCGTTATACCAGCTAATGGTGAAATCATAATTCCAGCTGTTTCTGTTTGCCACCAAGTATCTACAATTGGACAACGTTCATGGCCAATATGTTTATGATACCAATGCCAAGCCTCTTCGTTAATTGGTTCCCCAACAGATCCTAATACTTTAAGAGAACTCAAATCATATTTTTTCACGAAGTCTAAATCAAATGACATCAACGCTCTTAATGCCGTTGGCGCCGTATAGAAATGTGTTACACCATACTTTTCAATTACTTCCCAAAATCTACCTGCATCAGGATAAGTTGGAGTTCCTTCAAAAATTATGCCTGTAGTTCCTGTAAATAACGGACCATAAATAATATAACTGTGACCTGTAATCCAGCCTGCATCGGCAGTACACCAATACACATCATCTGCCCCTACTTGAAATACATTACGGAATGAGTAACTAGTGTAAACCATGTACCCACCACAAGTATGAACAACACCTTTTGGCTTACCAGTCGACCCAGAAGTGTACAAAATAAATAATGGGTCTTCTGCGTCCATTTCAACAGCTTCATGCTCTTTAGATGCATTTCTAATTAAGTTGTGCCACCAGCGATCTCGGCCTTCAACCCAATTTATATCTCGGTTAGTTCGCTGACACACAATAACACTTTCAACAGAAGGGCTAGTTTCAAGGGCTTTGTCTGAAATATCTTTTAAGGGAACATGTTTATCCCCTCTTCTTAATCCATCATTGGTAATCAGCATTTTTGCTTGGCAATCATTAATACGCTCACTCAACGATTGAGCAGAAAAACCTGCAAATACAATTGAATGAACAGCACCAATACGAGCACAAGCCAATGCAGCAATCACTAACTCGGGCGTCATAGCCATATAGATACAAACTCTATCACCTTTAGTAATACCTTTGCTTTCTAAAACATTGCTAAAACGACATACATCTTCATGTAGTTGCTTAAAAGTGATTGTTCGACGAAAAGAATCTGGGTGATTTGGCTCAAATATAAAAGCAGTTTTATTCCCAATAGTATTCAGGTGGCGATCTAAAGCATTTTCAGTAATATTTAACTTACCGCCTTCAAACCACTTTACATCTGCATTTTCAAAGCTACCTGTTTGCACCTCATTCCAGCGCTTACGCCAGTAAAATGTCCCTGCCTCGTGTTCCCAAAAAGCTAACCTATCCTTCTCACTATCTTTAAATGTCTCGTGATACTCACTAAATGATTTAATATTAAGCCACATTCTATACGTCTTTTAAATTTTTTATTCGGTGTGATGTTGGCGCTTTTTTTGCGGATAATCAAGTTTAAAATATGGGGAATATGTTAATTACTTTACTTTTTATGAAAAACCACATCAATTTCTTTAATTATCAATAAGACATCTAACTAAAAACAGATTCAAATCGACATATCCACCTACTGAGTCTAGATTTGTTACATTTTATTTTTGTGCATAAGACAATAATTTTTGAAAAGATTAGCCGTGCAGTGATTTTTGTTACACACTCAAAATCGCTTTTTTTCAGTAAATTTAATGCTGAATTCTTTGAGAGTTCAATATGTAGAGACTTATGAAAATCTATTTTTAACCAAATGTAAAATTCTAATAATTGAGATATATCAAAACTTTGAGCTTATTATTCATTTGATTTTCTTTTGTAGCAATGATGAAGTCTACTCAATATTCTTGATTTTCTTGTCCTAACATTCGCACCAGAAAGATTGAACTCCTCAATGGCTTCCTCAGTAGTGGCATCTGGTTTATCAATAAAATACTCAATAAACTGCTTCGACTTCTCTTGTAGTTCCTCTAAACACTCTTCTAGAATACGTTGTCTCTCTTTATCAAGTAGGTTCTGAAACTGCTCTTCTGGCACATAAAGTTCATTTAATGCTTCTTCCTCATACTTAAATCGATGCTGTCGTTTTGCATATCGAAGGTATTCATGCCTACAAGATTTAATTAAATAACTAAAAATATACTTCGACTCTTTAATTTTATCATGCCTAATCTGTTCAAATACGTCTAAAAAAGCTTGTTGAACACATTCTTGAGCGGCTCCTCTATCTGCACTCATGGCTACAGTAAGATAATCCTCTAGCCTAGGAATAAGCTCCGAAATCAACTCAGTAGCTTTACCCTCATTACCATTTTGGAGAGCGTCAACTAACTCCGAATAATCAACCCTTGTTTTCGTCAAAATCCTGTCATCAAACAGTTAGTGGAAATTAATGCTTTTATTACACCAAACTTCTAGCATCATGAATATATAATTATGTAAGACACTTCAAAAGCTTTTTAAGGAGGCAAAGTAATCAGATTTATTACTAAAATTAAAATTTTTTAACATTAATTTGGAACAATACTCAATTTTAATTTAGCTTATAACTGTAACAAAAATATTGAATAACACTCTTACTGTCGACTAATAATTTGCCAAGTAAACAATGGTTTTAATTCCATATTGTAACAAAGCAGTCTCAGGATTATCCTATGACTTAACCAATATTTTGAACTTTAATTTTTCAATCAAATTAACATCATGAAATCTATCAAATCTCTTTTCGCAATTATCGCTATCGCTTCTC
>CAXBMW010000019.1:0-28096 GCA_963977025.1 uncultured Balneolaceae bacterium | reverse complement strand
GACCATCAAGAATAATGGCCAGGGAAATCGTGCTGATCCAATATCCTCTTTTATCATTAAGCTCACTCTGCTGATATCAATATCGATCTTTTCTTCTGCATTGACCAGCTTATACAATACTCTGCATTCTTCTGGTCTCTCGGCTAAAGGCGTTTGTCTTAAGAAGTCATTTAGTTTTTCGTAATCTTTCGTAAGAATTAAGCAGATTTGTTTTAATGCGATAGAATGTGTGAAATCAGGATTGATGCTTAAGGAGATCTCTAAACAATCCAGCGCTTCGGTATAGTCCTCGTTTAAATAATGAATATTTGCTTTGGTAAAATAATGATTCGTAGCAAAAGGATTGATTTTTAAAATATTATCAGTATGCCAGAGCGCTTTTTCGAAATACCCTACTGCTGTATACAATTCGCATAATCCTTCTTCTGCTTCCGTATAGGATGGATTAAGTTCTATTGCTTTTTGAAAATATTTATGCCCATTGATAAAATCCCAATGACCCCAAAAAGACAATGTCGCTTTACTAAAATACCCTACAAAGGATTGTTTGTCTAGATTAAACCCTTTGCTGAGTTTCTCTTTTGTCACCTGCAATAAACCTTTATTATTTCTCCATGATATGGACATGGCATAACAATACGCCAAACCAAAGTAAGGCAACGCAAATGAGGGGTCTTTCGCTACGCTTTGCTCATAGAGGTCTATGGCATTTGCGATTCCTGGTCCATCCCACATTAAATGCTGATAGCGACCTTTAAGATAAAGATTGTAGGCCTCTATATTTTTTGTAGGCTCTTTAATTAGATGTTCCTGAATATTGAGGTGACCAAAATTTTCCCGTATCTGGTCTGCAATGTGTAAACTTATTTCATCTTGTAGTGTAAATATGTCTTCCAAATCCCGATCGAAATTTTTTGACCAGAAGTGAGTGCCGTCTTTAGTACTGATTAACTGCGCTGTAATGCGAACCCTGTTTTTGACTTTCCTGACGCTCCCCTCCAAAACAGTACTTACCCCTAACTGCTCCCCAATGGTTCGCACATCTATATTTTTATTCTTAAATGCAAAAGAGGATGTGCGGGCAATGACTTTCAAGCCCTTCACGGTGGTTAGGGCGTTGATTATTTCTTCAGTAATGCCATCACTGAAGTATTCATTCTCAGGGTCGGCACTCATATTAACAAAAGGGAGAACCGCAATGGACTTATTGGATGATAATATGGGTAGATGATCGCTCATTTTCTACTATACTTTATCAGGGCTTCTACCAACTGTGTTTGAATTTTCAATGATTTTTCTTCTAATTGGCTACAACGATCAGCTATCGGTTGTATGCCCACAGCTTGTAAAGAGCACAATCTAGTGAAATCTGCCGAGGCTCACAACGGTTCAAAGAGGCACTGCGCTCAGAAAGATAAAAATCCTGCGAACTGCTCTCAGTAGAAAGCACCGCAGTTTCACGGTCCAGTACCACTGAAACCAGCCAGAAAGCACTTTGGCATATAGCCGATAGCGCCAATTATATATCGTCTATTGTACAAAAGCATCAATTGGATCATATTCAGAGATTTTGTATCCGTTTTCTGCGAAATCAATTAGATAATAGTGGAATTTATCTTGGTTGTTTAGCTTACCGTCTTTGTTGATATCCTCTAAAGTTCTAAAGTACAATTTGCTGTCGTTTTTTAGGGTTCGATGGTCATAGAACTCATGTAGCTCCTTAGATATCTTTTTGAATTCAGCTCCATCTATGTTACTCAAGTAAAGTGACTCCAAGTCCTGCCTGTTAATTTTACCGTCTCCGTTCGTATCTCTGTCATAGAGGAAGTACATTAGATATTGCTGCTTAGAGTTGTTGTAAATTCCTCTTAAAAACAAGACTCTGTTAATCGTCATCCTGTGATTCGTTAGTGGCGTTCTATTTCCATTTTTGTCTTCAAATACAAGGTTGATGAACTGTCCAGTCAAGTTGTCCTTATTGAAATAACTAGAGCTGATATCTGAGCTGCTATAAGATCCTGAACCAAGTTTACTGTATCCGCCTCGTTCCTGAAGATCCACAAGACCAACAGCATATATCAAAACTTCAGTACTGTCAAACCGAACCGGAAGTTCAGAAACAAGGATTTTAGTTGTGTCTTTAACAATGTTAATAATTGTAGCGACAGTATCAATTTGGTTCTCATAGTCGATTTTGGGAGTTCGTTCTGAACAAGAAAAAGTTAAAACTGCGAAAAATGCTATGAGAAGATATCTGTTCATATGGTATAAGTTGATGATATACAACGGTTAGTATAAGAGCAGTAGCAGATTAAACGCTCCCTATTTTCGGTAATAATACACTTAAATAAATACAAAAACGGCTCGAGTTAAAACCCAAACCGCTATTGCTTTTATACCTTGTTGGCAATAGTTTTTATTCTTTCATTTGAGCATAAAAATTTCTCCATTCAGCAGTGTCGTATATTAAATTTGATTCTTTTATAAGTCCATCTTCTATTCTAAACCATTCAGTTCCTATGTTTGATTCTAGACCTTTGGCAGATGATTTAAAATCATAGAAGACGGCTATCCAATTCCCATTTTCGGCAATATTGATAATCTCTATTCCTGTGATTACAGCACCAATTTGTTTGGCTAATACAGTAAATTCTTCTTTAGAATTGAGTTCAACCATTGGGTTCTTAAACCTATAGTCATCTGCCAATAAAGCCAAAGACTCTTGAATCTCTTCTGGGTTATTAAACCCATTTAAAAACTTGGTTACAATTTCTTGATTTGTCATAGTAGTACTTTTAATTTGTTGTGCATTACTATGGATTGAAAACATGGTCAATCCAATAATAAATGCGTGTTTTATTAATTTCATCATTCTATTTTGATTATATGATGAGACAAAATTGCAACAGATTAAAGATTCTATTCTTGGTAAAAACCAAGATTTCCTAAATTTTAACGGTATTGATTAATTTGCTGTAGTTTGTAGGGTCGATTCGTAAATATGAAGCAATATCTTTCTGTGAAATCATATTTATCAAATGTGGGCTTCTTGTTACAAATTTTTTAAAACGAGTTTCGGTGTTGAAAGCCATTAATTGGTGATGTCTTTCGATAATACCTATTAAAAACTGTTCTGTGATGATTCTAAATAGGGTTTCAAGTTCTCTGTGCTCTTTTATTAACTGAGAATGTTTAGTATAAGGTATTCGTAAAAATATGCTGTCCGTAATCGTTTCAAGGTGGTATTTGGAAGGTGTTTGTGTAAGAAAAGATTCTACTATACCGCTTAATGACGGTGCATAGGCAAAAAACATAACATGTTGTTTTCCTTCATTTAAGTAGTATGACTTTTGAATTCCATCTTTTACGAAATATAGATAGCGTTCAGTTCTACCACATTCAGTAATAATTGATTTTTTTGGAACTGAATATTCCGACCAATGAGAAATGTATTCTTCTAGAATCTCTGCGCTGATATTATAAAAGGATGAGAAGTATTTTTTCAAGCGTATATTTAATTATTGCCAACAACAGAGTAAAGTGAACTCTATTCACTTTATCCCTATTTCATGGTTAAGTTTTATTCACGTTATTCTTAAATAAGCTAGAGTAAAATGAATAAAAAGAATCTATTATCAAAATAGGAAAGCAAGCTTATCCTCAAAAATAATAGTGATAGAGCTGTTAAATATTAGGAGAACTCTATCACTACCTTTCTACATCAGGTGAATGCTTAAAGATGATATATGTTTGTTCGGTTAGTTGAGAGATATCACCAAACTGATAACTGTTTGATTGGAGCCACATAGCATTTTCTTTGCCCTGAAGTACGGGCTCAATGGGACCTAGATTTTTTGGTTTTCCTGGGCCGTCTTCTAAATCTGGATGCTTGTAGTGCATCGGTATAATTACTTTAGGATTTATAGCTGTAATCATCGATTCCGTTTCATCCTTTTTCAAAATGTGGTAGGTGCTATCCATAGGAATCATGAGGATATCAACTCGACCAAAACTTTCAATCATTTCATCGCTAGCAGGACCGTTATCTCCCCAATGCAATAAACGAGTCTCTCCAGCTTCAATCATCCAAATTGTATTCTTTTGGCCAAATTCTTTTCCGTAAGGTTCCGAATGCTTGCCTTTGAATCCCGTGATTTCAAAAGCTCCAACCGTATAGCTTCCCGTATCCTGATATAGCGGGATTTTATTCTTCCAATACGGTGTGTGCTCAAGAAAAAGTCCGCCATCGTGATCGTAGTGAGGATGCGTGCTGAAAATGGCATCTGCAGTTACTCCTTTGGGAAATGAATATCCTAGCCAGACTTTGTCAGCAAATGGATCTAACAGGATTCTCGTACCCTCGTACTCCAAAAGAAACGAAGCGTGCGCAATGTATTCCACAGTCAGTTGTTCGTTTTGAACGGGCTCGGAGTTTTTAGCTGGGTTTTCGGAGTTGAAGCCCAAAAAGATTAGAAGAAGAGAAAAGAGACTAAGGCTAGCTGTTAAAATAGATTTCAAAATGCAGTATTTATATTCGGGAGAGATTAAAGAAAGCCTAAAGTAACTATTCTGCTTTTGATATCGAAACTACTCTTGAGCAATGTTGTGTGGAGGTAGTTCTTTTTTACCTTTTTCCCAAGCTCCTGCTTGGGAGAACTACTCGGAGCTCCTGCTCCGAATGAACTAACCTGAAAATAATGTCATAGCAATCAGTAATTCGTTTATCAAATTGTATACTACCGATGAATCCTTTAAATATTCAGATTTGTGAACGAAGCCAATCTTCACGGAATTGTATGTTCATAATCTGCAAAGTTCAATCCTCATTAACAGTGTAGTTAACGGGAAGCTGGAGCTTCCAGACGGGATTCCGCAGCAGAGCTACGGAACCAGAAAAAATCTTGTGAGTACGAATAATACATTTATCATCTTAAGGCTTTGTAACATTCCATTTCCAAGCTCTATCCTTGTTCTTACACATAAGAATTGATTAAAAACTGATTCCTTACAAAGATGCTGAAACAAGTTCAGCATGACCGAGTTAATTTTCAAAGCTCAAACCGTCAACTAATTATCCGCCAAATACAAAGATAGCTGTTATGTAAACCGCTTTAATGGCTCATATAACAGCTATTTATTTTGTTTTGCGGATTCTTCTTAGTGCCGAAAATTGGCAGCTAAGTTTTTACCAAATCTTTATTCTTTCTTCAACTGGTTTGTAATTCGCATCGCCAGGTTGAACGTTAAAAGTCTCGTAAAACGGGGTGAAGTTCATCAACGGACCGTTTACACGCCACATTGGTGGAGAATGGGAATTGGTTTTAACATAATTGCGTAGATACTCGTCTCGAGTTTTAACACGCCAAATTCGAGCAATCGACATAAAGAAGCGTTCGTCAGGTGTATACCCATTAATCGTGGTAGTATCCTGACCTTGCTTCGTTAATTTAAAAGCATCGTAAGCAATCGAAATCCCACCATTATCTGCCGTATTCTCACCAACTGATAACGCGCCTTTTAAGTGCAAGCCGTCTAAAACAGTGTATGAGCTGTAACGATCAATAACCAACTGTGTTTTAGCTTCGAACTTCTCATAATCTTCGTCCGTCCACCAGTTTTTTACATTACCATCTTTGTCATATTGGGCACCTTGATCGTCAAAGGCGTGAGTTAATTCGTGGCCAATTACCATTCCAATTCCACCATAGTTGATAGCATCATCTGCTTGTAAATCGAAGTAAGGGAATTGTAGAATTCCTGCTGGAAATACAATCTCGTTTAGTGGAGGATTGTAGTAGGCAGTTACCGTAGATGGAGTTGTACCCCATGCATCTCTATTTGGTGGTTGATTCAGTTTGTCTAAGTTATACTGATAATCGTTTTGTTTTAGAGCCACTACATTTTCGAAGTATTTGTCTTTGTCGATGTTTACGCCATTGTATTCTCTCCAAACATCAGGGTAACCTACTTTCTTAGTAATAGCATATAATTTCTCTTTTGCCTGAACCTTGGTGACGTCACTCATCCAATCAAGTTCATCGATTCTAGTCTCAAATGCTTTTTGTAGATTGTTTACCAAATCCAATACTCTGCTTTTCGCTTCTTCATTGAAGTATCTTTCTACGTACAATTTCCCAAGAGCAAAACCGAGCTGTCTATCTACCTTTTTCACCATTGTCTGAGCTCGCGATTCTTGAGTCGACTGTCCAGATATAGTTTTCGAGTACTCGAATGAAGCTTTCTCAAAAGGCTCACTTAAGATATCAGCATAACTGGTCAGAATATTTGCTCTTAAATAAGACTTCCAATCCTCAAGAGAGACAGAAGTAAGCATGCTATTCAATTTCTTATAATATGCTGGTTGAGCAACATTAACAGAATCGGCATCAGCGCCTAAATGACCTAACAGTTTAGACCAACCTATATTTGGCTGGCTTTTATTAAGACCTGATACCGCTAGTTTATTGTAATTAGCTTTTATATTTCTACGCTCTATTCTAGTTTTATGCGCTTCTGCTAACTGTTTTTCAATTTTGTAGGCTGTGGCTGATTTTTCTGAAGCATTACTAGTTCCTGTTAGATCAAACAGTGTAGTCAAATAAGATTTATATGCTTTTTGAATTTCAAGTGTAGACTCATCGGTTTTAAAGTAATAATCACGATCTGGTAAGCCTAAACCAGTTTGACCAAAATTCAATATGTTTACGCTACTGTTTTCATTGTCAGGAGAAACACGCATACTGATAAGAGAACCATTTCCAGATTTAAACTCGTCTGCAATAAATTCCATTAGCTCTGGAACGGAACCTATGGAGTTTATTTTTTCAAGCAACGGTTTAATTGGTTCGTAACCACGGTCATTGATGAGGGTAGTATTCATTCCTGAGCTGTAAAAATCACCAACCATTTGATCAGGACTTCCCTTTTCATGAGTTCCGCTAGAAACCTCTTCTAAAATATTCTGTAGCAGTTGTTTTTGAGGGATATTTAAGAAACTATAAGAACCTACGCCAGATTGGTCGTCAGCTATTACCGCATTATCATGCCAAGTTTTGTTTACGTGGTTAAAGAAATTATCCCCTGGTTTTATGGATTCATCAATTCCTTCGAATTCAAATTTAGTGGTATCTGCATTATTTTCCTGCCCACATGAAACGAATGTAAATAGGACTAACACGAGGTAAAGTAGTTTTTTCATAAGTATGGTTCTTGGCGAATCTTGGTAATAGGTTGTAGTTTATTTTTTGATAAAGGCTAACGTATCAAACTAAGTTCAGTTGGTTTACCCTTTGAATGTAGAGATGGTTGAGATGAATTGCTTCGCAATTTTTGTGCTAAGGAAGTACGACGGAGGCTTTAGAACATCTTACTAAATGATTCCCCATTAAACTTATAAACTCCACCATCTTCCATTCCAAAAAGCAGATTATTCTCATTGTCGTTATAGATACACCAAGCCATCTGCGACGAAAGTTTGTTGTCTATAGTGTAGTTTGTCATTGATTTTCCATCATATTTCCAAGCTCCGGTGTCTCGGTCTCCAAACCAAATATTGCCTTCGGAATCTTCTTCGATAGCAAAAACATGTTCTAAAGTACCCGCTGGCGAGCGATTTCCATCTTTACTGCTGTTAGCGTGAATGAGGCCGTTTTTACCCGAAAAATTTATTGCCGAATTTCCTTGGATTAGTAACACTCCAAGTCCATTATTTCCTACCCAAACTCGTCCTTTTGAATCTTCGAATACGCTGCGAATGTGCAATACTTCGCCCTCTTTAAGTGCCAATTTTTTTTATCAAAAAAGCTTAGTGCTTTGCCATCGAAGTTGAATAATGCGGCATAAGTTCCTATCCAAACCTTACCAGCGGCGCCTTTTGATATGGCTGTTACTCCGTAAGAATTATTACGACTTTCGTTACTTGGGATTGGGAAAGGTAGATAGTTTAGGTTCGTTCCATCAAACTGGTTAATCCCTGGGTTTACATCTGCACTGAACCATAAATAATCGGACGTTTGTTCAAATCCCACATATTGGTTGGAAGTTTTTGCTGTGTAATTGGTGAAACTTTTGCCATCATAACTGCTGATGCCATTTCCTGTTCCGAACCAAATAGTTCCATTTTTATCCTCTTGTATAGAACGGATTTGATTATCGGGTAATCCTTCTTTTTGAGTGAAATTCTGAAATGACTTTCCATCGTAATAAGCAGCTCCTTCTTTACCACTTCCAATCCAATAATTCTCTTTGCTATCTTGAAAGACAGATCGAATTCCCGAAGTGAATGTTAAGGAGTCAGTTTTGGGAGGGCTTAGAACTTCAGGCTTACTAATTTCTTTCGGGGAAGATTTCTTTTCACCACAGGAAAAACTCAACGCTAAAAGTAGAAGTAGACCAATCAGTTTAGATAGTTCATTCATGTGGTCTTTTTTAGAAAATTAAAAGAAGCTGAGTCATTTTAAGGATAATTACGAAGAATCTTCAGCATTAGTTTTTCACTCAAAACCACTGGAAGCAGGAACTTCTAGACGGCATACCGCAGCAGTGCTACGGAACGAGAGGTAATTCATTCAAATAGAGATTAGAAAAAATCTCGGTTATGCTGAACTTGTTTCAGCATCTTTGTAAGGAATAATTTTCTATCCATCTTCCCGATTATGAACAAAGACTATGTATTGTATACTTCCTTACGAATCATAGCGGAACTGTCATAAAGATTGGAATTAAACCTTAAGAAGGTAAATATGTTATTCAACTCACTAGCCTTTCCGTAAGATCCCGAAATAAATTCGGGATGACCGAGTTTCGCGTGTCTTTGTAGCCATCAACTTAGCAATTGCTTTTACATGGCATTGTAGGTTCTTCGTCCCGAGGCTTCGGGATCTGAATGACCTAATCCGCCCTACGGAACGAGGAGAAGAAAAGGTCAAATCTGCTATCTAACTTGGGACTTTAATTAGACTCAAGGCTGTATGAAGTAGTAGAGTCTTTGCACCAACCAGTGTAACTTTCTCTATCGCATGCAGGGAAGTCGATACTTTCATCATCAACTTCAATAGAAGAAAGGTTTGGATTATCAAAAGCCCACATTGAACTCATGGTTGCATTATTTCCATTCCTAATATCCAAAGTTGTTAGATCGTTTTTGTAAACATAGGCGATTCTAAGTTCTTTGTTCTGGCTGAGGTCTAGACTTGTCAATTTATTTCCACGGATACCCAATTTAATAAGCTTTGTATTTTTGGATACATCTAAACTGGTTAGTTGGTTATCATAGCAAAACAAATCTTGTAGCTCTGTGTTCTTTGTTACATCTAAACTTTCTAAGTCATTTTTAAAACATTTCAGGAATTTGAGATTTACAAACTCTTGAATTCCCTCAAGCGATTTTATGTTTTGGGAGCTAACATCTAGAAATTCAAGATTCTCAATTTCGCTTAATTGTATTTGATTATCGTTGTTTGTATCCGCATCGCTATCTCCTTTTCCATCTCCATCGGTATCTATAATATTTGAATTTAGTAGAGCATTTTTAAAATTGATATCAGGGATATTTACATTCGGCTCATCACAAGAACTTACAATTAGTAAAAGAATGCAGGTATAAAGTGTTTTTGTAAGATTCATTTTTTTCTTTCTTTTTTTGTTTAAATAATAGATTTATTGGAGGGAAGGATTATTACAAGTTCGTTACCGTTTCAGAACTACGGAATGAGAAGAAGCTTACCAACTCACTAGCCTTTCTGTAAGATCCCGAAATAAATTCGGGATGACTGAATTTCGCTTTTTAATGGCTGTGAAGATCCTTCTCCCGAAGCCTCGGGATCAGGATGACGGTGAGCGTTGTTTAGTATATTAAAACTGTCAACGAATACCCTGATGTTATCTCGGATAACTTCCGCTCAAACATCTTACATCTTAAAAGTTCGTACCGCATAGTTCGTTGCTGATGTCCCATAGTTTTTTGGCGGCGTCCATGTCTTGGGCAATAGCTCGTGGAGCGATGGCTTTCTTATTCTTAAAATAGGCTCCGTTTGCTTCTTCAACATCATCAGATGTGGCTAAGTAAATGGTGGTTTGGGCGCCTTGTTCTGGCGATATCATAAATGGTGCTGCGATTTTCCAAAACGTGCGAACTAAGAAATTACTTCCACTTCCAAAATTAGAACGGATTACACCAGGATGTAAGCAATTCGTGGTAATTGTGGTGTCTTTCAGGCGATTAGCTAGTTCTTTTGTAAACAAGATGTTGAACAACTTTGAGTTGCCATAAGCTTTCATGGCGCTATAGCCTGTTTTCAATTGGATGTTGTCTGGACTGAACTCGCCCGCACGATGCGCATCAGATGCTACGTTTACAATTCGAGCTTTTGGAGCTGCTTTTAATTTGTCTAGCAACAGATTCGTAAATAAGAAATAGCCGATATGGTTTACCGCAAAGGTTTCTTCGAGTCCATCCACGGTTTCATTTCTTTCAGCGGCTATAAAACCGTGATTGTTAATAAGAAGGTCGATATGGTCGTACTTAACAGAAATTATTTCTGCTGCTTTTTCGATTTCAATTTGTGCAGAAAAATCACACAGTACAATATCAATACCAGCGCTTGGAGTGCTTGCTAAAATGCTATTTTTGGCGACTTCAGCTTTATCTTCATTTCTGCAAACCATTACAATAAAGGCACCTTGAGAAGCCAAGTCTTTGGCGGTTTCAAAGCCTATACCAGAGTTAGCGCCTGTAATTACACATAATTTGTTCTGCATTTCCATAGTATTAGATTTCTGTAGGTTCTAGAATTTGTGACGATAACTAACATTTAGAGCTCCAAAATTCCGTATTTTAGCAACTCGTTCTTACCTGTTGATGATACAAGAATATCGAATCTCAAACGATATTTTTTGTTGGCGGTAGCTCGAGCTTTAAACTTGACGTATCAGAGCGTAAAAAGTTTGAAGAATTAATCCCGAACATTACTAGAGGAATAGTTATCAAAAAAGACGCAATCGATGAACAGCTTATCAAAGAAGGTATAAACCCTTCCATTAGAGAACATTCTTTATTCGAAGATATAATGTCCATTTCTGTAGCCTCAATCCTGCTTTCTTTTGGGATTGCACTGTTCTCTTACAAGGGCTTTTTAATTGGTGGTACGGCGGGTTTGGCTTTCCTAATTCAATATGCCGGGGGTTTATCTTTCGGAAAGGTGTTCTTCCTCATAAATATTCCCTTCTATATTTTAGCACTTTGGAAGTTAGGACGAGTGTTCACTCTAAAAACTTTCATAACCGTATTTTTGGTTTCTTTTTGTACCGATTATCTACCAACCGTTTTCGAGTTTGGTGAAGTAAATCCATTTTATGCAGCAGCCTTGGGTGGATTTTTAATTGGAACAGGTTTGTTGATGTTATTTAGACACAAAGCCAGCTTAGGTGGACTTAACATCGTGTCTATTTATCTGCAAAAATATCACAACATAAGTGCAGGTAAATTCCAGATGGCGGTAGATGTTTTGATTATCGTTGCAGCTTTTTTTACAGTAGATATTTACTCGGTGCTATATTCTGTACTTGCAGCTGTGTTTTTGAATCTTATATTAGCAGTAAACCACAGACCAGGACGATATCTGGCTATGGACTAGTTTAATTTCACCAATACATCCATTATGAAGCGAAGGGAATTTCTTTTAAACAGCACATTACTAACGGCGTCTGCTTTTTTGCCGCTCAAAGAACTCAACAAATTGTGGAACTCTCCCTTCACACCACTTCGTAGAAATGTAGGTTATTTTACAGGTAGAGGTGGTAGCATTGGCTGGTTGGCTAACAAAGATGTTTTAGTTGCAGTAGATTCACAGTTTCCAGATTCCGCAAAGGCTTGTCTTGAAGGTTTGCAAGGAATGACCAAGCATCCGATGGACTTGTTGATAAATACGCATCATCATGGCGATCACACTGCAGGAAATTCTGTTTTTAAGAAAGTAGCGAAGCATATTGTGGCGCATAAAAATGTACCTGCTTTACAAAAAGCAGCATCCGAAAAGCGAGGGAAAGAAACGCTGAGCCAACAAGTGTATGCCGATCAAGTTTTTGATACTCGATGGAAACAGGATGTAGGTGATGAAACGGTTCATGGAATGCATTTTGGTGCTGCTCATACGGGCGGAGATGCCGTCATCTACTTCGAGAAAGCAAATGTAGCACACATGGGCGATCTCGTTTTTAACAGAGCGTATCCATTTATTGATAGAGCGGGCGGTGCTTCGATTACGAATTGGGTGAATGTTCTTGAAACAGCAGTAAAAGAGCTGAACAACGACACGATATACATTTTTGGACATGGAAATGCAGAATTCGGAGTTTCTGGCAGTAAAGAGGATGTGTTATTGAAGGCGAATTTTTTGGAAGCATTGCTTGAGTTCACGCAAAATGGAATCGACAAAGGAATGAGCAAAGAAGCCTTGATGGAAACCAAAACTCTAAAAGGCTTTGAAGCATTTGACGCCCCTGGTTGGAGTCTTTCTCTAGCTAATAATATTGATGTGGCTTACCAAGAGTTAACCGAAAAGTAGTTTGAAACCCACTAAAGCAGATAACAATGTTTCGACATCTAGCTCCTCTGAAAAAGCAAAGCGAAGGTGTTTGTTCTGTGGACAAGAAGCGGAATTAATTTGGGTGCATGGGCATGGACAATGTGCTGCCTGTGGGATTAATGCTGAAGAATGTTGCCGTGGCGAAAGCTGTGATAATTATCAATAATCGCGTTTCCAACGAATATCAATACCTTGGCGGCTGTTATCGCCCTGAGTAATAATCAAATCCAGATCTTTTGTAAGCATGTATTCGAGCAAGAATAGTGTTTTCGGACTGGAGCTACTAATTTCATTCACTATCGCAAAGAACGTACGTTGGTTTATGTACCATCCCGTTTTGATGGATGTTCCAGATTCGGTTCCTGTTCGGATATTATCAATTTGAACCACGTCTATTCCGAGCTCTCTAGTTGCCAAAGATTCAACTTCATCCAATAAAACATCTACAAGTATATCAGAAGCTTTGGAATTGCTGCCGCCACTAACAACTTGCTGCCAAGAGTCTAGTGCATAAAACGGGCGACCAAACACGGTGTAAGCAATAATATCTTGCTGTTCCATTGGTGGATTACTGTCAAAGCGGAATTCGGGGTTTTGGCCAGTTCCTTCGATAATGTAGTAAAGGGTTACGGGATCCTGATTTTTGTTTGGTGTGTAAGAGCTTTTGATGAATAGACTTGGATCTTCAATCGGACCGCTGAATGTAAACTGGGCTTCGTCTAGTTTAAAGAGTTTGCCCAACGGTTTTACATAACCTTTCACGCCATTTAGAGTTCCAAAAAGAGCAAGGTCTTTATTGGTTTCTTTTTGCGCATCTAGGTTTCCATTCAGTTCAATTTCCATGTCTAAGTAGCGTTTGTTGCGAACAAAGAAATTGCGTTCAATGATGAATTGCATCTCCATAGCCAAAGAGTCATACGGGCTGAATGAATCTGCTTCGCCTTCTAGCTGAACATCTTCGATATATTTATCTCCGAAATCCTTTAGAAACACAAAACCATTTTTAACCGTTAGTTTCCCCGTGGCTTTTGGACGAGTAGCTTTACCCGTTAGTTTAGAATCAAGGTCGATGGTGAGGTTGTAATCTTGGGTATTAGCTAGTTTGAACTGATTAGCCGTTGCCTTTACGTTCATCGTAGTTGGACGAATACCTTCCATCGCAATGGTTCCGGATGCTTTAAAATCGCCCTTGCCACTTTTGGCAGACAATTCTTTTATAGTGATTCCACTTTTATTAAAAGCTAAACTCGACTTTATGGCATCTAGCTTAATATTTGCGATTGGAATTTCTAACTCTGCTTGGGTTAAGTCCATATATCCATTCACTTCAAGATTCCCAATGCTTCCTTTTAAAGAGAGATCACCGTTAAGCGTACCTTTTAGCTTATTGGTGTATGTTTTATTTAGGAAATCGTTGAATACAGAAAGGTTGAAATTTTCTGTTTTTACATTAGCAGAAATTGCTTGGCTGTCATCGGGTGTTGATACTTCGAACGTTCGGAAGTCATAAATAAACGGAACTTCGATATCGGCGGTGGCAGCTTTTTGTTTTGTGGCAAGTACCTCAGAACGTATTTTAAGTTTACTGCTGCTATTATCGTAGCTGAAACTTGCGAAGGTGGAATCGACAGCAATTCCCGAAAGTACAGGTTTGGAAAGCTGAAGTAATCCCTCAAAATCAGGATGGCCAGCTACACCTGAAAGTGTGACATCAAAAGTTAGAAGCCCGCTTGTTTGTTGAATTTCGAACGTGTTTAGCAAATGCTGAAAACGGGAAAGTGCTACAGGAGCAATGGTTAGTTTTCCATCTACAGGTTGGTTGAAAAATTCATCGGAAAGAGACTCTCTGGCGGCTAGAACAAAAGGTACGTCTAGATCTCCCTCAATGATTTTTTCTTGGTCAATGGAAATATCACCATAAGCAATAAGTCGTTCGTTTTGAACGTCAAAATTAAGATTTAGTGCATCGGCCTCCATTCCTTCATAATTTAATCTCTCTACAATGATTGCGCCTTGAGTTAGTAATTTTTCACGAGAGCGATCGAAGAAAATTTCACCAGAAAGCACTCCATCTACAAAGCGCTCATCAAGAAGAACATCTTGTAGAAGCCCGAAGTCAAAATTTTGTCCTTTTAACCAACCGCGCTGTTGTAAACTATCGGCATAAGGGATTGAGAGGTTAAAGTAGGCGCTATCAGAGGATGATAAATTTAGCGTATCTGTTTGGATGACACCATTATTTACAGAAACATGAAAAGGACTTTGAAGCGCAAGCTTTTTATTGCGAGCAATAATATCAAAGGAGGATAAATCTAGGTTGTAAATTTCTTTAGTAAGGTTGAAATGATAGCTACCCGTTTGAATGATTCGCCCACGTTCGCTACCAACTATATTAAGTTCATAATCGCCATACGTTGAATCTTGTTCTGTCACACCTTTTGAAACAAGATTGATATCCTGTAAGATGGTTCCAAAAATAAGAGGTTGGGTAAAAGAGAGGTTAAAATCGAAGTCGTTCTGAGTAGATAAAATGGCCGTAGCTTCACCGGAAATTTTTTCAGCAAAAAGTAGTTCATCAATTTGAATATCGGATAGGTTGAGGGTTGTTTCACACTGAAGAACACCTTTTTCATTCTGAATGATCTTAGCTTGAAGTTTCCCAGAGGCTTTTAAAACTTCCAAATTTGCTAGAGGTGCAAGCGGCTGGAGGTTTTTCAATTCTAGATCCAAAAAGAAAGTATTATCTGGATCAGTAACATCAAGAAGGTTCTTTTGGCCTGTGAACGTACCGTCTACGATATCGCTAAGAAGTTCGCCCTCTGGAATAATAAGCACGCCATTTGTAAGCGTAAAACGACTTTCAATCTTTTTAAGAGTTGCTTTGTTGATATAGCTAGAATCAACCTTAACTGTGCCAGACATCACTAGATTTTCTAATGAGTTTCCGGCGCCCTTACCAAGTAACTCAACGTTCATAGAGGTTGGAAAATCTTCTTGCCCTACAATTTCAGCTACATTAAAATCGGTTGTGTTTAGAGTATACTCAAATTCAGGAGTTTCGGAAGTAAATTGATTGGCCAACAACTTCAGATGCAGTTTACTTTCTAGCAACTGAAGAAATCCAGTCAGGCTAATTGTTTGCTTGTTTACAGCGCCCTTAAAGTTAAAATCGGAGATAACCTGCTCTGCCATTACATTCTTTTTGGGCGATGCCGTTGAGCGAATGTTATAGTTCCAATTTTTATCGGAAAGTTCAAATCCTGAGCCTTTCACCGTTCCTGCAAAACTTAAATCACTTTTAAGAGCAGGGTCATTCGCCCAGAAGTCTAAATCAAGATTTCGTACATCCAGCTTTGTTTCCCAAGTTGGCATCTTCGAAAAAAGATTAGCAATAGAAGCATTGACTGCGAATCGACCTCCTTTTCCTGTACTGGCTGTAATTTTACCCATCAGCTTCTGCTGGGCTAAGGTTCCATTACCTGAAAGCTGTTGGAGGTAGTAATCCTCAAAGCGGACGCCTTTGAAAGCAAGTTCCCAAGTAGCATCGGCAGATATATAGTCAGCATCGATATTGCCTTCTATAGAAAGTTTAAAGCTGTCAACATGACTTTTTAGAGAATCGTTAGTTAGGTTTGCGATATTGAGATTTTGCCCATTTGCTGAGAAACGTTTTAGTGTGGGTTCTTCAGAAAGATCTACAAGTGCACTCATCTCAATGTTGCTCAAGCTGGAACTTTTCACATTCAATCTGAGATTCAAAGCTTTTTTACTTCCGCTGAGACTTAATTCCATATCGAGATTTTCGCTTGGAATGTTTTCATCTAGATAAAGCTGAACATCAGCAAGAGACAATGGAAGTACTGAAGCTTCGGCACTTACTTGTGATAAATCTAAATCCGATTTAGCTTCGGCTTTCAAAACAGTACGACCTGTTTCTACAACCAATTTTTGCAGAGTGATGGTTTCATCCTCAAATGAAGCCGCAGTTTGAACTTGTATCGCTTCAGGAAAACGTCCTTCCTTCACTAGAAAGTTGAGATCTGAAATAGAAGCAGAAATAGATTCTTCTGAGGCGAAAGAACCTAAAAAGTTTAGGTCTTGTACCTTTAGGAAACCATCAGGAAGATATGTTGGCGAATAGACGCTCGTATTTAGATTATTAATCTGAATGCGTTGCAAGTTGAAATAGAATGGTTCGCTGGTTGTGGCTTCTTCGGTGTCTTCAACTAATACTTGCTGAAGATTGAAGGCTTTGGAATCGGTTTCCTTAATGTTTGCGTCGGCTCCAGCGATGTAGACTTTGTTAACTTGAAATGTACTGCTAAACAAGCTGAGGACATCGTACTCTAATGCCAAAGTATCGATGCTTAGCAAAGTATCAGGATTGGAAAGTAGAATGTTGGTGAGTTTTGCTTCACTCCATAAATCCCCACTCAAATCGCCGATGCTAAAAGTAGCATTGAGTTGGTCTTTGGCGATGCTTACAACTTTGTTTTTAACAAACTGATGAACAAAACTTGTTTTAAGTGAAAGACGGAGTCCTACAGCTAGTAATATAATTACCCCGAGAACCCAAAGTGTGCCTTTGAGAATGCGAATAGCGATATGTTTTTTCTGTTCTGCCAAATCTCTAAAATGCCTGCCCAATACTTAAATGAACTCCCCAGCGAGACCATTTATTACCATAATCCACACCGTCGTAAATATTCAAATCTTCGTCGGTTGGATTAATTTTATAAGCTAAATCAATTCTTATTGGTCCAATTGGGGATTGATACCTTAATCCTCCTCCCGTTCCAAATTGAATGGAGGAAGTAGAAGCGGAACTTAAATCTTGCCAGACTTGACCTCCGTCAAAGAAAGCGGCTATACCAAACCCTTTTATAAAACGATCTAAGTTTTGGCGAAGTTCGATGTTGAAATTAAGAAAGGATTTCCCACCAGCAGGTACATATCGTTCAAAAGCGCCTAAACTGTCGGTGATTACTTCTTTAGGTCCCATTCCTTGCCTACTCCACCCGCGGACAGAGCTAGTGCCGCCTGTAAAAAATCGAATATCTTGAGGGAGAGAATCCTGACCAGCAGAAAAAATAGCTCCACCACTTACTCGAGCGGCTAATACAAGTTTCTGATTAATAGCTGTGTACTTCCGCACATCTAATGAGAGCTTTTGGAAGCTATACGTTGCCTCATTAAATAAGCCAGAAAGTTCTAAATATGGTTGCACAACCCAGCCTTCTCGTTCACCTTTTAGACCTTTACTGTAATAAGCGTTTAGGTTAAATGAAGAAATATTGTAGTTCAATACACTGTCAGGAAGGGTTGTTTTAGTTTTTCGAGCAACCTCATAGTTTGTGGTAAACTCGTATCCAATAGTTCCGGTTAAATTTTGGTTGTACTGATAGATAAAGTTATTGGTAATACCACCTCGCACAATTTCATAAGAACTTTCAATCTTATGCTGGATAAATGGCGCACTTACCACACTGCTTTTGGTGTTGAAGAGATAAGGAAAAAGGTAGTCGAAGCCAAACCGCTGATCATAACCAGAAACTCCTAGCGAGGTACTGAATCGTTCTCCTTTTTGGCGCACATTTCGATAAACCCATGTTGCCTGTCCTCTAAAAATACGGTAGAAGTTATTCGTGCCAATTGGCCCTTCTATGCGGTCAAAATTCCCAACTCCGAATTTTAATTGAACAGAACGAAGAGGCATTTCTTTAATTCTAACGAGTACATTAAGCGAGGTGTCTTGCGGTTGCTCTGGCAGAGAAACGATAGCAAACCTGAATAAGTGATGATTGAAGATTTCCCGCTGTGCTTCACGCATGGTTTTTTCGGTGTACAATTCTCCTTTTTTAATACCTGTTTCACGATGAATAAATCGTTCGGGTAAAGTTGTTTCCCCTTGCACTAATACAGAATCAAAGCGTGTTTGTGGGCCCGCTGTTAGCATTAGATTGATATCTGCGGTTCCTAAGTTGGAGTCGACTTTGGCCTCTACATTGGTGTTAGCATAAGCAAAGCCAAGGTTCCGTAAAGTTAGAGATACATTTCCCTCGGTTTCAGTAGCTTCTATCGACTCGTATCGGCGTCCTTTGCGATATGGGATACGCCTAAGAGCGGAATTAAAGCGATCGTCGCTAGCAATGAATAAGCTATCCTTTTTAGAGGCTGAGAGTTGAATGTTAACACTGTTGATGATGGTTGGAGCGTTTTCAACGATATCGAAAGTGAGGTTTTTTTTCCAATAGGTTTCATTTTCTTCAAGACGATAAGAGACCTTTGCGTCATAAAAGCCACGCCTTTGGTAAAACCGCTGAATGCGAATTACATCTCTCTGAAGCTCACTCTCTGATATGTAGTACCCTTTTTCGTTAAAAAAAGTTAGCTTTTTCCAGAATGAAGGAGATTCCGTAACAATAAACTTTTTTATTACGATATCTTCGAAAGTGGTGTTACCTTCAATCTTTACTTTCCAAATACGATCTAGCTTGGCTTCTTGTCGAGCGGTTATAGTAGGCGAAAGAAGTAGTAATACTCCCAATGCACAAAAAAAGTGTGTGATATGTCTAAAATTAACTCTAATAAAAATTGTATTTAATTCCCCTAAGTATAAGAGTAAGAAAGTGTACTTAAAAAGCATTTGAACAATATTTATTGTGATTTCTTACTATTGAGCAAAATTTGAATTTATATATGTCTAAGTACCAACTTATCGCCTTTGTTTCCTTGCTATTATTCTCCTGTAAATCCGCAGAGGAATTTACTGGTTATTCTTATGATCCACCGGATGTAACTAATACACTAGATAAGGAGATAGAGTTTCAAAAAAAACGCACAATTGGTGCTGGAACACCCAAAATATGGGTGAGTAATGAGTACGACGGTGCTAGGATGAACGACTTTTACGCTGTAAATGATACGTTGTTTGAGGTGATGATTAAGCCAGAAAGAAGCCCAATAAATAACAGTGCGTGGTATGGATTTAGAATTTGGAGTGAGAAGCAGCGCACCATCACTCTTCGAATGAGATATGAAAACGGTAGACACCGTTACCAACCAAAAGCCTATTTTGAAGCTAATATATTCTCTGATACTCCGGTTGATACCATCTATAATAAGCCTATCGAAATAAGCTATGATACTTCCGGTGTGGCTTCTTTTGAGCTAACTGTAGGTGAATTACCAATTATTTTAACTGCACAATGGCCATTTAATACTACACTTTTTGATGATGCACTTGAATCACCGTTAATTAACAAATATGCGAAGAAAAGTGTTGTAGGATATTCTCATCAGCAAAAGCCAATTTACGAACTTGAAATAGATGAAACAGATCCTGAAAAGCCAGCAGGAGTTCTGATTATTCTAAGTCGGCAACATCCACCCGAAGTAACAGGGTTTTTGTCATCAATGTTTTTCTTAGAAAATATGCTAGGCGATAATGATTTAGCGAAAGAGTTTAGAAAGCACTTTGTTATTAAAGCTTACCCAATGATAAATCCTGACGGAGTTGATAACGGGCATTGGCGAAATAATATGGCAGGAAATGATTTGAACAGAGACTGGGAATTCTTTAACCAACCAGAAACGCGAGCGGTAAGAGATGCTTTGCTTCCTTTGCTAAAAGACTCTAGAAAAAGAGTGTATTACGGAATTGATTTCCATTCGACTAACGAAAATATTTTCTATCCCATAGATGAAGAAATTGTAACATTTCCGGATAATTTTACCCAGCGCTGGCAAGATTTAGTTAAAGAGAGTAATACCGATGTAGTGTTTAATACAGAAGAATTTCCAACGGACTCTCCAATCGCTAAAAATTGGATTTTTAAAACTTTTGGCGCGGACGCTGTTACTTTTGAGGTAGATGACGCTCTTAATATTTCTGACAATGAAGAGATGTCATATAGCGCATCTCAACTCTTAATGCAGCTTTTACTAGACGAATTTAATAAGAATAATTAATACAAAAATTAAGCTCTCTTTCGTATACTCCATAAAGGAGTTTATACTATGGAAGGAACAAAGATATTAGCCCAAGGCTTAACAAATTGGAAACTCAGATTAGTTCTGAGTGCGGTTCTATGCATTATGGGGCTTGCTGGAATGATAAGTATGCTGTTGGGCTTATTTGTTGATTTATCAGTGTATGATAAATCCATTGTTGCGATAGCTATCTGGATGGTTGGTATCCCCGCATATTTAATTGTTAGTGGATTAGCAAATATCACTCCTCATACTATTACCGGTTTTTTAAATGAGCGCCTTACCGAAATAGATACGGACACTTCTTTGCTTTTGGAAAATGTGGAAGAGCTAGATGAAGAATCAAAAAGTAAACAAGAGTATTTAATTAACTTCTTCTCAGAAACTCCGCTTTACCAGTATTTACCAGATAAACCAGTAAAGCAGGCATATATGCTAATGCTAATTTCTATGGTTGGCAGCTTTATGATTTGGTTTTTAGGCTAGTAGTTTAAAGTAATTGGTAAAAGTTTAATTCTGGCTACCTGCTTAGTACTATAATTGCTACTTTAATACTTCCAATTATTACTCATAAAAACTTAGGTTTTACCTAAGCTCCTCCCCATGAAAAAATTAGTACTTTTTGTTTTAGCGGGCGTTTTTTTTGCTTGCAATAGCCCCAAGATAATAGACGATTTAAACGACGCTTCTTTTGAGATGATAAACCAAGATAGCGTGACCATAAATTTCCCTGATGATTATAAAGGAAAGTATGTAGTGTTAGGCTTTATCTATACTCATTGTCCTGATGTTTGCCCAGTTATAACGCAGAATATGCAGAAAATGCAGGAGGAATTAGGGAGCCCCGATGATATTCAATTTTTGAATGTGAGTTTTGATCCTGCTCGAGATACCCCCTCAGTTTTAAAAAAGTATAAAGAAGTTCGAGACATTGGCGATAATTTCGATTTTTTAACGGCCGACACTACCGTTATGAACGCTTTTCTAGACTCTGTTAGAGTTCGAACCCAAATTTCACTTTCTACTGTAAATGAAAATGGCGATAAATTCTATTTTCTGAATCACTCTGATAAAATCATGGTGTTGAACCCGAAATCTCAAGTGATTTTTGAATACGGCGGAAGCATGACTCGCCCTTCAATGATAGTTGAAGACATTAAAACCGTATATAAATAAATATTCAAAACTATAATGAAATTTCGATTACTAGCACTTTTGATATTAATAGGCTTTGCGGCTTGTACTAATAATAAAACAGAAGAAGCACCTGAGGTTATAACTCAGAAAGAAACGGTTTCTGATTGGGCTCGCCCTGCTGCAAAAGGCACTATGAGTGGTGCCTATCTTAGATATACCAATACATTAAATACTACAGACACTCTTTTATCTGTAAGTAGTGATGTTGCAATGATGACTCAAGTTCATGAGTCTTATACTACGGAAGATGGACTTGCAGGAATGCGTGAAAAAAAAGATGCGAGTGTTGCTCCTGGCGAAGAACTAGTTCTTGAAAGAGGTGGATTGCATGTGATGCTTATGCGCCTAAATCAAGATCTTGTTGAGGGAGATAGTGTAAAAGTAACTCTTACTTTTAAAGAAGCTGGTAGGATAGACTTTAACGTGCCTATTCTAAGTTCGAACTAACAATGAAAGAACCTCTTCACGTAACAGCCAACGCTTATAATGAACTGGCGAATAGTTACGAGAAAAGATGGGGAAAATATCTTTCTCACACTTATCAAAAAATGGCTGCGTCTCTCGAACTAAAAGGCGCAGTTAGGGTTTGTGATATTAGTTGTGGAACAGGGCTATTTGCCCATCAGTTAATAAAGAAATATCCAGAGCTAGAACTTCTCCAGTTAAATGATATTTCGACGAAGATGATTAGCTATGCTAAGACGCGTTTTTCAAAAGATGAACATGTTTTATTTTCAAAACTCCCGGCACATAAGATAGATGACATCGATTCCCGCTTTGATGCGCTCATTAGCCTAAATGCATTTCATAATTATGACAAACAGAAAGCGGTAGTAAATGCGAGCTATAATGCATTAATACCTGGAGGCAAAGTTTATATTCTGGATTGGAATAGAGCAGGTTTGTTTAAGCTTATAAATTTTTTTATTGGTTCCTCTGTGAAGGAAGGCATAGATACTCGGTCACTTTTGGAAATGGAAAAGCTATTAAAAAAAGCAAATTTTGATGTAGTGAATACCGAAAAGTGGAATTGGCGATATTGGAATTTTTTCCTGATTGTAGGGCAAAAGCCTAGGTAAAATAAAAGCCCTCCACATTGCTGTGGAGGGCTTTTTTGGATAAATTAGAATGATGGATTTATTGAACGGTAAACTGAACCATTACAATATTACCACCTTCAATAACGGGAGGGTCATCTGAACTTGCAGTTCCATCAAAATCGTAACTTCCGATGGTTCCATTATCGATATGAACCATCGCCCAAATCTTTTCGCCAGAGGTAACAGCTTCGCCAGAGTCAAGTGTAATACTCAGGTTGTTATTCGTTCCTAGGTAGATTTGGCCATGACCAATACTTGCTGGTACAACAGGAGCATCGCTTCCTGTATCACGGTGAATAACTACAAAACCAATTTGACCAATCATAGTTTCGTCAATAGTTATCATACTATTTGTAACCGCTTGATCCATTGCTACAATAGCTCCAGTTGCGGCACCAGATACCGTAATGTCCGTCATTAAAATACCATTAGCATTTACAACGGGCTGATCATGAATACCAACGCCATCAAATTCATATTCACCTTTAACACCAGTGTCAAAGTGAACCATTGGCCAAAGAATCTCGCCAGATTCTACAACTTCGCCAGAATTGAATTCAACTTTTACATCGGTATTCATTCCTGGAGTTATCTGAGTTTTACCTATAATTTCTGGAACCTGAGGCCCATTATTTGTGGCATTTGAGCGATGAACTACAATCCATCCGTCTGTATCAGACTCAACACTAACAGTTATAGAATTATCTATCACCATCTGGTCGGTTGCTGTTAGGGTAGATGTATTTGCTAGCACATCGAAAGAGGTCATTACGATATTACCACCAGAAATAACGGGTCCGTCAAAGCTACTATTCCCATCAAATTCGTACTCACCAATGGCTCCGGTATCGTAGTGCAACATTGGGTATAGTTTGGCAGCTGTAGCAACAGTTACGCCACTTTTAAGTGATATTTCTACGCCTTGGTTCATTCCTTTAGAAACTGGAGACTTCCCTATAATTTCAGGCAGCTGAGGACCATCGTTGGTAGCATTTGACGCGTGAATTACAATCCATCCGTCTTCAGCAGCATCAACGTCTACTGTAAAAATATTTCCTTTATTTACTTGGTCTGGCGAAGTAATTGCAGGATCAGTTTGAGTAATCATAAAACTAGTCATTACAATATTGCCACTATTTAGAATAGGGTTATCAAGACCGTTCTGAGCATCAAACTCATATTCACCAATAACGCCAGTGTCTTCATGGAGCATCGCCCATAATTTTTCACTGTTTGATACACCTTCATTTAATTGGATGGCTACATTTGTATTTGTCCCTTTAGAAACTGAAGCCTTGCCAATAATTTCTGGAACTTGTGGTCCATCATTGGTCGCGTTAGAGCGGTGAACTACAATCCATCCATCAACACTAGATTCTACGGAGGAAATTACTACTTGATTACCATTTGAAGTTCCTTGAGTTGTTACTCCAACACTTGATGGTGTTGCTTCTGTATCTGGTCCTGATGAAGAATCTTTACACGCAGTAAATGGCAATGCCAAGGCTGCGGCTATTATGAGATATTTCGTTTTATTAAACATAATCTAAATCTGAAGTTTTTATTTTAATTTGTTTTCTACTAGTGAATACGAAGCCAGTTAAACATCAGATTGGAATTTTTTAAGAAAAAAAAGCCTCAACCATAAAATGATTGAGGCTTTGACACTCAAATATTAGCTTTTAAAAAGCTGCTGCTCCTATTTAGTGAGAAGCGAAAACGCTTGTAGATCCATCTTTTGCAACAAGGTACACATCATAAGGCTGTGGGTTTGGACCTTCCATACCAGGAGAACCAATTGGCATACCTGGGACAGTAAGGCCTAAAGCATCAGGGTTTTCGCGAAGCAAACGTTGTACATCTTCTACAGGGACATGACCCTCAACAAAATAATTACCAACTACTGCGGTATGGCACGATTCAAAACGAGCAGGAACGCCAACATTTCGTTTAACAGTCATTAGTGCGTCGGTAGGCTCTTCAATCACAAAGAATTCTTCATTGTTCATATGGCTAGCCCACTTGGTACAACAGTCGCATCCAGGGTTCTTATACATTACCACTTCAATCTTTCCTTCAGGAATGTCACTGACATTGCTCTGAGCTTTTGGCCAAAAAAGGAATGCGGCAACGCCAATTGTGAAAATGGCACCAATTACTAAAATCTTACTATTACTCATTATTCTGTTATTTAAATTCTTAAAACTTAAAGTTAACCAACTTCTTTGTGAAATTGTGCAAAAAAGGGATTAATTATTTCTTCAATCGTCGAGGGATATTTTAGAAAGGTGTTTTGAGTTCATTACTACATTAATAGAACTAAATGCCATTGCAGCTTCTGCAAGTAGTGGATGCAATAATCCTAGTATTGCTAACGGAATCATTATCAAATTGTAGAAAAACGCCCAAAACAAATTCTGCTTAATCTTTTTGAAAGTAGCGTTGCTCAAGTTAATAGCTCTAATTAAACCTGTTAAACTACCTTTTACAAGCACAATATCACCAGACTCAATAGCAACATCGGTTCCTGTTCCCATCGCAATCCCAACATCGGATTGTACTAAAGCCGGCGCATCATTAATTCCATCGCCAACCATAGCAACAACTTTTCCTTCCGCTTGGAGCTTTTTAATTACTTCTGATTTTTCGTTGGGCATTACTTCAGCAATAACTTTGTCAACGCCCACTTTATCTCCAATGGCCTGGCCTGTTTTTGCATTGTCGCCAGTTAGCATAATTACAAAGAGTCCCTTTTTCTTCAATGCTGAAATTGCTTGGGCGCTGTCGTCTTTAACTTCATCCGCGATGGCAATAAGACCAATTATTTCTTGTTCTCGTGCAATAAGAACTACAGTTTTGGCTTGTTCTTCCAGTTTCTCTTTTTCTGTAATGATGGAATCCGAAACTGAAATCCCTTCCGATGTCATCATAGAAGTGGTTCCCACTCGAATTAACTTACCATCAACTTGAGCGTGTACACCTTTCCCCGTTGTAGAACTGAACGAGCTTGTATGGAGTAATGGAATGGACTGGTTGTTAGCAAAATTTAAGACTGCTTGTGCTAATGGATGTTCAGAATTTTGTTCTACTGAAGCCGCATAAGCAATCAATTCTTTGTTTGATGTGTTGCCAAATGGAACAACGTCGGTAACTTCAGGTTTTCCTTTTGTGATGGTTCCAGTTTTGTCCAACACAATGGTGTCCACATCTTTCATTATTTGGATGGCTTCGCCTTTGCGAATCAAGATTCCATTTGCTGCGCCCAAGCCCGAACCAACCATCAAAGCCGTTGGTGTTGCAAGGCCAAGTGCACATGGACAAGCAATAACCAACACCGCGATAGTGGAGTAAAAAGCCAAAGCTGTTGAGCTCCATTCAGGATTTACCCAAGGAATAAAAGAGGCAGCCCAATCAACAATTCCTCCAAAAAAGTCAGGGAAAGTAAGCCATGCCGCTAAATTCAAAAGCGCCATTCCTAAAACGATAGGTACAAAAACAGCCGTAACTTTATCGGCGAAAGCCTGAATTGGAATTTTGGAACCTTGTGCTTCTTCAACCATGCGAATTATTTGGCTGAGGAACGTATCGCTCCCAATTTTGGTAGCTTTTATTTTTAAAGCGCCAGTTGTGTTAAGTGTTGCACCAATCACTAAATCAGAAACTGTTTTGTTAACTGGCATCGATTCACCAGTGGCAATAGACTCATCCACACTACTTTCGCCTTCAATAACTTCGCCATCGGTAGGGACTTTCTCGCCAGGACGAACTACCATGATGTCGCCCACTTTAAGTTCCTGCATGGGGATTTTAACTTCGCTTCCATCTCTAAGAACAGAAGCTTCTTTAGCACCTAATGTTAGTAACTGGCGGATTGCTTGAGATGCACTACCTTTTGCTTTGGTTTCAATAAAACGACCAGTGAGATGAAAGGCCATGATCATCCCAGAAATCATCGCAAAACTTTGAAACTCTGGTGCGTAACCAAAAGCATTTAGCAAGGTTACAAAACCAGTTGAAAGCGCTGCTAGCGTTCCCATAGCGATGAGAACGTCCATATTTGGACTCAGGTTTTTGGATGATTTAAAAGCGCTAATCATGGTTTCACGACCTGGAACAGCAATCACAAAAGATGAGAGGAGAATCATTCCTATTTCCATTCCCGCTTGTCCTAGAAACATAAACCCGAAAAGCCACATGGGGAGCATCCACAGAATCATTGGGATAGTAGCAGCCCAAGACCAAACCATATTTCGTTTAGCTGTTCGGAGCTTTTTTTCTTCTCTTTCTTCTATAAGGTCCGCTTTTGACTTCGCATCGGAGGCTTCTGGAATGAGTCGATAACCCGCTTTAGAAACGGCTTGCTCAAAGTCTTCAAGCGCAAGATCGCCTTCATATTCAACCAAAGCGGTGTCGGTTGCAAAATTAACCGAAGCCGATTTCACCCCTTCTAAAACCTGAAGTTGTTTGTCTACTGCGTTTGAGCAACCAGCGCAATGCATGCCTTCGATTTGCAGAGTTACCTTTTTCATAATGATCCTCTCTCTTGATAGAATGGAATGTTTGTTACTGTGCTAGATATCCAGCGTCTTGAATGGCTTGTTTACAGTCAGAAATTGAAACTTTGTTCGAGTCAAACTCAACCATTGCCGTTGCTGATTCTAAATCAACGAGAGCTTTTTCTACGCCATCAAGTTCTGTAAGTGCTTGTTGAACGGTATTCACACAACCGCTACATCCCATGCCTTGAATTTTTAGTGTCGCTTGTTCCATATCAGTTTATTGAGGTTAAAAAGTTGACTAAATGTACCGATTCGCCAACCCCTTAAAATGCTGAATTGTGATAGATGTTTATAGAATTTAGTGGATGAGGTTGTAGATGTTGTTTAACCTATTGACAGGTCTAATAAATTAAACAACGCTTAAAGTCATTCAGATCTCGAAGCCTCGGGACGATGAATCTTCAAAGCTATTAAGAAGCAATTATTTTATTCGCGGGTGATAACTGACCTTGCCGTCACATTATTTCCTAGCTCGTTATCGCAATCATCTCGTTAAGGGTTGTACTTTTGTTCCGCCCCCGAATGCTCGGGGCAGGCGAGTACCAAAAGCTCTCGACAAGAATAATTGGCGCGAACTCCATTGCATCGACTCAATTATTCCAAAGGTCTACGTTCGCTTTTTCCCACATTCAAGACCGAGCCTGTGTGGAATAATTGCTCCTGC
>CAXBMW010000018.1:0-53203 GCA_963977025.1 uncultured Balneolaceae bacterium | reverse complement strand
AATACTCAATACTCAATACTCAATACTCAATACTCAATACTCAATACTCAATACTAATATCTAAAGACTAATCCTCTACATATTCCGTCTATACTGCCCACCGACTTCATAAAGGGCATGAGATATTTGTCCGAGTGAAGCTACTTTTACCGTCTCCATCAGTTCCTCGAATAAATTACCATTATTACGCGCCACCGCTTTGAGTTGCTCTAAGGCTGTGTCACGGGCTTCTTCATTGCGTTTCCAGAACAGTTCCAAGTTGTCAATCTGTTGCTTCTTCTCTTCTTCTGTAGAACGGATTAGTTCTATAGGCTTTTGCTCTTCGTCAGATGCTTTTTCATTCAAGAAAGTATTCACACCAATAATGGGAAGTTCGCCACTGTGCTTTAGCGATTCGTAGTACAAACTTTCATCCTGAATCTTTCCGCGCTGGTACATGCTTTCCATAGCGCCTAAAACACCACCACGTTCGGTAATGCGATCGAACTCTGTAAGAATAGCTTCTTCAACCAAATCCGTAAGCTCTTCAATGAAATAAGAACCTTGGTTTATGTTTTCGTTTTTAGCCGTACCCAGTTCTTTATTTATAATCATCTGAATGGCCAAAGCACGGCGTACTGATTCTTCAGTTGGTGTTGTAATTGCTTCATCATAAGCATTGGTATGCAATGAGTTACAATTATCATAAATAGCTAACAAAGCCTGTAATGTAGTTCTGATATCGTTAAACTGAATCTCTTGTGCATGCAGAGAACGACCACTTGTTTGGATGTGGTATTTCAGCTTTTGGGAGCGATCGTTGGCAGTGTATTTGTTCTTCATGGCAATGGCCCAAATACGACGAGCTACGCGACCAATCACTGCATATTCAGGATCTAAACCGTTACTAAAGAAAAACGACAAGTTATGTGCAAAATCATCCACACTTAAACCACGAGCCAGGTAGTATTCTACAAAAGTGAATCCATTCGCTAATGTAAGTGCCGCCTGTGTAACCGGATTCGCTCCCGCTTCCGCAATATGATATCCAGAAATGGATACGGAATAGTAATTACGAACTTTGTGTTCCGTGAAATACTCTTGGATATCTCCCATCATCTTGAGGGCAAATTCCGTAGAAAAAATACATGTGTTTTGAGCCTGATCTTCCTTTAAGATATCAGCCTGAACCGTTCCACGAACAACACTCAATGTTCGTTCTTTAATGGTATTGTACACTTCAACATCAATTAACTCATCTCCCGTAACTCCAAGAAGCCCAAGACCAAAGCTATTATTACCCGATGGAATTTCATTTGAGTATTTCGGAATCGGAACGCCAAGTTGTTTGTACTTATCAGCGATTTTCTTCTGAGCTTCCTCCCACTTCCCTTCAGCTTTCAGATATCGTTCTACTTCTTGGTCGATAGCTGTGTTCATGTACATAGCTAGAATCATCGGAGCCGGCCCGTTGATGGTCATAGAAACAGACGTTGTTGGCATCGTAAGCTCAAAGCCTGAGTACAGCTTTTTCATATCGTCTAGCGTGCAAATACTCACACCAGAGTTTCCAATTTTACCGTAAATATCAGGACGATAACCAGGATCTTCACCGTATAGTGTCACTGAGTCAAAAGCCGTAGAAAGTCGAGCTGCTTCCAATCCTTCACTCACATAATGAAAACGCTTGTTAGTACGCTCTGGAGTTCCTTCGCCAGCAAACATACGCGTTGGATCTTCCCCTTCTCGTTTAAACGGAAATACACCAGCTGTGTACGGGAAATAGCCAGGTAGATTTTCTTTCAGCGCAAACTTAACTCGTTCGCCTGCATGCTTTGTGTTTGGCAATGCCACACGAGGAATTTTCAATCCACTTAGCGAAGTTCTATACAAATCATTCTTGATAACACGATCACGAATTTTAACTTCAAACACCTCTTTGGTGTAGCGCTCATAGAGCGAATCCCAGTTTTCTAAAATCTTTCTTGGAGCGATATCAAGCTTACTTAGCCAGTGCTCCTTCATCTTAGAAAGATCTTCCTCAATCAATTCCTTATGCTCTGGCTTCCAATTAGTTAATTGATTTAGCGTACCAGAAACCTGATCTAATTTAGAAGCAATTTCTGATTGGTCTTTTGCCCAATCGTGGTAGTCTCTAACCGCATCTGAAATCTCAGAAAGATACCGAACTCTCTTTCCTGGAATAATAGCTTGAGCTTGAATTCCTTCAGCAGGTTTTGAATCGGTATAAATTTTTGTTTCCCAATTCATTCCAAAGCGTTCATTAATCTTACCAATGATGGCAGCGAACAAATTATTCACCCCTTGGTCGTTAAACTGTGCCGCGATGGTTGGATAAACAGGCATTTCTTCAGGTTTAGCATGCCAATCCCCACGATTACGTAAAATCTGCTTACGAATATCACGCAATGCGTCCAACGAACCTTTTTTCTCAAATTTGTTCAGAACCACAATTTCGGCTAAATCAAGCATGTTGATTTTCTCTAACTGTGTTGCAGCACCATACTCGCTTGTCATTACATAAATCGGAATATCTGTAATGTCTACGATTTCTGTTCCGCTTTGTCCAATTCCACTTGTTTCAACGATGATAAGATCGAATCCTGCTAGTTTATACAACTCAATTACGCCATCGAGGGCCGCACTGGTAGAACGATTTGATTCTCGCGTGGCTAAACTGCGCATAAAAACGCGTTCATTGTCTATACTGTTCATCCGTATACGATCACCGAGTAGCGCGCCTCCTGTCTTAATTTTGGAAGGATCTACTGAAATGATACCAATGGTCAAATTCTCAAATTCTGTAATGAAGCGAAGTACCAATTCATCGGTTAACGAGCTTTTCCCAGCGCCACCAGTTCCTGTTATTCCGAGCACCGGAATAGTTTTAGTTGCGGTAGCTTTGAGCTCTTTTCCGCCTTTAGTTAGCAACGCATCACCGTCAAAAGAAAGTAACTCATCGTTCTTATTTTCTAATGCTGTTATACAGCGCGCCAAAGCTTTACGGTCTTTACCTAAAACATTTAACGGGTTAAGGTCTTCCCTAGAAACGGTATCGTAATCACAGTGGTAAATCATATAATTGATCATTCCCTGCAATCCCATAGAGCTTCCATCTTCTACAGAAAAAATTCGTTCTACACCGTAATCATGGAGTTCTTTGATTTCATCTTGAACGATAACACCTCCGCCTCCGCCAAATACCTTTATGTGTTCCGCTCCTTGTTCGCGCAGCAACTCAACCATGTATTTGAAATACTCAACGTGTCCACCTTGATAGGAGCTAATGGCAATGCCTTGTACATCTTCTTGAATGGCACAGTTCACAATTTCATGTACTGAGCGGTTGTGACCTAAGTGAATCACTTCTACTCCACTGCTTTGCAGAATACGGCGCATGATATTTATACTAGCATCATGACCATCAAATAAACTAGCTGCAGTTACAAAACGAACTTTGCTAGTTGGTTTATGTGGCTCAGTTAGACTGAACTGAAATTCAATGTTCTTCTTCGAGGATTTTTGTTCTGTTTGTACAGACATACTTTCAATCAATTTTTCTGTTATTGGAAGCGGTTCCATAAAATAGGAAATACTTAACCCTTTCGATACACCTAGTAAAAACGTAAATGTGTTTTTACGTTTAAATGATGAATTTAAGAGTTCGGTGAAGCTGATTCTTGATTCTTGGAAGCTTCATTTTTGTACACAATAGTACGATGAGGGAATGGAATCTCAATTCCTTCGGCGTCAAAGCGATCTTTGATGCTTTCTAGCAAGTCACATCCCATTACAAATGCAGAAGGTGGATCAATAGCGGTTGCCAAAGCTCTTAGATTCACAGACGAATCTCCTAACGATATTAAACGAACTGGCACAATTTCATCACCCTTCTCTATTTGCTCCTCTGATCTAGCGTCGATAAAACTAGGATGGGACAGAATCTCTTCCTGCATAATTTTTCTCGCTAATTTGATATCTGAATCGTAGCTAATACCAATTTCAACCCACTTAATGATTTTATCGTCGTTGTAATTAGAGTTAATCAATATTTCGTTGCTAATTACGGAGTTTGGAATGATAATACGCTTATTCTCGAAGTTTCGAATAACGGTGTGGCGCAGATTCACATCTTCTATAACTCCTGTTAAATCGGTGCGGAGTAAAATTCGGTCACCGATTTTATAAGGTTTAAAAATTACGATAAAAATTCCACTTACAATGTTTCCTAATGCCTGCTGAGCTGCAAAACCAACAGCAATGGCTAACAAACCAGCACTTGCTAATATGGATTTGGCAATGAATCTGAACTGGGGAACCATATACACCGCAAAGCTAATTCCCACTAAGTAGATTAGAAAAGTAACTCCTCGCTTTAGAAACTTAAGACTTGTTAAGTCACTTGAGCCTTCAGCTTCAGCTTTTCGGATGCCTAGTTTAAACAATTTTGCTGTTATTGTACCAGCAATACCCGTCAGAAGTAGAATGGCTACTATTTCTATAATGGTTTGATATTCGACTGGAATATATTCTTGGAGCTCTTGCATCAATTAAAACTGATTAGAATTTCGGAGGTAAAGCCTTTCTGTACTTTTAACCCTCTTTGAATATAATAAGGTTCTGGGGATTTAAACGGTGCTATTGTTCCAAAGTCCCATTTATTATTTCCGTTCAAGTCTTCGAACACAGTGAGTGTATACGAAATAGACGGAATATTATCGATAGTATAAATTCCGCTAAAGGTAGTATCGATATCTATAATTTTTTGACTGTCGGATAAAAGCAGCTGATAAGCTTTCGCAGAATCGGCAGATTCTATTTTAATTTCGACTCCACCAAAGTCGATTGGATCCCAAGTAACCGGTGTAAAAAGTTGACGTTTTCTCTTCCCAGGATCCCACATCAAGAATTGATAATCAACACCATCAATCCACTCGCCCTGTGGAGGAATAGAAAGCTTATTATCTTTCACAGTGATGTTCGGCCAGTCATCAAAACTCACATCTCCTTCTACCACAACTACGGAATCAATGAGGTCTTGATCTTGGATGGGAGCTGCGTATTCTACAGTAAAAGCTTGAGTGGAAAACAATCCATTCTTTGCATTAGTTGCAACGATACGTTGCTGTGTTGTATCTGCTTGATTGCTTCCTTTAAAAGGTCTTTCTAAAGTTAAGGCTTCATTACCACTAATATCTGTAATTCCTTGAATAGCAATATAATATGAATTATCATTAGTCAACTCTTCACTACTAAAAGCAAAAGCAATGAAGGGGTCTTGCTTAGAAATATTGAGAGGAATTACACTTCCTATCTCGATCTTAAGAGAGTCTGTAATTCTAATATTTGTTTGATTTGTGAACTTAATTTCTTCACTAAAACGTAGTCTTAATTTCTGTGATGAAAGCAAGCCCACTGCTTGTAATTCAGGACGAAGTGTATCTGCTTCAAACCAATATGCGACATCTAAAGTATCCTTACTTCCTTTCGCTAAATCAATCCACTCTCTGCTAAAAGGTCGTGCTGTTTCTGAAGTATTTTCCCAGATTTTATTTTGGTTTCGGTCGTCAATCATCATGGCTTTGTACCGTCCCTCTCTTAAGTACGCAAATCTAAAAACTCCACCAGTATCAGTTTCGGCTGAGTACGCTGCTTTTTTGGTTAAATCTAGCGGTTCACGGTATAATAGAACTCTCTGTTCTTTTCTTGAAGTACCATCAGTGGCTGCTTTGATTATTCCTACAATTTCGCCGTTATCAATTTCATCACCAGTAGAAATTGCCAGTTTTACTGGGCTTCCCATCTTATTACCTCTCAAATCAGTGATACCAGCACCGAGCGTCAAAATGATAGTAGTGGAATCTGGGAGCGCATTTTTAAACTTAACTGTTGCTTTTGTTTTCTTCCATTTAATACTGTATTGAATGCCCAAATCTGGCTCAATGATCAAAGCTTTCTCAAAACTTCCTCTGTTCAAGTACTCAGAAAACTCAAACTCAAATGTATCGTCTGAATAGTTGACAGTGCCTGAATTTGGGTGCATAGCTCTAACAGCAGGTCCTGTTTTATCTACAGGGCCTCCAGTGGGTGCTATTGGCGTTGCGCATGAAACAAATAACAACCCTACTACTAACACGTTTATGTGATGCATCAATTTTAAACTATTCACGTACATTTTTACTTAACTTTGCAATTGTAAATATAGCAATGGGAATACAAACAATTTCGAATTAGATTTAATTGAATTACGGATGAAATTTTCCACAACGATGACAACCGCACAATCACGGTTTTTAATTTTCGGGTTACTACTTCTGCTACTTACAGGTTGCCACTCTTATGCATTGGATAAAGCCCAAGAGGACATACGTACAAGTTTTACTGATGGCGATTTTGAACGCACTCAAGCACAACTAAAGAAATTTAAGAAGAAAGATATATATAAATCTAAAGACGATGTGCTATATAACCTTGAAAGTGGAATGGTGTATCATTTTTCAGGTAAATACGACTCAAGTACCGTTTTTCTATCTCAAGCGGAATTAGAAATTGAAGAAAATTATACCAAAAGTATCTCACGAGGCATTACTTCCTTTTTAGTGAATGATAACAAGTTAGCCTACGATGGCGAACCTTATGAAGATATCTACATTAATGCTTTTAATGCGCTCAACTATATTCATATGCAGGATTTTGAGGGAGCTCTTGTTGAAACCCGTAGAATGTCCTACAAAATGGAACAACTTGATATTAAGATAAAGGGATTGGTTTCTGCATTTGCAAAATCAGATTCATCTGGACGAGTTGACTGGGGTGATGGAAAAGTTAACATTCAAAACAGTGCCCTTAGCCATTATTTAGCTTCAATTCTATATGCTAAAGCTGGAAACATTGATGGTTCTCGAATAGAATACGATAAATTAGGATCTGCCCTTGCTGAGCAAAGTACCATTTCTGAATTTAGAAAACGTCCTATTGAAGATTTCGAATATCTAAAAGACCCTGAAAATTACAATGTGTTATTAGCAGGATTTTCTGGACAAGCTCCTTATAAACAACAAGAAGATGTTCGATTTTTCTGGGATGATTACGACAATGACAAGAACAATGATTTTTATCTCAAATTCTCACTTCCTACTATTCATCTATATCCTTCAGAAGCATATAGAGTACAAGCTATTATTAATGACAGTGTAAAAGTACCGCTTAACCTGATTGAAGAAATGGATGTTATTTCGTCAAAAGTTTATAACGCAAAGCAGCCCATTATTTATGGCAGAGCGTTATTGAGAGCTAGTTTTAAAGCCGGTGGCACCAAATTGATTTCTGGAGCGGTTCGAAAAGAACATGCTATATTAGCTGACATTATTGAAATACTAGGTTTTATCACTCAAGAAGCTTCAGAAAAAGCAGATTTACGAAGTTGGCAAACTATGCCAGGAAGCGCTTGGATGCACGCCATCAAATTATCACCTGGCCAACATACCATTCGCATAGAATACCTCTCGGAATATGGGCGTGTAATGTATTTCGATGAATATAACGTAAACATCACCGACCGAACACGACTCGAACTTATAGAATCCATTTACTCAAAATAACCTAAGAACTTAATCACAATCAAAACTGACCATTATGAAATATTCATTACTTATAACCATGTTTTTCGCGGTTCTATTTACGGCCTGCGAACCTTCAAACAAAATAACTAGAATTGACGCTGGCACTACTACCGATTTATCTGGGCGTTGGAACGACACTGACGCTCGATTAGTAGCAGATGAAATGATTAGCGACGCACTTACAAAACCTTGGCTAAACCAATTTAGTCGTTCAAACCAAGCATCACCTGTCGTTATTGTTGGCCGTGTACGCAATGAAACGATGGAACACATCGACACTGAAGTCTTCACTAAAGAGATGGAACGTGCTTTTGTAAACTCAGGTACAGTAAGCGTAGTTGCTAATTCTCAAGAAAGAGAAGATGTACGTGATGAAAGAGAAGATCAGCAAACAAATGCATCGTACGAGACTACCAAGAAAATGGCTCAAGAGCTTGGCGCAGACTTTATGATGATTGGAAACATTAGCTCTATTGCTGATGAAACCGTTAACAAACGTCATGTTGTGATCTTTTACACTATCAATTTGGAGTTTATTAATGTAGAGACTAACCAAAAAGTTTGGATTGGCAATAAGAAAATCAAGAAACTTATTGATCGCAAAAATTATCGCGGTTAATATTATTTCCCTACGTAAAAAGGCTTCCTGATTTCAGGGAGCCTTTTTTTATGTAAATCATTTTTTTATTAAAAAGTTCTAAGGGAAACTGTTCATTTAAAAAGTCATATTTGTGCGGTACAAAAAAGGAGACTGGATATCATCCAATCTCCCATGAATACGTTGGTTTTTTCGGGGTACAAAAAAATCAAATTAAGCTACAATGTGATGTTGTGGCTTTTTTTTTTGGATAATAAAAAATCAGCTTTATCCCCAGAGTTTGGTTGCCAACCCGCTATTTCTTGAAATTCTTTGTAGAATAGCTTGCTCAACTACACCCCTGCTTCCAACTACAAGAAGGTTTTGACGTGCTCTTGTTACAGCTGTGTATAAAAGTTCTTTAGTAATAATGGGATTATGCTCGTTTGGGAGTATTAGAACAACATTTTCAAATTCAGAACCTTGGCTTTTGTGAACCGTAATTGCATAAGCTGGCTGATATTCTTTAACTCGGCTTACCGAAATCTGCCGATTTTCATTTCCTTCTACCATTACTTTTCCTTCGGAATTAGGACCCGTAAAAAAAATACCTGTTTCACCATTCTGAACTTTTAGGAACGAATCATTTTTTGTAAACAGTACAAATCGACCATCAAACCACTCTCTACCTCTCGATATACCAGCTTTGGTTTTAATTGTCAGTTCAGCTTCTCTATTTACGCGCTCTATTCCAAAGTCACCTTTCCGGATGGCACAGAGAATTTGAGCATTAGTATAAGCTTCAAACTGTTGGCCAGGACTTTCTTTAGAATTCCTTGAAAATACATCCACACAATATCTCTTAATAATCGTAGGTATCGTATTGATGTCAGGTTCTATCCAATGTACATCGCCAATTTCGCTGCTTGTAAGAATCTCAAAAGCTAAGGTTGGGTTTTCTGTATTAATTGCTTCAGAAAGGAGTTTTAATCCAGACTGAGCTCCAAAACGATAGGACTTCGTGAGTAATACAATGCAATCGTTTAAGCTTTCCGTTTCGATTTCCTTGGCGCCAACTTCTACTCCGCACCCCGACAAGGTCTCAACCAAATTTTTTGAGAAAATATTTTCAGCACCTTGGCAAATATCCCCGAGCACGGCCCCTGCTTCAACTGAGGAAAGTTGATCTTTATCCCCTAACACAATCAGCTTAGTTTGATCAGACAAGGCTCGAATTAACTGAATCCATAATCGTATATCAAGCATGGAAGCTTCATCTACTATAACAACATCATAAGGAAGTTTGCGATTTTTGCCGAATGCAAAGCTACCGTCCATTCTAGCACCTAAAAGCTTATGAATAGTCTGAGCCCCTATCTCATTGCTTGAGTCGTTCTGAAACGATTCTGAAAGCCTCTGTGCCGCTTTGCCAGTTGGAGCAGCAAGCGCGATTCTTTTTGGTATAGAACATGAACCTTGAATGGTTTCAATGATTTTACGAACCGTGAAAGTTTTCCCAGTTCCTGGTCCTCCAGAAATGATTAGAAAATCTTTTAATACAGATAGGAAGACCGCTACTTTCTGCCAGTCTGTTTTATCAGATGTATTGGCTTTGAATTGCTCTTGTACAGTTTCAATAACTTCTTTGGTAAGTTTTGAGCTCTCTCGAGTAGTACGTTCTTTAATCCAAGCTACCAACTCGTTTTCATATTTCCAGTAACGTTGAATATATAATCGGTTTTCTTCGAGAATGAGCGGCTTAAATTCACCTGGGCTTCCCACAACACTTGACGCTTGTAACTCATTCATCAATGCTTCTATTTGAGTATTATGACTCGGTAAAAGGCACAGCAAATCGACTATTCTTTTATCTTGATGAATTCTATCCAAGAAAATGCACACATTGCCATTTATTTGATGAAACGAGCATATAACCGCAGCAACTAAAACGGTAGGACTCAGATCGGGACTTATACGCAACAGAGTACGAGCGAACTCTACTTCTAAGTCGGAGATGAGTTTAGCTTCTTTAAGTTTTATAAGTTCTTCGAAAATGGACATCAGTCTTCTCTCCCATTTTTAAACAATGCATCAAGCTGGCTAATTTTTCCAAAACTTGGAATGTCATAGAAAACACCTTGGCTCGGATCCTCATTGTTCAAGCCACGCACAAATAGATAAATCACTCCTCCGAAATCTTGCTCATAGGAATAATTGGAAAGTCTGGATTCTAGAAAACGATGTAGAGCCACTGTATACACATGATACTGTACATCATAGCTAGCAGATTGAATTTCTTTGGCGAGTTCATCGTGGCCGTAATTCTGATACGAACTCCCAAGATGATTACTTTTATAATCTAGGATGTAATACTTACCATCATAGCAAAAGGTTAAATCGATAAAGCCCTTCATAAATCCAAAAACTGAAGCCTGATTCGTCTCTAATTCAATTTTATTTCCTCTTATAATTTCGAATATATCAGAGGTTACAATTCCATTAATTGGAAAGTGAAAAGCCATCTCTTTTATTACCTCATCTAGCTTTAATTCACCCAGAGTAATTCCCTCAAAAGTAAGAGGATGTGCTAGTGTTTGCGTTACCCATTTCTGAACAACTTCTTCCCATTCGGTTCCAAAATTAGCTCGCTTAAGTTCGTTTCTTACTGTTTCTACCAAATTGCTTTGAGAATCAAATTCTACCTCTTCAAAAAGAGCATGTAGAAAGTTCCCTGCATCGGCTCCTTTTGGAAATGTGAATACACTTTTTTCATCACTGCTTAAAGCAATTTCTTCATCCTTAGTTATGTCAACCTCATCAAAATCGAAACCTATTTTACCTACATTTTCTTCAATTATAGAAGGAGCCGTTTGATGTTTAGTAAGTGCCGAGTAACTTGTAACTCTTGGGAAGTTGAATAAATCAACTCGTTGTAGCTCTTTAGCTTGGGATAAATAACTAACTTCTTCCTTAGATTCTTTTGTTTGTGTTATTAGTATTGCATCCCTAGGCTCTCGAATGATTATAGTTGGATTTTCTTTTGCAACTTTAATCAGCTCGTCGGCAATTGAAGCAAGGTTTGAACTACTATTATCTAAAACTTTTAAACTCAGTGCTTCTTCTACTTTTTGTGCACCTATAACAATGGATGAAAGCGGTGAATACTCAGCATTATTAACCTCTAAAAATGGGATGAAATTCGCAGATTTTGCTCGAGTAAGTGCAACATAAGCTAACCGAATCGTTTCCGCTAATTCTTCTTTTTTATGGAGCAATAGTTGACTAGGATCAGCTAAGCTTCCGGCAACATTTAAGTACGTTTGGTTGTCTTCATGAAACTGAAAAACAGCTGGATTCGTAAGTTTTATCGACTCCCACAAATACGGCAAAAACACAATCGGATATTCCAACCCTTTGCTACTATGCATCGTCGAAATTTGAACCAACTCTTCATCACTTTCTAAGCGAAGTAACTCATCATCTTTTTCTAATGATTGGTCATTTATCTTATCTCGTAAATAACGTAACAATGAAGACGGAGTTGAATGGGAATTGGATTCTTGAGTAGCTAATAGCTCCACTAAGTGATTAAAGTTGGTTACTCTCCTCTCTCCATTCTTAAAAGCTGCTAACCGTTCCATAATTCCGAACTCAGAATCTGCTTCCACTAAACAAGCTTGAACTCCTCGCTCCTTCCAATTCCGTAGAAAATCCGAAAAACTCGACACAACATCAGCCCATTGCTGCTCATTTTCGTCAAAAACAGTAAGTGCATTCGCATCAAAGCCGATTAGTGATGTAACCAAAGCTCCGCGTAGCAGCCCCTCAAAACTAGGAGATAGAATTGCTGAAAGCAGAATTTCTAGATCTGTAGCTTCTTCGGAGGTAAACACCGAATGCTTACTTTTTAATATGCTTCGTAACCCTAACTCTGAAAGCGCATCTTGAATATTCTGTGCTTGAGTATGGTTCCGTACTAAAACCGCAATATCTGAGGGTTTCACTTTCTTATCATCTAGCGCAAAAGATCCTGATAGAAGTTGCTGAATTTCGGAAGCCACCGCTGAAACAAGAACAGGTTCTCCATCCTTTTTACTCTTATAATCGTCGCCAAAATGAATAAACTGAATGGCCGTTTCTTCTTCTCCATTACAAAGTAGCTTAGGCGTTTCTTTGTCTCTTTCAGGATAGCCAGCTGGTCTAAATTCTAAATTCTCTAGTAGAAAAGGAGCCTCGTTTAGTTGAAATAGTGTATTTACTCCATTAATCACAGATCTACTAGATCGGTAGTTATCGTCCAAAGAGTAACGCTGTTCAGAATTGGCATCCGATTTTGCCGACAGATAGGTAAATAAATCTGCCCCCCTAAAACTATAAATAGCTTGTTTGGGATCGCCAATCATAAACAATCCCGTATTTTCACTCGCATAAATAGATTTAAAAATATGATACTGAACAGGGTCTGTATCTTGAAACTCATCCACTAACGCTATAGGATATTTTTCAGCAATTTTCTGGGTAAGAGTTCCAGATTCATCGTTTGCTATTCCATCAGACACTAGCTGAATCAAATCATCATAAGAAAGTGTATTATTTGCTTTCTTCTTTGCATTGTAAGCCGGTATAATTTCTTTAATTGCTGTATTTATAAACGAAATACTAACAGTGGCCAAACTACCTAAATGAGCTAGGTACTCGTCAATAAGCCTTGATGTTTCAGGTGGCTCAATGGAATGTCCTTTACTAAGACTTGATTCCATTTTATCGGCACCAAAAAGAAACAACTTCGGAAATGGCCGTATATCAGCAGTATCCTGACTTATCCAATCTAAAAACTGTTGCTGATTCACCGCTATCGCAGCATCTTTATAAGAAACCCTTTTTAATGCTCCTGATTTATTCTCAATAAGTTGATCTAAGACTTCTTTATCTCGCTTGTAACTAGCCTTAATAGCTTGGAATATTTGATCGAGATTAGTAAATAGCTGCTCGCATTCTTCGATTCCAACTGTTTCTGGAAGAATTTGAGCGTACGGTTTACTAACAACAGGATTGATATAAGTACGAATTAACTCAGGATTAAATTTCTGGGCAATTAGATAATTCAACACATCTCTCTTAGTTGAACCAATAGAATACTCGGCGATAAATTGATGCCAAAAATCATCAATGCAATCGTCTATTAGCACTGTAGACGATCCAAGTATTTCAAAATCTGGACGAATTCCAAAAGCTAGATATTCCTCTTTCAACAAACGGTGACAAAATCCGTGGATAGTAGAGATAACTGCATCATCAAAACTGTACAGAGCTTTCTTGAGGTGTAAGTATCCTTTATCATCTAATACCTTCAAAAGCTCGGCAAGAAAACTGTCTCCGCTATCTTCCTTAGTTTCGTAAGCATGTACACATTCTGTAATACGATCTCTAATTCTGCTTTTAAGCTCGGCGGTAGCAGCTTCTGTATATGTAAGCACCAAAATGGAAGCTGGCATTAAATGCTTTTCAATAATGCTTCGAATATAAAGCGAAGTGATATTATACGTTTTTCCTGTTCCTGCCCCTGCTTCAACAAGACTCAAACCTTCTATCGGTGCATCAAAAATGGCTAGTGATTTCATCTCTATGCCTCCCTTTTAGATTGGAATAACGGAAGCCAAATTTCTTTAGCGATTTCTTCAAAACGAGGCTGATTTACAGGTTCCAGTCCTCGCCATAAAAGCTGATTGTAATAATCCGCGCCTTCAGCATAAACATTAAACCTAGATGGTGTCCATGATGATTGAGCTTTGATGAGTGCTTTTTCTGGAGTGCCATTTCTAGCATCTAAAGCTTCGAAATACTCTTTCATTGCTTCCGGTAAAAACGGGAATTCGATTGGCTCTAAACATCCCTGCTTAAACTGTTCGATCAACGATTGAAGCAATTCTTCAGCATTTTCTACAGGCGAAAAGAAAACCTGCTCTACATCATTCTTGTTTACGAAGTACAAAACACTTCTCGTAATTTCGGGATGTGTTATATTTAGAAAAAGGTGATTAATCCATAGATTAACTAAGTTTTTCCCTTTTAAGTTTCCAAGACGGATTTGCACAAATTCATTTTCATAAACTTCTGATACAGCCCCTTGAAGGTTTATATCTGATACTTTTGCTTTGCCTTCTAAAGTTCGTTTTTCTTGTTGAGCATATTTTTCAAACACTTGCTCTAGAGGCTTTAGGCTTTCAAAAAGCTCTTCAAATATAATCTCTCCTGGTAATTTCTGTGGCAGAATCCCTTTTTGTTGTAAAAATGTTACTAACTCATTCGCTGCTATTTCTTTACTAAAACTGTTAGCAATGGCTTCTTTTACTAAATATTTTTCTAAACCCGAAAGTGAGAATGGTTCTCTATCTGATATTTGAATTTCATCTCTATAGGAGGAAATACCCAGATTCCTGCTTCCAATAAACTTAGCAGGTGATTGGTAATAACTAATAAGCTCAGAAAGTTCTAAGCTGTTATTTAGTATATCAATTGGAGTATTCGACAGCTTTTCTATAAAAGGCGAAACTACATTATGTTGCGTATATATTTTATTTGAAAGGGATGCATTCGATTTCGAAAAAGTTCTGGTTTCTGCCCCAAAATAACTTTTATCAAAGCCATGTAGTTTATGATATTGAACTAGGTCTTTACCTTCCAAACCAGATTTCTTTAGAACATCCATTAGTTGCTGCAACAAAATAGACGGCAACTGTTTATTCTCTGAATACTGACTCTGCCCTAAGTAACTAAAATAAAGCCGTTCTTGTGCGCTTTGAAGAATTTGGAAGAATAAATAGGAATCATCTTCCTTCAATATTCTATCGCCAGGAAGTGGCGTATTATGAATTAAGTCGTAACTCGGCCTAATTTCTTTTCTTGGGAAAACACCTTCATTAAAGCCTAAAACAGCAATGTATTTATATGGAAGCCCTCGGTTCGGCACATAAGTACTTATGGTGATACCATGTCCGAATCCACCAGAACTAGCGCTAATATTGGCAAGTTGTGATAGCACCCATTCCTTAAACATCGCAAATTCAATTTCCCCAGAAAACTCAGATGTACGAACCTGTTCTTTAATTCTTTCTAAATTTGATATTAACCTGCTGCACCCAAACTCATCGTTATAAATTGGTATCATAAGTTGTTGTACAGAAGCTGTTGCAAAGTCTAACCAATCATGTACGCTCCTATCTTTTTGAGCTTCATCAGATAAGTTTTTAAGCAAAGATACAAAGCTACTCACTTTGGCTGCCGTTTCGGCTAAATCTGAGCTCGCAATCCCTTCAAATGGAATATATGGACCAAAACTTTCTAACTCCTCGGCCTCCATGGCATAACCAAGCATTAAGCTATTTAAACCATGCATCCATGAATAGATGTTTTCGCCTTTTCCTTTTCTAATGCGAAGTTCGCCTACCCATTTTCTCAACATCGAAAGCCCTACATCCGAAATTTCCGTTTTATAAGAAATAATAGGATGTTCAATAATTGAAAGAATTTCTGTTGCTTTAAAATCTCCATTCATCTGATTCATCAACTGCTCAAAAACAATCCCAACGGATTTAGACATCACTTTTGTAGTTGAAATCGGAAGCTTAGGGTCTTTATGATTAAGGCTAAAAACTTGTTCAATGGTAGCGCTGTATTCTTCAACATCAGGAACCAAAACTAGAATATCTTGAGGCATAAGCGATACATCTTCATTCAAGACCGTAAGAAGCTCATCTTTCAAAACCTCGACTTCTCTTTTTACGCTATGGCAAGAATGAATCGAAAAGCTAGCATCCTTTTCAAAACTAGTGACCTCATTCCCCAACATCGCTTTCTGTATATTAGAGAGAAGATTATTAGTAGCGTTTAACTCACTTAGAATGACTTGAACTTCTGAACGAGAACTAAAACTTTGCTCACTACGAGCTAGCACTATCTCCTGATCTAGTGCTGGTTTGGTAAGCTTGGTTTTGAAATCTGTCCAAGCTGAATTTCTATTTCCAGTATCTTCATCTTGGATACTTTGGGTAAAAAAGTGAACATCAATTTTTTTGGAAAGGCTAGCGAGTAAATCGCTAAAAGGTTGCGATATCTGAGAAACTCCGAAAACGTAAAGTGACTTTGGAAGATTCTCGAGAGGAAATTGATCGGATTCCAACCAAGTGATCAACTTAGTGAGAGCTTGTGCCCTGCTTGGTAAATCTGTTTCACCAATCTTAGCACATAGGGCCACCCATATTTTAGCTTGCCACTCTTCTTCTTTTGAATTGAACTTCTGAAATCCTTTTTGCCAGCTCAAAATCAAATCAGGTCGAAATACCTGATACAAATCAAAAACATCTGCTAAGTTCGTACTTACCTGAAAAAGTCGTTCTGGGTTTAAATCTTCGGAATTAAAACCGTAGCCTTGCACTAGGTTCGGTTGTTCTAGTAACAAGCTAAAAATGCTCCACTGCATGGGCACCAAATCGAACGGTAGCACAGACGGAATAGAATTGTCTTTAAGACGATACAGTTTCCAGATTAACTCTAGGGGGAATATGAATTTATTGTTCGCTGAAATTCCAGACTGGGAAGCTTCTCTCAGCGTAAGCCATTGTTCCATCTCTCTATTCTGAACAATAATCCATCTTTGGGCTAAAGGTAGCTCTCCCTGAGTAGCAGACCGTATAGACTGAAACTTATTTTCTAAATCTTTAAGTGAAGTTGAATGATATTGAAAAAGCATTGCACCTATTATTTCCGGCTGTAAGTATACAAAATGAAGCGCCGAAAACCCTAATGTGATCAGTCTGTTTCTTTCTTTTCTATGGAGATGTTTAAAAGCTCGTTAGCTAAAGCTGAAAAAGATTTTTCTTCCGTCTTAGCAATCGTTTTTATCTTTTCAATCACTTCTTCTTCAAGATAGTAGCTTACTACTTTTTTGGATATAGTCTTTCCCTTCGCTTTCTTAGACTTCTCCTTTTTGGGAGCTGTATCTTTTATAAAATCAAATGAACCATGATTCCTTAAGTTCTGATCTAAAGGATTATGGCCCAAACTTGGTTTTTTGGACATTTTTAATGACCGTTTTTAATTTCCTTTGCCAGCGCGAAATAATCTTGAGCTCCTGCGCTACCACCGTCGTATTCAAATATTGTTTTATGGTGACTGGGAGCTTCAGCCAGTGCAACATTATCGCGAATAATAGTTTTAAAAACTTTCTTCCCGAAATAATCTTTTATATGCCCAACTACTTCTTTATTTAAGTTCTTTCTATTGTCGTACATCGTACAAATAATACCACCAACTTCAAGCTGCTTATTTAGTCGCTGCTGAACAATTCTAATAAGATCAAGCAATTTAGATAGACCGTGTAATGCAAGATACTCTGACTGTAAAACGATAAATATTTCTGTTACAGCAGTAAATGCATTAAGCGTAAGTAAACCCAAGTTCGGCGGACAATCAATCAACACATAATCGTATTCATCGGCTTTGAGTTGTGTTAACAAGTTTTTGAGTAAACCTTCACGAGCTGGCTCATTGGCTAATTCCATTTCTGCACCAGAAAGCTCTAGTGAAGATGGTATAAAATCGAATCCATTATGTTTAATCAGAATTTCTTTTAAGCTAGCCTCACCTTTCAATCCATGATAAATGGTTTTTTCCATTCTATTAGAATGCATCTTTAGTGAATACGTGAGATTGGCTTGAGGATCTAAATCAATGAGTAGAACTTTTTTGCCTAATTTGGCAAGTCCTGCGCCCAAATTAATAGTAGAAGTTGTTTTACCCACTCCTCCTTTCTGATTTGTTAATGCGATAATCTTCATAGCGAAAGCTTGATAATGAGCCTATATTTAAATTTAGTACCTATAGAGAGAAACCCTATTGAGCAATGTTACATAGCAAAAAACTTAATTTCATCTAATGTGACTGAATTGTATACTTCCAAAAACTTAGAAGCTAGTAATATTCTTTTTTTAATAAATTTCTAATACAAAGACATTAAAAGTGAAATTAGTATGTTCAATGTTAAACCTTAATGTTTCAGAATTAATTTTAATCGTACATTCTATAAAAACGAAAAAAGGTTATGAATTTTCATAGTAGAAAGCTTATCAAGCCTCAGGACTTGAACGCACATGGTACTCTTTTTGGAGGCGCTGTGTTAAGTTGGATTGATGAGGAAGCAGCAATATTTGTGCTTTGCCAGTTAGGAAAGGGCAATATTGTAACAAAGTATATGTCAGAAATAAATTTTGTTAATTCGGCTCCTCTTGGCGAAGTTATTGAAATTGGAATGGAAACTGTACGATTTGGACGTTCTTCTATTACAGTTAAATGCATAGTGCGAACTAAATTCGAAAAGAAAACGATTATTACTATAGATGAGATTGTATTTGTACATGTTGATGAGTTTGGCAAGGCCTCACCTCATTTTGTTACCGAACCTGCAAACAACTAAAAGGTGGAACTTTTGAGTAATTCCGATAAACTAGTCGACTTCTCCTCTTTAATAGAGATGCTTTATGGAGAAAAAAAATACATAAAGGAATTCGCTGAGGCGGCCGTATTATCCTTTGATGAATTTCATAAAAACTACACCTCTTTTCTTGCTGAAAGAGATGAAGTAAATTTCCGAAAAGCAGGCCATAAGATTAAACCCGTTGCACAGATGCTAGGTTTACAGCTCATTATAGATGAGTATGAGTTTGCAAAAACCTTGATTTGGGATATTAAGCCCGATGAGGATTTAAAAGCTTCTATTGCTAAAATGGATGGTATTTGTAATCAAGTACTTCAGGAACTCGACGATATTATTGCTAGTAGCTAGTTAATAGATGTAAGGCTTAAGATATAAGACTTTTGGATTGGTTAATCGTATGCTACATAGTTTAGCTTATTTTGTGAAATCCACTTCTATGTAGTTGATATATTTTGTCCTTTTTGTTTCAACTCAGCTATAAAATTACCACATTAAAGAAAAAACACATCCATACTTATGACTGTATTAGTAACTGGCGGTGCGGGCTATATTGGTAGCCATACTGTACTTGAACTCCTTGAAACTGACCACGATGTTGTGGTAATAGATAATCTTTCAAATAGTAGCGAAGAGTCTTTACACCGTGTTGCAAAAATAACGGGTAAATCTGTTTCCTTTTATAACTACGATTTACTTGATAAAAATAAAGTTGAAGATGTTTTTCTAGCACACAAAATCGATTCAGTTATTCATTTTGCAGGCTATAAAGCGGTAGGCGAATCTGTTCAGCAGCCTTTAAAGTATTATCAGAATAACATAGACAGCACACTTATTTTGTGTGAATTGATGCAAAAGCATGGCGTAAAGAACCTGGTTTTCAGTTCTTCTGCAACTGTTTATGGCGACCCTGCAACAGTTCCAATCACCGAAGACTTTCCACTTTCAGCGACCAACCCTTACGGTCGCACTAAGCTATTTATTGAATACATTCTAAAAGATTTCCACGTTGCAGACGATTCTTGGAACATCGCCCTTCTTCGATATTTTAATCCTGCTGGCGCTCATAAAAGTGGATTAATTGGTGAAGATCCAAACGACATTCCAAACAACCTACTTCCTTATATCTCTCAAGTGGCAGTTGGTAAGCTTAAAGAGCTTGCTATTTTTGGTGATGATTACCCAACTCACGATGGAACTGGTGTTCGTGATTACATTCACGTAGTTGATTTAGCTCTTGGACATTTAAAAGCCCTTGAAAAACTTCAAACCAATCCTGGCTTAGTGATTTATAACTTAGGAACAGGAAATGGCTCTAGTGTTCTAGATATGGTCAAAGCTTTTGAAGAAGCCTCACAAAAACCAGTGCCCTACCGCATTGCTCCACGTCGCCCCGGTGATGTAGCATCTTGTTATGCTAAACCAGACAAAGCTAAAAATGAACTTTGCTGGACTGCAACCCGTGGCATTGATGAAATGTGTGAAGATGGATGGCGTTGGCAATCCAACAATCCAAACGGCTATAGCAGTTAGTTTATATTAGATGGAATTTTGTGGTTTGTCTTACTTCGCTTAGTATAAGTTTTAGGCTTGCTACTCTACTAGTTTAAAGTCACAGACTTAATATATCATTGGGGGGCAAGAACAGCGTTCTTCCTACTTAACAAAAAAAGGTCCCAGCGAGACGCTGGAACCAGTTTCGTGTTTTATATGCTTGGACTAGGTGGGGGAACCTAGGCACTTTAAACTGTCTATTTGAACAATTACTAAAACCTTATTTCTTCATTAAGGTGTCTAACAATCAATATTCTTTTATTAGATGACCATTTCAAATTATGAGGCTTGAAATCTACACTGTCTATACTAATTTTATATAAAGTATCTTTAAGCACTGGGTAATCATCAAAATTCAACCTTAAGTTATTAATTATTTCCATGGAAGCTGGGTCATCTGTTATTCTCCCTTCAAAATATTCGTTTTCAAGAGAATCTCTTAACACAAGGGATTCTATATCTTTATCTAAAACTTTGAATATTTTTACTTGAAAATACAGATCCTTCTCACCTTTCTCTTCCCATAGTTGAGCATAAAAATTAAAATTTTCAGTCATAGTTTCTTCTATTAATTCGAACCTATGATTAGTTTCTTGTTTGCATTTTACCCAGACTAAAAGGCAACACACAAGTATAATTTTAAATTTCATTTGTTTACGCTTAATAGGTATTTGTATGACCAATTATTTTAGGTTAAATATTGATGTATTTCCAATTAATTCACCCAATCTTTCAAGTTTGAACCTGGAAATGCTAGTTTAGGAAGTCTCGGACTTCCTTTCCATCTCTTAGAACGAACACATCGATTACGACATTTATGGATTATCTATTCTTAATGCAAGTTGCTGAGTTGCTAATATTCTTCACTTAAGTCATAGGGCTAGTAAATAGTATGACGGATGGCGTAATCCAACAATCCAAATGGCTACAATAGCTAGTTTAAAACACGCTAATATTTTTTTAATAATTTATGGTTTGTTCTTTGTGATTTAATACGAGCATACCTTATCTTTGTGACCTTCAAAGAAGCCAAAGTGGCGGAACTGGTAGACGCGCACGACTCAAACTCGTGTTCCTCACGGAGTAGGGGTTCGATTCCCCTCTTTGGTACGATTACAAAAAGCCTTTTAGATCATGTTTTACATGCGTTTGAAAGGCTTTTTTTATGTTTGGGTGAAAAAGCTCATTTGTTAACAGTTACTAGTTAGTTACTAATTCACTCTCCTTACATCTCTTAGCTAACCACATCTCCCATTTTGAAATACTATCGATTCTATTCATCTTATTCGGGAATTTTATAGAACAGTCCCTCATGCCTAAATTCCTTCTTGTATTCATTCTGCTTATATCCTGTAGCGATTCTAAGAACTCTGACCAGAAAAAGATTCCTGCATTAAAACAGGAAACGACGGTCGCAGAGTTTCAGTCAATTCTTGATGCTGCCAAAGTAAAAGGCGGAGTTTTGATTTATGATCTGCTTGGCGACACCTACTATTCCAATGATTTTGAATGGGCTAAGCAAGGCAAATTACCCGCTTCTACGTTTAAAATAGCTAACTCAATCATTGCTCTTGAAACAACGGTCATTGCAAACGATAGTACCCTTTTTGAATGGGCCGGTGAGGATAGAAACTTCGATGTTTGGGAACAAGACTTAACCTTTAGACAAGCATTCCGTTATTCGTGTGTCCCCTGCTATCAAGAGGTGGCAAGAGACATTGGAGCGGAAAAGATGAACCATTATCTAGATAAGCTTGAATACCGAAATATGGATGTCGACTCTTCCAACATCGATATGTTTTGGTTGGTCGGGGAATCTCGTATCAGTCAATTTCAGCAGATTGATTTCTTAAAAAGATTCTATCAATCGGAGTTGCCCATTTCTAGTCGTACCGAGTTGATGTTAAAGAGTATGATGGTCTTAGATGAGAACGAAGAATATAAGCTTAGTGGCAAAACGGGTTGGTCAATCAATAATGAAGTTAATAATGGCTGGTTTGTAGGATTTATTGAAGCCCAAAATAACACTTACTTCTTCGCTACCAATGTTGAGCCTACAGAAGACTTTGACATGAGCTTGTTTGCATCAATCCGCCAGGAAGTTACTTATAATGCACTCAAACAGATGAAGGTTATTGGGGAGTAGGAATTGGCTGTTAGTTAATGGAGATTGAGTAGTCGCATATTCCTATATCTTACCTCCTATATCTTAATACACAAAAACCTACCACTAACTACCATTTTGAAATAGAATTGGGATTGCTAATATTAGTGTAGATTTATAATGTTACGATGATGAAAGTTACAGGGTTATTAGATAAGAATAAATGAAGTGTATTTTCAAAATTGTATGAATCAGGATTCGGCAATTAACTGCATCCAAAAATGAAACATATTTACATCATCATATCTTTCTTTTTGTTGGGTTCTGGGGTTTACGGACAAACTTCAACTTCTTCCGTATACATCTACAAACTCTTTTCTGAGAATGGTGAGTATATTCTCCATTCCATCCCTTACGATAATGAAGCGCAATCTATTCTTGGTAAAACCTATGTGTTTAAGGTTGGGCAAAGCACACCTCTCTACACTGTAAATAGGCATTTCAATTACAATGGCTTTCCAAATAAAATCAATCTGAGTAATGATGGTCAAACGATTCTCTACATCAATGACGAATACGGAAATGACCGGATTGAGGAAAGGAAGTCGATAAACGTGTACAACCAAGGCAAACTGATAAAAAGCTACTCCCTTGCAGACATCAATGACTGTGATAGCAATATTAAAGACTGTTATCTGCTTTATAGAAATGCTGAGGTTATCAACCGCGATTCTACAAAATGGCAAAGTCCTCTTGTGATTTTGGGGTTTAATGCGGGTACTTCTGAAGCTGAAAGATTTGCAAACACTTCAAATGTATTTTCTCATAACGACACCACCTACCTCATTAACCAAGCCAAGCAATTAATACGCTTTGATCTTAAAACTGGAGCTCTGCTAAACACTTCAAATTTTGATTCTTCTTACTCTTGGTTGCAAAGTATCTCTAGAACAAACGAAATTGAAATAGAAACAATAAATAACGTCATTTATCTTGATTTCCCTTTGCTAATAAATGGTGAAACAGTACAGAATGTACTTGCTAAACATTTGGGAATGGCTCCTATGGATATCTACGGAAAGAAAAGTTCTCAATACAAGAGTTACACTGTTGTTGTAAATGCAATTATTGATACTGCTGGGAAATTGGAAATCCATGAGCTTAAGGTTGACGATGGGCTTGACGAACAGAAAACCCGAGACTTTCTAACTGCTCAAACTTATGACATGACTAGGATTCCTAAAAATTTAGAAAAATGGAGGTTTAATGATTATCTCTATTTCCGAAATAAGTCTAAATCAAAAGCCAAAAAAGAAAAAATCCAAGAGCAGATTGAAGAAGAAAAGGCCTATAAAAAGAGACTTACCCAAGAAAATATTGATGGCGTTTACATTCCTACAAATCTAGGTGATTGCTTTGTTCAGCTCGATTCTATGCTCAAACAAAAAGACAAAGAAACCATGAAAGCCTTGCCAAACCGTACTGATATGCTAAAGTATCACCTCGGGTTTGGTAGAACTCTAAGAAATAGCTGGGGACTTTGGGGAGGCTCAAGATTGCAGAAATACTTTTTAGAACGAGGTGTCTCCCACCCCGAAGGTATGTCTGGAGTTATTTTAGAATACTATCATGACTGGCTAAATGGCAAAACAGAAACCTGGAAAGATTGGGAAAAGGAAAACAAGATTAGAACAGAATAACTTCTCTTAAATTGCTATCATGCTGTACACTTCTGCATCTAGCTGATTTGAACCATGAGAAACATACTATTCTTACTTCTAGTTTTAACGACTTCCACTTTTGCCCAAGAAGTAGAAATAGGCTCGGTTTTCATTATTCAGTTTAACGACCTAGAAAAAGGAATGGAGTTTGAGCTAGTGAATAAAAGTTCGCTCAAACAACTCGACGACATTTCTTCATTGGATATGATTTTAAACATCAAGCCTAAAGAAAATCAAATAATTGGTGTTTTCACAAAGGGTGTAACTGGTAGCAGCGCTAATTCCGTACTTGTTTTGATAAGTGGATTGAAAAACAAACTCGACTTTGATTTAGAAATGAAACTTCCCCGAAAATGGCGGTTTCAAGAAACTACCACTTCTCCCCTTTACCATGATGTGATGTCGCTACAGTTTTGGTCCTATAAAGTGGATAAAATCCTTTTTAAGGAGTTTAGAGTTCTTTAATTGTCGATGAGCTCCATTGCCATCTTGCGACCAGGCATTTCGATTTCTTGTTTGAGTAGTTCTCTAGTGTCTTTATCTATAAAAAATGTACTCAAGACTTTGTAATCAGAAATTCCATCTACAACCAACACTTTCCACACTTCTCTATTACTGCCGTTAATTAGAAACGTATCACTTACCACATTTTTAATGATGGCATTTAGAATCCCTGTCTTTTTAACGGGGTTGAAATCAAAAATGGAAATGGTTTTAGTGTAGTTTTCTTCCAACGGCAACCATCTGATTAAGTGCTGATAGCTATTACTGTCAAAATACAGTTCCGTTGGCTTCTCATTAAGTACAATCCTCTCATTCGTTTTCTTATCTAGATGGAAACCTGTTATAGTCTCCCCAAAGTTGATAACCATATCTCTACTTTGGTTATGAGATGAATGATAAATAGGCGAAAGATTCTCACTTCTAACAATGGTACTATCCACCCACTCCATAGTGGCATTTGGCATATTTACTTTCGTGATGAAGAGAGATTCATCCGCCATTTGTTGGATCTCTGTTGTTATAACAGCTAATTGCATTTCGGTAGAATCTTGCAGCATCAACCATTTCATTTGGTAGGATTCAGGCTTTATCAATTCACTTTTAATGGTAGCATTTTGGGGAGTTAGGGATTGTCCGCTTACCGCTAATGTGAGTAATAGATTAGTAAGGAAAAATGTAATTAGTTTTGTTGAATGGCTCATGAAGTAGTTATTTAATACTCAAAACAGTGATTTTTTGAGTTCTAGGGGTGAATGAGGTTCTATCTTAAGTACACTGAAATAATCGACTCACTGTAAGTCGTAATTAAGCTGGATTTGTTTCAATAAATGTTGGAAGGATGGCGAAGTAGTCCAAAAGATGTGTTACCTATTCATTGCTCTTTAAAGCTCTGAAGATCCTTCGTAAGTATCCTTAGGATCAAATAGCAGCGGTGTTTAATCGGAAAACCTAGAAATTATTTCTATTTATTACCTTAAGTGAATGCCTTTATTCTCCTATCTATGCAAATTTAGAGATTCTTTTAAATTTAATCCTGGAAATGAAACTATTTACAAAAATCAGTAATACACAGATTACTAACCGAATTTTACCAATGACCTATGCAGTTATCTTCAGCACTGTATTTATCTCATTTTTTAACGTCGGCAACTCTTATGCACAAACGTATGTGCAATCCAGGGTTGGTTATGTACATCAGCAGTATAAACCACTAAATCCAGAAATATTGAATCGAGATGAACACGATTATCTTGGTGGTTATATGTTTGATTTTGAGGTAGGGAAACAACTAAAAAGAAAAAAGACAACTTTTATGATTGGAGCGAGAATTCAGCAGATAAAAGAAGATGTAAAAGGGATTTATACGCAATATCAAATTAATCCTGATGCAGATATTAACGTATATCGAACTTCTATTTTATTTACTGCAGGTTTAAAAACGCCAATCGTTGGAAAACTAGCGTTACAATCTCAATTAAATTTTGGACCTAAATATACCTTATGGTATCAAGATGGAGAGTTTAAGGAATCCTTTTGGAGATATAACTTACCATTAGATATCGGTCTTGAACATCCATTGAATGATAAATGGAATTTAACAGGTGGAGCCTCTATTTCAATGCCTATTTATACTTCCCGAACATACATATTCTACTTTGGGATTATTACAAAGCTATGAAGACTAGATTGAAAAAATACAACTATGTTAACACCAATTATAATGGTAATTGAATTTTTAGTAATACTATGAATAAGAAAACAATAGCAATACTATTTATTGGATTTGCTTTCCTATCGTGCAAGGAAGTTCAAAAACCTTCCGCTTCAATCACTACAGAATCATTAAACGAACAAGCTCAAAGTTATTTATCGGATTATGATGAGCTGATAGATACGTTATCCTTTTACCACCCTGCCCTCAACGAGTTTACTTCAAAACCTGATTTCGATAAAAAAGTAGAACAGCTAAGAGCCGAGATCGATAATAAAACAACCAAGAAAGATTTTATTTGGAAAGTGAGTGAAGTATTTGCCCTTGTTGGTTGTGGACATACCTCACTTGGCTTTTTTAATCAACAGAGAGAATTACTAAAACCCGAAGAGTATTTCCCTTTACTAACCAGACTTATTGATGATAAACTATATGTAATAGACCATTTAACAAACAAAGATCACGTACAAATCGGCCAAGAAATCACACAGATCAATGGAAAATCTATTAGTGAAATTATGCCGATTATATATTCGCATATCAACTCACAAGCAGATATTGAAAGTCCAAAGAGAAGAATGTTTAATGGTTACAACACCTCGCTCATTCCTTATGCGTTAAATTCGCCAGATGTTTTCAATATTAAAATTGCAGGAAATAGTGAGCTAATCACATTAAAACCGCTAGTTGAAAATCCGCCTTCAGTTCCATTAGTTAGTAAAAATCATCCTTGCCAAAGCAACTATTGTTTAACCGAAATCAATGAAGAAACAGCTTTATTGACCTTACGGAGCTTTGCCTACTATGGTAACCAAACTGATACGGTGCTGGATTTCCTTGACGATTCTTTTAAGACCATCCACCTAAACAAATATCAACACTTAATTATTGATATAAGAGGGAATTTAGGAGGAACATCAGTAATAAGCAGACATCTGCTAAAGCATACTTTAAATAAACCATTTAAGTACTTTTCACAAAGTGATTTTGGAAACACTGATACTAAAGTTCCTTTCGAGAATAACTTTAAGGGCAACATATTTATACTAATGAACGGTGAAGGCTACTCAAGTGTAGGGCAACTTGCTTCCATCTATAAAGACAAGAAAAGAGTCACCTTTATTGGAGAGACTTTAGGTTCAAACCATTTCAACACCGCGAATCAGAAGCAATTTGAGTTAACCAACACCAAGTTCACATATATGGTAGCTAGGAATACGTTCATTAATGACGTTCAAGAGAAAGACTCAAAGGCTCCCATTGAACCTGATATAGCCATTAGACAATCCATTGACGATTATTTATCGGATAAAGATGTTGTTTTAGAAAAAGCGAAAGAGTTAACAAAAACTGAAGCCAATAGTAGTTCGGATTGGTACAAAGAATAATTGAACTAAAAACAACTCCTGAAGATCCTTCAGAAGTATCTTCAGGATGACGGAGAGCGTTGATCGATTTATTAATACTGTCAACGAATTACCTAACATCTACAAGGACGACCTGGATCGTTGTTTAATCTATTAAACCGTTAACGAATTGGCAGACATTAACTACTTCCTTGTTTGGGTTGGGAGTTAGTTCCTAGCTGTTAGTTCGAAATGGTCATTCTGATCCCGAAGCCTCGGGACGAAGAACCTACACAGCTATTGAGAAGCTTTGGTTTTGTTTGGTGGCCACTCTCCCAATACCTCCTCATTCAAAAACCGCCATGTTGGATTGGTTTTCGCAATCAATTCTTCTTTCCATTTTCGAGTTTTACCCTTGATGTATTTTTCTGCCTGAATGGCCTCATCAACGGTTGGAAAGGTTTCATACCAGACAAGTCCATAACAATAATATGTTCCTGCAAAGGTCTTATTCTTACCTCTTTGTAAATAATGCTCCACTATCCTCTCTTGAATATTATTGGTTACTCCTGTATAGAGAACAGTTCTATTTGGATTGGTTGTTATGTAAGTATAATAATCGCTTTTCATATCTGGTAAGACTCTTAACCTGTAAAGTGCTTACAAAAAAACTTGAGCCGAAAGTTAATTTTGTAGGTTCTTCGGAGGTATCCTCAGAATGACCCGATCGTTGTTATGTCTATTAAACCGTTAACGGATGGCTTAATCTCGTTACGTAGCTCTGCTATGTAATGCAGTCCAGAAGCTCTAGCTTCTATTGTTTGAAAAAGACAGAACGAGCGTACAAGCGAGACGCTTACACTAGGTTGAGTTTTTAGCTAATTGCTTAAATCTTTCATCCTACGTCCTATATCTTATGTCTTATAGCCATTTTGAAATACAATCCGTTTTAGTCATCTTAGCTTAGTTTGTAGACTTAATTAAACGCCATGACAATTAGAGTAATTACTTTCTTAATCCTCAACTTTGCCGCACTTGGTATTGGAGGTTTATTCACAGGAACAGGTGTCACTTCTGATTGGTACAACAATCTAAACAAAGCTCCTTGGACTCCTCCCGGCTGGACATTCGGTGCGGCCTGGACCACCATCATGGTGTGTTTCGCGTTTTACATGGCCTATTTATGGCCTTCAGTACAAAACAAAAAACTCCTGGTCAGCCTCTTCTCTTTCCAATGGATACTCAATGTGTTGTGGAATCCTGTGTTTTTCTATTTCCAGAATCCGCTCTTAGGGATTATTGTGATTAGCAGCCTAACTATTCTCGTTGGCTTATTCCTTTTTAAATATTACTCGACCTTAAAATCACAAAGTGCTTTTATATTGCCATATCTGCTTTGGCTAATCATTGCAACCTCGCTAAACGCATACATCCTTATTTATAATTGAAAGTGGTTAATGGTTGATGGTTAATCGAATTGAAATTCCACACATCTCACAGCTAATTTATCCTCGTTACGAACGTCTACGTTCGTAATGCAGTCTGGAAGCTCTAGCTCTATTGTTTGAAACGGACGAACCGAGCGTACAAGAGAGATGCTTTCAAGGATCAAAACTCTATGCCAATATTTCCAAGCTCCTTGCCCCCACAGTCCTCACCCTGAGACAAAACACGTTTTGCCTCTGTCCCTCCCCAAGGAGGGACACGTTCTTGCGGTCTATTCCTGATTTAGGTTGACAGTTTTGGAATTGAAGCAGTTTGTATCACCCCTCGGGGGGAGACAGATTTCACGCCTGCGGGAAATCAGAGGGAGGATTTTTGCGGATTTCATCTCGTTACGAACGTCTTCGTTCGTAATGCAGTCTGGAAGCTCTAGCTTCCAATATAAGTTATACAGCCGTTGTTATAAATCTAGATTCCTGCCTTCGCAGGAATGACCGAGGCTTTTATCAGACCAAACCCACATAATCCTACAAATTCCTCTTACTTAAGCCCGTAACTATTCTTATTCTAACTCGTTGAGTAGTTTTAATAAAAATTCCTACATGAAGTCGAAAATCCTGATTACAATTCTATTCAGTCTAAGTGCTATCGTTTTACAAGCCCAGAATAGTTTATTAACCAAAAAGCAGATCATCGCAGACATTGAGTTTCTGACAAATACCCTCAACGATAATTCTTCCTATGTGTATCTAAATGGGTATGACTTCAATATCGATTTTGAGAATTATCTAAAAACTATAGAAGACTCTACTTCGCTTGAAGAGTTCGGTTTATTTCTCACCCAAACGATAGCGAAGATTGGTGACCGACATTCATCGGCGGCAACAATAAGAGGTTTTAATAGCGACGAATCTCTTTTCTTACCGTTCATCTATGCACCAGAAAACGATAAAGTAGTGGTTTTGGATTACGATCAGAACAAAGAATTGAAATTACTCCACACTAACTATCCCTATCTAAAAAGTATTGACGGAATGGATATTCATGAGTTCCTTCAAAAAACACGTCCCGAAGATATAAAAGCACCTAAAGCAACGTATTTCACAATGGCTGTAAGAGATATCAGGGACATCCAAAAAAATTACAAACTTCTCAATAAACCACTGCCCGAAGAAATCGAATTAACACTTTCAGATCCTACCTTTCAAAATGATACGGTGTTGGTGGTTCCTATCATCGATAAGTCAAAAAGATTACGTCCGTGGGATGAGGAATTTGAAACTCAATATGTTCGTATAAAAGATGAAGACTACAACAATCCCGATATTATTGAACAACTTTTTAGCGTATCAGATAACATTGCGTACATCAAGATTCCTGAAATGACCAGTAAAGACGAAGCTCCCCTCCTTTTTGACAAGCTTAACTCATTTATGAAATCGGTTCAAAATGAAAGCAAAGCATTGATTATTGATGTACGTAGCAATAGTGGCGGAACTCGAGATTTAACCTATGAATTTGCAAAATATTTGATTCACCCTGACTCTATATATGTTGTAAATGCAACCAAACAAAGAGGTCCACTCCCCTTACCTCAGGAATACAAAGAACATCTATATACCAGATATTTGTATCCATTTGCAGAGCTCGATAGTAGAGAACAAAAAAGTGTTTCTAATTTTATGAAAACCTTTAAGCCGATCTATGAATTGGATGATGAAAAATACAGCGAGTATTACTTTGGCATATTTAATGGCCAAAAATTATCAGAACCATCTTTCTATTATAACAAACCGGTATACATTTTAGCCAACGAAAAAACGTTTAGTGCCGCCTCCGTTTTTGTTTCTGCTTTCAAAGGAATCCCAAATATTCAGATTGTTGGCGTAACAACCGATGGTTCCAGTGGAAATAGTGAGTGGTTCGATTTACCAGAATCTGAGCTGTTTGGTAAGATTAGCACCATGGTTTCATTTCAAAAAGACGGAACCATTCTGGACGGATTTGGGACAGAACCCGATATTAAGATTGAGAGAGACATAAATCAGATTCTATGGAAATCTGACACTCAACTTGAGAAATTAAAAAGCTTAATAACGACCAAAAACTAATCTATGATTCATCTAATTGTTGGAAACACAGGTTCCGGAAAAACTACGTATTCGAACGAGTTAAGAAGTAAAACCAATGGAATTATTTTCTCTATTGACAAATGGAATAACACGCTATTTCTTGCGGATAAGAAACCCGATGATGGACTCGAATGGTTTCTCGAAAGGATAGAACGAGCTGAAAAAATGATTATGGATTTAGTCAAACAATTGGAAGGCTCAAAAACTGATTCCATCCTTGATTTGGGACTATCAAAATTAGAACATCGTGAAAGATTCAGGAAGTTTGCCGAGCTAAACAGCTACGACTTAACTACGCACTTTTTAGACATCTCTAAAGAAACTCGACTTAGTAGAGTGCTGAAAAGAAATACAGAGAAAGGAGAAACTTTCGAGTTTGAAGTAAGCAAAGAGAATTTTGACTTCATGGAAAGTTGGTTCGAAAAACCAACTGAAGATGAAATGATTGGTGGAATAACTATTACGGAATAAAATGTGGGCATTGGGGGTTTGCTTTAGTTCTTAACTCGCCCGAATGACACGAATCATTGTTTAATCTATTAAACCGTTAACGGATGGTTTCGCTCTGCTGGAGTTAGGGGTTTTGTTATTGGTTGATAGTTAATGGAATTGCCTCCCCTCACTTCTCAATGCTCAAATCTCACACCTCAGAGCTCATAACTATGAGTTACCACTAACTACCGTTTTGATATACAATCGGTTTTGTTCATCTTATCCTCTGAAATTTGAGGACTAGGGTGAAAAGCACTTAAACATGTGTTAGGGTATGATGAACAAGAGGCCACATTCTTATGTTATCCGTAAGCCAAGCAATTAAAATAAAAAAGAGAAGAAAAAATGTCTGTATACCAAGAAATATTAAGCTGGTCGCAAAACAGACCTCTCTTTATTCAAGATGCTTTAAGAAGAATTGTTACTTCAAGTTCAATTACTCAAAATGACATCGACGAATTACTGCTACTACTAAAAAAAGAATGTGGTGACATATCAATATCATTAAATCCGACACCACTCGATTACACTCATATTCCAACAACGTCATCATCTAATGGGAACTATCCTAAACTTATTGGTCTAAAGAATCCAATAAATATATGTGCACTACATAATCAAGGTAATTTACAGTTTGCATGTGATAAACTAACTGTTATTTATGGAAACAATGGTTCTGGAAAATCTAGTTACTCAAGGATATTAAGTAAACTGTGTTGGAGTAGGAATCCAACTGTTGAATTGAAAAGAAATGTTTTTACCCCTTCCAATACTCAACAACAGGTTGAAATCATTATTGGAGGTACAGAGTCAAACATTAATTTCACTTGGACTGAGAATAGCCCCACGCACCCATCATTAAATCAAATTTTCGTTTTTGATAAAGACTGTGCTGACATATATATAAATCGAGAGAATCCAACAGAATACAAACCTATTGGAATAGATGTATTAGAGAAGCTTATTGTAATCCTTAAAGAACTTACACGAAATCTAAATATTGAAATCGTCCCTTTAAACACTCAAAAACCAATTATAGACCACATTCTAAATTCTACGGTAACTGCAATTTGGTTTTCAAATATTGAGAAGCTGGAAAGAGATCAGGTTGATTTATTTATTCAATTTTCAGAATCAGATATAAATAGAAAACGTGAACTAACAGAACTAACTAGCTCACAAAATCCACAACAAAATATTGAAGTTTTAAGGGGTAGAAAAACAAGACTTGATAATCACATTCAACAATTAGTTGCAGTAGAAAATCTTTTCTCCGAAAATTATACTACTGATATCATAACACTTCGCGAAAATTTTGAAAGTGTAAACCAAGCTTATCAAATAGCTGTAAAAGAATTAAATAATCTAAATACGATTGAAGGTTTTGGAAATAGTCCATGGCGAGCTCTTTGGAATGCTGCTAAGAATTTCGCTCATAATTCTAATATGTCGGATGGTGAGAACTTCCCTTCTTCCACCTCTCTAGACAAATGTGTTTTATGTCAACAAGAGCTTGACGAGAGTGCTCGCCAACGAATGATTTCCTTTAATGAATTTGTTCTAAATGATATATCAACCCAACTTAATAGTATACAAGACCAAATCAATTCAAAGATTAATATTTATAATTCCATTTCAATTCCGACAATTGATAGCCTCTCTGAATTGGAAGATTTAATGCCTGAATTCAGAAACCGATATAATGAATTCAGTCAACTAATAAGAACAACTACAACTAGTATAATCGCTTTTTTACAGAATGGAGATAATATTCTTATTAATCATCCGAATGTATCTTCTAGTATTATAAATCTAATTCCAAATATAGATAATCAAATTGAACACAATACCCAATTACTACAAAATAGAACTCTATTAGTGAATGAGCTAAGAGAATTAAATGTAAAAGAGTTCCTGTTCTCCAACAAAACGACAATTCTTCAATATTATGATGACTATAAATTCAAGGTCTGGATTAATACTTGTCAATCACAACTAAACACTAGGCTAATTTCTATAAAGATTGGAGATATAATGGAAAATCAAGCTGTAAGTTTACAACAACAAGAGTTTGTAACTCATCTCCAATCTTTTAATAGTGAATTAGCTTCAAGGGTTTCTCTTTCAAAAACTAGGACTAGTGAAGGAAGTACATATCAGAAATGTGCTCTAGATGGAATAAACGATAGTATTAATACAGTGCTAAGTGAAGGAGAACAAAAAATTGTGGCTCTTTCGAATTTTTTAGCTGAATGCACAATTGATGGCAGGCTTAACTCAATAATATTTGATGACCCAGTGACATCATTGGATATGGATTATCGAGAGTTGATTGCAACTAAAATCGTCCAACTTTCACAAAACAGGCAAATAGTTGTATTAACTCACGATTTATCTTTCTTACGTCTTTTAATAGATACTCATAAGGCTATAATTACAACTGACTGCACTATAATTGGTATTGATAAATACAGTGGGATTAGCGGAATAGTAACGGACGAAATTCCTTATTTGGCTAAAAACGTTCAGGAAAGAATTAATTCAATAAGACGAATTTTAAGAGAACACGATTCTCTTGTATTAACAGATGCTCACGGTAGAGAAACTAAACTAGATTCTGCTCGAAAAAGATTTAGAATGCTACTAGAAAGGACAGTAGAAGAAATTCTTTCAAATAAAACTTACGAGCGTTTTTCCAAGAATATTCATTTTAAAAAAGGGAATCTTTCAAGCTATATAGTTACTGAACAATCAGATATAGATTTTCTTTTAAACCTATTTGGAAAATACTCAATAACTGAACACGATGGAGGAACATCAACAATTCCTCAACAACCGAGTAAAACTGAGATTGACCAAGACATAACTGATTATTCAAATTGGAAAAATACATTTAGAAGTAAACTAAGAAATTTCCAAGCAACATATAACTAAAAGGCCTACAGCTAACAACGGCTAGAATAGTAATTTAAACATCCCCCACTCACATCTTAAACTCCACGCCGTCTGGGTTTTCGCCGTAGATTGCGGGAATCCAGTTTAGGTCTGAGATGGGCGGTCGATCGTATTCTTCATCAATAATTAGTGGATCTAGTTCAACAGCCTCGGGAGTTAGATCTTTGTATGGAATCTGGCTTAGCAAATGGGACATACAGTTTAGCCTAGCGTGACGTTTTACATTGGCGTTTACCACAAACCAAGGTGATTCTTTGGTGTCGGTGTGGGCAAACATGTCATCTTTGGCTTTAGAGTAATCCACCCATTTACTTCTGGCTAGCAAATCAATTCCACTTAGTTTCCAGCGCTTCAATGGGTCGTTATTCCTAGCGTGGAATCGTTTGTCCTGCTGTTCATCGTCAATGGCGAACCAGTACTTTATCAAAATGATGCCCGAGCGAATAAGCATGTTTTCGAACTCTGGGCAACTTCTCAAAAATTCTTGGTATTCCTCTTCCGTACAAAAGCCCATCACACGTTCTACGCCAGCACGGTTGTACCAACTTCTATCAAAAATCACGATTTCCCCTTCCGCTGGCAAATGTTGCACATACCGCTGAAAATACCACTGTCCTCGCTCCCGCTCTGTTGGCTTAGCTAATGCCGCAATTCTAACCGAACGAGGGTTTAGAGGCTCTGTAATTCGTTTTATCACGCCACCCTTGCCCGCTGCATCACGACCTTCAAAAATAACCGCCACTTTCAGGTTGTTCTCCTTCACCCAATATTGCAATTTCAGCAACTCAGCTTGCAGGCGCGCCAATTCCTTCTCGTAATGTTCGTACTTCAATTTTCCGTTCTGGTACATTTTCATTGCTTTCTTCTTCATTACACCGTGCTAGTCTGATTTTTGAGTTGATGAAATTCATTCAGATAAAGGGTATTCTGTCCCTTCAATTACTAGTAAATAAGTTAAAAATTATGGACGGAACTCAAAGAAAAGATATTAGCGTTGGAAGTACGGTTGAGGTGGTGCAAAAACATCATCAGCGTTCGGGCGAGTTAACCCAAGGAGTTGTGCAACGTTTGCTTACCAAATCCCCTACTCATCCACATGGTATCAAAGTGCAACTTGAGTCGGGCATTGTTGGTCGAGTTAAGAACGTATTGTAATTTTCTGTTCTATGACTGCACTTTCTAATTTCGACCTAGAATTTTTGCAATGGCTACAATCACATCGCATTGAAGCGTTCGATTCCTTTTTCCATGCATTGTCTTCCTCAACCACCATGCTTGCTATTCTAGGTGTTTTGGTGATTTCCGCGATCTATTTCTTCAAGAAAGATTCGATTTCAAAAATCGACTTTGTGAGCTTTTGGGTTCTGTTTGCCACTTCGCTATCCATCAATGCAGTTCTGAAATTTCTGGTTGCTCGTCCACGACCTTTTGTAACCCATCCCGAAATATTGAAGATGTACGATGCTGGTCCTTACTCCTTTCCTTCGGGACATACCATCACGGCTTTTGCCATTGCTTTTGGAATTTTATTTATAATTAAACAGCGAATGTATGCGATTCCCTTTTTCATTTGGGCGATTTTAGTGACTTACTCGCGGATGGTTTTGGGAAGTCATTATCTCACTGATGTTACGGCTTCCATTGTGATTGCATCCGTGCTTTTTGCCGTAATTCTGAACAAGAGAAAGCAAACTAAGAATGCTGCTGAGGCTTTTTAATACATTGAACCCAATTAAAAAAGAGAGAATGAGTTTTAGATTTATATTGATAATTGGGCTACTAATGACCACTCAGTTAGCCGTAGCACAAAAAAAGGTCTCCATCACTATTGATGATGTCCCCAATACTTCTGGATATGAAAGAGATGGATTTTCGTCTAAGCTTCTACAGCAATTGGATTCGCTTTCTATTCCCATTGCCATTTTTGTGAACGAAGGACTTATTTACAAAAGTGATTCTCTTTCAAAGAATTTCGAGCTTCTCAATAATTGGTCGAGCAAGGACTATGTAACCTTAGGAAATCATTCCTTCGATCACTCCCGTTATTCCGAAACTGGGATTGAGCTGTTTTCTAAGGATGTTCTAAATGGCGAAGCTATTTCAAGGAATCTCTCTAACGTTCATAACAAACCATTAGAATATTTCAGGTTTCCATATAACGATTTAGGAAAGGATTCCCTTCAACATTCACAGATTAAACGCTTTTTAGCGGAACATGGATATCAGATAACTCCCTTCACCATCGAGAGTTCAGATTGGATGTTTAATGCGGTGTACATGTACTATCTAAATCAAAATAACACTGAAAAAGCTCGTGAAATTGGTGAATTGTATGTAACCAAAACGCTCGAGTATTTTGATTTTTTCGAAGACCTTGCCACAGAAAATTACCAAAGACATGTCCACCAAATCTACTTGTGCCACGATAACAAAATCAATGCCGATTATCTCTCTACGATAGTGAACGAGTTGAAAATGAGAGGTTATGAGTTCATCAGCCTAGAAGAAGCTCTGACGGATAAGGTTTATAGTCAGCACGACACTTATTACCAGAAATGGGGCGTTTCTTGGTTTTATAGATGGATACAGACACAAAAAGAACGCGTTAAGTACATGATGCAAGAGCCTGACATGGATACTATTCTTACTCTGTATGATGAGGTTTAGGTATTGGCTTCCTTGTTGATTATTGGGTTTTGAAGATTCTTCGGAAGTATCCTCTGAATGACGGTTGCCGTTGTTTTTGTGATTAATCAATTATTGGGTTGCTACGCCGTCATTCCTATGAAGGAAGGAATCTGGAGTGATATTGGCGGGATGATGCTGGTAATGGAAGCACAAGCGAGATGCTTGCTCTAGGGTGGGATGGTTTATGGCCTATATAACATCTCGGTCATCCCGAATTTATTTCGGGATCTTACGGAAAGGCTTGGGAGCGGACAAGTATAATTACCTTCTTAAGGTTTCATACCAATCTTCTTACTTCGGGTTATATTGCACCTCGTACAGTAGCTTTGCTGAGGAATGAGGGTAAGACTGATTAAATACCTATTCCTTACAAAGATGCTGAAACAAGTTCAGCATGACCGAGGTTTTTTCTGACCTTGTAGCCTCAACATTCTACCTAGCCTCTACGAAAAGATTTATAGAAGCTTGGTGAAGGGTTCGATAACTCGATGACAGTTTTATTAAACTAAACAACGCCAACAGTCATCCAGAGGATACCTCCGAAGGATCTTCACAGCCATTAAAAAGCAATGGTCTTTTTAGGTGGCCATTCTCCCAATACCTCCTCATTCAAGAACTTCCACGTTGGATTGGTTCTCGTTATCAAGTCCTCCTTCCACTTTCGGCTCTTTCCCTTGATATATTTTTCTGCTTGAATTGCTTCATAGGCGGTTAGGAAAGTATCATACCATACAAGACCGTAACAATAATATGTTCCAGCAAAGGTCTTATTCTTCCCTCTTTGCAGATAATACTCCACTATCCTCTTTTGGATATTATTTGTTACTCCTGTGTATAGAATAGTTCTGCTTGGGTTAGTCGTTATGTAGGTATAATACTCGCGTTTCATATCTAGTAAGACTTATAGTAACTCAAATGCTTACAATAATAACTGAATAGAAAACTCATTCCGAAGATCCATCGGAGGTATCCTCTGGATGACCGTGGTTTTTAAACGAGCCAAAACCAACACGGAATTCATGTCCCTTCAAGGTGTTTACCTCGTTACGAACGTCTTCGTTCGTAATGCAGCCTGGAAGCTCTAGCTTCCATTGTTCAAAGGGACGGGACAAAACAAGCTAGCGAATGTACAAGCGAGGTTGGGGAATTTGTGGTAATGCCCAATCATTTTCATGCCATTATCCGAATTGGTGAAAATGAATTTAATACGCAACGTAGAGACGCAATGTATTGCGTCTCTACCCCGGATGTGGAACCAACAGGTGATCTGGATCCAAAACATGGTGATGCAAATCAACATTTGGACCCGATGCATTGCATCTCTACCACCGAAACCACCGATAATAGCGATACCAATTCACCCCGGAAACCAATTCGGTTGAATAACGCATTATACTACTTAGGGCATCTTACCAATCCTCTAACTTCGGATTATATTAAACCTCGGTCCGTAGCTCTGCTGAGGAATGAGGGTAACAAAAAAAGGGAAGCCTAGACTTCCCTTTTGAATTGCATACTAAAAATTGGGGAGAGGAATTTATCCCTCAAACACATTGAAGCTTTGGTCTGGTCGCATAGCGAGCACTGCTTCCACCATGATGTTTATTAACGCGTTTACATCTTCCATAGAACACACTTCCACAGGAGAATGCATGTAGCGTAGAGGAAGTGAAATTAGCGCACTTGGAATACCTGTTTGTTGATTAAAAATACTATCGGTATCCGTTCCCGTTCTAACGCTTGTCGCTTCGTGTTGAATTTCAATCTTTGCTTTTTCGCACACCTCTTCTAAAAAGCTCACAACTTTAGGATGATTTGCGCCACCATGTTGAATTGTTGGTCCGCCTCCCAATAACACCGTACCGTGTTCTTTTTGTTCTATACCTGGAGTATCAGTTGCATGGGTTACATCGGTTACAAGGGCAACATCGGGCATGAAACGATAACTCATCATCTGAGCACCAAAACCGCCTACCTCTTCTTGTACAGAGTTTAATGCGATTACATTTACTTTCAATTCGCTTTTGCGTTCGCTCAACTTTCGCATTGCTTCTGCTATAATATAGCCGCCAATTCTATTATCTAGTGCGCGAGCTGTAAGAATGTCTTCGTTCAAAAACTCTAAGTCGGAAGAATAAGTAATAGGGTCGCCAACTTGAACCAACTCTAACGCTTCTTCTTTGGTAGAAACTCCAATATCAACATAGATATCTTTCCAAGCGGGCTGTTTGCCACCGCCATTTTTAACCGACTGCAAATGGATGGCTGTGTTTCCGGTAACGCCAACTACCCTTCCGCGTTTGTTATGGATGAACACTTTTTTAGCTCGGGCGATGGTTGAGTCGCTCCCACCAAGTTTATTCACATAGATAAAACCGTTATCCGAAATATGTTGAACTACCATTCCAATTTCGTCACAATGAGCTTCTAACATCACTGTTGCTACATCGCCACTGGTATTTAATTTCGCTGCGCAAGAGCCGTAAGCATCCGTTACAACTTCACTCGCAAATTTCGAAACGTAGTCTTTCCATACTTTAACGCCACCACTTTCGTAGCCCGTTGGACTTGGAGTAATTAAAAGATCTTCTAAAAATTGTTTCTCTGCTGCGTTCGACATGTGCTGATTTTAAGTGATTATTTAAGGGGTGGAATATCACGAAGATTAGCTTTAAGAACAATGGATTTTTACAATTGCTTGATTGCCCGTTCATACTCATTCGGATTCAATTCCCACAAACAGCCCCAAGTTTTTTAACGCAATTGGTTATTCATTAAGGCGCTTTATTCCTACACTCCATATTCCTAATTTAAGGCTATGTATAAACCAGCTTATAGTCCCGACGCTTTTTATCATTGGCACACTTTAACGGTTCGTTTTAGTGATGTTGATGCTCTTCAACATGTTAATAATGCCATTTTTAACACCTATTACGAAGAAGCCCGTTTACGTTTTCTAGGCGACAACGCTTCTATGGCGCAAGAATTTGAACAAGGACGTTCCTTTGTGATGGTTCGCTCCGAAATAGAATATCTTGGTCAGGTTAAATTCCCTGATACACTTTTAATTGGAACGGGAATCACCAAAGTAGGCAATTCAAGTATGGTTGCTTCACAAGGCATGTATCATTCCGAAACAAAAAAACTATTGAGTGTGGCTAATACCACGGGCGTTTGGTTTGATATCAACAAACAGCGCCCAGTAAAACTCCCAGCAATTCTCAATTTAGAATCGATGCTCATAAAAACCGATCAATAATGGATAAAAGCACACGCTATAAAATATTCAACGATCCTGTTCATGGGTTTATCTCCGTTCCGAAAGGATTAATACTACGGTTAATCGATCATCCTTACGTTCAGCGGTTACGTCGTGTTAGGCAGTTAGGATTAGGCTATTTGGTTTTTCCTGCGGCAGAACATTCTCGCTTTTCACACGCTTTAGGTGCTTTAGAACTGGGACAACGAGTTCTTACAAATTTAAGAGAAAAAGACACCACTATTAGCGAGAAAGAATATCAAGCTACTTTGATTGCAATTTTGTTGCATGATGTTGGTCATGGTCCCCTTTCGCATACTTTAGAGCACTCTCTCATCCAAGATTTCAACCATGAGATGATGAGTTTGGCTCTTATGCATGAACTTAATAAAGAGTTTAATGGTGCGCTCGATACTGCCATTGCCATTTTTACCAATCAGTATAAAAAGAAGTTTCTGCATCAGCTTATTTCCTCACAGCTTGATTTAGACCGCCTCGATTACTTAAGACGTGATAGCTTTTTTACAGGCGTTTCGGAAGGCTCGGTTGGTATAAACCGAATCTTGAAAACGATGCGAGTTCATAAAGGAAATATCGTAATTGAGAAGAAAGGAATATACGCGGTCGAGAATTACATCATCTCACGTAGACTGATGTATATGCAGGTATATTTGCATAAAACGGTACTCGGTGCTGATGCGCTTTTAAGAAATATATTCAAGCGAGTTCGGCATTTAATCGATGCCGGAGTTGAGCTTCCTTTTGCCTCCACCAGTTTGCAGTACTTTTTGGTTGAACAACCTTCTGCTAAAAAGAGATTGAGTAGCAAAATGATTGAGGAATATTCACAGCTCGACGATCACGATGTGTATTTGTGCATCAAACTTTGGACGCAGTATAACGATAAGATTTTATCTGATTTGTGTAAGCGTTTTCTCAATAGATCTCTATTCCGTACTACTTTCTTTGATAAAGCCCCTACCGAAGAGGTTAAGGCGAAAGTGAATGCTAAAACAAAAGCAGCTCTTAAAAAATTACGCTTGCCCTATGGCGACGAAAGTTTACAATATTACTTCAGTTTTGACCAAAGCTATACCGAAGCATACAAATATCAGAACGAAAGCATTTGGATTATGGAGGATGATGTTGCTGTCGAGTTTTCTAAAGCTGCAGACACGAAAAACATCATTGCACTAACCGAACCAGTGGTAAAACATTACTGTGTTCATCTAAAGGAAATTAAGATGTAATTGTATTTTTTATAAACGAAAATATATAATTATTTATCCATGTTATTAAAAATGGCCTGTCGAGAACAACCCCAACAGGCCACTTATCTAAGACAAAAACTATAAATCTAACTATGCTCTAGATTTACGTTTCTTAGCTTTTTTCTCTTCTAATTTTTGAAGTGCTTTTGCTTGTCGTTTTGCTTTTAAATCTAGTTTTAAGGCTTTTTTATCTTTCACTTTTGCCATGATTCTACAATTATTTATTGGATGTTTAAATGATTGAAAAACTGAATCCTATAGATATTAAATATCATAATCTTACCCAGCGAGTTAAAGAGTTCTATAATAGAACTACTTAGAAGTATTTTATAAGATGTATAGGACTTTAAAGCACACTCGCGAGTGCTTATTACTTCGGAAAGATTATTCTAGCTTTTCGCAGAGTCGTAAACGTTAGTTGTTTACTAAAGCTAGTGCCAGAATTAGGCAGAATCATTTTATCAGAAACCATCTGTATAAACCTCAATAGATTTACATTGATACTAGACATGATTAAAATAATGAAGGAATTATTAAATAAATTAATCACTAAATCATATCCCTTTATTCCATCATTGTCAAGCTTTGGAAGCAAAGCGTACAACTATTTTTTTTTAGATTGGAAGCTCTTTAAGTCTCCGTCAGCCCTGTAGGTGCTAAGTAATTCGTTGACAGTTTTAATAAATTAAACAACGCTCAAAGTCTTCCTGATCCCGAGGCTTCGGGAGAAGGATCTTCACAGCTATTAAAAAGCAATGGTTTTATTCGCGGGTGATAACTGACCTTGCCGTTACATTATTTCATTACTCGTTATCACACTCATCTTTTTAATGGTTGTACTTTTGTTCCGCCAAAAGTACCAAAAGCTCTCGACAAGAATTATTGACGCGAACTCCATTGCACCGACTCAATTATTCCAAAGGTCCACGTTCGCATTTTGCCATATTCAAGCCCGAGCCTGTGTGGAATAATTGCTCCTGCCGGAGACGTCGATTCCATTGCGTTCTTTCTTCGCCAATAATTCTAAACGTCGATGGGGTTTGGTGGGCGTATTGACACACTGAGGGAAATCAACATAATTATTTCTGTCAACGAATTACTTAGCATCTACAAGGATGACTGTTTTCGTTGTTTATGTTTTAATCCTGTCAATGAGATAATGGATAACTATAAGAATGCCTCGAACATATTTTCATGTTGACCTTGCATTTTTCAAGTTCATTATTGCGTTCTTACGGGACGTTTTTGGTTATTTTAGTCATACTGGAAAAATTTATCGATTTCCCAATTAGCGGGATTATGCCGGATATATTCCGAAATAGTATTCAGAGATTTTTCATCACGAATAATATGCTCATGGAATCGTGATTGCCATTGGAAATCGGGACGAATTTGACGTGCCTTTTTAGTAACGGAAGATTTAAATCCACGGATAATCGATGCCAAATTTTTGGATTGGGGTCCGAATTGGTTTCGGGGTGAATTGATATCGGTGGTTTCGGTGGTGGTAGAGACGCGATGCATCGTTTCTGAATTATGATTTGCATCACCATGTTTTGGATTTGGATTACCCGTTGGTTCCACACCTCGGGTAGAGACGCGATGCATCGCGTCTCTACCGGGTTGGTTATATTTCATTTGTCTGGAATTAAATTCATTTTCACCAATTTGGATAATAGCATGAAAATGATTGGGCATTACCACAAATTCCCCTAATTTTAAATTCATATCAGGGCGTATTTCTGGCGTTTTTAACCATTCGGTTTGTACAATTTTCCCGATTTCGGAAAGGCAATGTATCTCTCCGAAAAAACATTGTCGGTGTTTGGTACAAATGGTCACAAAGTAATAACCGGGCCATCCGTAATCCCAAGAGGCCAATCTGGTGGATTGAATTCGGTATTTATTTTGGAATTTCTGTTCCATGTGTGAATTTATCGAAAAATATCTCAGTTCATTATGCACAATAAGTTCTTTTAATCAACTCATATGTATTAATTGGATATAGTTATAACGCTTAGAAAATCATCCTGATTATATCCCCTGTCTTTCGAGGCAAATCAAAATCCCCAAACAAAATCGACGTTTAGAATTATGGGGCGGATGCTATTTCTGTAAGCAAATACACTAACATCTACAGGGATGCCTTAAGCTTTTAAACAGCCCATCTATAATTTCCCATTTTGAAAGTATTTCCATTTTATTCAAATTTAGCCCTCTATAATTATCCATTAAACTCAGATAAACTTTGTCCATAAAACCACTGCGACATATTGAATTTCACCGAATTCGTCCCAGAATTCACTATCAGGCATCTTGCTCTTCACGTGATCTAACCTCTCTGTTTTCTTCTAAACTAAAAGAGAAAAAGAACATTCTGGATGGACAAATAGTAGAGGGTTTCACAACTATATATCCAGCGCAATCAGAACAACATTATTGGTCGCCACAGCTTACACTTACTTTAGAGGATAATGAAAATGGAAGTCTAATCCGTGGTTTATACGGACCTAAACCCACTGTTTGGACCATGTTCATCTTCTTCTATGCAGGAATTGGTTTTGCAACTCTAATGATAACTTTAGTTGGTTTGTCACTTTTATCACTTGGCAAAGGCGTGGGGATATTGTGGTTTGTTCCTTTGTTACTGCTTCTTTTTGCTTCCCTGTATATAACCGCTTATTTGGGGCAAAAATTTGGACACAAACAAATGGTCCATCTACATCATTTTTTGGAAGAATGTCTCGGTGTAGAGCTGGAAACAGTTTAACGTATTAAAAAGCTCTCTACATTGGTTTTACTTCGCCGCCTTGAGGCATCAAGTTGATTTCTTCCACTACAGATTGGGCGCTTAATTGAGAAAGAGCAACGATTAGCTGGCCAACATCTTTGGGATCGATGAGCTTTTTGGGGTCAATATCTACTTCATGCCAAGATGTGGAATACGTTTGTCCCAAATTGATTGCAGAAACTGCAATGTTGGTATCCATCAATTCTTTACGGAGTGATCGAGTATAACCCAACAACGCATGCTTGCTCATGGTATAAGCTCCACTGTCGCCGTAGCCTTTTAGAGAAGCCTGTGAGCAAATATTCACGATGAGAGCTCGATCTTGCTTTCTAAGTGATGGCAACACCGTTTGGCTAATATTAAACGCGCCGAGTGTATTTATTCTGAACTGGCTTTCAAATTCAGAAGTGGAGCTATCTTGCAAGTTCTTAAACAAAAACGAACCAGCATTATTCACAATAATTCCAGGATTTAAAGCCTCAAAGTCAATTGATGACAATGCCTCAGCATCTGTTAAGTCTACCGAGATGGTTTTTACATGAGTAGCACCTTCTTGTTCACAGGCTAGCTTTGCTATCTCTAGCTCGGCTTTATTCCGTGCAATTAGAACAATTGCATGCTTAGTTGAGCGAGCAAAAACTTTGGCAATCTCTAAGCCGATGCCTTTACTTCCACCAGTTATAAGAACGGATGTTTGCTCAAAACTCATTATGGAACCTGTAAGAATTTATGTGTTTGAAGACTAATACCCCATTTCGGGTTATTCTTCACATATTCTACAATTAGCGGAATTGATTTTGGAGTATCCCATTCCGGCTGTAATAAAAGTCGAGTTGTAGATGGACACTTAGCAGCGTTTTCTTCAGCCCAAGCAAAATCTTTATTAGTAAGCACCACCACTTTCAATTCATCCACATAAGGAAAAATTTCGTCGGTCGGTTTTTTAAAACGCTTTGGTGAAAGTGTAATCCAATCCAACTTCCCAGAAAGTGCTGATGATCCACTCGTCTCAATATGCGTTTGCACGTTCAGTTCCTTAAGCGCCGTTGTAAGGGGCAACAAATCGTGTAATAAAGGCTCTCCACCTGTAATAACAACAATTTCTGTTTTACTTTTACGAACTTCCTCAACAAGGTCACTCACTTTCATACGTGGGTGACCTTCTTCTTTCCAACTATCTTTCACATCACACCACCAGCATTGGACATCACAGCCCGCCGTTCGGATGAAATATGCAGCACGACCAGAATGAGCACCTTCACCCTGAATGGTGTAAAAATGCTCCATAATCGGATATTCCACATCCATAATGTCTTTTGATATCTCAGAAATGTTATCGAGTTTTGTTTCAGACATCTTTATCCGTGTATTCAACCCAGCAAGTGTCGGTTTCCCAAACGGTAACCGTAAGTTCTATTCCTGCTGGAATTTTCTTCATTGTTTCTTGATGGATATATTCCGCAATGCGTTCTGCTGTGGTATTAATATCCATCAAATCGTTCAGCGTACCGTGATCGAGTCCGCCCTTTTCAGAGTCGCGAGCGGCCCATTTTAATTCTTTAAAATCACATACCATATCTGCAGAATCCAGATAAAGTGATGGATTTAATTTGTGAGATTTGGCGGTCATTCTAACTTTATAGGAATGGCCATGCAATCTGCCACACTTTCCATCATATCCATCGATAGAATGCGCAGCATCAAATTTAAATTCTGTATTTAATGTCCAGGTTGGCATCTTAAAATTTTACTCAGTTCTAAAAAAAAGCTCATCTTTAGTGATGAGCCTTGTAAAAATACGGGTTTTTCTAGAGAATTACTCTTTTCGCTTTATCGGACATCCAACAGGATTTGTAGAAGCTTTAGTAACTTTTTTACCTGATAACATCTCATCTATTGCTGCTCTAAGGTAGTTTTCTTTTACTCCATTAGCCGAATTTGGGCTGTCATCAATGGCGCCTTTATAAACCAGTTCCATATTTTGGTTAAAAAGAAATACTTGAGGAGTGTCACTTGCGCCAAATGCATCTGCAATAATGTTGTCTTTGTCGAGCGCGTAATAGAAATTATATCCTTTTTTGTTGGCACGTTTCTTCATGTCTTCCATAGACTCGCCACGCTCTCTAATACGCTCATTCGAATTCAATGCAATCATACCAATTTGATTGACTTTCCCGTAGTTAGAAGCTTCTACATAGCGTTCCTCCCATCGAGCTACCCAAGGACAGGTATTACATGAAAAAAGAACTATAAGACCATTCCGTTGAGCTGCTTCAGAAAGCGTTATCGAGCGACCAGAATAATCTTCTACCTTTTGGCTTAACGTAGGCGCTTTAGCTCCAATCCTAAGTCCTGATTGAGCAAAGCTGTCAACAGAACTTACTAAAAGTATAATGGCAACTAAAAGGGATTTTATAAATAAACTCACAGTATTTGATTTATTAACTCTAACATTCAAATATACAGTAAATGAACAGCATTTGTGGACGTTATTTCTCATCTAGATCAAAAGGGTTCCAAAAGAACTGATTAATATTTACAGTATTCTCATCCTTAAAGGTGACTCCTTCTTGCTCCAAGCGTTCTTTCATAGTATCACCTTCGAAATGACCTCTTCCACTAAGTTGACCAAGTCTGTTTAACACTCTATGAGCTGGGATTTCGTAACCAAGCTCTAGACTTGAATAATTATTTAAAGCATAACCAACCATTCTTGCGCCAGATTCGACTCCCAAATATCTAGAAATTGCGCCATAGCTTGTTACTTTTCCATGTGGAATTTGTGCGGCCACTTCGTACACTTTTTGATAAAAATCTTTTGTAGATGGCTTGGTCATTGAAGTAGTTTTTTCATCTCTTGAAGACTTTCATCTGGAGCTTTTGAAAGACCAGTAGTAGCTAAACCTAACGTTTTATAAAGCGCTAAAAGTTGGTCGTGATTTTGCAAAATTTCGAGATGATTTTGGACTGTTTTAACATCACCTCTTGCGATGGGACCTGTTAAAGAATCCTGAGTTCCATTTGCTTCGATATTGTTTATAGCCGACTGCATTAAAGGTAACATTGCCGACATAGTCTGAGCTTTATCAACACCTCCAATTTCAGCAATTTCTTCAGCCATTTTCATCAATGTAACGAGATAATTTGATGCCACTACAGCTGCCGCGTGCAAATAAGGTTTAGCATTTTTTGAGATAGCTAATATACTGGCTCCAAATGCTTTAGATAATTTATCGAGATATATGATAACATCTTCATCACCTTCAACATCAAACCAAATTGAACTAAAACTGTCGGTATCAATGGAGACTGCCTGGATGGGATGAAACGAAGCAATTGCTCCTTTTTTTTCTTTCAGTTTCAGAAGAATATCTGAACTAATAGTACCTGAACAGTGTACTATTTTTGAACCCTCAAAAGAGCTAAAAGTGTCACACAGTTTTGTTGAAACAGATTCAATTTCGTCGTCAGGAACGGTTAGTAAAATCAACTCACCAAGTTGTTCTTTCTTGGTAGGAAAACCTGTTTCAAAAACTGGAATCTCGTGAGAAGATTTTGAGAACACCGAAACTACTTGGTAACCCGCTTTAGGCAAAGTGCGATAGAACGCCTGCCCTACTCTTCCAAAACCTATAATAGTTACCGTTGGTTTACTCATGATTACTAAATTCTTTAATTACGCTAATTGATGTTTTGGCACATACGCAAAGCCACCAATAAATTTAGAGTTGTTGTCTTCATCCATAAACTGAATATCTAGTCCCCAACTTCTTGCCACCATAACACCTGTAATTAGCGCACGGGCACCGTTTACTTTCTTCTGATTACTGTTAATGTAATGATGTAATGCCGACTCATTATTACGTTCAATGAGCGCTTTCAATGCTGCAAGTTCATCTTTGTTTGCAGATGGGATGTCACAACAAAAAACGAGTAACGCATTTCTATTGTTAAGGAGTTCGTCCAATGCATAAGCTAGTTCCTTTACGATTGCGGTATCGTAATCACCAATTTGAACACTTACCACGTCAAACTTCTCTTGGTACGCTTGAAACATCATCAACTGAGTGTATAAGCTAACACTATCACTCATCCCAGAATCGCTTATGTAGAAATCGTCTTCTTCATCACAAAGTTCGTCGCGAAGTTTATCGTTCACTTCAACAATCCCAAAAGGCGTTTCAAAGCTACTGTTTGAGGGCAAACTTAGCTTCTTCTCCAACTCGCCGGTATACGATTCTATAACAACAAGAGTGTCAAACGTATCACCAGCTAAGTTTTTATAAATACTGGTGAAATCATCTACCTGATTCGTCTCAATTTTGGTAGGTGCAAAAAGCATGCGTACTGCTTTCGGAGTAGAATTATCTGCGGTTGCCCGCTGGAGCGACCCTTGCAGTTCTGATTTGGTTAGGCTAGTAAAAGGCATGTGCTGATTGATTGGTTAATTCAAAGTTAGGACATAAAAAAACCTGAAGACAGCTTACCCATGACGAGTACATCTCTTCAGGTTTATAAAGTCTGAACATTTAGCTTGAGCTTTAATAAGCGATTGAAATCTGATGATCTAACTGCTGGAAACTACAAATTTGAAAGCTTTTATCATCATTAATTATTACTGAAAACTTATTCTCTTCAACCTTCCGTAATTCAAGCTCAATCAAGTTTGTACGGAGCCCTGTTCCTAAACATTTAACAGCTGCTTCTTTCATTGTCCATAGCTTGATGGGATTTTCCTCTCCAAAAACTTTCCACTCATTCTCGCTCAAAAACCTTTTTACCAAACGCTCATTTACTTGCCTCCTGCTCCATTCAATATCCAAACCAATATCACATTGGGTTGAAATAGCACACATCACTAACTCTTTAGAATGGCTAAAGCTTACATTAAGAATTTTGCCCTGAAATTGAGCAAATGGCTTCCCTAAAAGCTCTTTAGTCAACTCAAAGTTTGGATTTAAGTCGCCCTGAGCTAATAAAAAATGGAACAGATGACGGGCAGTTAAAAACTCATCTTTGCGAGTTTTATTGGTAAAACCTTGCCAATCCTCGAGCTCTTTATCTGTTAAAACATCAGGCGATAGTCCTTCATTAATAGGCGCATAGCCCAACAAAGTATTGGTAGGAAAACTGTTAATATTTTTTGAATCTATGATCTGCAAAAGAATACGTAAAGATGTTCAGGTTAATGTCACAATTTTATGCACAATTCGGTATTTTTATACTTTGTGATTCGAAAAATACATCTTAATAAAATAAATACATGTCTCAACAGGAATTATCCCATTCTGAACAAGAAGAAATTAGAAGAGAGAAGTTATCTCAACTTCAAGAGTTAGGAATTAACCCCTACCCTTATTCATTTGATGTAACACAAAATAGTAAACAGATTAAACAGAATCCTGAGCTAATTAGAGACGAAGAAACAAATCCTGAGACGGAAACTGTTTCTATAGCTGGACGTGTAATGACGCGTCGTATCATGGGAAAAGCTGCTTTCTTCAACCTCCAAGATTCGGAAGGCACTATTCAGGTGTATATTCGTCGTGATGACATTGGCGTTGAAGCGTACAACACTGTGTTCAAGAAATTAGTTGATATCGGTGATATCGTAGGAATTAAAGGTTTTGTATTTAAAACTAGAACCGGTGAAACTACCGTTCATGCTGAGGAATTTGAGTTTCTATCAAAAACTCTTCGTCCTATTCCTATCCCAAAAGAAATTGAAAATGAAGCCGGTGAGAAAGTAATTTTTGATGCTTTTGCTGATAAAGAATTACGCTACCGTCAACGTTATGTGGATTTGATTGTAAATCCTGAAGTGCGCGATACTTTCAGAAAACGTACTCAACTTGTGCAAACTATGCGCAACGCGATGAATGAAAAAGGCTACTTAGAAGTTGAAACGCCGATTTTACAGCCTGTTTACGGTGGTGCTGCAGCTCGTCCTTTTGTAACACATCACAACACCTTAGATATGGATTTATATCTTCGTATTGCGAACGAGTTATATCTAAAGAGATTGATTGTTGGTGGTTTTGATGGCGTTTACGAATTTTCTAAAGATTTTAGAAACGAAGGTCTTTCTCGTTTCCATAATCCTGAGTTCACTCAAGTTGAACTGTACGTAGCATATAAAGACTACAACTGGATGATGGACTTCACCGAGCAAATGATTGAGAAAGTTGCTCTAGAACTTCATGGGTCTACTAAAGTGAAATGTGGTGATCACGAAATTGATTTCAAAGCACCTTGGCCTCGTCTTCCTCTTCTAGATGCTATCAAGAATGAAACGGGTAAAGATTTATCAGGGTTAAACCTTGATGAGTTGAAAGCTGTTGCTCACGAACTCAATGTCCATGTAGACAACTCTTACGGTAAAGGTAAAATCATCGACGAAATTTTTGGCGAGTTTGTTGAAGCAAAACTAATTCAGCCTACCTTTATCACCGATTATCCAATTGAAATGAGCCCGCTTACTAAAAAACATCGTTCAAAAGAAGGATTGGTTGAGCGTTTTGAGTGTGTGTGTAATGGTAAAGAAATTGCGAATTGCTACTCTGAGCTTAACGATCCTATCGACCAAAGAGCTCGTTTAGAAGAACAAGCTAGTTTACGTGCCGATGGCGATGACGAAGCGATGACTATTGACGAAGATTTCATTCGTGCGCTAGAATTCGGAATGCCTCCAACGGCAGGTATTGGTATTGGTATTGATCGCCTAGCAATGATTATGACGAACTCTAAGTCAATCAGAGACGTTCTGTTCTTCCCACAAATGAAACCAGAATAGCATTCAATTTGTAGTCTGTTTTGATTACTCAATGAGGATCAAATCTAACAGAATCTAAAAAGCGTTCTCAGTATATAAACCTTTCATATTGAGAACGCTTCTTACTACATTCAGCACAATTAATTGATTTATATCGCATGAGTTTTGAATGGTATTTAGCACTACGCTACTTTAAGGGCACCCGAAAAGGTGCTCGCTTTTTATCGTTCATAAAAGTGATGTCTATTGCTGGCGTAGCTATTGGTTCTGCAGGCTTACTTATCGCACTTTCAATAGTTCATGGGTTCAAATCTACTATAAACGAGAAAGTTCTCGGGTTTGCACCTCACTTCACCATTGTAACCTACGCCAACCCATATATTGAACGTGCTGACACTTTAGTCAGTTATTTACAAAGCTTCCCTGAGATAGAAAACGTCCAGCCCGCTATCGAAGGTCAGGTTATGATTCAGACTAGCGAGGAAGTTAGTGGTACCATTCTAAAAGGCGTGAGTGTTGATGGCGGTGTTTCTAAGTTGCAAGATTATGTAACTGAGGGTACCTATGACTTACGAACTCAACCCAATGGAATGCCGGGCGTTGTTATTGGTGCAAAGCTAGCTCGACAGCTTACTGCAAAAGTTGGCGACATCATTACAGTATTTACAGTTGATGGTGTTCCTTCTCTCGTCAATTCACCAGAGATTCAGCAGTTCCAACTAACCGGAATTTACCAGACCGGAATTGATCAGTTTGACAATGTATATGCTTTGGTTGAGCGTTCTTATGTTCGCAAGCTTTTCAAGCTGGCAGACAATCAGGCGCAAGGAATAGAGTTACAAATCAAAGACATAAAAAAGATTGATGAATTTGAAGAGAAATTGAATGAAAAAATCAATTTCCCTTATTTCACAGAATCCATTTTCACCAAGTTTGCCAATATTTTTGCATGGATTGAACTCCAAGAAAATATGATTCCATTAGTAATAAGCGTGATGATTATTGTTGCTGCTTTTAACTTAATTGGCACCGTTTTAATGATGGTTCTTGAACGTACTCGCGATATTGGGATCCTTAAGACCATTGGCTCCCGAGCTTCTATTGTACAGCGCATTTTCTTGTTAGAAGGTATTTTAGTCTCCTTTGCGGGACTCATTATTGGAATGGGGATTTCCTTACTATTCGCTTACCTACAAATGGAGTACCAAATAATTCCTCTTTCTGAAGAGAACTACTACATGAGTTACGCTCCCGTTGAGCCTCACGCATTCGATTTTATAGTTGTAACCGTTATAACTATTGTGCTTTGTGGCTTAGCTTCTTGGATACCTGCACGTGTTGCCGCTAAAACCGATACTCTTAAGGTAATTGCTTACGGACGTTGATCTCTGGAAACTTCCTACCTAGTTACTCTTTTAGGTGTTAGGTAATTCGTTGACAGTTTTAATAAATAAATCAACGCTCACCGTCATCCAGAGGATACCTCCGAAGGATCTTCCCAGCTATTAAAAAGCAATGGTTTTGTTTGGAGGTGCTAGCTGACGGTACCCTCACATTATCCTCAAAAGCTCATTTAAGTCTTTAGCGGAGCGGTGACTTGAAAGTGTAAGTTAACAAGAAGTCTCTGACTTCTTTCAACGTTGTTTTGGCTATGAGTTATTTCCTTGCTCATTAAAACGAACACCCTCGAATAATTCAAAGAACTATTTAGGTGCTCTTCGGATTGGAATTGAGCTGGTTTTCTTGTGCCAATTCTTTGTTAGAGCTCTAGA
>CAXBMW010000017.1:0-64872 GCA_963977025.1 uncultured Balneolaceae bacterium | reverse complement strand
ATTAGGCGATTTGCGGCTGTAGTTACCAAGCGAACGCCCGTTGCACCAAAAGGGTGACCGATTGAAAGTGAGCCACCAAGAGTGTTGAGTTTATCCATCGGGATGGCTCCAATTTTTGAATCTTTACCCAAAGAGTTTTTTGCGAAATCATCAGAATCGAGTGCGGCAAGAACGGCTAGAACTTGCCCAGCAAAAGCTTCGTGAAGTTCAAATACGTCGATATCTTCCAAAGAAAGATTCATCGTATCTAGTACATTAGGCGTGGCATAAGCTGGACCCAATAATAATTCTTCGCCCGGATCTCGAGAAACGTAATTATAAGCTCGGAGATAGGCTTTTGGTGTTAACCCGAGGGCAAGTGCCGTTTGTTCTTCCATGATGAGTGATGCAGAAGCACCATCGGTTAGGAAGGAAGCGTTGCCCGCAGTTATGGTTCCATGAGGTTTAATGAAAGCAGGACGAAGTTTAGCAAGTCGCTCCATCGAAGTATCTGCTCGGAAACCGTTGTCGTGTTCAACAACCGAGAATTTTGGTGGGATTTTAGCGGGAATGAGTTCTTCATCTAACAAACCTTCGGCGGTTGCTTTAGCGGCTAAATGATGAGAACGCATTGCAAATTTATCTTGGTCGTTACGTGAAATGCCAAAGCGAGCAGCCATTCGGTCGGCGCTTTTTCCCATCGTCTCTCCCGTTGAAAATTCTGCGATAGCTGGGAGTTCGGGTAAAAAATCTTTGATTCCGAGCCCTTTAAAGAATTTCACAAATTCTAAAGGTGATTTGTACTTTCTAGCGGCAAGGATATTTTGGCGAAATTTCTTTTTGAAACGCACGGGGATATCCGACATCGTTTCGGTTCCACCGGCAACAATAATTTTGGCTTGGCCCGATTGGATTAAATCCATCCCAGAAGTAATTGCTTGGTTAGAGGATATGCACGCCATTGCAACGGTAAAAGCAGGAACTGTATTTGGGATGCCAGCGCCTAAAGCACTTTCGCGAGCAACGTTACTAGTGCGAACTTCCTGAATTACAGAACCCATTATAACTCGATCAATCGTTTTTGGGTCTACATTATTTCTAGCTAGCAAACCTTGGATAGCCATTCTGCCAAGGTCGTAAGCCATTAAATCATTATAGTCGGTTCCCGATTTTAAAAAAGGAATTCGGCATCCGTCAACAAGAACAGGTGTAAAGCTAGAATTTTTAATAGTATCCATAAAATAATTGAATTAATTAATGCCTTAAGTTAACAGTGTTAACTAATAAAACAACAAATTTATGAAATTTTTCTTTGTCCCAATTTGAAATGTTACTATATTTGTCGCCCTTCTAGGGGCGATTAGCTCAGTTGGTTTAGAGCACCTCGTTTACACCGAGGGGGTCGGGGGTTCGAGTCCCTCATCGCCCACATTACAAAAAGCTGTCCATTCCGGATGGCTTTTTTTGTTTGTGGTGGTAACTCTTCTACCTTAATCAATGATGAATGCCATGAATACAAAACTCATGAAATTGCATTCCGAATTCGCTAACACTAATAATTTCATCCATCTGACCGCCATTCGATCCAAAAGATATAGAATCTAATTGACTATTAAACAGCCCGTGAATTACTAATTGTTTTATGGAACCAAATACCAATGCTGGCTCTATCCCACTTAATACAACATGACTAGTTTTTATAGGCTTTTTATGTTTGACCAGTAAATTGAAAATTTTAATCATAAGAGGAGTTAGAGTCTTTAATATATCTAAATAAAGTTTTCTTCTATCAAAATTGTCTTTAACTGGTGAAACTAAAGTGCTTTTGAAATAGGTCTTATAAAGTTCCCTCTTTGATAATGCTTGTTCAGACTCAATTTGGGTATTCATTTCTTCAAGAATTGCTCTAAATTCTGCTGCATCAAAATTATCAATACTAGCAAGTTTTTCTTTAAAACTTTCAATCTCTAATCCAATTTCAGAATAGAATGTTTCAAGCCTTTCAAATCTTCTTACATCTTTATGTCCAAAATAAAGTGTAGCAATTGGAGAGCCTACGTACGGAATAGTCTGAACTAAGGCATTTATAACAGTGTCTCTATCTAGTTTACTCATATATTAAATATTTCAAACTCCTGACAGTTCTACTAGATACAAATCTTCTTGTGCTGTAACATTTGCACTTAACTTTTCAAACGTTTTAACAGTAGGGTTTTCTATTATCTCGCCATTTAATTTAATAATCCAGAAGGTGGAGTCTAAGTATTTAATATATGTACTCCCTGTTGATATAGTTATACGGGCATGTAATACTAATCTTTCAGTATGTGGGGCATAGCAAATAGTGTTTACAGTATCTAAATCAATTCTTTCTAATACAATTTTTAGTATACTATCATCTTGTTTTAAAAGTGCTTCACCAATTGGAATCTGTGATAATATTACGTTTTCCATAGATATAGAAATTTTATGGAGTTTTGAATTAAACTATAATTAATCCTAAGTGTAAATTAAATAAAAACTATTATCAATAAGTTGATGAGGATTTAATGAAACAAGAAAATACCGAAAGTTCTTCAAAAAGGTATACTCATTACATCCCGGATGGCTTTTTTTGTTTGTGGATGTTTGAAAAGGCCACTCATCGTATAGTAATCTACCCACCTACCCCAAATTATAACTTATAATTTACATTAGAATATATACTCTAATGTAAATATATTTGCATATTAGCGTACAAGAATTATTTTTAATGCATGGCTTGTTGTGAAAGACATTGGCCAGCACTCAGAATTTAAAAAGGTTATTGAGATGGATATTAAATTTGTAAAGCGCTCGAATATAAAATCTTCAAAAAAGAGAACGTCAAAGTTTAAACCTTTGTTAGAAGCTCTAGAAAAGCTTAAACCAGGTGGGCAAGCTATTGAAGTAGCATACACAAACGACAAGAATATCAACTCTATGCGTACTGCTGTATATCAATTTAGTAAGCTCCATAATATTTCTATAAAAAGTCGTAGAGATTCTAGTACAAAGAAAATCTATTTTTATAGAGATAGATAGTAGACGGTTTAACGCGTTTATTTATCACTTAAAATTTACAGTTACCATTTAAGAGAGCATAAAATGAGTACATCTATTTCAGCACCAGAATTATCGAGGAATAAAAATAAAGAGCGATTTTCTAGGTCGCATATTCTAAAGCAGTTTAAGGCGATTAGAAGTTTTACTCATCATATTGTTGCTCCGCTTGAAACAGAAGATTTTGTAATTCAAGCAATGGAAAATACGAGCCCAACTAAATGGCATCTTGCCCATACAAGTTGGTTTTTTGAGACATTTGTTCTGGGTAAATACCAAGAAGGCTTCAAAAGTTTGCATCCTCAGTATGCCTATTTATTCAACTCATATTATATACAAACAGGCGTTCCATTTGCTAGAGCGAGTAGAGGAATGCTCTCTCGTCCCACTGTAAAAGAAGTGTTTGAATATCGCGCTTATGTAGATGAGCAGGTTGAATTGTTTATAAACTCCGTTTCTGATGAAGCTTGGGAAGAAGCTAGCCAAGTACTAGAAATTGGGATGAATCATGAGCAACAACATCAAGAATTGATTCTCACAGATTTGAAATATTTACTTGCTCAAAATCCTTTATTGCCAGTGTACAGAGCTTCAATAATTCCTGAAGCAACCGACCCAGGCGAGCTAACGTGGACGAACTTCAATGAAGCGGTAGTAGAAATTGGGAATGAAGGCAACGAATTTACTTATGATAATGAACATCCTCGCCACCGAACACTAGTTCAAGACTTTGCCTTAGCCAACAGGTTAATTACCAACAAAGAGTATTTAGAATTCATTAACGATGGTGGTTATACCCGCTCGGAGTTCTGGTTACAGGAAGGCTGGAATAAAGTGAATAGCGAGGGGTGGGAAGCTCCATTATATTGGTTTAAGAGAAATGGCGAGTGGGCTCAGTTTACACTTTCAGGAGCGCGTGAAATTGCCGAATTTGAACCAGTTACTCATATTAGCTATTACGAAGCAGATGCTTTTGCAAAATGGAAAGGCTTACGATTGCCAACCGAACAAGAGTGGGAACATGCTTGTGGTGATTTACCAGTTGAAGGGAATTTTGTAGATGAAGATGTAATTCATCCAGTTCCGCTTTCCAATCCTTCGGAAAATGGCTTACGCCAAATGTATGGTGATGCTTGGGAATGGACTCAAAGTAGCTATAACGCTTATCCCGGTTATGCACCTTTGCCTGGGGCACTTGGCGAATATAATGGTAAATTTATGGCAAATCAGTACGTGCTTAGAGGCGGATCTTGCGCTACTTCAAAATCTCACATCCGTAAAACTTATCGGAACTTTTTCCATGCAGATGCACGTTGGCAGTTCAGTGGAATCAGACTGGCTAAATAAATATATATGACTGATATAGAAATTGGGGTGCAGAAAATGAGCATGATGGAAGAAGTATTGGCAGGGCTAACTTCTCCCCAGAAATCATTGCCAAGTAAATATTTTTACGACGAAAAAGGGTCGGAAATTTTCGATCAAATCACCGAGCTAGAGGAATATTACCCAACTCGTACCGAGCGCCATATTTTGAAAACCTACGTTCATGAAATGGCTACGTTTTTAGGTGAAGAGGTTGAACTTATTGAGCCAGGGAGTGGCAGTAGCGACAAAACTAAAATATTGCTCCAGAATATGCCCAATATTTGTTGTTACATCCCGATGGATATTTCAGGGGATTATTTGTTCAAAGTGGCGGAACAGCTGCAGGAAGATTTTCCGAACATCAAAATTGTCCCTCTTCAGGCTGATTATACCAAAGAGTTCAAATTGCCTATTACAAATCCGAAAGCGAGAAAAGTAGTATTCTTTCCAGGTTCCACCATCGGCAACTTCAGAAGAAAGAAAATAGAGCAGTTTCTAGAAGTAATTTCGAAAATGGTTGGAGAAGATGGCGCTCTTTTAATAGGGGCAGATCTCAAAAAAGATGTTTCCGTACTTGAAGCGGCATACAATGATAGCAAAGGAGTTACAGCTTCTTTCAATAAAAATATTTTGGTGCATTTGAATCGCAAGTTAGGGACGGAGTTCAACCCTGATTTATTCGACCACAAATCTATTTGGAATGAAGAAGAAGGCCGCATAGAAATGCACCTTTTTGTGAAAGAAACACACCAAGTTTTAGTAGGCGGGAATGAAATCACGTTTACAAAAGGCGAATCCATTCATACCGAAAATTCCCACAAATATACGTTGTCAGGTTTTGCTGAAATGGTCTCGAGTTGGTTTGAAGTCAAGAAGGTTTGGACTGATGAGAAATCATATTTCAGTGTGCAGTATTTAGAACCTAAATAATTAGCTCATCTAATTATACCCTGATTCGGGTATGGTGAAACTCCCTTCATCGCTCTTTCTTATGTAAGCTCAGTAAATGCTGAGTTTATATTATTAAAAAGGAGTGATATGAAAAGGATTATATTCAAATATGGGTGGTTTTTTGCTGTTTTAATGGCATTAATTTGGGGGCCAAAAACCATTTTCGCACAAGAAGTTACGGGAATAGATACCGTGAAAATGGTGGAGGGAAGCTGGCAGTTTTATGATTTTACGAGTGGTAAAGCCTTTACCATTGCCGATACAGCAACCTATACTCCAGATTTTGTAGGAAGTAGCAACGAGGGCGTTAATTTTGGGAAAGAGTTTAATAGCCTAATTCCAGGCAGACATCTTAGACTGCTAGGAGATGGGTATATCGATTCAGTTGCATCAGTACCTGCTTGGGCGGATGAAGCGCCTTGGGTAGACACCAGTTGGGATTTTACAAACGGAACTCAAGGCGCTCCAATTTCAGTAGGTCAACTTTGGGTAGTTTACACAAGCGAGGGTTTGTATGCTGTAATGGAAATTACTGATTTACCAGATGGTAACTTCGGTGGAAGTTTTGTGTTTAAGTATAAATATATGAGCGAGGGCGGGACCACATTCCCCAATGCACATATCATTGAGCCAACAAGTCCGGAAATTCAGATTAGCGGCGTAGAAGTTGAAGCAGGGTTTACATTCACAGATGTAATTGCGAACTCAAAAACCTCAGCAACAGATACTTACAACGTAACAGGTGTAAATCTAGAGGGAGATATTCAGTTGTCCTCAGTTGCATTAGAAGGGGTAAATCCAAGATTTGATCTCTCCCTAAATGGAACGGTGTTTTCAGAAGATCAAACAATTCTTCAGACAGATGCGACAAATAAAATGGTAACGGTAAGAGCCATTGTTTCTGCTAATAATGGGAGGACGCATCAAGGTAAGATTACACATACCACTACAAATGGAGAGCTTGTAGAGATTCCAGTAACTGTAACAGAGCGAAATGAAGCTGCAAGTATCGCAGTTATATCGCCAGAGACAGGAAGTAGTGAAGCTATTGGGAATGATGTCACTATAAACTGGGAAGTAACGAACTTAGTAAATGAACAATTAACGCTAGAATTCAGCATTGATCAATCAACGTGGAATCCTCTAGCGGTCAAATTAAGTGGTTTAGGAACCTATACTTTTAACACTGCTCCACTTGAAGCAGGAATGTACTATTTGCGAATTTCAGCAATGGATTTGCCATCGCCAGTTTTTTCTGATGTTGTGACTGTAACTTTAACTTCAGATGAAAATGAAGAAGAACAGCTTTCTGGTACTGCAACTAGTACAAGTGGCACAGGATTTGATTTTTCTAGACAAGAAACAGGAGATAATAATGATGCTGGAGATTACCAACCCGATTTTGTTTTTGTAAATAATGAAGGGGTTAATTTCGGGAATGAAGGCAGTACTTCGCTTACTTCTACTGGGCGACGATTTATCCTTTTGGGTGAAGGAGATTTAGATACATTGGCATCAGTTCCAGAAAGAGTTGATGCATCCCCTTGGGTAACTGTTTCATACGATTTCTCTGACGGAACTCTAGGTGCGCCCATTTCAGTAGGACAGCTTTGGGGTGTTTATACCCGAGATGGAAAGTATGCGGCAATGGAGATTACGAGCTTGCCAGAAGGTACTTTTGGTAATTCGTTTACCTATGATTTTAAATACCAGCCAAACGGAAGTAGAACTTTTAATGCTACCGAACCTGACCCTGAACCAGTATTATCTATCGCTATTGAAAATGGAAATCACCAGACGACATCGGTAAACACAGTTGTTAGCAGTCCACTAGTAGTTTTGGTAACAGATGACAATGCTAATTTGATAGAAAATGAAGAGGTTAAGTTTAGGATTATTCAAGAGCCTAAAGGCATCGGAACATCTGGCTCGGTAACAAGTTCAGCACCGACAAATTCTGCAGGATTGGCTCAAGCTGTTGCTACCACTGGTGACACTCAAGGAGAGTATCATATCAAAGCGATGATAACTTCCGATACTACCAAATTTGTAAACTTTATTGTGTATGCAGAGGAAGAGCAAACAGGTCCGCAACCAACAACGTTGGTAATTACGGGTGGGCAGAGCCAAGCGGCTTATTTGGGCGATACTGTAGCAACAAATTTTGAACTCACCTTAATTGATGATGTAGGTGAGCCGATGAACGGTCTAACAGTTACTTTCGAAGAATTATCAATTCCTGAAGGAGCAGTTTCTGGGAAGTTTTTTACGCCAGATGGAATAACCATAAATAAAGCGGGTATTTTTAACAATCGAGCTAAAATGAGCTACTCCGTTGGCGATAAAGTTGGCGAATATAAAATCAAAGCGTATCTCGCAGAGTATCCAGCGGTTGACTCAGTGGTATTCACTGTTATCGGCGAGTTGGTAAAGGCTCCATTAAACTTAGTTGCCGAAGTAGGTGGTGGAATAAATCTTGAGTGGGATGAGGCCGTAAGTGCCGACATGTACGCTGTTTATAGAGCTCATAATGATGATAATCCTGCAAATGCTTCGCTAGTGGCAGCAATAGCAACAACCAATTATCAAGATGATGCAGTGACTGCGGGCGAAACCTATTTCTATTGGGTGGCAAGTAAAGATCAGTTTGGAAACGAAAGCGAATTCAAGACTGGTCCGGCTATGGCAACAGCAGTCGCAATTGGTGATATTGTAACTGGAAATGCAACGATAGAGAAAGTAGAAGGAAATTGGCAATACTTCGATTTTTCAAAAGGAATGGCTTCGAATGAAGCAGACACTGGCTCTTATGAAGCGGATTTTAGAGGAACTTCGAATGAAGGTGTAAATTTTGGAAGCGAAGGTGCACCACAAATTGAGGGAAAAAGAATTATTCAGTTAAACGTTTCAAGCCTCGATCAAGTTGTTAGTGTTCCAAGTTGGACGGATGAATCACCTTGGGTAAGTGTAACTTGGGCTGGGACTGGGCAACCAATTGCTGTTGGCCAAGTATGGGGCGTTTACACCAGAGAAGGTTATTACGCTGCCATGGAAATTACCAGTGTGCCAGAAAATTTTGGCTCTGAATTTTCATTCAAATATAAATACCAGCCAAGCGGTTCCAACCAGTTTGAAGAAGTAGAACCAGTAACACCAACTGTTTTATTTATTTTTTCGGGGAATAACCAAGTTGGTTTACCGAACGCTAAAGTTGCTTCATCGTTAAAAGTGCGTGTTCAAGGCGATGAAGAAGTCCCTGCTACAGGTACAACGGTTACTTATAGCGTTACTAAAGTACCAGAAGGTGCAACGGGATTTAGTTTGGAATCGAGCTCTGTAATTGCGGATTCTAAAGGTTTTGCAGAAACTAATTTCACACTAGGCGATAAAGTCGGCGAATATGAAATCACAGTTTCAGTAGATGAGTTGGAGCCTGTAAAGTTCACCGTTACTGCTGCCGAAGCAGAAGCGCCAGAACCTGTAACGCTATTGGATGTTAATGATGGCTTCCGACCTAAAAGCTTAATGCCAATATGGACGCAAAGTAAAAGCGATAATTTCCTTCACTATAAAATCTACATGAGTTTTGATGAGGGTGAGTTCACCTTAGTTGACTCTACAAGAAGTGGAGAGAGCTTTATTCAAGACACGGCAAAGACGATTGGAGATTTGGAAGATCTAAAAGAGTATACATTTGCGGTTTCTGTTGTAAATCAAGATCTAAAAGAAAGTGTGCTTTCAAATGCATTATCAAACTTCCCAAAACCAGTTCCAGACCAACCCAAGAATGTGGTGGCAACTCCAGGTGATGGTGCAGTTCAGTTAACATGGGCACCAAATGATAGCGCATATTTTGGCTATTACTACGTGTACTCTGGCAAAGATGGAGCCGAAATTCAGCCAAAGGATACGCTTTGGAATGTAATGGATACGACTTTAGTAATTGGTGGACTTAAAAACGGCGAGTTGTATCAATTCTATGTGATGGCAGTAAACAGATTTGGAAAGGAAAGTTCATTCCCACCAAAAACTACGGCAACTCCAGTATCATCTTATGTTGAAGAAACCACAACCCTTCCAAGTTTAATTAATGGCTCAACAGCTTGGGGCGATGTTGATGGTGACGGCGATTTGGATGTAATACTTACAGGTCAAGTTGATGGAACGAGCGATCCTCTAACAAAGCTTTATCTAAACGATGGAGAAAGTGGTTTTGCACCCGCTGAAGATGAGTTTGTGGGCGTAATAAACAGTAGCGTTTTCTGGTACGATGTTGATAGCAACGGCTCCATTGATTTAATCATTACCGGAACTTCTAAAGAAGGTCCCCTTTCCAAAGTTTACTTAAACGAAGAAGGTTCATTTACTGATGCAGGGTTTACTCTTCCTGGTTTAGGTGATGGATTAATTTCTCCCGTAGATTTTGACCAAGATGGCGATTTGGATTTATTAGTTGCGGGAGATGCTGGCACTAGCTTACAAACTGTGCTTATTGAGAATAATGGCGGTGGAGATTTCTTGCCTCTAGCAATTCCTTTTGAAGGAGTTAAAGATGCTGCCGCTGCATGGGGAGATTACGATGGAGATGGATTCCCTGACTTACTTCTTACCGGCTTGAATGGCTCTGATGAAATAATTGCTACAATATACAAGAATGATGGCGAAGGTTCTTTTGAAGCTACGAACATTGAGTTGCAAGGAGTTATCAGCGGAACGGTAGCTTGGAGCGATTTCAACGTTGACGGCCAGAAAGACATTCTCATTACTGGTTTTACGAATACCGCTAAAACAGAGCTGTTTACAGGTTTGTACACTAATAATAATGGTGAATTTGCACTGTTTTATTCATCAACAAGTGGAGGGCAAGGCAAGGCCGTTGCTTCGAGTCTAAAAAGTAAAGCCACTATTGGCGATTACGACAACGATGGTGATGACGATGTGCTTTTAAGCTCTGGAAGTGATGCATCTATTCTTAAAAATAATAGAGATGGCATTATCACAGAAAACCTAGACCTTGGCATAGAAGGCTCAGTAGTTTGGGCTGATGTAGATGGTGATGGCGATTTGGATATTGTTGCAACTGGAAATAGTAAGAGCGGCGCAAAATCTGTAGTGCTTTCTAATAACACTCAAATCAGAAATACAGCACCAACTGTTCCAGCAAGTTTGTTTGCCGAAGTATCTTCTGATACAGTTATGCTAAGTTGGAATCACTCTACAGATGCACAATCACCATTCAGTGTGCTTACTTATAATGTGCGGGTTGGTAGTTCGCCTGGCGCATCAGATATAATGGCGGTTAATGCGAATCTAGAAACTGGAAAGCTAAAAGTGTTAGCAAATGGAAACACTGGTAACCGAACAGCATTGCAGCTTAAAAATCTGAAAAACGGTACTTATTACTGGCAAGTTCAAGCAATTGATAATGCTTATTTAGGATCAGCATTTGCCCAAGAACAACAATTCAAGGTAGATCATAATCCAGTTTCCAATGAAAGTGAGTTCGAACTACCAAATGTGTTAGAGCTTAAACAAAACTATCCAAATCCGTTTAATCCAAGTACAAATATTCAGTTTTCTGTTCCTAAAGCTGAACATGTAACGCTAAACGTATTTGATATTACAGGAAGGTTGGTTGCTGAGATTGTAAACGGTACCGTTAAAGCCGGCGCTCATAATTATACTTTTGACGCATCTCACCTGGCGAGTGGTTTGTACATTTACAGATTACAAGTTGGTACGAAAGCTATTACCAGAAAAATGACACTGATCAAGTAAGTACAATCGGTTGTGCTATTACTTAACTAAAGGTAGCCTCGGAGGAATTCGGGGCTATTTTTATTTTGCCCAATCCAAATACATAGCTCTTACTTCAGCAATATGATCATCTATTGTTTCGACTTTCCAAGAAGAAGTATCTATTGGCGGATGGATTGTAGCAACGATTTTCCCACTTTTCGCCATAATGGAGCCTTCGTAACTAAGCTTGTCATTTCCATCAAAATAAATAGGAACGATAGGATAGCCAAGATCTAATGCCATATGAAATGCGCCTTTCTTAAAAGGACCAATTTTGCCTTCATGTTTGCGTGATCCTTCCGGTGCCATTACTAGATTCAATTTGTGATTTTGAACTCTGACAAGGGCTTTTTGTAGTGCTGAAATAGAATGTTCTCTATTGGAGCGCTTAATAAAAACTTGTCCTGTTGAGCGGCCTATTATAAAGAGAAAAGGGATGTACTGCAGTTCCCACTTAATAATTACACGAAAACGTTCTAAGGCTAACGAAAGAACAGCAGGGATATCGAGTGTGGAGCTATGGTTGAAAATAAAAATGACAGGTTGCGAAGTGTCTTCTCTTAAATCGCGGACTTCAAACTCAATACCCAAAATATATAGAACAGGCTTCCCTAAAATAGGGCCAAAAGTTTTCACTGTCCAATTGGTAGCCTTACCAAAGGATAAAACTGCAATGAGAAAAATCACTATGGAAGCAAAGAATAACAGTAAGTAAAAAACGATAATAGCGAGGATACTCCGCGCATATTCAGGGATAGTAAGAGAATGTTGCATATGGTAAAGTCTGAATTCGAGAACTTAATTCCAATTAACGAAAGGCGTCTTTTAAATGAGTAAATTCAGGTGGTTTTCCTTTTTTGTTCAGTATCCCAATGATGTCGAAACGCATGGGATTATCCATCAAGTTTTGCTCCTGTATCCACGCCTCGGCTGCTTTAAAAACATGGGCTACTTTGGATTCCGTTACATATTCTTCAGGTTGACCAAATTTACTGCTTGAACGCATTTTAACTTCAATAAATACGATGATAGATCCATCTTTGGCAATGATATCAACCTCAGAGTGACCAGAGAAATAATTACGCGTTAGAATTTTCCACCCTTGTTGAACTAGAAAATCACAGGCCAAATCCTCCCCATAATCACCAATTTGTCGAGTAGTCTTGGTTCCCATAGCTGGTTATTTTTTCCCTAAAAGTGATTCTTTCACTTCTACCAACTTAATGAGTTGTTTTAAAAAACCAAGGTTCTTTTTGTTGATGTATGGAAGTAGCGCGTCTGTGAAGCGTTCAAACATCTCCAGGAACTCATTGTAATTTTCTATGCGCTCTTTGAACTCTAGGCTTTCTTGGTCTACTAAGCCGCCTTTCTCTAAAGTCTTTATGCATTCTTTAAGCTCAGCGCGGATGGGTGCAATCTCTCGTTGTTGGCGTTCTCGAATAATCGTAGAAACAATACTCCATACATCTGTTTCAGCAACGTAATAGTCTTTGCGGTCGCCGGGTTTCTGTTCTTTATGAACCAGCTCCCATTCCATCAAACGATGGAGATTCATGTTAGCGTTGCCCCTGCTAATATCTAAGGTATCCATGATAGCATCGGTGTCTAATGCGTGTGACTCTGCATAGAGTAGCGCATGAATTTGAGCCATCGTTTTATTAATTCCCCAAGCAGAAGCCATATCCCCCCACAGTTTTACAAACTGGTTGAGCGCCTCGTTATAAGCTTTGTTTCTTTCCATCTAGTAAAGAAACATCAATTAGTAATAATGAACAAGTATTAGTCCAAGAATCAATAAAAAAGAATACCTATTCCGTAGAGCTGGAACTAGGCTTTGTGTCTTTGTCTGTAGAAGATGCTTTTCCGTCTTTTTTATAATCGGTTACGTACCAACCTTCTCCTTTGTAAACAACTCCACCGCCGCCGGATATAACTCGTTTAACAGATTGCCCTGTTGTTGGGCAGGTTGTTAATGGAGATTCACTCATCTTTTGTGAAACTTCAAAGGTTGAACCGTCTTCTCTTTTGTAATCGTAAGTGGGCATGTTTTAAATAATAATGTGGGTATAATTGATGTGTTACTCTAATCAAAATGCGTGCCAATCTAGATGAGGAACAAACGATAATAGGCATAAAAAATGCTGAGTTATAAACGGTCGAGGAAGTTCTGCTCTATAATCTCTCTCAGGTTATCTTTAATAAGAGGTTTATTTACAAAGTCGTGTATTAAAGGATTATCCTTTGCTTTTTTCTCGTCATCGGGGTTAAGCGAAGTACTTAACATTATCAAAACAATAGATGCTTTTTGGGAGAGCTCTAGTTTGGCGTATTCTTCAAGAAATTCCCATCCGTTCATTCGAGGCATGTTAATGTCTAAGAATATTAAATCTGGCTTTGGATATTCACCATTTGTCATAGACTTAAGATACTCTAAAGCATCTTCGGCACTTTCTTTAGCTACAATTTTATCAGCACAGCCCATCTTTTTAATCACTCTTTCGTGAAAAAAATTATCTGCGTCGTTATCATCTATAAGTAAAATACAGTCTAATTGTTTATTCATATGTGCCTCAAATTGGAATTGTGAAATTGAATGTGCTCCCCTTATTAATCTCCGAGTCTACCCAAATAGTTCCTCCATGGAGATTAACAATTTTTTGGCAATGGGAAAGGCCTATCCCCGTTCCTGCAAAGTCTTTTCGGCTATGTAAGCGTTGAAAAATAATAAATATTTTTTGCTGATGCTTTTCTTCTATGCCAATACCGTTGTCTTTAACGGAGAATTCCCAGAATAGATCGTTCTTTTTTGCTGAGATGGTGATTTCTGGGTTAATATCTTGTCTTTTGAATTTTATAGCGTTGGTAATTAGATTCTGGAATAAAAGGCGTAATTCAATTTCGAAGCCATTAATAGTTGGTAAATCTCCTAATGTAATGGTTGTGTTAGTCTCATTTATGGTGGCTTCAAGATCGGCCTTGATCTCCTCAATAAGAGTAGAACAGTTAACCTTGGTTTTTCCTGTAAGTTTTCCCAAACGTGAATAGTCGAGTAATCCCTTTATGAGTTCGCTCATCCTTGTAGAAGCATCTTGGATGAAACTCAAATATCTATCTGCAGAAGAATCTAACTTCCCTTCATACTCTTCAGTGAGTGCTTCAGTGTAGTTAATGACGGTTCGTAATGGCTCTTGTAAATCGTGAGATGCGATATAAGCAAACTGTTCTATTTCTACATTCTTGGTTTTTAATTCTTCATACTGTTTTGCTAATCGTTCTTCTCCATTTTTCCGATCTGTGATGTCATGTCGAATGGATAAGTATTTGTAGATTCTTCCTTTATCATCTTTAAAAGGAATAATGGAAGTTAGCATCCAATAGTAACTTCCGTCTTTTGCTCTGTTTTTTACCTCTCCTTCCCAAATATTTCCTTTACTTATTGTTCTCCACAGTGAAAGAAAGAACTCTTTTGAGTGGAAACCTGAATTAATGATACTATGGGTTTTGCCAATTAATTCTTCTCTAGAGTATTTTGAAATTTCACAAAATTTATCGTTAACACTAGTAATAACCCCTTTACGATCAGTTGTTGCAAGAATAGAGCTTTTGTCGAGAGCCTCTTTAAAGAAAGTAAGTTCTTGGTTAGAGATACGTAAAGAGTCTTCTAATGCACTCCTATTGATATCATCTTTATTAAGTTTAGAGGCTATAATAGAAATGTATACAATACTTATTAGTATGAATGTGACGGTATGAAGTGAGAGCCCAAATTCAAAATCTAGAATATTGTTAGTGCTAGCTCTGAGCAGTATATAACTTAATAAAAGCGGTAGCCCAATAAGAAAAGGTAAAAGCGATCGCATTAATTCGCTGCCTGCATTTTTACCAAATAGCAGATTCGCAAAACCTAGAGTAGGATTTCTTAGAGCAAGGGCTAACGTAAGGAGAATGAAAAGTACAGAGGTATGAATTGCCATGGAGTGAATGAAAAAGCCTCTGCTTTCCCCGGGAATTTGAAGGGCATATGCAACAATAGAAACTAGAGACACAAGCATAATCACCAATAAAAAATATTGGATTGCTAGCCGAACTGTAAGAGAGGAGGCGTGTACCCCCCAAAGGCTAATACCTAATAAGATAAAGCAAATGGCTGTAGCTGGTGACATTCTTCCGGGGTATTCTGTTGAATAAATATCAGAAATGAAGAGATTGTCAATATTGAAACCTAAACTGAAGAAATAGGTGGCAAAGCTAAACCCTCCGATAAGAAGGATTCCAAAAACTAAGCAAGTATTTAAAATATGGGTACTTCTATGGTTATTAGGGTAGAGAATTACACCAATACTTGCTAGCTGAAAAAGAAGTGCAGTATTAAATTTCATGGTAGCACTACCAGGAATAATACTAAGTATGTCTTTGATTTGAAAAAACCAAGCCATTAACACTATAGCACTTACGCTAAGGGCTATTGATGCAAGAATAGTTATATTTCTAGATTTGTTAATACTAAACAATGGCAATATGTATAATTACTTAGAGGTCCTTATCAACAGATAAAAACCTCTAAGTATAGGGTAAGAATTAAGAAAGGCTTTCAAGACCTTTTTTGAATCTACTTAGTGCTTCTTCTAAATCACTTACAGCAGCGGCGTAGCTCATGCGCAGGCCGTTAGGTTCTCCAAAAGCATCACCAGGAACAACAGCTAAACCATACTCATCTAAAAGATACAGACATAAATCTGTAGATGTATCGATGGTTGCACCATCTGGCTTTGTGGTACCTAAATAGTGTGAAATGTCTGGAAATACGTAAAATGCACCTCCGGGGGTAAAGCAGCTCACACCTTCAATAGCGTTAAGAGAAGAGACCATAAAGTCACGGCGCTTTTTAAACTCATCACGCATAGTGTGAACTTCAGTAAGGTCTCCGTTATAGGCTGCTTCGCCAGCTTTTTGAGAAATAGTTGAAGGTGCTGAAGTTTCCTGACTTTGAATTTTAGAAACAGCACCAACAATTTCGTTAGTAGCAGCTAGGTAACCAAGTCTCCATCCAGTCATTGCAAAACCTTTTGAGAAACCGTTAATGAGCATAACACGGTCTTTTAAATCTGGTGCAACATTTATAAGGCTAACATGCTCTTCATCAAATACGATATACTCATAAATTTCATCTGAAAGAATTAACACTTTAGGGTGCTTTCTTAAAACTTCAGCAAGGCCTTCCATGTCTTCTTTGCTATAACAAGATCCAGTTGGATTGGATGGTGAGCAAAGAATTAAAACTTTAGTTTTATCCGTTATCGCATCTTCAAGTTGTTCTGGTGTTAGCTTGAAATCGTTATCGAAAGAAGTACGAACAATTACCGACTTACCTTCAGCCAAACGAACCATTTCAGGATAAGAAACCCAATAAGGTGCAGGGATGATAACTTCATCGCCTTTGTTTACAACTGCTAATAATGAAAAACCAACGGATTGTTTTGCACCATTAGAGCAAATAATCTGCGATGGATCGTATTCTAGATTGTTATCGCGCTTTAGTTTTGCTACAATAGCATCACGAAGCTCAGGTGTTCCTGTGTTCATGGTGTAGCCATGTAACCCGTCGTTAATAGCTTGAATAGCAGCGTCGCAAATATATTTTGGGGTCTTAAAGTCTGGTTCGCCAGCACTTAAAGAAACGATGGATTTACCTTGTCTTTTTAGCTCTTTAGCTCGGCCTGTTACTTTTAATGTTGCCGATTGCTGTAAATTTTGCGCGCGTTCTGAAATCATTGGTTTAATAAATTGATGTTGTAAGTGAGTGAGTTGGAAAATCACCAATCCTACATTAAAAGAAAATATTAATATAGCGTTTTGGTGAAATAAGTTGAGTAATGAGAAAACTAGTCAGGTTAAGATTGGTTTTCGCCCATCTTGGCTTGTAATGCTTTTGCTACAACTTCGGGAACAAAGGAAGAGAGTTCTCCACCCCAATACGCTATTTCTTTAACAATAGAGGCAGATATAAAGGTGAACTCTTCGTCGGGCATTAAGAACACAGTATCTACATTAGGAGCTAAGCGCTTGTTGGTTAAAGCCATTCTAAACTCATATTCAAAATCTGAAATTTGGCGCACTCCACGAACAAGTGTATTTGCTTTTCTTTTTTGAGCATGATTGACTAGCAGCCCCGTAAATTGATCTACCTCTACATTCTTTCCCCAATCTGTGTCTTTTATACACTCCTTAATCAAGGCTACACGTTCATCACCTGTAAATACAGCCGTTTTTTCTTTGTTTACGGCAACGGTAACTATCACTTTCTCGAAAAGGTTTGTGGCACGTTCTAAAATATCTAAATGGCCAAAAGTAATAGGATCGAATGAGCCGGGATATAGAGCGATTGTTTTCATAAGATAGTTTTATTGTGAATCTACTGGGTGCTTTTGAAAAATACTAACAGTTGTACGTCCGTAAGCTTTGGCAAAGAAACAGTGAGGGTGGTCTTTGTATTTGTGATATTTATCATGTTCTAGAATAAACCAACCATTTTCATTCAGCCAATTATTTTCTAAAACTAGTGCGATCATTTCCTCCATAAAAGGATAATCGTATGGGGGGTCACAGAAAATAAAATCATACGGGATGGCTGGGCCCGCAAGATGTTTCTGTACATCACTAACTTGAGCTCGAATCTGCTTGGCAATGTCGAATTGTGCAGCTGTTTTCTCGATAAGTTTTACGTTTTTGGAATCAAGCTCTACAAAAGTAACATGCCTTGCCCCTCGCGAAATAGCCTCAAAGCCTAAATTTCCAGAACCACCAAATAAATCCAGAATTTGGCTGTCTTCTATATATTTATAAGCTTCAATTTTATTGAAAATGCTTTCTTTGGTACGATCGGTTGTTGGACGCACTTCTAAACCTTTAGGAATATGTATGCGTCGACCTTTAAGTTTGCCGGTTATTATCCGCATGGCGGAGCGAGATTTTGAAATTCGTAATTAAAATGAAGCTCAAATTTAACCTTTAAATTGAGCAATGTGAATTATCTGGATACTAAAAATCCAGACTTAATATAATGGCAGGAAATGCAGCTGCAAGATCAAAACCGTACGTTTCCTCATCAGCTATTACACCAATATTTTGAAGAGAGTTAAGGTGGGTAACTTCTGCTGAAGTATCCCAGAAACTTTGCAACGCCTGTTCTGTTTCGTGAGTATGGTGCCCAAAAAGATAAATATTCTCGTATAGTCCCTTTAACCATTTAGAGTGTGCGGCTTGCTGTAGCCAATGGTAAGGAATGTCGGTGTGCTGATCGAATTGTAAATAAGTAGCTGCACGGAATTTCCCTAAAAGAAAAGAGGTAATGGTAACTACATTTTTGTGGCAGCCCAGCATTAAAAACGAGCCACCAGGTTTGGAGAATTGCGACCATTTTTGGGCAATTTCAAAATCACTAGCAAATTCAGTAATGGCCACTTTAGAGGTTAAATCATCAAAACCTTGCATGATTGCCCGACGTCTGATACTCAAAAATTTAAATTCACTTTTGCTTAATGTATGCCAAGTAGGCTCGAGGTCTTCTCGGCTTACACCTTTCATCAAAATAGAAAGGTGATCTTCGCGCTCGTCGGCATTATCATAAACTACTTTGGGCATTATTGTCCAACACTCATCAGCAGGATGAGTTAAAGCTCTAAACGAATGAATTTCGTAAGTGCTTAAAAGCTGCTCAATAGTTTTATGAATGGGAGGGAAATTCTCAGAATGAAGGTTAGTAATGGCTTCATTCACATTAAAATTGAAGTCGTAGGAGCCTATACGAAAAAGGTGTTTATCTTTTTGAGGATCGTTAATCGCATAGAAAAGACGATCTGCAAAAAAACAAACACCTAAATTTGCGGTGGCTTCACTCATTATTACCAGTTAGGAGCATTACGCATCGTAGTTCGTTCAAGGCTACCAACTAAATCTTTAGAATTAGGATCTGTTAGTAAGTAAAGTGGTGGACGAAGCGTATCGTTTAGTGTGTACTGGAATTTAGCACCAGTTCTTGGAGAGAATACTAGTGAGTCGATACTATATCTACCATCACTGTCCACAAAAATTGAGTCAGCGCCTGCAGATAACATCGAATCCATTCTCACAAACTGAATAACAGAATCTAACCCGCCTTCTGTTGGAGGAAAATGGCCTTTCTTAGCTTCGTATCGTACAAGAACATCTTTTACATTAAGCATTCTTTCACGAACACGTTCTGTCATTTGTTCTTTTTCAATAACCTCTTGGTATGGCGTAACGATAGCATCGTACAGAAAATAAGCGAGTGCTAAAATTACAATTCCAAGAACAATGCTTAATACTTGATTGCGAGTTTCAATATTCATGTGAGGTAATGTTCAGTTTGTTAGTCGGGTTTCCCAAAATCTATTAAGCAGTAAAAATACATGCGCACTCTTATATATGCAACCATGGGAATACCACTTAACTTATTTAAACATTAAGTTAATCTTTTAACCTTAAATTACATGCTATGAGTAGAAAAAAATAAAGGGACATTAGTGAACAAGCGAGTACTAAAACTAGCTATACCCAATATAATAAGTAACATTTCGGTGCCTTTGCTCGGTGCGGTAGACACCGCTGTAGTAGGACATTTAGAGAGCGTATATTATTTAGGAGCTATAGCAGTTGGGAGCCTAATATTTGATTTTATTTTTTGGGGTTTCGGTTTTTTGAGAATGGGAACAACGGGAGTAGTCGCTCAAGCATACGGTGCGAAGAATGAAAGAAAGACTCGAATAATACTTTATAGGGTTTTAATAGTAGCTTTTGGGGCAAGCCTAGGAATCCTTCTTCTACAGGTCCCAATTATTGAATTTGCTCTCTATATGATTAATGCTTCACCTGAAGTGGAATCACTTACTCGGCAATATTATCACATTCGTATTTTCGCAGCTCCAGCTACACTTTCCTTGTTTTGTTTAAACGGTTGGTTTTTGGGTATGCAGAACTCCCGTTATCCGATGATGATTACTATTTTTATGAACGTTGTGAATATTATTGCAAACCTAAGTTTTGTGTATATCTATAATATGAATGTTGATGGCGTTGCATGGGGAAGTTTATTGGCTAGTTATCTTGCTTTAGCGCTCGCTTTTGGGCTTTATAAAATGAACTATAAAGCCATTAGCATTAAGATTTCACTCACCGAGCTTCTAGAATCTTCTGAATTACGGAAATTCTTTTCGGTAAACAGAGACATTTTTATTAGAACAATCTGTCTAATTTTCACTTACGCCTTCTTCACTGCTAAATCTGCAGAGATGGGTGATAACTGGCTTGCTGCAAATACCATTTTGCTTCAATTATGGTATATAAGTTCTTACGCAGTTGATGGATTCGCTTTTGCAGCCGAAAGCTTGGTTGGTAGGTTTGTAGGATCCCAAAACATAGAGAAGCTTAAGGAAACGATAAAAGCGTGTATGCTTTGGGGAGTAGGGCTTGGCGCCCTTGGAACTCTTTTATATGCTCTATTTGATCTGGAACTTGTTTCCATTTTTACAGATAACAAAGTGGTTATTGCAACAGCAATGAGTGTTGTAGGTTGGCTTATTATTGCGCCAATTGTGAATAGTATTTGTTTTATCTGGGATGGAATCTACATTGGAGCAACCGAAACATCTGCAATGCGCAACTCGATGTTAATTTCCACCCTGTTAATTTTTATACCTGTTTATTATTTGGCAAATGAATGGTATGCTCAGCATGCCCTTTGGATTGCCATGACCAGTTTTATGCTATTTCGAGGGCTAACACTTACTTTATATTCTAGAAAGTATTTTTTTACCCGAAATCCCTTCAAAATATTATCTCATGAAACAGATTCTTTTACTTAGACACGCAAAATCTAGCTGGGCGGATGAAGGCGCAAGCGACTTTGACAGACCTCTAGCTAAAAGAGGACTCAAGGATGCACCACTTCTGGGTAAGTTTGTTCGCAAAATCGGGAGAAAACCAGAAATTATAGTGTGCTCGCCAGCAAAAAGAGCAGAACAAACGGCATTATTATTTTTGGAGGCAGCCCGTTGCAACGAAGATATTCTTACTTGGGAAAAAGACTTCTACTTTGGCTCTCCCACAGATTATCTAAAAGCAATTCAACGATTACCCAACAGCATCGAAAGTGTGTTATTAGTAGGGCATAACCCGTTAATGGAAACCGTTTCGAGCTCTCTTGTTGGTGGCTCAAATAAAATTTCCCTTAGAATGCCGACTGCAGCTATGGTTTCAGTATCTAGTTATAGTCCGTCTTGGGAACAAATAAACTGGGGAACTTGTGAGCTTAATTGGATGGTAATTCCCAAAGTATTAAAAGAAATAGTTGATTAACTTAGAGGGTGAGAATAATTATCCTTCTTTCTTTATATTCAACCAAAGAAAATCTCAATTAGAAATTATCCGTACATGAACTTTCAGCAAAATTATTTTTTTCTATGTAAAACTCCACTAAGTGCAGAAGGTCCTTCTGATGTGGAAGTAATAACCAAAGCTGAAGACAGCGAAGATTTTGCACGTGTTTTTAAAGACTATGAAGAACTACGCTCTCATGCTTTCAACAAAGATAATATTTATAGTATAGTACGTGCTGATGTTATCTATGACTTAATAAGATCGAACTCGGTGAAAGCAGCCAAAGATGAAGCTTACGAAAAAGCTACTCCTGAAATTATTACCAATTTGCAGCATCGTGTAGTACAAGCTAAAGATGCGAATGCCAAAGCAATATTGAAAGAAGTGTATGATATAGAAGCTTAATAAAGCAGTAATATCAGATTTACTATAAAGCCTGCTAATTTTTTATTAGCGGGCTTTTTTGTGCGTAGAATTTTTTTAGTAATAATTGGAACATATTTCCCATACTTCAATATAAAACACCATAAATAATAAATTATATTGGAGATATATGAACGACTTAACGATAAAAGGAAATTGGAATCAGTTAAAAGGAAAACTAAAACAAAAGTACTCAGAACTATCTGAAGATGATTTAGCGTATGCAGAAGGAAAGGAAGATGAGCTTTTAGGCAGATTACAAGAAAAACTGGGTAAAACGAAAGATCAAATTAAAGAAGAGATTAACAGTCTGTAATTAACGTTAGATTATTATTATTAAAAGAGGATTAATTAATCCTCTTTTTTTTTTGGCGTATATTTAATTACAATAGATAATTAACTAACAAAATATTTATGGACGAATTTAATATTAGTACAGACATGATTTGGGACATTGTGATGACTTATGGCCCAAAGATTCTTCAAGCAGTTGCCGTTCTGGTAATTGGATTGTGGATTGTGAAGATAATCACTGGCCTAGTTAAAAAAATGCTCGTCAAGAGCAATGTAGATCCTTCTTTACAAGGCTTTTTAAAGAGTTTAGTATCAATTCTACTTAAAGTAATGGTTTACATTACAGCTTTAGGTATGCTTGGTGTAGAAATGACTTCCTTTGTGGCGATTCTTGCTTCTGCAGGTTTAGCGGTAGGTTTGGCGCTCTCAGGGACCTTGCAAAATTTTGCGGGCGGAGTAATGATTTTGCTCTTTAAGCCATACAAAGTGGGCGACTTTATTGAAGCACAAGGGCATTCTGGTGTAATAAAAGAAATACAAATATTTGTAACGATTCTTACCACTCCCGACAACAAAACAGTAATTATTCCAAACGGACCACTTGCAACGGGTTCTTTAACTAACTACTCAACACAAGCTACTCGTCGAGTAGATTGGACTTTTGGTATTGGTTACGGTGACGATGTAGATAAAACGTATGAAGTACTAAAAAGACTGATTGAGGCTGATGATAGAATCCTAAAAGATCCAGAGCCTTTTTATGCAGTTAAAGAACTGGGTGATAGTTCGGTTAATTTTGTAGTGCGAGCTTGGGTAAATAGTGCAGATTATTGGGGAGTTTATTTTAGAATGAACGAAGAGGTTTATAGAAACTTCGACAAAGAGGGATTGAGTATTCCTTTTCCACAAAGAGACGTACATATTTTTCAAGAAAAATAGATTTTTTTCAAAAGCCAGCTTTAAACAAGTTGGCTTTTTTTGTTTCAAGGCACTGCTAATTATAAAAAATAGGAGAGAAATATTATCTTACCTTTCTTAGAGAAGGCTTATGCCATAAATAATGAACCAAGTGGAAAGGAAGGTTACAGCGATGAACCTGGAGCAAGACAACAAAACTGAAGACGATAAAAAAGAAAATGAATTGGCTGAAGAGATTACTCAGGCTAATGATAAACAAGATGATATGCAACTTGAGGAAGTTGTGTCTGCTGAAGAGAATGAGGAAGATGTTATCCTCGAAAAAGAGGCAGTTCAGGCTGAAGAGGAGAGTAAAAGTGAAGAAACCTCAGAAGATGTTGTTAGCTCTGAATCTGAAGAAACAGACGCAGATTTGGATGCCGAGGCAAATAAATTTTATAACGACCTTGTAAAAAAGGCAAAAGAATTTGCAGAGTCAGCCGATTGGTCATACGCTTCAAATGAGTTTGCTAATCTTGCATTACACATAGAAGATGCGCCGGCGCCAGGCTCCGAAGAGAATAAAAATTCGCTAAAAGAATTTGAAGCAATCCGATCTGCATTCGAATTACGTAAGAAAGAGCATTACGAAGAACTAAATAAAAAACGAGAAGAGAATCTCGTTAAGAAGAAAGCTTTGCTCAAAGAATTCACAGATATTATAAACGAAGAAAAGTGGGCTGCTACCAAAGATGTAGCTCAGATAAGCCATAAATGGGAGCATATTAAGCAACTCCCACATGGGGAAGTAGAAGCGTTGAATGAGCGGTTTTCAGCTCTTGTTACTGAATTTGAGAGCCATAAAGTTGATAGGTTGGTTAAGAAGCTTCAGAAAGAAGAAGAAAACTTAACGCTGAAACTTGTTTTACAAGATAAAATGGACGCTATCAACGCGCGTAGCGGTTCAGAAGGAGTCGATTTTGAAGCTTTAAATAAAGAATTCGACGACTTAATTACCCAGTGGAGAAAAGTTGGACGAGTTCCAGTTGAAAAGAATGATTTAGTTTGGGATCGATTTAATAAAGCTCAAGATGATTTTAGCGACTTAAGGTTCAAAAACGATAAGCAATACCGCAAAGTTATTGAAAAAGCGTTAGAGCATAAAAAGAAGCTTGTTGCAGAAGCCGAAGTACTTCTTGATCAAGAGGATATTGCAGAAGCTGCCCGTAGAGTAAATAAATTACATAAAGCCTGGAAGAAGACTAAGAATTTACCCCAAAAAGATGAGAATGAATTGTGGGATAAATTTAAAGCAGCCACAGATGCTTTCAATGAAAAGAAAGCAGATAATATCGATATGCTTCGCGATCAAGAACAAGAAAATCTCGATGAAAAACTGAAGCTTATTGAAAAGGCTGAAAGTATACAGCATACCGAAGATTATGAGGCTGGTCATAAAGTAATGCAGCTTTTGATGGATGATTGGAAGAAAATTGGACCTGTTCCTCGTAAAAAATCTTCTAAAATATGGAAAAGCTTTAAAGCTGCGATGGATGTATTCTATGAAGAGCGAAGAGATCATTTCAAAGATATCAGGAAAGACCAAAAAGATAATCTTACAGCAAAAAAAGAGATTATTGATAAGCTTGAGGAATTAGGCAAGCATGAAGATCCCGCGAAAGCAGTTGAGGAAGCAAAAGCACTTCAAGAAGATTTCAAGAAAATCGGGCATGTTCCTTTAAAAAGTAAAAACAAAGTTTGGAAGCAGTATCGTGAAGTTTGTGATACTATTTATGAACGCTTTAGATCACTTGGTGCAGATTTAGGAATGGAGCGTAGATTAGCCTCTCAAGGGGTTGAACCAGAAAATCGAAAGCAAGTTATAAAGCTTGAAAAAGAACAGAATAGTATTAAAAAGGACATCTCTAGACTAGAAGCTGAAGCTATCCAATACGAAGAAGCTCAGACTTATTTTAAACCAACCAAAAAAGGGAATAAGCTTCTTGATGAGCTACAGGGTAAAATTGAAAAAGCTAGAGAAGAACTTGTAGGAAAAAGAAAACGACTAACAGCAATAGAAATAGAAATAGAAGGGTTTACGGAATCCGACGAATAAACAGGGCTATTATTTGTAGATAAATAAAAGTGTTGAGTAAGATAATATGCATGAAAAGGGAGCGGAGCATTTAAGCAAGGTTCCCTAATATTTCTACAAATTTTTCGTGGGTGATTCATATCTGTTTACAACTAATAATGGTGCAGTGATTGAGTAATGAATTAAAAATATTCTTTTGGGGAGTAAGAGGCTCAACACCATGTGCAAATGTGCATAACATGGTGTTTGGCGGTAATACAACCTGCATTCAATTTGAACTCGAAGGATTTAAAGATTTAATCATTGCAGACTGTGGAACTGGGGTTCGAAATTTAGGGAATGACCTTGCTGATATAAAAGCGGCAAAACAAGGGCGCATTTTCGTTACTCACCCTCATTGGGATCACCTTCAGGGGTTTCCATTCTTCAAGCCTTTCTATAACTCAAAAAACTATTTTCAAGTCTATATGCCGCCGCAGGGCGATGTAAGTTGTAAAGAAATACTTCAAGGGCATCTTTCAAATACATTCTTTCCTGTTTCAATAGATATGCTGGAGGCAGATGTTGAGTGTCTCACTTTTGAAGAGGGAGTGTTAAATTTTGATAATTACTCAGTAGAATACATGTTTGCACGGCATACAGCACCAACTGCTATGTACAAGTTCACTTTTGGGGAAAGAAAAATTGTATTTGCTCCCGATAACGAGCTTCCATTTGTTAAGAATGCTAGTAACCAATTATTTCTTGAAAAATTTCAAAACTTCGTAGCTGGTGTTGACGTTCTGGTACACGATGGGCAGTTCAACAAAGAGCAGCACCAAAGTCGAATTGGGTGGGGACATAGTGATTGGGAAACTGTGCTTGAAACAGTAAAAGACTTGCAGATAAAGAAACTCTTTTTAACCCATCACGACCCCGATAGTTGCGATGAAATGCTTTCTAAAAGAGACAAAGAAATACAGTGTAAGTATGGGAAATGTTTTGAGCAAGTTTGCTTAATAAAAGAAGGGCAGGAAATTATCCTGCCCTAAAAAAATGCGTAATAAGTTGTGCTAGCTTAGAAGTAGAAGCGAACACCAAGAGAGCCATTAACATCGCCATCTGTATCTGGTAAAAAGTCTAAGATAGGTGCTAATTCAAAGAATACACCAACCGGAGAATCTTCAATAAGATAGTTAAGCCCGAAAGGTACTCTTACACCTGCAAAAGGATCGTCGGTAAATACAACTCGGCCACCAATACCATAATAGAATGCAAGCTCACCTTTTTCGACATCTAGCCATTTGTGCCATAGATAATCTGCATGTACATGAATCGCATCTTTACCAGAAAGTGACCACGCTAAGCCAAGGTCCCAAGCTGTGTTAGAGTTATTCCAAGATTTTAAGCTAATACCAGAAGGCTCGCCGATCATAATCCCGACACCTGTTTTGCCTCCACCAGTTTGCTGAGCCTGAACCTTTGAAGAAATTGAAAGTGTGCCCAGAAATAAAATTATTGTACAAAAAGTTAGTTTTAAAACGTTCATTCAGTTTATTTTGTTATTTAAGTTCACTGTAATATACCTCAAACAATTAATTTCGTTCCCAAATAGTATTCATAATTAGAAAAAAATTTCCATTTATATGCCTGAGTCAGAATTACTTATAGTTTTTGTTAAGAATCCAATACTAGGAACTGCTAAAACAAGGTTGGCTCAAACTGTTGGTGATGAGAATGCGCTAGAAATCTATTTAGAGTTACTAGAGATAACAAAAAAAGTGGTGTTAAGTGTGAAATCTGACAAAGAAGTTTGGATGTCTAGAAGGATTGATGAAAACGATATGTGGGAGGAGTCTAGTATCGTAAAGCGAGTTCAACGGGGAGATGGATTGGGAGGTCGAATGAGTAATGCATTTAAATATGCACTCAAAGAAAAAAAGTACGCTAAGGTGGTAGTTATTGGAAGTGATTGTCCAGATATAACCTCAGAAACAATAGAATCAGCTTTTACTATGCTAGATGAGAAAGAGGTTGTTTTTGGCCCTGCTAGCGATGGTGGTTATTATTTAATTGGGATGAAAAATTTCTACCCAGAATTATTTAAAGAGATAACGTGGAGTGTTTCTTCCGTTTTGGAAAATTCCATCAAAAAATTGAAGGAAATGGAAACTAGTTTTGCTTTGTTAAAAGAGCTCAGCGATGTAGATACATACCAAGATTGGGAAAGATTTCTCAATAATAGAAAATAGACAAACTATGTTGAGTGTAATAATTCCAGTTTATAATGAATCGGAAGGGATTTCAGACTTACTTACTTACTTGAATGCAGAACTAAAAGGTACTGTTTCAGAAATAATTGTAGTAGATGGTGGTAGTGTTGATAACACAGTTCAGCTTTGTGAAAAGTATGAAGCTAATGTGTTTGTGAGTGATAAGAAAGGAAGGGCTTCTCAAATGAACTACGGTGCGCTTAAAGCCAAAGGTGATGTGTACTATTTCCTCCATGCGGATTCATTTCCGCCAACTCAATTTATTAGAGATATACTAGATCAAATTGAAGGTGAGGTTGTTGCTGGTTGTTATCAATTAGCATTTTCGCCCAATCATCCCGTGTTGAAATTTTACGCATGGTTTACACGGCTTAATATTGATACGCTCAGGTTTGGTGATCAAAGTCTTTTTGTAACAAAAGAAGCATTCGAGAAAGTTGGCGGTTTTGATGAGCGTTTAATTGTAATGGAAGATCAAAAAATTGTTCGAGACTTAAAGAAAGTTGGTAAGTTTACAATTATCAATAAAAAAGTAACCACCTCGTCCCGGAAATACTTTCAGATTGGGCTGATAAAATTACAATTTATTTTTGCACTAATACTCTGTTTGTACTACCTAAGAGTGAAGCAGAGTACACTCATTAACGTCTATAAAAAACTAATGGCTTCTTAAGTTGTTATCAAAGTGTTAAGGAAATGATTACGTAAGGGATTCTGATTAAATATTTTTATATTTGTCGTCCATAGTAAATAAGTTAAATCCTGTTTGAAGATATTTCGAATCCTCCCAGTTATACTTTTAATTTCTCAAGGTTTGCTAGCCCAACAATCTTTTGAGCGTGCGGAAACCGATGCAGGCACCATTGGTTTGTCTATAACCAACTTTGGCACAATAGGTAAGCCAGATGTGAGAAATAATCCCGAAAGTGGTTTTAGCATGCGCTTTCCTAAAAACACAGGAACCGAGCATCTATTTGAAGCCGGCATCTGGATTGGTATGTATAAGAATAATAGTGCGCGGGTTTCTAGCTCAGCCGTTACAAATTCTGCGGGATATTCAAGAGGGGCTACAGGGTTTGAGTTTACAGCCGAAGATTTAATTAAGAGAAGAAGTACAAATCCAGAAGATGAATTTTTCTCTGTTGGAGCGGTAAGCGAACGTGATATTCTTACAAGCTTTTCGGATAGAAGAAGAGAAGTAAATGGTACGCCAATTAATGGGCATGACAATCCGCTTTATGTAGACGTAGCTTTAGAGAGTTACAATTGGGGTTTTCCTTTCACTGAAAACTTTACCATTCTACGTTACGATATTACCAATATGAGTGATGTGTATGCTACACCAGAAACGTGGGATAGTGTGTACGTAGGAATGTATGCTGATTTAGTAGTTCGGAATGTAAATAGTACTACAGAAGTAGGTGGTGACTTTTTTAACAAAAACGGTCTTGGTTATATAGACTCTCTACAAACTATTTATGCGTTTGATGCTGGCTCTCAAGACAATCCAAGCTTGAACACATACGGTGCTATTTCTATTATGGGCGCCAACTACAGAGATGAGTTTTTCCATCCAGCAAATCCAGATACGGCTGGCGGACAGTTTATATCCTCAGGACTAAATGTGCCTAAGGTTGGCCCAAGTTATTGGCTGTTTGGTAATGGTTCTGGTGATTTCTCGCGTCCTTCTACAGATGGGGATAGATATACTAAAATGGCAGAGAAGTTTCCTTATGCTACTAATGAAACAAAACTACGTAATGATGGCCAAACCTCGGCAGGAAACTACATCTCATTTATTTCTATGGGGCCATTTCCGAAAGTAGAACCAGGCGAGACGATTACAGTATATTTCGTTTTTTCAGGAGCTCTAAAACCGGATGATTTTCAAGGTTTATCGGATAAGAAGGTTGATACCGAAGAGACAAGAAGCGATTTAGTTAAAACATTGAAATCGGCTAGTAGCGTATTCCGCGGTGAAGATAAAAATAACAACGGTACGCTAGATGCTGGTGAAGACACAGATAATAATGGTGAGTTAACCCGCTATTTATTCCCAACCCCTCCTGACAACCCAAAAACAAAAATTGTGCTAGAAGCAGGAAAGGTGTCCATTTATTGGGATAAAACTGCTGAGCGATCTATTGATAGGGTTTCTGGGAACATGGATTTTGAGGGGTATCGCGTTTATAGCTCTGAACTAGGTGATGATTTAAACCCCACACCTAGGCTAATTCGAGAGTTTGACAAGCCGTCTAATAATATTGGTTTTGATGTTGGTTTTGGTGAAGTAGCACTTTCTAGTCCTGTAACTTTTGAGGGTGACACCACTAATTACTGGTATAAGTATGAGTTGAATGGCTTACTCAACGGTTGGCAGTACTTAGTTTCTGTAACTTCATTCGATAGTGGTGATGAAGTGTTTGGGGTAGAGAGTCTAGAAACCAGTACCAATTCAAATAGTGTACGAGTATTTCCTGGTACTCCGGTAAATGCTAATTTTGGTGAGAAAGGATTTGAGGTTGGAGTTTATCCAAACCCATATAGAGTGAACGCAGCGTGGGATGGTTTGAGTGAAGGAGATAGAAAATTATATTTCTACAATTTACCTGCAAATTCGGAAATAAGAATCTATTCCATTGCAGGTGATATTGTTGCAGAGTTGAACCATGATGCATCAACATATAGTGGTGATATAGGCTGGTTCGATAGCTTTAGTGATAATCCGAGAGTAATGGCAGGTGGAGAACATGCTTGGGATTTACAATCGGAGGCTAATCAAATCTTAACAACAGGTTTATACCTTTTTACTGTAAAAGATTTGGATTCAGGAAAAATACAAACAGGTAAACTAGCAATCATAAAATAAATAATTACTTATGAAAAAATTGATACAAGTATGCGCAGCTGCACTTGTGCTGATGTTACCGATTTTGGTACAGGCTCAAGATACAGTTTCGATAAGAGACTTAAATACGTATGACAACCTAACTGAGTATTCTCAGGCTGCGGTTGAGGCACATCCCTTAAAGAATCAAACAGTAATTTATACTGCTGTTATAGTTTCAAACCCTAGAAGCTCTGGATTATCTACACCTTCAGACACAGATAATGATGGCGTTATCGATAGAATTAGCCGTATGCACGTTTTCATTACTGATACTGCAGCAGTTAACCAAGGAAGAGATGGAATGTCTATTCAATTGGTGGAAGAAGATTTTGGTTTGCTTGCAGGTTTAAACCGTGGTGATGTTGTTACTTTTAAAGGTAGACTTACTTTCTTCAATGCAGTAGCACAAATGAAAGTTGATGAAGCTCCAACCATTATTGGTAGTGTTTATTTAAACTACCCACAACTTGAAGTATTACTTACCCCTTGGGATGTTACAGTTGATGAATTGATGACAGCTAATAATGATGGTACATATCAAATAAATATTGCTAATTACCCAAAGTATAATGGCGCTTACGTAAAGCTTTCATCTGCTACTGTAAGTAATGTAACTATTGCAGACCGTCCAAACTGGGCGCTAAACGAAAATGGTTCTAGGATTTATGCCTATGACACTTCTCTACGTTACAGAAACGATAGAACAAGTGGTTACTTACCGGGCTGGAACTACCGTCGTTTAGATGGTTTAGAAGGTGGTGAGGATGGACTATTTGTTCCTCCAACTCCTGGCGCTATTGTTGATGTGTCTGGTTTCATGCTTTTAGATGGCTTCAGTAATGATGGTCATATTGCAGCAAACCAAGTTGCTTTTAAAATTGCACCAATGGAAGATGGTGTTCTATGGGCAACAGATGACGATTCTGGAGATGATATCCGTTGCGTTGATGGTGAGCTTTGTAATGGCGAAACTCTTTCTTGGCCAAGTGACTTAACAATTATTGGTTTACCTCCAGTTGTTAGCAACGTAGCTCTTTCAGACTCAATGCCTACTAGCTCCAGTGAAGTAGTTGTTACTGCTGACGCTGATGCAGAAGGTGATGCTACTGTAGCTAATGTTAAAATTGTATACACTAGCGGAGATTCAACTCTTACAGCTACAATGACGAATACTGGCGGTAACTCATATTCATTCACGTTACCTACGTATCCAAACTTTAGCCCAGTTTCTTTCTACTTATTAGTAGAAGATAGCGACGGCTTAGTTGGTAGAAATCCAATTGCTGGAACATATAATTTCTTTGTTGCGGATGATGTGGTTACTTCTATTGTTCAAGTGCAAAAAACAGCCGACGAAAGCACTGGTGTAAGCCCATTATTAGGTGTAGGAAAAATTCCAGTTAATATCTCTGGTATTATTGTTTCTGATAACAGTGATGGTGTAATTATTCTTCAGGAAGCTGCTGCTGCTTGGAGTGGAGTTTTCTTAGAAAAAACTACTGCAACTCAAGCACTTGTAAAAGGTGATGCTATTACTGTAACTTCAACCGAAGTTGTTGAAGCAGTTGTTTCTGGAAGTAGTAGTGTTGGTCTAACACAACTTACTAAACTTGAGTTTACAGTAAACTCTTCAGGTAATGATGTTTCTACAGTTATTCCTACCGTTGCAACTGATGATGTTGTTCGCATGCAAGCAGCTGGCGAGTTAGAGCCATACGAAGGTATGCTAGTTAAATTTGCAGGTGTAGAAATTGTTGACCGTGGTAACTACGGTGAGTATACACTTAGAAACACCGATGCGGACTCTACAGGTGGTGTAATCTTTAACGAAGATATCAGATCTGATGAAGTTGGAGCTGTTAGTATTTCTTATGAAATAAATAACACACTTAGAGAAGGTATTACTTTTGATGCTTATGGCATTGTTGCTGCATCATTTGGTGCTCCAAAAGTACACCCACGTAGTGAAGCTGACTTTGTTGGAAACGACGGTAATGTGTTTACTCCGTTACTCGATTTTGCTCTTAGTACTCCTGCAGATAGTGCAGAAGTAATTGTTAATGGCGACCTAGAAGTTTCTTGGGGAGCTTCATTTGACTTAGATGGAGATGATGTGACTTTTGAGTTTGTACTGTACTCTGCTGACGGTACTGCTGTACTTGCAACTGTACCATCGAATGGTGCTTCTACAGCTACAGACGTAACGTTGCCATTTAGCTTGGTTGATGGACTTCTTGCAAGCGAAGGTTTGACAGTTGGTCAAAATAAGAGCTTCCTCTGGAATGTTCGTGTAAGTGACGGTTCTGATACTTTAGATGTTCACGGTGCCTATGGTAACTTTGGGGATGATTTCAGTCCGATTTATCGCTTCATCACTTTAGAAAGAGGATCTGCAACTTCAAATGAAGAAATTGCTGGTTTACCAGAGAAGTTTAGTTTAAACCAAAACTATCCTAACCCATTCAACCCTACTACTAATATTTCTTTCGACTTGCCAAACTCGGCAACTGTAACGCTTGAAGTATTTGACATGTTGGGAAGAAAAGTGGCAACTATTGTTAATGAGCAATTGACAGCGGGTACGCACAATGTAAGTTTTGATGCTGCAAGATATGCAAGTGGTATGTATATCTATCGCATTCAAGCAGGTACATTTGCAAGCACTCGTAAAATGATGCTTATTAAATAATACATTTCAAATTTTATGGGAGTACAATCATGTACTCCCATATTTTATATAGGCCGAATAATTTTGATATCACAAAAGCATATTAAAACTTCATTACTAGCAACTATTTTGGTTGGTTTGGTATTTGGTAGCTGTAAAGAACCAATTACCGGAGATCGAAATGCGAACAAAGCTCCTAGTACTAATCTTACTGTAGAAGCGATAAATAGAGGAAATGATTTTCGCTTGTCCAGTCAGATTAAGATATCATGGTTTGGAATAGACCCTGATGGCTATGTTATTGGCTATGAATATGCAATAAATGATACCTCCGAAAGTGCATGGACTTTCACAACTAAAACAGATAGCACATTTATACTGCCTATTACACCTGGGCAACAAAATGATGATGTCCTATTTAAAATACGGGCTGTAGATAATGAAAATCTACGTGATCCAGTTGGGGCGAGATTAGTTTACCCTGTAGTTAATTCTGAGCCTGAAGTTGCTATAAACAGAACTCAATCTCCACCAGACACACTATATTCTATTGCAAGTTTCGGATGGTCTTTTAGTGATCCGGATGGAATTCTAAACTTAGATAGAACAGAGATAGCTGTTAATGACACGGTTAATGGCTGGGTTGAAATTCCATTTACAGAAAGTGATGAAGGCCAGCTTTTTATTTCGCTTGAAGTTGATAATTCTACTTCAGGTGCTAAAGAGGCGAGAGTGTTTCTTGGTAAAAGCTATTCAACATTACAAGTAGATGGACAGAGTCTTGTAATTCCAGGCGTTAAAGTAGGTGAGAAGAACACCTTTTATGTTCGTGCAATTGATGCAAGCGAATCCAAGAGTAACGTAGATACTCTATCATGGTTTATAAAAGAGCAAAAGTCTAAAACTCTGATACTAAATGACTACTCAGGATCGAATTCTGCGGAAACATTGGAATTCCATTTAAATATCTTAAATGAAGGTGGTTTAACCCCAGATGTTTGGAATATTAATGACGGCGAAGTAGTACAAGGAAGAGTAGCTCTCTCGGAAGCTTTTCCAACCGTTGTAGACCCTACTTTGGAAAAAACATTGGCCAAATGGGATCATATCTATTGGATTTCAAATGATATGGACAGAAATATTGTATATGCTCAAGAAATATTAAGAGAATTTTTTAGTAATGGTGGCACATCGTTTGTAAATATTCCCATTAAGAAAATGAATACAACGGATGAGGTTTTTAATTTTATCCCAGTAGATTCTATAGCTACAGGTGATTACTACCTCTTTCAAGATACACTTGTTGTTCCTACCCCACCGCTAGAGGCAACATTGAAAGTTGCTGCGGGTGGTTTCGCATTAGTAAGTGCAAAACCTGTAAAAGGGATTAGCGGCAGTAAAGCTTTGTACTCAGCAGATTATCATAGAAAGACAAGTAGAGGCTTTAGTGCCTATAATGGCTATGAACAAGTTGCAATAGAAAACCCTGAAGGTAACTTAGTTTACTTTGCAATCGATTTGAAAAATCTGAACGGAAATAACAATCTAGGCCAACTGATTCAGGAACTTGTTGTCGGCAGATTAGGATTTAAACAATAAATAAATGAAGAAGTTTAGTTATATACTCGTTCTCTGTTCGTTTCTGCTTCATACTGCGGTTTACGCTCAATCTGCAAATGGAAGTTTAGAAGGTGTAATTAAAGAAGACGGAACTGGAGAGACACTCCCAGGTGTAAATATTTTAATTATTGGTACTAGCTTTGGTGCTGCTACAGATGTTGATGGTGCATACAAAATTCAGAATATTCGCCCAGGTGAGTATTCTGTTCGTATTACCTACATTGGTTTTGAAACCATACTACTTACAGGTATCAAAATTACAGAAGGAGAAGCAACAGAGCTCAATTACACTTTAAAAGCCCAAATACTTACCTCCGATCAAGAAATTGTAATTATTGGTGAAGCTCCAATATTTGATGTAGAAAAATCATCAACATCCGCTACAATTTCCAGAAAAGAAATTGAAGCTGCACCCGTGAGAAAAGTAGAAGATGCAGTTTCTCTTCAATCTGGTGTTATTAAGGATCCAACGGGTTTATACATTAAAGGTGGTAGAGCAAATGAAACTGGCTACGTAGTTGATGGCGTTTCTGCTCAAGATCCATTGGCTGGTACCGGATTTGGTCTCGATTTGGGAGCCAATTCGTTCAGTAATATTGAAGTTATTACTGGTGGCGTTGGCGCCGAATATGGTGACATGACCTCAGGTGTAGTTTCCGTACAAACTAGAGATGGTGGAGATCGCTACGAAGGTTCTTTTTCCCACAAAAGAGATAATTTTGGTTCCAACGTGATGTCTAATCGCGCTAACTATTTCATGGATGTTTATGAACTAAGCTTAGGTGGCCCAGAGTTATTGACGGAAAGAATATTACCAGCTCTTGGCTTAGACCTTCCTGGTAGTTTCTCATTTTATGCTACAGCACAAGTTTCTTTAGCCGATGGCTATACCAAGCTTTCTGCAGATCAGATTAGTTCATCTACTACTAATTCTAACTTTTGGTCGCCTCGTCAGGGTAATAGATGGAACGGAATGCTTAAGCTGACATACAATATTAAGCCAGGTATGAGGCTTCAAGGTGCTTATCAGCGGTCACTTACCATTAATCAGAATACACGAATGTTGCAGATTACTGGTGCAAATACTCAGATTCAGCCAGGATTTCAGTTCAATTTTTCGAATGGCTTTCTGGATAATGCAAATACTTACACGCACGACTCCAACTTATCTTATTTAAAGTGGACTCAAACTGTTTCGACTTCTGCTTTCTACGAAGTTCAAGTGAGTCGATTATTCACTAATCTTAGAGCAGATGCTAACGGTAGAGACTGGCGTCCCGAAAATGTGGATGGCGAATTTGACCCTGAAAGTATTATTACATTTCCAGCAGAAGAATATGATGCAGGCGAAGATTTTACTTACGTACTTGCAGGGCCTGGCTATTACAACAATGGTGGAATTGCTACACTTTGGCACGATCACTTTGCGGAAGAGATTACAGTAAAATCGAGTATTACGAAATATTTTAATGAGCGTCAAAACCAGTTGGTAATAGGCTTTGAATCCAAATTCAATGATTACCAATGGATTGACATTACCCGCCCTTGGATTGGAGCTCCAATTCGAATCGATGAAAACACTGTTTCCGAAACATTCCGAGTTGGTGAAAGTTTTGATGCTTGGAGAGTGAAACCAAATAGAGGGGCAATTTTCGTTACCGATAAAATTCGATATAATGGACTTATTGCAAATATTGGAGGACGTTTCGAATATTGGGCACCTGGTAAATATGTAGATACTAGAGTGGAGGAAGCATTAGATCCGAATACATTTTCTACCATCCCAGCGTTTGTTGCGCAAGATTATTTAGACGAAACGACCAAGATTTTTGGGATGAGATATAAGTTTATATTCTTACCAAAAATCAATGTTTCCTTTCCTGTAAGAGAGAACCAAGTTCTATTTTTTAACTATGGCCACTCTGCAAGAATTCCTCACCCTAGTTTTGTATATGCAGGTTTAGACCCCTTTTATCAAGATCAATCAGATCTATCAAACTTGGGTAATCCTAACCTAAATAGAGAAATTGATATTTCTTATGAAATAGGATTGAGAAACCAAATTTCTCCAAATGATGCAATGAATGTTTCGGCATTTTGGCGTGACAAATACGACTTTGTTACCTCTCAACAAATTACAGTGTTGGATGTTGATAACAGGCCAACGACAAAAGCATTTAGAGTTAATGGTGATTATGCCCGTTCAAGAGGGGTTGAACTTACCTATCTGAAAAGATACCGAGATATTCTTAGTGGTCAGGTATCGTTCACATACAGCCGAACTGAAGGATTAAGCTCTACGACTGATGATAATCTACAAGGTATTTCAGCTAGTAAAAATGTAGGAAACAATATAGAAACTCCATTAGCTTGGGATCGCCCGTTCGATATTAAGGGGAACATAACTTTCACTTACGATAGAGATAAACCATTATTTGATTTAAAACCATTAAATCAAATACAAGTATTCCTATCAGCTGTTTGGAGAAGTGGTGCTAGATATACACCATATGATCTCGCTGGCTATGAAAGAAATCCTATAACGGGTGATGAGGGTTGGAGACCTATTTATGAAATTAATGATGATCCAGCTCAAAGATATAGTGAACTTGGCCCTGCATGGTTTTACATGGACATGAACATCCAGAAATGGTTTACTATTAAGGGAACTAGAGTAAGTACCTTCTTAGAAATAACGAATTTACTAAATAATAAAAGTGCGGTTATTATTAACCCAGTAACAGGCGAGGGATATAAGTCATATCCTAACGATCCACAAAAGCTTGTTGCGCTTAGAAGTGACCGCTCCTACGATGTGCCTAATAGTGTTAGAGATCCTCGTTATATTGATCCTACAGATAATGGCTTGCCTGCTTATGAAAACCCAGCGAATTACTTAGAACAGAGACACATCGTTTTTGGAGTATCAATACGTTTTTAATATGAGAAAATTGATAAATAAATATAGTTTTATAGTATTGGTACTGGCTTTGGCTTCTTTTGTAGAAGTTAAAGCACAAACATCATATGGTACTGATAGAGCAGGAACAGAATCATTCCAATTCACAAAAATTACTGTTGATGCTAGGAGTGCAGCTATGGGGAATTCCAATATGGCAGACGCTACCGACGGATCTAGCTTATATTGGAATCCAGCATTAGCTTCAAAAATTGGAAGTTCTTACGCAACACTTTCGCATACAGATTATTTAGTAGATACTGGATTAGAGTATTTTAGCTACATACACAAATTAGGCGATTTCGCAGTTGGAGGCTCAGTTCAATATTTCAACTCTGGAGATATTAACGAAACTACAGAGTCTCAACCTTTTGGAACTGGGCGTACATTTAGGACCAATCATCTATCGGTTGGTTTAACTGGTTCGCATAAAATCACTGATCTTTTTAGCTACGGAATTACTTTAAAATATTTAACTATTGGCATTGAAGAGGTTTCCTATAGCACAGGAGCCATCGACTTTGGTTTTTCTTATTTAGTAGGTGATACAGGGCTAAGATTCGCTGTTGGTATCAATAACTTTGGTCTTGATGCTTCTCCAAATGGAGAAACTGTAAGAAGCACGCCGAACGGTGATGTTACTGAAGAACCTGATACAGATATATCACTTCCTACTCGATTTACTATTAGTGCAGCTTATACAGCATTAGACTCAGAAAATAATAGCTTAATTCTAACTTCGCAAATTACTAACCCAAGTGATAATGCTGAGCAGTTCAGCATTGGTGCTGAGTACGGTTTTATGAAACAGTTTTTCTTTAGAGGCGGCTACGAATTTGGTATTGAAGAACGCATGTTGCCTAGTTTAGGAACAGGGGTAAAAGTACCTTTTGCAAACCGAAAAATAGCTGTCGACTATAGCTTTACTAATTACGATAGATTAGGCTCTATTCACCGTATTACACTTGGATTTGAACTATGATGATGAAAAATTCAAAAATAATTTTAGGACTACTTCTTATTACTAGTATCGTAAGTACGAGCTGTGATTCTTTGTTTGGCACAAAAAATGATTCGGCAACAGAAGATATTTTTAAAGAAGGGAAGATTGACCCATCTTCAGAAAATGTTGATGGTTATGCACCCGTTTTGCCAGTTTGGGCTGATTTTGATGCCCCAACTGATGTTCATATTGGTTTCGATACATTCGTATATGTTACTGATGCTAAAGGTCTCCATTTACTAGATCGCGCAGATTTAACACCACGTAAAACCATAGCATTTACAGGTGCCGATGTTGTTGTGCAAGACCGTTTATTAAATGTTTATGTAGCTGCAAGAATTGATACAGTTATAAGACAGTCAGGAGTCGACGTTTCTTATAATTTGCCCGCTATTTTTAAGATTAAAAACATGAATGGCTCAGGCGATGTTGTTATTGTTGATACTCTAATATTCCCTTTTGATGATGCAAGTTTGAGTACTAGCGCCGCACAAAACGCAAGATTAAATAAAACTTCTCCTAATAATTATGAAAAAGTAAAAATAACGGGTCTAACCGTATTAGTGGATAATAATATTTATGCAACAAGAACGGGGCCATTAAATAGTTCTCAACAGATTGCAGCACCCGACAATACAGTTTTAGAATTTGGTCGACGTGTTGTAAATGGAGAGAAAATTGATAAAATGGTGAATGTTCGCCAAATTGTAACACTTAATCCTGTAACACCATCACTTAAAAGTGCAGTAGGATTAGGCTCAATAACTTCGTTTGTGGCTCCTCCTCAGAGAGATCAGTTGACAAGTGATCGTAGTTTTATTGTCACGCAAACCGATCAAAATATTAGTATCGATTTCCGTGTTCTTTGGATAAAAGCGGAGCTCACAACAGATGGATTGGTGTATTCCCAAAACTCATCATTATTAGCCCAAGACACTTCTAAAGCTAGTGGGTTTCTATATGAGCCCCAAAAATTTAGTTCCCCTTCAGATGTCGCTTTTTCGGGAGATGATGATGCTTTTATTTTTGTAGTAGATGAGCTTCAGAATATGTTTTACCAATTTCAGTCTAGTGGCCTAGAAGGTGTAAACCCTCCAGCAGGTGTAGACCAAAGTGGAAAAAAAATTATCGTTTCTTTCGGTGGATTGGGAGTAGGGCCCAAGCAATTCAATAAACCTTCAGGGGTGGCCTACTACAATAAAGTTGTTTACGTTACAGATAAGGGCAATAACAGAATATTAAGATTTAAACTTACATCAGACTTCGAGTAGAAAAGACGAGATAAATGATGTTTATTTAGTAACTATATTTAAAGGCAGCTCATTTAGAGTTGCCTTTTTTCTATAAAACATATTATGAATAGAGTACTTCTTTTAATTATCTGCTTGCTTCTGAATTGCACTGCAAAGGAAGCAAAACAAAATGAGAATAATCTTATTCTAATATCCTTTGATGGTTTTAGAGCTGATTATCTATCAAAAACTGAAACACCAAACTTTGATATTCTAGCTAATCAAGGTGTTTCAACAGAGGGTTTAATTCCTGTATTTCCTTCAAAAACGTTTCCAAATCATTACGCAATTGTAACAGGTTTATATTCGGAAAATAATGGCTTAATTGGGAATAGTATGTATGATCCTGATATGGGTTTAATGTATTCGATGGGGAATAGAGAACAAGTAGAAAATCCAGATTGGTATAAAGGTGAGCCGATCTGGAATACAGTAGAAAAACATGGTAAAAAAGCGGGGACTATGTTTTGGGTTGGCTCAGAAGCACCAGTGCAAGGCATGAGACCGAGCTATTGGAAGAATTATGATGGAAGAATGTCTGATTCTACCCGAATTGATACCGTGTTAAAGTGGATGACTCTACCTTCTGAAAAGAGCATAGATTTAGGAACATTGTATTTCAGTTTTGTAGATTCTCAAGGGCACCGTTTTGGCCCGGATTCTCCCGAGGTTGTAGAAGCTATACAGCAAGCAGATGAATTAGTTGGTTATTTAATTGAACAATTAAAAGCGAAAGAGCTTTGGGAAACCACCAATATTATTATAGTCTCAGATCACGGGATGTCGGACGTTTCAAGAGAAAGAATGGTGATACTGGATGATTATTTGAATGTAGATGATATCGACATTATCTCGGGTTCCCCAGCTGTAATGATGAATGCAAAAAATGGAAAGCTGAATGAAATATACAGCAGTTTAAAAGCCAATGAAGATCACTTTAAAGTGTATAAGAAAGAGGGGATCCCAGAACGATATCATTTGAAGAAGTCAGGAAGAATGCCAGAATTATTGTTAGTTGCAGACCGTGGATATACCATAAATACGAAGGCTTATTTTGAAAACCGACCAACTGCGCCAAATGGCGGTGCGCACGGGTTTGATAATGAAGACAAAGAAATGTGGGCACTATTTTTAGCTAAAGGCCCAGCTTTTAAAAAAGGAATAAAAATAGAGGCTTTCGAAAATATACATCTTTACGCACTTATGGCTAAAATAATGAACCTTGAGCCCGCAAATAACGATGGAAATTTAGATAAAATTTCTTCAATACTGAATTAATTTGGATTGCATCTAATTGCGCAGGCTCTGATATTCCAATTGATTTAGAACAACCAATTTAAAATAACTAAATAATGGCTTACGTAGTTACCGAACCTTGTATACAATGTAAATACACCAACTGTGCGGCAGTCTGCCCAGTTGATGCTTTTAGAGAAGGTCCAAATTTTCTAACAATTGATCCAAATGAATGTATTGATTGTGATGCTTGTGTTTCAGAGTGTCCTGTTGAAGCTATTTTCCCGGATGATGAAGTCCCAGAAAAATGGGAACATTATATCGACTTGAACGAGCGTCTTGCTGAGCAATGGGAAGACAAAGTAATTAACGAAACTCACGATGAACTACCTGACGCTGAAGAGTGGGCCGCCAAAGAAGACAAATTCGATCAGCTTCAAGAAGAATGGTAGAAAACCCGGTTGAGTCCAAATAGAGTTAAATTTTCTAGTTTAGATGTTAATAATCCCCAAATTATGGGGATTATTAATGCTACCCCAGATTCTTTCAGCGACGGCGGGAAATTCCTAGATATTTCTAAGGCTATTCAGCACATCTCTCTAATGAAAGAGCAAGGCGCTACCATTATAGATATTGGTGGCGAATCTACAAGACCAGGCTCCGAGCCAGTAAATGATCTCGAAGAGTTGAAACGGGTAATCCCAATTTTGGAGGAAGCAATTACTGCTTTTCCAACACTTGTTTATTCTATTGATACAACAAAAGTAGAAGTTGCTCGGCAGGCATTACAAGCGGGAGCTAGTATAGTAAACGATGTAAGTGGTCTCCAAAAAGATGAGATGTTGGGTGTGGTAGCCGCAGAGTTTGATGCTTCCTATGTTATTATGCACTCTCAAGGCAACCCAAAAACAATGCAAGAAAATCCGAGCTATAATGATGTAGTTGGTGATGTTGCTGCTTTTTTTGAACGTCAGATTACTCTCGCAAAGAAAATTGGAATTCGAAATATCGTTTTAGATCCAGGAATTGGTTTCGGCAAAACGGTAGAGCAAAATCTAAAATTACTGGCTCATCTTGATAAATTCATGAAATTTGGGTTTCCTTTATTGGTTGGAGCATCACGTAAATCCATGATCGGGGAAATACTGAATGAGCCTACTCCAGAAAATCGCATTATAGGAACGGTAGCAGTACACTATGATGCCTTAACCAAAGGAGCGCGAATACTTCGTGTACATGATGTGAAGCAAGCTTCAGATTCTATACGTATATTCAATGCAATTAAATCACAACGCTAGACCAAAAACCACTTGATCCCAATCGGATTTTTAGAATTCGGAATTAAGGATTTCATTGAAACCTTAATTATCGCCAGTGTATTAGTTTATCTATACCGGTGGATTAGAGGTACGTTTGCTATTCAGGCAACTATTGGTATCATCGTTGTTATTCTCATCAATTTCTTTATCCGTTTACTCGGGTTTAGTACCATCAATTTTATTCTTAAAAGTATCTTAGATGTAGGGATACTCGCGGTTTTCATACTTTTTCAACCCGAAATTAGGAAACTACTTTATCGGTTGGGAAACAATACAAGTTTTGATCGATTTTTTTCGAGAGCAGACTCTTCTGAAATGATAGATGAGGTAATTGATTCTGTGAAAAAAATGGCTAAAGCTCGTACAGGGGCTTTAATTGTATTTGCTCGTTCATCATCGTTGCAGGATTTAGTTGATGCTGGTGTTAAGATAGATTCGGTAGTGAAGGCTGAACTTATTACAACTATTTTTCAGAAAGACACTCCGTTACATGATGGTGCGGTTGTGATTAGAAACAATAGAATTGTTGCGGCTAGTTGTTATTTACCAATTTCGCAGAACCCTAATATAGCTCAAGCGTTTGGAACAAGGCATAGAGCAGCTGTGGGTATAAGTGAAACCAATAATGTGTTAGTGCTTGTGGTATCGGAAGAAACAGGGCGTGTATCTATTGCTCGAAATGGAATTTTGACCAGTGGACTTACGATTCAAAAACTTCGGGCAGAAATGGAAGAAGCTTTTGGGACTACACAATTTGATGAAGAAATGACTTTCGGGTCGGCGCAGAATGAGATGAAGCTTAAATAAGGTTTTTGCATAGTTTCTGTTGCTTAATTGAGCATCACAAATGCACAAAGAACTTCAAAGTATATATAAAAGCTCGTATAATTCTTTTTAAAAGAAGTATATAAGTTCCTTTTTAATAATTGAAATGAAACAGCTAGCGAAAAGGTTATCCAAAGAAAGACAAAAGGTTAAAAGATTTGTATCTTTATACCCTATTCGAATTTTAAAAATCATACAGAAATGACCAACAAATTTAAAAGCACTAAACAGACTTTTGATACTGGTAATGGAGAATCAAACTATTACAGTGTTCCTAAACTTAAAGAACTAGGCTATGCTAATGTAGATAAGCTTCCCTTTTCTATTAAAATTTTGTTGGAGGCAGTCCTTCGGGAATTTGATGGTTATGTTATTACAGAAAGTGATGTTGAAGCATTAGCTAATTATGATGCTAGTAATCCTCAAGGCGAAATTCCTTTCAAACCATCTCGTGTGGTTCTTCAGGATTTTACGGGTGTTCCTGCAGTAGTTGATTTAGCTGCTTTACGCTCTGCTATGAAAAGAATGGGTGGCGATCCAAATGCAATCAACCCTCAAGTTCCTGTAGACTTAGTAATTGATCACTCTGTTCAAGTTGACATGTTTGGCTCTGATGCAGCGCTCATGTTCAACGTAGAGAAAGAAATGGAGCGAAACCAAGAACGCTATGAGTTCTTGAAATGGGGAAAAGAAGCTTTTGATAATTTCCGCGTGGTTCCTCCAGGACGCGGTATTGTTCACCAAGTTAACCTTGAGTATTTAGGACGTGGCGTATTTACACGCGAAGAAGCTGACGGTTCGAGAACATCTTACCCAGATACTTTAGTAGGAACAGATTCTCATACTACAATGATTAACGGTCTTGGAATTTTAGGCTGGGGTGTTGGCGGTATTGAAGCGGAAGCTGCAATGCTTGGTCAGCCAATCTACATGTTAGTGCCTGAAGTTGTTGGTATGAAATTAACTGGAAAGTTGAAAGAAGGTGTTACTGCAACCGATTTAACACTTACCGTTACTGAAATGCTTAGAAAGCATGGCGTAGTTGGTAAATTTGTTGAGTTCTACGGTGCAGGTATCAGCAACATGAGTTTACCTGATCGTGCAACTATTGCTAACATGGCTCCAGAATATGGCGCGACAATGGGCTTCTTCCCAATTGATAGCGAAGCTTTACGCTACATGCACAGAACTGGCCGTCCAGATGAGTTGGTTCAACTAGTAGAAAATTATACGAAAGTTCAAGGTTTATATAGAACCGATGATACACCAGATCCAGTTTTTGCTTCAACTTTAGAGCTTGATTTAGGCACTGTTGAAACATCACTTGCAGGCCCAAAACGTCCTCAAGATCGTATCACGTTAAAGAACATGAAGACAACTTTTGAAAACTCTTTGTCTAGCAACGATGCTACCATGGGCTTTAATTTAGCGAAAGATAAACTATCTAATAAAGGCATTTACAAAAATGGCCAAGAGATAGAGATGCATCACGGGGATGTTGCTATTGCAGCAATCACAAGTTGTACCAACACATCTAACCCAAGTGTTATGTTAGGTGCGGGTATTGTAGCTAAAAAAGCCGTAGAGAAAGGCTTGAAAGTTCCTGCTTACGTTAAAACATCCTTGGCCCCAGGCTCTAGAGTTGTTACAGAATACTTGAATGAAGCAGGACTTACTCAATACTTAGACAAATTAGGCTTTAATCTTGTTGGTTATGGATGTACAACTTGTATCGGTAACTCGGGTCCATTACCAGCACCCGTAGAGAAAGCAATTCGTGAAGGTGACTTAATCGCAGCAGGTGTGCTTTCTGGTAATAGAAACTTTGAAGGGCGTATTCATCCTTATGTAAAAGCAAATTATCTTGCTTCTCCGCCTCTTGTTGTAGCTTATGCTTTGGCAGGAACGGTTAATATTGACTTGTCTACAGAACCTCTTGGAAAAGATAAAGAAGGCAACGATGTATACTTGAAAGACATCTGGCCAACAACGGCTGAGATTGCTGCAGAGCTAGATAACGCCATTCGTCCTGATCTTTTTGAAAAGATGTACGGTGATATTTTTGACTCTCCAACATGGGAAGCAATTCCAGTTTCAGGTGGCGAATTATTCGATTGGAAAGAAGAGTCGACATACATTCAAGAACCTCCTTTCTTCATGAATACTAAGGAAGTAGCAGAGCCAATCAAATCTATCGAAAGTGCTCGTACTTTGGTTATGGTTGGAGATTCTATTACCACCGATCATATTTCACCAGCCGGTAATATTGAAGAAGATGCACCAGCAGGTGAGTTCTTAAAAGCAAATGGCGTTGATCGCAACGATTTCAACTCTTATGGTTCTCGTCGTGGTAATGACCGTATTATGACTCGTGGAACTTTTGCAAACGTACGTTTCAAAAACAAATTGGCTCCAGGCACTGAAGGTGGTTTCACCAAGTATCATCCAACTGGTGAAGTTACTACTATCTTTGACGCTTCATTGAAGTATAAAGAAACTGGAACTCCACTTATCGGAATAGTTGGTAAAGAATATGGAACGGGTTCTTCTCGTGACTGGGCTGCAAAAGGAACTATCCTTTTAGGAATCAAATCAATTATTGCTGAATCTTATGAGCGCATTCACCGATCTAACCTAGTTGGTATGGGTGTTCTTCCTCTTCAATTTCAAGAAGGTGAAACACCAGCAACACTTGGTTTAGACGGATCAGAATCTTTTACTATACATTTAGATGATAGCCTAAAAGCTCGCCAAGATGTTAATGTGACAGCTAAGAAAGCAGACGGAACAGAGATTAATTTTTCTACAAAATGTAGAATCGATACTCCTGTTGAAGTAGATTATTACCGTAATGGTGGTATCCTGCATACGGTTCTTTTAGATTACTTAAAGAAAAGCCGTAGCTAAGATTCTTTCTGAATCTGTTAGTTTTTAATTTAAAAGCCTTGTCATTTTTAATGGCAAGGCTTTTTATTTGGAACTCAATCCTAACATAAAAATCAATTTCGTTTTTTTATATTGTTATCAAACAATTTAGGATTGGCTACGAAAGAGGACGAGAAATATAAAATTGCTAACGGTGTTGGAAACAATTCCAATTATCGACTTTTACTGGAAGCGGTAGAAGGCATAAATCGTACCTTTGAGTTAAAAGACTTACTTAAAAAATGCATGGATGCCACATGCATTGTGATGAATACCGAGGCGAGCTCATTAATGTTAGTAGACGAAGCTACTGGCAGGCTAAACATCAGTATTCCAACAGGGCCTATTCAAGATCAAATTGTTGGTTTTAGCATTCCTAAAGATAAAGGCATTGGTGCTTGGGTTATCAAGAATAACAATCCATACATTTCTAATAAAATTGACGATAGTGAATTTTTTTGGAAGGATTTATCTAGCGATTTTACCACACGAAATATTATCTGCGTACCGCTTAAAAACCAAGATGGAGACGCATTTGGTGTTCTACAGGCTGTAAATAGAAAGAACGACGTTCCTTTTGATGATAGCGATGTTTTTGTATTTGAAACCTTGGCAGAGCATGTAGCGCTAGCTGTGCATCGCTCGCATAAATATGAAAAATTACTGAATAAGCTAGATGAAAAAACTACTCAACTAGCAGAAGTTCATCATCGCCTAAGAAATAACTTAGCTACTATTTCGGCTTTAATAGAATTAGAGCTAGACGGAATTGATGATGAAAATTCATTAGGGGTGTTGAAGGCAACAAACTCAAGAATTAGATCTGTTGCTGATGTCCATTCTATGTTGTATGACTCAAAAGAAACAGGCACTGTAGAGCTAAATAACTACTTAGTAAATATTGTGCAAAATGTTGCTCGTATCTATGACGACGCAAATAAGGACATAAAAATAAGTTATAACATTGCGGAATATAGCCTTGATGTAAATAGAGCAGTTTTATGCGGTTTAATTTTAAACGAACTCGCAGTAAACTCGTTCAAACATGCTTTTCAGGATAAAAAAGCAGGCAAAATAAATATCTCGGTGCGTAATATAGAAAACGAAAAACTAATTATTGAGATATCCGACAACGGGGTTGGGATGAACTTTGATGAAAAAGGCCCTAAAAGCTTATTTATTATCAAAGCGCTCTCACGCAAGTTAAATGCTAGAGTTGGGCTGTCGGATAAGTTTGTTGATGGGTCTAAAATTTCCGTAGAGTTTACTATTTAGAAACTGGCTTCAAATTACTTTAACTAATCCTCGCATTGCAAACTGCTCTGCTGCAAGCTTTCGCAAAGGCGTATTAAGAAGTACAGAAATGAACGCTTTTTTAAAGAAAGGTATGGTTCGTTTTCTACCCAATCTCATATTCCACTCTGCTCTTAACGCAACTTTTTTTGAAATCAACTGCTGCTCTTTCTGATATTGTGAAAGGTAGTGTTCCGCTTTAGTTGGTTGTTCTTGAATCGAGGACAATGCTTGCGACAGCTTCCACGCGCCAATCCATCCTAAGTTCATTCCTTGCCCTCCAATTGGGCTAACAACATGAGCTGAATCGCCAGCGAGTATAATTCTATTTTTGAAAAACTGTTCAGCCATAAAGTATTGAACTCCAAAACTACTCAGCATAGTGCATTTTGTATCTGTTAAATCGTAACCTAATCGTTTACGGATTAACTCCGCTAACAAAGCTTGAGTTGGGTTTTTGACAAACTTTTCGGTTTTAACCACCCATCGCCTCATTCCGTTGGGAAGAGGGAAGCACTCAAGCATTCCGTCCTTAGGAAGGAAAACAGTGGCCTTAGATCCGAATTCTGTTGTGTCTTCGAAGTCACTCATGATGTAAGTGTCGGGATATCTCTTGCCACCAAACAAGATGCCCGCTTTTTGCCTAATCAAACTATTTTTGCCATCGCAACCAACTAGGAAGTCGGAAGATATCTGAAATTCACGACCATCTTTTTTATACCAACACACCACTTCCTTTTCATCATGGCGAATATCGGTTACTTCTGCTTCTTGAATTAATCCGCTTGGATTTAGAGCCAGAAATGTCTCTTTCAAGATTTGTTCTGTTTTAAACTGCGGACAAGAAAGAATGAAGTTGTATGGTTTTTTGAGGGAACTGAAATCTATCTCCCCAAGCTTGCGAGTCCCATCATGAGCGATTCCTTTCTGAATATGAATTCCCGATTCGGAAAATTCTGTTTCCATTCCAAGTAATTGAAACAACTCCATTGAGACGGGATGAATTCCTAGTGATCTGGAATCGGGGACGGGAGCAGCTCTTCGTTCAATGATGAAGCAAGAAATGTTTAGCTTTGCGAGCGCAATACCAAGGAAAAGTCCAACGGGGCCACCACCTACAATGCAGACACTAATTTTATGCATCTTTTGTATAGCTGAGGATTAAACGAAAAGGAAACAAACGGTCAGTATTCCATTTCTCGGGAATTACATGTTTCAATTCTGAAAAAGTAAAAGACCTTTTTACGGAAGTGAGTCCATCTTGGGTGATGAAAGAATTTCTGAAAAGTAACCTAGAGAAGATGTTAAAAAGTGCGTATCCAATATCACTTCGTTCGATATCATTAAAAATAACTTTTTTACCCGCTAAGGAAATCGCTTCGTCTAAGAATTTTGAAAATGTATCAGTATCGAGATGGTGTAGAACATGATTTGAAATCACAAAATCGAAGGTTCTATTTTCTAGAACTAATTGGGTTGAGCTGCAATGTTTAAACTCAATTTTTGGATGAGGTTCTAGGTCGGAAACGAAATCTAGAGCCCGTTCATCTAGTTCAATTGCGGTGATTTTCAAATTAAGCCCATCATTCTGAGCCCATTTAGCAAGCGAAAATGGAATATCACCTCCGCCAAAACCGATATCGAGTAGCGTAAATTCTCTATTGCGATCTTGCATCAAAGGTCGGAGTTGGGTTGTATAAATTCTTCTCCATTGAGAAAGAATGCCATTAATCCTGTAAAACTGACGGTAAGTATTCTCTAGTTTGTGCTGATCGCAATCATCCCTATCCATTAGTTCAACTAAATCAGTTTGGCGGTTTTTGAGAAAAAGAGGCATAACTAAGAGTTAATCATAGTGAAAAGTCCGGACTCAATCGTTAATCCTGGCCCAAAAGCCATCGGCAGAATAGTAGTATCCGTTTCTAAATTAGATTTCAGAATTTCCTCTAACACAAATAGAATGGTTGCACTGCTCATGTTTCCGAATTTAGAAAGCACTTTTCGTGAGGCTTCTACTTGTAAGTCAGCAAGCTCCATTGATTTTTGAACTTTATCGACAATAGCTCGCCCGCCTGGATGTACAGCCCATATATCCACAGCATTAGCAGAGATTGAAAGTGTAGAAAATAAAGGATCGATTACAGAAGCTAAGTTTGCAGTAATGATATCTGGCACGTAACTAGAAAGAGTCATCTGAAAACCAGTATCGCCGATAGTCCAAGCCATATCTTGTTCGCCTTCATAGGCAAGAGAGGAGGCAAAGGCATTCATCCTAAACCCTTTTTTGGTAGGTTTTTGAGACGAAACCAAAACACCAGCGGCCCCATCTGCGAATACAGAAGAAGCTAGTAGATTATCAATGTCATTTTCGGATTGAATGTGAATGGTGCATAATTCAGCACAGATTACCAAAACACAAGCATTAGGATCGGCTTCGCAAAATGCAGCGGCCATTTTAAGAGCGGGAAATGCCGCATAGCATCCCATAAACCCGATGTGAAATCGCTGGGTAGATGCAGATAAGCCTAAACCTTTTACCACCTCGAAATCAGGTCCTGGCGCAAAAAAACCAGTACAAGAAACCGTAATTACGTGGGTTATTATAGATTTATCGATTTCTGGATTTTGTAGCAGTAATTTTTTCCCAACTTCTAAAAATAATGAGGTGGCTTCTGTTTTATACAAGACATTTCTTTCAGCGGTAGAAGGAGTATCTTTGCCACTTAATGCTCTGTTGAAGAATGCATCGTCGCTCTTTTCTAGGAAATCACCAATTACCGTATGGCGTTTCTCAATTCCAGATTGAGTATAAATTCGGTGGATAATGGCTTCCGTTTTTCTATCCCTTGCCAAGCGTTCTTTCATAATCTCCCGAATGGTTTGTTGAGGAATAGCGGTATCGGGATTAGCGATTATAATGTCGTGGATATATGCGGGCATAGAACAGAATACAAGTTTGGCACTGCATTTAAAACCTTTGATTTTTTGGGAAGGTTCGGTTAAGGGAAAATTATTTAAAAGCAGTAAACAAATGATGAGTTAAGAGTTGTTTATATTGTAACTCAAGTCGTAAATAATTAACCTGCTTAGGTTGAAATTACAAGCTCAAATATTGATGTGACTTTAGGTGAAAACGAAAGATGATTTCTAAATTTATCGAAATGAGACCTTATTTCAATTTAGTATTGCTTGTTTTGCTCTGTATATCTAATAAAACCAGTGCTCAAGAAAGGCCGCCTGGACAATTTTTTATTTCAGGAGGTGTTGGTGGATATTCGTTCTCAAAACAAATTCAGAAAGAAGCGTATGGTAACACTCTCCTTTTTGAATATGGTGGAGTAATTGGATTTCCTGTTGGGAAACTAACTCACATATATCTGAAAGGCTCCTATTTTGAAACCAGTGGCACTCATATTTCTCGTAGTATCACTATTGATAAGGATGGGAATGTTATAGATAGGAGTAGAGAACCTAATGGAACTTCAGATTTTCAGATGAGACGAGTGAATTTTGGTCTTCAAAAGGCATTTCCATTTCCAATGGAGTTTTATCTGCTTTTGAATGGAGGGATTACCACCGTAAAAACAAAGAATAGAATTAATAGAACGGATTTCGAGCCACATCAAGATAACCGGAATGGTTGGCTAGGTTTTTTTGGAGGTATAGGAATAGAAAAACGGTTTATAAACTCTCCTTTCTCTCTATACATTGAAAGTCAGTATAATACCACAAACGAAAATTTTGTTTTCTACATAGGCGACTTTGGCGGAAATAGCTATTCTTTTGGAGTTCGATTCTATATACCACAATCAAAGACAGCTTTTAAATAACAATGGGCTTGTTAAACCAAAAACATCGACATCATCAGCCTTTGCTTTGGGTAGTTTTGGTATGCTTAATAACATCCTGCAACACAAGCACCGACCCCAAAGAAACGTGTGATTTCCCGCCAGGGAATAGAGACTTTACGTGGGCAGTAGATACGGTAGCGTTGTGGCCTTCAACTGTTGGAGGTGTTTGGGCTTTTGCAGACGATGATGCCTATGTAATGGGAAGTATAGTTCCAAAGGAAAACCCACAAACGTTATATCTTGCACTGCGTTGGGATGGTAAAGTGTGGAGTAAAGATGTATACATTGAGGATTATTCAGAAATCAATCATTATTCTACTGATGTTACTGGAGATGATTTCTACATGGTTTCAGTAGGATATTGGGATAAAAGTGACGAAAAAGCAGGTTTGGCTGAATTTGATAACCGAACTAAAGAGTGGAAAGGTTTTCAATATAATACTAAAGGCTCTCTGCGTGGTGTTTGGACAGATGGCGAAGGCTTTTTTATAGCGGTTGGAGATAATGGGATGGTTTATACCAAAGATGGGTACGAAGCGGAATGGATGTATTCTAAAGCTCCTACGGAATTTAATCTAACGAAAATAGACGGCGTTTCGAAAAAAGAAGTATATATACGGGGGTATTTGGCAATTCCTGGAGAACCTAATTATGCACAATTATGGAAATTTACCGGGGAGGAATGGTTTAAGCTGTACGATAATCAGGATACTACTGGGATATATCTGCATCTAGGAGAAGCATTGAATCCATTACAAAGCGGAGTTTCGGATATAGCCCCTTATCGTTGTCCTGTTACCGACTCTCTTCAATTATACTTGATTGCGAATGAGTCTTTTTTGATTAGCTCAGAAGGACAATCACTGAATTATGAAGCACAGAATTTAACCGAATTGGGCCTTCCATTACGCCAAAACCAAAGAACTGGCTTAGGGATTGATTTATTTACGCCCAACGACGTATGGATTTATGGAACTCGATTCAATTTCTACCATTGGAACGGTATCAATTTCCAAAAAATGACCATTCCGGAACTTCCCAATGACGACACTCAGTTTGGGTACCAGCGTAAAATGGTAAAAACAAAGAGTGGAAAAGTCTTTTTCCCAACCGAAATTAGTTCACAAGTGTATGTAGTAGCGCAAGGGGTGCCAAAATAGAATACATTGGAGAGTAATTATGAATCAAGAGATTGCTTTGTTGTATATTCCTTATTGAAAAATAGAAGAATAGTTCTACCCATTTTCACCTTTGTAACTTGTAAGGAATAAGGTCATATCCCCTAAACAACCTTAGATAGTTTATTAAATCGGTAGTTGTGTAATACGGCGGCAACGGAAAGTCCAGATATTAAGCCAATCCATAAACCTTGAGGTCCGTAGCCTAATTGTATACCGAGTATATATCCCGCTGGAAAGCCGATGACCCAGTAGGCGATGAAGTTTGCAATCATAGGTACTCGCGTATCTTTGAGGCCACGTAAGGCGCCAAACCCGCTAACTTGGAAGCCATCTGATATCTGAAACAACCCTGCCATAAATAAAAGAGAGACGGCCATGTCTTTAACAGCAGGATCACTTGTATAAATGCGCACAATGGATTCAGGTATAGTAAAAAGGAAAATAGCGGTAACAGTCATTATCAATCCACAAATTCCAATTCCAACAAAGCCACGAAAACGAGCTTTAGCCATGGAGCCTTGCCCAAAAGAAAAACCAACGCGTTGTGAAATCGCCATCGAAAGCCCAAAAGGAATCATAAACATCGTTGAAGCAACATTAAGTGCAACTTGATGAGAAGCCGCCGCACTAACACTAAGAGTGCCCATCAATAAACTAACACTCGCAAAAAGCAAAACTTCCATAGCTGAACTTACGCCGTTTGGTAAACCTATTCGTAGAAATTCTTTGATGAGTGTAATGTCGGGCCGTTTTATCCTGGCAAAGATGTTGAACCTCATAAAAGGCTTAAATCTCATCGTGAAAGAAATAAAAACAATGGCAGAGAAAAGGTTTAGAAGTGAAGTGGCATATCCAGCGCCAACGCCACCCATCGCAGGGAAACCAAGTTTTCCATACATCAATACATAATTTGCGCCCACATTCAGCACTAAACTTACAGCAGCGATATACATTGCTGGGCGAGTTACGGACAATCCCTCACTAAAATAGCGTACACCTGCATAGGCAAAGAGCGGTAAAATTCCCCAAGAAATTCCTTTCAAATAACCCTGTGCTATCGGTATAATTTCGGGAGTAACTCCAATCAGCCTCATTATGATATCAAGGTTTCTGATAATGATAATGCATGGAATAGTGAGGAATAGAATGACCCAAAACATTTGGCGAGCACTTCTCCCTATCTCTTCAAATTTGCGTGCTCCCAAGAGTTGAGATACAATTGGGTTTATAGCTACTAGTGTGGCCATGCAAAAAATGGCAATGGGCATATAAATTGCATTTCCAATAGCTACACCTGCAAGGTCTAAAGCAGAAAGATTCCCAGCCATTACTGTATCAGTAAAGTTTAGGCCCGTTCTCAACAACTGCGTAGCAATGATAGGCCCGCCTAGTTTTAAAAGAAGTGAACTCTCTTTTTGTATGCTTTTTCTTAGTTCTGACATTATGCTTTTTTGGAGCCAGCAATGGTACGAAATGTTGGTGTGAAAGGTAACTTAAAATACCTCTCGCTTTATATATACTCTCTATGAATCTAATATCATTTTACAGAGAGTGGCAAAGTAATTACAAATGTAGTTCCTTTGCCTTTGGAGGAAGTGAAGGATATTTCCCCATGATGTGCTTCAATAATTTTTTTGGTGATTGCTAAGCCCAATCCCGTCCCACTTGTTTTGGTACTAAAATTTGGAATGAAAATAACAGATTTGTTCTTTTCAGAAATACCTTCTCCAGTATCGCTGATACTAATTTCAACATGTTGTGCAGTTATGTTTGTAGCAAGTGTAATAGTACCATCTGCCTCCATAGCTTCAATACCATTCTTAATAAGGTTGATGAAAGCTCTTCTAAGCTCGTCTTTTACACCATCTACATAAATGTGTTTTGTAGGAATTAAGGAAGTAATGGCAACCTTTTTTTCATGGGCATATAGATCTAACACGGAAAGTAGCAACTCTGTGATATCAAACCTGCGGAGAGGTTGGTCTATAGGTTTTGCAAATTTTGAAAAATCCGAAGCAATCCTACTTAAAGAATCAATTTGCTCTATCAAGTTGGTGTTTACTTTACTGAATTGGGTTTTTAGCTCCTCAGTGGTAATGTCAGGGCTCTTAAGTTTCCGCTCTAGATGCTGAAGGTTTAATTTCATTGGGGTAAGAGGGTTTTTAATTTCATGAGCAACTTGTTGAGCCATTTCTTTCCAAGCGGCTTCCCGCTCTGCTTCAACCAAGTTTTTTTGAAGCTCTTGTAATCGATAAACCATGATGTTGTAGGCATTGGTTAAAGCACCAATTTCGTCCTGACTTTTTACAGGTAATGTTGTCTCCAGATTACCATCCGAAATAGTTTTAATCCCCTCGCTTAGCTCTTCAAGAGGCGATGTGAGCTGGTTAGCAATAAAAGTAGCTCCAAGTATGAATAACCCAAAAATTAGAACAAATAGCCCAAGTAGGTAACTAGTGGTAGAAAGAACTTGCTCGTTAAATCGAGGCGCACGCAGAAAAGTAGGGATCCCTGCAATATTTATAATTTTATTATTTTTAATAATTGGCTTAAAACCAATCAACATCTCTTGAGAGCCTAAAGTAAAGAAGCGGATTTCTTGCTCACTACCCTTAAAGTAGATTTCATTATAAACATCCCAAGGAATTTGGGTTGGGAGTAAATTTTGTGAGAAAATTTGCGGTGCAGTTGAGCCAATTTCGGTATTGTCTTTATAGAGAATGGCATCGGCATCTATGATTGATGTTGCGTTGTAAAGAAGCTTTCGAGTATCAGATACCGAATCTTGAATTATGCCATCTATGAGGTTTTCAAGCTTCATGCTAATTTCATCAGTAACAGACTCATTACTTTGGGAGATTATTGCAGCATAAGAAGCAGCTACTAATGCTAGGAAACAAGCTAAAGAAGCTAATATGAATCTATCGAGAAGGCGGTCTTTAAATTTTTTATTATGACCGATGAGCTTAAGACTAGGGCTCCAAAAAAAGAATATTGAAATAAGAATGAGCACAATTAAGAGGGTAAAAAAGAACCGAAGGAGTGAGTAAATATGGTTTGTCGCCGTAATTCTGAGCGAGGCCACCCTAGTAATGGAGTGCGCATCGTTGGCGATGAACATTTCTCGAAGTTTAGATCTCGATATCTCTGTGTTTCTTATTAGAATACTATCCTTTTGAATTTGAACAATCAAATCTTTATTTAGACGAGAATAACTTGGGAGATCAAGAGGAATACCAACAATCGAGGTTCTATTAAGTAAACCGTCTTCAAATTCATTTAAATGAATGGTTGTGTTAAGCCCCTGAGATTGAGCGTATGAAACTACCGCTCTTAAGGCTTTACGGTATTGCGGTTTTTCTTTATACACAGAGCAAATAATCCAGCCAAGGCGCTTTCCATCATCTGAAGAAGTATAGAAGGGAATCCAACCTTGGCGATAAGAGGAATAACTGGTAGATGGTTGTTCGAGTGCTTTTTCTCGTATAATGGGGCGTAATCGATCTCTTTTAATACGTTCTTCTTCGAAAGGAACTTCTAGACTTAATACGTCAAAAATTTTGGTCCAACCAGGTGCATTTAAATCGGTAGTATATTCTGAAATGGACTCTCCACCTTGATCAACTAATTGAACTGAAAAGGAGTAATCCTCCCACTGTGGAAGAATTAAATTGGGAACTTCACGATCGAAAAAAGCTTGCAAGCTTGGTTTTTGAGTATCAACATTGGAATACTGTTGTGCTGAAAGTATGAACTCAAGACTAGTAAGCAAGGTTATTGTTATTTCCTCAGCCTTATCTCCTTCTTGAAGGTTAAATGACTCCGCCACATTTATCATTTGCTCATTCTGTTCTTGAACTTCACCAAAGTAAGAAGGCACATAACCGAGTATTGAGGCGATGAAACAAACAAGAATAAGTAAACGCACTCTAGACTTTCCCTGAAATCGAAACTTTTGCATTCGAATTTGTATGCTAATAAAAGCCAGAGCTAGAAAAAGAAAAGTAGCTTGAATGAGCTGCCATATTTCAGGCTTATGGAAACGGAAAGTAAAGGCCAACAAAAGACCAATTGAGAATCCTGTAAAAGTAAATAAAAGGATCAAGAACTCCCTTTTTTGGAAGTAGATAAAGAGGGTCAATAAAAGGTTAACCGTAAGCCACGACAATGAAATCCATAAAAAACCTGTCGCTAGAAAAAATAAAACAGTGGATAGTGCAGGAATGGGTTTAATGGCAAATATACTCAACTGTGTATTTGCTACAATTTCAAAAATGTTGGAGGTAGTATTTAAAAATACTTGGGCGAATATTAATCCTAGTATAGTGCTAATAAGCAGGCCTAGTAATACAGAAATATTCGAATTTATAGAAGCATTTTTTAGGTAGAATCGAGTTCCAATAATAGCTAAGAGCAGTAGTGTAAGGGTGTCTAAGAAAAGATTGGCAATCCCAATGATAGCGGGATCGTCCCCGAGTAGATTATTAAATCCGAAACTGGGAAGGCTCAGTCCGAGAAAAACCCAACAAAGAATAACTAATGCAAAGGTAATTAGAAGATTAGTAACCTTATGGAGGTAAAAAGTACTTTTGGAGGCTAAAAATGAGACTGTTATTAGTATTAAGAACAAGCAGAGGAAACGCCATTTGTAGAACGAAGACTTTCTGTGCTCATTAAAAAAATCGAAGTCGCTATACTTTGCATAAGCCACACCAACGGTATCGTAACCGTTTACGACAAGGCTTTGTTTAAAATCGAAGCTTTGAGGGAGAGATTGGAAAAAACTAAAATAAACTGGATAATTTAAACTAATATCGAGTGCTTGAGGTACAGTAACCTCTAAATTCTTACCAATATTTAGTAAATTTTGCTGTTGAAGCCGCTGAAGTGTAGCAAGATGAAATTTTAATGTATCGTTGCCATTAATGGAAGTAAAAGACTTTTCACCTTGAATGTAAACTACATTTCCTTCTGTAAGTACTTCCATTGAAAACGGAAGGTCTGTTTCGAAAACGGAAGGTTTGAACTCTCCTTTTGAGAAGCCAGACCAAACCACTAGACTGTCGTTAAAGTATAAAGCAGTTCCCCAAAATTGGAACTTAGTTGATAATAATTCTTGAATACTCTCTAATGAAGCATTTTGTTTATGAGCATTAAGAATAGCCTCAGACAGCTCTATGGTTTCTTTACGAAATGTTTGTTGGAAATCCTGAAAAGCTGAAGTTGATTTCAAGACATCTTCTTTTGCAATTTGCTGGATTCGTAAATTTGAGGGTTCTAACCCCAAAAATAGAACCTCAATTGCTAAATAAACCACTATTAGGGCAGTAAAAAACAGCCATGGCAGAGGGGCTCTATGCAGAGTGAAGCGCATCAAATAAAAGACAAGTTGTTAAGGAACTGAATATGAGTTGATATCAGGAGTGAATCAAGTTTGGTATCAAATGGGCTGGTTTATTATTCAAAACGGAAATAATTGCATTCGCTGCGAGCATACCAATTTGTTCTCTCGTTTCAAATGTTGCACTAGCAATGTGTGGTAACAAGGTGCAATTTGGTGCTGATAATAAGTCTGGATGAACTTTTGGCTCCTCTTCAAAAACATCTATACCCGCTCCCGCAATTTGATGGTCTTGTAGCGCTTTAGCTAGAGCTTTTTCATTTACTACCGGTCCACGTGAAATATTTATAAGAATGGAATGCTTTGGCATGAGTTCGAAAATAGGAGCGTCAATCAAGTGATGTGTTTCTGGCGTAAGCGGACAATTTAGACTTAGAACGTCAGAAATTGCAGCGAGTTCCTCAAGAGAAGAAATATACAGGGCATCAACTTTTTGGGCAGTGTCGTCAGAAATTTTTCTTCGGTTGTGATACGCTATTTTCATACCAAAGGCTTGTGCTCTTTCTGCAAATGCTAGTCCAATTCGGCCCATACCTACTATTCCAAGAGTTTTTCCCCGAAGCTCCATTCCTAAAAAACCGAGAGGTTCCCATCCTTTAAATTTTCCGGCGCGCAGATAACTTTCAGCAACATTGAACTGCCGTGTAACCGCCATTAAAAGAGCCATCGCAAAATCGCCGCACGCCTCAGTAAGAACGTCGGGTGTGTTTGCAATTTTTAAACCAATCTTATGAGCGGCCTTAACATCTATATTGTTATACCCAACTGCAAAATTGGCAACTATTTTTAAATCAGTTGCTACAGATAGAACATTCTCGGTAACTGGTGTAGATAACATACATAGCAAAGCATCAAAATTTCCGATGTCTTGCTTTAGATGTTTTTCGATGCTGTAATAACCTTTTTCGCCAACTGTTACATTCGTGTGCTGCTCTAAAAAATTTATAACCTTCTCTGGGATAGGTTCAGTTATAAGTAGCGAGGGTAAACTAGCAACCATCTCTAAATGTTAGGCTTCGTCTTTAATGTGGGTAATTTTAGCGTCATTCCACATTCTTTCAATGCTATAATAGTCACGTTTTTCTTTTGTCATTATGTGTACTACAATGTTTACATAATCCAAAATCATCCACGATCGAGCATTAATCCCTTCTTTTTTCCAGGCTTTTTCTGATGTCTTTTCACGCACATCGTCCTCAACAATATCTGCGAGTGCTTTAATTTGGGTATCAGAATTACCGTGACAAATAACAAAATATTCTGCAAGCGTAGTAAGTTCAGAAACGTCTAAAACAGTTATATCATTTGCTTTTTTACTAAGAAGAGACTCAACAATAACCTCAAGAACTTCCGTAGTTTTTAAGTCATCCTCGGAATATGCATTGGAAAATTGTTTGTTATTGGGTTCTTTAATTTCAGACATTTAATTTGTGTTAAGCTTGTGATAATCTTTGCCCAAAATTACGGTTACATCTAAATAGAAGTCGGGCGATTCTTCTCTGATGACATTTTCTTCTGATACTCCAAGAGCAGCAGCAACTCGCTTTGCATTGTCTATTGAAACTGTTCTTGAAATAACAATTGTCTTTTCGACATCAAAGCGCTCAAAATTCCCAGTTTCTACTACATCAAAACCATTATCTCTAAGGATGCCTGTAAAGTTATTAGCAATTCCAGGTTCTCCACAGCCATTTAAAACTTCAAGCTGAATAATTGTTCCGATAAGCTCGTTTGAGGTATCCGATCGTTGGTTTAAAATTCTGGGATATAATACGCGAGTAAAAAGCGCCGCCAAAAGTGCAATTAATAAAACGCTTAAAAAGCCGATGGCTGCGTTTAAATATAAGCTATTTTGGGATGAAAGTTGTTCTTCTTGTTTTTCCGACATCTATAAGTTAGCGATACCAAGGATTATTGAAGCGATCGTAACCATAACCATATCCATAAGAAGCAGGAAGTTGTTGGAACTTGACCTGTATCAGCGCATTATCACTAATTTTGTAATTCAGCTCAGCGTTACTAAGTATTATGCGGGGATTGTTCATATTAGCCCCGTATAAATTAGAGCCGCCGAAAGGAGAATGTAAGAATGAGAGGTCAACCCGAGCGTCTAAACGATCCGTCAAGTTAACTTGCATCGTATTTGTGTAAGCATTTAAGGATTGGTAGGAACCAGCAAATGAGGAAACAGACATTGAGTATGAATGTGACATATTAATTTTGCTAAAAAGCTGACCTAATTTACTTTGAATAGTAGCGGATTGGCTATTTATTACAGAGCCTTGGTAATCAAAAGGGGTAGAAACATCGCCCCTAAGTTGAGCAAATGAGCTAACACTAGCGATTATAAATATACAGAGTAAAGAGAGTAATGCTTTTTTCATGATAGTTCCTTATTTGGGCTTGGTGAACGAAACACCAAACATTTAAGTATAACGAATTGCGACTTAATTATAAATAGCTAGCTTTAGAGCTAGAAAATGATATTCGTTGAATAAGGATTATAAAAAGACTATCTTATTCGACTTTTCAAAAAGCAAATTCTACAAACTCCCATTCAACCCCAGGAGAGATGAAACTCACTGATTTTAGATTCGAAATTGAAGGCCTTAACGTTCCAGAAGAACCTCTTGAGCAACGTGACGCAGCCCGCTTGATGGTTTTAAACCGAGATGAGCAAACCATTGAACATACCAAATTTTCTGAGATTCATAACTATTTCAATGAAGGTGATGTTGTTGTTTTCAACAATACCAAGGTTTTTCCAGCGCGTTTAAATGGAAAAAAAGAAAAAACCGAAGCTGATATTGAAGTTTTTTTACTGAGAGAACTACAGCCTGAGAATATGCTTTGGGATGTGTTGGTTGAGCCAGCGCGTAAAATTCGTATTGGTAACAAACTTTATTTTGGTGATGAAGACGACGAACTAATGGCAGAGGTAGTAGATAACACTACTTCAAGAGGTCGTACTATCCGTTTCTTGTTTGAAGGTACGAACGACGAACTGTATGAGCGTTTAGATGCGCTAGGTAAAATGCCACTTCCTCCATACATAGAAAGAGAGCCTGTTGACGAAGATAAAGACCGATACCAAACAGTGTATGCTACCGAGCGTGGTGCTGTTGCTGCTCCAACTGCGGGTATGCATTTTACTCGTGAGCTCATAAAGAAGATTGAAGATAAAGGGGTGATTATGGTTCCCGTAACTCTTCATATTGGCTGGGGTACTTTCCGTAATGTTGAAGTTGAAGATTTGACTAAGCACAGAATGGATTCTGAAAATTATTTTATTTCAAAAGACACTTCTGATAAAATCAATATTGCTTTAAAATCTAAAAAGAAAAAAGTAGTAGCAATCGGGACAAGCGCTGTTCGAGTTATTGAAACGAGTGTGATGGCTAGTGGTATGTCTAAAATGGGAACAGGTTGGACCGATAAATTTATCTACCCTCCTTACAACTTCAAAATTACTGAAGCGATTGTGACAAACTTCCACCGTCCAGAATCTACACTATTAATGTTGGCAGCAGCATTTGGTGAGTATGACTTCATGATGAAAGCATATGAAGAGGCAAAAAAAGAAAACTATCGCCTATTCTCCTTTGGCGATGCAATGTTGATTATATAATTGGAAAAATTGGCGGTCATAATTCCGGCTGCCGGCTCGGGAACCCGTTTGGGTTCTCGGCTTCCTAAGCCATTTATAGAAATTGGTGGTAAGTCAATTCTTGAGCGAACAATTTCACGTTTTCTTAAGATTGACTGCTTACGCCAAGTTATAGTGGCAACTTCTCCTGAGTATGTTCCTGTCCTAGAACAAATGTTCTCTTCCTTTTCTAACTCTACAATAGAGTTTACTGTTGTAGAAGGTGGTAGCGAGCGGCAACATTCAATTTTCAACGCTCTCAAAATGGTGCGGCGTGAAATCGAGTTAGTAGCTGTACATGATGCTGTAAGACCTTTTGTATCTGTTGAAAATATTCTTCAATGTATATCCGTCGCAGAACAAGTGGGTGGTGCCGTGCTAGGTGTGCCTGCAAAGGACACTATTAAGAAGGTTAATTCAGAGGGCGTTATTGTAGAAACACCAAAACGAGCACAGTTGTGGCAAGCTCAAACTCCCCAGATTTTTCAAAAAGCTCTACTTGGTAAGGCATACGATATTGCTATTAAAGAAGGGTTTTTTGGAACGGATGATTCTTCTTTAGTAGAGCATATCGGAGGTAAAGTGAAAATGGTTGAGGGAGATCGCTCAAATTTGAAGATCACGTACCCTATAGATTTAAAAATCGCTGAACTATTAATTCAAGAAGAGCAATGAAAAGTATTCGCATTGGGTATGGTTACGATGTACATAAATTTGAGGAAGGACGAAAGCTTATTCTGGGTGGATTAGAAATTCCACACTCAAGGGGTCTTTTGGGACATTCAGATGCAGATGTTTTGCTACATGCGATTACTGACGCACTGCTAGGAGCTTTAGCACTAGGTGATATAGGTAAGCATTTTCCAGATACGGACCCTAAATATAAAGGGGGAGATAGTAGAGTATTATTGAGAGACGCTTACGCCTTATTACTTGAGAAGGGTTACGAGTTAGGTAATTTGGACGCAACAGTAATTGCGCAAGAGCCTAAGCTATCTCCTTATATAAATAGTATGAGAGAGATAATAGCTCAAGATCTTAATGTTAGTGTAGAAGATGTCTCTGTAAAAGCAACGACTTCTGAGTGGTTAGGTTTTGTTGGAAGGAAAGAAGGTATTGCCGCTTCTGCAACTGTGTTAATAGTTAGAAAAGAAGGCTAATGGTCGATCACGTTGTGCAAAGCATAGTAGATTGGATTTCAGTGGCTCCGATATTAGGTGTTTATCTGATATTTTTTGGCATTGCCTATTTGGAAAACATGCTTCCTCCTGCTCCAGGAGATGTAATAGTAGCTTTTGGAGGTTATCTCGCCGCTGAAGGAGTAGTGTCTTTACCATTACTTTGGGTGATTACGGTTGCAGCTTCAGTTTTCGGATTCATGAACATGTATTGGCTGGGGCGTAAATGGGGCGCATCAATTGAAAGTAACAAGAGTAGTCACTTTGTTTTGAAATTCATCGACTATAAGTATTTCGCAAAAGGTAAGGTTTGGATGGAGAAGTGGGGACAGTGGATTGTTTTTGGAAATAGATTTTTGGCGGGAACGCGCTCAGTAATCTCTCTCACCGCTGGAATTAGTAACCTAAATATCGGGCTTACCGCTCTGAATTCTCTTATAAGTTCCATGTTATGGAACGCGTTTTTGCTAGGAATGGGCTGGTATGTGAGAGATAATTGGAAAATAATTGGAAAATATCTTTCTGGCTATGGCGAATTAGTACTAATTATCCTTATTATTGCCCTCCTTTTGAGGTTTGGGTATAAATTCATGACCTCTCGAGAAAAAGAATTAAAAAAATGAGTAAATAATTTAATTTTTACTCTTCTATTTATTGACTATAAAATATACGTTCGCTATTTTTAAAGTCTTTCGCAAAAGCCAGTGTAGCTCAGTTGGTAGAGCAGCGGTTTTGTAAACCGCCGGTCATCGGTTCGAATCCGGTCACTGGCTCATATGTGAAAAATGGGGAGATACCAAAGCGGCCAACTGGGGCAGACTGTAAATCTGTTGTCGTAAGACTTCGTAGGTTCGAATCCTGCTCTCCCCACATTAAGCGAGCGTAACTCAATTGGTAGAGTGTCAGCCTTCCAAGCTGAATGTTGCCGGTTCGATCCCGGTCGCTCGCTCAAAAAGCCGATATAGCTCAGTGGTAGAGCACTTCCATGGTAAGGAAGGGGTCGTCGGTTCAAGTCCGACTATCGGCTCAGGTCGATAATCGTTTTTCTTATAAATCAATAAAATTAAGTTTTTAAATCATGGCAAAAGAGACCTTTCAGCGGACGAAACCGCACGTAAACGTAGGTACAATTGGACACGTAGATCACGGTAAAACTACCTTGACTGCAGCTATTACCACAGTAATGGCTAAGACCTATGGTGGAGTAGCACACGCATTTGATCAAATTGATAACGCTCCAGAAGAGCGCGAGCGTGGTATTACTATTGCTACCTCTCACGTAGAGTATGAGACAAACAACCGTCACTACGCACACGTAGATTGTCCAGGTCACGCTGATTATGTGAAGAACATGGTTACCGGTGCGGCTCAAATGGATGGCGCGATTGTAGTAGTAGCAGCGACTGATGGTCCTATGCCGCAAACTCGTGAGCATATCTTGTTAGCTCGTCAGGTTGGCGTGCCTCAGATTGTAGTGTTCATGAACAAGGTTGACCTTGTAGACGACGAAGAATTATTAGAGCTTGTAGAGCTAGAAGTAAGAGAATTGCTATCTACGTATGAGTTTGATGGTGATAACATTCCTGTTATCCAAGGTTCTGCGCTAGGTGCTTTAAACGGCGAGGAGCAGTGGGAGCAAAGAATTATTGACCTAATGCAAGCGGTTGATGACACTATTCCAACGCCAGTAAGAGATGTAGACAAAGCATTCTTGATGCCAGTGGAAGATGTATTCTCTATCACAGGTCGTGGAACGGTAGCAACAGGTCGTATCGAGCGTGGTATTCTTAAAATCAACGACGAGATCGAGATTGTAGGAATTATCGAAGCTCCGTTGAAGAGTGTAGTTACTGGTATTGAAATGTTTCGTCGCTTGTTAGATCAAGGTCAAGCAGGTGATAATGCAGGTATCTTGTTACGTGGTATTGCAAAAGAGCAACTCCAGCGTGGAATGGTATTATGTAAGCCAGGTACTATTAAGCCACATAAGAAATTTGAATGTGAAGTGTACGTGTTGAGCAAAGACGAAGGTGGACGACATACGCCATTCT
>CAXBMW010000016.1:0-72372 GCA_963977025.1 uncultured Balneolaceae bacterium | reverse complement strand
GAACCTGCGACCTTCGGGTTATGAGCCCGACGAGCTACCAGCTGCTCCACCCCGCGATTAGATTCCAAAGATACGATTTATTCTCACTCACTATCAACCTTAATTTTATCTTTTTTCCATTCTTTTCCATTAATCATTCAGTATCTTAAAATTAAAGAAAAGAATTACAGTCATGTTATCATCAAAAGACGCAATTACCTTAGAAGAGCAATTTGGCGCTCATAATTATCATCCCCTTCCCGTTGTATTAGCAAAGGGAAAAGGCGTTTACGTTTGGGATCCTGAAGGAAATCAATACTTCGATTTTCTATCAGCCTATTCAGCGGTAAACCAAGGGCATTGTCATCCCAAAATAACTCAAGCTTTAGTAGATCAAGCGAGTACATTAGCTCTTACTTCTAGAGCCTTTTACAATAACGTACTGGGAGAATACGAGCAATACATCACTTCCTTTTTTGGTTACGATAAAGTACTGCCCATGAACACGGGTGCGGAAGGCGTGGAAACGGCGATAAAAATTTGCCGTAAGTGGGCCTACGAAAAGAAAGGGATTCCTGAGAATGAAGCTCAAATTATAGTGTGTGAGAATAATTTCCACGGTCGTACAACTACGGTGATTTCTTTTTCAAACGATGAAGACGCTCGTAAAAACTTCGGCCCATACACTCCTGGATTTATAAAAATTCCTTATAACGATATCTCCGCATTAGAAGAAGCTCTAAGGCAGCCTAATGTAGCCGGATTTCTAGTTGAGCCTATTCAGGGAGAAGCAGGAGTTGTTGTTCCTGATGATGGATACTTATCGAAAGCGTCTCAGTTATGTACACAAAACAATGTTCTTTTGATTGGAGATGAAGTTCAAACAGGAATTGCTAGAACGGGTAAAATTTTAGCTTCTGATTACGATAATGTTAAACCAGACTTACTGATACTTGGTAAAGCTTTATCTGGTGGCTCCTACCCTGTTTCTGCCGTGCTAGCAAACAATGCTATAATGGAAGTGATTAAGCCAGGGCAACATGGTTCTACCTATGGCGGAAACCCCATTGCCTGCAAAGTTGGGATAGCCGCTCTCGAAGTAGTAAAAGAAGAAAACCTCGCTGATAATGCGCTAAAGATGGGCAACCTTTTCCGTTCCGAAATGCAGAAGCTGGTAGATAACTCTGCATTGTTTTTGAAAGTTCGAGGTCGTGGACTTTTGAATGCTGTTGTAATTAACGACACAGCAGAAAGTGATACTGCATGGAGATTTTGTTTAGCACTTAATGACAACGGTTTGCTCGCAAAACCTACCCATGGAAACATCATTCGGTTTGCCCCACCACTCGTAATTACAGAAGCTCAGCTAATGGAATGTGTGTCTATAATCACTAAAACCCTTTCTGAGTTCAAAAAATAAGATTCTATTATTTAATTTTCTGTGTTGAGCTACAAAGTCGGATTTGGTAGTTTTCGATTATAATAAACTGAGACTTAAACTAGCACTAAATATTAGATACTCGGATGGCAAAAACCAATACTATTCAACCGAGCCAAGTTAAAGATATACTTGGCAAACATATCCTAGCCGATGGGCTTGATATGGTTCTTGATCTTGAAAAAAGCCAAGGGGCTTATCTTTACGATTCTAAAAGCGGAAAGAACTACCTCGATTTTTTCACTTTCTTCGCTTCTAACCCACTTGGGATGAATCACCCTAAAATTGCAGGTGATGCTGATTTTGTTCAAAAATTAGGTAGAACAGCTATTAACAAACCTTCAAACTCTGATGTTTATACTACAGAGCTCGCTGAGTTTATGGAATCATTTAGCCGAGTTGCAGTTCCTAAGCATCTAAACCACTCTTTCTTTATTGCAGGTGGCGCTTTAGCTGTAGAAAACGCAATGAAAGTAGCTTTTGACTGGAAAGTTCAGAAAAATTTCCAAAAAGGATATCGCCATGAACTTGGTCACAAAGTACTTCACTTTGAAAAAGCATTTCACGGACGTACAGGATACACTCTGTCTGTAACAAACACGCTAGCAGATAAAGTTAAGTTCTTCCCTAAATTTGACTGGCCAAGAGTTATAAGTCCTGCTACTACGTTCCCTGAGACCGCAGAAAGCTTAAAACTGGTAGTAGAGCAAGAAGAATTAGCTTTGGCACAAGCTGAGCGCTTTTTTGAGCAATTCAAAGACGATATAGCTTGTATTCTTATCGAGCCTATTCAAGGAGAAGGTGGAGATCGCCATTTCCGTTTAGAATTCCATCAAGCACTTCGTGATATGGCTGACAGACATGAAGCACTGTTGATTTATGATGAAGTTCAGACAGGTGTTGGTATGACTGGTAAGTTCTGGGCACACGAGCATTTTGTGAAACCTGATATTCTTTCTTTCGGAAAAAAAGCTCAAGTTTGCGGTATTCTTGCAGGACCTAGAGTTGACGAAGTTGAAACAAACTGTTTCAAAGTTTCCTCTCGTATTAATTCAACTTGGGGCGGTAATCTTGTTGATATGGTTCGCTTTGGAAAAATCCTCGACATTATTGAAGAAGATAAACTAGTAGAAAATGCTGCTGTTGTAGGAAGTTACCTAGTTGAAAAACTTCAAGGTTTAGCAGATAAGCACGAACAATTCTCAAACCCACGTGGTTTAGGTTTATTCTCAGCAATTGATTTACCTAATGGCGAGATTCGTGATAAGGTTATCAACGCGTGTGTTGCCAATGGTTTAATGATTCTATCTTGTGGACCAAACACTGTTCGTTTCCGTCCACCATTGACAATCACCAAAGCACAAATTGACGAAGGATTAGACATCTTAGAGAAAGCTTATAAATCAGTACTCGGATAATTTTCCGAAGGCTTCATTTAAGCTTCAAAAAATAAAAAGCCCTATTGAGTTTGCTTCTGCATCCTCAATAGGGCTTTTTTATTGCTTTTATTTTATGAATAGTTAGCTAATTACCCAGCAACAGCGTTTGGTAATGCACTTTCATAAATATTTTTCATACTGCTTACTTCTAGTTCGGCAACATTTTCTATCTCAAGAGTTTTGCCAGCTACTGTTCCAAGAACGTAAGTCGGTACTTCTTTACCTTGGAAATGAGCCAATGCTGTTGGCAGGTCTTCCGCTTTAACAGTAATAACGATTCCAGACTGAGCTTCGCTATAAAGAATCTCAGCAATATCACCAGAAAGGCTTTCCAAAGATACTTTAGCTCCTCTTTCTCCAAAAATGGCCATTTCAGCAAGCGTGGTTGCAAGTCCACCATCTGAAATATCATGAGCTGCGGTGATGAAACCTTCTTTAATTGCCGCTAATAATGTTTCTTGAAGATTAACTTCGAATGGAATATCAAGTTCAGGAGCATCTCCCTTTGTAAGGCCATGAATAACTTTCAAGTATTCTGTCCCTCCTAATCCTACTCGATCTGCGCCGATGTAGATTACGATGTCCCCATCAGCTTTAAACTCTGGCGTTGTGCGATGTTTCTCTACATCTTCAATTACACCAAGCATCCCAATAATTGGCGATGGGAAAATAGCACTTTTAGGATTTTCGTTATAAAAACTCACATTACCGCCTGTTACTGGTGTATTAAGAGCGATACATGCATCGCTCATTCCACCTAAAGCTTCTTTGAACGTCCAATACACTTCTGGTTTGTATGGATTTCCGAAGTTGAGGCAATTTGTAATAGCAAGTGGTTTTCCGCCTGAACAAACAACATTTCTAGCAGACTCAATCACAGCTATTTGTCCACCACGGCGAGGGTTCAAATATACGTAACGGCTATTACAATCAGTTTTAGCAACCAATCCTTTTTTCGTTCCTTTAACTCGTATTACACCAGCATCAGAAGCGCCGGGATAAGTTACCGTGTTTGTTCGAACAGAAGTATCATATTGCTCAAACACCCACTTCTTTGATGCGATATTTGGAGAGTTCAAAATCTTCCCCAAAGTTTCCTCATGCGATTCTGGATGAACTAAAGTACTAGCATCAAAATTTTGAGTTTCTTCTAAATAAGCTGGCTTCTTTGTTTCTCTAATATACTGAGGTGCTCCACCGCCAAGTACCAAATGCTCAGCAGGGATATCAGCTTTAATTTCACCCTCTTTCATATAGGTAACACGATCTGTATCTACTACTTCACCAATAACTACGCCGTGTAGATCCCACTTTTCGTATACATCAATAACTTCTTGTTCGCGACCTTTATGCGCTACAATTAACATTCGCTCCTGACTTTCGGAAAGCAAAAGCTCGTATGCTGTCATACCAGCTTCACGAGCTGGAACTTTATCTAAATCAACAAGCATTCCTTGCTCACCCTTTGCAGTCATTTCGCTTGTTGAGCATGCAATACCAGCTGCTCCCATATCTTGCATACCAACAACAGCGCCGGTTTTCAATACTTCAAGGCTTGCTTCAAGCAATAACTTTTCGGTGAATGGATCCCCTACTTGCACACTTGGTCGTTTTGCTTCACTTGCTTCACTAATTTCTTCTGAAGCAAACGTTGCCCCATGAATTCCATCTCTACCCGTGCTTGCACCTACAATAAGTACTGGGTTGCCAATTCCTTTTGAAATAGCTGAAACAGTTTCCCCTGCGCGTACTAAGCCAATACTCATAGCGTTCACAAGAGGATTGCCTTCATAACTTTCATCAAAGCAAACTTCTCCACCAATTACGGATACTCCAAACGAGTTACCATAATCACCAATTCCTCGAACTACGCCATCCAATAAGAAACGCACACGTGGATTTTCTAGGCTTCCAAAACGTAGCGAGTTTAAACTTGCCACTGGGCGAGCTCCCATTGTGAAAATATCGCGATGAATCCCACCGACTCCTGTTGCTGCACCTTGATACGGCTCAATTGCAGATGGATGATTATGGCTTTCAATTTTGAATGCACAACCCCAGCCTTCACCAATATCAACAAGCCCCGCATTTTCTTCGCCAGCGGCAACTAACATGTGCTCACCTTCGCGGGGAAGTTTTTTTAATTCGATTATAGAATTCTTGTATGAGCAATGTTCACTCCACATAACAGAGTATATACCGAGCTCGGTAAATGTTGGAACCCGACCAAGTCGAGTTTTTATCATTTCAAATTCTTCTTCGTTTAATCCGTGTTCTTGCGCTAGTGCTAGCGTTACTTCTGGTTCTTTAACGGTTGAGTGAGCCATATAAAAGATAGATTGAGAGTTGAGTTAAGGCAAGCTTAAAGGTACAAGGTTTTTCAAATAAATGGCGAAGAGGTTTTCCACTTGTAATCCACAGTTTTTGACTTTATTTAGCTTTTAGTAAAAACTTTCATTGCATTTATTTCAGGATGTTCTTAAAATCTAATACAGATATTAGAATATTAATATTAGATTTTATTCAGTCATTTATGAAGTTATCCTCACAAGGTGCTCAGTACGCCATTTCTGCGATTTTTGCTATTTCTAAGCACCCGAATGAAGTTATTTCAGCCGCAGAATTAGCTAAATCGTTGAACTGCCCGGCTGCTTATCTCTCTCAAATTCTTGCAAAACTCAAAGCTCCTGGTATATTGAAATCTCAACGAGGATTAAATGGAGGCGTTTATTTAGCTAAGCCAGCAAATGAGATTTCGATTTATGATGTGATAACTGCTATCGACGGAGAGATGACCTATACTTCATGTTTTATGGGAATTGAAGGATGTGGCCATATTGAGCCTTGCCCTTTCCATGATTTTTGGTCCATTGAGAGAAACAAGATTAAACATTGGTTAAAGTCTACCTCTTTTGCGGATGCAGATGCTACCATGACGCAAGCATGGTTCGATCTAAGGTTAAACTTCACAAATAGAGTGAGCAAATAACATGGCGATACAGCAGGTCTTAGAACAAACTTCTTGTACACATTGCGGCGAGCAATGTGATGTAGGAGATATTTTGTTCGATGACAAAGCATTCTGCTGTGAAGGATGTAAGACCGTTTATCAACTTTTATCTGATCATGATTTATGCACTTATTATGCATTAGATGAGTTTCCAGGCAAAACGATTTCATCTACTATAGAGCGGAAAAGATTCGATTATTTAGCAAGCTCAGAAATTGAGCATAAACTCGTAGACTTTTATACAGAGAACAAAGCCTCTATCACGTTTTTAATCCCCAACATACATTGTACCTCCTGTGTATGGCTACTCGAAAATCTTCAAGGTTTAGACGAGGGCATTAACCAAGGCACCGTCAATTTTCTAAAAAGAAAAGTAACCATACTATTTAACCCCTCTAAAACCTCCGTTAGGAATATTGTAGAGCTATTAACCACTATCGGTTATGAGCCCGATTTGAAGCTTGAACAACTTGGGGAGAAGAAGTCGCAAAAAATTAGCCACAAATTATGGCTTAAGCTGGGTGTAGCTGGATTTAGTTTCGGCAACATCATGTTATTCAGTTTTCCTGAATATCTTAATATGTCCTCCTCAGATTCGGTTGGTACTTTCAGAGTACTGTTTGGCGTTCTTAACATCGCATTTGCGTTACCTGTTCTACTTTATAGCGGCATTGATTATCTAAAATCAGCTTGGGCCGCAATTAGTCAAAAAGGAATCAACCTTGACGTACCTATTTCTATTGGTATCCTTGCCCTATTTGGAAGAAGCTTATATGAGATTATAAGTGGAACTGGTGCAGGTTATCTTGATTCTTTTACTGGGTTTATTTTTTTCCTACTTATTGGGAAAGTTGTACAACAGAAAACTTTCGATCGACTTTCGTTTGATCGCGATTACAAATCTTACCTTCCAATTTCTGTAATGCGCATAACCGATGGTTTAGAAGTGTCTACTCCAGTAACGAATCTTGAAATAGGGAGTTATATTCTCATTCGAAACCAAGAATTAATTCCTGTGGATTCTATCCTTTCAAGCGATGAGGCTTATATAGATTATAGTTTTATTACCGGAGAAGTTGAGGCTGTTAAAATTTCTAAAGGCGAAGTAGTTTTTGCTGGCGGTAAGATTTCTGGATCTAACGCTGAGATGATTGTCAGCAAAAACGTAGAGCATAGTTATCTCACTCAGTTATGGGAAAATGAAGCATTTAGTTCTACATTTGAAGAAAGGAAAATCACAAATTTTGCAGATCGTATTAGCCCTGCTTTTACCTTTGTTGTGGTAGCAATCGCTGTTTTATCTTGCATAGTTTGGTATCATATAGATCCTTCAAAAGCCTTTACCATTTTTACTGCCGTTCTTATTGTTGCTTGTCCATGTGCGTTAGCTTTATCAACTCCTTTTACCCTTGGTTCGGCAATCAACATATTATCTTTGAACGGACTTTATGTTAAAAACACTCAAGTTATTGAAGCGTTATCAAAAACAGATATTGTAGTTTTTGATAAGACTGGGACTATCACCGAGTCGACTAAGTCTACTCTTTCTTTTAAAGGTTCTACACTCTCCGATAGCGAAGAAGCTCTTATTAAGTCTACATGTAGAGCATCCCTTCATCCACTTAGTAAAAAAATTGCTGGAAATTACCCAAGCCAAGCACTTGTGGATTTAGATGACTACTACGAAGTAACTGGGAAGGGAATCTTTTCGAAGTATCAAGGGAATTCTTTGTGTTTAGGGAGTAAATCATTTCTATTAGAGCAAAGTCCTGATTTAATTAACGCCTTTGAAAAGGGTGAGCACGAGATGGGTTCACAAGTTCACATCTCAATTAACAATCAGTACAAAGGTTTCTTTGAGTTTAAAAGTCAATTTAGAGAAGGTGTTGATGAATTATTAATTAGGCTCAAAAGCGACTTCGATCTGTTTTTACTTTCTGGTGATAACGCAAAAGAAGGAAAAGAACTCTCTTCGTTCTTTGGCGATTCTAAAAACATGTTTTTTAATCAGACTCCGCAAGACAAACTTAATTTTGTAAAAGCGCTTAGAGAAAACGACAAGACTGTAAGTATGATTGGCGACGGTTTAAATGATGCTGGAGCTCTAATGTATAGCGATTTTGGTATAGCTATTTCTGATGATATGAGTTCGTTTTCTCCAGCATGCGATGCTATCCTCGAAGGTAATTCTCTTAAGAATATTGATCGCCTTTTTAGTTTTTCGAAAACAGCTATGAAAGTAATTTTAGCTAGTTTTGGAGTCTCCCTTTTATATAATATCACGGGCTTAGGTTTCGCAATTACTGGCAACCTTTCGCCTTTAGTTGCCGCAATTCTAATGCCACTTAGCTCAGTGAGTGTTATGATTTTCACTACACTTGCTACACGTTTTGTAGCTAAGAAAAAAGGACTTACAATATGGGTGTAATATTTTTTCTCATAGCGTTCAGCGTTACGGTAGCCCTCATTTTTTTAGGAGCTTTCTTTTGGGCAGTTAAGTCAGGTCAATTTGATGACTCATACACACCATCGATTCGAATACTATTCGACAACGAAATTTCACACAAAAAAAACAAACCACTAACAAAAAAACGGGATGCGTAATGTCTGTAGACACCTTTCATTATGACAACAAAATTGTACGCAATTTTGGGATAGCCACAATGGCCTGGGGAATTATTGGATTCCTTGTAGGTCTTACTGTAGCACTTAAATTTATATGGCCAGAATTTCTAGGCGGTATAGCAGAACTTTCATTTGGTAGAATGAGGCCTCTCCATACCAATGCTGTAGTTTTTGCATTTGCAGGAAATGCCATTTTCTACGGGGTTTATTACTCTTTGCCAAGGCTGTGTAAAGCTTCTATGTGGAGCGATTCACTCAGTAAAATCCATTTTTGGGGCTGGCAGGCAATCATTGTTTCGGCTGTTGCTACACTGCCATTTGGCTTTACTTCAAGTAAAGAGTACGCAGAGCTAGAGTGGCCAATAGACATCGCCATTACAATTATTTGGGTCGTATTCGGATTGAATATGATTATGACCATTCTAAAACGACGTGAAAAGCACATCTACGTTGCCATTTGGTTCTACCTCGCAACATTCGTAACCGTTGCTGTACTTCACTTAGTAAACTCTTTCGAAGTGCCTGCAACTATCTTAAAAAGTTACCCTGTGTATGCTGGAGTTCAAGATGCACTTGTGCAATGGTGGTACGGCCATAATGCAGTAGCATTTTTCTTAACTACTCCGTTTTTAGGAATCATGTATTACTTTATTCCTAAAGCTGCTAATCGTCCGATTTTCTCTTACAGACTATCAATAGTTCACTTTTGGTCGCTTATTTTCATCTATATCTGGGCAGGTCCTCACCACTTGTTGTACACTGCTTTACCGGGCTGGGCACAAGCTTTAGGAACTGTATTTAGTTTAATGCTACTTGCACCATCTTGGGGTGGAATGTTAAACGGGCTATTAACACTTCGTGGAGCTTGGGATCGAGTTCGTGAAGATCCCGTTCTTAAGTTTCTTGTTGTAGGTATAACCGCTTATGGCATGGTTACCTTTGAAGGCCCAATGCTTTCCATTGCAAACGTTAACGCCGTTGCTCACTACTCTGATTACATTATCGGTCACGTACACAATGGTGCTTTATTATGGAACGGTGGGCTAGCTTTCGCGATGCTTTACTACATCACTCCACGTATCTACCAAACCAAATTATTCTCTGTAAAGCTTGCTAATATCCATTTCTGGTTTGCTACACTCGGAGCCATTTTTTATGTAATTCCGATGTATTGGGGTGGTATCGTTCAGAGTTTAATGTGGAAAGATTTCACAGATCAAGGTTTACTAACTTACCCAAATTTCCTTGAAACAGTTATCCAAATTATCCCGATGTATGCTTTACGTGCATTTGGTGGTACTTTATTTATTATTGGTGCCCTTTTTGGAGTTTTCAACCTTATTAAGACCGCTAAAAGTGGCACGTTATTGAGCTTCGAAAAAGCCCAAGCATCACCACTAGATCCTTCGATATCTGATGAGAACGAATCATGGCATCGTAAATTAGAAGGTAAACCACTGAAATTTACTCTTCTTACTGTCATTGCGATCCTTATTGGTGGTATTGTAGAATATATGCCAACGGCTCTCATCGATTCCAACATTCCGACTATTGAAAGTGTACAACCATATACTGCACTCGAAGTTGAAGGAAGAGATATCTATATATCTGAAGGTTGTAATAACTGTCACTCTCAAATGATTCGACCTTTCAGAGCTGAAACAGAGCGTTACGGCGAATACTCCAAAGCAGGAGAGTTTGTGTACGACCATCCTTTCTTGTGGGGCTCAAAACGTACAGGTCCAGATTTACATCGTATTGGTGGGAAATATCCTGATAGTTGGCATTTACGTCATATGTACCAACCATCCTCAACATCTCCAGGCTCTATCATGCCAGGGTACCCTTGGATGCTCGAAAGAGAAATGGATATGGAATCAATGCCTGCTAGAATCAGAGCACTAACTACAGTAGGCGTTCCTTATTCTCCTCGTTACCCAGAGTATGCCATTGCAGATATGAAAGCACAGGCAGACAGAATTACTCAAGGTCTAAGAGAAAATGGATTTGGAACTATTGAAGGTGTAGAAGTTACTTCTGATAAGCAAATAATAGCTTTAATTGCTTATCTACAACGTTTAGGCACCGATATAAAAGGAGAAAACGATCCGTTTGGTGAGCTTCCTTCTAGTAAAAAACTATCACCTGTAATCATAGGAAAATAATATGTATAAAGATGTATTACGGTCTATGGAAGGGGTGAATTTATACCCAAGTATCTCTCTCATCCTCTTCTTCACCTTCTTTGTATTACTAGTGATTTATCTAGTTAAAAGCGGGAAAGAGACATGGGACGATGCAGCTAATCTTCCCTTAGAAACAGACGAATCTCAAAAATTATAATACACTTGCTATGGATATTTTAGACGACGAAAAAGATATAGTACTCGACCATGAATACGATGGAATCATAGAACTAGATAACCACATGCCAGTTTGGTGGCTGTGGCTCTTTTACATTTCTATTGTTTTTGGTATCGGCTACATGTTCTACTACCAAGTATTTGGCTGGGGCCAGAATCAGATCGAGGAATACGAGACAGAAATGGCTCTAGCAGAAGAGAAATATAAGTCAAACAATGACGGCAGCTCAGAAGCAGCCTCTTTTACTTGGGTTTATAGCGACGCACCTGATGCTATTGCAAAAGGCAAGGAAGTATTCACCGGGTTTAACAACTTATGTTTTACCTGCCATGGTAGCGCAGGTGAAGGCTTAGTTGGACCAAACTTAACCGATAACTTCTGGATTCACGGCTGTTCTGCGGAAGAGTTAGCACTTAGTATTAAAGATGGCTTTCCTGATAAAGGAATGATGCCGTACGGAAGTGGAGCTGCTCTTTCAAACGAAGACCTAAATTCTTTGGTTAGTTATATAGGCTCCATTCAAGGCACAAATCCACCTAATGCTAAAGCTATTGATGAAAACCGTGCTGTAGAATGTAGCATAAACTAGGAGATAGAATGTCAACTGAGAACAAACGCCAGATAGGAAAAGATCAATTCAGAGACCGCTTAGCTACTGTTAGCGAAACTGGAAAAAGGAATTGGATATTTCCGAAGAAACCAAGTGGACGGTTTTATAACGCACGTAATATTGTCGCTGTATTTTTATTGGCGTTTTTCTTCTCAGGTCCTTTCATCACTATAAACGGTCACCCACTGTTGCTCGTTAATGTGATAAAAGCCAAGTTTGTAATTTTTGGGGTCGCTTTTTGGCCCCAAGATTTGCATTTGCTTGTTTTTGGCATGCTGTCTTTCATCATCTTTGTTGTTCTCTTTACAATCATATTTGGCCGACTTTTCTGTGGTTGGGCTTGCCCACAAACCATTTTTATGGAAATGGTTTTCAGAAAAATCGAATACTGGATTGAAGGCGACTCTGCCGCTCAAATGCGATTAGACCGTGCTCCTTGGAACAAAGAGAAAATCCTTAAAAAAGGCTCTAAACACATCGTCTTTTATGCCATTTCTTTTCTTATTTCTAATCTCTTTTTGGCATATATAATAGGGAAAGACGAACTCTTCGAAATCATTACAGCATCACCTTCAGAACACGCTGGTGGTCTTGCAGCTATGGTTATTTTTAGCGGAGTGTTTTATGGTGTATTTGCATTTATGAGAGAACAAGTATGCCATTTTGTTTGTCCATACGGACGTATGCAATCTGTTATGCTTGATAATAACTCCATTAATGTGATGTACGATTACAAACGTGGAGAAGAGCGAGCATCAATTGGCGACCGTTTTAAAGTAGAAACCCGTAAAGCAACCTTAGCCGATTTAGGCTTTTCAGAAGATACTGCTTTTGGTGACTGTGTAGACTGCAATCAGTGCGTTAAAGTATGTCCAATGGGGATTGATATTCGCAATGGTACACAGCTAGAATGTATTCATTGCACAGCATGTATAGACGCTTGTGATGACGTAATGATTAAAATAGATAAACCTGTTGGTTTAATTCGTTACTCATCGGAGAACATAATTCGTGACGGAGAAAAGAAGTTCTTTACCCCTCGTATAGCGGGTTATAGCGCTGTACTAATTATTCTATTTAGCATTTTTACAACGTTACTATTAAAGCGCTCCGAAGTTGAAACAACAATGTTTCGCCAACCCGGAACACTCTATCAAGAGCTACCGAACGGTGTGTATAGCAACATCTATCAAATCAAAGTTATCAACAAAACCTTTGATACCAAGAATTACGAGATCCAGCTTATTTCTCCAAAAGGTGTCCTTACTCCCCTTGGGAATATCGATACAATACCTCCACAAGAGTTAGTAGAAGGTCGTTTTCTAGTTAAAATTAACGAAGACGATTTAGAGGGATTACAAACAGAAATTGAGTTCGCAATTTTTGCAGATGGCAAACAAATTGACACAAAAAAAACAGGCTTCTTAGGGCCTGCCAACTAATTTAATATACCATAATGAAGAAATTTGATTGGGGTAAAGGAATTGCCCTTTCCATAACAATATTTGTGATTGCCACGCTAAGCCTTGTTAGCTATTTTATTAGCCTAGACTTCTTTCTTGTTTCTAACGATCATTATGAGGAAGGGGTTCAGTACCAAGAAACCATCGACAGTAGATCTAGATCTGCTGGTCTTGAGCATCCTATTCTTGTGGTTTTTGATGAAGAAATTGAAGCGCTTCGCATTGTATTCCCTACTGAGCTAGTTGGGAGAGCACAAGGTGATATAAATCTATATCGACCAAATAATCCTGCATTAGATAAAATGATTCCTCTATCCGTAAATGCAACAGGCACACAAATAATACCTGTTAAAGGCATGGAAAAAGGAAAATGGATTCTAAAAATATTTTGGGTTATGGACGATCAAGATTATCTAGAAGAAAAAACCATTATGATCTAATATGGAACTTTGGACGGCATTAGTTTTAGGTTTTCTAGGCAGCTTCCATTGTGTAGGTATGTGTGGGCCAATTGCTCTGTCTATTCCCAGAACGAGCTCCAGATTACTTTCTTTATCTTCTAATGCACTTATTTATAACTTTGGACGAGTACTAACCTATTCCCTTTTCGGCCTTTTATTTGGCTTTTTGGGACGAGGAATTACTCTCTCTGGTTTTCAAAGTTGGCTCTCCATAGCCTTAGGCGTTTCCATTCTTGTCGCTGTTTTTTTCCCACGGTTTTTTAGAAACCGAGCTAAACCTAAATTCTACCAAAAGTTTGTGCAGTTAATAACTACTGCATACGGGAAACTTCTACGTAGAAAATCTAAAGCTTCGCTTTTTGGAATGGGAGTCCTTAATGGATTATTACCTTGTGCTTTTGTTTACACAGGTCTGTCTGCCGCTGTATTAACAAACACACCTTTGCATAGTATGGCTTATATGGCTTTGTTTGGACTAGGTACCATTCCTGCAATGTTTTCGATTTATTTGGCTCCCAGTTTTATCTCGCTTGACCTAAGGTCTGCAATCCGGAAATACTTACCCTACTTAGCCTTTTCATTGGGAGTTTTTCTCATCATAAGAGGCATTGCACTGCAGGACCTTCACCTTACAGAAGTACTTCGAGAACGCATAGATGCTTTTTGCATATTCCCAGGAACTAGTAGCTAATAACTATCGGAAACAGAGTTCTATTCTATTCCTAAGGCTGCCAATAATTGGTTAAAATCATCAAATACTAAATCTGAGAGTTTGGTGCCTTGCTCTGTAGGCTGTTTAGTAAACCAAGCAACTTTCCAGCCTGCATTATTCCCGCCAATAACATCAGAGGTAAGTGAATCGCCCACATATAGAATTTCTGATCGCTCTAAACCAACAAGTTCAGTAGCATAATCGAATATTTTAGGATGTGGCTTCATCACTCCAATTTCTTCAGAAATAACGATATGTTTAGCCGTTTCTTTAAAACCGAATTGATCAATCTTCTTCCACTGAGTTTCGGCAAAGCCATTTGTTATTACCCCAACATCAAAATGGTTAGCAATTTTATCATATGCTATTTTGGCACCTTTCACCCATTTCCAATGGTTTCTGTAATAGTTCAGGTACACCTTACCAGCTTCTTTATACAAGCTAGCATCTATACCAAGCTCAATAAAGGTTTCCTCGAATCTACGGCGATGTAAAATGTGTCTGTCAATCTCTCCTCGCCCATATTCATCCCAAAGTCCTTTGTTAATTTGATGATAGGTTTCTACCAGATTTCCAATTTCGACATCATTTAAGGCATCAAAATGAGCATGAACATCTGCTAAGCCTGCTTGTTCTGCCTTTTTGTGGTCTAATAAGGTGTCGTCTAGGTCAAAAAATATGAATTTTGGGGTAAGGTCTGACAATGGAACGATTTTTGATTAAGATTGTGAAAGAAATTTGAACCAAATCTACTTTTGGCTCGTAAGCGAGGCACAAGGTAATTAACAAAAATCAAAAATATGAAAGCAAAATATCTTATTGGGCTAGGAGTTTTACTCCTGTTAGTGTTTTACGGCATCAGTGTTAATAACGGGCTAGTAAGCCAAGAAGAAAACGTTGAGGGAGCTTGGGCACAAGTTGAAAACCAATATCAACGCCGAGCTGATTTAATTCCAAACTTAGTAAATACCGTTAAAGGAGCTGCTAATTTTGAACAAGAAACGCTTACTTCTGTAATTGAAGCACGAAGTAAAGCAACTTCTATCAATATTAGTGCATCCGACTTGAACGATTCTGCTAAACTGGCACAATTTCAGGAAGCTCAAAATCAATTAAGCGGTGCATTATCAAGATTATTGGTAACCGTTGAGAAGTATCCGGAACTAAAGGCTAACGCTAACTTCCGCGACTTACAGTCTCAACTGGAAGGAACCGAAAACAGAATTGCTACTGAGCGTAAACGTTTTAATGACGCTGCTCAAGGCTATAATACTGCAATCAGAAAATTCCCTTCAAGCATTTTTGCTTCCATTGGTGGCTTTGAACGTAAAGCTTACTTCGAAGCTGATAAAGGTGCCGAAAACGCTCCTACAGTGGATTTTAATAATTAAACAATCCAATTCGTGATATGAGGTTTGAGCTGACTTCTATGTTAACTCAAATCTCATTTCCTACTTTATTTTAAATATATCAAAACGATATTCATGTCAAAATTCTTATCCAAAGAACAAGAGAGAACAGTTATAGCGGCCATAAAGGAAGCAGAAACGAATACATCGGGAGAGATTAGAGTACATATCGAGGCAAAATGTAAGACCGAAGATCCCATTACACGAGCTAAAGAAGTTTTTGCTGAACTTAAAATGCATGAAACGGAGCTACATAACGGAACCATCATATATGTAGCAACCAAAGACCATAAAATTGCTATTTGGGGCGATGAAGGTATTAATTCAAAAGTAGGTCAAGATTTTTGGACTGCTGAACTTGAACTAATGACCAAGTATTTTCAGGCAGATGATTACGAGACAGGCTTGCAAGAAGCCATTTTACACATCGGTAAAAAATTAAAGGAATTCTTCCCTTACCAAAAAGATGATGTAAACGAACTATCAGATGACATTAGTTATGGGGGCAAAACAGATGCGTAAATTTCTTTCAATATTTATCGCCTTAGTTATTACATCAACCGCTTTTTCGCAAGATTTCCTTCCTCAACAACCTAAAGGAATGGTTAATGATTACGCCAATATGCTTTCATCGAGTGAGGTAAACCAATTAGAAAGAAAGCTTAGAAATTATCGTGATACAACAACCAACGTAATTGCTATCGCAACCATAGAAAGTTTGGAAGGCTACTCGCGTGATGAAGTTGCCAACGAATTATTCAGTAAATGGAAGATGTGGGAAGGAGATCGCTACAATGGCGTTCTAATCCTGATAGCAAAAGACGACCGAGAGCTTAAGATTGAAGTTGGTTACGGCCTTGAAGGTGCTATTCCTGATGCTATGGCAAATAGAATTGTTCAAGATGTGTTAGTTCCAAATCTGCGAAGTGGAACCGTTTATAATGGTTTGGACAGAGCTACAGATATTATGATTCAGCTTGCCGCTGGTGAGTTTGAAGGTGCTCCTGAATTGCAAAGTGATGGGCCCGATATTCCTATTGACCTCATTATTTTCTTTATCGTTATAATCTTTGTTGTTATTTCTCGATTTGGTAAAGGCGGTGGCAGAGGTGGTCGCCGCACTCTTGGTCCTGTTGATGTTCTCCTTTGGGGAAGTATGATGGGCGGAGGCAATCGTGGCGGTGGCTTCGGAGGTGGCGGTGGAAGCAGCTTCGGTGGTGGAGGATTTGGTGGCTTTAGCGGCGGCGGCGGCTTCGGATCAGGCGGCGGTGGCGCCGGTGGTAGCTGGTAATTTTTGAATGGATGTTAAAATTAGTTTGAGGGTCGCCTAGATTAAAGCCCTCAAACTAATTTCATCACAAGTATTTTTAAACTGAAGTTTTATAAAACACTTCCCTCCTAGTTTATACTTCTAAAGCTTGCTCAAGGTCATAAATAATATCTTCAGCGCTTTCTATTCCGACAGCTAGTCGGACCAAGCCATCTGTAATGTGTGCTAGTTTTTTGATTTCCTCATCAACTATAGAGTGTGTCATTGATGCTGGATGTTGAATGAGTGTATCAACGGTACCTAGGCTTACTGCAAGAGTACACAGTTTTACATTATTCATTAGAGACTTACCAGCCTCAAATCCACCTTTCAGTTCAAATGCTATTATCCCACCATAACCATTTCTCATAATTCTTTGAGCAAGTGAATATTGAGGATGAGATTCTAATCCCGGATACCAAATTTTCTCAACATTCGGATGAGCTTCCAAAAACTGAGCTATTTTCATTGCGTTTGTAGCATGTTTTTCCATACGAAGTGGCAAAGTTTTTACTCCGTTCAAAGTCAACCATGCATCCATCGGGCCTGCAATACCACCTAAATTTTTGCGATATAGAAACAATTCCGTTTCAGCTAAAAGCTCTTTCTTGGCAACTAGAGCTCCACCAATAACAGTACCATGTCCCCCCATATATTTTGTTGTTGAATGAACAACCGCGTCGGCACCTAACATTAAGGGCTGGATATGATATGGCGTTGCAAAGGTATTATCGACCATCACTAAAACTCCATGCTCTTTTGCCAACATCGAAATAGCTTCAATATCGCTTATCATCATTGTTGGATTTGCGATGCTCTCTAAATAGATTACTGCCGTATTAGGATGTTTTTTCAACTCAGACTCAATCTGTTTTATATCGCTGGTATCTACAAAAGATGTTGAGATTCCCAAAACAGGAGCTTCTTCTTTCAGAAACTGGCTTGTGCATCCATAAAGTGCATCCTGAGCTATTACATGCTTTCCTTTCGCAAAGCTAATGATACCCGTGCTAATTGCCGCCATACCGCTTCCAAATGCCATCCCTGTATAAGATGTAGTATTTTCCATTCCGAACGTTTCTAGCTCACATATAGCTCTCTCTAGATGTTCTACTGTTGGGTTACCTAACCTCGAGTAAATATGAGAAGCTCCTCCTTCCTCATGAGCAAATGCTTTGGCACCTTCATCAACATTTTTAAACACAAAAGTAGAAGTTTGATAAATGGGAGGAATGTGTGATCCATATTGGTCTCTATTAAGCTCACCAGCATGAACTGCTTTAGATTCAAATGACAGATTTATTCTCTTTTGCTTAATCATTGTACAGGAATGTTTGATTGTTCTTTAATTGTATTTAAGACAATACTAGTATGTAGGCGTTGAACATCAGGCAGCATAGTCAACTTGGTTCTCATCAATAGTTCATAGTCTTTAACATCTTTTGCAACTACATGAAGAAGAAAGTCACCTTCACCTGTAGTATTGTAACAAGCCAGTATCTCAGGAATCGCTTTAACTGCATTACTAAACTCTTCCAATAAATTCAGTTGATGCACCGCTAACGTAACTGTTATAAATGCACTAAAACCTTTATCAACCTTTTCTTTATTCAATCTAGCTTGATACCCTTCAATAACACCTTCCCTTTCAAGGCGCCTCACACGCTCTAACGTGGGGGTTGGCGTAAGCCCAATACGATTTGCAAGTTCATTATTTGCAATACGCCCTTCTGATTGGAGTATATCAAGAATATTTTGGTCAATGGTATCTAAACGGAGTTTTTGCATAGCAACAATCTCATTTTTGGCTATTATTTACACAATACATATCACTAGAATAAAAGTAAATTATTTGCTGATACTCTAATATTTTATTATATAAAGAATAATAATCTATATTTCATAGTATTACAGCATATACACCTTTTTACTCATCTCTTTATTACTCTTAGTAGTAGAAAGTATTGCAATCATAAAAAAAGCCCTGTAGAGATCAATCTACAGAGCTAATATTATGTCACAATAACAATGAGAATTTGAGAGTTTGCTTACGAAACCCCTACCACTTCTTCTGTTGGAAGTCCATTTCCAGAAGGCATTGTGGGTGTCTCAGCTAAATATTCTTCCAAAGTAAAGTCATCAACTTGAATAGCATCTGTTCGTGCATCTTCAGCTCTTGTAGCCAGATCAGCTTCCTCTTTAGTTATAACTCCTCTCTCTAACGCAGGTGCAATTAATTCAGAAAGTGGTGCCTTTGGTAACTCTCTTTTCTTCATAGCTACAAACATCTTTTTGTAGATAGGTGCAGCTTCAGTAATAAGCGTTAATGTATGCTCATAACGACCAAGCGCATCTTGAGGATCTTTAGAAATGTAGATTCCGTCTGTTATATGATCTCTTAGTTCGCCAGGAACCTGCATAGCTTGAGCAACTTTATGTCCCAATTGATCAGAAGGATAAGTTCCGATTGGGTTTAGTCGCGACCATACTCCTATTAACCTGAATGCCCAACTTAGACCTGGAACTTGTATTTCTCTAAGAATTCCTTCAAAACCAACTTGCATTCTGTAGAACATATACTGCATTGACCAGTTGAAGAAATCGAGATCTTCTTTGCGTCTTCCTTCTGCTTCAAAACGTCGTAATGTTGCTGCTGACAAATACATAAAACTTAGAATATCGGCGTAACGGCCTGCGATTTTTTCCTTCATCTTCAAGCTACCGCCATAAGACCCCAAAGCGATATCCGTGAAAAAAGCGAAAGAAGCGGAAGCCCAAGCTAGTTTTCTAAAATACTTAGCTGCAGGTCCACCAACTGGAGAACTAGCTAAACGACCTCTCGTTATGCTGAGAAGGAAAGCTCGTACTTTGTTGCGAACAACATGCCCGATATGTTGCCAGAAATTATCATCAAATGCTTTGGTGTCTTTATTCATCAATGCATTGATTTCATTAAAGGCATATGGATGGCAACGAATAGCGCCTTGTCCAAATATCATCAAAGTTCTTGTTAGGATGTTTGCACCCTCTACAGTTATGGCAATTGGCAATGATGTATAACCGTTTGCAAAAATATTTCGTGGACCTCTAGAAATTCCAGACCCGCCTACAATATCCATTGCATCGTTTATAATCTCACGGGTTAACTCAGTGAAATTGTACTTTGCGATGGCAGTCACAACTGCTGGCTTGGCACCTTTATCCAAACCGCCCGTTGTATATTTTCGTGCAGCTTCCATCAAATAAGTGTAGCCACCAATTCGAGCCATTGGTTCTTCAATACCTTCGAATTTCCCAATATTCAATCCGAATTGTTTACGGATAGCAGCATAAGCTCCAACTGCTCTGGTCGACATTTTAGCGCCACCCAATCCCTGAGCCGGAAGTGAAATCCCTCTTCCTACTGCTAATGATTCCATAAGCATTCGCCAGCCATTACCAGCACCTTCTTTATCCCCGATAATCGCATCTATAGGAACAATTACGTCGCGACCATGCGTTGGACAATTATAGAATGGAACTCCTAACGGATCGTGTCTCTTACCTAACTCAACACCTTTAGTACTTGATGGAATCAAAGCACAAGTAATACCAAGCTCCTCGCCTTTACCTAAAAGATTTTCTGGATCTCGTAGCTTAAATGCTAAACCAATTACTGTAGATATTGCAGCTAAAGTGATGTATCTCTTATTCCAGTTTAATTTTAGATACAGTTCTCCGTCTTCGCCTTTAAATACTTCACCATGAGAGGTCATTCCTCCTGCATCAGAACCTGCACTTGGCTCAGTAAGAGCAAAACATGGCATTTCTTCGCCCGTTGCTAGCCTAGGTAAATAATGATCTTTCTGTTTCTGAGTACCGTAATGCATCAATAGTTCAGCTGGCCCCAATGAGTTTGGCACCATAACTGTAGTAGCGAGTGGGCCACATCGAGAAGCTAGTTTTGCTACAATTGCACTATGCGCTGTTGCTGTAAACTCATGTCCTCCATATTTCTTTGGAATTATTAACCCAAAGAATCCTTCCTTTCGCATGAATTCCCAGACATCAACCTCAAAATCTTTTTTAACAAATACTTCCCAATCAGTAACCATTCCGCAAAGCGCTTCCACAGGTCCATCCAAAAAAGCTTGCTCTTCGTCGCTTAACTCAGGGTATGATTCGTTTAAAATTCGTTTAAAGTCTGGTTTTCCGGAGAACAATTCACCTTCAACCCAAACGGTACCAGCTTCGATGGCGGTTTGTTCGGTTTCTGAAATTGTTGGTAGAAAGTTTAGCACATCCAGTAATTTCATAACTGGTGCACTAATCAAAGTTCGTCGTATTGGCTTAACATTGAATATTACAGCCACAACTGTAAATACAATAAATAGCCATTCTGGGGCAGCTAACCCAATTAATACTGCATAGCCTGCAATAGTCCACAGAAATAGAGGCGCGCCTGTATAACCTAATACTAGCAATACCAATACTACAGAACCAATAGATGCCCATAACGGCATCTCAGAAAAGAATCCAAGTAAATTCATTAATTCATCCATTTTTTCTCCATTATTTATGAAACTGTTGTTCTAACTAAGAACCCTTGAACAATATGCTCTAGAGACTCTTTTATAAACCTATCTTTATCTATTCGGCTATCTAAACGCTGGTTAAGAACTACCGATACAACCCCGTGTAATTGTGCCCAAATTGAATATGCAGCAATTACGGGGCTTTCCAAGGCCATCAATCCTTCAGAAACTCCCTCTTCAATTACCTTAACTAGCGATTCATAACTTCGTCGTGCTTTCCTAAACTTTTCTTTCGGGTAGCGAGACATTGCCGTAGAATTCACATTATAGATAATGTCATACTTTTCGGGGTTACTCATAGCAAAATTAACGTAACCATTAATTGTAGCTTCAAATTTGTCGATAGTGCCTACTTTACCAACTACTTCTTGTTCGATTGTGGAACTTAAGTCCTCAACCGATTCTTCAATTAAGGTGTGTAAGAGATGATCTTTATTCTCGAAATATAGATATATACTCGTTGCTGATACTCCAACCTTTTTTGCTATACCTCGCATTGATAAAGATTTATGCCCTTCAACAAAAAGTTGTCGCCTACTAATTTCTAGTATTTTATCTCGTAAAGTAATTTCCTGAGTATCCATTATTTAAAACTGGTTAACAGTGTTAACTTATCGAAGTTAACTATTCCATCTCTAAAATCAAGTATTCTATAAAAATTTCTAGGTGAGCTTAAAGGAAAGAAATTTGCTTGGCTTTCCGTTTTTAAGATGCATTTGTTCGTAGTATGTTTTTATAGCCAGTTCAGAGTCATTGGGACACTCTGCATGCACATCCGAAATATCCCGAAGAAGTTCCAAGTTCTCCTCTTCAATTATTTCTTTGGTGTATTCATAGAGAACATCACTATCTGTTTTTAGATTTATGATACCTCCTGGTTTTAAAAACTTCCTGTATAAAGCTAAGAACTTGGGTGCAGTAAGACGTTTTCTTTCTTTTCTGATGTAGGGATCTGAGAAGAGAATCCAAAGTTCATCAACTTCGCCTTCAGCAAAAAACTGATCTAAATGATCTATATATGCTCTTAGAAAACGAACATTTTCTAATCCTTTTTCTTGAGCTTCAGTTGCACCAACCCACATTCTATTACCTTTAATATCAACTCCAACCAGATTCAATTCTGGATATAGCTGGGCAAGACCTACTGAGTATTCTCCCTTTCCACAAGCCAACTCGAGAGTTATAGGGTTCGAATTCTTAAAAACATCTGCATTCCATGTGCCTTTTGGAAATGGATTAGCGCTATTGTAATCGCTCCATTCAAGCACATTTTCTTTGGCTCGCATTTCTTCGAACCGTCTTTTCTTAATTTTGGGCATATCAGGGTGATAGTCTTTTTATAATCCAGTTATCTGCTTTCCGTTCGTACTTAATCCTGTCGTGTAAGCGACTTCTTCTTCCTTGCCAAAACTCTATGACGGATGGCTCAATTACATATCCACCCCACGTTTCTGGCATTGGCACTTCACCTTCAACAAACTCTGCTTCCAGCTTTTCAAATTTTTGTTCTAAGAACAATCTATTTTCAACAACTTCACTTTGGTTTGAAGCTAATGCACCTACCTGGCTTTTATGAGGTCGAGATTTAAAGTAAGCCTCACTCTCCGCTTTTGTTATCTTTTTGGCAACACCATCTATTCGGACTTGTCGTTCCAACTCTATCCAAAAGAAACAAATTGATACATTATGGTTTGCTTCAATTTCACGGCCTTTATCACTAGCGTAATTTGTAAAAAACACGAAACCATTTTCATCAAATCCTTTTAATAGAACGATACGTGAATGAGGTCTACCCTCGTTATCAACTGTAGCTAAATTCATTGCATTTGGCTCTGGAACACCCGCTTTTAAAGCTTCCTGAATCCATTGCTTAAATTGCTCTATTGGGTTTTGAAGCACATCACTTTCGTCTAAACTGCTTAGGGAATAATCTTCTCTTAGCTTCTGAAGTTCAATCTTATCCATTATTTTTTAACTTTAAAATATTCAGGCTCATTGCCTGGTTTCCATTTTATATTGCAACCAATGCTAGGTATTTGAGGCTCATAGGATGACTTCCCACCAAGAAGAGCTTGTGTTGCGCCTCTTAAATCAGAACCTGTTACAAGTTTGTCGTTTCCTGGTCGACTATTATCGAACTGACCTCTATAGTACAAGTTCTTATTACTGTCGAAAACATAAAAATCGGGAGTACAAGCAGCTTGATAAGCCTTTGCTATCTCTTGTGTTTCATCAAGTAAATACGGGAAAGGAAAGCACATTTCTTTAGCCAATTGTGCCATAAATTCAATTCCGTCTTGAGGATATTTCTCAACATCATTAGAACTGATTGCTACGCATTCTACTCCCATTGCTTTAAAATCGTTAGCAAATTCTACCAGTGCTTTATTTAAATGCATAACATATGGGCAGTGGTTACATATAAACATAACCACTAAAACTTTTGCTTCATCAAAATTAGACAAAGAAACTACTCCGCCAGTGGCGTTGATAAGCGAAAAAGATGGAGCCTTTGTTCCCAATTGTAGCATTCTAGATGAGGTTGCAGCCATTATAAATATGTCAGATTTATAAATTAATAATGAATTTTGCCTAAAGATATTGAATGAGCGGGACAATAATTGAGACTTCTTTCAAGAACTGCAAGTAATAGAAAAGCTTGACAACCGGACAAAAAAAACCCGATACCCAAAAATAAATATGTTATTATCTCTAATATGACTCTCTAGCATTGGGTACCGGGAGGCTACATCATTAAAGACGAACGAACTTGGAAAAAGTTTCCCTCAAGTTTGTAAACGAATGTCATTTAAATATTAATTATCTCGTTTCATGTAAACAGATGTAACTGATCACCTGATTTTTTCAAAAAATTATCCGTAGTTAAGGGATGATGAACCGAATTCATTCCTAGTCGCTTTATTTGTACATCAAATACATCTTTAATTTGTTTAGCAAAAACACCCTGACCTTTCATCCGGTTGCTCCAATCAGAATTATAAAGCTTGCCCCCCCGCATATCTAGTAATCTATTTTCTACTTTTTCTTTTCTATCAGGGTAGTGTTGCTCGAGCCAATCACAAAACAAGTCTTTTACCTTATAAGGTAATCTTACAATAATGTAGCTTGCTTGTGTTGCGCCGGCATCATACGCTGATTGTAATATACTTGGAAGCTCATGATCGGTTAAACCGGGTATAATAGGGGCAACATTAACTCTTACAGGGATGTTAGCTTTCGCTAGCTTCTCAATTGCTTCGAGCCTTCTTTTTGCACGCGAGGTTCTCGGCTCCATAATTTCCGTTAGCTTATTATCTAAAGAAGTAACAGAAATAGTTACGCTAACACAGTTCTGATCACTAAGCTCTTTAAGGTAATCTATATCTCTCGTAACGAGATGATTCTTTGTGATAATACCTACTGGATTTCTAAACTCGGCAAAGACTTTTAAACAGTTTCGAGTTATTTCTAGCTTTCTCTCTATAGGCTGATAGCAATCGGTTACGCCACTCATCACCACCACTTGTGGTTTCCATTTTGGAGAAATGAATTGCTTTCTGAGTAACTCTGCCGCGTTATATTTAACTACAATCTTACTTTCAAAATCTACCCCAGCAGAGAACCCTAAATACTCATGATAAGGACGTGCATAACAATAAATACAACCATGTTCACATCCTCTATACGGATTTAAGCCAGCTTCGAATGGAATATCAGGGCTCTTATTCCATGATATAACTTGTTTGGTATCGTCAGAGAATAGTTGGGTTTTAGGAGATGGCTTTTCACCCGTTTCTTCATCAAGTTCGTAATCCACATAATTGCCTTCAAAACGATTGACTGGATTATCTGAGGCGCCTCTTCCTCGAAGTGGGTTTTGTAATTCATTCATAGATACACATGTTTTATACATATAATCTATGGTATATTTTAATCAGCTCCAAAAAAAGCCTCTTTAAAAAGAGGCTTTATGAAGAATTTTTTCTGACAATGATTTCTACATTTCAGCAGTGTATACTTTTTTGCCTGCCACCCAAGTTTGAAGCACTTTAATATTCCATATTTCGCTTGCCGATACATTGAAATAATCTTTATCTATGAGAATAAAATCTGCCCATTTCCCAACCTCTAAACTACCAAGTGACTCCTCTTGATGTCCAGCATAAGCGGCATCTATAGTAAAAGCTTTCAATGCCTCTTCTCGCGTTAAAGCTTCATTTGAGTACCAGCCCCCTTTTGGCGCTCCTTCATGATCCATACGTGTAACAGCTGAATACAATCCAAAGAATGGATTAGAATGCTCTACAGGGAAATCAGAACCGGCAGCAACAATAGTTCCCTGCTCTAGGAATGTCTTCCAAGCATAACTTCCTTTTATTCGCTCGGAACCAACTCTATCCTCAGCCATATTTTTGTCACTTGTTGCATGGGTTGGTTGCATAGATGCGATGATATTCAACTCTTTAAATCTAGGAATATCATCTAATGATACAATTTGTGCATGCTCTACTCGATTTCTAAGTCCTTGTTCTCCCAGCTTATCTTTTGAATATTCAAACGCATTAAGAACTTCTCTGTTTCCTCTATCACCAATGGCGTGTACATTTGCTTGAAAACCTTTTTCAGTAACTTTAAGAACCATTTCGTTCATCTGTTCTTGGTCGTAAAAAAGTAACCCATTATTTCCCGGATCGTCAGAATAAGAATCAATCATAGCAGCGCCTCTACTACCAAGCGCTCCATCTGAGTAGAGCTTCACACTTCGCAAAGCAAGCATATCGTCCGAGTAAGAATCAACTGGTCCTTTTTCCGATAATTTATCGAACTCTTCTCCGGCACCACCAATCATAGCATAAATTCTTGTAGTAAGATTATCCTCATCAGCTACTTTTTTATACAAATTCCAATCACTTGCACTCACTCCAGCATCATGTACTGATGTTAAGCCCATCCTTTTCATTTGCTCAAGCGCTTTTTTAAACGCCATTTCTCTTTCCACTTCTGTTGCTTCAGGTACAATAGAGTCAATATTCCACTGTGCAGCATCAATAAAAACGCCAGTTGCGTTTCCTTTTGAGTCTCGAATGATTTTTCCGCCTTGTGAGTCAGGTGTATCCTTACTGATACCGGCTTTTTGGAGTGCTACTGAGTTTCCCCAACCTGCATGCCCATCTACTCTACTCAACCAAACAGGTCGATCTGAGATTATTTTATCTAAATCTGCGGCTGTAGGAAATTCATTTTCTTTCCACAATGTTTGGTTCCAGCCACGACCTTGTATCCATTCCAAATCAGGATTCTCATCTGCATATTCTTTTATTTTCTTAAGTGTTTCATCTAGAGACTTAATCCCCGCCACATTCACTTGTAGTTCCTGAAATCCTAACCCCATAACATGGCCATGAGCATCTGTTAAGCCAGGTAACATCGTTTTTGATTCTCCATCAATAATTGTTGCTTCTGAGAATTTCTGCCGAATTTCATCACCACCAATACCAACAATTTTCCCATTCTCCATCGCGATAGTCGAAAACTCCAAAACAGAATCTCCAGTAATGGTATAGCCGTTAACATTTGTAATCACCTGTGTATCACTCTGTTTGGAGCACGCTGTAATTACTAGTAGTAATAATATTGATAGTTGTGAAAAGTACTTCATAAGTATATTTAATTTAAGATCAGTTCAATATAAACAATCATTTTAGGATTGATAAAATTTATACCAACCTTTTACATGGGCAGATATAACACAAACTTGAATTGTTTATCTAACAAAAAAAGGAATGTAGTGGTGAACTACATTCCTTTTTAAAGATTATTATACAGAAACGAGAGTATTAAAACTATACCGTAGCTTTATTGCTTTTAAGCTGTGTATAAAGCTTTTCGCTCTTCGCGTACTTTAAGCTAGCTTTAACAAAATCCACAAAAAGTGGTTGAGGATTGCTAACGGTACTCTTTAGTTCTGGGTGAAATTGAACTCCAACAAACCATGGGTGATCTTCAATTTCCACAATTTCTACTAAATCTCTTTCAGGATTCATCCCTGCTAAAGTCATTCCGTTTTCAACAAGCTTATAACGCAAATTGTTGTTTACTTCATAACGGTGGCGGTGGCGCTCGTCTACTAAAGTGCTACCATAAGCTTTGTGAGAATTAGTTCCCTCTTTCAATTCACAAGAATATTTACCTAAGCGCATTGTTCCGCCCATATTTTCAATATTCTTTTGATCCTTCATAATATCAATGATTGGGTACTCAGTTTCTTCGTCAAACTCTGCGCTGTTTGCTTCAGTCCAACCACAAACATTTCGAGCATACTCAATTACTGCACACTGCATTCCCAAACAAATTCCAAAAAATGGGATATTACTTACTCTAGCATATTCTACAGCAGCAAGCTTTCCATCAATACCACGCCCACCAAAACCAGGTGCTACTAGAATTCCAGAAACACCTTTCAGAGACTTTGCTACATTCTTTTTTGTAAGATCATCTGACTGTACCCATCGGATATTAACCTTGCAGTCATTCACAGCTCCAGCGTGGATAAAAGCTTCTACGATGGATTTATAAGAATCGTGATGTTCAACATACTTTCCAACTAGAGCTATATCAATCGCTCCAGAAGGATCACAAACTGCTTCAACAAAGCCTATCCAGTTATCAAGATTATATTCTTTGGTTTCTAGCTTAAGCTTCTCAATTACTCTTTTGTCAAGGCCTTCCTTCTGCATTAGTAAAGGCACTTCATAAATGCTTTTTGCGTCGAGAGATGCAATTACATCTTCTACATCCACATTACAGAAACGAGCAACTTTGCCACGAATAGAATCATCCAGAGGACGTTCAGAGCGGCAAACTAAAATATCAGGTTGTAAACCACTTTCTGACAGTGTTTTAACAGAATGTTGTGTAGGCTTGGTTTTCAACTCACCTGCGGCGGCTAAATAAGGAACCAACGTAAGATGAATGGAAAGTGTATTTGCTCTACCTACGTTATATTTTAACTGGCGAACGGCTTCTATGTACGGAAGGCTTTCAATATCACCTACTGTTCCGCCGATTTCTACAATTACGATATCGTATTCCCCAGAATTCCCAAGCTTTAGAACATGAGATTGAATTTCGTCTGTTATATGAGGAATAACTTGAACTGTTTTCCCTAAGTAAGCACCTTGGCGCTCTTTTTTAATAACATCGTAATAAATTCTACCCGTCGTAACATTGTTAGATTGAGAAGTACGGATATCTAAAAAACGTTCGTAGTGACCTAAATCTAAATCAGTTTCAGCACCATCATCTGTTACATACACTTCCCCATGTTCGTATGGGTTCATAGTTCCAGGATCCACGTTGATATACGGGTCCAATTTCTGGATTGTAACTTTGAGGCCTTGAGCCACTAATAATCGCCCTAAAGATGAGCAAATTATTCCTTTTCCGAGGGAGGATGTTACCCCACCGGTAACAAAAATATACTTGGTAGACATGTAAGAAGAGAGTGTAGTTGATGGATGAAAAAGATAGGACTCTCACAGTCCCCGTTCAATAAATGATTTAACAAAATGGATTTTATTCTGTTTTGGAGGGGAACATCTCATCAGAAACTTGCTTGAGTAAGTCTGGTTTATCAGAAAATATACCTTTAGCACCTGCTTCTATTACCTTTTTCATTTGTGTAGCTTCGTTAATGGTGTACACAAAAAAAGGAATTTCATTGTGATTTAAAATATCGAGCCACTTTCGGTTTAACTCTCTACCACTACAGTTGAATGCATCAACATGATACAAGTCTACAAGCTCTTTAGGGTTTAATCCATTTGACTGCTCCTTTTCGTACAAAAGTGCTGTATAAATTTCTGGATCAAGCTCTTTAATTCTTTTAACGGCTCTGTAATCAAAGCTTGATACCATCACACTGCTTTTCATACCCAGAGCTTTTATAAGTGCTACTACTTGCTTCTCCACACTATTTTCAGAATTATAGAGAGCAACATCTTTCACAGCTTCCGTTTTGATCTCAATATTTACTGAAATTCTACCTCTAGCATATTCCAAAAGCTCCACAAGAGTTGGAATTTTTTCTCCTTTAAACTTCTCGTCAAACCATGATCCTGCGTCTAATTCTTGCAGTTGTTCCAATGTATAATCGGAAACGAAACCGGAGCCATTTGTTTTTTTATCTAGCTTTGTATCATGAAAAATTACAGGAATATTGTCTTTGCTTAGCTGCACATCTAACTCCAACATTTCAGCATCGAAATCAATCGCCGCCCTAAATGCAGCCATTGTGTTCTCAGGGTAATAAGCACGTGCACCACGATGAGCGATTACAATAAACCCATTATCATTAGTATCCATAGTATTTTTTGTGAGTGACTTATGCTCATAATTCATTATGCTACCTTGGGCATAAAGCACAAATGTATTGATGCCTAACATTACTAACTGTAAAGCTAATACTCTATACTTCATGACTTAAAGCCATACTTATATTGACGATACAAAAATCTCAATGTATCGAATTAGCTTCAATCCTTTAGAATCAAAACACAAGCCAATAGTTAATTCTGGAAAGTAATCACTCTTTTTATTGCTTTATTAAGCAAAGAATCGAAGGTTCCAATACTTGAAAAAATGTTATACATAAAATACAAACCTATAACGCTAGTAAGGCTACCTAGTACTGTCATTACAGTTGCTAGCCAAGTTGGGTGAATTAATTCAGCCAATGAAAGCGCTACCACGCAAACTCCTAAAAAAAGCTGCGCGGTGGCAGATATAAAATGCAGTATATTTACTGACTGGATACGACTTAAAAAAACAGATTCGTTGACCTTACCTGTCTTAGATTTATTCTTTAGCGATAAACTTTCCGAAGTTAACGGATATTTCTCTTTAGATTGCTCAAACATGTCCTTATTATTTAGACTCACACACGACTTTTATTACTACATTATAGTAAAAGTGTCATAACAATAAAATAATTATGCAAAATATTAAAAATATTTTCATTTATGGTCGTAAGCCTATTTTAGAGGCCCTACAACAACGTCCTGATGAAATTGAAAAGATTTTTATTAAAAATTCTATTCAACCATCTACCATATCTGAAATCACAGATCTCATTTCTGAGAACCTAATTCCTGTTTCTAAGGTTCCGCAAGTTAAAATTGATAACCTTGTTGGAAGAGTAAACGATCAAGGTTTTGTTGCATTGATGAGTATCGTCAAGTATGCAAACTTCTTTGATTGGGTAGAAACTCTAGACCAAAGTAACAATCCTGCGGTCTTGCTTCTTGATGGAATTGAAGACCCTCACAACTTTGGAGCTATCCTTAGAACAGCAGCAGCTTCTGGTATTTCAGCAGTTTTAGTTTCAGGGCAAGGGCAAGCTCCGATTAATGCAACCGTATTCAAAACTTCGGCAGGTACTGCTGGAAGAATTCCGATTATTAGAGTACATGATTCTAACCAAGGCATAAAAGATTTAACTGCCGCTGGATTTGAAGTTGTTGCACTCTCCGGAGAAGCTACCAAAACAGTTTGGGAGAAGGACTTCAATAAGCCTGTTGCGTTTTTAGTTGGTAATGAAGGACGAGGAATCGAAAAGAATATACTTAAAAAATGTTCCGACTCCGTTACGCTTCCAATGACGAACGACGTTGAATCCTTAAACGCATCAGTAAGCGCTGCTCTAGTCTGCTATGAATGGCGAAGACGTCAATCGTAAATTAAGTAAGCTTTTCTTTTAGTTACATAATTTTCAAAGTTCGAACCCCACGAATCCAGTTCTTGCTTATTAAGAATTTTATCTGTCCCAGATAGTTTCTTAATAAAGCTTTTGTACTCGGCTTTGGGGGTAGCATCCATTAGTATATACATCAACTCAATTCCAAATTTCACAGGGTCTTCAAGACTCTTCTCTTTTGTGGACAGACTTACAATATTAACGCCAAAGCTTTTTGAATCTTTATGTTTGGGATTTAAAGATTTGCCTGGAATTGATCTTGGAGTAAACGAAACTGTATCAAGTTGAACACCATAATTTGCGCCAATCTCAGCCAGTTCTTTTAATTGAACCTTCGTATTTGGTGCGCCTAAAATTAAAAATGGGTTATCTGTACCTCTACCCTCAGATAAGCTTGTTCCTTCAATAAAACAGGTTCCTAAATATGCGTATGCATTTTCAAAAGCTGGAAGATTAGGTGATGGTGGGAACCAATTTAATCCAGTATCTGGCCATTTGTAAGATCGCTTCCAGCCTTCCATTTGGATTATCTTAACATTTACGGGCTTTGTTGCTTCTAGCCAACTTTCTCCAACGGCCATCAATGCAAGCTCTCCAAGAGTTAAACCGTGTGCGATTGGTATTGGGTAATCCCCAACAAAAGAGCGGTATTCATCTTCTAATATCCAGCCGGCAACATACTCGCCTCCTGCAGGATTTGGTCGATCAAGTATCCAAACTTCAGTACCTGTTTCTGCAACAGCTTCTAACAGTAATTTCATAGAAACATTATACGTATAGAATCGAGCGCCAACATCCTGCATATCAAAAAGAACAATATCTAGTGTGTTCAAAACTTCTGGGGAAGGCTTTAGAATCTTGCCACCCGAGTACAAGGAATAAACGGGTAATCCTGATGCGCTATCAATTCCAGACTTTATACTTTCTCCAGCGCCAGCATCACCTCTAAATCCATGTTCTGGTGCAAATAGAGCTGTTACTTCAACCCCAAGGGTCAGCAAAGTATCCAAGACATGTACATCTCCTATCCGAGCTGTTGGATTCATAAAAAGCCCCACTTTCTTACCTTTAAGCTCTGGTAGGTGTTCTTGGATAAGAACTTCTGCGCCGGTTTTTACAACAGCAGGTTGGGGAAATTCTTTAGGGGAGCAGTTTAATGCTACCGCTAGGTATAGAATCGGGAGAATATATTGTGTTAGTTTCATTATGGAATTTATGAATCATTAACTGAGGCACAAATAAAAAAAGCAACCTTTTAAAAAGGCTGCTTTTAAAAAACGGAATTAGAAGTATTTTTTAAGCTCTATTAGCTACTACTTCAGATTCAGTAAAGAAATACGCTCCTTCAAGCAATCCATTCTCAACAGAGTCAGAACCGTGAATGATGTTTTCACCTAAACTATCAGCAAATGCAGCACGAATTGTGCCTTCTTCTGCTTCAGCTGGATTTGTAGCACCAATAAGTTTTCTAAAGTCTGCTACTGCGTTTTCTTTTTCAAGAATCATAGGTACACACGCTCCGCTACTCATGAATTCACATAGCTCGCCATAAAAAGGACGTTCTTTATGAACCGCATAAAAGCCGCCCGCAGTTTCCATTGTTAGTCTTGTCAATTTCATTGCAAGAATAGTAAATCCAGCTTCTTGGATGCGCTGAGTTACTTCCCCAATTAGTTCTTTACGAACACAATCAGGTTTCAGAATAGTCAAAGTTCTTTCTATTGCCATTGTTATGTATTATTAAAATTTTGTAACAACCATTTTAAGATATCCTCTTCAAAATGGTGACTAAAGATACGAGTTCAGCAAACAATTATCGAGTTATACCTCATTGCCAGGTTTTCTTTTAAATATGAAGGACAGACATAAACATTTTTTTAGTTGGAAGTTTCAACTTAAGGCCACCCCTGAACAGCTATGGCCACTAATTTCTGATACAAATAGTATTTTCAGGAATATTAGGTTATACCCAATCCAGAAAACTCCTTTTTCTAGAAGCTCTTCCAAAGGTTTTTTAGAGCTAGCTTCAACTCGGTTAAGCTCACACCTTGTGTGGCAAGAGGAACCTTATATGTGGGAGAAGCCTTACCGTTTTGGCTGTACAAGGCATTATAAAATCGGACTTCTTAAGAATGTTCGCCTATTATTTACATTAAGTAAGAATTCTGCAGGCACTTCTGTTCATCTACGCATATGGATTCTTTCCATCAATAAGCTATTCTCACTTCCTCTTAGTTTATACATTACAAGAGTTCTTCGCCAAAGGTTTACGAAGTTCTTACATAGGATTGATGCCTGCGCTGTTGATAATTTACTAACGTATGAGTTAGCACAGGAAAAAAACCTCGTTCGAGGTGCAGGAAAAAGAATGAAACTGATTCGAAAAAAACTCCTTGCAAACACTCGTCGACAAAGAATTATTAACCATCTTTTTGATTACCTAAGAAAAGCCGATGATGCTGAGTTACGTGCAATTCATCCCTATAAATTAGCAGAGTATTGGGGGGAAAAAAAATATTCAGTGCTCAATGTTTTTCTTCACGCTGCGAAGTTAGACTTGCTTGATTTCCAATGGGATATATCGTGCCCGAACTGTAAAGCACTTACTCATAGTTTTAGAAAAATGACTGATACTCACGATAATTTGCATTGTGAGGAATGCAATATCAGCTACAACATTGATTTTAATAAAAATATACACTTAGTATTTACTCCAAACCCACTAATAAGAAAGCTTTCAGCTAAAAAATATTGCTTTGGTGGGCCACAAAATACTCCTTACAGAGCGACACAACATTTTTTAAAAATTGGTGAAAAACAGTATCTAAATGTCCGGCTCGAAGAAGGCACATATATTTTTAAAACGTACCAACATGACGGTGTTTTGAAACTTCATGTTCGTGAAGACGGCCCGGAAACTATTACACTTTATATCAAAGACGACGACTTTTCAGGACAAGAGGCTGTTATTTCTACAAAACCAAACCTCACAATTATCAACCATTCCTCTCAAAAGGTTGTGTGCTATTTGGAAAAAGAGAACTGGAAACAGGAGGCTATCTACGCATCTGAAGTAACTTCCTCTCATGATTTTAGAACATTATTTGCGAAAGAAATCCTAAATGATGGCGAAAAAATATTAGCTACTAATGTAAGCATCTTGTTTACCGATTTAATGAATTCTACCGATTTATATGTTCAAGAAGGTGATGAGTTTGCTATTGGTCAACTGATGAGCCATTTCAAAATTATACAGCAAATTGTGGCCGAAGAACGTGGAGGAATTGTTAAAACTATCGGTGATTCGGTAATGGCTGTTTTTAGAGAACCGGTTTCCGCACTAAAAGCTGTTGAACGAATTCAGCAAATTTTTTCAAGCTCAACGGGAATGGGCGATGCTTTCAAACTTAAAGCTGGCATTCATTTAGGCGATTGCACCACGGTAAATTTAAACGATAGAATCGATTATTTTGGAACCTCAGTAAATATTGCATCTCGCTTAGTTGATGTAGCCAAAGAGAAAGAGATTGTTGTTTCAGAGGCCTTTTATAATAATGAAGACGTAAAACTGTATTTAGAAAGAAACAGAGACACTCTTTTTATAAAAGATAGCCAAAAAGAGCTCAAAGGATTCGATAATGAATCATTTAGAGTGAAACAAATCCGGATGGAACGCTCTCAGTTACGCCTCGTAATTTAATTTATCCCTTCAATATCCTCGGCTATAACAAAGCGATGATGCTTTGATTAATGTATATTGCCAATAAAAAATTATGGCAAAGAAAATACACCACCCTTCCATTGCTAACTCCATCATAGCAATGAAACCTAAAAAAAACATTGCTCTTATTGCTCATGACCATCGAAAAATGGATTTGCTAGATTGGGCGTTTTATAATAGAGACTCCTTAGCCCAACACAACTTATTTGGAACTGGAACTACTGGCTCACTAGCTGCAGAAAAACTCAAACTCCCAGTTTACACATTCAAAAGTGGGCCACTAGGGGGCGATTTACAAATTGGCTCCGCAATTATTGATAACCAAATCGATATAATGATATTCTTTTGGGATCCATTACAAGCTCAACCTCATGATGTTGACGTTAAAGCATTACTGAGAATTAGTGTGGTTTATAATATCCCATTAGCATGTAATCGTTCTTCCGCAGATTTTTTGATTTCTTCTAAACTGATGGATGCTCCTTACGAGCGATTTATTGTTGATTATAGCCAGAGATTCAAAAAAGATCTTGATAGTTAATTTTCTAGAAGTCAGATTTCTAACCATATTTCATTTTAAAAACCATTCTTTTGAACCGTTTAGAACACGAAAAAAGCCCGTATTTACTTCAACATAAAGACAATCCCGTTGATTGGTATCCTTGGGGAGATTTAGCTTTTGAAAAAGCTAAATCTGAGAATAAACCAATTTTCTTATCCATTGGTTATGCCACATGCCATTGGTGCCACGTGATGGCTCATGAGAGTTTCGAGGATGAGGAAATCGCATCGAAACTGAATGATGCATTCATTAACATTAAGGTAGATAGAGAAGAGCGCCCTGAGATTGATAGTACTTATATGATGGTTTGCCAAATGCTAAATGGGCATGGCGGATGGCCATTAACAATTATCATGACCCCTGACAAAAAACCTTTTTTTGCTGCTACATATTTACCGAAAGAAGCTCGGTTTAATAGAATTGGTCTGAAGCAATTAATTCCTGGTGTAAAAGGAATGTGGGATCACGAACCTGAAAGAGTTCAGAAAGCCGTAGAAAGTATACAAGGTGGTTTCGATAGATCACAAGAGTTTGAATCTGGTTTATTTCCTGGTACTGAAGCCATTGATTTTGCGGCGGCTCAATTAACCCAGCAATATGATGATAAAAATGGAGGATTTGGTTCGGCTCCAAAATTCCCAAGTCCACATAATTTGATGTTTCTGCTACGACAATGGAATCATACTAAAGAAAATCGCTTTAAAGATGCTGTAGAAGCAACCTTAACCTCAATGCGTTTAGGTGGTATTTGGGATCATGTCGGTTTTGGCTTTCATCGTTATTCAACGGATGCTCAATGGCTTCTCCCTCATTTTGAGAAAATGTTGTACGATCAAGCTTTACTAATGATGGCTTATACCGAAGGTTATCAGGTCTGTCAAAATCCACTCTTCAAACAGACGATTGAAGAGATTTCTGAGTATGTATCTAGAGAATTAACCGACCCTTCGGGAGCTTTCTATTCTGCCGAAGATGCCGATACAGAAGGCGAAGAAGGGAAATTCTATGTTTGGTCGGAACAGGAAATCGATAGCATTTTATCTACTGAAGATGCTGTTTGGTTTAAGGATGTATATCGATTTAGGTCTGAGGGTAATTTTGAAGATGAGGCCACAAAGGAGCTTACGGGAAATAACATTCCTCATTTAAAGAAAGCTCTCTCCAGTACTGAAGAATTACGATTCAAAGACATTCGTGCTTCTTTATTTGAGGTGCGGAACAATCGAGCTAAACCTCTCTTAGATGATAAAGTCCTCACAGACTGGAATGCGTTGATGATTGCTGCTCTTGCAAAAGCTGGAGCTGTACTTCAGAATTCAACTTATTTGGATGCTGCTGAAAAATCATTCCAATTCTTAGAGAAGAATTTGATTATTGATGGCAATTTAAAACACCGTTATAAACAAGGTGAAGCTGAAATTGATGCGTTCGCTGATGATTATGCATTTTTAGTTTGGGCTGCCATTGAGCTTTATGAAGCCACTTTTAATTCCGATTATTTGGAGTCTGCGCTTTCATTCAATAAAGCAATGATTGAAAAATGCTGGGATTCTAAGCTTGGTGGATTCTTCCAAACTAAAGATTCTACTGATCAGCCTTTAGGTCTTCAGAAACATATTTACGACGGAGCTATTCCTTCTGCAAATTCCGTTGGGATGCTTAATTTACTCCGTTTAAGTAAACTTACTGGTATCACCGATTTTGAGCAAAAGGCAGATGCTATAGGAAAATTCTTTTCGAGTGAACTTATTAGGGCGGGCTCAAGTATTACACTCGGTATTTCTGCAATTCAGTTTGTTCATCATAATCCAAAAGAGATTGTGATTTCTGAAGGAAACACAGACACTAAACCTTTCATTTCGGTTATAAGAACAGCGTTTAATCCTCAAAAGGTACTTGTTTTTAGGCCTCAAAAAGAAGACAAAATAAGAGCTCTTTCTTCTTACGTTATAGATCTGTTACCGAAAGACGGGCGAACAAGTATTTATATCTGCACTAATTATTCATGTGCAGAACCTGTTACAGATGTTAATAACTTAGATGTCTTTTTATAAATAATACCGTTATTTGAATTTACAGTAACGAGCTAAGTTCAATCCATGATTGCATTGCTTACGTATTAACTACTGAAACAAAACACATATGCTATTTTTTATTCTTTCTGCCATTGGTAGGCTTTTAACACAAGATAATGAGAAGGATAGGGATTTGATGAAACGCATAGCTTCACAAGATCCTGTTGCTCTCTCTCTCTTGTACGACAAGTATCACAAAATATTATTTGGCCTTCTACTTTCCGTTTTAAAAAAGAAAGAAGAAGCAGAAGACTTATTGCAAGAGGTTTTTACAACTATATGGCAAAAAGCAGACCAATTTGATACAGAAAGAGGATCTGCATATACATGGATTGTATCGTTAACTCGAAACAAAGGTATAGACCGATTGCGATCGAAAGTCTACAAAGAGCAAAAAAGACAGTCAACTAGTTTGAATGATGATGATGTATTTCAACCTCTATATTCAGACGAAAACAGCCCTTTAGAAAGTACTATTCTTTCTGAAAGAGCTTCTCAACTTTACACTGCGCTTCAGAAGCTTTCTGAAAAACAACGCACCGTTATTCAAGTGGCTTATTTTGATGGGCTTAGTCAATCTGAAATTTCAGACAAACTAGATCTTCCTTTGGGCACAGTTAAAACGCGAATGCGTGATGGGATGTTAAAACTAAGAGAGCTACTTGGAGGAGAGTTAGCACTATGAGTAATTCAATAAATAATCAATTCGAAGAACTTTGTACAGGTTATGTACTTAACGCATTAACCAATGATGAAAATAGTGAGTTTTTATCGCTTCTAGAATCTGCTAGCGAAGAACAAAATCAGCTTTTTGAAGACATGAAAATAATTGCGTCAGAAATGGCACTTTTAGCCACTCAGCAACAACCTTCAGAGCATATTAAGGAACAATTTCTACAGATGGCTTGGGCATCCGTTAATTCTAAACATGGAGCAAATGTACATTACTTGCCCCGATTTAGATTTGCTGCCGCAGCTTCTGTAGTATTTATGATGCTTTCGTTAGGTTTGTTTTTCTTTAACCAAAACTTAAAAAACGATCTTACTAATTCATCTGATTTACTAGCTCAACGAGACGTGACCATTCGTGAGTTAAAAACTGAAATAGATCAAAAATCGGAATTACTGGCGATTCTAGAAGCTAGAGATGTAGACTTAATATTGATGGATGGTTTAGATGTTAACCCAACTGGTTACGGAAAAGTGGTTTGGGATAAAGATAATGGGCAAGCTTTACTCCAAGTTGCTAATCTACCCAATGTACCGCTTAGTAAAGATTATCAACTTTGGTTTGTGGTAAATAACCAGCCTATTAGCGCGGGTGTATTTGCTGTTAATAATTCAGAAAAAGATAATTTCTTTAAGATTGAGCAGTTTCAGCAGTCGGCTTCGGATGGGGCTTTTGCGATTACTTTAGAACCTGAAGGTGGATCACCACAGCCTACTGGAGATATGTATCTCTTGGGAAGCATGTAATTTATACCACTTCTTCTATTATTATTAGCTCTCCCATTTTGGGAGAGCTTTTTTTTGCTCAAAATCCAATCCAGTTAATGCATTAGTACGTAATCTATATTGCTAGCATTAATATCAGAGATAAATTTTCAGCGATAGAGAAGGAACCGTACCAGGAATGGGCGGTTCTTTTTTCGCCCAGGCTTTAATTCACAGACATAAAAAAGGCTACTGAGAAATATCCAAGTAGCCTTTAAAATCATTATATGTTGATATGCTAAGTCTTAATTATCATTCATCATCATTTTCCACATTAGTTCGCTAATCCCTACTAAATTTACACCTGCTGGAATTTGAACCATTGCTTTAGCAACATTTGATTCTTTAATAGAAGTAACTTCCATAATCTTTATAGTTTCATCCTTTTCACTATCATAATACTCTATTAGAGTAGGGAAATTCTTTCCGTTAAAGATGGTTTCACGGGACATGCCGTTTACGGTTGTCTCAACTTCTTCTGGTAAGTTTTTCCATGGCTCAGAAAGCATACCCCAATTAATGTCGATATTTGGAGTTAGCCATATAGAAAGGTAGCTACCTTTTTTCTTTTCACTAGAATCTTCCACAATCATTTCGGCACTTTTAAACCCATTTATTGTGCGAGTCTTATTAGAGTATCTATAGCTAGGTTTAACGTCTTTACCATCCATTTTGGCATTTGCCTTGCCTCCACCTACCATAGAAGCCATATCAAAAAGACCTTCAATTTCAGATTTTGTTATCTGCAAAGCTTCTTTGTCGCTCATTAGTAAAATAAAGTCTTTGCTATCATTACGAATCAATAAGCCACCCGACTCCATTCCGTCTGCAAAACTAACTTTATCCTCTCCTTTCAAAAAAATGCGATTGGCGGTTACATACATATTAACCTCGTTCACTTCAATATCACCATCGCTATTGCCATAAACATTCATTTTAATCTGCCCTTGAAACTGAGCGGAAGCAACTTGCGAAAACATCACAAATGCCAAAGTGAGTATAAAGCTTAAAGAAATTCTGTTTTTCATAATTATATTATTAATTGGTTGAAGTGCTGCCTTCTAACGTAGTAAAGACGAGCTTGTTACATCTAGGAGTCGATTAGTTCATCAAAGCCTACATTAACTTTTTTGATCCATCCCCCAGCTACAACATCGTCGCCTTCATAGCAAACAATTGCTTGGCCTGGTGTAATTGCATCTCTACCTGCAGGGAAATGTACTTTTATTTCGTCATCACCTGTTTGTGTAAGATGCCCTATTGCTCCATCGTCATTATATCGAATTGCTCCTGTAACTTCCATTTCAGAAGTTGGCACGCGATCATATTTCAAAAGGTTAATTTCGCGTGCTATTAAGGTAGAACTTATTAATTCTTCTTTCTCTCCAACAGTAATCGTATTTGTTTTAGCGTCGATATGAGTAACGTAAACAGGCTTACCCATTGGTAAATTCAAGCCTCTACGTTGGCCAATTGTATAAAAAGGATACCCTTCATGTACGCCAAGAATAATTCCGTTTTTATCTACAAATTTTCCACCTTTTACTCTTTCTTCAAGGCCAGAAACTTTATCTTTTAAAAAGCGGCGGTAATCATCATCGGGCACAAAACAGATTTCGTATGAATCTGGTTTATTAGCCACATTCAATAAACCGTGATCTTCTGCAATTTGGCGAATTTCTGTTTTAGGATAATTTCCCAATGGAAAAATTGTGCGAGCTAAATGCTTTTGTGCAACCCCCCAAAGAGCATACGATTGATCCTTTTTAGGATCTAACCCTCTTGAAATCACAAACCGATTGTTTTCTTCTCTTACTCTAGCATAATGACCAGTTGCGATAAAGTCACAGCCTAAGTTATCCGCTCTTTTTAAAAGTGCTGCCCATTTAATATGCGTATTACAAAGCACACAAGGATTTGGGGTTCTTCCGTCTAGGTAGTCACCAACAAAGCGATCGATGACCCAATCACCAAATTCTTCCCGTATATCTACAATAAAATGTTTAAACCCATGATTTACGGCAATATGGCGTGCATCATTCATCGATTCAACCGTACAGCAACCTGTTTCCTTCCCGTTATTACCACCACTTCTGTGATAATCCCAAGTTTTCATTGTAATACCAATTACTTCATAGCCTTGTTCTCGCAACATTACTGCTGCAACCGAGGAGTCAACTCCCCCACTCATGGCTACTAATACTCTTCCTTTTGTGCTCATTGTATAAACTTCTTTTTAGCTTCTGAATTTGGAGTAGTTTTGAATCATAAATCAAGAACTAGTTCAATATTTTCGTTAATTCTTAAGAGAAATGAACCCAAATATCAGGCTTTTGCTTCACTTGTGTAATCAGATAAGATAAGCTTTTTTGAAGACTGATTTATGCTTTTACAAACACAACTTAATCGGTAAAAACTATATTACATATAGGACATTCTAAATACAGAAAAAGATCACACCAATATAATTAAGTCATGTACAAATACGGTTTCCAGGGCTCCTGAACCCCACCGTTTATATCACGAAAAAAAGTAAATGCGATGGGACGATAGGGTTTGGTTTTTAAAACCATATTTGCTTCTTTCGGAGTAAAGCTCCCTTTTTTAACATTACATCTCTCACAAGCTGTAGTAAGGTTTTCCCAAGTATCAGAGCCACCTCTACTTTTTGGGATTACGTGATCTATAGTAAGTTTTGTTTTTTTATTGCAATACTGGCACGTAAAGTCATCTCTTCGCATTACATTTCTCCGAGACAAAACTAACCTTGTATATGGAACGCGAATATAGTTTCTCAGCCTTATTACTGAGGGATAGGAATAATCTCTTCTTGTTGTTCGTAAAACTCTTTTAGGGTCATCGTGAAGTAACTCTGCTTTTTCTAAAAAAAGCAGTTTCATAGATCGTTGAATGGAGCAAACACTCAACGGTTGATAATCTTGATTAAGCACCAATACGTTTGCGGTCATAAAGCATTCATTTAAAGATTTAAAAGCTCTTGTCTCGACTCCGATTTGAAGAATGCCATCATTATAAGTGTCTAAAATGCACTTATAATTCTATTCCATCAGTATATAATGTCATATTTGATCATTAATATCAAATAACTAATAAGTTAAATTATTAGTTATGCTCATTGTCTATAAGAATATTCAACTCAATATGGATAATTCTGTTGTAAACAAAAGACGTCCCATATTGTAATTTTATCGATTTTCTCTTTTCCATATTATTTTAAATATCGTTTTAAAGGATTTTATTTAAGTTTTCCTCAACATCTCAATAATTAAATTATATATTTCAACATTTTAGTATAATTATTATACTTAATTCTTATATTTGGAAGCGCTTTTTCAACTATACTGACAATCTTTTATATCATCTAATGCCCCAACCTAAAGACGCGCTAGTTAATGGCTATTACAAAGAGCCTGCGCCCCATCTTGAAAATGAATCTCCCTTTGAATCTATGATGGAGCGATTCCGTTTCGCATCCGAAATATTAGATTTAAACCCAGGAGTTTTTAAATACCTTTCTAGCCCTGAAAAAGTTGTAATAGTTTCTATTCCCATTACAATGGATGATGGAAGAATTGAAGTTTTTGAAGGATATCGAGTTATTCATAATAGTATTCTAGGCCCATCTAAAGGTGGTATCCGCTACGCAGACGATGTAACCCTAGACGAAGTAAAAGCCCTTGCTGCATGGATGACATGGAAATGTGCCTGTGTAAACGTTCCATTTGGAGGAGCTAAAGGTGGCATTCGCGTTAATCCCAAGGAACTATCTATCCATGAACTTGAGCGTTTAACAAGGCGATATACCGCAAGCATGTTTGATGTTTTTGGCCCTGATAGAGACATCCCCGCTCCTGATATGAATACCAATGAACAGACGATGGCGTGGATTATGGACACTTACAGCATGAAGAGTCATAAAAATGAAACTGCTGTTGTTACTGGAAAACCAATTATTTTAGGAGGTTCTAAAGGTCGGAAAGAGGCTACTGGACATGGAGTAATTACAACCACGCTTGCTGGGCTTAGTAAACTTCGTATTTCGCCAAGTAATGCTACTGTTGTTGTACAAGGTTTTGGAAATGTTGGCTCGGTTTCGGCACAACTTATTTATGAGCAAGGCGCTCGTGTAATTGCGATTAGTGATGTTAGCGGTGGATACTACAATCCTAATGGTATTGATATTCCAGAGGCTTTGGATTATTCAAAAGATCACGGTTTTTCTCTTGAAGGATTCCCTGGTGCAGAGTCTATATCAAATAAAGAACTTCTTGAACTTGAGTGCGATGTACTCATCCCTGCTGCCAAAGAAGATCAAATTAATAAAGAAAATGCTCCTAGGATAAAAGCTAAAATTATAGCTGAGGGTGCCAATGGACCTGTAACTGCAAATGCGGATAAAATTCTAGAAGAAAAAGGGATCATGGTTATTCCCGATATTCTCGCAAATGCGGGCGGTGTAACAGTATCATATTTTGAGTGGGTTCAAGATAGACACGGTTATTTCTGGACAGAAGAACGTGTAAATCGAAGACTTAATAGAATGATGAGAGAATCTTTCGATAACTTGTTTATGGTAAGTGAAAAGTATAGTATTACACTTCGTCAGGCGGCATATGTGTATGCAATAGATCGCGTGGCAACCACATTAAAACTGCGCGGAATTTATGCATAATAGATGAACTTACGGAAACAACTAGTTTTACACTCAACCTACGAGGAACTTGAAAAAGTTGAAGGACTCTTAAACGACCTCCAAGCTGAGCTAAATTTTGATGACGAATTTTACGCTAAATTGATGCTTACCGTTAGCGAAGCAGCTACTAATGGGGTTATTCATGGAAATAAGCTCGACGCATCAAAAAAAGTTACCATTATAGCTGATTATGATGGTAACACTCTAAGTATTTCTACAGACGATGAAGGTGATGGTTTTATTCCAGAAGCGATTCCCGATCCTCTTGCCGAAGAAAACCTTCTAAAAACAAGCGGTCGTGGTGTGTTTTTGATGGGAGAATTTGCTGATGAAGTTCTCTATCAAAATGATGGTAGGAGATTGGTGCTAAAATTTAAACTACCAAATTAACCATTTTTCCCTACTAGTAATTGAATAAAAAAAAGCCGTTTTAAGTAAATAAAACGGCTTTCAAAGATCATCTAGCAATACTTATGCTAACTGAGCATCAAGTTGTTTTGTCAACTGACTTTTTGGAACAGCACCTACAATTTGATCCACTACTTGCCCATCTTTGAAAATTAGTAACGCAGGAATACTACGAATACCGTATTTCACTGAAATCTCAGGATTGTTATCAACGTTAACTTTCCCAATTTTTGCTTTACCTTCGTATTCGCCAGCCATTTCTTCAACAACTGGTCCAATCATACGACAAGGACCGCACCATTCTGCCCAAAAGTCGACAAGTACAGGTTTATCTGAGTTAACTACTTCAGCTTCAAAGTTGCTATCTGTAAATTCTAATGATTTTCCCATCAAGGTTACCTAAGTTTTATTAATATCTTTTTCGTGAACAAATATCGTGAATTTTAGAACCAAGTTTCACATTGTTTGTAGTTATTAACTGTATTGCAAGAGTTTATGACGCAAACTCCAACTCTACACAATCTTCACCCAAAACATCACGCAATCCCTTTAGTAATTCGTTGTTTGGTTCTACAACATAATTACGCACATTCATCTTTATCGGAGCATTAGCTTCTTTGCTATGAACTGCTAGTTTCACCATTGTATTCCCCTTATTTAGCTGGAACAAAGTTTCCATCTTTGTAACATCACCAACCGTTAGGCCTTCGGTTTTAATGTCTATTTTAAGTCGCAATCTATCTTGGAACCTTTCGCGTAAGTTTTCAATTCGTTCAACAGAAATAACACTTACTCTATCGCCTCTTTCTGATTTGGTGAATTTCCCTGTAATGTAAACTACGTTATCTACTTCTAAAAGTGGCGCAAACTTATCATACTCTTTACTGAACACGGCTATATCTAACGAAGAATATAAATCTTCAACTGAAAGGATTGAGATAGGCCTTCCTCTTTTATCGGTAAATTGGCGTTTGGCAGTTATAATGGCTATAAAGTTAATAATGGACTCATGCTGGAGTCTATTAATACACTCTTCACCCAAATTCTGTTTACCAAATAATCTAAGTTCTTCCGAATATTTATTTAATGGATGTCCACTTAAGTAAAAGCCTATAAGTTCCCGTTCATTATTAAGTCGCTCAATTTGGCTCCACTTTGGAACTGGTTTTAATTTCGGTTCTTGAGCTATACCGCCGCCGGAGGCACCTCCAAACAAATTAACCTGATTCATACGCTTTTCTTCTTGCTTTCTATTAGCGTATGACAAAATATCTTCAACCCCAGAAAGAAGTTGAGCTCGGTTGTCATCTAGTTCATCAAAAGCACCAGCAGAAATCAGACTTTCGAGTGTTCGTCGATTACATATTCTTAAATCAACTCTAGTAGCAAAGTCGAATATACTTTCGAATAACCCATTCTCTTCTCTTTCTTCAACAATGTGTTGTAATGCTGATGATCCAACTCCTTTAATTGCCGACATTCCGTACTGAACTCTACCTTCTTTGGCAACGAATTTGCCACGAGCTGTATTTATATTTGGAGGATCTACCGGAATGTTCATTTTTTGACATTCTTCTATAAAAGAGGCAATCTTTTTGATGTCACTCATATTATGGCTCATCACCGCAGCCATATATTCAGCAGGATAATTTGCTTTAAAATACATGGTGTGATAAGCAACAACAGAATAAGCAGCAGAGTGAGATTTATTGAAGCCATAACTAGCAAACATGGCCATTTTATCGAAAATATCTTTAGCTACTTTTGGCTCAATACCGTTTTCAATGGCACGCTCAACAAAGATTTTCTCTTGTTTCACCATTTCTTCGTGCTTTTTCTTACCCATTATTCGGCGAAGTAAATCCGCATCTCCTAAGGAGTAATTAGCAAGCTTCTGGGCGCAACTCATTATCTGCTCTTGATAAATCATAATACCAAAAGTAGGCTCTAGAATACCTCTAATATATTCGTGGTCGTATTCAACTTTTTCATAGCCGTGCTTTCTTTTAATATAATCGGGAATGAACTGCATTGGCCCAGGTCGGTACAATGCGTTCATAGCAATCAAATCATTTATATTTGAAGGCTTCAATTCTTTGAGGTACTTCCTCATATTCTCACTTTCAAACTGGAAGGTTCCTAAAGTACCACCCTTCTGATAGAGCTTGTAAGTTTTCTCATCCGTTAATGAGATATCGTCTAAATTATATACTTTCCCAAAATTCTCTTTAACGTAGCCAATTGCTGTTTTTAGGATTGAAAGTGTTTTAAGACCTAGAAAATCCATTTTTAACATACCAGCACTTTCAATCACACTCCCATCAAACTGGGTAACGTTAAGCTCAGCGTCTTTTGCAGTGCTAACTGGTATATATTCGGTAAGGTCGGATGGTGCGATAATTATACCCGCAGCATGAATTCCTGTATTTCTAACAGAACCTTCAAGTACATGAGCCATCCTCAATGTTTCGGCTTCTAAGCCTTCACCTGCTTTCAGTTCTCGAAGCTCTTTAACTTCCTTAAATGCATCGTCTAAAGAGGTTCCTGGTTTTTCAGGAACTAACTTCGCAATTCTATCTGCATCAAATAATGGCAGATCTAACACTCGTGCAACATCTCTAACCGAAGACCGTGCCGCCATAGAACCAAACGTAATAATATGAGCTACTTGGTTTTTACCATATTTATTTACCACATATTCAATTACTTTTTGCCTTCCATCATCATCGAAATCGATATCGATATCAGGCATACTTACACGTTCAGGGTTTAGAAAACGCTCAAAGAGTAAATCGTACGTTAATGGATCAATGTTTGTAATTCCTGTACAGTAAGCAACTACAGAGCCAGCCGCAGAACCTCGACCAGGACCTACATACACTCCCATTTCACGAGCTGCTGCAATAAAATCTTGCACTATCAAGAAGTACCCAGCAAAGCCCATGTTCTTGATAATTCCCAACTCCATCTCTATTCGGTCTTTAACAACATCGTTAAAGTCGGCGTAACGAGGTTCTGCACCCACCATCGTTAAATGCCGTAAATAGTCATCTTCAGAAGTGAAGCCATCTGGTAATTCAAAATTCGGTAAAATCACATCTCTAGCAAGCGTGATTGTCTCTATTTTGTCTACAATTTCCTGAGTATTTGTAACGGCCTCGGGCATCTCTGGAAATAATTCCAACATCTCCGCTGTAGTTTTGAAATAAAACTCCTTGTTAGGGAAGCCATATCTAAAATCTCTACCTCTACCAATAGGTGTACTTACCAAAGTTCCGCTATCAATACAAATTAATGCATCGTGTGCAGCCGAGTCTTCTTTCTCCAGATAAAAAGCATTGTTTGAAGCAACCAATTTCACATCATGCTTACGAGAGAACTCTCTAAAAACTTCATTTACTCTAAGTTCTTCATCCAGCCCGTGATTCATCACTTCTAGATAAAAATCATCCCCAAAAATATCCTTCCACCAAAGCAATTCTTCTTCAGCAAAAGCTTCTCCTTTGTTCAGAACTAGATCTGCAATAATGCCACGCTGGCCACCGCTCAAACAGATAATATCAGCACTGTATTGCTTAATAATCTCCTTATCTATACGCGGAAATTTATAGTAATACCCTTCGGTAAAGGCAATGGAGCTTATTTTTGCGAGGTTCTTATAACCATTCTGGTTTTTTGCCAGCATTGGAATCTGATACCGTTTATCTCGATTTTCTCTAGTAAACTTCTTTTGATTCCGGTCGTCCACTAAATAGAATTCACAACCTACAATAGGTTTAATTCCCGCATTTTTAGCAGCATCAACAAATGAAAAAGCTCCGTACATGTTACCCAAATCTGTAAGGGCGACCGCGGGCATTCCTTGTTCCTTCGCTTTATTTACCAGTTCTTTTACACCAGCGGTAGCTTGAAGTACTGAAAATTTAGAATGACAATGAAGATGAGTAAATGCAAAATCTTGAGCTACTTCTATAATTTCCTCTTCAGGAACGAGCTCGACTGATTCCTTTTCTTCTAAATCCTCATCTTTTTTTTTTAGGCGAGATGGGGAAACTAAGTCGATGTAATTCTCTCGAACTATATAGCTAGCAGATGGTTCGTAGAGTCGAGCATCTAGAGGAAAATTAACTTGAATTACACCTAGGAGAACAAGCTCCAAGAAAGCCCTTGTAGTTGCTTCCACATCGGCTGCAGCATCGTGTGCGTCCGCAAAATCGTAATTAAATAATTTTCTATGTAATTCAGACAGTGTAGGCCATTTAAAACCTCTACCACCTGGAATTGCACAAAATTGTGTACTCTCGTCTTTGGTGTCAATTTTAGGTTTAGAGATAATTGCAGATGGAATCATCTTCCGCAGATATTCAGCTCCCATCACTTTCTCATCAAAGCTTACATTATGGCCTATTAAGAAAAATGTTTTATCTATCTCTTTTCGGAAAATATGCAGAACCGTTTCTAGATCATGCCCTTCGTCGATGGCCTTTTGAGTAGAAATACCATGTATCTTCTCTGAGTTATAAGGAATGGTAAAACCTTCAGGTTTTATGATATAATTTCCACTCGAAATTAACTTGCCAGTATGATCGTGATGTTGCCACGCTAATTGAACCAATCGCGGCCAATTATCAAAATCTGTAATTGGTGCTGAATAGTTTTGTGGTAAACCGGTAGTTTCGGTATCAAAAATTAAATACATAAGTGCCCATAAGAAAAAGGAGAAAATAACGTTTTAATATACAGTTCAACTTTCTTAAAACTAAGTTGAATTTCAATTTATTTGTAATCTTGAATCCTTTAATTCATGAGCATTTAACATTAAATACCATTTAAAGCTACTTATTTATTGTACCTTTATCCTCATAGTATTATTTTCATTTTTTAAGTTTAATAACCTTTTTTACCCATGAAAACTTTATTCCGTTCATCAACCATTCTGTTAATTCTACCTGCTTTATTTACTGTAACATCTTTAAAAGCCCAAACAGCGCGTTTAGATCAAGTTGAAGTAACTAATCCAACAGGGACACAAATTTACACCACGAATGATGTTAAAGAAATTGTAGGCACTCCATATTACAATGATGATTGGGAACCAGGAATAGTAACTCTCATTAACGGTACTCAAAGTAAAACTACCCTTCTAAGCTTTAATACTTACACAGGCGAAGTATTTTATAAAGAAAGAGATGAAATAAAAGTTCTTAATAAGTCTAAGATGAAAGGATTCACTTTTACTAAAAAGAATGAAACCTTTGCTCTTGGTGTAGTTAGCCCTGACTTTGATATTACTGCTGATATGCCTATTAGAGTAATTCATGATGGTAAAACTAAACTATACATCAAATATCAAACAACTAGACGAAGAGGTAACTCCAAGGATCCTCTCACAGGAATAACTACCGATCGCTTTTCAAACCTTGAGACAACTATTTTAAAACGAGGTGACGGCAAATTTGTTAAGACTAAAATCAAAAAGAAAAACATTATTAATGACCTCGGTGACCATAAGGCAGAGCTTGAGGCTTTCACAAAGAAAACGCGCAATAAAGTTAAAAGTGGTACCGATGTAGCTTTATTATTGGAATATTATGATACATTACTCGACTAGCATTTTTTCGACCTTCCTAAAGAGCAAGTGTTTAAAGCATTTGCTCTTTTTTTTTGCCTATCATTTTCTGTAGGCTTCTTAACTTGGACTTCATTAGATTCAAGAGTTCAACAAACATTATAGAATTAGAATCTCATGACGTTAACCCAGCTTTCTTATATCGTTGCTGTTGATAAGTATCGACACTTTGCTACTGCTGCACAGAAAATTTACATCACGCAGCCAACACTTAGTATGCAGATTCAAAAGCTTGAGGATGAGCTTGGTGTTCTAATTTTTGATCGTTCGAAAACGCCCGTAATCCCAACTGAAATGGGCATTAAAATTATTGAACAAGCCAAAGTGATGTTGAGCGGATCTAAGCATATTGAAGACATGGTTTCTGTGCAAGATGGCGAACTCAGCGGTTCATTTAGAGTTGGCATTATTCCAACTATCGCACCCTATCTAGTGCCATTATTTCTCAGAACATTCATTACTAAATACCCTAAAGTTAAGCTTACTTTTGAGGAAGCACTTACTGCTGATGTATTAGATGGATTGCACGAAGATCATTTTGATGTTGGTATAATAGCAACTTCAACAACTCAGCATATTTACGAAGAAGAACTCTTTCTAGAGCCCTTTTTAGCTTATTTATATGGTGAGCATGAATTCGCTAGTAAAGACAAGCTTTGCATTGATGATTTGTACTCCCAAGACCTCTGGTTACTTAATGAGGGACATTGCTTTAGAGATCAAACTATAAAATTATGCAAACAGAATAACGACAAGCGACAAAAAGCTCCTGTCACTTTTGAAAGCGGTAATTTAGAAACTTTAAAACGTCTTGTAGAGCAGAATTTCGGAATTACGCTAATGCCTTACCTTGCAATGCAAGATCATGATACTCGCTGTGCAAATGGTGTAATCAAAGAGTTTATGGATCCAGTTCCTACAAGAAAGATTCGTTTGGTTTATAGTCGTGAATTTCTGAAAAAGAATATTGTTACTGCTTTTACCAATACCATTCGTGACTCCATTCCTCTAGAATTGCGAACTCGGAAAGAAGAGCTTATTGTAGAGTAGAAATAACAGATATCTTAGAATCTTTCTTTTAAAAACACCCTTCTATTAAAACCTTTAAAGATTTTTAAGTTTTACTAGTGTAATAATACCACTCCTGCCTTAATTTACATATAGCACTAAATAACTTATAGATACGCACTTCATAACGATTTTTGCTGTAACCAATTTTTACCTTTTTAATTAGTTTTAACATGAGAATAGAACGCGTTAACGGTATTTTCTTGTTCATAATTTTCAGTTAATAATACATTCACTCACACAATCTACTATATGGCACGGAATTATTTCTTAGGGCTATGCTTTTTGCTACTTATCTCATGTTCTTCAGATGAGCCCACCCAAAAACCGCTCCAAAATTTGGTTATACCTGCAGTTGAAGCTGTGCAATCTCAATATGGCTCGTTACCACTAGTTGAAAGATTTAGTGGCAATGTTATTTCAGAAAACCAGATTGAGCTTTATCCTGAAACGAATGCACAAATTGCTGAAGTGTATGTAGAAAACGGTGACAAAGTAACAAAAGGTCAACCACTTGTTAAGCTTCAAGACGAACCTTTTAAGAAGCAATTGCAACAAGCTCAAGCTGGATTAAGAATCAACGAAGCCCGATTAAAACAAGCCGATGCGCGTTTAAAAGAATTAGAAGCTCAGTTTAAGAGAATAACTGCACTAGCTGAGAAGAACCTAACCAGCGAATTGCAAATAGAACAAATCAACGCACAGAAAACTTCCGCTGAAGCTGATGTGGAACTTGCCAAAGCACAAATTGATCAATCAAGAGCTCTTGTTGATGAACGTAAAAATCAACTTTCCAAAACAGTTATAAACTCTCCAGTAACTGGAACCATCGGGCAAAGAAATGCTCGCGTTGGAATGCAGGCTACTACAAACACCAAGATTTTTACTATTGGTGATTTATCTAAGCTGAGAGTTGAAATTGTTCTAACAGAAAATCTACTTAGCCGTATTAAAGTTGGACAAACGGCTACTATTACCATTAATGATGCTAATGGAATACCTAGAACTATCTCTGCTGAACTTTCACGAATAAGTCCATTTTTAAATGAAATTACTCGAAGTACAGAAGCAGAAATTGATATTACTAATGCTGAAGATATACTCAACCCCGGAATGTATGTACCTGTTGATGTTCATTTCGGTGAAAGCCAGCAAGCTACACTAATTCCAACTAGCGCTATTTTTATCGATCCTCAAACAGGCCGAGAGGGCATTTACATAGCCAACTCTATAGGCTCCGAAATTGAACCTGTAAGTGATACTTCTGATAACCGTTCAGCTCTTACCGAGCCAACTGGTGTTGTTTTCCAAGAAATTGACATTATTGCTAGAGGTAAAATGGCCGTAGGTGTGATAGGCTTAGAGAGTGGGAAATGGATTATTACTTTAGGCCAGAATCTACTTGCTGAAGGAAAGAATGAAGCCCGAGTTAAAACTATTACATGGGACCATGTTTTGAACCTCCAAAGCATGCAAAAAGAAGATCTCCTTAAAGAGATTATTGAAGGAAAAAAAAAGACTGACAATAACAACGGATTAACTCTATAATTTTCAGCCATGCCAATTACAGAAACTTCGATTAAACGCCCTATTGCCACCACGATGTTCTTTTTGATCATCATTACACTTGGTGTAATAGGTTTTAGATTTTTACCAGTCGATCTCTTACCTCCTATTGAGTATCCACAACTTACGGTAAGTACAGAATATCCCAATGTTGGGCCTCAAGAAGTTGAGACTATTATTACCGAACGTGTAGAAAATGCGCTAGCTGGTGTTCCCGGTGTTGAACGCGTGCGTTCCAATTCAACGGAAGGAAGAAGCCGAGTTACATTAGAGTTTGATCAATCCGTAGATATTGACGTTGCCGCAAACGACGTTCGAGCTGCTCTAGATCGTCTTCGTGGAGCACTTCCTCCCGAAGTTGAATCTCCTAGAATCTTTAAATTTGACCCAAACAACTTTCCTATTGTTATAATTGGTGCAAGTTCAGATAAAAACTTAGCCGACTTAACCTTAGTATTAGACCGTGAGATTACTAAGCGTTTCGAGCAGATTAATGGCGTTGGTGCTATCGATATTTGGGGTGGAATTAATCGTGAAGTTAAGATTGACCTCAAAAGAGATCGCCTAATTGCGAGTGGATTATCTGCAGCCCAAGTTCAACAAGCTATTTCAAGTGAAAATGCGAATCTCCCTGGAGGGAACGTAAACTCTGGAACGCAACAACTCTATGTGCGAACTAAAGGTGAATTTGAGAATATCGATCAAATTGCAAATACGGTAATTACTACTGTTGACAACAAACCCATTCGAGTTCAAGACGTTGCAGAAGTAAGCTTTGGCTATCAGGATTTAAACCGATTAGTTACTATTGATGGGCAACCAATGTTACGTTTTGGTATTAGAAAGCAAACCGGTGCTAATACTGTTTCCGTAACCGATGATATCCGTGCCGAGGTGGATAGGATAAACGCGGAACGAAGTGACTTAAAACTCTTTATCACAACTGATCAAAGTAAGTTTATACAGAGTTCCATTGATAATGTACAGAGTTCCGCTATGTGGGGAGCTTTGTTAGCTGTTTTTGTGCTTTACATATTCTTTAGAAACGGTTCATCAACATTTATCATAGCTGTTTCTATCCCAATCTCTATCATTGCCACCTTTGCGTTGCTTTATTTCAATGATCTCACACTCAACCAAATGAGTTTTGGAGGATTGGCCCTTGGGGTCGGGCTTATTGTTGATAATGCCATTGTGGTATTAGAGAATATTATTAGGATACGTGAAGAAGAGGGCGAGGATTTAAAGACTAGTGCACTTGTTGGTACTAAACAAGTAACGGGTGCTATCATCGCATCTACACTAACTACTACTGTTATCTTTTTGCCAGTAGTATTTATGCAAACAGTTTCAGGACTATTATTCCAACAGTTAGCATTAGTGGTTGTTTTCGCACTTATCTGTTCTTTATTGGTAGCATTAACATTGGTACCTATGCTTTCTAGTCGCTTTTTAAGTGTTAAGAAAAATGATGGCTCTACAAAGAAAGGCAAGTTCCAGTTATTCTTTAATCGCTTAGAAACTCGTTATTCAGGCTGGTTAACAACAGTGCTTACACATAGAAAAATGGTTTTCTCTGTAACGATTCTACTTGTTTTCGGAAGCTTTTTATTGGTTCCAATCATTCCTGTAGAACTTGCGCCTCAAACCGATGCTGATGAAATTCAGATTGATCTTAAAATGGCTGATGGTACTAACATCACCGTTATTAACGAATATCTGAAAGAACTCGAAGATATTATCAGAAGCACTATTCCTTTTGATGATATTGCCCACCTTACCACTGATATTAGAGACGGCCGTGCGGAAGTTGAAATTACAATGGTAGATGCATCCAAAAGAAAAGGAAATACTTCAGATTTAGCACTTGAAGTGCAAAAAAGAGTTGAAGGAGTTATTCCTGGTGCTGATGTCCGCGTTACAGCTCAATCGGGATTATGGATACTAAGAAGAATTTTTGGATCCGGTGGAGCTGAGGATTTACAACTTGAAGTTAGAGGCTTCGATTTAGATCGTTCTTATCAAATTGCACAAGATGTTAAGCTAAAGCTTGAAAGCGTTCCTGGCATCACTGGTGTTAGAGTTGACCGAAGTGAGGGAACTCCTGAGGAAAACATCGTTTTTGATAGAGAAAAAATATCGAATCTCGGGCTTTCCATTAACGAAGTGGCAAGAGCCGTTCAAACTAACATTGGCGGTAGCCGAGCTGGCGCTTTTAGACAAGATGGCGACGAGTATCCTATTACTGTCCGTCTTAGACCAGAAGATCGTTTAAGTTCACTCGATTTAGATAACATCTCCATTCGTACTCCGAGCGGCGCTGTAATCCCTGTTTCCTCCGTAATTGAAAAAAATGCGGGTCGTGGACCAGAAGGAATTAATAGAATTAACGGCCAACGTGTTACTGGAATTAGTGCAAACCTCGATTCTAAATTAGCCCTTGGTGATGCAGTAGAACTCGCGCAAGCTTCACTTTCGGATTATCAATTACCGGCTGGATACAGCATTGTATTTAGTGGTGAATACGAAGAACAGCAAGAAGCTGCCAAAGATTTCGGCCTTTCTATTGTAATGGCTTTGATATTAATCTATATGGTAATGGCCGGCCAGTTCGAACGTTTTGTCGATCCTTTGGTTGTAATGTGTTCTGTACCTTTAGCAATAATTGGTGTGGTACCAACGCTACTACTTACAGGCACCACTATTAACATCCAAAGTTTGATGGGGATCATAATGCTTATCGGTATTGTGGTAAATAACGCCATTGTTCTGGTAGATTACATTAACATGTTACGCCGTGAACAAGGAATGAATGTTGTAGACGCTGTTATCCAATCTGGCAAACTTCGATTACGCCCAATTCTAATGACAACGTTAACTACCGTTCTTGGTTTGTTACCGCTTTCATTTGGAATTGGACCCGGTGCTGAAATTCAAGCCTCTCTAGCTCGTGTAGTAATTGGTGGTCTTACTGCATCAACACTTATTACACTCATCTTTATTCCTGTAGTTTATATTTCTGTAGATAATCTACTTGTTAAAGCCAGTGCTTGGAATTTAAATCCATTTAAGAGTAAAGCTGAAAAAGTAGAATTAGCCAAATCATGATTTTATTGTAGCCGAAGGAAAAGAATCCTATAATTAGATTCATTGGGAATTATATTAGTAGCTAATTACTTATCAAGCTATCTAGTATAATTCCCAAACCTTTTTTAGAATGTCTAATTGGTCTCTCAAATCCATTCCACCGCACGACTGGTTTCTTTGCCTAGATGTAGTCTCCTATTTTGATCACGAGCATAACCCAGAACTTATTTTTGAAGAAGGCTTTACACGTCCCATTCCCGTTGGCGACCGTGATGTTCTTATAACCGTTTTCTTTAATGGTGATCCTGACGCACCCGAATTTCATATTGAGTCGTATGAGTCGCTTAGTAAAGAAGAAATCTCTATAGCCAATAAAAGCCTTACCAAAATTCTTGGAACCGAAATGGATTTACGCCCGCTTTATGATAATGCGGCATCTGATCCTTTAGTTGGCAATAAACTAACCGAGTTATACGGATTGAAGCGCATGACACGTGCGAATCTTTTTGAAGACATTCAGAATAGAATTGTGGAAATGCAGATGAACCACAAACCTACCGCCAAAAAGATGATGTTCAAAGTTAGGGAAGCTTATGGAAGCACTTTGGTTCATAAAGGGAAAAATATTCCTGCTTGGCCTCGCCCCCATCAACTTATGCACGCCGACCCAGCCAACATCCGCAAATTAGGACCAACCGTTCGCAAAGGTGAGTATTTGGTGAACCTAGCAACGGATATTGTAGGCGGCAACATTGATATGGATTTCATATCCAATACCGATCCTCAAACAGCTTACGAGCAATTCATTTCGATAAAAGGAATCGGGCCAACAGCAGCTCAAGATTTATTGATGATGCGTGGAAAGACCGATGCAGTATTTCCGAGTAATTTGCAGAAAGGTGAAGAAAAAGGGCTCCGCCGATGGATTATATGGAGCTACGGCGAAGACCCGAATACCACTTCTGAAAAACGTTTTCAAGAGCTCATAAAAGCTTGGAAAGGAAATGAAGGCGCAGCGCTTGAATTCCTTTATGTAGATTGGATTCTAGCTGAAAAAGAAAAGAAGGCGAGGAAGTAGTATTTGTAATTCAGAATTATGGATTATGGATTTCCGAAATAGCTAGCTCCCAACTATCAAAAACACCCTCAAAAGCTATTTTAAGTCTTTAGCGAGGCGGTGACTTAAAAGAAAACTCAAATAAGAAGTCTCTGACTTCTTTCCTCTTTTGAAATGGCAACCAGTGGGTTTTGGGGGGTTCTGCTATTTCACATCAGCTTACAAGCTCATATCCCCACGGTCCTCACCCTGAGACAAAACAAGTTTTGCCTCTGTCCCCCCCCATGGATGGACACTTTCTTCGCGGTCATTTCCTGATTTAGGATTGTAGATTTTAGATAATTCGTTGACAGTTTCATTAAGTCAAACAACGCTCGCAGTCATCCTGATCCCGAGGCTTCGGGAGAAGGATCCTCCAGCTATTAAAAAGCAATGGTTTTGTTCGTAGGTGATAGCTGATCTTACCTTTACATTATTTCCGTGATCGCTAATACATTCATCTCATTAATGGCTGTACTTTTGGTCCGCCCCCGAATGCTCGGGGCAGGCGAGTACCAAAAACTCTCGGTAAGAATAATTGGCGCGAACTTCATGGCATCGACTCAATCATTCCAATGGTCTTCGGTCTTCCTTTGTCACATTCAAACTCGAGCCTGTGTGGAATGATTGCTCCTTGCGGAGACGTCGATTCCATTGCGTTCTTTCTTCGCCAATAATTCTAAACGTCGATATGGTTTGGTGGGCGTATTGACACTCTGAAGGAAATCAAAAAGTTATTTCTGTCAAAGAATTACTTAGCATCTACAGGAATGACGTTGTTTGGGTTTGTCCGAAATAAGAATTTTATCAGCTAGTATCTAACATCTCAATACTAAATACTAATATCTAACTACTAGATTTCACCCCTTGCATTACATTTGAAAGCTCTGTTACTTCTGTTAGTAAATCAAACTAATATCGTAATGAAGCTCTTATCTACTTTCCTGTTCGCACTGCTCCCTTTTTTGGTATCAGCCCAATATACTAGTCAGCAAATCTCCATCATTCCTAAGCCTGTTTCTGTTAGTCTTAATGCAGATGGTGGATTTTTTGAGCTCAAAGAGACTACTAAAATTCAGATTTCACAGGAAGAACTTCAAAACTCCACATTAGCTTCTCAGCTTAATGACTTGCTGGAAACCGCAACTTGGTTTGAGCTACTTGTGGTTAGCAAAGCCACTGCTCAAGATACCGTGGTTAGCTTGGTTCTAGCGCCTTTACCGCAAACACAAAACCCAGAGGCTTACTCTCTGGTCGTTACGCCTTCTAAGGTCGAAATTACAGCGGCAACCGAGCAAGGATTGTTTTATGGCATTCAATCTCTTCGCCAGTTATTACCTGTTGGAATTGAATACAAAGATCCCTCTTTTTTGTCTCGAACTATGAGTTGGAAAATTCCAGCGGTTCGGATTTTTGATGAACCACGTTTTGGCTACCGAGGTATGCATTTAGATGTCGCGCGACATTTTCAACCTATCGAGTTTGTGAAGGAATACATTGACCTCATTGCTATGCATAAAATGAACCGTTTCCATTGGCATTTAACAGACGACCAAGGCTGGCGCATAGAAATCAAAAAATATCCAAAGCTTACTGAAGTTGGGGCATGGCGCGATTCTACCTCCGTTGGACGTGCTGTTGGTGCAAAATACGACAGCAAAAAACATGGCGGTTTCTTTACTCAAGATGAGATTAGAGAAGTGGTTGCTTATGCGAAAACAAAATACGTTACTGTAATTCCAGAAATTGAGCTTCCTGGTCATTCAAGTGCAGCATTGGCAGCTTATCCAGAACTTGGCTGCTTTGATAAAGCATATAAAGTGCAATCTACGTGGGGAATTTTTGAGGATATCTTCTGCCCAAAGGAAGAGACATTTACTTTTCTAGAAAATGTATTTGATGAAGTTCTTGAGCTATTCCCTAGCGAATATATACACGTTGGTGGCGATGAAGCTCCTAAAAAACAGTGGAAAGAAAGTGACATTGCACAGAGTGTTATAAAGAGAGAAGGTTTAAAAGACGAGTTGGAATTACAGAGTTATTTCGTTCAGCGCATAGAGAAATACTTGAATTCAAAAGGTCGCCAAATTATTGGCTGGGATGAGATTCTTGAAGGCGGATTAGCACCTAGCGCAACGGTGATGAGCTGGCGTGAAGAGAAAGGTGGTATTGAAGCCGCAAAGCTGAAACACGATGTTATTATGACACCGTGGAGCACTAATTATTTTGACCACTACCAAGCTGATATGGCAAATGAACCTCTAGCAATTGGTTTCTTCACTCCATTAACTCAAGTGTATAACTACGAACCTATTCCTAAGGAATTGACTGAAGAGGAAGGCAAATATGTACTTGGTTCGCAAGGTAATTTGTGGACGGAGTTTATTCATTCTCCTGAAAAGATTGAGTATATGGTTTTACCTCGAATGACCGCCTTATCTGAAGTACTTTGGACACCCAAAGCTGATAAAGATTGGTTTAGCTTTTGGGGGCGGCTACAAATACAATTCCAGCGTTTCGATAACCTTGGAGTGAACTATGCCAAGCATTACCAAGGGAAATTGATGGATTAATGGTGGGTTTTTCGTTGGGGGTTAAATAAATTAAACAACGCTCACCGTCATCCTGAAGATACCTCTGAAGGATCTTCACAGCTATCAAAAAGCAATGGTTTTGTTCTCGTTTAGTAGCTCTGCTGCGGAACGAGAAGGAAAACACCCCACGAATCATCCAAAAGAACAATTTGGATGATTAGCTCCCCTCAAGGGGAGACTTTCTAGCCGGATTTTTGATCTCACCCTCGCACTATTTCTCGCCTCGGATAAGTCTTCCTTCGAGGGATGTTGTTTTTGGGAATACCCAAGAAGTGGAGGGTGTTCGTGGTAAAACATTATCTTACTACTTGTTTGTGAAGGTTCCTCGGAAGTATCATCAGAATGACCTTTTTTTACTCGACTAAAACCTTCAACAAAACCAACCTCGTGCAAGCGTCTCTCTTGTACGCTCACTAGCTCGCACCGTCCATCAGACACTGGAAGCTGGAGCTTCCCTACTGCATTCCACAGCGGAGCTACGGAACGAGAAGAAGCAGAATTAACGCCTGAATTTATAGCCATTTCGAAGATCCCGAAATAAATTCGGGATGACCGAGGTTTTTTGCCAGCCTAAAGCCATCATCAAATACTCGGTTCCCAAATACATCTCGAATAACAGGGTTAGGCTTTTGGCTTTAATCTGGTTTTAAGGAAGAAGTAGCCTAACAATCCACTTAGTAACGAGCCTACAAAAATACCGACTTTAGAGTATTCTATGATTGCAGGATCGGTGAATGCCAAACCGCCAATAAATAGCGACATGGTAAATCCAATTCCCGTTAAACAGGCAATGCCATAAAACACGGTCCAAACTCGTTCAGAGTCAGGTAATTTCACAATGCCGAGTTTACTCGAAATCCATACTGCGGTCAATACACCAACTTGCTTTCCTAAGAACAATCCGAATATAATTCCCAATGTTAATGTAGATGAGAACGCGATAGATGCTTGTTCTGCCGATAAAGCTACCCCAGCATTTGCGAATGCAAAGACAGGCATAATGAAATACGCTACCATTGGATGCAATTTATGCTCCAATTTATGCAATGGACTTTCAAGCTCTTGTACGCCGTCTTCAATGTAATGCATCGCTGTTTCTTCGTCCTCTTTATCCTTCGTTTTAAAAGATGACCGGAGCATCTGCACGCCCTTTTCAATTCTTTCCAATAAACCTGTTCTATCTTTATGTGGTGTTGCTGGAATTAAAAACCCAAGAATTACTCCCGCAACGGTAGCATGGATACCCGACTTTAGGACAGCAATCCACAACACTAATCCTACCAATAGGTACAGTAGAATAGATCGGTTCCCTAAGAAATTCATTGCCAATAGAACCAAAATTGTTACTCCGGCAACTATTAATGCCGTACCTGAAATACTACTGGTGTAAAAAATAGCGATTACCAATACAGCTATTAAATCATCTACTACCGCAACTGCCGTTAAAAAGACTTTCGCCCAAACAGGGACGCGACTGCCAAGCAATGCTAAAACTCCAAGTGCAAAGGCAATGTCTGTAGCTATTGCGATTGCCCAGCCATCTAAGTATTCAGTTCCGGCGTTAAAGCCAAAGAATATCAAGCCAGGAACAATAGCGCCACCAAAAGCTGCAATAACAGGAAGCAAAGCCGATTGCAGGCTTGATAATTCCCCGTATTTAATCTCTCGCTTTATTTCTAAACCTATTAGCAAAAAGAACACCGCCATCAAGCCATCATTAACCCAAAGAATTAGCGGTTTGGATATGTTAGCGCCCTCAAAACCTACCGTTAGTTTCGCTTGGAATAGCTGAGTATACATTTCTGCCAATGGAGAGTTCGCCACTATTAGCGCTAATATTGCTGTAAACAGAAGTAGAATTCCCGAAAAAGATTCTGTTTTTATGAATTCGTACAGCGGTGTCAGAGGCTTTTTATTTGAAGTCTTGTCCATGATAAAATTTTGTTTAAAAGTGAACTCTTGCGAGTCTGTGTTGATAGTAGTATAAAATTAGATTAGCGAGATACTAAACTATCGTTCATCAAAGTGATGATCAGGACATTCCATTGCAGGAAAGAAAAGCGTTGTTGGGCAAAACATAAAGTTCTGAGATCTACCAACGGTGTTAGATCTAAAGATATGTATTAAATAAAAGGTCACTAATAATGTCATCCCTGTGTGTTAACTCTGAAATCAAAAAACCTGAGTCTTAGTAAATTCATTCCGCTATTTATAAATAATCTTTAAACTACTTCTGAATTTATAAACTCGCCAAATCATATATACAAAAGTGGCTGGAATAAAACCCCATAGCATGACGAACTCTAAGTTGTCTTTATATGGGGATTGAACGGCATCAAAACCTAGATAGGTTAGATAAGCCGCATAATAAAACAAATACACAAAGCCATCCGACTTCGTTAAGTTGAAACCTGCTATAAAAATTGGAATACACGCCACACTAATGGCCATCATAAATGGAAGGTCGAAATGAATTGCTGCTGCCGAAACTTCGAGCAAATTGGGTGTGATCATAAGCGTTAAACCCAACGTAAGAAGAATATTGTACAAGTTACTACCCATCACATTAGCTACGGCCATATCGGCATTTCCTTTTCGAATAGCGGCAACACTTGTAGCTACCTCGGGTAGAGATGTACCAATAGAAACAATTGTTAGGCCTATAATGAGCTCTGAAAAACCAAATATACGAGCTATTTCTACCGCGCTGTCAACCATCCAAGCTGAACCTTGGATAATAAGAGTTAGGCCAATAATGAGGAATCCAATATTTTTAACATAGAAAAACCAACCAGAGGCAAGTTTTTCAATCTCTTCCTCAAGATTTTCTTCTTCTAGAATCTTATTGTCTTTTCTCTCTTTGCGAATATGAAAGTAGGTATAAACTGAGAACAGAATTAAACCGCAGAATAACACCACGCCATCTAGGTGCGTTAACTGTCCATCGTAAGCTAGAAAGAAGAGCAATGCGCTTGCTGCAATTACAATGGGCACATCCACGCGAACCATGCGTAAGGTGATAGCAATGGGTTTTATCAAAGCGGAAATACCTAGAATTAAAAGGATGTTGGCAATGTTACTACCAATGATATTCCCTAGAACTAAGTCGGCACTACCTGATGCTGCGGCTCGTAGACTTACGGCAAGTTCTGGTGCACCCGTTGCAAAAGCTACCACGGTTAGACCCATAATAACTGGAGATATTCGCCATTTTAAACCGAAATGATCTACTCCTTTAAGAAATAGTTCGGCGCCACCAATAAGAGCTATAAGTCCCAGAATAAAAAATAGTGCAATCATAAATTTCGTTTGTAAAAATTTTGATGTGAAGATGCGGATTTTTTAGCATTTTAATATATAAAGAAAGCCACGGTTTTACATTGAAATTCACCTTTTAAAATGTGCCCATTTTAAACACGCTTGCCTAAGTTTGTTTATTTCCTTCCACCCATATTGTTGCTACCTTCAAATAAATTCGATTCTTCACTCATTCGTTCAAAATTCTATGCAGAAAATAACTCTTACTGCTCTTATCCTCATTCCTCTATGCTTTGCCATTAGCTGTAAAACCATAAACATTACTGCAACAGATTCAGAAACTAAAACCCCAGCCGTTGATCGTGAATTTAGAGCAGCTTGGGTGGCAACTGTTGCGAATATTAATTGGCCAAGTTCTCGTGATTTAACTTCAGATCAGCAAAAAGAAGAAGCTATTGCGCTGTTGGACCTTCTTCAAAAAACCAATTACAACGCGGTGATTTTCCAAGTCCGTCCACAAGCAGATGCATTATACGAAAGTGATTTAGAACCTTGGTCCTACTTCTTAACGGGTAAGCAAGGTGAAGCCCCTTCTCCCTATTACGACCCACTTCAGTTTTGGATCGACGAAGCACACAAAAGAGGTCTCGAACTTCACGTTTGGCTTAATCCATATCGTGCTCACCATACTGCCGGCGGAGAAGTTTCAGAATACTCGGTGGCAAATACTATGAGCGATTTAGTAGTTGAACTTGAATCCGGCTTTTACTGGTTTGATCCGTCCAAAAAAGGAACTCAAGATCATGCACATGACGTTGTGATGGATATTGTTGAGCGTTATGATATTGACGGTGTGCATTTTGATGACTATTTCTATCCATACCCGGCTTACAATAACGACAAAGATTTTCCCGATGATGATAACTGGAATCTATATCTGGCATCTGGTGGGAAATTAAACCGAGCCGATTGGCGAAGAAATGCTGTAGATACTTTTGTGGAGCGAATGTATCACTCCATCAAAAAAGAAAAGCCTTATGTAAAATTTGGGTTAAGTCCATTTGGAGTGTGGCGTCCTAATCATCCTACATCGATTTCTGGTTTAGATCAATACGATGTTTTGTATGCCGACGCCAAAAAATGGTTGAATGAAGGCTGGGTAGATTACTTTTCGCCTCAGCTTTATTGGCCTATCAATCAGATTCAACAGAGTTTCCCTGTGCTTTTGGGATGGTGGGAATCTCAGAATACTAAAGGGCGTGACCTTTGGCCAGGAATTAACATCGGTAAGTATGAGGGTGAACAGCAAGTGGATGAAGTGATTAACGAAATTATGATAACACGTGGAATGACGCCTAAAAGCCCTGGAACCATTCATTGGAGTATTGCCCCGCTTGTGAACAGCGACACTCTTCAGGCTGGACTTTTAACCTATCCTTACGCAACCCAAGCGCTCGTACCTGCTATGAGTAAAGAATACAGACGGAAATCGGACAAACCTGATGTTAATGTGCAGTATGGAGATAATAGTATTCTGATTTCTCTTAATGAAGAAAGTGAAGAACTCTCGAATTGGGTGGTGTACGCTAGGTATGGAGAAAAATGGCAAACTAGTATCAAAAATAGATCTACACTTGAAACTGTGGTTCCATTTTATATTGTAGAGCAGGAAGAAGTTGCCGAAAATACAGAGTTAGATTTAGAAGTGGTTTCACTTTTGGAAGAGCTTATGATAACTAAAGTAAATCGCTTTGGTGTAGAAAGTGCTCCAACTATAATAGAGATAGAATAAAGCCCAACTCATTTCTGAATTGGGATTTCAATTTTAGTATTAGCATTTGCGCTAATTTGATGGTGTGTAAGTTCTTAGCAAAATACCAAAATTAGTTTTTTACATACTTTTTAAGTAATAAGTATTAACCATAAAAACTAACTTTGAGGTAACTAGTATGTTTGAAGAAATACAAGGTGTCCTGATGCAGTCATATGAGACTTTTTTCAATGAAATGGCATCATTTTTACCAAATCTTATTGGCGCATTGCTAATATTGATTATTGGTTGGATCATCGCAAAACTGGTAAAAACAGCTTCGGTGAGATTACTAAAACTAATTCGATTAGATGTAGTAACAGAGAAAGCTAAAATAGATCAATTTTTGAAAGACGGAGGAAGTAACAAGTCTGCTATTGATATTTTAGGTGGTATTATATATTGGCTAATAATGTTGATTGTTATACTTGCTGGACTGAACACATTGGGCTTAGGAGTTGCTTCAGAGTTATTTAATCAGATAATCCTATACATACCGAATGTAATTGTGGCTGTATTAGCATTGATTTTCGGAGTATTCTTAGCTGGATTTATCTCTCAAGTTGTTACAACCTATTTACTGAATGTTGGTGTTGCTCATGCTGCCATAGTCGGGGCAATTGCAAAGTATGCCATCATCTTTTTTGTAGTTTCTCTTTCCCTTTCGCAGCTTAATATAGGCGATGAATTAGTTTCCAATGCATTTTTATTAATACTTGGATCGGTTTGCTTGGCTTTAGGTTTAGCGTTTGGTTTAGGTGGAAAAGAATGGGCTGCAAAAATAATTGATAAAATGGGCAAAGATTGACCGTAGTTGATGTTAAAAAAGCTCTTTAAATGGAGCTTTTTTTAAGCACTGTTTTTACTACAAAGTATTTTGATAGTCGCTCATACCCACCTTGTATTATCATACACTCAACAACCTAAGCACTACAAACCAGCTTCTATTTTAGCAGGAGCATTTGCTTGGTGTATGTTTGAGATGATGTCTTCATTCTATAAAGATACATCCCAGATGAAAGTCCTTTTGCATCAAAGCTTAGGTTGTGAACGCCAGCGCTTTTGAATCCATCAACTAGCACTTCTACTTCTTGTCCGAGTGTGTTGTATACGGCTATTTTTACGCTTGTGGCTTCTGGAAGATTGAAGCTAATGTTGGTAGTTGGGTTGAATGGATTTGGATAATTTTGTTGTAGTTCAAACGTGGTTGGAAACAATACATCTTCCTCAGTAGAAGTTACCATACATGTCCCCCAATTCGGATAAAAAGGAGCTGAGAGCGCACTTTCACTAGCAAAATTTGACGGTTCACTCGTTATATTTGACACACACCAACTACTTAGGTCTTGGTTAAATGAAGTGGCACTCAGAAACATCAAAGACATATTAGTTACAGAACTCACATCCCAACTTCCAATATCTTGATTAAAGGAGGTAGCTTCCATAAACATCCCCGACATACTGGTAACGGAACTCACATCCCAATTGCCTATATCTTGATTAAATATAGATGCATTCCTAAACATACTATTCATGTTACTAACAGAACTCACATCCCAACTACTTATATCTTGATTAAACGAGGTTGCTTCATAAAACATATTCAACATATCTGTGACCAAACTCACATCCCAACTTCCTAAATCTTGATTAAAGGAGGTAGCCTCAGAAAACATACCAGTCATTTTACCAACCGCGCTTACGTCCCATTTTCCTATTTCCATATTAAAGGATGACGCCTCACTAAACATGTATTTGATATCGGTAACCGAACTTACAACCCAATTCCCTATATCCTGATTAAAAGTGTAAGCTCTTAAAAACATACTATGCATGTTAGCCACCGAACTCACATCCCAATTGCCTATATCTTGATTAAAAGCTTCTGCTACTGAAAACATCCAAGACATATCTGTAACAGAACTTACGTCCCAACTACCAATATTCTGATTAAATGATAATGCCTCTTTAAACATATTAGCCATTGTGGTAACAGCACTCACATCCCAACTACTTATGTCTTTATTAAATGATGAGGCTTTATTAAACATAGAATGCATGTTAGTAACAGAGTTCACATCCCAACTTCCTATATCCTGATTAAATGCAGAGGCCGATGAAAACATGACTGCCATAGTGGTAACAGAACTCACATCCCAATTACCTATTTCCTGATTAAAAGAAGTAGCGCCCCAAAACATAGCATGCATGTTAGTAACTGAGCTTACATCCCAATTTCCTATATCCTGATTGAAAGATTCAGCATTGTTAAACATGAACTTCATATCGGTAACCGAACCCACATCCCAACTTCCTATATCCTGATTAAATGCAGAGGCCGATGAAAACATACCTTCTATATTAGTTACCGAACTCACATCCCAACTTCCTATATCTTGATTAAATGCATCGGTTCCTGCAAACATCCAAGACATATCTGTAACAGAGCTTACATCCCAATTTCCTATATCTTGATTAAAAGCTTCTGCTACTGAAAACATATTTTTCATACTGGTTACTGAACTTACATCCCAATGGCTTAAGTCTTGATCAAAACCAGCCGCCCAATAAAACATACTATCCATGGACACAACCGATCTAACATCCCAACTATCGAGATTTCGAGGTAAAGAGCCCTTGTTCGCAAACATATTACTCATGTCGTTAACAGGGCTGGTACACACTCTAGATAAACTCTCCCCCCCATCACGTTTGGCAATCATTAAATCTCGATCTACAGCGGTGTACAATCTTTCGTTTACCATTGCGGTATCCCCTGGGCTAGCTCCTTCGCAAGTAATGGTAACTCCATTTTCTGCTATTGCAAATGTGCCTTGAGCGTTAAGGTTTTGGAATACTACAGATGGTATAGTTAGGATAAGTAGTAATAGGGAAGATTTTTTCATAGTCATAACCAGCTTCTATTTCAGTAAAAGCATTTGTTTGGTGAAGGTTTGGGATGGGGTCGTCATTCTGTACAGATACATCCCAGAGGACAATCCTTTTGCATCAAAGCTTAGGTTGTGTATGCCTGCATTTTTGACCCCATCAAGCAATACTTCTATTTCTTGTCCGAGTGTGTTGTAGATCGCTATTTTTACGCTTGTGGCTTCTGGAAGATTGAAGCTAATGTTGGTAGTTGGGTTGAACGGATTTGGATAATTTTGCTGTAGCTCAAACGTAGTTGGTAGTAGCAAATCTTCTTCGGCAGAAGTTACTACACACGTTCCCCAATTGGGATAAAAAGGAGCTGAAAGCGCGCTTTCTGTCGCAAAATCCGTTGGTTCACTTGTAATATTTGATACACACCAGCTACTTAGATCTTGATTAAAAGATGACGCCCGAGTAAACATAAAATACATATTGGTAACAGAGCTTACGTCCCAATCTCCTATATCTTGGTTAAAAGTTTCCGCTCCTTGAAACATACTTTGCATACCCTTAACAGAGCTCACATCCCAACCGCCGATATCCTGATTAAATGCAGCTGCCCACGCAAGCATTTCACTCATATTAGTAACCGAGCTCACATCCCAATTACTTATATCTTTATTAAAGGATGACGCTTTATTAAACATAAAATACATATTGCTTACAGAACTCACATCCCAACTACCAATATCCTGATTAAATACCGATGCTTCCCAAAACATAAAACCCATAGAAGTAACAGAGCTTACATCCCAACCTCCAATTTCTTGGTTAAATGATGCAGATTGTGCAAACATTCCTATCATACCCGTAACAGAGCCCACATCCCAACCTCCGATATCCTGATTAAAAGTATCCGCTCCCTGAAACATACCGGTCATACTAGTAACAGAGCTCACATCCCAACCTCCAATATCCTGATTAAATGACGTGGCTCCTCCAAACAAACCACTCATGCTGATCACCGAACTCACATTCCAATCTCCAATATCCTGATTAAATGACGTGGCTCCTTGAAACATATAAAACATGGTGGTAACGGAACTCACATCCCAACTACTTATGTCCTGATTAAATGAACTTGCATTATAAAACAGGTCGCTCATATCAGTAACAAGGCTGGTGCAAACCTTAGATAAATCATCTCCTGCATCACGCTTAGTAATCAATAAATCTCGATCTACAGCGGTGTAAGTTACTTCGTTTACAACGCCCGTATCTCCGGGATTTGCGCCTTCGCACGTAATGGTGACTCCATTTTCTGCTAATGCAAATGTGCCTTGTGCACTAAGATTTTGGAGTACTAAAAACGGTATCGCAAGTAGTAGGAATGCTTTTTTCATAGTTATGACTAGCTTCTACTTTAGTAAAAGCATTTGTTTGGTGAAGGTTTGGGATGGGGTGGTCATTCTGTAGAGATACATCCCAGAAGATAATCCTTTTGCATCAAAGGTTAGGTTGTGTACGCCAGCGTTTTTGAATCCATCGACCAATACTTCTACTTCTTGGCCAAGTGTGTTGTACACGGCAACTCGTACGCTCGTTGCTTCTGGAAGATTGAAGCTAATGTTGGTAGTTGGATTGAAAGGATTTGGATAATTTTGTTGTAGCTCAAACGTGGTTGGGAATAGCTGATCTTCCTCAGCAGAAGTTTCCACACATGTTCCCCAATTCGGATAAAAAGGCGTTGAAAGCGCACTTGATGTCGCAAAACCCGTTGGTTCACTTGTAATATTTGATACACACCAGCTGCTTATATCCTGATTAAATGAATTTGCATTATAAAACATATCACTCATATCAGTAACAGAACTCACATCCCAACCGCTTATATCTTGATTAAAAGAAGATGCTCGATGAAACATCCCCCACATATTGGTGACTGAACTAACATCCCAACTCCCAATATCTTGATTGAAAGAAGTAGCACCTACAAACATGTTACTCATATCCGTAGCCGAACTTACATCCCAGCTTCCTACATCTTGATTAAAGGAAATAGCGCCTGCAAACATTCTACTCATATCTGTAACCGAACTTACGTCCCAGCTACTTATATCTTGATTAAATGAATTTGCAACTGCAAACATGCTACTCATATCGGTAACAAGAGTAGTACATACTTTAGATAAATCTTCACCTGCCAAATGTTTATCAAATAATAAGTCATGATTTACTGCGGTGTAGGTTACTTCGTTTACTACTCCTACCTCCCCAGGAAATGCGCCTTCGCAAGTAATAGTAACTTCATTCGGTGCAAGTGCGAATGTACCTCTGGGATTACAGAATCCCCATTTAGGAAAAAAGCTCAACGAAAGTGCGCTTTCTGTTGCAAAATCCGACGGTTCACTGGTGATATTATATACGCACCAACCACTCAAATCTTGGTTGAAAGTAGAAGCCTCATAAAACATACTACTCATATCAGTAACCAAACTCACATCCCAATCACTAATATCTTGGTTAAAAGTTGAAGCCTTGTAAAACATACTTCTCATAGACGTAACTGAGCTCACATCCCAACTCCCAATATCTTGATTGAAAGAAGTAGCACCTGCAAACATGACTTCCATGTTGGTAACCGAGCTTACATCCCAGTTACTAATATTTTGATTAAAAGCTGTAACCCCAGAAAACATACTTCTCATAGACGTAACTGAGCTCACATCCCAATTACTAATATCCTGATTGAACAAAGTCAATCCTCTAAACATATATTCCATATTGGTGACCGAACTTACATTCCAACCTCCAATATCTTGATTAAAAGCGATAGCTCCATCAAACATTATACCCATATTGGTAACTGAGCTTACATCCCAAACTCCGATATCTTGGTTAAAGGATGTTGCTCCATCAAACATAGCCCACATATCTGTAACAGAACTCACATCCCAACTCCCAATATCTTGATTAAATGAACTTGCATTATAAAACATATAACTCATGTCTGTAACCGAACTTACATCCCAATTACCTATTTCCTGATTAAAAGAAATAGCGCCCCCAAGCATATTATTCATATCAGTAACTGAACTTACATCCCAGTCACTTATGTCTTGATTAAAATCAGGATTCCTATAAAACATACTAGCCATATTAACAACCGAACTTACATCCCAAGATCCAATATCTTGGTTAAATGATGATGGGTTTGCTGAAAACCGAGATGACGCAAACATCCCACTCATATCAGTAACGGAACTCACATCCCAACTACTTATATCCTGATTAAATGAACTTGCATTATAAAACATATCACTCATATCAGTAACAGAACTCACATCCCAACTACTTATATCCTGATTAAATGAACTTGCATTATAAAACATATCACTCATATCAGTAACAGAACTCACATCCCAACTACTTATGTCCTGATTAAATGACGTAAAATCATAAAACATATCGCTCAAATCGGTAACAAGAGAAGTACATACTATTGATAAATCCTCTGATTCTAAGTGTTTGCTTATCAAAAGATCTCGATCTACAGCGGTGTAAGTTACTTCGTTTACAACGCCCGTATCTCCGGGATTTGCGCCTTCGCAGATAATAGTGACTCCATTTTCTGCTAGAGTAAATATCTCTTGGGTACCACACGTTCCCCAATTCGGGTAAAAAGGAGTTGAAAGCGTGCTTGATGCTGCAAATCCCTCTGGTTCACTCATTATGTTGGACACACACCAATTGCTCAAATCTTGATTAAAAACAGTAGCCATCCAGAACATAGACCGCATATCTGTAACCGAGCTCACATCCCAGGCCCCTATATCTTGATTGAAAGTTCCAGCAAGTAGAAACGTTCCAGCCATATTTACAACCGAGCTCACATCCCAATCTCCAACGTCTTGATTAAAGGATTTAGCCTCTTGGAACATAAAAGACATATCAGAAACTGTACTCACATTCCATCCCCCAATGGCTTGGTTAAAAACTTTAGTCTCTGAAAACATACCCTGCATATCAGTTACCGAGCTCACGTCCCATTCTCCTATTTCCTGATTAAAAGAAAAAGCACTACCAAACATATATCGCATATTTGTTACAGAACTCACATCCCAATTTTCAATATCTTGATCGAAGGCAATTGCTCCATTGAACATATTATTCATATCAGTAACAGAGCTCACATCCCAACCTCCTATATCTTGATTAAATGATGACACAGAAAATAACATGTAGCTCATATTTGTAACAGAGCTCACGTCCCAATTTCCTATAGCCTGGTTAAACTTCCATGCTCCATAAAACATACCTTCCATATCGGTTACCGAACCTACATCCCAATTGCTTATATCCTGATTAAATGTATACGCGAGCTGAAACATACCTTCCATATCAGTAACAGAACTCACGTCCCAATCTCCTATATCTTGATTAAAAGTACTAGCAAGTAAAAACATACTGTCCATTTCCACAACTGAGCTTACATCCCAACTGCTTATATCCTGATTAAATGAAGCCATACTCATAAATAACTTACTCATATCAGCTACAGGAGTGGTACAAACCATAGATAAATCATCACCATCATCGCGTTTGGTCATCAATAAATCACGATCTACAGCAGTGTACAATCTTTCGTTTACCATTGCGGTATCCCCTGGGCTAGCACCTTCGCAGGTAATAGTGACTCCATTTTCTGCTATTGCAAATGTTCCTTGTGCGCTAAGGTTTTGATGTACTACAAACTGTATAGCTAGGATAAGTATTAATAGGGAAGATTTTTTCATGCTTCTAATTGGTTGTTTTACAGATAACAATAAACAAAAACTGGTATTTACTTTTTGTTAAAACAATTCAAAAGGATTAGAAACGACGTAAACAAAAAACCCAACTCATTTCTAATTTGGGGTTTATTTGACAATCTGATTCCAACTTCTATTTTAACAGAAGCATTTGTTTGGTGAATGTCTGGGATGATGTGGTCATTCTTGTAGATGTCAGTTAATTCGCTGACAGGTTTAATAAATTAAACTAAGCTCACCGTCATCCTGAAGATACCTCTGAAGGATCTTCACAGCCATTAAGAAGCAGTGGTTTTGTTCGTAGGTGATATCTAATCTTGCCTTTACATTATTTTCGTGTTCGCTAATGCATTCATCTCTTTGATGGGTGTACTTTTGTGCCGCCCCCGAATGCTCGGGGCAGGCGAGTACCAAAAACTCTCGACAAGAATAATTGGCGCGAACTTCATGGCATCGACTCA
>CAXBMW010000015.1:0-95340 GCA_963977025.1 uncultured Balneolaceae bacterium | reverse complement strand
GACAAGAATAATTGGCGCGAACTTCATTGCATCGACTCAATTATTCCAAAGGTCCACGTTCGCTTTTTGCCACATTCAAGCCCGAGCCTGTGTGGAACGATTGCTCCTGTCGGAGACGTCGATTCCATTGCGTTCTTTTTTCGCCAATAATTCTAAATGTCGATGTGGTTTGGTGGGCACATTGACACTCTGGGTTTTGAAAATAACTAGGTGCTTTGTGAGGAATCAAATAGTTATTTCTGTCAGCGATTTATCTAACACCTACATGGATAACAAATACATTGTTCATCGCTAATGGAAAAACCGCATTCCAATTTACAGCCTTTGAATAATCGTCTTGATACATTCTGATACAGTTGAATCCGACTGAAACATCGTTGCAGTTAATTGCTATTACCTGTGTGAGAAACCCCGGAAATAGTGAAATACGGTGTTTTACAAAGAAGAAAATACCTCTCATGAACAAAAAGATACATGAGGTAAAACCCGCTAACCTTATATCTGCTATTCTTCTTCTGTAATTAAACCCATACACATGGATACAGAAAAAAGAACTCCACAGAAAATGTCATCCCCTGATGTAGAGCTGGAAATAGACTTATTGGAAGGACAAACAAGTTCTCCAAAAAAGGTAAAAGCTATTCCAGCCAGTAGTACTGAAATCACCAGGAATAAAGAACTTTCCAAAAAAGAGAAAAAGGGTACAGAAGAATGAAGACTAGAATCACTAATAGAATGAAGTTAAAAAGACCTCAGCACATCTCAATTAAAATGCTATTGATAACTCTCTTACTTGGGGTGCTTCCTGTTCAACAAACCTTTGCCCAAACGGTGGTAGAAACCGACGGTAATTTCAGTCTATATAGCGATGGTATCGTTAAGTGTACAGCTGCAGCGAATTTAGAAACGGGAACGCTAAATAGTATTACCTACACTAAACGTACTAAAGCTCAAATTCAAGCCGATCATAGTCTGGCTTCAACTAGCTGCACCAGCGGTATTACCGATATGGGGAGTATGTTTGTTTTTGCTACTGCCTTCAATCAGGATATTGGCAGTTGGGATGTTAGCAGCGTAACAAATATGAATGGTATGTTAAGAGGAGCTTCGATCTTCAAGCGGGATATTAGTAGTTGGGATGTAGGTAATGTTACCGACATGGAGGAATTATTTTATAAAGCTACTTCTTTCAACCAGGATATTGGCAGCTGGGATGTGTCGGCAGTTACAAGTATGGATGAAATGTTTACTGACGCAGATGCTTTCAATCAGGATATAAGCAGCTGGGATGTGTCGGCAGTTACAAGTATGGACTATATGTTCTATAGCGCAAATGCCTTCAATCAAAACCTAAACTCCTGGTGTGTTTCCAATATCGGTTCTGAGCCCACAAATTTTAGTACCAATAGTGCGCTTACCGAACCTAATAAACCGGTATGGGGAGTTTGTACTATCCCTGATTTTTATTTCGGGGGAACAGATAATGCTATTCTGTTCTGCCCGAATGCAGCAAATTTAGATGCCGTAATCCTAAACGGTGTTAATTATACCAAACGTACAAAGGCACAAATCACAACAGAAAATGCATCAACCAGCTGTACTAGCGGCATTACCGATTTGGCTGGTAAGTTTTACAAAACGGCTACGTTCAATCAGGATATAAGCAGTTGGGATGTGTCTTCGGTTACTAACATGAACTCTATGTTCGATAACGCAAATGCCTTCAATCGGGATTTAAGCAACTGGGATGTGTCTTCGGTTACTAACATGAACGCTATGTTCAATAACGCAAATGCCTTCAATAAGGATATAGGCAACTGGGATGTGTCTGCAGTTACAAGTATGAACGATATGTTCGCTCTCGCAAGTGCCTTCAATCAGGATATAAGCAGCTGGGATGTGTCGGCAGTTACAAGTATGAACAATATGTTCGCTTTCGCAATTGCCTTCAATCAGGATATAAGCAACTGGGATGTGTCTGCAGTTACAAGTATGAGTGGGATGTTCTTTGGCGCAAATGCCTTCAATCAGGATATAAGTAGCTGGAATGTGTCAGCAGTTACAAGAATGGACTATATGTTCTATAACGTAAGTGTCTTCAATCAAGATTTAAGCTTCTGGTGCGTGCTCTCAATTGGTTCAGAACCAACAAACTTCGGAAATTCAGGCACTGACCCGGTGTGGGGCAGCTGTCCGGTCCAACGGGTAATTTCGGGGAGTGAAGGATGGAGGCTGCTATCCAGTCCGGCAATGGGTTCTACCTTTTCGACCATACTTTCCCCATTCTGGACTCAGGGCTTTACAGGGGCAAATTCCACTGGCGGTTCCTCTAATGTATTTATCTGGGCAACGGGTGATGCTACCGATAATGTAGCCAATTGGACGACTCCGGCTTCGTTAAACACCAGTTTGCCTGTTGGACAAGGTTCCCTCGTGTATGTGTTTAGTGATGATAACGGTCCGGCTGTAGCAGGCGATGCGGGCTTCCCTAAACGTATTTCCATAGTGGATGATAATGCTCCCACCGGAAACCTCGACCTATCAAGTTTACTAAATACCAATACCGATGGAAGAGCTTTACTTGGAAATCCTTACCAAAGCGATATAGATTGGGATTTGGTGGCGAAATCTGGTCTGTACGAAGCAGTATATATCTGGGATCATAATGCAAGCGCATGGAAAACATGGAGTGGAGGTGTGGGGACGTTAACAGGTGGAATCATTCCTGCCTTTAATGCCTTCTTTGTACAAACGTTCTCGGCATCTCCGAGTTTAACCATTCCCACTTCAGCCAAAGTATCCACCTCTACCAAATTACTTGGAAAAGTAGTTGCGGAAGCAAACCAAGAGCCACAAGCCTTTTCGCTTACGGTTAGCTCAGGAGATTTGTCGGCCCAAGCCTGGATCAGTTTTAGTGAAGGAGGAGCAATAGGTAGGGACCAGTATGATGCGCTTTCTTTTACACCTATGAGTGCAAATTACCTCAAACTTTCCACTGCCATTGATAGCAACGAGTTACTTCAGATCAATGTCCTTCCTCTAAACCCCGAAACAGAACTACGGTTTCCACTCGAGATTTCCGGAAGGCTGGATGCTCGGCGAGCAGAACTTTCCTTAGAAGGATTAGAGCCTTTTGAAGGCTGGGAAATATCAGTGTATGATTCTCAAACAAAAGAATCTTTTCCTGTGGTAGAAAACGAAAAATTGGTTGTAGACATTGAGCAAGTGAAAGCGAAGAAACCGTCAGCTACCGAACAACCTGATGTATGGGCTTCTACTAAAAAGAAAGGGACAACCTCTAGATACCAACTGGTGATTAAATCCACTTTGGCAGTCACTAATGAAGCAATCACTGATCTTCCAACCAAAGTATCTTTGGATCAAAACTACCCGAATCCATTCAATCCAAGTACGACCATCAACTTTGCAGTACCGGAGCGATCGCAGGTTCAGTTAGCGGTGTTTGACATGTTAGGAAGAAACGTAGCTGTGCTTGTAAACGGGCCCACGCCAGCCGGGGATTACTCCCTCCGTTTTGATGCTTCCCAATTATCGAGTGGAGTGTACATCTATCGTTTACAGGTCGAAAACAACATTCTTACCAAAAAAATGACTTTAATCAAATAATTCAAAATGAAGAATTAAAAATGGTGGCTTAGAGTGAAAATATGCCAAAGCCTCATTTTTAATTTTGAATTATTAATTCTCAATTCAACACTATGAAAACATATATCCTTTTTACACTTACAGCAATACTTCTTTTTGCTACGGAATTTGCAATGGCACAACCAATGCTACCAAGCGAACCAGACCAAGCACCGATTGATGGAGGCCTAACCTTATTAGCTGCAGCTGGTGGAGCTTACGCTATCAAGAAACTGCGAGCCAAAAAACTGAACAAAGAAGAGAATATGGAGGGGTAGGAAGGGGCATCTCTTGGTAAATGGCACTTTACTGGAATTTTAAATTTTAAATTATGGATTTTGAATTAGGGGAGAGCCATTCAAAATTCATAATTCATCATTCAAAATTTCTCCTACGTTGCTCTGCTACGTAAAACCTTCTGGAAACTCTTACTTCCTGTGAGTTAGGGACAGAACTATTTCTTGGGAAAGATAAAAGATAGGCGTCATCCATGTAGATGTCAGGTAATTCGTTGACAGTTTTAATAAATCAAACAACGCTCACTGTCATCCAGAGGCTACAGCCGAAGGATCTTCAGGAATAGGTTTCCATCCAGTATTAATTTCCGAGCTAGTTATTACGAACACCCCTCGAATCATCCAAAAGAACAATTTGGTCTTATACTGAAATAGGTTGACACAATTTACAGGAATAAACTCATGAATAAACGGCCTCAATATTTCAGTGATGCCTTTAAACTTGGTGTCATCCAACAGGTCATTTCAGGTGCGATGACCAAAGAACAAGCGAAAACTCATTATGGTATTAAAGGCAACAGTGCTATTTTAAACTGGATGCGAGCCTTTGGCTACTCTGAGCAAGCACCAGCTCTTATCACTATGAAGAATACGACCTCAAAAGACCCAAAGCGTGACCTTGTGGAGCTGAGAAATCAGCTTAAGCACACCCAGCAGTTACTGGAGCGTGAACAAGTACGTTCGGAATTTTATCAAACTATGATAGATATTGCCGAACGTGATCTTGGGATATCCATCCGAAAAAAGTCCGACACCAAGCTGTAATTTTAATTCGTCGCAGCTATCGGGTTCCGATGAATCAGTTAGCCGAGTGGCTTGGTGTAAGTAGAGCGGCGCTTTATAAGTCTACACATCGCTTTGAGCGTTATGGGAGGCTCACGCAGAAGGTAGTAGACTTCGTGGACGGAGAACGTAAGATTAACAAGAAGATTGGTGGGGTGAAGCTACACGTGTCTTTTTGCCGCGATTATCCGCAGATAAAAATTGGTCGAGACCAATTTCTACGCATTCTGCGCGAGCAAGGAAGGCTATTGCGAAAAAAGCGCAGGTATAAGAAAAAGGAATCACACGATTACGCCGGCCGGAAGGACTTAGCACACCAGCTTGCTGTTGCAGGCCCAGGACACCTTTGGGTGCATGATGACACGGAGGTTAACACGCGCGATGGAAAAGCACACCTGGCCTTATCTACTGATTATTATAGCTCTAAAGTCGTTGGTTATAATTGGTCGAAGCGGGCAAACTCAGTCCATGTACGTGGGGCCTTGGAGATGGCATTAGCTGATTATATACCTGGCCCAGTGAAGTTAATCCACCATAGCGATAATGGGAGTATTTACGCCAGTAAGGCCTATCAAGTGCTTCTGGGAGAGCATATACAAGCGAGTTGGTCGCCACCTGGTCGTCCAGATCGTAACCCAAAAGCCGAACGTATTAACTTAATCTTTAAGCAGGAGTATTTGTGTGATGCCGCACACAAAACCTTTGAAGAGTTGGCTCGGGAGCTTCCAAGCTATATTCGTCATTACAATGAAAGGCGTCCCCATATGAGTTGTAATAATGGATATCCCAGCGAGGTACACGAGCTAGCCTATGAGCCTAAGAAATTATGGAAGCAACGACCACGCTCGTACCCAGTCACTTCAAGGCAGAATGAACCCACAAAAACCAATGGTAGTGCGTAAAACCAAAAAGTGTTAACCTTTACCAGTACTAGTAAAAAAATAACCCAAAAACTGTCAACCTAAATCAGGAATAGACCTTTGGATGATTATCTCCCCTCAAAGGGAGACTTTTCTAGCTTGTTTCAAGATTTTCTACATTGTCACTATTCCATCGCTCGGGTAAGTCCTCCTTTTAGGGTGTTCTGCGGATTATCAATCAGCAAGATTATTTGTTCCAATTCTTTGTTAAAGCTCTAGATTCCTTCATGCGCAGGAATGACGGTGTTAATTAGCTCATAGCCATTCCATAAGATTCCGAAATAAATTCGAGATTGTAGATGTCAGATAATTCGTTGACAGTTTTAATAAATCGATCAACGCTCACCGTCATCCAGAGGCTACTGCCGAAGGATCTTCGGGATTAATTTTTGGCAAGAAATAACTCAAAGCCTGTAATCAGTAGGTTGCCAAACTAGTACCGAAAGAAGTCGGAGACTTCTTGTTTATGTATTCTTTTAAGTCACCGCTTCGCTAAAGACTTAAAAGAGCCTATGGGGTGTTCTGCGGATTATCAATCAGCAAGATTTTTTATTCCAATTCTTTGTTTAAGCTCTAGATTCCTGCCTGCGCAGGAATGACGTTTTTTTTTAGCCGTGAGCTGTGTGAAATGAGTTTTGAGCTTTGCCTCATTCAAAATTCAAAATCCAAAATTTATAATTCTTCATCCTCCTCAGATATTTCTAAAAGCAATACAGAATCTCCCCGCTAAGCTTCGTATATTTGGCGACTTTAATTTAAGAGAACACACACCTTAATCATTTGCATGGAAAACCTGAAAGACATTAAAAACGTACGTAAAACGACACTCTCCAATGGCTTACGTATCGTAACTGAAAATATATCTAGTGTTAAGAGTATTTCAGTAGGGATTTGGGTTAAAACTGGCTCTAGAAATGAAACGGTAAAACAAGCTGGTATCACGCACTTTTTGGAGCACATGCTTTTTAAAGGAACGGATACTCGAAGCGCTTACGATATCGCTTTAAGTATGGAAGCTGTTGGTGGTTTTCTAAATGCGTTTACTTCATCAGAATACACTTGCTACTACGCTCGCTGTGTAGACACTCAAATTGATAGAGCGCTAGATGTGCTTTCTGATATGGTGCTAAACCCATCTTTCCCAGAAGAAGAAGTGGAGAAGGAAAAGAAAGTGGTTATCGAAGAAATGAAAATGTACCGCGATTCTCCCGATGATTTCCTATTCGAAGAGTTTAACGCAAAGATTTTTGAAGGTCATGAGTTAGGCCGACCAATTTTAGGTAACGAAGAATCTGTTTCTTCTTTCACTCGCGATGATCTGTATGCGTATATGAAAGAACGCTACCGCTCTGGAAATATATTGATTGCAGCCGCTGGAAATGTAAACCACGATAAAGTGGTGGAAATGATTTCAAATGTTCTTGGTGAACTCGAAGCTTCGGATGTTACAAATCCAGAGCAACCTCTTAAGGAACTTGTTCCAGAGAAACTTGTTCTCACTAAGCCGATTGAACAAACTCATTATATTCTAGGTAGAAGAGGTCTTAAGTCAGATCACGATAAGAAGTATTTACTCTTGCTAGCCAATTCTATTCTTAGTGGTGGAATGAGTTCTCGTCTTCATCAAAATGTGAGAGAGAAGTACGGTTACTGCTATTCAATTCAGTCTTTCAACCAGTCGTATTCCGATTCAGGAATGTGGGGTGTTTATGTAGGAACAGACAAAGAGTACGTAGAGCATGTGCATGAATTGGTTGTTGCTGAACTTACCAAAATGACAGAAGAACTTGTGCCAGCTAAAGAACTAGATGAAGCAAAGGCTCAATTAAAAGGTAAGCTGTTACTTTCTCAAGAAAACACTAGCAACCGTATGATGCGCCTCGCAAAAAGCGAATTGTACTTCGATCGCTTTGTAACACTTGATGAATTAGTAGACAATATCGACGCCGTTACTGCCGAAGATATTCTAGAGTTTTCTAAAGACTTCTTCGATCAGAAGTTCTTTATGGAAGCTGTTCTAACTCCAGAAGAGTAAGCCTAAACGAGCTTACTCTTTTTCTTTTTTCGAAGGCGATTTATCCACATAATAGTACCTGTAATCGGGAAAGTTGTACCCAGCAAACAAACGATGAATGCTATCACTCGTCCTGGAAGTCCAAATATAGAGCCGACATGGACAGGGTAGAATAACGTTCGAACTTTGCGACCTAAATTGTAATCTGAGAAGCTTGTTTTGCCCACAGGCTCCGCGGTGTACTGATCCAAATAGATATATCCATAATCTCTGACGTGGGCCGCATCATCGGGTAGATATTGCGCTCGAATGGCACCAACTGAATCGGAAGGCATGGAAATGGAAAGAAAGGGATAGGTGATATCTTTGAGTTCATTTTTAGCACTTACCAAAGTCGCATCAAATCCAATGGTCTCTGCAAGCTCATAATAATTGGACTCAGGAGCTTTTGTTCGCTCTTGAGTCGTATTTGTAACCCAGTAAATACCGTCGTTGACCCAAGAAAAAGACCAAGCCAATCCTGTAAAAGCAAAGATGAAAAGCAGAATAGCGGTGTAAAAACCAACTACGATATGTAAATCGTGATTGAGTCGCTTCCAATTTCCATCGGTTTTAATCTTCAAACGATTTTTTAAAATCTGCTTATTTCTAGGCCACCAAAGCACAATTCCAGTTATCAGAATGAAAAGGAAAATCACGGTAGCAATTCCAACAATCAGCTTGCCAGTATCGCCGCCAAGCATCCAGCGGTGCAATGCAAAGTTGGTGTAAAAAATGGTATCTCTGTAATTATAAAAGCTTAAAATTTTGCCTGTGTAAGGATTGATATACGCTTTTCCTGGTAAACCCTTGCCACTTAACTCCACCGAACGCTCTGGATCGGTATAGGCCTTAAGAGAAGTAATGGAAGCCTTTGGGTACTCACTCTGAAGTGATGAAACCAAGGTGTCGATAGGAAGGGGCTGTCCTTGGTTCTCGACCCAATATTGGCTGGGATTGGTCCACATTTCTAATTCATCTTCAAAAACGAGAACAGCTCCAGTAAAACAGGTTATCATTATGATTAATCCAGCTACTAAACTTAGGTAAAGATGGATATTTCGAAAGAGGCGTTTTATTTTCGATTTCATGAGTAAGAGACGAACGTATTAGATGATGCTTAGCGAAGTGAGTTGAGCTAAAAGTCGGATAAAAATTACTATTCTTATTTAGACTTTATATAAATAGCGTGCAAATATAAGATTCCTTACACCTAGGACAAATCCCTTTTTGGATTAAAATTCAGTTTCTAAGGCTATGGAAATGGATTGGAGTAGATGAAAGAATTCAAACAGATAGAGAAAAAATATTTTCGTATTTAGAAGAAAAAACTCATCATTAATTAGAACTATGGTTAACTTTGTGTGCAGACTTCCTCTTAGTGAAGGCATTCAAACGAGTTCAATTTGAAAACATATTTAAGAATAGCATGACATACATCAATCAGCTTGCAAACCATGTAGACAAAACCGTAACCTTGAAAGGTTGGGTGTATAATATTAGAACGAGTAAAGCGCTAGCATTTATAGAACTTAGAGATGGAACGGGACTTGCCCAGTGTATTGTAGCTCAAGATGATGTTTCTGAAGCTGTTTGGGAAGCTGCAAATTCGCTTAAGCAAGAAAGTTCGCTGGAAATTACAGGTACCGTAAAAGCAGACGAACGAAGTGTAGGTGGACATGAAATTCATGTAACGGATCTAACCGTTGTTCAGATTGCGGAAGATTACCCAATCACCCCTAAAGAACATGGCGTTGAGTTCTTGATGAATAACCGCCATTTATGGTTACGTAGCCAAAAACAATGGGCTGCAATGCGTGTTCGAAACGAAATTATATTCGCCATTCACACATTCTTCCAAGAACGGAATTTTGTGCAGATGGATTCTCCAATTTTTACCAGTAATGCCGCAGAGGGAAGTACCACTCTTTTTGAAACCGATTATTTTGAAGAAAAAGCATATCTAGCCCAAACTGGACAGCTTTATGGTGAAGCAATGGCAATGGCTCATGGATTGATTTACACTTTCGGTCCAACCTTTAGAGCCGAGAAATCTAAAACTCGTCGACACTTAACCGAGTTCTGGATGATTGAGCCAGAAATGGCTTATTACGATTTAGATATGGATATGGATCTTGCGGAAGAGATGCTGCGCTTTATCGTTACAACTGTGATTGCAAAGAGAAAGAACGAGCTAGAAATTCTGGAACGAGATATTTCCAAACTACAAGCTGTTGCAGACAATACCTTCCAACGCATCACTTATACCGAAGCCGTAGAGCAGCTTAAAAGTAAAGAAACTGCTGATATGCTTGATGCAATGATGGAAGAGCGCAAAGCCGAAAAAGTGAGCTTAGAGCAGGAGAGAGAAGAGATTAAAAAAGAGCATGGTTCTGCTAAGAAATGGAGAAAGAAGCAGATCGAAGGAAGACAAATTGAAGTTTCTGCTAGATTAGACCAGATTGAAGAAGATTTTAGAAACATCCCGAAATGGAAGGAGTCTGCTCAGAATTTTGAGTGGGGCAATGACTTCGGTGGCTCTGACGAAACCGTTCTAATGATGAAACAAGAAGTTCCGATGATGGTTCATCGCTGGCCAGCAGAAATTAAGGCGTTTTATATGAAACGTGATCCTGAAGATGAGCGACTTGTTTTAGGTGTAGATGTTCTTGCACCAGAAGGATATGGGGAAATAATTGGTGGTAGCCAACGTGAAGACGATTTAGAGTTTCTTCAAAACCATATCGAGAAGCATAACTTACCGATGGATGTATTCGGATGGTATTTAGATTTACGTAAATACGGCTCTGTACCTCATGCAGGCTTCGGACTTGGACTAGAACGAACCGTAGCTTGGCTATGTGGATTATCTCACGTTAGAGAAACCATCCCATTCCCAAGAATGATGGGGAGATTGAGACCATGATCATCGAATATTTAACAGATCATTTTTTTGATATTGCTACAACTATCTTTGCATTTTTTATTTTTAGATTTGAATACAAAAGGTTAATAGTTGATAAAGAACAGCAGTATTTAGATGTATTTAATGATTTAAATGAATCTATTGATTCAATATATCTTCATTTAGACAAGTATGCTTCAATACAGAACAATCTTGTAAAAGATAGGGATCTAATACTAGAAGACGTTCTGAAATATGCCTCAGAAAGAAAAAGATATCTAAAAATTCTTGAGACTAATTCTTTAACTCAGATTGAAAAAGGGTTGAAAGAATTAAAAACCGCATGGGTCAACATAAAAATGCATCGAAGTACCTTAGATAACATGATGTTAAGAAGTGTTTTAGAAAAAAAGATTTAAAATTTAAATTTTAGTTCTATTCTCATTACGAACTAAGACAGGTGGGAAGATTAAGACCTTAAGGTTTAGAATTTTATTGATGAGATTAAGCTTTGGTTATGTAATGTAGCCAAAGCTTTTTTTTTGAAAAATTTTCGGACAAAAACCACTTTTCGTAAAGGAGGATTCATCCAGAGTGAGAAAAAAGGGCAGAGATAATAAACTCAATAATATCTGGAACTAGTCTCCCCATTGAGGGGAGATAATCATCCAAATCGTTCTTTTGGATGATTCGAGGGGTGTTCGTGTTAACGAGCGCAGGAATAAATGAAAAGCATTGGAAGCAGGAGCTTCTAGACGGCATTACGCAGCAGAGCTACGTAACGAGATTAAAGGTAATCCGTTGAAGAATTATGAAGTTCTTTAAGTCTCGGTCATCCCTGTAGGAGTTAGATAATTCGTTGACAGTTTTAACAAATCAATCAACGCTCACCGTCATCCAGAGGATACCTCCGAAGGATCTTCCCAGCTATTAAAAAGCAATGGTTTTGTTTGGAGGTGCTAGCTGACCATACCTTCACACTATTTCCTTGCTCACTAATACATTCATCTCATTGAGGTTTGTACTTTTGTTCCGCCAAAAGTACCAAAAGCTCTCGACAAGAATAATTGGCGCGAACTTCATTGCATCGACTCAATCATTCCAATGGTCTTCGGTCTTCCTTTGTCACATTCAAACTCGAGCCTGTGTGGAATGATTGCTCCTTGCGGAGACGTCGATTCCATTGCGTTCTTTCTTCGCCAATAATTCTAAACGTCGATATGGTTTGGTGGGCGTATTGACACTATGAGGGAAATCAAAAAAAAATTTGTGTCAGCGAATTACTTAGCATCTACAATCCCGAATTTATTTCGGGATCTTATGGAAAAGCTTGTTTGATGAATAGCTCGCTTAACTTCGTAGGGTTTCGGGAGAATATTAAATTATGGATTGATTTCGCTCCGCTGGAGCTGGGTTTTATAGGTGCTTTTTTACTACAAAGATGTCGCTCCTATGGAGCTGAAGAGGCTACAAATGAGGGGGAGGGAATTGAGAATTAATAATTCAAAATTAAGAATTGGGGGAGATGAATTATGAATTATGAATCGAATCTTGCCCCTAACAGCTAACAGCTAACAGCTAACAGCTAACAGCTTAATAACTTCATTTTTGAAACAGGATTCTCAGGATTAGACATAAGATCTAAGACATAGGACATAAGACGACACCGTTCCACATATTTCCCCGAGAATGCCTAAACGCCTCCAAACCAAAAACTAAAAGCTGACTGCTAACAACTCAATAACTTAATCTCTCAATAACCATTAACCATTAACCATTAACCATTAACCATTAACCATTAACTACTAACTACTAACTACTAACTACTAACTACTCCTCCATCAACTCTAACACCTTATGGATATTCTCTTTGGAAGCTAGATTAGTACCATCGGTCATTGTTGTAGCAACACCGCAGACCACTCCCCATTTTAAAATATCCTTTGAAGAATAGCCCTTCGCAATGGCGCAAACCATACCAGCCACCATACTATCGCCAGCACCAATGGTACTTTTTACTTTTATTGAGGGCGTCGACTGGTAAAAAATACCTTGCTCTGATGCTAAAAATGCACCACGTGCTCCTAAAGATACGATAACGTATTGGGCACGCTTGCTGGTGATTAACTCCATAACGAAGGCTTCTTGTTCGGTCTTGGTTAAAAAGTCTTTGCCTGCTAATTGAGCCAATTCACTTTGATTCGGCTTCATTAGAAACACCGGTTTTTTAAGACTAGCTTTTAAGGCAGCACCAGAAGTATCTATAATAAGTTTGACGTTTTTAGCGGTTAAATTGTCTATCAATTCTACATAGAAATCGGGTGACATAGAATCTGGAATACTACCACTAATTATTAAAATAGAATCGTCTGTAACTAACTTATTAATAGTGATTTTTATATCCTTTATGGTAGTAGCACTGATACCTTTTCCTGGCATCCCGAATCGGTATTGTAAGTCGGTTTTAGTATCTACAATCGCAAGGTTTTCGCGAGTCCAGTGTTCCACAGGGATAGGCGTAATTTCTAACTTCTCATCCTCAAGTAAACCCTTTAGTGTATCTCCAGTATCGCCCCCACAGGTGAATACACAATTATTTTTCACACCCAAAGTATGAAGCACACGTGAGATATTTACGCCACCTCCACCAGCTTGAAATTGGATATCGTGGCATTTTAGCTTTTGCTCTGGGATTAGCTGATCTATCTTTGCACTTTTATCTAAAGAAGGATTGATCGTTAAGGTTACAATATTCATGAGAAAGGTAGTTTTATTTAGCCGTCGTAAATCACTTCATTATATGAATTACAAGTGACTAGTTACACCAAAAAATCTCGAATTATATTTTATTTATCCTCGTTACGAATGTCCTCATTCGTAGTGCAGATTGGAAGCTCTAGCATCCAGAGAAATGATTCTATGAACGATTAAGCTACAATCGGAGAAGGGGGAGGGGTTTATTGAGGATTACTCTTCTAAATATTTTGATTCTTCAATTAATTCATTAATAGAAAATGGAAAATTAAATTTATGGGTCTTACAGAAGAGCTCAAAAGCATATTTTATCAACATTAAGTGATTTCCACATTTAATTAACTCAATGAAGTCTTCTTTTTTAGAATTAAAAATTTTCAACTTTGCTTTTGCTTCTTTAGAATCTTCACCGTTAACAATAATTTCTGTATTATATAATTCCCAAAATAATTTAATTGTTTTAAGGTGATATTCTGTAGTCTGTCGAAAAATATATTTTCTTAAATCAGGGTTTGCCTTAAGATTTAGATTGGAGTATTGTTCAGTATTTGTGAATTTCTCAATAACATCAGTTGGTGCATTTGGGTAATACAAATATCTACCATCAGCAGAATGATAATAGATGTGTTTTACATCTATTATGGAGCATGGATTCAGAAATGGGTAATGATTTTTTTTCATGCCATTACAAGAAGGACAAGACCAAATATAATTTTCCCAATTGTAGATATTTTCAGCTTCCAAATCTAGAGATGTAGGAAAGTGATGGTCAACCTCTGCATCATTACCTATATCCGTATGTGTTCCGCAGTAACCACAATTTTTCAAAAATAAAATTCTTAATGGGTTGCGTATTTCCTTATTTAACCACCCTGACGAAGGTTTCGCTGGTAAAGGGGTTTGTTTTTTTGACCTAGCTTTATTGTAAGCAATCCAGTTATCCTGGTCTTTTTTATTTAACTCATCTAGCTTTTTGAGAGGTGGGTTATCTAGTCCTGAACGGTTTATAAAATGCATTTTACTTGTTTTTATATTCCTTTATTAACCCATCTAATTCTTTTTCTTTTAATGAAAGATTATGTTCATATAATCTTAAATTATCAGAAAGTAACTCATTAGCTATTAGCCTATCTAGCGTTTCGCGTAATTCGGCAATTAATATAGGGTCATCTTTGGCATTTTCTATTTCTAAAGCTATTTGTTCTTTGGAAATTTTTGGAATAAAATCAGCTGTATTAAATATCATTTGAAGTATTTCCTTATACGTAGTTGCCCAAGTATCGAAGCTGTTTGGAAGAACAACAATCTTATCATTCTCTTTCTGTATTTCAAGAATTTGCTCCTTATCTAATCCTGCCAACATTATCGGTGAATGTGTTGTACAGATAATTTGAGTATTTGGAAACTGGCTTCTCAAAACTCCTAATAACCTAGATTGCCAAATTGGATGAATAGAACTATCAATTTCATCAATAATTAATATTGATTTTTCCATTGAAACAGACCCAAGGGAGCTTAAAGGAAATGCTTCTAGTCTTCTCTGAATAAAATAGCCAATCCAGCCTATTACAATTTTAAATCCTTGACTTATTAAATTAAGAGGGACTCCATTTGGTGAGTCTTCAGTAGATATAATTACTATTGGAGGTGAAAAACTTTGAACTGTGATGAAAGAAATATTTTTACCTGTAAGTTCAGTGATGATATTGAAAACATATTTAATGATTGAATATTCTTTTGAGTTGTATGTATCACTATCCTTTATTGCTTCACCATATAAGTTAGCAATCCAACTTACAAATGAGTCGAGTCTAAGGTCTTCTTCATTATTTAGCAAAGGAATCAGATCGTCTATATGTGGTTGGGAATAAGAATTCTTTTTTAAATCTTCATTAGAGTTGCTTCTCCCTCTCAGTTGAGGGAATCCAATTATTAAAGATTTTAAATTGAATTCACCAGAATTAAGTTCGTAATCACCGGAAGTAGAAGTAAAAATGAGACGACCTTCATCTTTACTTGTAAGGGTAATTATATTTTTATATTGGATAGAATCAACAGAGTATCCTAAAGTAATGCTTCCAGTATCACAATAAATGATTTGACCTTCTTTATTGATTGACTTTATCCTAAGTAAGTTGGAGATTGATTTTTTTGATGATTTTTGATTATCAGGCCCAACAATTGCTAATGCCAAAGCTCTTAAGATTGAGCTTTTCCCAAATCCATTTTCACCAACAAAACAAGTTAAGTTTTGGTCAAAATTTATTTCTACATCTTCAAAATGACCGATATTTTTTAAAGCAAGAGAATTTATTTTTACCTCTGGCTTATGTTCTTTAAGAACGTTTAGAATTAAATCTTTTAGTTCACTTTGTAACTGAAACTGAATGAGTTCTAGTGAAGGGTCGTTTTCAAACCTGTCTCTTAGTTTTTTTGTTTCCGCCCCTTTTTCAAGATTAATATCTGAGATGCCATCTTCTGTATCTTTTTGATATAAAATTTTATATGGGATATTTAAATCTGAGCATTTTTTAATAATCTTGAATATAAGGTCTGAATCATTATGGACATCAAAACCAATAACAAGAAGTACCGTTGTAGTTTTCTTTGTTATACTCTTTATTCCATCAATGAAAGAGAAATCAATATTGTTTTTATCTGAAAATTCAATAAAAACAGAGTTGAATTTTTTGATTAAGTTTTGTTTGCTAAAATTGCAGAAAACAAATGCATTTTTAATGCTTAAAGAAATTGGTGGTTCTATCTGATTTATAAGTATAAAATCTATCGTTTCAGGAATGTTTTTACCAGGTCTATAATCGGGAGGAATTGGAAGATTTGTCCCTCTAATATCGAAGTAAACAAGGTTCTTTAATTTCCGAATTGAAGATGGTAAATACGAAATTGGATTGTTTGTTAAACGTAAGTGTGTCAGGTTGATTAAACTTCCAATTTGTTTATCGATAGTGTGGATTTGGTTATTCTGAAGATGAAGTTGAGTAAGGAGTTTTAGGGATTCGATTTCTGGTGGTAGAACTTCAATAATATTATTAGGAAGAATTAAAATTGATAATTTCTTAATACTAAAAATATTATTTGGAATAGATATCAGCCCATTATTTCCAATACGTAAGTCAGTAAAATTGGGTAAAGAACCTAATTTTTTTGATACTTTAGTAATTTGGTTATTTATAGCTGAAATTTTTGTGAGAAGTCGAAGAGATTGAACTGAATCAGGAATCTCAACCAAGTTGTTGTTATCAACTCTTATATCTGTAACATCATCTGGAATTGATGGCCAATCGGTTAAATTTGAATTGTTTAATAATATTCTTGACATATGTATTTAATTTATAGCGGAGATAGTAGTGTAAAGCATACTACTATCATTTTACTCTTATTATTAATTCTACTAATTGTACCTTTTAATTTCTCGCCACAAGATGATTAATACCAATTTCATTTCAAAATGGTAGTTAGTGTTATCTGTCTATGTAATAAGTTTTTACAGGAGAGGGGAGCCGTGGCGTTGTTAGCTTACCCTAATCACAATTTTGCCGTTATGGAGCCCGTCCCCAAAGCGCTGAATCGCCCAGGGTAATTGGTCAAACGTATAAGGGCCATCAATAACACAGTGTATCTTGTTGTCCGCATAAAGCTCATGGATATACTCTAAGTCCTTGTTAGTGTCTAGCATAACCAAATGCACACGCTTCTTGCTAAATAGTTTTAGTATGGGATTCATATACAACATTTGCAGCAGCTTGCCAGAATCACCACCAATTGAAATATATTTTCCTTCAGGTTTAAGGACGTTCAAAAACTTCCAGAGCGATCGATTGGTCTTGCAATCAAGGATTAGATCATACTGCTCATCACTCTTAGTGAAGTCAACTTTTTTGTAATCAAGAACGGTGTCAAAGCCTTGAGCTTTCATCGCATTTAATTTCTCGCCTGTATCCACTCCCGTAACATCAGCGTTGTACAGTTTGGCTATTTGAAGTCCAAAAGAACCAACACCTCCGCCACCACCATTAATAAGAATCTTCTGGCGATCTTTAATTTGTCCCACATCACGAAGTCCTTGTGAGGCGAGCATTGCTGCATGTGGAATACTAGCGGCTTCTTCAAAACTCAAGGCATCTGGCTTTGGCGAAAGTGCTTTCTCATCTATGCAAAGAAATTCAGCAAAACTACCAAACCCGAAGTTGGAGATGTCCCCATAAACGGCATCCCCAACCTTAAACTTGGTCGCACTATTCCCAACCTGATCCACAATTCCAGATACTTCCATCCCAGGTATAGCTAACTTTTTTCTCGGACTAAAAATCCCAAAGAACAACCTGTAGGCTAACGGTTTCCCCGTGGTAATACTCCAATCATAATCGTTGATTGTTGTTGCACAAACCTTAACCCGTACCTCGTTATCTTTAGGCTCCGGTTGCTCGGTTTCTATAAGCTTAAGAACGTTGTCAGGCGCTCCATAATTTTTAATATTATATGCTTTCATATTCACTTATATGGCAGGGCGTTGATGTGAGTAAGGGGATGCAAAGATTCCCAAATAATTCAATCAAGGCGGAAGTTGGTGCTAATTGTTCTGCTATTGCCGATTCACTATATAATTCAGCTCAGTCACTCCACTATTAAATGGCCGAGTTGACAATAGTTCTAGTTTAGTTTTGTTTTTGATGTCCTTAAAGAGAGGAATACCTTGCCCAAGGATAATAGGGTTAACAAATAGCCAGTAACCATCAATTAAATTCTGTTGCATAAGTGAATGTGTAGCGGTAGGGCTGCCAAAAAGTAAAATGTCTTCACCGTCTTGCTGTGTTAATTCTTTTATGCTGTCTGAAAGGTTGTTGCTAATAACAGTTGTGTTAGCTAAATCTTCGCCATTCATCGTTCTAGACAAAACAATTTTGTGAACCTTGCTATACCACTTTGAATGTTCAATGTCGTGCTTGGTAGCTTCGGGTTTGTCGGCGGCGGTAGGCCAGTAGCTTTCCATCATCTGATAAGTTACTCGTCCATATAATGCGGTATCACCTTCGCCAATCCGCTTTCCAACATGATCAAAGATTTCTCCATCAACGCTTATCCAATCCATTTCTCCGTTCAGCCCTGCCACAAAACCATCCAGAGATACGTGCATAAATGAAATTATTTTTCTCATACAATTCGGGGTTAGATTTTTTTCAGTGAGCTATTTAAAAGCAGGAGTTAAGATGGATAAAACAGGTTTTATTTCAAAATAGGGAGGAAGGAGAATTATGAATTTTGGATTATAGATTTTGAATTACTCAGGTTACTAGATACCAATCACCAGCAATGCCATTCCTGCGAAGGCAGAGAATTCATTTACGATTTGGGTTTGTTTAAAAATTTGAGTCTTTCTGATCCCGAAGCCTCGGGAGAAGAACCTTCACAAAGTATTGTAGGCATCTTGCTTGTGCAACGAACACCCACCGCTTTTTGGGAATACCAAAAACCACCTCCCTCAAAGGAGGACTTATCCGAAGTGAGGAATAAAGTGTAGTTAGGAATCTAGAATCTAGGCAGAACAAGTCTCCCATTGAGGGGAGATAATCATCCAAATAGTTCTTTGGATGATTCGAGGGGTGTTCGAAGTGTCGGACTCGGAAATATCGCAAAGCTTATACCACCAATGGAAGCAGGAGCTTCCAGACAGCATTAAACAGCAGAGCTACGGAACGAGGTGCAGGATAATTTCCTCGCCCCAATGCATCGTTTCTGAATGATGAATTGCAGCACCATGTTTTGGACCTGGATTATTCGTTGGTTCCACACCCTGGGTATAGACGCAATACATTGCGTCTATACGTTGCGTATTAAATTGATTTTCACCAATTCGGTTGATGGCCTGTATAAATGCAAGAACGTCCATCGGGAACACAAGAATGGCCTGAAAAAACCTCCAACCAAAATCGACGTTTAGAATTATTGGCAGATGAAGAACGCAATGGAATAATTGAGTTCTCGCCAATAATTCTTCTCGAGAGCTTTTGGTATGTGCAAAAGCCGAGATTCGGGGTCGATACAAAAGTACATACCTCAAAGAGATGAGTGTGATTACGATCACGGAAATAATGTAAAGGGCAAATCCGTAGTCTTCATCCCAAATGCTTTAAAACGCTAGATTCGGGGTCGGCACAAAAGTACAACCATTAAAGAGATAATTGCGATAACGAGCTAGGAAATAACCAAACACCCCAACTAACAATCTTTACTTCTCCAACATCCAATTTATAAAATCTTCTTTATCAACTATCGACCAGCTATGAGGATGTCTGTCTCCATTTGCTCTATAACCTTTGTTATTTGTTGGGATATATTCAACATGTTCAAAGCCTTGTTGTTGCAAGCTCTCCGATAATTTTTTGATATAGTAGGCATTCATTTCTTCGTAATCAGCCATTCGGTTCGTTTTCCACCATAGAGTGTCAGGTTCCGTATAAAGACTTATTTTAGTGCTTTTTAACTTCTGCAAGTTAGAAGTATTGTCACTTCTGTGAATATATACAGAGCTCTTTTCGTATTCTTTAAGGTGATCATTTGGATTCCCAAAAGAGTTTCCTAAAGTTTCTATTATCCAAGCGCTTTCCTGCATAGAAACTGCTGAAAAATTCCGTTCAATATTCTTTTCTGATGTTGAATAAATTGCGTCTAAATCAATAGGTGAATCTATAATGAATACGCCTTTGGGATCAATATAGAATTGTTTCATTCCTACAATATAGTTGCTAACTAATAGGCTTACATTGCCACCACTTGAAAATCCTCCGATATAAATATTATCAGTTGGTAGTTGATGGGTTTCAATAATTTCCTGTAATCTTCTCGCAAGTTGATGCTTTTCATCTTCTTCTAGCCATAGCTTCCGATTGTAATTTGAAAGTATAACGGCTACATCTTTTTCTTTAGCTATTTCAAGAATTTTGAACTCTCTTTTGACATCCTCAGCAACTTCTGGATAGCCACCAAATAGAATCAAAACAGCTTTAATTGGCTTGGTTGGCTTATAGAGTTCATAATCTTCTTTGATGACCTCGGTAAACTCTGATTTTACAGCATTGTTTGGATTCTCTTGAGACTTGTTACCCGTACAAGATGTAAGCCCAATAAGGATTAGTAATGTGATAATATTATTCATTCTTCAAATTTGTAGAACAGTAAATTATACTAAACTCAATTCACCATATCCAAGTTATTATTCATCTTATATGCATTTAAAACAGCATATAAGATGAACATTATCTTTTTTATTTCAAAATAGGGAGAGTGGAGAATTTTAGATTATAGAGTTTGAATTTCTCTGGTTACTAGCTCACAATCACCAGCAACGTCATTCCTGCGAAGGCAGGGGATTTAGTTACGGTTTGGTCAATCTATGAATATCTGCGAAGGCAGGAACCTAGGGTTTAACAAAGTATCCGAGCAAGAATGCCGGCTTATTCTCAAACGAGAAGAGTCCTCCTCTGAATTCCCACAGGCGTGAATTCTGTCACCCCCCGAGGGGAGATACAGCCTGCCTCACTCCGGAACTGTCAACCTAAATCAGGAATAGACCGTGAGGACAGTGATGGCAATGAGTTTGAAAGTTGGAAGAAATAAGGAAGAAGCAATTCCCAAAAACTAATTACCCAACTCTCGCTCTTTAGCTACAGAAACTTTTCCTGTTTCTGAATAGTATTTCCAGTCTGTAACAAATCCTTTCAAGAGCTTCTCGAAATTCTTCATTATCATCCTGCCCATCAATATCCCACCAATTCCAGTGGCGTCAGCAGTAATGTTTGTAGATACTTTGCAGGTATGTTCATCTAAAGCTTCAACTTTTAGAGCGTTCTGCAAATTCTTTAAGAACCTAGGAATTTTGTCACTTTGTGCAGACCAAGTTATTTCTCTCTTTACTTGGTCATAATGTAGAATGTGCTCTTCGGCAATCCCCATTTTTCCTAGGTCACAAAACCGTCCTCCAGCAGGTGCTCCTTCGAAAATGGTTTTTGCATCCTCATTATTCCATGAATGTTTAATGCCTCGTCCCCAATCTCCAATGTTTAAAAAATTCGGTCCAATAATTTCCCAAGCTTTTTCGGCCGATGTATTTATTTCAATGGATTCTTTTATGTCTATGAGCATCTTATATATCCTTTCTTTTTCGAGGATGAGGGAGGCCTTTTTCAACGTAGTATTTCAAATCTTCCGCTATTTCCATAGCAGATTTTCCCATCCCTTTTTTTATCAAAGGCGTCATTAATAATCCTATAAAACCTTTTGTCTCCATATTGAATTCTATAATAACAGTAGTTTTATTAGCTGCATTATTTTTCAAAGACCATACAGCGCTTGCATGATTTGCAATACTTGGCGCCCCTTTGGAGATATGATAGGCTAGTGTATGGGTTGTAGAGTCGAAAGAATCTAGCTCTTGAATGGTTTCCCCTCGATTTGTTTCCGTAATCCTTTCAGAATAATCTATTCCAGAGAATTTTGACCTTCCACTAGGTTTAGAATCTTTAAAATTGGTTGACCACAAGTGCACCTGGGCAAACTGATTTCCCATTACTTCCCAAACGTCTTCAACGTTCTTTTCTATAATCAACTGTTTTTGTACGTGTATTTTATTCATTATCACTAAGATTAAATGTTAAGACCGATGAGCCTTTTTGACCTTAGATGCAAAATGAGATAAGGTGTTACAAAACCTTAGAAACTGTTAGTCGAAATACTTGTGAAGGTCTTTATCATTGATAATTTCATTTATCACAGTATCTGCATTGAAGTCTTCTTTGGTGGGATGTTCTTGGAAAAATTCGATGTATTTTTTGTCAACCATATCAGCTACTTCGGTGGCTACTTTTTTGGCATAGGCACTGATGGTAGAAGTGTATTTGGGATCGAATAATTTTTCGTTGGTTTTCATTTTGCCAGCGGCTTCCATTGCTTTTGCTTTTTTGGAACATCTACATGGATTGTCTTTGTTTACCAACCCACATTGTTGATTCATAAAAGCATGGAACTCCTTACGCGTCCGTGAAAGTTTAACCCGATAATTCTCTTTGCTTATACTGAATATCTCGGCTCCGATATTGTGGTCAATACTAAATACATCACCCAATAGGTAGATTAATCGTTGTTCACGAGTAAGGCACATCAACATTCCCGACATGCATCGGGTGCGTGCTGTTCGGGTTCGTAATTCTTGTTCAATTTCCTCTTCAGGCGATAACTCAGGATTTGGAATCGAGTTCAACTCTGAAGAAAAGGCATCAAAACTTTCCCATCTATTTTCCATGGGTCTTCTCTTGGTTTGCAAAAACTGATTAACCACAATTCTATACACCCAGGTTTTAAAGGAGCTTTTCCCCTCAAAAGAAGATAATTTTGTAATCACTTTAATTAATACTTCTTGTGTTAAGTCTTTTGCTTCCTCTTGATCATTGGTATATTTCCAAGCCACATTGTAAATAAAAGGCTGGTGTAGCTGTATTAACCTATTCAGAGCATGTTTATCTCCCTGCAATGATTTATTTACCAATGTAGTTTCAATAGCTTCAGAATGATTATTTAACAGGGGATTTTTCATGTAGTTTTTTTAGAACTTGGATGCATAAAAAGGAAATGTGTTACAGTAAACATTACAGAGGACTTAATTCTTTTCCTAAATACTCTCACCAAATGTCAGCAGATTAGAATCTGGGTCTAGGAGAGAAAACTCCTTTTGTCCCCAAGGTTTGACTTCCAATGGCCCATTAGGGTGAATGGTGGTTTTTCTATCTAACAAAGATTGGTAGAAGTGGTCAATATTATCTGTTCTGATATAAACCTGTCCGTAGTTTTCTTTAGGCTCTAGAGCTTTAAACTCAAAGAAATGAATCTGAATGAGGTCTTTTTCCATCATTAAATAACCGTCATAATCAGCACTTCCATATTCAGTAAATCCCAACTTATGGGTGTAAAACTCTCTAGTTACATTTTTGTCACGCATGGGTAACTTCGGATTGATGTCGGTAAGCATATTTCTATTGTTAGTTTCATAAAACCATTCGTTTGGTATTCAATGTAATAAAATATACAACAGATGCAGTTATTCTTGTAGGTGTGCGGTAGTTCGATTACAGATTTGGTTGTTCTATATGTATCGGTGATGACGAGTTTGGATATAACTCATAGCCAAATCAATGTTGAAAGAAGTCAGAGACTTCTTGTTTATGTATACTTTCAAGTCACCGCTCCGCTAAAGTCTTAAAAGATCTTTGAGACTTACCGTAGGTGAGAAATAACGTCAAACTGTGCATCACAAATCTAGCAAGAATAAGTCTCCCATTGAGGGGTGTGAATCATCCAAACGGTACTTTGGATGATTCGAGGGGTGTTCGAGATAACGAGCACGGGAAAGGTACAGGAAGCAGGAGCTTCCATACTGCATTACGCAGCTGAGCTACGTAACGAGATTAAGGGTTTTAACAAAGAATCGGAACAAGAACCCAACTCATTTAAAATTCAACGACAAAAAAAAGGCTGAGGAATCACCTCAACCTTCATTAATACAACTTAATCAATCAATCAATCTAAATAACTATTTACGGCGCTAGTGCGTTGTGCTACATGAGATTTTAGCGTGCTAATGGCATTTTGAAACTCAGAGCTATTACGTAAGAAAGTATAACCAGGTTCTTCGCTTGTAGCGTAAGGTTCTACCAAAGCAGCATAATTTGTGTAGAGTGCTTGTATGTCGCTAGTTTTAAAATAACTGTTTATAGTCTCCTCAACGTAAGCATCATACTTTGCTTTATAGACATCATCGTTATACAAAAATCCAATTAGTGGCCAAGAACTTGATGACAAACCAGAAAAATTCAATGGTAAAGAGCCTTGCTGATTTCCTGTTTGTAGCGCTTCGTTATTATCCCAAGGAATCCAAGTAAGCAAACCAGTATCAGGATTATTGTATAGATAGTAATTATGAGTCATTCTTCCGTAAGTATCCCAGTTCTGAATCACTGTATTTACTGCCAAATATTTTAGGAAGGTATCGGTATCTAATACAGCATCTAATCCATTTCGCCAAGCCGTAGGGTCGCTAGTGCGATTATCAGCGTGTAGTGCAGTAAATAAACTCTTGATATCGGTCCAGTCTTCATCGTCTTCGTTGGTTTTCTTTTCGAAAACATCTTCACTAAAAGTACCGGATGCAAAAGAAGCACCCGTGCCATCTGGTTTATAGAGATTCCCGTTATCATCAGAGAATTGAGTGTCTAAAACAGTATCGTCAACTTCTTCAACCAAAGTATACACTCCAAAATATTGAGGACCATCACCATAGTCTACATAAAGGGTATAAAACGCCGTATGAGATACCGCAAGCCCAGCATCTCTAAAAACATCGGAAGCTACTTTTTCGCGCAACATGGATGCATCATTATAATTGTTTTTTAAACTAAACTTCTTGAAACCGTAGAAGCGTTGGTTTTTAATTTGAGGATAGGTGTCTTCAAATTCATCAAAATCTAGCTTAAAGGATAATTTCAAATTTCCGGCACTCCATGTTGATTGCAAACTAGAATTTCCTTTAAAGCGAATGCCCACTCTGTACCATTCTTGGTCTTTGTAGAATACTTCTGCCGGGACAAAAATAGGATCGTCATCGGATTCTACTAAAGAACCCGGTCTACCAGAAGCTCCAAAATTTCCATAAAGATCGCTCATATCAGCTAACATTGCTTCCCAGCGTTCGCTGTCTACAACAATGTCTAACCTTTTTACGGCATTGTCTTCAAACACTTCGTCAAAATTAGGATCGGCATCTTTGCTATGAGTTGCTTCGGTCCAATCGGTTGGCTCAAAGTCGGTGTCGTTTAGTTCTATAGTGATTTCGGAATCATTGTCGTCGCTACCGAGATTTGCTTCAGTGCAAGAAAACAAAACAAGAAAGCTTAATAAAAGTAGTGGTTTAATGGGAGGGATGATGAATAGATGTCTCATAGGTTATTCTCTTTTTGTTTCATAGATACTGTTTAGACAAAAAGAAATTGGGAATCCTTCGGTGAGAATTACAGAAACTGAAAATTAATTTTTAGAACGTATTAGATATCAACTTTAAGCATAGTTGTGATGCAGTGAGAAAACTAATCCCCCAAAAAAGAATATTTCCAAAATTGTGAACATTCTCATTTCATTAAAACTCACTTTGCTTATCTTCATCACCCGATGGCAGCAAAGAAAGCAAATAGCAAAGATGTATTTAACCAGTTAGTTCAGGAAATTTCCTCGAACCAATTAAAGCCGGTGTACTATCTATTTGGTGAAGAGGAGTTCTATCTAGACCAATTGCTTGATAAATTCTCTGAAGTTTTGCCTGTCCACGAAAGAGATTTCAATTTCGACTTGCTCTACGGTCAAGATTTAACGCTGGGTAAAGTGATTTCCATCGCTAAAAGTTACCCGATGATGGCCGAACGACGAGTTCTTATTGTTCGGAATTTTTTGCAAGCAGGTAAGGGAGGAGATGATCTTCAGAATTTCATCCATTATCTAGAGCATCCAAATCCAACGTGCTTACTCGTTTTATTTGATACAGGTAAACCTGCAGCCAATACAAACCTAGGCAAAGCTCTTGCTAAGAATAAGAATGTTGGCTACCACCAGTTCGAATCTTTAGCCGATTACTTAATTCCTGATTGGGTAATTGCTTGGGTACAATCTCACCACAAAAAGCAGATTGCCCCTGCTGCAGCTCAATTATTGGCTCAGTTTGTAGGTAATAATTTGCAGTTACTGTCTACAGAAATAGACAAAGTGTGTACTTTTGTAGACACTTCAGATTCGGTCTCTGAAGCCGACGTAAAAAAAATAATAGGCTCATATCGCGAGTATACGGCGATTGAGCTCAAAGAGGCTATAGTAAAGCGCAATTTGGAACGTGCTCTATACATCTCGGAACAAATGTTGCAACATGCTAAATCAGACACGGGAGAATTAATTCGACTCGTGGGGTTCTTTAACAGTGTGTTTACAAACATTTGGCAGATTCGAAGATTGGCAGAAAAAGGCCAATCGAAAAGTCAGATCCAAAGCGAGCTTGGTATTGCTAGTGCCTGGTACTTTAATAAGCTTTGGGATGATGCTTCGAATTTTAGTTATTCCGATTTGCCTCGTGTTTTTGAAGCTTTGCTAGACGCAGATCGTTCTATCAAAGGCTTTAGCACACTCGACTCCACCTCGATTTTATTCTTCCTTGTTAAGCGAATCATCGGTTAATCCGACTCGCGCCAAACAGAGAATTATAATAAAATTTAGTGGTGTTGATTATGGATACATTTGTAGGATCAAAAGTAAGTGTGTATAGTGACGAAGATTTAATGGAATATTTCCAAAATGGGAAAGAACTCGCTTTTAATGAGTTGGTGAAACGCTACCAAGATCGCCTTCATAATTTCCTATATCGTTACACGCATGACCACCATGATTGCGAAGACTTAGTTCAAGAAACATTCCTTAGAGTACATAAAAGCAAAGCTTCTTACGAACGTATTGCAAAATTCTCTACCTGGATGTACACCATTGCATTGAACCTTGCAAAAAGCTTGTACAAAAAGAAGCAACGTATGTACAAAATCTCGATCCATAAAGATCCAAACGATTCTGAAGATCGCGAAATGTTGATTGAGGATACTAATATCCTTCCAGATGAGATTCTTCACCAGAAACTAAGCTTAGAGAAGCTTGAGAAGGCATTGATGTCGTTACCAGATGAGTTCCGCGAGGTTGTAATGCTTAGAGATTTACAGCAAATGACCTACGAAGAAATTTCTGAAATAACAGGAACTCCAATGGGAACGGTTAAGTCTCGCATCAACCGTGGTAGAGCACAAATTCATCACCTTATAGGAAAATATGTAGAGTTGGGAACTTCTTTCTAAGAATGACATTAAAGGTGTTGAATAACCACTAGCAATACCTTGATATGAAGAATTTTTTAGACAAAGAGTACCATCCAGTAATTGAAGACTACATTACTAATTACGTTGACGACAATCTTGACATGGTCGAGAGAGACGCTTTCGAGGAGGTGCTGGTTTACGAAGATGAGCTCCGTGAATTGGCATTCTCCGCGAAAGAAGGTCTCAAGCTTTTACAATCGCTACACACCTTAAAAGCCGCCGATGGTTTTCAAGAACGATTAAACAAAAGACTCGCCGAAAAAAACTAGAGTGTGGAACTTTGTCTCTTACTTATGATGACGGGACATTTTTGTAGAAGCCTGTAAATTCGCTATCAGATTTACACTTGAAAATTATTTCGGTCATGCTGAACTTGTTTCAGCATCTTTGTAAGGAATAAAATTTTGATCAACTTCCTCATATACTAGAAGCTAGAGCTTCTAGACTGCATTGCGCAGCAGAGCAACGTAACGAGAGGGAAAGAAGACTCGCAGAAAGAAACTAGAGTTTGGAACTTTGTCCCAGACTTAAAATTACGGGACATTCTGATCCCGATGTCTCGGGACGAAGAAACTTCAAAAATAGCGCGCGAGCTATAATTGATGTTACGTTTAGTGCTTTCTTTAGACGTTGGAAACATTATTTACGAGTCTATCATTAAGAACACCCCTCGAATCATCCAAAGAACTTTTTTGGATGATTAACTCCCCTCAAGGGGAGACTTATTCTTGAAAGGGACTTAACTGAACAATGGAACAGGTAAAATATAATTGGTCATTCTTGTAGGAGTTAGATAATTCGTTGACAGTTTTAATAAATAAATCAAAGCTCACCGTCATCCTGATCCCGAGGCTTCGGGAGAAGGATCTTCTCAGCTATTAAAAAGCAATGGTTTTGTTCGCAGGTGATAGCTGATCTTACCTTCACATTATTTACGTGTTCGCTAAAGCATTCATCTCGTTAATAGCTGTACTTTTGTTCCGCCCCCGAATGCTCGGGGCAGGCGAGTATCAAAAGCTCTCTACAAGAATAATTGGCGCGAACTCCATTGCATCGACTCAATCATTCCAATGGTCTTCGGTCTTCCTTTGTCACATTCAAACTCGAGCCTGTGTGGAATGATTGCTCCTTGCGGAGACGTCGATTCCATTGCGTTCTTTCTTCGCCAATAATTCTAAACGTCGATGTGATTTTGTGGGCGTATTGACACTCTGAAGGAAATCAAAAAGTTATTTCTGTCAACGAATTACTTAGCATCTACAATTCTGATCCCGATGTCTCAGGACGAAGAATCTTCAATAATTGAGAACCTGCTACTATTCTAGTTTCAGCAAGAACCTTAAAGCCACAAGTGACAACGATTTTGGGTTTGCGCTATATCTTGACCTAATTCTTAATTTTGAATTATTAATTCTCAATTTCCCCCTTCATTCAAAATTCAAAATCCATAATTTAAAATTGTTAGGTATTCAGAACTTAGCAGTTAGTTGCCGGCATTACTTTCTTAACGATTGAATAACTCACCAACTACTACACCACCCCCAAAACATTGCCAATATTTACATTACATCGCTTTGATTAGATTCCTATTTTAAGTTATTTCAAATCAAGATTTATTAACTAACTAGGATACTATGATTAAGCAAGTTTGTAGAATTGCTTTAGTGTTTATTTACGTCACTGTTTTATCTCAAATATTACCAGCGCAAGGTGTACTCACCTTCGAGGATGTAATGAAATTTGAGGATATAAAAACTCCAAAAATATCGGCCTATGGAAACTGGTTGGCTTACGGTGTTTGGCCTGATAGAGGAGACGGTTATGTTTTGGTTCAACATACAGCCAATGCAGCTGAGCATAAACTAGAACTCGGTAGTAACCCCGCAATTTCTGGTAATGAGAAATGGGTAGCTGTTTACAAAAAGACACCATTAGCTATTCAACTTAAAGACAAAAAGAAAGCTCCAAAACAAGGTTTAAGCTTACTTTCACTAACAGATGGAAATGTAACCGAGTTTAGTGATGTGTCTAGATTTCAATTCTCGAACGATGGAAATTGGCTAGCTATAAGTCATTATCAAAGCAAAGAGGTTGAAGATTTAAAATCAAAGAATAAGAAATTAGGTACAGAGCTAACTCTTGTTGATTTAGCTACACAGAAAGAACATTCTATTCCATTTGTTCAATCAATGGCGTTCGATAGCCTTTCGGGATATTTAGCATATTCCATTGTAGACACTAGCGATGCCGAAAATGGTATTTATGTATTTGATTTGAAAAAGAAATCCTCTAAAGAAATTGAGAAGCAAAAGAACGGACTTTATTCCAACCTAACTTGGGACCCAAAGCGACAGAAACTAGCTTTTACTACCGCTGTTTATGACAGCACTTTTTCGGATGGCGATGCAACGCTCAAGCTATGGAGTGCTTCAAATAGCAAATTACAAACACTCGTTAAATCAAGTGATACTGACGCTGAATGGGCTCTTCGTTCTAATAACTCGTTGACGTTCACCCATGATGGAAAGCGTTTATTCTTTGGATTGATGGCACAAGCAATGGTTGATGTGGATAAGAAAGCAGAAACATCGAGTTCGGAAAAAGATTCAGAAATTGACATCTACGATATCGAAAGTATTGTGAATGACAGAGGGATGGATTTATGGCATGGCGACGATCCTCAAATCAAAACTCAAGAAAAAGTAACGTGGAATCGCCGTAAGATTCACTTGTTTACAGCGGTTTATCATTTGGATAAAAAGAATTGGGTTCAGCTAGCAGATTTTCAAGTTCCGAATGTGAGAGTCAATCATACGCCCAATGTGATTTTAGGAAATAGTGATATCCCTTACCAAAAAGAACAAACTTGGGATGGTTCTTATAATGATTGGTATGTAATTGATTTGAAGTCGGGTAAAAAAGAACAGTTCTTGAGTCATTTGGGAGGCGGTGTTCAACTATCTCCAGCTGGGAAATTCGCAGCTTATTACAACGATAAGAATTGGTTTCTCTATGATTTGAAAAAGAAGGAAACGCGAAATCTTACACAGAACTCAGAAGTTCCTTTTTACAACGAAGATCATGATTACCCATCAGATGTTCCTGGTTATGGCATTGCTGGTTGGGTAAATAATGATGAAGCGATTCTGATTTACGACAAGTTTGATATCTGGAATTTTTCTACAAAGAATAACAGTCGTACAAACATAACAGAAGGCGAGGGACGAAAAGAGAATCGAATATTTAGGATTGAAAAACTTGAGAATCAACAATCCTTTGCTAAAAATGAAACGCTTCTTCTTAATTCATATCACGATTTGAAAAAGAATTTCGGATTCTACACAACTAACATCAGCAAACCTGATGTTACACCATTGCTCGAAGAGGATAGAAAATTCACCATTCTAGCGAAAGCAGTTGAAAGCGAGAAAGTGCTTTTTACTAGTGAAACCTATGATGAATATCCTAACCTTTGGGTTGCTGAGACAGCTTCATTCTCGAAAACAAAACAAGTTAGTAATCTGCATAAAGACCTAAAGCAAAAATGGAATTGGGGTAAGGCTGAACTTGTAGATTGGTTGAGCTTAGATGGTACATATATGCAAGGAATTGTAATTAAACCAGACAATTACGATCCAAACAAGCGCTACCCAATCATGACTTATTACTATCGTTTTTTCACAAACAGACTGTATGATTTCGATGTTCCGCAAACAAATCATCGTCCAGTTTTTGCTCAATATGTAAGTGATGATTACGTCGTATTTTTGCCAGATATTCGCTTCGAAATAGGTCGACCAGGTTTTGCAGCAACAAAAAGTCTAGTTCCTGGCATTCAGAAACTCGTAGAACTTGGTATTGCTGATGAAGACAAGCTAGGTTTACATGGTCACTCTTGGAGTGGTTATCAAACAGCCTTTATCGTTACCCAAACCAATATTTTTGACGCAGCCGTATCGGGGGCTCCAGTTAGTAACATGACAAGTGCTTATAGTGGAATTCGTTGGGAATCAGGACGTGCACGACAATTTCAGTACGAGAAAACGCAAAGTAGAATTGGTGCGAGTTTAATTGAAGCTCCAGAAAAGTATATCGAAAATTCTCCCGTCTTTTTTGCAGATAAGATTACCACACCAATGCTTATTCAACATGGTGATGCAGATGGAGCCGTGCCTTGGTATCAAAGTATAGAAATGTACTTAGCAATGCGCAGATACAACAAAGATGTGATCTTCTTGCAATATCACGGAGAGCCTCATCATTTGCAGAAATTCTCCAACAAATTGGATTATGCAATTCGAATGAAAGAATATTTCGATTATTACTTAAAAGGAGTGGGAGAGCCAGAATGGATTATTTCTGGGGAACCATATCAAGGTAGATAAAGAATCATTCTCTGCATTGTATTCATAAAAAAGGCTAAGAAAAACAGATGTTCTTCTTAGCCTTTTTTTATTTCATAAAGTAGAAATATCATTAATCACTTAAATCTATGATTTAAGAGTTATAGAGCTGCAAGTTTGTATAGTACAAGGTTTTCAGATTCTCAATGAGGATTTATGAGTTACCTTTGCTCAACCTCTTTCCTTACAAATGCTTGGATTCCTGGATGTATTAAGCACCGCAACAACGGTGATGAGCTTTTTATTTTCGTCAATGTTAAAATGAATCATAAATGGGTACTTCTTCAATGAAAGACAATGAACCTCATCGTAACGGATTTGAAAGAAGGGGTTTTGTTCTAGTTTAACGAGACACTCGTTTAGATGAGCTTCAAATCTCTCTCCAAGGCCTAGCTGTTGTTACTCGTAATAATCAATGGCTTGTTGGATATCTTGGATTGCTCTACGGTCTACAAAAGCAGTAAAAGCCATATTATGCGTTAGATTTAAACTGGAGTTTTGTTCGAGCCTCTCGCCATGGAATTATGTCTTCTGTTTTTGCACTATTTATCCGTTCTCTTACAATAGATTTATGCTCTTCAGGGATATCGAAATCGCCAAAGGAAACATCCAATCCCAACTGTTCAATAAGCTGCATAACAAGATCTAGTTTTTGATCGGGAACTTTTAAAATAATCTCTTTCATAACTTAGACTTTAGTTGAAGACTTGTTAATTATAACTAATAAACATCAAATAGAACACCTACTTTTATTAATTAGCTTCCTTAATCTTGTTACTTTGAGTTCTCAATCTAGTAATCAAGCAATCTTGTAAGTTCCGCTTCTAAATTGTAATTCGCCATGGTTCCTTCCTCTAATTTCTTACTGAAAGGAATGGGCATATCAAGAGCCGCAACTCTCATTACTGGGGCATCAAGCCATTCAAAGCAATGTTCGTTTATAAGTGACGAAACTTCGCTCATAGGTCCCATTGTTAACGATGGTTCTTGTAGCAACAAGACTCTTCCAGTTTTCTGAACAGATTTCTTAATGGATTCAAGATCCAATGGCGCTAAGCAGCGTAAATCTAATAACTCTATTGAAATTCCTTTCTCGGCATATTTATCGCAGATTTCAAAACCCCATTGCACGCCCATGCCATAAGTTATGATGGTTGCGTTAGTTCCTTCACGTTGAACCTTAGCAGCTCCTAAAGGCTCATAGGTGGCTTTGTCTGGAGTAGTAGCTTTTAAGCTTCTGTAGAGCTTTTTATGTTCAAAATAGAGAACTGGGTTTGGATCCAAGAGCGCACTATAAAGTAAATTCTGTGCATCTTCAACAGTACCAGGAACTACGATTTTAACTCCAGAATGCGGCATGAACCAACCTTCAGGTGATTGCGAATGAAAGGGGCCAGCGCCAACTCCGCCACCATGAGGAAGTCTGATGGTAATATTTAGGGCTGGTGACCAACGATAATGTGATTTTGCGATATTCTGAATAATTTGATTCATACCGCAGCTTACAAAATCAGAAAATTGCATTTCTACAACGGGTTTAAATCCTTCGAGAGCAAGTCCCATTGCAGCGCCCAAAGCACCAGACTCAATAATTGGAGTGTTCCGAATCCTGTCTTTACCAAAGCGTTCTAAAAAGCCGTCGGTAATTTTAAAGACACCACCATACTCAGCAACATCTTGTCCCATTATTAAGAAAGAATCGTCTTCATCAAAGGCTTGCTTAAGCGTACTATGAATAACATCGACAAATCTTTTTTCAGATTGTGTGCCGTTTGAGTGGGGGGGTACAATCGGTTCTTCGGATGAGAAGACTGCAGCGAGTTCTTTTTCTTTATCAAAAATCGGTTCGTCAGCTTTAAGAGCTTTCTCTATATCCTTTTTAAAAGAAGCGTCAATTTCTTTACGAATAGCAGCGAAATCGTCGCTATTCTTTTTATGATTGGCACTCAAATAGTTTTCAAAGCGAGCAATAGGATCTTTTTTAGCCCATTCTTCAAATAATGAATCTGGAACATAGCTTGTACCAGAAGCCTCTTCATGTCCGCGCATTCTAAAAGTTTTAGCCTCAATAAGTACAGGTTCACCTTTTAGCGCTAGTTTCCGAGCTTTTTCAACAGCCTCCATCACCTCAAGAACATTATTTCCATCAATATGCATGCCGTGCATTCCATACCCTTTGGCTCGATCTACTAGTCGCTCGCAAGCATATTGTTCGCTATTCGGCGTGCTCAAACCGTAGCCGTTGTTCTCAATTACAAACACAACGGGGAGTTTCCAGACGGCTGCTAAATTTAGAGCTTCATGAAAATCACCTTCGCTTGAAGCGCCATCTCCACAAAAAGAAAAAGCAACGGCGTCCTCATTTTTAAGTTTTTTTGCGAGCGCTAAACCATCTGCAACTGGCATCATTGCAGCTAAATGGGAGATCATTCCAACAATATTGTGCTCAGGTATTCCGAAATGAAAAGAACGCTCACGACCTTGAGTATACCCATCAGCTTTACCGAATAATTGGCAAAAAAGTGGATAAAAAGGAACATTTCTAGTTGTAAACACTCCTAAGTTACGATGCATTGGTAGAATATAATCAGCGGGTTTAGCGGAAAGCGTAAGTCCAACTGAGATCGCTTCTTGACCTATTCCTGAAAACCATTTGCTGATTTTGTTCTGTCTGAGTAGTTTAAGCATTCGCTCCTCTATACGGCGAGGAAGGAGTAAAGCTTTATAAATTTCTGTCGCCTTTTTGGCGTTAATTTTTTTATCTGTAAGAGTCATTGATTATCTAAAAAAAAGCGTAAATTTAGTGCTTGATAAAAAGATGTAGCTGAGGCCCAACCACAAGCCAAGTATACGTTTTCAATCAGTATTACAAAAGAAAATTAACTTAACTTTTAACATTTTACTTAAAGAAGGATTGGAAGCACTCGGTAGACAAATTTTAGTAGAATATTATGATTGTGATAGTTCTAAAATAAACGATGTAGAATTCATCGAACAAGCTATGCTTGATGGAACTAAAGAAGCTCACGCTACAATCATTTCTCACAACTTTCACAAATTTAGTCCATATGGCGTTAGTGGAGTAGTTGTTATAGCAGAATCGCACGTAGCCATACACACTTGGCCAGAGTATAATTACGCAGCAGTGGATATTTTCACTTGTGGTGATACTATTGACCCTTGGATCATTCAGGAGTTCTTAAAGGAAGCCTTTGAGTCCAAAAACATTTCTAGTATGGAAATGAAGAGAGGTATGTTCAAAGTACCTCAAGGCCAAAAATTATTATTTAAACCTGCTACAAACTTAGTAAATACCTGACTGACTCATGGATACATCTCAAAAAACTAATGGTTTAGACCTCCAAATGGTTAAAACCCCGAATATTTATTGCCTCGTTTCTGGGGCTGCTGAAGGTAACACTCGACTTAATGCATTTGATAATGCGTTGTTAGAAGCTGGTGTTGGTGATACTAACTTAATGCGAATGAGCAGTATCTGCCCACCTAATGCACAACAAGTTAATCGTGATGAAATTACATTGCCAGGTGGCGGTTTAATTCCTCTAGCTTACGCACACATCGATTCTCAAACTCCTCAAATGTGGATTGCTTCTGCTATCGCAATTGGTATTCCTGAAGATCCAACACAACCAGGTGTGATCATGGAATTTGAAGATCATACGCGTTTAGAATACGTTGAAACTATTGTTAAACAAATGGTAGTTGATGCTTTTGAATACCGCAAAAGAGCGCTTAAAGAAATTAAATTTGTAGGCGTTGAGCACCAAGTTAAAAATTGCGGATCTACCTTTGCCGCTGCAGTTCTCTGGTATAAATAACCCACCTTTCTTAACATAGGGCATCATTTTATTGATGCTCTATGATTTAATAATCACTTTTATTTAATTAATCATGCCTCTTCAATACAACGAGTTTTATAACGAGAGCACAGGTTTAACTGTGGGTGTTAAAAAACTATTATTTTCCGAACAAACTCCTTACCAATTAGTTGAAGTTTATGAGACTGATACTTGGGGTAACTTAATGACGATTGACGGAATGGTGATGCTTTCCGAAAAAGATGAATTTGTGTACCACGAAATGTTGGCACATACCGGAATGTTTGCGCATCCTAATCCAGAGAAAGTGCTCATTATTGGTGGTGGTGACGGTGGTACAGCTCGTGAAGTTCTGCGACATCCATCCGTAAAACATGTTGACATGGTGGAAATTGATGAAGCTGTTGTCCGCGCTTCGAAGCTTTATTTAAAAGATGTTGGTGCGTGGGAAGATCCTCGTTTAACCGTGCTTTTTGAAGATGGAATTGCGTTCGTAAAACAAGCAAAAGCTGAATACGATGTTGTAATTATTGACGGCTCTGATCCTGTAGGCCCAGCAGAAGGTTTGTTTGAAAAAGGATTTTTTGAACTTTGTTTTTCTGCATTAAAAGAGGGTGGAGTGTTAACTGCACAAACCGAATCACCTTGGGTACCTGAATATCATTCAAGTATGAAAAAAGTATTTGGTGCTCTTACTGAAGTTTTCACTGAATCTTCTATGTACCTAGCATACATACCATTATACCCAGCAGGAATGTGGAGTTTTGCCTACGCTTCAAAAGGAATTAAAGCCTTAGACGCAGATGTTTTAGCTAGAGTTGAGAATGGTTTACCTGCCTTAGGTACCAACCTAAACTACTACAACAAAGACGTTCATAGCGGTTCATTTGCTTTACCCAATTTCGTAGCCGAAATTATTCGTTAAACAAATCGTTTAGCGACTATGCTTTATAAATTTGTACTTCTTTCTATCTTTATTTCTATTACTTGGGGAACCGCATTCTCTCAGATTAAAGTAGTTGAGGATGGGAAAGAGGTACAGATTTCTTTACCCTCATCAAACCAAGAAGTAACCACATCGGTTAGGCTTCTTCAGCATTATTCCTCCCAAGGTTATCTATCCACCCAAATAGATTCTTCAGTACAAAATAGTTTTTGGGTTTCAAAAGGCTGCAAATTCCGGGTAGATTCGTTCACTTATTTCGAGTCGGTGAGTCCAGAGCAAATACTTCCAATTGATAATAAGCCTGACTACTACACTAAAGTTGATGTAGAAGACAAAATAGAAGCTCTAAAAGCTAACTATGCTAGTAATGGCTATGTTAATGCGATGGCAGAAATAGTCCGATTGGAGCCTTTATTTGAAGATTGTTCTGTTTCAATCGATGTACTCATTAATAAAGGTGAACTTGCCTATTCATCTGGAATATTCTTTTCAGGAGCCACGCAGAGTTCGCAAAATTATCTTACTAGAATTTCTCGTTATCGAGATTCTACCTTGGTTTCTAAACCTAATTTAAATAGAATAAGAACTGAATTAATAGGCTCTCAATTATTCGATAAAGTGAGTGAGGCAGAGCTTTTCTATGAAGAAGGTAAACTAATTATTGTCTATGCAGTTCAAGAAAGAACGATTAACAGATTCGATGGAATACTTGGCTATGCACCTGATGCGTCAGGGGATGGACAAATAGTTGGTAGTATCGACGCACAACTTTGGAGTGTTTTTACGGATGGTAATGCTCTTGATTTCACTTTTCAACGATTGCGACCTGAAACAAGTCGGCTTAACATTGGCGTTTCACAAAGCTGGATTAAAGACATTCCCATAGGTGTTGGAATTGATTTTAGTATTTATCAAAACGATACAACTTATCAAACTCGGAATGTTGAGCTCCAAGGCTTTTATTGGTTAGCACCAGGCTTTAGAGTAAATGGGGGATTAAATTATTTCGTTTCAAATTCAGCCATTGATTCAGGGTTTGAGTCTGAGCCGGATGGGAAAAAACAGAGTGTGAGTTTAGGTTTCAATTACTCAACACTGAATAGTTATGAACTCCCTACTTCAGGGTATCAGCTAAGTGTCGACTTAGACATTGCAAACAAAGATATTGATGGAGACTCTGCGCTGGCATTCAAGCAACAAACTATCCAAGCTGAATTAGAAGGCTATTATTCACTTTCTACAAAAAGTGTGTTAATGAGTTCTTTAAACGGCTATTTTGTAAAAGGGAGTAAGTTTACTGAAAGTGATTTGACACGATTTGGTGGTGCAAATTCATTCCGTGGCTATGCCGAAGAACAATTTCTAGCGAGCCAACTTATTTGGGCAAACTTAGAGTACAGATTTCTAGTGACCACCAGTTCGTATTTATTTGGCTTTGGTTCGGCGGGTAATTATTATCGCCCAGCCTTAATAAATGAAGTTAACGCTCAATTCAAGCAAAAAGGCTTTTTATACTCAACGGGCTTCGGTATTTCATACAGAACCCGGATTGGGCGACTCACATTCTCATATGCCATCTCTCCCCAAGAAAGCGTGGCAAATGGTAAAGTACATTTTGGTATAACTACTTCGCTCTAGTTTTTAGAGCAGTTTGTAGAAATCAGTTCTTCCACATCTTCTGCGCCCAACGCTTGGGAAGTTGAAAAATCTTTGCAAGCCAATTCAACATCCTTGTTTCCTAAATAGGCTTTTCCTCGCTCTGTATAAACCTCATAATCGTTGGGGAAAATTTCTATGGAAGAAGTGAAATCCTCAGAAGCACCTTTAAAATCCTCTAGTTGCATTTTGGTTCGTCCTCTTTGAGCGTAAAGCTCAGCAACATCGTTATACATGTTAATGGTGTGAGATAGCTCAGCTAAAGCAAGTTCGAATTCTCCTAAATCATAATAGACTACACTTTTCATATATAGCCCCTCAATGTTGGTAGAGTCTAAAGCAGCGGTTTTATCGAAGTCTTTAAAAGCGAGATCTTTTTTGTCGTAATCATAAAAAGCATAACCCCGATTTAGGTAAATTGTAGGGCTGTTCGGTTCTATGAGTATTGATTTATCGAAGTATGTAATTGCTGAATCATATTGTTCTAATGAGTAATAATTGAGCCCAATATCATTCAGGTTTATGTAATCAAAAGCTGTTTCTGGATCATCTTTTAAAATATCAATCGCCTTCTCGTAGAAACCCAATGCCTTGTAAGTACTTGAAAGGTAATAGCTGAAATCGGTTATTTCGTTACTAAGAGTTTTAGCTTTCTGAAAGTTAACTATTGCTGATTCATAATTTTCCGTTGAGAAATCCACCAATCCAAGATTGAAATGGAAACTTCCATTTGTAGAATCTAAAGAAATAGCTTTATGGTAGTTGCTGTATGCGCTACTGAAGTTTTCTTTGTAGTAGTAAGCAAGACCTAAATTGTTATAGGCTTCTGTGAGATCTGGTGCTATCTCAATCGATTTATTAAAATCTAAAATTGCACTGTTAAAGTCGCCAATTGATAGCTTTGCTTCACCTCTGTTATTTAGTGCAAAAGAATAATTCGGATTGATTTCGAGCGCAACCGATAAATCTGTAATAGCCCCGTAGTAATCTCCTAGTTCCGATTTGCAGTATCCTCGATTATTAAAAGCAGTGACCTTATAACTGCTTTGTTGGAAATTATCTAACTGAATCACTTTGTTATAAAGAGGAATCGCTTCGGAGCATTTTCCCGCCTCCATCAGAGTATTTCCTCTTAGAATGGTTGATAAGGCAGAAACCGAATCTTCTGGCTCTGATGTCACCAATTGGTCTTGCAAAATCTTAACTTTTTCTTGGAATGATTCACAAGTGAGTGTCAAGTACTGCCCAACCTTGAAGCCTAGCTCTTGGCCTTTTTCATTATTTGTTTTGGTAGTATCAGAAGGATCAATTGCGTTTGAAAAAAGAGTCATGTCATCTGTAAAACTTTTGACCATACAAGCTTGAATCAATTTTTGAAACTCCTCCTCGTTTTGAGGATTCTCAGTATCAGTTAAGCAATCACATACTAGATTACTTAGCTTTTTAACGGCTTCATTACTCTGTGAAAAGCTGTTTAAACTGAAAAAAGAGAGAACAAAAAGAAGAGCTATTTTTTTATGCATATTCATAAGGAATTGAAAAATTATGAGATGAATATATAACTAATAAGTAAATTTTACAGGTTTGCTGTAAGTCTTATTATTGGTATCTTCAAGCAACATTTTTTAATGCTTATTAAGAAAGACAGAGGGAATGGGCCCGATGAAGTCTTGGCAACCGTCCAATCACTTTTAGTGATAGAAAAGGTGCCAAATCCCACTAAATAGAAAACACTTTGTATTCTGTTTAGGAAAATAAGTGAGCTGTTTCTTTCGCTCTTTCTTAGTCGGCTAATCATTGATTGAGTGAATATAAAAGAACAATTACAGCAGCGCGTTTTAATTCTTGATGGTGCCATGGGCACAATGATTCAGCGTTATAAATTAAAAGAAGAAGATTTTCGAGGAGAGCTATTCAAAGACTCCAAAGTTGATTTACAGGGTAATAATGATTTACTGTCGTTAACACGTCCAGAGATTATTCTAGAAGTACATAAAAAGTATTTAGAAGCTGGCGCAGATATCATCGAGACGAACACATTTAGTGGGACTTCCATTGCTCAAGCGGATTACCATTTAGAGCATATTATATATGATTTGAATAAAGCCTCTGCTGAAATTGCTAGAGAAGCCGCCGATCTTTTCACAGCGCAAAATCCAAACAAACCTCGTTATGTCGCAGGTGCTATTGGCCCAACTAATAGGACAGCTTCGCTTTCTCCAGATGTTTCTGATCCCGGATATCGTGCGGTTACTTTTGATCAACTATCAGAAGCATACAAGCTTCAAGCAAAAGGCTTAATCGACGGTGGGGTAGACGTACTTCTCATCGAAACTATTTTTGATACTCTGAATGCAAAAGCGGCTCTTTTTGGAATTTTAGAACTCTTCGAAGAAATCGGAAAAGAAATTCCCATCATGATTTCAGGAACCATAACAGATGCCAGTGGTCGAACTCTTTCTGGGCAAACTGTAGAAGCATTTTTAATATCTATGTCTCATGTTCCTTTGTTAAGTATAGGCCTTAATTGCGCTTTGGGTGCCAGTCAACTCCGTACATACATTAATACTTTAGCAAAACACGCTCCGTATTTTGTGAGCGCATATCCAAATGCAGGACTTCCGAATGAGTTTGGCGAATATGATCAAGGTCCCGTTGAGATGGCTAATGAAGTAAAGTCATATCTTGAAGATGGTTTGGTAAATATATTGGGTGGTTGTTGTGGCACAACGCCTGCTCATATCAAAGAGATGGCGAGGTTAGCGGAAAACTATAAGCCGAGAATTATTGAAACGACGGAGGCAGAATAATGAAATCCCTTCCTCTAGAACTAAGTGGCTTAGAACCACTAATAGCTACCTCCGACACTAATTTTATAAACGTTGGCGAAAGAACCAACGTAACTGGCTCAAAACGATTTCTTAACCTCATCAAAGCCAAAGATTACGCAAAAGCCCTTGAAATTGCCTTAGACCAAGTACAAGGTGGCGCTCAAATTCTCGATGTGAATTTGGATGAAGGTATGCTCGACAGCGAAGAGGAAATGACAACTTTCCTCAATTTAATTGCTTCCGAACCAGATATTTCAAAAATCCCGATTATGGTGGATTCTTCGAAATGGTCGGTTATTCTAGCAGGTTTAAAAACACTACAAGGTAAAGGCGTTGTAAACTCCATCAGTTTAAAAGATGGCGAAGTGGAGTTTTTACACAGAGCTCGAATTGTACGTCGCTTTGGTGCTGCCGTCGTTTCTATGGCTTTTGATGAAGACGGACAAGCTGATAGCTTTGAGCGACGAATTGAAATCTGTAAGCGTTCGTATGATTTATTAGTGAATGAAGTTGGATTCCCAGCCTCTGATATAATCCTAGATCCAAATATATTCCCAGTTGCTACTGGAATGGATGAGCATAAAAATAATGCACTAGATTATTTTAGAGCAGCAAAATGGATCAGAGAAAACCTACCAGGTGCTCACATAATTGGTGGTGTTAGTAACGCCTCGTTTTCTTTTCGTGGAAATAATAAAGTTCGCGAAGCGATGCACAGTGCATTTCTATACCACGCTATTCAACATGGTATGGATATGGGAATTGTAAATCCTACACAACTTGAAGTGTACGATGATATTCCCAAAGAATTACTCGACTGTGTTGAGGATGTTCTTCTTAATCGTAGAGATGACGCCACAGAACGACTGTTAGAAATCGCGGAAAAGTATAAAGACGATAACACCGTAAAAGAGAAAGAAACACAAGAGTGGAGAAGCTTTTCCATCGAGAAAAGACTTTCTCATTCGTTGGTTAAAGGTATTACTGAGTTTATTGAAGCCGATACCGAAGAAGCTCGGGTTAAATATCAAAGTCCACTAACGGTGATTGAAGGCCCGTTGATGGATGGAATGAATATAGTTGGTGATCTTTTTGGTTCGGGTAAAATGTTCCTTCCTCAAGTAGTAAAAAGCGCCCGAGTGATGAAGCAATCGGTAGCCTATTTAACACCATATCTGGAAGAAGAGAAAAAGAGAAATGCTGATACTAAAGCACGTTCAAAAGTTCTTCTAGCTACTGTTAAAGGCGATGTTCACGATATCGGAAAAAATATTGTAGGCGTGGTACTTGCTTGTAATAATTTCGATGTGGTTGATCTTGGTGTGATGGTTCCTACCGAGAAAATTCTGGATGAAGCTGAAAAGCACAAAGTAGATGTGATTGGCTTGAGCGGACTTATTACACCATCGCTAGATGAGATGGTTGGGGTAGCTCGCGAAATGCAAAAGCGTGGAATATCGATACCTCTTATCATTGGTGGAGCGACTACTTCTAGAATACATACGGCAGTTAAAATTGATCCAAATTACGACGCTCCTGTAATTCATGTTTTGGATGCATCGCGCTCTGTTTCTATCTGTACTGAACTTTTAAATGCTTCCAAAGACAAATTGGTTGAGAGTGTTAAGGTTGAGTATGCAAAACTTAGAGAAGGGCATGCCAATCGTAATCAAAAGAAAAATTTCTTGAGCTACGAAGATGCGAAAGCAAACCGCACCGTAATAGATTGGCCTACAACTTCAGTAACTAAACCCCAATTTACTGGTAATAAGGCTTTGGAAGTAGACCTTACTACGCTAAGAGAGTTTATAGATTGGACTCCATTCTTTAAAACATGGATGTTAACAGGGAAATATCCTGCAATTCTAGAAGATGAAGTAGTTGGAGCGCACGCCACAGAACTTTTGGCTGACGCAAATCGATTGTTAGATGAAATTGTTTCGAATAAGAGTCTTACAGCAAAGGGTGTTATCGGGTTATATCCAGCCTCAGCTGTAGGCGATGACGTGACTGTTTATGAAGACGAAGACAGAAAGACCGAGCTAACTCGATTCCATTTTCTACGCCAGCAAGCACAGAAAAGGCAAAATCAGCCAAATTCTAGCTTAGTGGATTACATTGCCCCGAAAGAAAGTGGTGTTGATGATTATATAGGATTTTTTGCTGTTACTTCCGGCATTGGAATCGAAGCATTACTCGCTAAATACGAAGCAGAACACGATGACTATAATTCCATTATGGTAAAAGCTCTAGCCGATCGACTTGCAGAAGCTTTTGCTGAGTATATGCACTTTAAAGTTCGTACAGACTTTTGGGGATTTGCTAAGCAAGAAGAATTGGATAATGAAGACCTTATTGCCGAAAAATATGTAGGTATTAGACCGGCACCTGGCTATCCCGCTTGTCCCGAGCATACCGAAAAGAGAATACTTTTTAAACTGTTAGATGCTGAAAATAACGCTGGAATCAGGCTTACTGAATCATGTGCTATGTATCCAGCATCCTCAGTAAGTGGGTTTTATTTTTCTCACCCCGAATCGAGATATTTTGGAGTGGGTAAGCTACAGAAAGATCAATTAGTTGATTACGCTCAGAGAAAAGGCAAATCCTTAGAAGAAATTGAAAAATGGCTAGGACCTAACCTTGCCTACAATCCAGAGTAAAAAATGAAAGTAACTGAATACATCGAAAAAGCGAATGGCAAAACCCTATTTACTTTTGAGGTTCTACCGCCGCTGAAAGGTCAAAATATTCAAACATTATTCGATCATATAAATCCGTTAATGGAATTCAAACCTCCATTTATAGATGTTACGTATCATCGTGAGGAGTACATCTACAAAAAAAGGGAGAACGGTCTTTTAGAGCGTAAAACGGTACGTAAACGTCCAGGTACTGTTGGTATGTGTGCCGCTATAAAAAATCATTATCAAGTTGATGCAGTCCCTCACATTATTTGTGGTGGCTTCTCTAAAGAAGAAACCGAGAATGCTCTCATAGATCTAAACTTTCTTGGTATAGACAATGTACTTGTGCTACAAGGTGATGTTCGGAAACCGGATCGTCAGTTTGAGCCAGAACCAAACGGCCATGCTTATGCTTCTGAGCTATTAGACCAAGTGGTGAGTCTAAATAAAGGAATTTATTTAGATGATGAGATTGACAATGCTATGCCTTCTGATTTTTGTATCGGGATAGCTGGTTATCCTGAAAAGCACGAGACTGCTCCAAATATGGAATCGGATATGCGCTACTTAAAGAAAAAGGTAGAGGGCGGGGCCGATTACATTGTAACTCAAATGTTCTTTGATAATCAGAAATATTTCGATTTCGTGAAAATATGCAGAGATAATGACATCAACATTCCTATAATTCCTGGCATCAAACCTGTTACTACAAAACGGCAAATCACTCTTCTTCCACAACTGTTTAATATTGATTTACCAGAAGCCTTAACCAAAGAATTGGAAAATTGCAAAGATAACGACCAAGCGCGCCAAATAGGAACCGAGTGGGCAATCACTCAATCCAAAGAGTTGATGGCGTTTGGTGTACCAAGCTTGCATTACTATTCAATGGGAAAGTCTACCTCGGTGTACGAAGTAGCAAAAGAAGTCTTTTAAATCCAATGTTGCTCTTCCTCGGCAACAGTTCTTTCAAATTCAATCTCCCCAGTATGTTTGGTTCCTTTTGGTTCTACTAAAAGTACCCAACATTCTTTTGGGGCAATGGGTAGATGATCTTCACCTTTAGGAACTACATATAAATCGCCCTCTTTCAAGTGGACTTCTCGGTCTCTGAATTTAAGCGTTAGCTCGCCTTTTACGATATAAAAGAGTTCGTCTTCATCAGCGTGATTGTGCCAAATAAATTCACCTTCAATTTTAGCAAGCTTAACATATTGACCGTTAGTCTCAGCTATAATTTTAGGAGACCATTGGTCATCGAACAATTCGAATTTTTCTAGGAGATTTGCAACGTTCATTCTAATTCAATTAAAGGGTTACTCTTGTTTAATCACTACAAAAGAAGGATTCTGTAAGTCTTTCATTGCTCGTAATTGATGGCTCATGATCTATTACTAAAATAATATCCGCTTCATTATCCGAATGTTTACATAATGAATAAAACAATTTAGTAGTATAATTTACTGAGGGATATGGTGGTAATCTCAGTTCTTTTAGGGCCCAAGAGTCTAAATTAATTTTATTTTCAAAGGGTGTAATAACCATATCTACGGATTCTATCCATTCGTTTTTAAGCTCATCTGAGATGTATAAGCTTGATTTAATTTTATTACCAGAATATAAAGCTGACGAAAAATACTTTGGCCAGTGTCCTGTAAAACTAAACACGGGCATAAGCCCAAAAAGAATCACAATAGCTACAAGTAATGCTTTGTCAAATTTAGCAATAGAATATTTATAAGAAGAAGCCTTGTCATTCCAGAACAGAATATAAAGTAGAAGGACGTAGCTGATGTTCCACGGCCAAATCACTTCATTATAGTTAAGACCAAAGGGCCCGAGCATTAAAAGGATGAATAAGTGCATGAAGGAAAGAATAACGACACTGGTCTTACGGAGTTTCGGAATGAGCAACCCTAATCCAAAAACGGCTTCAACAGATGCCGCTGTAATTGCCATCCAATGTGTCGACTCACCAAATAGTGATGGAGATAAGTTAATCAAGGGTTCAATCATCCATGGAAAAGTAACTTCCATAAAAGAAAGATTAAGTTTTTGTATGCCGCTCCAAAAGTAACCTAATGTTAGAATGATTCGAATCAATAAAAAGGTATTGTTAGCTCTTTTGTGCGAATATAGAACCAACGCCAAAAGCATAAATCCGTAGCTAAAAATCCAAGGCTGGAGTCTTATTTGATCAAATAAGCAAGATGTGGTAAGTGCAAGTAATGAGGTTGTTAGTGTAACTCTCTCATATTTTGAGGAAAATAGAGTTCCAATCAGGCTGCTTATAAGGACAAACGTAATAGTGTTATTAACTAAAGTGGGTAGAGTCGAAAGTATAGAAATAACTGGAATAGATGGAATAACTCTTTGGGTTGTAAACCAAGCAGGCAATGAAATGAAAATGCAACTGAGCAGTCCAATAACTATTATTTGGAGAATCAATCTCCTTTTGTATAAATGATCCATCCCCGTAGTATTTTTCGCAAATATACAAAAAAGACCGTGGGATGCACGGTCTTTAATCTGAGTAATGAGGTTACTAATCGTTAAGGTTGTAAACTCGGGCTACTTCTTCATAATTTTTATAGTTAAGTCCTTTTGCTCTTACAATAGCTGTAGGAGGGATGGCTATTACTCTTAAGTCGTCTCCATCAAAAAGATCCTCGTTTGCATTGTTGTTATTGGCAATTTCTCCTTCAAGAACTAAATCAAAGCTATTGATGTCAAAAACAAAACGAAGATTTACGTAATCGTTTTCGAATGGAACACCGAAAGGAAGTGCATTCCACGATGTTTCTCCATCAAAGCGTACATAACCCAAAACTAATCCTTCATCTACGGTTGCTTCATCAAGGATATCCCATTCAAACTCGTTAATGGAAATAAATTCATCTAAGGCTTCAAAGTCTGCGGCATATATTGGTGCAACACTAGAATATATTTGAACACCATCATCGCCAGGAATTCCCTCTGGTCCACGTGGGCCTGTAGAGTTTATGGTGCACGCTGAGCTAGCTACTAAAAGTACAATTGCTACTATTTTTGATGTAAAGGACTTCATAATATCTCCGTTAGGTTGTTGTACTCGAATTAAACTGATAGTAAATATAGATGCGCCACATGCTACTTCATATAACATGTATAGGCTAGGCAATTGATGTGATACGTTGTATTGCTAGATATGTTTAAAGCACTTTACTATCGAAATTCTATTACTTAATTACTTTTTCTGAAAATCTGGAATTCTTTGCTCTAAATTTTGATTCTACATACTGCTAGGTTTATCGCTTAAAGAAAAATCACTACATTATAATTAATGTAAATTTTGAAAAGATTAGGGAGTGCTTTGGATAAAATATTGATGGAGATATTGGGACTTTCTACAAGTCCGAGTAGTGGGGGGGCTTATGCACTTATTCTTTCTGAGAAGGAAGGAAGTCGACGGCTGCCTATTATTATTGGCTCTTACGAAGCGCAAGCCATCGCATTGGAGTTGGAGAATATTAAACCGCCAAGGCCAATGACTCATGATCTTCTTAAAAACCTTTTATTAAGTTTTGATACTAGCGTAAAACACATTCTCATTAACGACTTGGCAGAAGGTACTTTTTATGCACAGATTGTTTATGAAAGAGACGGACACTTAGTAGAACTTGATGCTCGACCTAGTGATGCGATTGCACTTTCGGTGAGATTTGGAACTCCCATCTATGTAACAGAAGAAGTTATGATTGAAGCGGGTATTAGTACAGAACCGGAACCTACAGTTATAAAAAGAGGTTCTGCCACTATGGATAATGAACCGGGAATGAAGGAGCTCTCGCAAATGGAGCAGCTCGAACAAGACCTTAAAACCGCGATAGAAACAGAAAACTACGAAAAAGCTGCCAAGATCCGAGATTCAATTCAAAAAATGAAGGGATAACATTGACTAAAGACTCCTATTCTTTCGAGAAACTACCCTTCTCGAAACTGTTTAAAACCTACACCAAAGACTTTTCAAAGCTTCAAGATTTTTACCAATATAATCCGTTTGATGAAAGCTCTGTTGCTGCAAAAGCTACAGCAACTACTAAGGTAGCAACTCACAATGCATATGTAAATGCTCTTGCCTCGTATCATCAAGAACTAGACATAAACCAAGAGAAACAGCTTCTTAAATTAGGTGAAAACGGTTCTTTAGCAATTGTCACAGGTCAACAGCTAGGAATGTATGGTGGCCCAGTTTTCACCATCTATAAAACAATCACTACTATTTTACTTGCCAAACAGTGGGAGAAGAAGTTAGGTGTTCCTATTGTGCCCGTGTTTTGGCTAGCCGATGAAGATCACGATTTTGATGAAGTGGCATGGTTCGGAGTTTCTGGAAATGAAGAATTTACAAAAGTGATTTATGATGAAGTTTCAACGGGAGCATTGGTTTCAGAGTATACTATTTCAGATTCTATAAATTCTTTCAAATCAGAAATTAAAGAGTTGTTCATCGATACCGACTTTTCTACGGGTTTATGGAAATTGTACGACGAGTGCTTTACAGAAGGAGCTACTTTCGCCTCTGCATTTGCAAAAATGATGGATTCTATGTTTGGGAAACACGGCCTTCTTATTGCAGGTAGCAATTCAAAAGAAATTAAATCAATTTTACCACAGACATTCTCCGATTCGATTACAAAGCACAATCAAATTCATGATGCTATAAATGAACAATCAGAGCTTCTAGCTTCTGAGTATCACAGTCAAGTAGTTCTCGGAGACACAAATCTTTTCTATCTTGATGAAGAACGGAGACGTGTTAAGATCGAACGTTCTCAAAGCTCATGGAAAGCAGGAGATAAAGACTGGAGTGAGGAAAGTATAACAGATGAAATTACTTCGGCACCGGAAAATTTTTCCCCCAATGTCTTTTTACGTCCTATTATACAAGACCAACTATTACCAACACTAGGTTATGTAGCTGGTCCTGGCGAAACGGCCTATTATGGACAGATGAAAACACTATATCCTATTTTTGGATTAGAAATGCCCGTTATCTTTCCGAGGCTAAGTGGCACTTTGTTAGAGTCTGGTATAGAAAGAATCATGGAGAAGCTCCCATTCGAATTAAATACATATAGTGAACGGATTGAAGATCTAGATTCTAAATATGTGTTGCTCTCTGAAAGCCATGACATTGAGGCTTTATTTGATATCTGGAAGCAAAAAATTAAAACCATCTCCGATAATCCTTCTGAAATTATCAGAGATATTGACGCATCACTTGATGGAACTGTTGGAAAAACGATTTCGGGGTTTGATACAGCGTTAGACAATCTGAAAGGCAAGGTTTATCGATCGGTTAAGCAGCAAGAGCACACGCAACTGCAACGTATTCGAAAAATAAAGGCTCAATTATATCCAGGTGGCGGACTCCAGGAGCGTATGGTTTCCTTTATGTATTTTATGAATAAATACGGGATCAACGTTTGGGATGAAGTACTTGAGCAGTTTGAAGACGAGGATCTGAATTTATCTCACCATTACATCATGAAACTGTAATGGCTATTTCAGAAGAAAAATCTGTTTTACGGAAGATTCTTTTGAATAAAAGAAAAGCAATCCCTTATGATAGGTGGGAAGCTCTATCAACCTCAGTAATAGATAATCTTAAAAATATTCCTCAATTTATTGAAGCAAGATGTATTCACGTTTTTGTTTCAATGAATGAAAGGAATGAAGTGAACACGCAACCACTTATCCAGGAGCTTATCTCCAGAGGTATAAAAGTGATTGTTCCAATAACTGATTTTGAATCAGGTACGCTCAATCATTCAATGCTTACATCTTTTGAAGAACTAGAATCCAACAAATGGGGCGTTCTTGAACCAAAAGAAATGGATGAAACAGATTATAAACCTGATATTATCTTGGTTCCGTTATTAGCTGCAGATTTGGAATTTAATCGACTAGGCTACGGAAAAGGCTTTTACGATCGCTTTTTATCAGAAAGCTCAGCATTAACAATTGGGTTAGTATTTCAAGAATATATTCTAAATAAAATTCCAGTTGAACGCTTTGATCAAAAATTAGATATTTTAGTTACCGAAAAAGAAGTATTTACACGAAACAATCAAAATTAACCTCCGTACGGGCTCATGGAATGGAGGAAAATAATATGTCAGATAGATTGAAAACAAAAACTACATCACAAACTGGTACCGCAACATTAGAGTTCGATGAATTTGAACTTCAATCAACGATGCAGGAGTTCTTGAAAGAAGAGCCTAAAGAAGAGGGTAAAGGAATTTGGAATATCTCCACATTTGCAGGTCTTGGAATGTTATTTCTCGCACTTACCTATTTATTGCAGCTTGTGGGACTACCTATTGGCGCAGGGTTAGCTAATTTTTCAGCAGATGCTATTACAGGATTACCAGTTATTGGAGGGATTCTAGTAACTCTTATTGGTTTTGGATACTTGGTGGGGGACAAGCGCCGAGAAAGAAAAGCACGTCGCAAAGAAAAGAAAGAGAGAAAGAAAACTATGAATAACTACTCGGCAGATATACCAGGTGGTGAGAAGGCAACGAGTAGTAAGTTGAAGAACGATTTAGATTCGGGATTTGCTAGCTCATCAAGCTCGCAATCATCTAGCTATGCTACCGATAGTTTTGGTTATAGACACGCTAAGCGATTGATGAAATCGAGAACGAACAAAAAATTAGCAGGTGTTTGTGGTGGATTAGCTCGATACTTTGGAATTAGTTCTACAGTTGTTCGATTGATATTTGTGGTTTCATTTTTCATGTATGGTACAAGTATTTTGATATATTTAGGATTGGCTATTGCAATGCCTAAAGAACCTATCGAACTTATGGACGATTTCGATTTTTAACCTAATACAACTACGTGCTAATTACATTTGAGGGAATTGACGGAAGCGGAAAGTCTACACAGATTGCGCTACTCAGAGAAAAATTACAGGAAAAAGGACATGAAGTATCTGTTTTCCGTGAGCCAGGAGGAACAGATATTTCTGAGATGATTAGAGGGATGTTATTAAATCCTGAACTTGAAATAGATCCTGTAACAGAACTGTTATTATTTTCATCAGCACGCTCCCAATTAATAGCCGAAAAAGTGAAACCTCTTTTAGCTGATGGAAAAGTGGTGATCTTAGATCGTTTTTACGACTCAACCACTGCGTATCAAGGTTATGGGCGAGAAAGTATGCCACTTGCTGAAATCCATCAGCTGAACAAAGTTGCTTCTCATGGTTTGGCTCCGGACATCACTTTTTATTTAAGGCTTAGTTTGGAAGAGTCCGCGCTCAGAACTGCACAGTTTGAGAAAGATAGAATGGAGCAATCGGGCGATTCTTTTTTCCAGAAGGTATATAATGGCTTTGAAGAACTTCTGAAAACGGAATCTCGTTTTAAAGCTATCGACGCAAATAAGTTGCCAGAAGAAGTACATGCTGATATTGTCTCTGTTTTAGGAGAGCACCTAAGTATTTAATTCTACGCTAGCTCTTAAAATCTAAAATTATTCCAGGTTCCATTAGTTATAGAAAAAGCCTCTTTTTCGTATCTGAGATAGGTATTCTTATTATTAACGAATCATAAAGAAGTTGGAAAAGTTGTAAATAAAAATTATTGTGACATTTTATATGCATACGTCATTGAGGCTTAATCAATTTATCCGTATTTTTAGACCAATATGGTGAAATCCTACCTGTATCCGTGAAATTCGGTTCATCAAAAAGATTTTAAATCCAAACGAACACAACTACCAAGTAATCTATTATGGCGCACGAAAGAATCGAGATTGATTTACCACTTGCCAAAGTGTACGAGTTATTAAGTAATCCTGTTGAATTCCCTAAGTTTTTAGATAGAATTGATACTGTAACGAGAATAAACTCTCAAACTTACGAGTATAAAACTAAAGTCGGAAATGAAGAATTTCATTGGACAACAAACTTAATTGATAATCTTCGTAATACTCGTTTTGCATGGATCACAATTAACGGTAATCTCAATCAAACTGGCACTATTCGTTTTACTCCTTTGGATAACGGAGTGCGTACACGTGTTGAATTTTCTCTAGATTATCGCACATTTTTTGGAGATCCGAGCGAAGAACTAGCAAAATTTATCGAAGAGTCTCCGGCACAATTAGTAAAGGATCTTGAAACTTTCAAGAAACTTGCTGAGTCTGGAACTTTTAAAGAAACTCAATTAGAGGCTTCTGAAGAAGTTACTGCTTAATTGCTCTTCAATTATTTACTATTTTCAATGCGCATCTTATAGATGCGCATTTTTTTTGTTCATGAATTAATATAACACTGTGAAGTTTAAAGATTTTCTAGAGTCTCCAAAAAGTAAACAGCCACATTATTTGCTTATTGGTAATCCTATTGGACATAGTATATCACCAATTATGCATAATGCTGCTTTACAACATCATAATCTGCCTGGTGAATATATTGCTGTTTCTGTCTCGGGAAGCGAAATCTCATCGCTTATCGCACACTGCAACAAACCAGCATTTTTGGGTGCTAACATCACCATCCCTCATAAAGAAACACTTTTTGATGTTGTAGATGCATTAAGTGAAGAGGCAATGGAAATTGGTGCTATCAATACGCTAGTTAAGAGTGAAAACAAGCTTGTAGGACATAACACCGACGCTTTTGGTTTTCTTGCCCCAATTGAAGAGTTTGAAGAAGACTTAGAAGGAGAAAGAGCTGTTATATTTGGTACAGGTGGCGCTACAAAAGCTATTGTTTATGCTCTCAGATCTTGGAATGTTGCAGAAATAATTCTGGTGAGTCGACGTCCTGAAAATTACAATGATAGTGATGATGACAAAATTATTCGTTGTAATTATGACAACTGGACTGCGTATGCTGAAGAAGCGTCGATAATTGTTAATGCAACACCTTTAGGTATGTATCCTAATGTAGATGCGTCTCCAGTTCGCGATAATGAAACCGATATTCTAAAAGGGAAAATCTGTTATGATATCGTATACAACCCTAGAGAAACAAAATTTCTGCAACAGGCACAAAAAGTAGATGGAGTTCCTATTGGTGGTCTTGATATGTTGATCTATCAAGGAGCAAAATCATTTAAGCTTTGGACTGGATATGATTTTCCAGTTGGTTTGGTAAGAATGAGGTTAGAAGATGTCTTCCCCGCTTAAGTTTATAGCGCCAAGCCTGCTAAATGATGACGTGGTAAGCTCATGGTTCTCATTAAAAAATGCAGATTTTCTAAATACGGAAAACGCTGTTCCTGGGCTTAATATCGGTTATAATACTAATGCAACGGTAGAGGAAATTAATGCTAATAGAGCGCTGCTATCTAGAGGAATTAATACTCCGTTAAGCGACATAGCATATGCTAAGCAAATTCATGGAACGGGGATTAAAGAAGTTTCTAAAGGTGATTACGCTGGAGACTATGATGGGCTTATCACAACAACAATTGGAATCGCTTTAGCCATTCAAGTTGCGGATTGCGCGGCAGTACTACTTTGTGATAAAGGTAAAAGAATTATTTCAGCCGTTCACGCTGGTTGGCGCGGCGCAGTGGGAGGGATTGTCCCAAAGGCTATAGACCTAATGGTGCAGAAGGGAAGCTCTATTGAAAATATTCAAATATTCATTAGTCCGTGTATTTCGCTAAATAAGTTTGAAGTAGGTGATGAAGTTGCTCAACGATTTCCCGATTCTTTTGTAGACCGAGAAAGTTTTGAAAAACCTCATGTAGATCTAGGTTCTTTTATTCGATGGCAATTATCTGAGAAAGGTATTTTGGAGGGAAATATAGAAAACAGTACAGCGTGTACATTCACTGATGAAAACGAGTTTTATTCTTACCGTCGTGAAGGTGATAAAAGTGGACGAATGATGGCAATCATAAAGCTAAATAGCTAGCGTATTAAGTTTAAACGATGAAAGTCAGACTTAGAGCTATATATAAATCTAAGTCTATAAATTTGAAGAATTACAAAAATTCATTCGGAATTAAGTTTCTAATTAAGCAGTTCTAACTCTATATTCTATTTCTGAAATTAAAGATAGTATAAGATTTGAAAAAACAACGAATAGCTATTTTAGGATCCACGGGATCTATCGGCAAGCAAGTGCTAGAAGTAGTTCGACAGCATCCTAATACCTACCAAATTGTTGCGCTTTCGGCAAACGAAAGCTGGGAACAGTTAGTAAGTCAGATTAATGAATTTAGGCCGAAATATGCGGTTATTTGCTCTGATAAGTACTTCCAAAAAGTAAAAGAGCAAATAAGTACTGAAACTCAACTTTTATCTGGTTATGATGCAATTGTTGATGTTGTACAGCTTGATGAAGTAGATACCGTTCTTAATAGTTTGGTTGGTTTTGCGGGTTTTGTACCGACTTTAGAAGCTATTAAAAAGAATAAAAAAGTAGCGCTGGCTAATAAAGAATCATTAGTGGTTGGTGGTGAAGTAATTTATGAAGCACTCAAAACTTCTACAGCTTCAATTTTACCAGTTGATTCTGAACATAGTGCTATGTTGCAGTGTCTAGTTGGAGAGAATAAAGACGCTATAGAAAAGATTGTTATTACTGCTAGTGGTGGCCCATTTAGAGAGTTTACTGTTGAACAAATGCAAACCATTACGGTTGAGCAAGCGCTAAAACACCCGAACTGGGAAATGGGTTCTAAAATAACCATCGACTCTGCAACTATGATGAATAAAGGTCTCGAAATTATTGAGGCGAAATGGTTGTTCGATATTCCAATAGAGAAAATTGAACCTGTTATACATCCACAGAGCATCATACATTCTATGGTTACTTTTGTTGATGGATCTACAAAAGCTCAACTAGGCCCACCAGATATGAAAGTTCCCATCATTTATGCACTTACATATCCTGAGCGAATGACTTTAGAAACTCCAAGAATGGATTGGAGTTTAGCGCAAGAACTAAGTTTTACTCCTGTTGATTTTGAGCGTTTTCCGTGCGTTAAACTCGCAATAGATGCTATTACAAATGGAGGATTAGCCCCAGCGGTGCTTAATGCTGCAAATGAGATAGCAGTCCAGCGATTTTTGAATAAGGAAATTGGCTATATTGACATTCCAAAAATTGTGGAGAGCTGCCTTGATAGGGTGGAATCTGGACAAAAAGTTACTATTGATACATTAATCGAAATAAATAAAGAGACGCGCGAGTACGCATCACGAATATAATTTATATGGAAAGTTTTCTTGATATACTGAGTACCATAGGCATTTTTATTGGTGCCTTAATGATTTTAGTTTTTATCCATGAGTTAGGGCATTTTCTTGCTGCCAAGCTGTTTAAAATGAAAGTTGAACGATTTTCGGTTGGATTTCCTCCAAGAATATGGGGATTTCAGAGAGGCGATACCGACTACTGTATTGGTGCTACTCCACTCGGTGGGTATGTTAAAATTGCAGGTATGGTTGATGAAAGCATGGATAATGAATTCCTAGAGCAAGAACCTCAACCTTGGGAATATAGAAGTAAACCTGTTTGGCAACGCATCATTGTTATTGTAGCAGGTGTGGTTTTTAATATGATTCTAGCTTTCTTTATTTACACTGGACTGACTTTAAACTACGGTAAAGTTGTTGTTCCAATTGATAATATTGAAGGTATCTATGTAACGGATGATTCGATTCTAAAAGAAATTGGTTTCCAGAACCACGATAAAATTGTAGGTGTTAATGGAGAAGATGTAGAATACTTTAATGATCTAGTTTCAGGCATAGCTCTTACTTCAAACAACCTTAATTACACCGTTATTAGAAATGATGAGCGTGTAGTTGTTTCTATGGCTTCTTCATATTTAGATAGTATTAAAACGAGAGGCTTTCTAGATATTGAGTTGATTCTTCCAAGTATAACTTCAGGGATTGTTAAAGGCAGCCCTGCTGATAAAGCTGGTTTAATGGCTGAAGATCAAATTATCTCTATAAATGGAGAAGAAATCGCTTATTGGATTCAGCTTAACACAATGATAAAAGCTTCAAATGAGCCTTTAGATGTGGAGGTTAAGAGAGGTTCTGAAATTTTGTCTTTTAACATTACACCTTCTAATGATAACACAATCGGAATCTACCCACCTACTTTGGCTCTAGCCGGTGGTGAAAGAATTGATTATGGATTTATTGGATCAATTGAAGAAGGCTTTACAGAGACAAGTGACCAAACAGTTGGTATTATACAGGGTTTTGCTCGTCTTTTTTCTGGAGATATCTCGGTTAAAGAAAATTTGGGCGGCCCAATAGCCATTGCTAATATGACAAAGCAAGCCACAGATACCAACGGCTGGATTGGTTTCTGGACAATTACTGCACTATTGAGTATCACTTTAGCCATTATGAATATTTTGCCAATTCCAGCTTTAGATGGGGGACATTTAGTGTTCTTGATTTACGAAGGAGTTACTCGAAAAGAACCTACAGAGAAAGTTAGAATTGTAGCTCAAAATATCGGATTTTTTATACTTGTAGCTCTTATGATTTTTGTAGTATTTAATGACGTTATAAAACTTTTTTAAAAATATATGTTCGCACGCGAAGGATATCTCTCAATGTTTATAGCTGTTTTGGTAACGGCTATAATTTACACTCTCACTTATACCTACCTCAACCATTGGTTCGCGTACGTAATTTATGTAGCAATCGGGATTTGTTGTGGTATCGTTATTTACTTTTTTAGAGACCCAGAACGTGTTACTCCAGAGGGGGATAACTTCATCATATCTCCGGCCGATGGTGTAGTTGTATTGATTAAAGAATACGAAGAAGGTATTTATCTAAAAGAAAAAGCTACTCAAGTAAGTATTTTTCTATCTCCATTAGATGTGCATGTAAATAGAAATCCGATTTCTGGAAAGCTGGAATACCTAAAATATCATCCAGGTAAATACTTAATGGCTTGGAACGAGCACGCATCGGAGTTGAACGAACGTGCAGACTTTGGAGTGCTTCATGCTTCAGGTACGAAATTGTTTTTCAAGCAGATTACTGGGTTTTTAGCTCGCCGAATTGTCTACCATATTAAAGAAGGAGACGATTTAACTGTTGGCGAACGCTTTGGAATGATGAAGTTTGGCTCTCGAATGGACATTATTGTACCTGAAAATGTACGAATTGATGTGAAAGTAGGGGATAGGACAGTTGCTGGAGAGTCAATTATTGGCGAGATTCTATAATGAAATATCCTATCCAACGTAAATATTCCTCATTCAGAGAAAAAAGAAGAAGCATCAAAAGCCAAAGGCCGCCAGTAAACAAACGGATTGCCGTTCCTAGTTTCTTTACACTGATGAATTTACTAAGTGGCTTTCTCTCTATCATCTCTGTTGCAAAAGGAGATTTTGTTCTAGGAGCACAACTTATAGCAATTGCGGGACTTTTCGATGTCTTAGATGGATTAATGGCTCGCTTAGCAAATGCTACTAGCGATTTTGGTATAGAGCTTGATTCACTTAGCGATATGGTATCGTTCGGAGTTGCTCCTGGATTTCTCATTTTTCAATTTAGCTTATATGAACTAAATACTTTGGGGATTCTAATTAGTGCTTTACCACCATTATGTGGTGCTGTGAGACTGGCACGATTTAACGTCAATGCTCGGCTAGCACCAACGAACGACTTCTTTATAGGTCTACCAATTCCTGCACAGGCAATTATTCTAGCTTCCTTCTATTTAACATTTAGAAATGAAGTGGATCTATTTAGTTCATTTGAACAAGGAATTAATGCGGTTATAATCCCTGTAGTTGTTATTATATCTTTTCTAATGGTTAGTACTATTCCTTTCGATAAAATTCCGAGATTTGATCGACGTTCTATAAAAGAGAAAAAGGGAAAATTTGTACTCTTTATAAGTTATCTAATTATGATTCTTGTATTTAAAGAACATGGGCTTATGGCTGTAATCTCGATTTTTATTCTAAAGGCTCTGATTACTGGTGCTATTCATTTCTTTAATGACGATTACGACTTAGGTACAGAAGAGACTTTTCAGGACTATAGCTGATTCTTTAGAATATCACTTATTTTCTTTGCGGCGGAGCCGTCACCATAAACATTAGTCGGCTTTGTTTCACTAGAAGCTTCTAGGAGTTTAAGTGTTTCCGAAATGATTAGCTTTGTATCTGATCCTACTAATTTTGTAAATCCAGCGTTCACCAATTCTTGGCGTTCTGTAGTTTCCCTAAGTACGATCAAACTTTTGCCCAAAGCTGCTGCTTCCTCTTGAATTCCACCAGAATCGGTTAAAATGAGATCAACAGAATGCATTAAACTTAGGAAGTCTATGTAGCCTAAAGGTTTTAGGATGCGTAATCGCGGATGTCGGAATTTTTCTGAATTCACAATCTCCTGAACAGCAGGACTCGGATGCGCTGGAAAAACAATGGTCAGATTTTCTTTCAAACTTAGAATCTCTACCAAAGCGTTCATAATGTTGGCTAGTGGTTTGCCACGGTTTTCTCTACGATGGGAAGTGACAAGAATTACCTTTTCAGTATTAAAAACTAGAGGTTTTTTAGCCTTGTAAGGCTCGGAGTTTAAAATGCCATGTAATGCATCAACTACAGTATTACCTGTCACCCAAATAGATTCTGGAGCGTAACCTTCACGTATTAGATTCTCTTTAGCAAGTTGTGTCGGTGAAAAATGTGCATTAGCTAAGCTACTAATTTGTTTGCGGTTCATTTCCTCAGGGAAAGGGTTTAGCATATTATGTGATCTAAGCCCAGCTTCAACATGATAAACTGGGATTTGTAAATAAAAAGCGGCTAAAGCACCCAAGTAAGATGAGGTTGTGTCGCCTTGAACAATCACGGCATCTGGTTGTTCCTTTAAATAGGTTTCCTTTAGTTGAGGAAGTAAGAATGAAGTAAGTTCAAATAAATCTTGATTTGGACGCATTGCACGTAAATTATAAGAAGGCTCAATATTAAATAATTGGAGCATTTCTGAAGCGAGCTCATCATGTTGACCCGTATGCACTGCTACAACCTCAAACCCAGATTCTTTTAAAGAGTGGATAACTGGCGCAAGTTTAATAATCTCTGGTCGAGTACCGAAAGCAACAACAATCTTTTTCACTGCAAAACCTTTTTGTATTCAATTAATGTCTGTTCCGCTACTTTATCCCAAGTATAGTGCTCTAAGATGTGTTTTTTAAGGGAATTTTCTTTCTTCTTTGACAGTGATGTGTTTACTGCATTAGCAATACTGTCAACAGAATTTGGGTTGAGGTACTCCGCAAAGTCCATGAAATAATCTTTAGTACCGCCACGCTCTGTTATGGCAATATTTGCACCTGCTAATCCTGCTTCTAAAGCTGCAATTCCAGGAGTTTCATACATAGAAGGTAACACAAAGGTATTACAAGCAGCATAAGCTGATGCCAACATATCGGAGTCGTGCGCTAGAGTTGGAATATGAATAATATTGGAGTTCTGATTAATCAATCGGAGGCACTTTTTTCCATATTCATCGGTATCATTAATACTACCAATTATGACCAATTTCGAGCCAATTTTTGGAGCCGCTTCGAGCAAACCCAAAACGTTTTTTCTAGAGGCTGAAGCTTGGCCAACAAAAAGTACAAAATCAGAACATCCATATTCATTAACGAATAATTCAGGAGTAGCGTTGCTAAAACGACTTTCAACACCATTTGGAACTACACTTAATTTATCAGCTGGAATGTTGAATCCATCTTGAATGAGTTCTAATTCAGCCGAAGTATTAGGAAGAACTCTTTGTGCTAGTTGGCAAATATCTGCTTTAATACTGAAATCTGAACGAATACCAGATCCTAAGAATTTGGTAAGTTTTTCTGCTTGAATAGCTTTTTGTATTAATGAGGAACTACGATTGGAAAAGAACACGGGTGACACAACTAATTTTGCACCGTTTTTACAGACAAGGTTTGCGATGTTTGAAGTTTCTGGTCCTGCAGAAAATAAATGAATGAGGTCAAAATCTTGGGCACTAAAATGCTCCCATGGCGAAATAAAAGTAATTTCTACGCCTAGTTTTTGTAATCCTTCAGCTGTTCTAAACACCTGATTTCTAACACCACCATTTACCGCGGCAATACTAAGCGGAGCAATAAATCCTATTTTTAATCCTTCACTCATAATGTCTTGCGGTGTTTCCAATCTAAGATGGAAGTTTTCAGTAATCTTAATTTATCGCCGTGTAAAGCTTCAACTTCTTCATGTGAAGGTAGAGAAGGAGATTGGTATTTGAAAGCTGGATTTTCAGGGATACTGAAACTGGTTTGGGAGGAGTTGATTAGATCGAACTCAGAATGTGTTGCAGAAATTTTAAAAAGGAAATCTTCGGGAGCATTAGTTTGAATCTCAATCTCACCATCATTTAAAAAAGCTTCAAAGCTTATAGATTTTCTATGTTGCCAAAATTCCGAGAATTCAAGAAACGTTAAATTTTGAAGTCCCAGTTCTACAGCCGTATCAAAAATGTGTTCAACAACTTCCAAACCTGGTTGGAGAGGATGGTGATACAAAACTACAGGTTCATGCATTCCAACTTTTGCTTGAATGACTTCTTCAAAATAATTCTTCATTTCGACAATAGAGAATCGTCTTCTACTTAAACTACCAGTACAAATAGGGTGAATTGGAATCTGAAAAATCTCTTCTGTATCATTTAGTTTTAACGCAAAAGGCACCCCATCATAACCTGTTGAAAACTCAGAGGAATAACTAAAATTATATCCTAGAATGGCTTTTTTTAATCCCTCACTCCAAATTCCATAAGGTGCAGCAAATCCTGAAGTCTCTATATTACACTCGGCTAAAAGTGATAGTGCAAAGTCTAAATCTTGACCAATTTTTTGCTTAGAAGTGGAAGTACTATGTTCGTAGCAATGTAGTGCTAGTTCTTGGCTATCAAACTTGTGAAATAAGTCCAACCATTTTTCATGAGCTTTAACATGCAAGAACCAAGTAAGTGAGAGCTTTCTTGCTGTAGCCAAATCTAATATGTCTGTTAATGAAGATTCTGTGCCATAATCGGAATCTATTCTGAAGGCAAATACTGGCTTCTCTGTTGGAGAAGTCCATTTCGTAATTAGTGGAAGTTGGATTCGTAGATGAAGCTCAAGTAGGGTTACTTCAATTAATCGTATAATTTCAGACCGTGAAACTGGCGATACAATTTCATCGGGAGAGTCACCAATTCCATATCCATAAAACTGTTTTCGTTTATGTGATTTGGGTTCCAAAATCATCGATAAATCCAGTCCAATAAAACCAATTACACCATTACTCTTGGCTTCAAAATCAACAAGTCCACTAAAGTAGGCGGATTCATTTTTAGAAAGTCTACATTTAGAAAAAACATCGATATGTGAAATTCGATCAAACCCTAAATGGGGAATAGTGTTCACTAGAAAATCAACTTTCCGAACTACATTAAGCCTATCATGAAAGAAAAATGGATTAGTTGATATCTCTAAAACAGCGCCACCTTCTCCAATAAAGGCCTCAACTCTGGCTTTAAGCGATGGAGGTAGTACTAAGAGTTGCTCAAGAATTATAACGGAGAAAGAATCTTTAGATAAAGAGGTTTCATCGCATTCTTGGTGAGAAATTCCAATAGCATCTAAAGTAGCAGTTAAAGCAAAAGAGGGTTGATATGTGCCAATACAAATACGTCTTTTCATCGAGCCCAATTTCTTTTTATCCATTGTATTTCCTCTTTACGAATGGTTCCGGTAATCCAACTAACAAAGGCTAGAAAAGCAACATAGCCTAATGAGGCGAATAATGCATAGATTTGGAGCGCAGTAACAACTGCAAAGAAAATAATGGTTGGGATAACTATCAGGGTAAGTGGTTTGAAAAAATTAAGCTCTACATTCTTTTTGAACCAATAATACGAGCATAGCAGAATAACGAGTTCAGAAAGTGACACAGCAATTGCAGCACTAACAGGAGTTCCAAAGCTTGTAAAGAGAACAATGAGTACCGCAGAAACTGACCCACCTAATACATTAGCTAGTAAGTACTGTCGATCTTTTCCAATCGCGATAAGGCCGAATGAAAACAAAGAATTAATAAAGGTAAAGAGAATAAAAACGGACAGGTATTTAAGAATAATCACACTTGCTCCAAACGCAGGGCCAAAAAGTAACGAAACTATTGTTTCTGAGTTAAAGACTAACAAAGTGGTGATGAGAGAACCACCAACAATAATTAACTTTAACACTAGATTAATCTGTTTCTTTGCGAGTTCTTTGTTTTCAACCCAAACAGCAGCTAGATTGGGTAAAAGTATATTTACGAAAACACGATCTAGCAACATTATAATCAATAATATTCTATACGCAGCTCCGTAGATACCCGCATCATTTAAACTTAAAAATACACCAATTAGAATGGGCGGCAGAAGTTGAATTAACTGTGTGAAAAACCATCCAACACCAAGTATAGAGCTTGTTTTTAGAAGGTCTGAATAAATGTTAAGTCCTCTGGATGGGAGAGGAAAAGGTTTTTCAAAAATGGAGAAGAAGCCTAATAATATGGTGGCCGCAGAAATTCCGCCTAAGTATAAATATGGAACCAATGCTACATCTTCTTGTTTATGAACTAGTAAAAACACCAGTACAAGATATACTAAACCATTTAAGGCTTTCGAAGCCGCTACTTTTCCGAACTGCTGTCGACCATTGTAATACCATTCCATTAAAATGGCGTAAGGAATTAAAGAATAGAGATAGCTAAGTATGATACTCTTTTTCTGGTGCTCCATCTCCAAATTTGAAACTATAAGTAAAGAGATAACTAATACGATAATGCCCAACAACACTTTCATATTGAAAATTTCACGAGCTCTAAAAAGTCGTTTCACTGGCTCTTTCGCAACTTCTCTAACGGCCAGATTAATCATGCCTAAATCGGCAAACCAAGTACAATAGCCTAGTATTGAGATTGCAATCACAATAAGTCCGTAAAACTCTGAGCCAAGAGTTCTGGCAAGGTAGATAGAGGTTATGAAGGAAAACCCTCTTCCAGAGAAGTCTCCCAGTGCTATCCAAAAAGCTTTTTGCTTTAATTTACCCATGCTTGGTGATGTTCCTTATCATTGCTGTTCGTTCGGTGTTGGTTTCAAACAAAAACACGGATGGATTTGATTCTAACTCGGCAATACATCCTAGTTTTGGAGCAATGATATCAATATTGTAGCTCAAAGCCATATGTACGCCACCAGAAGTTAACAGCCGTTTGTAATTAAATAAACAAACATCTGAGGCATTAAAAATAAATGGAAGGTGTGAGTCTTTGATAAATGTATCAATTAAATGAATATGGGAATATTCTGACGCTAGTCTTCGGAGACTTTCACCAAGTTCTTCATTCCCTTTTTTTACAGTTCCAACAATAAGAAATTGAATGGAATCATCGTCGCGAAAATCTACTAGAATCTCCTCAATCTGTTTATAGTGGCTAATTTGACCAAAGATGAGTGCTAGCGGTTTAGACGGTTCTAAATCTAAGCCAAAACTTGTATTAAGTGTCTCAATAGATTCTTTTCGAGGAATAGATTTTGCAGGAAAGGAAGGGTGTGGGATTACATGGAACTTAGTTAAGGAAACGCCAAGCTTTGCGCTCATGGTTTTTCCAGCTGTGGCACAATGTACGTGAATCGCATTTGCCAATCGCGCCATCGTCTTATGCAAGAACAAGTGCATGCTTAAGAACTTCTGATCGTGGGGTTCTTCATTATGAATGGTCCAAATTAGTTTGCCCCCAACTAGTTTATACAAGAGAATCCAGATGAGTTTCCAAGGCATTCCCATAAGAGACTTGATGTCTTGAAATTCCAACCAGTGATAATGAAATACAACGTTCCTGGAAAAGAGAGTCGTAAAAAATGGTTTGAAGTGAGTAAATACCGAAACACTCTTAACTTCTATCTGTGAATTCGATGTAATAATGGGCTTGTATAGATTATATAGATAATCTGAATCTGGATGCTGATGATTTATGAGAGGGGCTACATAAACCGTAGAGGAATCAGTACCAAGCGCTTTAATAAGATCGCTAAGCGAAATTTCCTCCATGGCCGTCACTTCCTAAAATTTATATTGAATCCCAATGGAATGTACTGTTCCAAAACCTGTATTAAAAGGAATAATAGCATAGTTGAAAGTAATTAAATCTGTAATAAAACCAGCACCAAAGGAGATAGGCCGAGCCGTGTCACCCGTTTTATAACCACCATTTAGCTCTACTACTTCAGCTATGTTTAGAATGAGTCCAAAATTAAAGTAATCCTTGTCGTTAAAATAACCGACTTCATTATTACTTGGTGTGTTGGTTAGTGGGTGAACAAAATCAGAAGAAATACTAAGAAGTATGGGAAGATTCGCATTTTTAGGAGGAGTGAACTCAAGGAGGTCAAAAGAAGCTCCCAATCTAAATGCAGCAGGAAGCTTAGGCTCTGTAGTCACTAATTTGGTCATCTTGCCAATGTTTACAACTGAAGCTCCTAGAGTAAACTTTGAGTCTAAGAAATCGCGTGCAAGCCCAGCGTTAAAAGAATAGCCAGTGGATTTATCTAAATAAATCTCTTGGTATATATATTGAGCAGAAGCACCGATTGCAAAGTGTTTGAAATTGTATGCTAATGCTGAACCAACGCTAAGATAGTCTACAGAAAAATTCCCGTTTGATGAACCAGGGCTGTCGCGTTGTTCAAAGCCATCGTCACCAGAACGGTATACAGATATGGCAATGGCTCTATTTCCTTTTTTGAAATTAGCTCCGCCAAAAATGTTATTGGCATCTCCAACCATACGAGAATATCCTAAATTGAGCGTAGAAATCGGCATTAACGACAAGAGGGCTGGGTTTACAAAGATAGAGCTTGCGCCTTGTGGTACAGCAGTTGTTGCTTCAGAAATCGAGAGTGCTTCTGGGTTAGGAGCGAAGTTCAATACATCAACGCCAGCAGAGCTTTGTGCTACAATGGTTGCAGAACCAAAAATTAGGATTGATAAAAATGATACTATTATTTTCATAGGTGTAAACTTAGCGCGAAAACATGAATGTTTGCAACCTGATTCGGTTCCAAAACGAATGCATAATCTATTGAGGGACTAAACTTGTCGAAGGGAAGTAATATCGAGAATCCACTACTTAATCCCCAAGACGAAGCTTGAGATAAATCTGGAAGGTTATATCCTGCTCGTAATGTAAATCGCTCGTGAGCATTCCAAGCACCGCCTAGTCGAAATTGTTTAGCATTGGTTTTAATTTCTGAAATGGTTTCAAAAATTTGAGGGCTACCATTACTAATAAAAGCATCTACCGTCTTTACTTCCGAAGTATAAGATTGAATTTCGTAATCAGCTGAAACTGTAAATTTCTCTTCTTGATAAGCTAATCCCCATTTAAAACGAGTTGGGAATTTATTTACAACTTTACGTGCTTGGGCTAATCCATAAAGTTCTGATGAATTGAAAGAATACTCAGCGAACATGTCTTGTATGGCAAACCCGAGCTGAAGCTGATTTGAAATGTGGTATAGAAAGCCAATATCAATGCCAACACTTGTTGAAGGATCAATGTCGTCATGCAAATCAGCGTAGTTTAGTTTAAAGCCTATTCCTGTGTTCAATTTCTCACTCATTCGAATACCAAAAGCGCCTAATAATTGGTACTCTGAAGTATTGAAATCACCCGTTGGATAGCCGCTTACTGTTCTTCCATCGATATTATTTACGCCACTTCTAATTAAATTCAAAGTGAAACCAGCTTTTGGAGGAAGTTGGAAGTTTACGCCTACTGTTTGGTGCACCCTATCGAACTGTAAAGAAGAAGCTCCTAGCATAAATTGGGTATAACCTTGGTTCATTGATGCTAACGCTGGATTATAATGTGCGTAGGAGCCTTGAGAGGTTGTTGCTGTCATAGCATTGCCCATTCCCATCGCTTTAGGCCCAAAACCAATTCTATTCGCAGCCCCAGCAAAGCCACCGTTTTGAGCTTGCAAAGTCTGAAAGCCAAACAGGAGAAATATTATTATGCTTAATAATCTTAATGCATTCATCATTCTATCAATAAGATTTTGCCATTAACAGTTTGATTAGGCATTTCTACAGTATAAATATATGTGCCATTAGCAGCTTGTCGACCATATGCATCAACACCATCCCAAATAGCTTCATAAGTTCCGGGTGAAAAGTTATCGTTTTCAACTTCACGAACGAGATTCATCCCAAAATCAAAAACTCGAATGCGAACATTACCTTGTTTCTTTAATTCATATTTGATTCGGACGAACTCATGTGCCACAGGGGAGAAAGGATTTGGATAAGCGTAGGTTTTAACCGATTTAGCTTCAGGATCATGAATATTGCCACCAGAAAGAGGGAAATCAACGCGCGTAATTTCCCATGTTTGCCCAAGATCGTCTGACGAAGCAAGTCCATCATCGGTTCCAATCCAAATACGGTCTGTGGTAGATGCGACAGATAAAAACTCTACGCTTTTCTTAAAAAAGGTGTTAGCGCTTTTTATTTGAGGAAATTGGCTCCAACTTTGGCCATCATTAGTTGATATAAATAGACCATTAGGACCTGCAGCAATCACAGCGCCGTCTTTGAAGCCAATGCTGTTTATTTTTTCTCCAATAAGATGTTGCTCAAAAGTTTCTCCATTATCAGCAGTAGAAACGATACCGAATTTTTCGCCAGCTTGAGCATTACTTATCCAATTGGTCATCCAAACTTTATTGGTAGCTGGGTCTTCTTCAATTTCTATAATCCAGTTGCTAAGTAAGCCATCATCGCTATCGTCGAAATTAACGTGTTTCCAAGAAATACTATCCGTTGGGGATGAAATTGCATCATCCGAAACATTTATCCCGTTTGCAGATCCGTACCAAACTCTATTTTGAGAATCAATTTCGACTCCGAAACCTTTTAAGTTGTTGTCATCTACCGAGTCATATAAGTTTATAGACTCAATACAGCTATTTGTTTGTGAATCACCTTCTATACAGCTAGCCCAGTAATAGTTATTTCCATTTGGAGTAAGCTCGCGGACACTTACGGGAGGTAGGATTACTCGTTCCCAAGTAGCTCCAAAATCAGTACTTCTTAACAAGCCCGATGCCCAATTAGCGGAAAAAACTACATTACCTTTAAAATCAATATCGTAAGGAGGAGATTGCTCAGGAACTGTGATTCGGATTCTGTCGTATGTTTCACCACCATAAACAAAGGTAGTGTCACAGCCAGCAACAGAAGTTTTACAATCATCAGAAGCTTTCGGGTCTATCAAGAAATCTGAATATCTCCAGTTATCCCCACCATCATCACTGAAGTAATAACCAAAAGAAGCTGGGACTGTACCGTCTAGTATTTCTGATGAATATCCGAGACCAGCAACAACTGTATCTTTTGAGAGTGCAAGAGAGAAAACTCTTCCTACATCCTCAATAACTTTTACTGCATTAGCAGGGAAGTACCAATCCAGCTGATTTCCAATATTTCGGTTAAGAGATGGACTAATCCAAACGGTATCGCCAAGCGCCGCAATATTTGAAACCCCATTTTGTCTGATTGAATTAAATGGAGAATTTACAGAGTAAACCGATTGGGCAGATGCAGAGGCGGTAATTAATACTGTAATGGCAATTAAGACAAGTCTAATTCTATTCATTATTTACAATATTAAAAGGAGTTTCCAAGGTGTCGCTGCTTAATCCAGATTTGTCGACAGCCCAATAAAGTGCGGTTCTGTTATTTGGAGTGTTTGAGCTATTTATTGAGAATGTTTTGGTAAATACGGAGTCTTTAGCTGCTACATCGCCACTTTCCGAATTTCCATCATCTAACATTTGAAAGGGATTGGCCTGTAATAAAGAACCATCTTGGTTTCTGAAATTAAGAAAGACCTTATCAATGTTACTCTGACCGTCTACATCTTTAACTTTTGCTTCAAATACAGCGATTACAGTTCCATCAGAAGGGATTCCTATGCTTGAAGGATTTTTAACTTCTAAAAGTTCTGGTGCATTAATAGGAACACCAGTCTGCTTTATCGTTGCTTGCGCGTAATTTGGATTGGTACTGTTAAGCGAAGGAGTAACTAAAATGGTGTAGTTTTTAAAATCGATAGTATTAGTTGGAATCTCCACATTTGCTTGAAAAGTAGTAAGTGGACTGAAATTGACGAGGAACTTTCCTTCGATTGATGGCGATTCGTTATCACCAACAAATACGTAGTAATATGGTACCGTATCTTCTCCAAAGTTATAACCATCTACAGTAATACTTAGTGTAATGGTAGTATCTTTTTGGCCGTCGAGAGTAGGGCTGAATTGAATGTTGTTTGGAGTAACCGCTAAATTTTGGACGTAGGGCAAATCAGTATCATAGCTATTCACACCTGGGGTAGAGTCGCAGCTTACATAGATTACACAAACAACACATATCAATAATAATGAGGGAAAAAATCGCTTAAACAAAAGTATCTCTGGTTGGTGTTTAGTCTTAGTTCTGTAACGGTGAGATATAGGCGATGTTTTGTTTGGTTCGAAAAGCTATTTACTTAGTTCATCCAAGATAAAAAGTGCTCAGCAATTTACAAATAACAATTTTAGCGTTGCTATTAAATTATGCCACAGCTATATTCGAAGCGTTATGAAAAACGCATCTTTACATACAACTAAGTGGTGGTGGCCTAATGCTTACAAAAGCAATGGGTATGTTGCGTAAATAAAATAAATAAGAATGTATTACATACCCACTATTCCTCTGGAAGAGTGGGTTTTTTTTTGCCTAATGGATATTAAAACTTTTTTAGACTTATCAACCAAATACACAGCTATACCGGTGTTTAAGCGCCTATTAGCAGATGTGTTAACGCCTGTTTCTCTTTTTATGAATATCAGAGAAGGAGCCGAACGACCATTTCTTCTAGAGTCGGTAGAAGGTGGGGAGCAGCTCGCTCGCTATTCCTTTTTAGGACGGAATCCGTATCAAAAGCTGGAATTTGATGGTTCCTCAACAACGCTCACAAAAAACGGAAAGACGGAGAACGTCGACATTCCGTACTTTGAGGAGTTAGAGAAACTCACTACAGCATACACTGAGCCTATAATTCCTGAATTACCTCGTTTAACAGGTGGTGCAGTTGGGTTTTCGGCGTACGATACTTTTCGTTTGGTGGAACACCTTCCCAATGTGCCCAAAGATGATTTGAATTTACCAGAAGCGATTTGGTCATTTTATGATGAGATTTATGCTTTCGATCATGTAAAGCACCAAGTGGTTCTCATCAAAACTGTATTCACTGAAGAAGTAGACGATTTAGAACAAGCTTATGCAGATGCTCAAGCAGCTCTCGGTGCCATGGAAAAAGCGGCTCTTACTTCAAATTATGAGTCTCGTACGTTTAGCATTGAGCCCGATTCTTTAACGAGCAATATTGAAGAATCTCGTTTTGAAGAAATGGTTAATGCAGGAAAAAAATACATCTACGAAGGTGATATATTCCAGGTGGTTTTATCTCAACGATTCGAAGCAAATATGAGCGGAGATCCATTTATGTTGTACCGCGCTTTACGGATGGTGAATCCATCTCCGTATCTTTTTTATCTCGATTTTGGTTCATTCAGTTTGGTAGGTTCATCTCCTGAAGTTCTTGTGCGCGTTCAGGATAAAGATGTTAGAGTGTTGCCTATCGCAGGTACTCGTCCTCGTGGGAAAACTCATGAAGAGGACTTACAATTCGAAGCTGACTTAAAACAAGACCCGAAAGAAGTCGCTGAGCACATCATGCTTGTTGACTTAGGTAGAAACGATTTATCGCGTGTTTGTGATGCGGGTACAGTGAAGATGGAACGCAACCAAGTGATAGAACGATATTCGCATGTAATGCATATTGTAAGTGATGTAGTTGGGAAGTTAAGCGCTGATAGAACGGCGGTTGATGCACTCATGCAATGTTTCCCAGCAGGCACAGTTAGCGGAGCTCCTAAAATACGCGCCATGCAGATAATTGATGAACTTGAACCCACAAAACGTGGAATTTACGCTGGTGCCGTTGGGTATTTCGATTTCTCTGGAAATATGGATACTTGCATTGCCATTAGAACGATGGTAGTTGCCGACGAAAAAGTGTACATCCAAGCAGGAGCTGGCATTGTAGCCGATAGTAATCCTCATAATGAATTTGTAGAAACTCAAAACAAAGCTGGCGCACTTGTTCAGGCGTTAAGCGTAGCCCTTGATATACAATGAGCAAAAAAAAAACTATTCTTTCAGGTATTCAGCCTTCAGGAAAACTCCATATTGGTAACTATTTTGGCGCTATTCGTCAACATGTTGCCATGCAAGACCAAGGCGATGCTTTTTACTTCATCGCCAACTACCATTCTCTAACATCTTTGAATGATGGTAAACAACTTCGTCAGAACACTATTGATGTAACTTTAGATTATCTAGCTCTTGGCTTAGACCCGAAGAAATCTACTTTCTTTGCACAATCAGATGTTCCTCAAGTTCCTGAACTGGCTTGGATGTTAGGTACACTTTGTCCTGTTAGTTTGATGGAAAAAGGAGTGGCTTACAAAGACAAAACTGCTGCAGGTTTAAGTCCTAATATCGGCTTGTTTACGTACCCAATCTTACAAGCAGCTGATATTCTTATTTATCATTCGGATATCGTTCCGGTTGGAAAAGATCAGAAACAGAATATCGAAATTGCCCGTGATTTAGCTGGGAAATTCAACCACGTGTATAACGGAGATTTCCTCGTAATTCCTGAAGACAGGATTATGAAGTCTGTGGAGCTTGTTCCTGGAACAGATGGACAAAAAATGAGCAAGAGCTACGATAATACCATTCAGATTTTTGAAGAAGGTAAAGCACTCAAAAAGAAAGTAATGTCTATACAAACGGACTCTCTTGCACTTGAAGACGCAAAAGATCCAGAAAACGATAATGTTTTTGCACTCATTAAGTTATTCGCATCACCCGAAAAACAAGAAGAAATAGCTGAGAAATACAGAGCAGGCGGTTATGGATACGGACATGCAAAACTAGAGCTCTTAGATTTGTTGAATGAGTATTTTGGCGAAGCTAGAGAACGCAGAAAAGAACTAGCCAAAGATTTAGACTATGTAACCGACGTGCTAACCGAAGGTGGTAAAAAAGCCAGAGAGCGAGCAGAATCAGTGATGGAACCTATCCGTGAAGTAACTGGAATAGTTCGACACTTTTAACATGTTGCACACTTTAGCAAATAACGAAACTATCACGCTAATACTACTTAAGTGATTCTTATAATTGACAACTACGACTCCTTTACGTACAACTTAGTACACCTTATCGCGGTAAAAACCGACGATTATAAAGTTATTCGAAACGATGCTTTAACAGTGGAAGAGATTAAAGCGTTAAATCCTTCAAAGATATTAATATCACCTGGACCTGGTCGTCCCGCTGATGCTGGCGTTACCGAAGACGTAATTCGCGAGATGGGCAAAACAACTCCGATTTTAGGCGTTTGTTTAGGACATCAGGCAATTGGCGAAGTTTTTGGAGCCGATGTTGTATACGCCCCAAGTTTAATGCATGGAAAAATCTCGCAAGTGGAACACGATGGACTTTCCATTTTTAAAGGTGTTGAGAAGGATTTTACGGCAACACGTTATCACTCGTTGGTATTAGATCCAGCTACTGTTCCAGATGAACTTGTAATTACTGCCAGAGTTGGAGATGTGATTATGGGTGTTAGACACAAAGAATTTCCGATTGAAGGAATACAATTTCATCCAGAAAGTATTCTAACCATCGAAGGACCTAAAATGATTAATAACTGGTTAGAACAAGCATGAATTTTAAAGAAGTACTAAACAAACTTACCTTTTCTGAAGACTTAACACAGATTGAAGCCGAAGCAGCGCTTCAGTTAATTATGGAAGGTAAAGTCGAATCTGAGCAAATTGCAGCCTTCTTAACAGCTTTACGCATGAAAGGGGAAACCATTCAGGAGCTTACGGGCTTTGTGAAGGTAATGCGTGAAAAATCAGTAAAAGTGAATGTTGATACCTCCAACGCCATAGATTTGGTAGGAACGGGCGGAGATAAATCAGGTACGTTCAATATTTCTACGGCATCGGCTTTTGTAACTGCTGCGGCAGGTGTGCCTGTAATCAAACATGGTAATAGAAGTGCTTCAAGCAAATGCGGAAGCGCTGATGTACTAGAACATTTGGGTGCCGCAATAGAACTTGGTAGCGATGGTGTAGAGCAGGTCTTTAAGGAAGTGGGAATGGCATTTATGTTCGCTCCGATGTTTCACCCAGCTTTGAAGTATGTGATGCCAGCTCGGCGTTCTTTAGGCTTTAGAACCTTCTTTAATATTCTTGGACCGATGGCAAATCCTGCCGGTGTTAAGCGCTATGTGATTGGAGCTTACAATAAAGAAGTAGCAGAGAAAATGGCGCATATTTTGGCCAACTTAGATACCGACTTTGCATACACGTTTAATGCTCACGATGGCTTAGATGAAATGAGTATAAGTGGACAAAGTGAAGTGTTTGAGTTACGTGATAAATTAGTTTCCACTGCATTTACGTTCTCACCGCAATCGCTTGGCTTCCAAAAGTATAGTCTTGATGACTTAATGGGTGGAGATGCCAAAGAGAATGCTCAGATATTGACAAATATCTTTGCAAATAAGGCAACGGATGCCCAACGAGATATCATTCTTTTGAATTCCACATTCGCCATTCAAGCCTCTGGAAAAGTGAACGAATTAGCAGAAGCGAAAGAGTTGGCAATCGACAGTTTGGCTTCTGGAAAAGCTCGAAAAATGTTCAACGATTTTGTTGACGCAACCAACGATGCTATGGGAGTTTTCAAATACTGATGAGTACCGTTCTAGATAAAATAGTTGCTAAAACAACCGAAGACCTTTATCAAAGAAAGAAGAAAGTAGCGTTTGCCGATTTCGACTCTTTTGAGCAATTCGAAAAACAAAGAATCGACTTCAAAGCAGCACTTTCAAAAAAAGATGCCGTTACTATCATTTCGGAAGTTAAAAAAGGTTCGCCTTCGAAGGGAATCATACGTGAGAATTTTGAACCCGTTGATATTGCTCTTCAATATGAAGATGGTGGAGCTTCTGCCATCTCAGTGTTAACGGACGAACCCTTTTTTATGGGGAATTTGAGCTATTTAGAAGCAATTTCTAAACGAGTTCAGCTTCCATTGTTACGTAAAGACTTTATCGTAGATCCATTTCAGATTAAAGAAGCACGTGCTTTTGGCGCGGATGCAGTACTCATAATTGTAGCGATTACGGATGGCGGTCAGCTAAACGAGTTACTCGCTGCGGCTAAGGAATTTGGTTTAGATGCTTTGGTAGAATGTTATGACCAAGCGGATTTTGATCGAGTTGATTTCAGCCAAGTGGATATCTTGGGTGTTAATAATCGTGATTTAAAGAACTTTGAGGTAGATGTACATCGTGGAATTTCCATTTTGCAACAAGCTCCTGAAGGAACAGTTCTCGTTTCTGAAAGTGGATTAAGCAGTGGCAAAGACTTAGCCTTGTTGAGAAGTGAAGGCATTCATTCTGCATTGATTGGTGAATCTTTTATGCGCCAGCAACATCCTGGTAAAGCAGTTTCAGAGTTATTAGAGCAAGCCGAAGAGGAATTTGAACGGAGTTATCGAAATGAGTGAACACCAACCAAAAATTAAGATTTGCGGAATTACCAACCTTGCCGATGCCCGATACGCTTCAGGGATGTTTGTGGATTATTTAGGATTCATCTTTTACGATAAAAGTCCACGCTACATTGATCCTGCAATGGCTGGAGCCATCATTAATTGGATTGAAGGTCCTGAAAAAGTAGGCGTTTTTGTAAACCAGCCACTTGACGAAGTGAATCGAATTGCCAAAGAAAGTGGTCTCGACTTCGTTCAACTTCACGGCGATGAAAATGTAGATTATTGCCAGCTCATTGATAAACCCATCATAAAAGTAATTCATATTACGCCAGAAAGTACCAAAGAAGAACTTAAAACAAAGATTGAAGCCTATGCTGAAGTTGCTGAGTTCTTACTTTTCGATACTAAAATAAAAGAACTTTGGGGCGGATCTGGTCAGGCATTTGACTGGACAATTTTGGCTGAGCTAACGAACGACGTTCCTTTTTTCCTTGCTGGTGGACTAAATTCAGAAAACATAGCAAAGGCTATTGAAACCACTTCTCCATTTGCAGTGGATGTATCAAGTAGTGTGGAAGAAGAACCTGGAACAAAAGATTTTGATAAAATTGACGCCTTGATGGAAGTAATGGAAGGCGTTTGGGATAAACAGAAGTAGATGCACTCAACACGAGTATAATTTCAGAATAAGACTATGACAGATTCAAAAATAACGTACCAACAACCTGACGCTCGCGGATATTTTGGCGATTATGGTGGGAAATTCGTTCCCGAAATTCTAATTCCAGCCGTTAAAGCGCTTGAAGTGGAATATCTAAAAGCTCAAAACGATCCTGAGTTTAATGCGGAGCTTGAAAAGCTTTTGGATGAATATGTAGGTCGCCCTACAAAGCTTACTTTCGCTAATAAACTCACTGAACATTACGGTAAAGCTAAGATTTATCTGAAAAGAGAAGATTTGTGTCATACTGGAGCTCATAAAATCAACAATGCCATTGGGCAGATTTTGTTAGCGCGAAGAATGGGTAAAACTAGAATTATTGCAGAAACAGGAGCGGGGCAACATGGTGTAGCAACGGCAACGGCTTGTGCTAAGTTCGGTTTGGAATGTATCGTTTACATGGGCGCTGAAGATATGGTTCGCCAGAAGCTCAATGTGGATAGAATGAATTTGCTTGGCGCAGAAGTTCGTTGCGTCGAAAGTGGCTCCAAAACCCTTAAGGATGCAACCAATGAAGCCATTCGCGACTGGGTAACAAATGTAGAAAACACTTTTTATATCATCGGCTCTGTTGTTGGGCCTCATCCATATCCAATGATGGTGCGTAATTTCCACCAAGTGATTGGAAAGGAAGCTAAAGCGCAAATTCTTAAAACCGAAGGCAGACTTCCAGATTATTTAGTGGCTTGTGTAGGTGGTGGTTCAAACGCGATTGGTTTGTTTTATCCTTTTATAGATGACGAAAACGTTAAAATTATTGGTGTAGAAGCATCAGGTTATGGTGTGGATTCTGGTAAAACCGCAGCTACGTTAACTATCGGGACACCTGGTATTTTGCACGGTTCACTGAGCTATTTATTACATGATGCGAACGGACAGATTGAACTCGCTCATTCAATCAGTGCGGGTTTAGATTATCCAGGTGTAGGACCAGAACATGCGCATTTACATGATACTGGTCGTGTTCAGTATTTCCCAATTACGGATAAAGAAGCAATGGATGCGGTTAAGCTTTTGTCTAAAACGGAAGGGATTATTCCAGCATTGGAATCAGCACACGCATTTGCTCAACTCGAAAAATTGATGCCAGAAACCACAGAGGACGAGATTGTAATTATCAATCTCTCTGGTCGTGGCGATAAAGACATGGGAACAATCTCAGAAAATTTATAATCATATTTTGGCAATATTTGCCTTTTAAATAACGAAGAGCCCGTTTAAGGTCAATTATTATGAATAGAATTACAAAGAAATTTCAAGAAAAAGGTGCCAACGACAAACTAATGAGTTTGTTCATCACCGCAGGATTTCCAGATTTAGAATCTACCGTTGATCTAATTTTGGGTTTTGAGAAAAACGGCGCCGAAATGATAGAGTTAGGCATTCCGTTTAGCGATCCACTAGCTGATGGTCCAACCATTCAGTATTCTAGCGATATTGCTATCTCAAACGGAATTAGCATCGACAAGATTCTTGAAATGGTTGTTGAGCTTCGCAAGCAATCAGAAATTCCTATTGTTTTGATGGGATACATGAATCCTGTATTGCGTTACGGTGTCCAAAAGTTCTGTGAAAAAGCAAAACTAAGCGGCGTTGATGGATTGATTCTCCCAGATATTCCTGTTGAAGAAGGTTCAATCATCGAAAGTCATGCACAGGCGAATGATTTACCCATTATCTATTTAGTGGCTCCAAATACCACCGAAGAACGTATGAAACTAGCCGATTCTAAGTCGGGCGGCTTTGTGTATTGTGTTTCTGTTACTGGCGTTACAGGAGCTAGAGATGGCAAAGAAGTTTCTGACTCGGTAGATAAATTCATCTTAAGAGTTCGAGAGAATGTGACCAAAAATCCGGTGATGGTTGGTTTTGGCATTAAATCTTACGAAAATGCAAAACATATAGCATCAAATGCCGATGGTTTTATTGTCGGAAGTGCCTTAATTGATGTCATAAGAAAATCGTATCCTAACGAAGGTTGGAAAGAGGAACTGTTTTCGTTCGTACATTCATTAAAATTTGGAAAATAATTACTACACCATGCGTATAAAAAACATAGTTGTAATAGTCGCTGCACTACTCACTGTTACCGTAACTTCCTGCGATAACGACTTCAGACAAAGAGCAAGAGGCAGTATTAGTGATGTGACAGTAGTGATGGATTCTACCCAGTGGGAAAGCAAAACCGCTGATGCCATTCGTAATACTTTCGGGAAATTAGTTTACACCCTTCCAAACCCCGAAGAATTCTATAACCTAAAATTTAGAGATATCCGTACGCAAGCAGAGTTGGAACTTGTTAAGTCGATGAAGAACGTTATTTTCGTAGCTCCAATCGATGATTCCTCCAACGTGGCTGCGCAAATTCGTTCTTTCCTTGAAACCGGTGTGGAAGACAGAGTTCGAAATGGAGAGAGCTTCGCTTTCCCAATCAAAGATCAATGGTTTAGAGACCAATATGCACTCATACTATCTTCAACCACCGATTCAGCACTTGCTGAGAAAATCATAAACTCAGAAAGAGCGTTGTTAAGCGATATCCAAGAACGCGAACTTGAACGCTGGAAATACGAAGTTTATGAGAAGAAAGAGCAAACACAATTGTCGGATTCATTGTGGGCAAATTATGGCTTTAAAGTTCGTATTCAGCACGATTACATCCAAAGCGTTGACACCACCAATTTCCTTTCCTTCCGTAGATATTCACCAGATAACGATCGTTGGTTCTGGGTTTGGCATATGGACGATGTGAAGGATATCAACTTCTTAGATAATGATTGGATTAACGCTAAACGTGATTCCTTGACTCAAATGTACGTGAAAGGGAACTCTGATGATAAATACGTGGTAACTGAGTATCGTCGACCTGTGGATACGAAAACCTTCCAAAAAGGAAATCTGATTGCTTATGAAACACTCGGAACATGGCGACTTGAAAATGGAGCTATGGGCGGACCTTTTGTGAACTTCACTTATTACGATCCAATGACGGAGAGACTTTTTATGGTTGAATATTCTCAGTTTGCACCAAAGGTGAGAAAGAAAATCCATTTTGTGCGCCAATTCAGAGCAATGGGCCGTACTTTTGAAAGCGATTCAACCTGGACACACTAAAAAGCCTTGAATGACTCAAGCGATAAATTAAGCTTTGTAACCTCTGCTCTCCAAGAACGGCGAGTAAATGATAGGTTGCGAAGCTTACGTTCGTTTGAGCCCAATTTAGAAAGCGCTAGCGTTCTTTTAGATGGGAGGGTGCTTATCAATTTCTGCTCTAACGATTATTTAGGGCTCAGTACTCATCAAGATGTCATTCTTCGTTCTACAAATTATTTAAACAAATACGGAGCCGGTTCAGGGGCTTCTCGTTTAGTTTCAGGTACACTTTCAATTCATGAGCAATTGGAAGAGAAGCTTGCTCAAACTTTTGGGTATGAATCAGCTTTATTACTCAATTCTGGCTTTCAAGCAAACACCAGTGTGTTGCCCGCTGTGGCGGATAGAAACTCCCTAATTCTGATTGATAAAAAAGCACACAATAGTTTGATTCAAGGTGCGATTTTGAGTCGAGCTACACTCAAGCGCTTCAATCATAACGATACTAAACATCTCGAAAAACTGCTCGAAGAATCGGCAACAAAAGGCTACAACAGAACGTGGATTGTTTCCGAAACGGTCTTCAGTATGGATGGAGATAGAAGTAATTTGAATGAGCTATTTCATCTGTCAAAAAAATACAACTCATTACTGTATATTGATGATGCCCATGCACTTGGTGTTTTAGGTGAAAAGGGAAAAGGATTGAATTATGGGCATACAGAAATCGATTTAGGAATCGGAACTTTTGGAAAAGCCTTTGGATCATTTGGCGCTTTTGTGGGTTGTTCCAAAGAGATGAAAGAGTATCTAATTAACTTCTGTTCGGGCTTTGTGTATTCAACTTCTTTGCCGCCATCTGTTATTGGTGCTTTGGATGCCGCCGTTGATTTAATTCCAAAAATGGAAGACGAACGAGCGTTGTTGTTTGATAATCTCAGAAGGGTGAAAGAGCAACTTCAACAGCTTGGTTACGATACCGGAAATTCAGCCAGTCAAATCATTCCGGTTATAATTGGGAGCGAGGAAGAAACCCTTGAATTGGCTAAATTCTTGGAGAAATGGGGAATCTGGGCTTCGGCTATTCGTCCGCCCACCGTAGAGGCTGGTACTTCAAGAATTCGTATCACGATTACGCTAAAGCACTCACAAGAAGATATCAATCAACTTTTAGAAGCCTTTGCCGCATGGAAAAACAAGTAGAAATTCATGCTTATCATGGTTGGGGAGGCGATGATTCGTTTTGGAATCCGCTTAAAGATGTCCTGCCGAAAGAAATCATTTTTAAAGCAGCCAATCGTGGTTATTTCGACAAGCCATTTTTCCCTCAGTTCGAGAAAGATTCTAAAGTTCGTATCGTTTTCACGCACTCATTTGGATTGCATTGGTGCAATACGGCCGTGCTTAGCAAAGCAGATTTCCTCGTAATATTCAATGGTTTTGGAGACTTCCATCCAGTCAATCCTAAGCAGAGAGGCTACTCGCAAAAAGGCTTGGAATTAACTATTGAGCAGTTCGGAAAATCTCCTAAAAATGTGCTAGAAGTCTTTCGTGGACATTGCTTTTCACCCCAAGAAAACCCAACAATACTTCTCGATAATATTAACGTAGAGAAAGGTTTAGAAGATTTACATGCAATGCAGTCTCTACAGTTTCCTATTCTAGATTTAGACTTCGGATCAACCATCATAACCGTAGATTCTGGGAAGGATAAAATACTCCATGAACCCAGAGGAAAGGCAATGTTAGATGGCCATGTAGGACGAACTTTCCATACTGTTTTTGAAGAGGCAGGACACGCTTTACCGTTTACAAATCCGAACGATTGCTGGTCGTATCTGTGTTCTGTGATTCCTATTTTTAGACGCTATGAAAACAACTCTTGATTACACATTAACGACGGCGCAAATTTCAGAATCTTTTTCTAAAGCTGCCGAACAATATCACGCCAAAGCGACCATTCAGAAGAAGGTGGCAAACGGACTTATATCCTCGCTGATCCCTTGGAAAGAGATTTTGCCTCCAGGGCCTTTTCTAGAAGTAGGATGTGGGACAGGTTTCCTTTCAGAATTGCTGATTAAAGAGTTCCCAACACGGAAAATCATTCTTTCGGACATCTCGCAAGGAATGTTGGATGTGTGCAAACGGAACTTAGAAGAAGCCGGACTTCTATCTGATAACATCTCTTTTGAATTGCTTGATGTGAACGAAATGGAAGTTGTTCCCGACAGTTACTCCATGGTGATTAGCAACTTCGCGGCGCAGTGGTTTAAAGATACTGCAATTGGTTTAGAACGACTTTCAGAAAACATCGTTTACGGCGGTTTGTTGTTAAGCTCATTTCCTGGAAATCATTCATTTAAGGAATGGTACGAATACTGTTTAGAGCTTGGTTTGCCTTTCACTGCAAACCCATTGCCAGACGTTGAAGAAGTAGTGATTAAGCTCTCGATGGCGAAAGTTCAAGTAGACTATTACGAGAACGATTTATACCAAGATTTTAAATCTTCCCTAGACTTTTTTAAGCATCTAAAAGAAATTGGAGTTCATTCCTCTAAAACAAAAAAAGCATTAAGCACCAAGCAGTTACGCTTGTTAACCAATTATTGGGACAGTAAAGTCGAAGGCGCTAAAAACGTGAAGTGGCATATCGTTTACATCGCCGCGAAAAAGGAATGATGTATTGAAATTCCCCAAAAAAATATTTGTTACGGGCACCGACACTGGCATCGGAAAGACCGTAGTATCTACGATGTTGATGTCGGCATTAGACGCTACTTATTGGAAACCAATTCAAGCAGGATTGGAAGAAGAAACAGACACGGAATTTGTACAAAGAGTTTCCGGAGCGAAATCAGAAAATATCATAGCAGAACGCTATCGTTTAGTGACGCCAATGAGTCCACATGCGGCTGCAGATATTGATGGCGTTTCCATCTCTTTAAACGATTTTGAATTACCCAGTTTTACTACCGAGCATCTTATTGTTGAAGGAGCGGGTGGATTGCTAGTTCCCATCAACCAAAAAGAAACCGTGCTCGATGTTATTCAGCAGTTGGATATTCCTGTGCTGTTAGTGGCAAGAAGTGGCTTAGGAACGCTGAATCATACGCTTCTTTCCTTAGAAGCATTGCGTAATCGTGGTACTTCAGTATTTGCGGTGGTGCTCAATGGCGAGCTTCATCCCAGCAACAAAGAAACCATAGAGCATTTCGGAAACATCCCAGTAATAGAGCTCCAACATCAATCTACGCTTAATAAAACAGCACTCACTCAAGCTTTCGAACACCTCGTTTCAAAGCAATAGGTAATATCATGCATAAGAATATTTGGCACCCATTTACCATCATCAAAGACGCAGCAGAACCGCTTAAAGTTAAAAGTGGAAAGGGCGCTTATTTGACGCTAGAAGATGGTCGACAAGTGTTGGATTGTATTTCTAGTTGGTGGGTGAATTTGCACGGACATGCTCATCCTGATATTGCAAAGGCTATTTATGAACAAGCTCAGCAGTTAGAGCACGTGATTTTTGCTGGATTTACGCACGACCCCGCCGAACAGCTTGCCGAATTGATTACCGATGAGCTTCCCAAGAAACTAAACCGTGTGTTCTTTTCTGATAATGGCTCAACCGCTGTTGAAGTGGGAATGAAAGTGGCGTATCAATATTGGAAAAACCTTGGTCAGGATCGCAAAACCTTTATTTGTTTTGAAGGCGCTTATCACGGCGATACGCTTGGTGCGATGTCGGCGGGAGATCGGTCAACGTTTACAGAAGTGTTTAAGGATTGGTTGTTTGATGTAGAAGTGATTCCATATCCAGAAACGTGGATAGGCGACACTGAACGGGCAAAAAAGGAAGATGCCGTTATTGACCAGCTAGAATTGTTGTTGGATGAACATCCAGAAAAGTACGCAGGTATTTTGATGGAGCCTTTGGTGCAAGGTGCAGGAGGGATGCGCATGTGTTCGGAAGAGTTTTTGCAAAAAGTGCATTGGTCGAACCGACAATTTGATACGCTGCTACTTTTTGATGAAGTAATGACGGGCTTTGGTCGTACGGGTGACTATTTTGCCTGTAAGCGCGCCCAAGTAGAACCAGACATCATTTGCTTGAGTAAAGGAATTACGGGCGGTTTCATGCCATTATCGGTTACGGTTTGTAGTGATGAGATTTACGAGAGCTTTAATTCGTCAGATCCCATTAAAACGTTTTGGCATGGCCACAGTTACACCGCCAATCCATTAGGTTGTGCAGCAGGAATTGCATCCTGGAAATTGTTGAAAGAAAACGAAGCCACATTTAAAGGGATGGAAGCATGGCATTTGGAGCAATTTACCAAACTAGAGGGACATCCACGGCTTGAAAAATTTAGAGTTAAAGGCACCATTGCGGCTTTTGACCTCAAAAACGACGAAGAAACCGGATATTTCAACTCCGTTGCCAAACGCATTAAAGAAGAATGTGTTGACCAAGGCTTACTATTGCGACCACTTGGTAATGTACTTTACCTCATGCCGCCGTACTGCCTCACCAAACCCGAGCTAGAAGGTATTTATGAGAAGATTGGGGAGTTAGTGTGAGTTTTTGAGATGTGAGATGTGAGCCTTAAATCTCGTTCCGTAGCTCTGCTGCGGAATGCTACCCTGGAGCTCTGCTCCAAATACGCTTTTACTCGGTAATCCCTATAGATGTTAGATAATTTGTTGACAGTTTCAATAAATAAAACAACGCTCACTGTCATCCTGAGGATACCTCCGAAGGATCTTCAAAACCACCATCAACGCTATAGAAAGCATTATCCAATCCTCCTTTTTGAAACAGGATTTTCAGGATTTCCGAGATTCTCAGGATTGTAGTTGCTTACTCTCGTTCATCTCAGTAGAGGCTAGATAATTTGTTATCAGTTTAAGATCTGTAAAACATCTCGGTCATCCCTGTAGATGTCAGGTAATTCGCTGACAGTTTTAATAAATCAATCAACGCTCACCGTCATCCTGATCCCGAGGCTTCGGGAGAAGGGTCTTCACAGTCATTAAAAAGCAATGGTTTAATAAGATTACTAGTAACGGAAGCTAGAGCTTCTGGACTGCATTACGAACGAAGACGTTCGTAACGAGGATTACTAGATTGTGGCTCTATCTAATTCGTAAACAAAGCATGCAGTTTCATCAAACGTGCGTTCTTCAACAAATTTAAAGCCAAGTCTCTTATAAAATTTATGAGCTTTGGTATTGGTTTTTAAAGGATCAATAAGAATTCCATTTATATCAGGGTTGCTAAAACATCTATCAATAGCGAGTTGCATTATTGAGGTTCCATATCCTTTGCCCAAATTATGTTCTTCTCCAATCCAAATATCAATCGCTCTTTTATTCTGATCTACATCTCCCCAATAATGGGTCTCTTCGAGATATGGATCAATGATTTGTACAAAACCAATGGGTTTCTCATCTAGCTCTGCTACTAATTGTTCTCTCCAAGTTGGATTTCTTGAAAGTTCAAACTCCCAATTCCAATCATCATCGGGGTCACAGTCAATCACATGTTGTTTTGTATCCCAATAGAGGAGTAACTCAAGATCTTCTATAGTTGCTGTTCGTAATCTTATCATTATTCACTTGAAGTCTTTTTCACAAGTATCTCATTTATAAATGTACTTTTTGTCAGATAAAATTACCAATAATTCTAAACGTCGATTTTGTTTTGGAGGTATTTAATCATCCTGAGAACGATAGAAGGATAAGGCGTCATTCTGATCCCGAGGCTTCGGGAGAAGAACCTTCAAAGCCACTACCAACGTCATTCCTGCGAAGGCAGGAATCTGGAATGCTTACAACGCTACAGAAAGCATTATCCAATCCTTCTTTTTTGAAATAGGATTTCCGAGATTCTCAGGATTGTAGTTGCTTGCTCTCGTTCATCGTAGTAGAAGCTAGATAATTCGCTAACAGTTTAAGACCTGCAAAACATCTCGGTCATCCCTGTAGATGTTAGATAATTCGCTGACAGTTTTAATAAATCAATCAACGCTCACCGTCATCCTGATCCCGAGGCTTCGGGAGAAGGATCTTCACAGTCTTTAAAAAGCAATGGTTTAATAAGATTACTATTAATGGAAGCTAGAGCTTCTGGACTGCATTACGAACGAAGACGTTCGTAACGAGGGTAAGAAAAGACATCACTTTGAGGATACTTCCTCCATACCATACCCAAACCCACCACCAACGTCATTCCTGCGAAGGCAGGAATCTAGAAATTTAACAACGCTATAGAAAGTATTATCCAATCCTTCTTTTTTGAAACAGGATTTTCAAGATTTCCGAGATTCTCAGGATTGTAGTTGCTTACTCTTGTTCCACAGCAGAGCTACGGAATGGGGGCAAGGAGGCCAAAGAACGTTGGGTAGTCTGTTTGTGTTATCAGCGCCAGATGCCTTCAGGGATTGGCTTTTCCTCTACTATTTCTACTAACAGACTATCAAGGCCTCTAACGAAAAAACTTTTCATACCATAAACAGGGTCAATTTTTATATCCTGTACAATATCTAACCCAGCAGATTTCATTTTATCCATTACAGGCTCAATATTTTCAAATGAAAAACTAATATGATCGATTACGCTACCATCAGTTGGTTTGATTTTTTCTTTAGGCCACCATGGTTCTTCCTCAACTGGTTTGCCAAACACAATGATATTAATATTATTGACGGTTAGTACATTCCATTTCCACCGAAGCTTGTTGTCCTGCCATTGTTTTGCCTTTTCGTATACTGGAATCAAACCCAAATTGGATTCGAACCAATCCACAGTTTTATCAACGTCAGTTGATAGTAAGTGTATGTGTTCAAATCTATGGTTTTTATTTCCTGTATAAACCTCTATGACTTCTTTGTCTGGACCAAGAAAGTACATCCAAAAATTATCGCCAAGTGGTGTAATAGGTGTATGAATCGCTATTCCTTCATTGACTCTCCAATCAAATTCAGATTGCCCATCTACACCTGACCAACCAATATGCCATAAACTCGAACCTAAATGTGTTGAGGGCTTGTTATCAACAATATCCATTAATAAAAATGATTTCTCCGTAAAGAGAGCGTCTACTTGGTCTCGGTATTTTACTTGAGTTGCGCCAAAGTATTTTCCATAATATGCTATAGTTGAATCTCTATCACTGACATTTAGATGAACATGATGAAAGCTCGCTTTAATTGAATTTTCAGATACCTGTTTACAGCCAACAATTTGAAATAGTAGAGCTACAAAGGCAAGTAGGGCAGTTCTAAATTTTAATTCAAGCAAATTATTCATTTTATTTGTCACTGTTTTTTCTTGGCTACAATAAAATAACTTGATGCTCCTTTATAGATCTTTTCAGAATCAACAGTCTGAAAGCTTCCATTCGCAATTAAGTCATCTAAGTCAGAACTTTTAAGTCTTCTTATTGGAACAGGGATTATCCCGAACTTGCACAATATTTGAACAAGACGAATTTGGAGACCAACTAAAAATGACATTTTATCACGTAAGCAAGGTGTTATAGAGATAAACAAACCATCGGGCTTTAATAATTCATCTATTCTTTGTACCACATCTTTGGGATTAGGAATAGTGTGCAACATATTGAAGGCTAGTATTTTATCATAAGACCCTTTTTTGTGTTGTTCATCAAAAATATCCGTCAGAGAGAACGTTACATTTTTAATTTTTTTATTGACTGCCTTTTCTTTAGCAATTTCAATCATCTTTGGTGATATATCAATTGCATAAATCTCTTTTACATGATTGGCAATTTCACAAGATGTTGTACCCGTTCCACATCCGTAATCTAAAACAACATTACTATTCTCTAGATACTTTTTAGTGTTTTCCCTTGACTTACTATGAATGTATTCAAATCGCTTTTCTGTTTTGTCGTAATTTTTTGAGGCATTATCCCAAAATTTTTTCGATTTATTCATTCATTGTAATTTCTTGTTGTTTGTAATTGGTGCCAACAACAGAGTAAAATGAACAAAACAGAGTCGATATCAAAGCGATAGATACTCTTATCTATATATCTAATATGATCTACAGATATGAGTTCGTAGAGGCTAAGATTTATGATGAGTGGAGAAGGGGCTCGGTCATCCTGGTAGGTGTTAGGTAATTCGTTGACACAAATATTTTTCTTGATTTCCCTCAGAGTGTCAATACGCCCACAAAACCATATCGACGTTTAGAATTATTGGCGAAGAAAGAACGCAATGGAATCGACGTCTCCGCAAGGAGCAATCATTCCACACAGGCTCGAGTTTGAATGTGACAAAGGAAGACCGAAGACCATTGGAATGATTGAGTCGATGCAATGGAGTTCGCGCCAATTATTCTTGTCGAGAGCTTTTGGTACTTTTGTCGGAACAAAAGTACAGCTATTAACGAGATGAATGCTTTTGCGAACACGAAAATAATGTAAGGGTACGGTCAGCTATCGCCTACAAACAAAACCATTGCTTTTTAAAAGCTGGGAAGATCCTTCTCCCGAAGCCTCGGGATCTGGATGACGGTGAGCGTTGATCGATTTATTAAAACTGTCAACGAATTAACTGACATCTACAATATCGAATTTATTTCGGGATCTTACGGATAGAAGAGGGCGTTAAATAGCTTCTTGGCTTGAAAGCACAAGCGAGAGGTTTGGAGTAGGAGCTTCCCGAGGGCATTCCGTAGCAGAGCTACGGAACGAGGGGAAAAGAGTAGTTATTAGTGCCTAATTAAATTCTTTAATTAAATGGTAAGAAAACTCAATAATTTCCGTGTAATTATCTTTACTTATTTTTTCGTCAATACCATGGAAACGTGTCCTGCTCTCAGGGCTTATTCGAATTGGATAAAAACGATACACATCATCTGATAGTTCATAAAAATAACGAGCATCAGTACCACCACCAATTAATCCGGGAACCACAATACTATTTGGAAACATATTACGAATGGTCTTTTCCAAAATTTTGAAACTTTCAGAATCAATACTAGAAACAGGAGATGGATTGGTTAAAAAGCCTACAGTCTCCACCTTCACCTTGTTTGAAATAGTATTTATAATATGTTGCTTTACAGACTCTATCGTTTCTCCAGGTAGAATTCTAAAGTTTATTGTTGCTTCAGCAACAGTTGGAATTACATTATTTTTTATTCCACCATGAATTATGGTTGGAGCGGTTGTAGTATGTGCATTTAATGCTTCAAGAATGGGTTGTTTAAATAGCCAAGGATTGGCAAAAGCTATTCTTTTAAAAAATGGAAGTTCTGCTCCGATATATTCAATTTGGTAATCAACAGGTTTAACTAGTTTGTATGGTCGTTGATTATTTTCAAGATCCACAATGGCTTGAGCTAGCATTCCAATTGTGTTTTCGCGAGGTGGAGCCGAACTATGACCTCCATTAGTCTCAACAATGAGTCGGAAAGAAGCAAAGCCTTTTTCTGATAGATTGACCATAGCTACAGGGGCGTCAACTCCTGGGACCAAATTTTCTGCAATATAACCTCCTTCATCAAGTGTCATTGCTGCGTGAATACCTTTTGCTTTTAAATGTGCAGCAATGGCAGATGCTCCATTAGCTCCACCTACTTCTTCGTCATGGCCTGACGCAAGGTAAATGGTTCGTGTTGGTTGGTACGATTCTTCAAGCAATATTTCTACAGCTTCCAAAAGCCCAATTAATGTTCCTTTATCGTCTAAAGTACCTCGTCCAACAATATCAGTTGTAGTTATTTTGCCTTCAAAAGGACCCGCTTCCCAATCACCAAGCGTAGGTTCGTCCACAGGCACCACATCTTGATGTGACATTAAAATAATTGGTTTTTTTGATGGGTCTGATCCTTTCCACGTATAAAGTAAGCTGTAATCGTTGATTTTTTCGAGCGTTAGTTTTGAATGGGTTAACGGAAAGGTTTCTTCAAGAAACCTATGGAAGCCAAAAAATGCCGTTGAATCAGGAAGAGCTTCTTCACTATAAGAAATGGTTGGAAATTGTATGGCTTTTGATAGATTTTGGAATATATCTTCTGGTAGGTTAACGGGTTCCAAAGTATTTGATGCTACCTGTTTTGAGCTTAATTTTAATGTATTAAAAATTAAAACTCCTAAAACGATAATGACAATGACTCCAATTATTTTAAATATATTTTTCACGAGAATTGGTTTATAGGTTTGATGAATTGGGACGAATTTACCTATTGTAAGTTTACAACTGTTTTAGAATTTGGTTGGTAATAATGCACCACAACAGAATAAGTTAGAGTAAAATGAACAAAACAAATTCATTTTCAAAATAGGAGTTCGTAGAGGCTTAGATTTATGATGAGTAGAGAAGGGGGTCGGTTATCCCGAATTTATTTCGGGATCTTACGGATAGGAGAGGGCGTTAAATAGCTTCTTTGCTAGAAAGCACAAGCGAGACGCTTTGAGTAGGCGTGGTGTAATGGAAGCAGAGCTTCCCGTGGGCATTCCGAAGCAGAGCTACGGAACGAGGGGAAAGCGTAAGCGAGACGTTTGCGCTAGTTTGGTGAAAACATTCAATAATATTGAATATTGTCTATAAACATTCGCTATATAACTGTTTATATAATTTTGATTGCCCTCCGGAACCTGGTAGAAAATTATCGCGATTAAAATCCTTGTCTTGCAAGCTAGATTTAGCAAAAAGTTTTGCGTAATACTCTTTATTTACGATTTTTCCAACTTCCTCTGAATTGGCATAGGCATCTCTAAAAAACCTCATCAGCGCCAAGAAACCAGTTGATTTATTCAAAATCATTTCAGATTCGACTTTCCACCAAGCATCAGGCCATCTTTCTTGAACTGCATCAAAATATTCCCAAACTATCTTGGCTATATCTCCATCTTTCTCATCAATAAATAAGTTTCTAAGTGGTCTTTTTTCTAATTCGATTCCTGTAAATTTATCAGGTGTTTTTCCTTTTTTATAAGTATTTCTATCATCCATTGGATCTTTTGATAAAAAGTCTATGAGTTTTTCAGAAAAAGTTGCCTGAGTGATAGTCTCTTTTTCTTTATCATCAGCAGTACCAAGTATCTTAATTTTATCCTTAAAAGGTGAGCCTTCTTTTTGATTGAGAGCTCGTACAATATTATGACAGGTTTTTTGTGGGCTGCGAAACTTTGCGAATGCAAACAGGTCGGCTACTAAGGATTTATTTACTTTTGTTTGTGTCTTATTAATTGTTGCGAAGACAATTGCTTGATCTTCTAGTTCCATTTCAATGAAAATTGTAACATTAACATCAAAGTCGTTACTCTTTCCTTCAAACTTTTCTAAACCTGCAATTCTATGCTGTCCATCCAAAACTTTTGCAACATTATCTTTGAATGGTAATGACATAATATTCTTTTCAGAATCATATATAACATCTTCATCACTAATATGAAGAATTACTGAAGAAGGAAAAGTAGCGTCAACTAAATTTACATACTTTCCTAACTCTTTGACTCTATTTTTTGATAATTCTCGCTGAATACCTGAGTAAACCTCGACGTCTCTTTTCTCATCACCAACTTCTAATCTTCGAATATCCGCATAAGAGATTTTCACAAGGTCATCGTGGGACATTACACCGATATAAAATTTACCAATAGGTTGTTTAACCTCTAAACACTTTATTTCAAATCTTTGCTCTTCAGAATTAATCATAACTAAAGTTGATTTAAAATATCCTGAACACCACGCTTCTGTGATGCTACGATATCAATTTTTCGATGACTACGTAAGTTGGAAAAGTAATATAGGAAGAGTGTAACACTAAATAATACAATTGATGAGTATTTAACAAACATAATATCATTATTCGAATTGGATAACTTCCATGCGTAAAGCATAGAAACTATTAGTATTAGAAGGGAAGTGACTAATAAGAGTAATGAATTAGAGTCTGTATTTTTAACTTTGTAGGTATAAAATATATAAGCACTGGCTGTTAGTAATGAAGCACTGTAAAGATAGAATTGCCCATCAATAAAGAATACATTCCAACCTGCCCAGGTTTTATAATTCGCCACGTTGAAAAGCAGACCTAATAAAAGAGGCAATAAATTTCCAACTAAGCTTACAAAACAGAAAACTATCGTTTGTAGATGTTCTTTCATTTTAAAAGTTCTTAATTATTAATTCTTTTACTTTTATTTTCTCTTTTTTACAAGAAATAAAGCGATAAGCACTGCATTCTATAATTTCCCAATTATTATAAAGAGTTCTAATAGCTTTTATATCTGCGTTTGAAATCACCACTTTACACCCTTTTATTGACTGATTAGTAGCAAATTCTGCTAATTTTTCTTGTTCATTCTGATCGAATTTGTCCAACGTGTAGTGGTTGAAATAAGCTGTATCAGATAATCTCGGGTACGGCGGATCTAAATATAATAAATCCCCAGCTCTAGTTGATTTACTTATACTATCGTAATAGTCAAAGGATAATGTTGCCGAGTCGAGCTTTTGACTAATAGCTTTAAGATGGTCTAAACTAGAAAAAGCTGGATTTGGTTTCCCGAACGGAACATTATAATTCCCTGATTTGTTTACTCTATAAATACCATTAAAAGATGTTCTATTCAAAAAAATAAATCTAACAGCTTGTTCAATTGATTGCTCACCACTATGAGTATTAAATTTATCTCGAATATCATAATAAGTACTTTCTTTTACTGGACTTTCAAATTCTAATAAACCAGAATAAATAGCATTTGGATTGTCTTTAATTTGTTGGTAACAATTTATTAGATTAGGGTTTAGATCTGAAAGAAAAGAATACTGGAAATTTGATTTTAAAAAAAATGAACCTCCTCCTAAAAAGGGTTCGAAAAATCTATCTATACCATTCAGATCTAAATTTGAGAAAATTTCATTTATTAAATTTTGTTTACCCCCAGCCCATCTAATAAATGGTTTTAGACTAATGTTTTCTTTTTTAGGTGTTATTAAGGTTTTTTGAGCCATAAAATTATTCACATTAAGTCTAATATCGTATGGGGAGTAATCTATTCATCGTCTTGCTAATGCGTGTGCATATTTTATATAAATTTCTTTGCAAAAAAATCGATTTCAAGATGAGAAAAACCAATTCAATTTCAAAATGAAAGATACTCATATGCATAGATAGAATATGTTTTTACAGAAAGGGAAGGGTAGAGCTAAGATTTAAGATATAGGACGTACGATGAGGAGGAGAGCATTGTATCATCCAATCACCTATATCAAAGCATTTCGCACCTAGAATTAAACACCCAGAGGCAGACCTAAAAACGACATGCGCACAGCGATTGAACGCGATAGGCACAGCGATGAAACGGGATGCGCATCGCGATTGATTGGGATAGGCATAGCGTTTAAATAGGATGCGGATAGCGATTACCGTCTCATTATAAAACGTTGCTATGATGTTCCTGTCTGGGTTCTAAACCTGTGAATTATTCAATCAGCTCATGCCCAAATAATAAATTCCCACAGCTCAGCTTAGCTTAGAGAATCGAAATATCTTCTAACATCAGAAATATGCTTTTCTTTGGCTTCATCACTCAACCAACTTGCTTCAAATGCATTGATGGCCAATTGCATCAAATGGTCTGTATTTAAGTTTAAGGCTTTTGCGGTCTCATAATAGTTCTCATTCATATATCCACCAAAATAAGCGGGATCGTCGGAGTGAATGGTTGCCAAAATTCCTTTATTTAGCATGTCTAGAACAGGGTGGTCTTCCATTTTCTGTATAACTTTGAGTTCCAGATTACTTAATGGGCACAATGTTAAACCGATGTTATTGTCGAGTAGTCTTTGAACCAGGGCAGCGTCGTCTAAACAACGATTTCCATGGTCAATTCTCTCTATGTTCAAAAGATCGAGTGCTTCCCAGATGTAATCAGACGGACCTTCTTCTCCCGCATGAGCCACCAATTTGTAGCCGTGCTTTGCAGATGCTTCAAACACATTCACAAACTTGCTCGGCGGATTTCCCATCTCAGAGGAATCTAGCCCAACGCCATCAATCCAATGTTTGTAGGGGAGAGACGACTCCAATGTTTTGAAAGCTTCTTCTTCGCTTAGATGTCGCAAATAAGACATAATGAGCTTGTAGGAAATGTTTAATTCCTCTTTAGCTTTTTCAAGCGCTTTGCGGATGCCTTTGATAACAACATCAAATTCAATTCCTCGGTCGGTATGCGTTTGTGGATCAAAGAAGACCTCAACGTGAACCACATTTTGGCTATGCACTTTGGTTAGGTAAGCCCAGGTTAAATCATAAAAATCTTGCTCATGAATCAATACTTGCGCACCAGTGTAGTAGATGTCTAAAAACTCTTGAAGGTTATTAAACTTGTAGGCTTTCTTTAACGACTCTATAGAATCATATTCCAAAGTTATATTATTTCTATGGGCGATTTCGAACATGAGTTCGGGCTCAAAACTTCCTTCGAGGTGCAAGTGAAGTTCTGCTTTGGGAATGCCTTGAATAATAGTTAGTAGGTCAGATGATTCCATTGTTTTTGTATAAAGAGTTTTGAAAAAGATGTAAGAATTAAGATATAGGATTTAAGATGAAAGATGTAGGATGTAAGATTCGGGTTGGGAATAATCCAAAATCCTTAATTCAGCAATTACTTATACACGGTGTTGGCTATAGTATTTCAATGATGTGTTAATTTTGAAATTATTTTTTCTTTATCAGGAAACAATGAAATAAGATCTTTTCTGGATTTAAGCTCAAAATCTTTAAAGTTAAACCCTGGAGATACTGTACAACCAACTAAAGAATAGTCGTCTTTATTTATTACTTCTGCTGCAAACCAGTAACCACCTGGAACAATAAACTGTGGAGCTTCCCTTTTTTTTAAATCACGTCCAATAGTATGCTGCGAGTGAATACCTAATTCAGAAATCATATGTAGGCTTATAGGAGAACCATCATAAAAATGCCAAATTTCATCTTGTTTTATTCTATGAACGGCTGAAAAGTTATCTGAGGTTAAAAGGAAATAAATACAAGTAGAATAATTTCTGTTACCTTCATAATCTATTTCTAAACTCTCCTCAGTTATTTCTCCAAGACTTCGATAAGTCTCTTTAAAATAACCACCTTCTGGATGTGGTTCTAACCTTAATTCCTTTATTATATTCTCAATAGAATTTGTCATAGTAATATTTTTCATAACGATCTGTGTATGGACAGTAGGGCAGATTCGAAGCATTTCACTTTCGGTTTACCACTAAGCCAAAACAAACGTTTTTGCTTTTAATTTTCTTTTTTGTTAAACGTCAAAACTTTGTTTTGGCGTTGGCTGCTCAAAGAACAGGACCCTCAATTTAACTGTAAACGCCCTATTGGCTATACACCTTGTTGGCAACAGTTTATTCTTTTACCCATAGTTGCAGAATTTTTCCGTCAAAATATTTTATTCGAACGTATTTCCCTTCATCTATTGGTCCACCATGTGATTTAGTATTGTTAAACCCGGCAGAAGATCCAAAGTCGGAATACTCGAAATTTATCCCATTCACTGTAAATGATTCGTTTTTATGTCCCGAATGAGGCATAGGGTCAAAGTTCTCGACTAATCCTTCAACTTCTTCATATGTTCCATTTTTCATGGCGCTTACACAAGAAAAATATTCAGAACCAGTACCTATGAAAGCTATGGTTGTCCATAATACTCCAAACCCTGTCCAGAAATACATGAAAATTTGCTGAGAACGTTTTGCGTTAAATTTTCTCATTAATATTATTAAAATGACTCCGATTGCAATCATTCCTAATCCTGAAGCTGCAAACCCAAGGACTCCATGTCCCGAATCAAGTACATTATAATATTCTTTCATTAGTTACTTTTAATTGTTGCCAACAATAGAGTAAAGTGAACTCTATTCACTTTATCCCTATTTCATGTTTAAGTTTTATTCAGTTTACTCTTTAAATTTCAAGGAATAAGATGAATAAAACCGATTTTATATCAAAATGGGAGTTCGTGATATCTGTAGATGATTTCGTTTTAAAGAAGGAGAGAGTGATGTGAAATTTAAGATGTAGGATGAAAGACGAGTTGATAGGAAATTCAACTACAAAGCCAACACAATCCTCACCCAGCTAGATACACAAGTACACCTAGCTGTCCCTCCCCAAGGATGGATGCTGTGATCCTATCAGAGATTTAAGTTGTTCTTAATACTTACAGAAGCACATTAAATATATATCCTGAAATGATGATGCAGAATGTAACTACGCCGAAAAAGATAGCGATGAGTTTTAAGGTCATTACTTTTTTTAGTAGCATGGCTTCTGGTAAGGAAAGTCCAACTACTCCCATCATGAATGCTATAGCCGTTCCTAATGGAATTCCTTTCGCAACTAACACTTGAACCACTGGTAATATCCCGGAGGCGTTAGAATACATGGGAACCGCGAAAATGGTAGCAATGGGCACGGCAAAGAGATTGTCTTTGTCCATGTATTTTTCAAAAAATCCTTCGGGAATATAACCATGCATTAAGCCACCAATGGCGATTCCAATTAGTACATAGGGAGTAATTCCTTTTAATATCTTCTGAACTTCATCCCAAATAACAGGCAGTCGTTGGCTAAAGCTTTGTTTCTCAGCAATAAAAAGTTCTTGTTCTCTCTGTGAGTTTTCTAAAACTTCTTTCACCCAAGGTGTTAAATAGGGTTCTAACTTCATTTTTTGGAGGATTATTCCAGAGACAGTACCTAATAAAATACCGCTTATAACATAGATGATGGTTGTTTTAAGACCGAATAATCCAAGAAAAAGTCCGATAGCCACTTCATTGACTAGAGGGGAGGTAATCAAAAAAGCGAATGTTACACCTAGCGGAATTCCGCCTTTAACAAATCCAATAAACAATGGAACTGAAGAACAGGAACAGAAGGGAGTTACAACACCAAAGAGGCTTGCCATTAGGTATTCTAGGCCGTAAAGTTTATTTCTGGAGAGGAAGTTCTTTACTTTTTCGATAGGAAAGTAGCTGTTAATAATTCCCATCAGAAAAATGATTACAAAAAGTAGAATTAGAATTTTTGTAGTGTCATAAATAAAGAAATTAAGAGCTTCGGATAAATGCTGGCCTTTTCCTAAACTCAAGACTTCGTACACAAGCCAATCGGCTAATCGTTGAATCCAATCAAACAATTCTGTTCCTCATTAATAACCTGAACCCTTAGTAAATACTAGAAGGGTTCGTTTAGTTTAGAAGCTGTAGGACTTCATCTTTTGAGGGAATTCTGCCTTTAATGGTAACTACACCATCCACAACCAATGCAGGTGTGATCATGACATCATATTTCATTATTTCGATGACATCCTCAACCTTCTCGATGGTAGCGTCAATGTTATTTTCAGTGATTACTTCTTTAACGATACCCGTCATAGTTTGACATTTAGGGCATCCTGAACCTAATACTTTTATTACTTTTGTCATAACATTTCAATTGTTTATCGCGAATAGGCGATAGGGTTAATAAAAAAATATCAATCAAAGAGCTGCTGGAATAATGCTTTTGCAATTTTCCAATTTTCCTGATTGATACAGTATTTGATTTTGGGCGGTTTCAATTCTCCTTGAATGAGACCTGCGTTCTTTAATTCTTTAAGATGCTGGGAAACAGTTGATTGAGCCAATGGGAACACATTAACTAAGTCGCCAGTGAAACAACAAGATTGTTTCTCAAGATGTTTTAAGATTGCAATACGCGTAGGATGACCTAAAGCTTTAGCGAATTTAGCTAAGGCCTCTGTATCTTTTTCGTATTCAATATGTTCTAAATTTCTTTTCATATCTCTAATCGCAAATATACGATTAGTAGTGATAATAGTACACCTTTATTTTTGTATGAATGAAAAAATTCTCCTTGTTAAAAACGCCTTCGTTCATAACAAGGAGAAATGCTTTTAATGGCTGTGAAGATCCTTCTCCCGAAGCCTCGGGATCAGGATTGTAGATGCTAAGTAATTCATCTACAAAAATAATTTTTTGATTTCCTTCAGAGTGTCAATACGCCCACAAAACCACATCGACGTTTAG
>CAXBMW010000014.1:0-100773 GCA_963977025.1 uncultured Balneolaceae bacterium | reverse complement strand
CTTTTTCCCACATTCAAGACCGAGCCTGTGTGGAATAATTGCTCCTGCCGGAGACGTCGATTCCATTGCGTTCTTTCTTCGCCAATAATTCTAAACGTCGATGGGGTTTGGTGGGCGTATTGACACTCTGGGTTTTAAAAATAACTAGGTGTTTTGTGAGGAATCAAATAGTTACTTCTCTCAGCGAATTATCTGACTTATACAAGGGTGACTGTCTCCGCTTTTATCATTCTAAATGTCCTCATTCTTAGCGCGTTAAATCACATCAACCAAAACCGAACACTCTTTTCATATTCCTTGTTATATTGTTTCAAACTAGAGTTATTTCTGAATGGCAGGATTTTTTAAATAATGAATCAGCATTTCCACATAAAAAACATGGTGTGTAACCACTGCGCTGAAGTTTTAAGAGAGAAATTAATCGAAGCAAATTTCGAAGTTGCGAAAATAGAACTTGGGGAATTGACCCTATCCGAACCTGTTTCTCCTGAGAAGCGTGATGAGCTTATGAGTGTTATCAAAGACAATGGCTTTGATGTGATTAGCGACCAAAGCAGTAAGCTCGTTGAGCAAGTTAAGCAGCTTATCATTCAGTTAGTTCGTTCCGATATCAAACTGGAAAGCAATCTCTCAGATTATTTAACTAAACAGGTTTATAAAGACTATCAGCAATTAAGTCGCCTCTTTTCTAGTGTGGAAGGAAAGTCGGTTGAGCGCTATTTCATCCTCCAAAAAATTGAACGTGCTAAAGAGCTCATCGTTTATGGGGAGAAGACCTTCAGCGAAATAGCTTTCGAATTAGATTACAGTAGTCAGCAGCATTTTTCGCGACAGTTTAAAAAAGAAACGGGCTTATCTCCTTCTCACTTCAAAGACATCAAAGAAAATCGTCGCATTTCTATTGATCAGATTTAGAAAAATCTTTCCTCATCCCTTTACAAAAAGGTGCACATTATAAACAGAATGGTGTAAGAGCCGGAAGCGATTAAACCGTAATTTGGGATTGTATATTAAACCACATTCCAGATCAATGATCGCACTTCTAAAAAAATACAAAGAGATCTCAGCGGGCTCAGTCTTCCTGATTGGAGCGTTGCTCGTTGAGTATGTATTTGAGTTTCCGAATAACAATTACGTGTATTTGCCGCTGTATGTGATTGCCTATTTATTTGTAGGCGGTCCTGTTTGGATGCAAGCATGGGGTTCAATCCGAAAAGGAAATATTTTTAGCGAGTTCTTTTTGATGGGAATAGCTACCGTTGGTGCTTTTGTTTTGGGCGAGTATGCCGAAGGTGTGGCGGTAATGTTTTTCTATATGATTGGTGAGCACACTCAACATGGAGCGGTTCATAAAGCAAGACATTCAATCAGTAAACTGCTCGACCAGCAACCTGATTCTGCTACCGTAGAAAGAAATGGAATAGAAATAGAAGTCCACCCATCGGAAGTACAAATTGGTGAAGTTATTTTGGTTAAACCTGGTGGTAAAGTTCCGTTGGATGGAGAATTGATTTCGGAATCAGGATCGTTCAATACTGCGGCTTTAACGGGAGAATCGAAACCCGTTACGGTTAGTTCTGGTGATAGTGTGTGGGCGGGTTCCATCAATCATAATAGTCTAGTAAAGGTTAAAGTAAAAAGTGCGTTTAAAGATTCTAGACTAGCCAATATTTTAAAACTTGTGCAGGAAGCAAGTCAACGCAAAGCACCTACGCAACGTTTTATGGCAAAGTTTGCCAAGGTATATACTCCCATTGTGGTTTGGTTGGCAGTAGCGCTTACTTTTTTACCGTTTCTTATTGTGGATGAATACGTATTCCAAGAATGGTTTTATCGAGCACTAATCTTCTTGGTGGTATCATGTCCTTGTGGCTTAGTGATTTCCATTCCGCTTGGTTATTTCGGGGGAATTGGAGCGGCTTCTCAAAATGGTATTCTGCTAAAAGGCTCCGACTTTTTGGATCAACTTCGCAAAATGGACACGTTGTTCTTAGATAAAACAGGAACACTCACTGCCGGTACTTTTGAAATCCAGAATGTTAAAACGGCGAATAATTTCACGGAAGAAGAATTACTTAAAGTAGCGGCTTCTCTAGAAAAGTACTCTTCGCATCCAATTGCTAAAGCCATTATTCAAGGAGCTGGCACACAAAGTTTTTACGATGTGGAGCAACAAGAAGAAATTCCTGGTAGAGGGTTAAAAGGAAAGGTGAACAACGAAGACGTTTTAGTTGGGAAAGCTGAGTTGCTAATCCAGGCTGGGGTTGAGTTCTCTCAAGAAGAATTCACACAGCCCTACACCTTTGTGCATGTTGCGGTGAATGGCGTGTATTCTGGCACAATAAGTATTGCTGATAGCATCAAAGAAGATGCAAAACATGCCATTGCAACGCTCAGAAAACAAGGCGTAAAAAACATCATAATGCTTTCTGGCGACAACCAAAGAGTAGTGGATTATGTAGCCAACGAGCTGGGAATTAGCGAAGCGTATGGTGGCTTATTACCTGATGGCAAATACGCATATGTTGAAAAAGCACTTGGCGAAAATAAGATTGTTGGTTTTGTTGGCGATGGCGTAAATGATGCACCTGTAATCACTTTAGCAAATGTAGGAATTGCAATGGGCGGCGTTGGCTCTGATGCAACCATCGAAACGGCGGATGTTGTGATTCAAAACGATCAGCCTTCCAAAATTTCGCTTTCTATAGAAATTGCACGTTTTACACATCGTATTGTTTGGGAGAACATCGTTTTTGCGCTTGGTATAAAAGTGTTAGTGATGGGCTTAGCAACCTTTGGAATGGCCAATATGTGGCTCGCAATTTTTGCTGATGTTGGTGTGGCTCTTATTGCCATTGCTAATGCAATTCGAGTTCAGAATAAATTCTCGGAGAAAAAAGTGCATCTGAATTTTAAAGAAGAAGTGCCTGAAGAACACAAGCAAAGTTCTTGTGAAACCTGCTGTTCGTAGAAATTCTAAAGAACTTCTAGGCTACCAAACGCCTTCAATGCCCTTGCGGTCTGGGTTGTTTAGTTTTTGATACTCGCTCATACTCATGCCTGTTAGTTCTTTAAACTGACGTGAAAGATGCTGAAGGTTTTTGTATCCGAGCTTGTAAGCAATTTCACTAAAAGAGAGCGTGGTGTCTTGGGTGAGTTCTTTTGCCTTTTCAATTTTTAGACGGATGAAAAACCTCTCTATCGTAATTCCTTCATGTTTAGAAAAAGTACGAGAAATAGAGGCATAGTTTTTAGCTAATTCTTTGGAGAGATAATCGGATAACGAAATATCTTCTAAATCATCTTCATCTAATAGCGCCAACAAAGAGTGCTTAATCTTTTCGCTGAGTACAGATTCTGGTTCTTCAATCAGCCCAAAGTTGAAGCGTTCTAGTTCCTTTTCAATTTCTTTTAGAGTTGGATGATTGCCATCTCGAGAAACTTCAGCATAACCCAGTTCAACATGTAGCACTTTAAGACCTAGTGCTGAAAGCGCCGTTTCAATGACTAGGCTACAACGCGAGCAAACCATGTTTTTTATATGTAGGGAAATTTTTTCGGGCATTTCAGAATTTTAGAGATTGTTTAATAGTCGATAAGTTTATAACCAAGTCTAGCTAAATTTTCATTCCAAGCTAAGACAGACATCTTAACTTTCCCAAAGTTAAACTACTATTCAGATAGCTAATAAATCAAACTCAAGCCCACCGTCGGACTTCTTCTTTATATTCTAAAAATTCTTCGCCGAATATTTGTTCTAATACAGCTTCTTCGAGTTTAATCTGAAATTGATTCATGTAGTAAACGAATAATGGAAGAATGAGAAAACCGAATAAACTTCCCCATTTAAAGGCGGCCGCACCTAAAACAATGAGTAGGGCAAAATACATGGGATTTCGCGAGAAAGTGTAGATGCCAGAGGTTACTAGAGTGGATGTATTATTAGGTTTGTGAGGATTTACAGTGGTCGATTTCCGTCTGAATTCAACTACTCCCAGAATTCCAACCAAAGCTCCAATAACGAGCATGATAATAACGATTCCAGTTTCTGTCTTGAATCGTAACCCTTCAATAAAAGGCCATTGGTTAACAACCCAAATCAATCCTAAAAAAATAAGAGATACCACAACTGGTGGAATTTTTAGTTCAAAATATTTCATTAAAAAATCAGTTTTTGTAGGTTTGTTTGGACTCTAAGCTCTTATAACACATCGGAGCTTTCAAAAGGCAGGTAGAATATCCCTAAATGTCGTGGTTTCTACTTATACAATTCTGACTATTTGTTATATAAAAAGGTGATTTCTTTGTGCTGGAATTTCAGTCCAATTTCATGAAAAGCACTTCCCAGTAGATTAAATGGCGATTATCGAATGAAATAAGATTGTATAAGGTATGTCAAAAAGAGGTGGTAAATAATATTGTATTTATGTTGGTCAGCTAATTGATTACTTTTTGGCGTGAAAAAATTGCGAAACATATCTCAGATACTATCGGCCGTACTCGGTTTTAGTTTTCTTATTGGCATCTTGCCTTCTATGGGGCTGTCTGCTAATACCATGGAATTATGTGAGCAAATGATGGAGATGGGTACGATGCCATCTAGCACAATGAATCATGATGCTATGATGGATGATGATTGCCCGATGACTACTAGCCATGAAGGCATGCCTTCAAATTCTGACGATTGTGTGTTTCTTACCGATTGTTGCATAATTAGAGCAACAGCTCCAGCTACAATACCGGCTCCTTCAACGGTAAAAATTAGTCCAGTTCAGGTATTGTTTGCGATTTTAAGCGTAGACGAAAACCAATCTTCGGTTTCAGAAAAACCAATTCCAATTCATCTCTCCAATGCCTATTCGCCTCCACTACTCTTTTTGGCGAACTCTTCTTTCTTGATTTAGAACACTTCAAATTTATCGGTTTGAACCAATCCTAGCGGGAAAATTCCGTCGTTGGGTTAGCGGTCCAAACTTTAGAATAAATCAAACTGTGCGAGCAGTTCATCGAAGTATTTCTAACTCAGTAAATCATGCTTAATAAAATTATTCGCTTCTTTTTAGAGAACAAGCTAGTTGCTCTATTACTACTTTTAGCTCTCGTTTTTTGGGGAATAGCGACCTCACCGTTTGCTTGGAATCTAAGTTTCATCCCAAACGACCCTGTTCCTGTTGATGCAATTCCCGATTTGGGAGAGAATCAGCAAATTGTATACACCGAATGGACTGGCCAATCTCCACAAGATGTGGAAGATCAAATTACCTATCCATTAACAACTCAACTTCTCACCGTTCCAGGCGTTAAAACCATTCGTAGCACTTCGATGTTAGGCGTTTCGAGCATCTTTGTGATTTTTGAAGAAGGCGTAGAATTTTATTGGAGTCGCTCACGCATTCTCGAAAAGCTAAATTCGCTGCCCGCAGGAACGCTTCCTAGTGATGTTCAACCAGCACTAGGTCCTGATGCCACCGCACTTGGGCAAGTTTTTTGGTACACCTTAGAAGGGAGAGACGAAGAAGGAAAACCTGCAGGCGGATGGGATCTTCAAGAATTACGAAGCATCCAAGATTTTTATGTGGGCTATGCTCTTTCTGGAGCCAGCGGAGTTGCTGAAGTTGCACCTATTGGTGGCTACGTAAAAGAATACCAAGTTGATGTGAATCCCACAACGCTTCAAGTGTATGGAATTAGCCTAAACGAAGTGTACCAAGCTGTTAGAGAAAGCAATGCCGAAGTTGGGGCAAGAACCATAGAACTAAACAACGCCGAATATTTAGTTCGTGGATTGGGATATATAAAAAGCACCGAAGATTTAGAAGAAGCCGTAGTAAAAGTGGTGAATAATGTGCCCATCAGAATTGAAGATGTGGCTTTTGTAAGCATGGGACCTGCAATGCGGCGCGGAGCTCTAGATAAAGCGGGCGCAGATGCGGTAGGCGCAGTGGTGGTGGCAAGGCAGGGCGCAAATCCACAAGAAGTGATAAACAACATCAAAGCGAAAATCGCAGAGCTTTCAACAGGGTTGCCTTCTAAAAAGTTGGCAGACGGAAGCACTTCAAAAGTTACGATTGTGCCGTTTTATGATCGCTCAGAATTGATTGCCGAAACACTAGGTACACTAGAAGAAGCACTGACGCTCGAAATCCTGATTACTATTATTGTGATTGTGGTGATGGTGATGAATCTAAGAACGTCGTTTCTGATTGCAGGAATGCTACCAGTAGCGGTACTCATGACATTCATCGCGATGAAATATGCTGGAGTTGACGCCAATATTGTAGCGCTTTCGGGGATAGCCATCGCTATAGGAACTATTGTGGATATGGGGGTAATCCTTTCGGAAAATATGCTCAGGCATATGGAAGAAAAAGCTGAAGGCGATTCACTACTAGAAGTTATTTACAACGCTACAACTGAAGTTGCATCAGCAGTGATTACGGCCGTTTCTACAACTATTGTAAGTTTCTTGCCAGTGTTCACGATGATTGCTGCCGAAGGTAAACTTTTTAAGCCGCTTGCTTACACTAAAACATTCGCGCTCATAGCTTCCATTATCATTTCAATAACGCTAATTCCACCTTTTGCACATTGGGTATTTTCAATAAAAATCAGCAACCGAATTGTGAAGTTAATCTGGAATGCTTTACTAGTTCTGGCGGGAATCGTTGTTTTATTTGTTGGACCTGTTTGGGCCGGGCTAGCATTACTCGGTTTTGGAATAATTAATGGTGCACCCGTTTTCTTCCAACATAAGCAGATTCAAAAAACGTCCTTTTATAACAACCTACTCAGCGTAATAGTAGTTACTTGGTTACTTACGCAATACTGGTTGCCACTTGGACCAAGTGTTGCGCTAATCTGGAATCTGTTTTTCGTAATTATACTGATTGGGAGCATCTTAGCCATCTTTTGGCTGGTTATTCGCTATTACCAAAACCTCATTTCTTGGTGTCTAGATCATAAAATTGCGTTTCTATCTATTCCATCGTTTCTGGTTTTATTCGGAATAGTTATTTGGCTAGGCTTTTCGAGAGTGTTCGGTTTTGTGGAAAGAAGCTTTGAAAGTGTTGGTTGGGATATTAAAACGACCAGTGTTTGGAGTGCTACATCACATACTTTCCCAGGTTTAGGGAAAGAGTTTATGCCGGCTTTAGATGAAGGCGCATTTTTACTAATGCCAACAACGATGCCTCATGCAGGAATAGAAGAAGCTAAAGACGTGATGCAGAAAATTGACATGTCTGTGGCTTCCATCCCCGAAGTAGAAACTGTAGTTGGAAAAATGGGACGAACGGAATCTGCGCTAGATCCCGCTCCAATTTCCATGTTCGAGAATGTGGTTATCTACAAATCCGAATACAAAACCGATGAAAACGGACGAAAAGTACGCTTTAAGGTTGATGACGACGAAAATTTTGTTCGTGATGAAAACGACAACCTCATCCCCGATGCAAAAGGAGAGTATTTCCGCCAATGGCGAGATCACATCCATTCTCCTGATGATATTTGGAATGAAATTGTGGCCGCATCTAAACTTTTAGGCACAACATCTGCTCCAAAACTGCAGCCTATACAAACACGATTAGTGATGCTTCAATCGGGAATGCGGGCGCCAATGGGAATTAAAGTTAAAGGCTCCAGCTTAGAAACGATTGAAAAATTTGGGCTTCAACTTGAAGAAGTTTTGAAAGAAGTTCGCGGAGTTAATACTCCTTCTATTTTCGCGGATCGAATAGTGGGAAAGCCCTATCTAGAAATTAACTGGGACAGAGAAAAATTAGCCAGATACGGACTTTCTGTACAGGACGCCCAGCAATTTGTAACCGTTGGAATTGGAGGGAAACGAGTATCAACTTCTGTGGAAGGAAGAGAGCGTTATCCGATTCGAGTTCGCTATGCAAGAGAATTACGAGATAGCCCCGAAGCAATAGCACGAATGCTTATCCCCACAAAACAGGGAGCGCAAATTCCGCTAGAGCAATTGGCAAGCATTGAGTATAGACAAGGGCCACAAGCTATAAAAAGTGAAGATACCTTTCTTATCGGCTTCGTGATTTTTGATAAACTAGATGGATTTGCTGAAGTAGAAGTTGTAGAAAATGCTCGAAATCTTATTTCAGAATACAACGAAAATGGCCAGTTAATAGTTCCGGCTGGGGTTAGTTTTGAATTTGCTGGAAACTACGAGAATCAAGTTCGTGCCGAGAAACGATTAGGCATCATTTTGCCCATCGCTCTCTTCGCCATCTTCTTGATTATGTATTTCCAGTTCAAATCGGCGGCAACTACAGGAATGATATTCACGAGCATTTTTGTGGCTTGGGCAGGCGGCTTTCTCCTTCTCTGGTTATACGGACAACCGTGGTTTTTAAATATTGATCTTTTCGGGCAGAACTTGAGAGATTTATTCCAAATGGGAACCGTGAATTTAAGTGTGGCTGTTTGGGTCGGCTTTATTGCACTCTTTGGAATTGCTTCGGATGGTGGCGTGGTAATGGCTACGTATCTCGATCAGCTTTTTGAGAAAGTAAAACCCACAACAAAAGAAGAAATCAGAGCCACAGTTATTGAGGCGAGTACACGCCGTATTCGCCCAACTCTGATGACAACCGCCACAACCATTCTTGCACTAATTCCAATTTTAACCTCTACAGGACGAGGCTCTGACATTATGGTTCCGATGGCGATTCCGAGTATTGGAGGCATGATGTTGCAGATTGTGACCTTATTTGTAGTGCCCGTTTTATACGCTATTTGGAAAGAATTTCAATTGAAAAGGAGTTTGAAATGAGACGAATATTTCAACATATGAATAACAGAATGGACGACACCCCTCAGATCAAATCGGGAACTACCGATTCAATCATCTCCCCTCAAGGGGAGACTTATCAGTTGGCTAAAAAAGCAAATTTCCTTCCGAGGAATAGGTTTTTAGCTATATGCTTGGTCATGTTAATGAGCTTGGTTTCAATCTCAAATCTAAAAGCTCAAACACTCCAAAGCTATCAGCAAGAAGCGGCACAGAATAATCCAGAGTTATATGCTTTATTTCTGAACTATCGTTCGGCGTTGGAAGAGCGTTCGCTAACAGGAACACTACCAGATCCAGAAGTGGCTTTTGCTTATTTCATCAGCCCTATCGAAACACGTCTTGGGCCACAAAAAGCTCGGATTTCGGTTACTCAGATGTTTCCTTGGTTTGGATCTTTAGCAGACAATCGTGCTATTTCAACAGCAGAAGCTAAAGCAAGATTCGAAGAATTTCAGGAACGTAGAAATCGACTTTTTTACCAAATTGAAGAGCTTTGGGGAGAGCTGTATGTGATAGATCGAAATATCGAAAGCGTAAAAGGGAATCTTTCCATCATAAATACATTGCTTGAGTTGAGTCTTCAGCAATACGAAAATGGACTTACTTCCCAAGTAGATGTTCTGAGAGCACAAATTGAGCAAGAAGATTTGAAAACAACACTTGCTCTCCTTCAGGATAACAAAAGCCTTTTAATTCAAGAGTTTAATGAGTTGAGAAATATGGAGCCGAACGACAAAGTAGCAACACCATCAGAATTAAATAATTCAGAAAATTCGGTAGACCTTGAAGTTAGTCGGCTAGCTCAGAATCCAAGCTTATCTAAACTTCGATATACAAAAGAAGCTTCTAGCAATGCTGTTGATCTGGCGGCAAAAGAAGGTAAGCCAGGATTTGGAATCGGCTTTGATTACATCGCCACAGGGAAACGAACCGATGTTGTTGGGTTAGCGAATAATGGAAAAGACGCATTAATAGCACGGGCGAGCTTTAGAATTCCTCTCTTCAGAAATAAATACAACGCCAATGTGCGCCAAGCAAAGCTGAATTTGAGTTCTGTTCAACAAGATATAACAGCGTTAGAAAACCAACTTGAAACCAGTTTTTTAACTGCTCAACGAGATGTGAAAGATGCCCAACGCAGATTTGAATTATACAATGAGACACAGATTCAGCGCATTGAGCAGGCTATCCGAATTTTGACAGATTCCTATTCAACAAGTAATTCCGGTTTCGAGGAAATACTACGATTACAACGCAAATTGCTGGACTACCAATTGAAGCGAGATCAAGCCAAAGCGGATGAATTTAGAGCAATGAGCTATATCCAGTATCTAAATGGTGTAAACAACATCTCACCAAACGAAATTAATTACTAAACCATCTACCTATGAAAAAGTTAAAAACATATTCCATTTATTTAGTTATTGGGCTCGTCGGCATTACGTTGGGAGCGATTTTCTTTGGAAACTCAGCGCCAGCCACGCAAAGCATAGATGAGCACTTAACGGAAACGCATACCGACGAGGAAGGAAATATCGTATACAGTTGTAGTATGCATCCATCGGTTCGCCAAAATGAGCCAGGAAATTGCCCGATTTGTGGAATGAATCTCATTCCTGTAAACGACAATAATTCTGAGAATGAAGATCCAGATGCAATTACAATGTCGTTTGCGGCTTTAAAACTAGCCGAAATTGAAACCACAGAAGTTCGTATTAGCAGTGCGCCAATCGAAGTGCGCTTACCAGGAAAAGTAGTAATTGATGAACGTGAAATTGCACAGATTCCGGCGCATTTTCATGGTAGAGTTGAACAACTATTCGTCAATTTTACAGGAGAGTATATAACCAAAGGTGAGAAAGTGGCTCGGGTATATTCACCAGAGTTGTACACTGCTCAAAAGGAACTTTTTGAAGCCTACGGGGCTAAAGATAGTAACCCCATGTTATATCAAGCGGCAAGAAAAAAACTTATGAATTGGAAAATTCCAGCAGCTCAAATTGATGAAATTTTAGCAAACGGAACTCCAGATTCAAATATTGATATCCTTGCACACACAAGTGGTTATGTTTTGAAAAGGTTCGTTTCGGTTGGTGATCATCTAGTACGTGGTGATTTGATGTACGAGATAAGCGAACTTAGCTCTATTTGGGTGCAATTTGATGCGTATGAGTCAGATCTAGGGAGTATTTCCAAAGGAGATGAAATTACGTTTACGATTCCATCATTACCTAGTCGCACTTTTACTTCAAAAATCGATTTTATAGATCCCATTCTTAATAACTCGTCCAGAACGGTGAAAATTAGAACGAACATTCAAAATAAAGACCTTAATCTGAAACCAGGAATGTTAGCAGAAGGAATAGTTCGAGGTAATAAAAGCTCTACTCCGGGGCTACTTATTCCAAAGTCAGCTGTTATGTGGACGGGAACTCGTTCCATCGTTTATGTAGAAGAGAAGGGAAATGATAAACCCACTTTTAAAGCCAGAGAAGTTACGCTAGGTAAAAGAATCGGCGATTACTATGAAATATTAGATGGATTAGAAGCCGGTGAAACCGTTGTGAAACATGGAACCTTTAAAATTGACAGTGCTGCCCAACTTGCCGACAAACTTAGCATGATGAACAGAACCCCAGGCACGGGAGCAAATAGAACGGGGCATGAAGGTCATATCATGACTGACGAAATGAAAGCTGACGTGGTTTCTAAATCTACATCCAAGGAAAAAGGAAATACTAGGAAGTTGGATTCGGAATCTGTTCCTGTAGAATTTAAACAACAGTTAACCGGAGTAGTTGATGCATATTTGGAACTTAAAGATGCACTCAATCAAACCAACCCCGAAGCTGCAATGGTGGCTGCGAAGCAAATAACTACTAAGCTCACTGCGGTAGATATGAGTTTAGTACAAGGGGATTTACACATCCAATGGATGGGGCAATTAGGAATTTTAAATAATTACTCAACCGCGATAGCCGCCGAAAACAATATTGAAAAGCAGAGAACAGTCTTCCTCTCGTTATCAGAAAAGCTTATAGAAAGTGTTAAAATTTTTGGCATTAATGGAGTGGTTTATCAGCAGTTTTGCCCAATGACAAACGGCGGCAAAGGGGGCTACTGGTTAAGCGATTCTGAAGATATCGCCAATCCATATTTTGGCGATAAAATGAATAACTGTGGCGAAACAATTTTAAAAATCGAATCATAATTTATAAATCAATTATATAATGAAAACGTACATATTTACACTACTAGCACTATTTCTAAGTGCCGTTACCATTCAGGCTCAAGAGAATAAAGAGCACGCTCATAATGACCATTTATCTACGCTGATAACTGAATACCTAGCAGCTAAAGATGCTTTGGTTGCCGATAATTTTGAAGTAGCTCAAAATCACATTTCGAACTTTACGAAAGAAGTGAGGTCAAATAATGAAATGAATGATCATAAAGAGCATCAAAAAATGCATGAGATTCATCACTCCACAATGCTCATGGCAGTAGAAAAAGCATCTTCCGCTAAGAACATTGGGGAGCTTAGAGGTTCTTTAGAAGGAATTACTACGGAACTGTTGAAAGCTGTTGAAAATCAGGGCTACAATAAAAGTGCTCTATTTGTACAGTTTTGTCCAATGGCGAACGATGGTAAAGGCGCTAAATGGATGAGTGATAAAGAAGAAATTAGAAACCCCTATTTCGGTAAGAAAATGCACAAATGCGGAGCAACAGTTAAAACTATAAATTGATTGAATTATGGAACATGAACATCATCACAACCAAGAGAATGGTCAGTCTGGCCATGATAAAAAGCATGTAGATCATAGTAATCATCATGCACACATGGCTCAGGATTTCTTAAAGCGCTTTTGGATATCCTTAGCTTTAAGTATTCCTATAATTGCACTTTCTCCTATGATTCAGGGTTTTCTTGGATTAAGAGAGAGTTGGTCTTTTACAGGTGATATTTATGTTTCAGCAGTTCTTTCAAGTCTGGTATTCTTTTATGGAGGTTGGCCATTTCTAAAAGGGCTGGTTGATGAATTAAAAAACAAACAACCAGGAATGATGACGCTCATTGCTATCGCTATTACAACAGCGTATGCATACAGTATGTTGGTCGTTTTTGCGGTGGAAGGGAAAATATTTTTCTGGGAGCTAGTTACGCTGGTCGATATTATGCTTATCGGGCATTATATCGAAATGAAGTCCGTAATGAGTGCTTCAAAAGCTTTGGAAGAACTAGCAAAGTTGATGCCTTCAGAAGCACATTTGGTTCAGGAAGATGGATCAACAAAAGACATAGCTCTAGAAGAGTTGAAGGTTGGAGATCGAGTACTTATTAAACCCGGTGAAAAAATTCCAGCGGATGGATTTGTAGTTAAAGGGAAGAGTGCAGTGAACGAATCTCTAATGACGGGGGAAGCAAAACCTGTTTCAAAAAGTGATGGAGATGAGGTTCTTGGGGGCGCCGTAAATGGTGAGGGCTCATTAACAATAGAAATAGATAAAACAGGGAAAGACTCTTTTCTGTCGCAAGTCATAAACTTGGTGCAACAAGCTCAAGACAGTAAATCTAAAACCCAAGATTTAGCGAATAGAGCAGCCTTTTGGCTTACAATCATTGCACTTGGTGCAGGGGCGATTACTTTTTTTGTGTGGACATTCTTTACCACTCAAGATTTTGTCTTTGCGCTAGAGCGTACTGTAACTGTAATGGTAATCACTTGTCCGCATGCACTTGGGTTAGCCGTTCCATTAGTGGTGGCGGTTTCTACAAACCTCGCAGCGCAGAATGGATTTCTAATCCGTAATAGACCAGCTTTCGAAGAAGCTAGGAATATTGGCGCCGTAATTTTTGACAAAACAGGAACGCTTACAAAAGGTGTTTTTGAAGTTACGGAGGTTTTGAATTTTACTGAGGAATATGACAAAGGTAGATTGTTAAAAATCACAGCTTCACTAGAACAAAACTCCGAGCATCCCATTGCTCAAGGAATCGTTAAATCGGTAAGTTCACTTTTTGAAGTAAATGATTTCAATTCTATCACCGGAAAAGGTATTGAAGGAACTATAGAAGGACTTTCGGTGAAAGTAGTAAGCCCTGGTTACCTCCGAGAGAATGATATTGAATTACCAGATGATCAATATCAACAACTTTCGGAGCAAGGAAAGACAGTAGTGTTTGTAATAATAGATGGCAAGCTACATGGAGCAATTGCCTTGGGAGATACCATTAGGGAAGACTCCAAAGTGGCTATTAAACAGCTTCACGAAATGGGTATTGAGTGTATTATGCTTACTGGAGATAATAAACAAACCGCAGCCTATGTTGCTAAAGAGCTAGGTTTAGATGAGTTTTTTGCAGAAGTATTACCGAATGAAAAGGCTGATAAAGTGAGGGAAGTTCAGAAACGTGGGTTAAAAGTAGCGATGACAGGCGATGGCGTGAATGACGCGCCAGCTTTAGCTCAAGCCGATGTAGGTATTGCTATTGGAACGGGCTCTGATGTGGCGGTAGAAACTGGAGACATCATTCTTACACAAAGTAATCCTAAAGATGTTGTGGCACTTATTTCACTAGCCAAAGCGACCTATAAGAAAATGGTGCAAAATTTATTCTGGGCTACAGGCTATAATGTTGTCGCAATTCCTTTAGCTGCAGGCGTACTATTTTCGTTTGGGATCATTCTTAATCCAGCCGTTGGTGCAGGTTTGATGTCGATAAGTACAGTAGTTGTTGCTGTGAATGCGCGATTACTAAAAATAGAACGATAACCATAATTAAATAAGAGACACGATGGAATTTATACCAGAATGGGCACCAAACTTACACCCCATGATCGTCCACTTCCCAATAGCACTGTTTATGCTCGCTATTCTTATGGATGTGGCGGGCTATGTTCTTCCTAAAGATTGGTGGGACGAAAAGAAGAACTTAATATTATATGGGCTATCAGGAATTGCAGCAGTGGGAACTTATTTCTCAGGAAAGGAAGCTGCAGATAGTGTCTTTATTGAAGCTGAAACTCAAAATTTATTAACGGCTCATGCAGATTGGGCTGAGTACACTGTTTGGTTTATGGGATTATATGCCTTCTTGAGGATTGGAGTGTATTTTTGGAATAAATCTGAGCTAAAAATAATAAGAGGTGGGTTAACCTTGCTTTCATTCGTTGGGGCTTTTCTATTATTCCAAACGGGAGATAGAGGAGGGCAGATGGTTTATCAGCATGGAGTAGGAGTTCAGGCTGTTGACTTAGATAATCCGACACAGCACGATCATGAAACAGATCATGATGAGCCTGGCGAAGATGAAGGTGAACATGCAGAACCAGAAGAAAGTCATGATGATGTTTCAATAGGAAGTGCTACCGCTTTTAAAGTGTTAGATAACGGAAACTGGGAATGGAACATAGATAAAAATGCCATTTCGGATTTGAAGAAAAATTTCCATTGGTTAACAGGAAGTTTAGAAGAAGTAAATGCCGAAGCAGTGAAAACTACCAAAGGCAGTTATGCACTAATTTTGAGTGGAAGTAATTTAAATGGCTTTTTTGTAGGGCACGAATCCTATAAAATGGTTCAAGTAGATTATTATATAGACATTTCAACACTTAATGGAATAGTGATGCTGACAAACAATGTGCAAGACGAGCTTAACTTCGACTTTGTATCAATTTCTTCAAATGGTGCTGTTAAGCAAGGCCGAATGTTAAAAGGAAAGGAAGAAATATTTGAAGAAGGAACTACAGATGTTTCAAAGCCTATGTTTGTTCGGGTTGTAGGAAATGGAACTCATTTTAGAGGTTATGTGGATAAAAAAATGATAGTTCACGGACATAGTGATGCTCCTAAAGCAGGTGGAGTAGGGTTGAAAATTAATGGGAGTGGGACCGTAGTTTTAGAGAAAATGAGCATGACCAAGCTGTAAAGTTAAATTCAAGTCTATAAACCAATAAAGAGTCTACACGATTATGAAAAAAATTATATTAATATTTCTTTTATTATCACCTTCTGGATTGATATATGCTCAGCATAATGATCATAAAGAAATGATTTCTTCCGAAGAAACAGTAGCAGTAAAGAAAGTGCTGAAGGCTTACAAGAACGCCCTTGAAGCTTTGGATGTATCCGGCACAGAAAAGCTTTTTACTGAAAACTCAGCAATTTTTGAGAATGGGAGCCATGAAGGGACCTATAAGAAATACCTAGATCACCATATTGGACCTGAGTTAGGGCAGTTTAAGGAATTCTCTTTTAGTGACTACATGGTGGATGTACAAATAGAAGGGAATGTCGCGGTGGCTTTCGAGACGTATAATTATAAGATCGTGACCGGAGGAGATGAGAGTAGAACCATAGAAAGACAAGCGGTGGCTACCTCTGTACTCAAAAAAACGGAAACAGGTTGGAAGATTATGCAGAATCATGGTTCGTCTAGAGCAATAAGAGATTAGCATTTTGACGAAGTTAAAGTCATTCACAAAGAACCGCACGGTAAATATAGTTCTTTGGGCTTTTTTGCTAAACACAATTTGGGAATTTACTCAATGTCTGTTTTTTTATGAGATGTGGAGTTGGGGATTTTTGAAAGCAACTCTTTGGATGTGGGGGGCGGTTTTTGGAGATATACTAATTGTGCTAGGCCTTTGGCAAGGATTGAAGAAATTGATTAAATCAACAGGTCTACTTCAAAAAACAGTGATAAAATACCTATTATTACTAGCACTAAGTTTTGGAGCCAGTATCTTTCTTGAATGGATGGCATTATACTTGGAGCTTTGGACCTATGATACGAGTATGCTTACTCTCTATGTATTTAATTACAATATTGGGTTGGCGCCGATTCTTCAGATTACTTTTTTACCCGTTCTGAGTGTTTATCTTGCAGAAAATCATCAAATACCCTTTATCAAGTATAATAATGACACATAGAAAAAAAGTACTAAAACTATTTATTTTCGCTTTAATAGGAGTTTCATTTACTAGCTGTAATAAAGAAGCAAAAAAGAAGTCAGTCAGCTCAGAATCTATTTCCTTCAAAGAAAACAGATGGTTTACCGAACAACAGTTTGAAGTGGGAAAACAAGTGTTTGCTACAAATTGTGCTGTATGTCATGGTAACTTAGGTCAGGGAATAGTTGAAAATTGGAAAAGGCCCGACGATGCGGGGAATTTTCCGGCACCACCTTTAAATGGAACCGCGCATACTTGGCATCACCCTAAGTTTGTACTTTTAGAAACCATCGATAATGGGGGTATTCCTCTTGGCGGAACGATGCCAGCATTTAAAGGAATACTTAATGACGAAGAAAAAGAAGCGGTAATTGCTTACATCCAAAGTATGTGGGACGACGAAACCTACGCTAAGTGGTTAATAATTAATAATTCTAATTAGGCGGCAGTTAATCCTAGCATTAAGATTTTAATCTCTCGGATTGTTTTCTTTTCAACGATGCAATGGGTTATGGATCAAGTGAGATCTGAAATTATGATGTTTTAAATAAGCCTTAATTATTTGAGTCAATCAGCTTCTGAAGCTTATCAATATTGATTTGCTTTCCTTTTTTTAACTCTTTACGGGCGTAGTTTGTAAAGAACGTGTGATTTTTTAGGAATTCAAGATTCATTATATACCATTCCTGATCCGTAAAAATCTTACCACACTCATTCGCCCACTCAAGTCTTAGTATTTCATTTCTCTGAAAGAAGTTGTGCTTGCCCAAATGAAACAGATCCGAATCACAAAGCATTTGTTCTAACATATTTTTTGGTTTTTGAGGCATTTTTGTGGCTTCAATACAACTCAATACCGCTTTTATCTTGTCGGTACCGTAACCTGAATTTTGAAGAAATTGATGGGCTAATCTAATACTCTCATCTTCATGTCCAATATAAGTTTCACAAAACCCAACATCGTGGAACCAACCAGCAATAATTAATAATTCTGCATCACTTGAAGAAATATCAAAGTGTGTAAGCATTTTTTTTAATTGTTCAACAACTTCACTTGTATGCGAAAGATTATGGTAAGTCAGATTTTTGCACGTGTTACCCTCCAGTATACCAATACAATAACTCTTTACTTCTTTTAGAATAGTCATGATATCTTGAATGATTTGTTTATTTTTTTAATCGAGAGCTAAACCTTATTTCAAGACTATGTAAAGAGTCTTTGAACTTATAAGAATGTTCAAACCCGTTTATTACACAAATTTGTTTTACAATGGCCAATCCTAAACCTAATGAAAGACTGCTTTCTTCCTCTTTTTTGAAGCGCTCAAAGAGTTGCTCTGGGTCTGCATCTGGAACTGCTCCAGTATTTTCGATATTAAGTTGATTTTTTGTAAGCGAAACTTTAATTCTGCCTTTTTTAGAGTTATGCTTAATGGCATTACTCACTAAATTTCGAATCATTATTTCCATTAGCCCTGAATTCCCAATAATTTGTACATCAGGAGAAATTTCTAAGGATAAGAGGATTTCGAGTTCCTGTATTTCATCAGAGAATTGATTTAGTGAGGTATTTAACAAAGTACTTAGATTTACTAAAGTCTCATCAAAGCGACTATTCTCAATTTTCGCAAGGAGCAGTAACCCTTTATTTAGTCTTGAAAGATGAGTAGCTGATGCATAAATATCCTTAATAGATTCCCATTGTTCTGTTGTAAACTGGTCCTTTTGCAGAAGAACTTCAATTCGGCTTTTAATTATAGAAAGTGGCGTTTGAATTTCATGAGAAGCATTCTCGGTGAATTCTTTCAGATTTTTATAATCCCTTTCAATTCTGTTTGTCATTCGGACTAAAACGTCATTTAACTTATTGAATTCATCAATATCTGTGTTCGAAAGATGAAGAGGTTTGTTACCAGAAAGACTGTAGGAAGAAGCTGATTCAAGAGTTGATAGAAATGGAGCCCAAATATTGCGAAATATCCCCTTGTTAATCCAATAAACCCCAATTACTAAAAATAAAACCAAAATGGCTTCAGTTATCAAAATTGCGAGAAAAAGGTCGTCATACTCAATAGTTGATTTCCTTAGACGGAGTCGGACGGGTTTGGAGAGCCATTCTAGTTCTATGCTGATTTCTCTGTAAGGCAGATCCTCTTTTTCAATTGGAGAATATAAAGAGGTATCAGAAAATGTATACTGTTGGGATTGGACAGAGGGTATATATTGGAAGTCGAACAAAGGATTTGTTTCGGCATAGATTAAAAAAGAGTCAGTAGATTCCTGTGCTAACAAATCTGTAGTTGCTTCAAGTTCAGATTGAAGAGTTTCATCAATATTGTCTTTTAATACTTCTGAAACGGAAAACAAAAAAACGCCACTCCAGATAATAAGAATTGCCAAAATTAAAGAGGAGTAATAGAGCTGGGTTTTATTAAGTAGTTTCATTGGCTAGTAAATTTATACCCCATTCCATACATGGTTTTAATCTGATTATTTCCGCCTGCTTCGTTAATTTTCTTGCGCAAATTATTTATATGGACGTAAATAAAATCAAAGGAATCTACGATGTCATAATTATCGCCCCAAACATGTTCCGCAATCGCTTCTTTTGTAAGTACACGATTGGCATTAGAAATAAAGTAGTTAAGCAGTTGGTACTCTTTGGCTGTAAGGTCAATTTCTATTCCCTTAACGAAGGTTTGTTTCTTTTCGGTAAGGACCCTGATTTCTCCGGCAGTAATTTCCACCTCTCCTTTGTGGAATTTTCTTCGAACAAGTGCCTTAATACGCGCGTTAAGTTCTGAAAGATGAAAAGGCTTGGTTAAATAATCATCGGAACCTAACTCAAGCCCTTTAATTTTATCGTCAAGAGAATTTTTTGCAGATATAATAATAACACCGGCTTCCGCATGATTTTTCTTTAATAGTTTAATCAACTCTAAACCATTCCCACCAGGTAAAGTGATGTCAACAAGAATACAGTCATAGTCATACACATGGATTTTTTGGTATGCCGTTGCATAGTCTGCAGCCCATTCACACACATAGCCTTCTGTTTCAAGATAGGTTTTAATGCTCTCGGTAAGTGATTTTTGATCTTCAATAATTAATATTTTCATTCTGATATGAGTTGTTTTTTCTCAAAACCATTAATCTTGAAAAGAATTTTTATAAAAGAGGGTAAAACAATTAATAGTAAAGGAAGGGCGATTATCAGACCTCCAATTACTGCAATTGCTAAAGGTTGATGCAACTCTGCACCTACCCCAAGAGCTAATGCTAAAGGCATTAATGCTATAATGGCTGCTGTAGCGGTCATTAATTTAGGACGAAGACGTAAAGAGATAGAGTATACAATGGCATTTTCCAAACTTATGTGAGATTCTTCTAAAGCATTTTTGAATTGGTAATAAGTAAAAATGGCATTTTCTGCTATAATTCCTACAATCATTATTATGCCAGTATAGCTGCCCACGTTCAGCGGAGTATTGGTAAAATACAGAGCTAAAATACTCCCTGTTACTCCTAAAATTGATGTTGAGAAAATGACTATGCTCGCACCCAAATCTTTAAAAAGAAATAGAATAACAGTAAATACTAAAATACTTGAGGTAAATAACACCAGAAGGAGTTCTTTAAAAGATTGCTGCTGTTCAGCATAAGCGCCACCGTATTCTATTCTATACCCTTTTGGTAAAGAAATTTGCTCACTTATTACCTTCTTAATCTCATTTACTGTGCTTCCCAAATCTCTGTTGTCTAATCGTGCAGTAACGGCAATTAAAGGTTGAAGATTTTCACGTTCAATTTCCGCTGATCCTTCATTTATTTGAATACTTGCAAAGTCTGTTAAAGGTTTTGTTACTCCATTTGGTAACATGATATGTGCCTTTTTAATCATTGATATATTCGTTTGCAGATTTTTTGGATAAATCATCCGCATAGAAGTTAATTGCTCTTTCTCTAAAATATCGGCGATAGGAACCCCTTGGATTTGAGTTTGTAGCTGAATCCACAAATCATTAGGAGTAATTTGAAAATATGATAAAGCTTGTTCATCCGGATTTATTGTTATTGAGGGCCCTGCAATAACAAGACCATCAAAAACATCTGCAGTTCCACGAACCTGTTCAACAATAGACGTTACTTTTTTAGAATATGATTTTAGTAAAACAGGATCGTTACCAAAAATTTTAATCTCAACAGGTTGAACGGAGCTCATTAAGTCACCGAGCATGTCGTTTATAACTTGGCCAAAGTCCACTTGAAGTGCTGGAACTTTCTGCTCTGCTAAAATTCGAATATCGTTAATTACTTCTTGAGTAGACTCAGAGTGATTTTTTTTAAGTTGAATTAGATAATCGCCACGATTCGGCTCTGTGATAAAGAAGCCCATTTGTGTACCAGTACGCCTGCTGTAGTTTTCAATCTGTGGGTGTTCTCTAACAATCTTATCAACCACATTAAGCATACGATTTGTTTCTTCTAAAGAAGTTCCAGGAGGAGAGTTGTAATCAAGCACAATACTTCCCTCATCCATTTCTGGCAAAAAACCTGTGGCTAAATTTGGGACAACCAGATAAGTACCGATTCCTAAAATCAAAATAAACATATACGAAAAAGAAGGATGTCGCAGAAAGAAAGCGGACCATTTGGCTGGTTCTGTTTTGTGAACAGTACGTGATTCGCGATGTTGAGACCCTGCAATTAACAAATAAATTACTGGTAGAATCAACCAAACAACCAGAAATGAACACAGTAAAGTGATTACCATCGTATCAGCTAGTACTTTGAAAAAAGCTCCCGCAACTCCACTCATAAGTGAGAATGGGAAAAAGATGACGATAGTGCTTAGAGAAGAGCCAATCATTGCTGGGAAAAGATACTTTAACGCTTTTCTGATATGCTCTTTTGGTTTCTCATTCGGAAACTCTTCCCACACTCGATGAATCTGTTCCACTACTATTATCGCATCGTCAATTATTAAACCAATACCTGCTGCTACGGCACCTAATGTCATAAGATTTAAGGTATATCCGAGAAAGTGCAAAGTAATAATGGTAAGGCTTAAAGTGGCAGGTATAGTTATTAGGATGGTTAAACTTGATCGAAAAGATTGTAGAAAAAGAATTGTGATTACAATAGCCAGCAAAAGCCCAACCCAAATAGCATCAACTACACTACTTATGCTCTGTCCAACAAAGGCTGATTGATCATAATAGTTAGTTAATAAAACTCCTTTTGGAAGTAGTTTCTGTAATTCTTCAGTTTTACTCTTTACCTCACTGGAAAGCTCTATCAAATTTTTATTGGGTTGTTTAACTACGTTTATAAGAACGCCTTCTTTTCCATTGGCATTAATTTTTACATATTCAACTTGACGTTCTACACTTATGGTAGCTATGTCTGATAAATGGACAATACGCTTACCGTCATTTCTAAGAATTATTCTATTCATCTCATCAATGGTATAGACTGCAGCATCGGTAATAGTTAGGTAAAGCCGATGATAATCACTTGCAAATCCATTGGATTCTAGAAACCCAGTATTTGAAACCGCAGCCTGAATCTCCATAGGGGTTATTCCAAGCATAGACATAATATCTGGCTTTAAGGTTACCCAGTATTCTTTCTCTTTACCACCTTGCACTTGAACTTGCGAAATTCCCTCAAGTTGAGATAGAAAGGGTTTAACCTGATATTTGGCTATTTTTTTTAAATCAATTAAACTCATATCCTTACTTTCGAGCATAAAACCCATTACAGGTAGAATCGAAGGATTCATCCGCTCAATAGTAAGTTGTGTGGTTGGTGGGAGTTGGTTTCGAATTTGATTAATCCTCGACTCAATAAGCTGTTGGCTAGTGTAAATATCTGCATCCCAACTTAAAAAGGCTGAAATTTCACTATTTCCCCGACTGGTTATATTTCTAATTTTCTGAATATCAGGAATTTTTTTTATGGCTTCTTCCAATGGTTTTGTTACCGTCACCATCATTTTTTCGACAGGTTGATCGCCATTCTCTGCAATGATCTTAATTTTTGGAAAAGTGATCTCTGGAAAAAGAGATTTCTTAACTAAGGGATAGGTAAATACACCGCCAAATAAGATTACAAGAAGAATGTAACAGATAGGTTTTTTATAAGGCTCATAAAATGAATGCTTCATTGCATTGTGCCTTCAGGAATGATAGTAACAAGTGTTGAATCGTCTAATCCGTATTGTCCGTCGGTTATAATCTGGGTGTTAACATCAAACTGTGGTTCTAGGATTTCAGCAAATCCATTATTTATAATCCCTAGTTTAACAGGTACTTTTACGGCTATGGAATCATTTACAACTTTCATAACCCAAAATAACTCCAGTTTTTCATCCGCTAGAATAGCGCGTTTCGACACTATTTGTGTGTTGGTACTTTGTTCAGTCATCAAATAGGCGTTAAGGGTTAAGCCCTCAGGTAAAAATCGAACTCGTTCTGGCTTAAGTAAATAAACGGCGGTTTGGGAAGGGATATCGGCGGTACTAAGTGAGCCTACAAGCTTTGCTGAGATCAAACCTTCACCAGGAATTAGAATTTTTAGTTCTGGGTTTTTATCAACCAATGCATGAAGTCTAAAAGGAATAAATAGCTTCAGGTATACTTCTTCGGGATTTACTATGCCGGCCAGTATGGTTCCTTCTTGCACGTAATCTCCAGAAAAATGATTTAAAAAAACTATTTGTCCTTCGGATGGAGCTTTTAAAGTTATGAACCCTAAGTTTTCATTCTCTAGGTTGGTTAATGCTTTTGCTTCCTTTGTAACTATTTCAAAAAGTTTAGTTCCTTTTTTAACATAATCGCTAGGCTTAATGAAAGTAGTATTAATGTAGCTGTTAATAGGCGCTGTTATATTGTTCTTTGTTAAAAAGTATACCGAAGCGGGAAGTGAAATAGAATCACTGATAGCTCCTGTCTTTATAAGAGAGGAGCGAACTTCTACTTTTGGAGGAGATGCGAATTCTATTTTCGCAGGTTTTTTTGATGAATTGCAGCCGCCCATCAAAAACGATATTAGTATTAGATATAAAGAGATGCTTTTTATCATGTTTTACCTACCAATTCCAGTAATTAAATTCATTCAATAGTAGTAATCTATCCGTTTCCATTGTTATTCTCTGATTTTTGCTACTGATATACCCCCTTAATACAATTAAATAATCCACAACCGATCGATCTCCGCTCTCTATTTCTTTACGATAGATTTGGAGTAGTTCTTCATACTCCTGAATCTGATTATCAAAAGAGGTTAACTGATTTTTAAGAGTATTAAGCTGAGCTTGAATGTCTGTAAGCTTGTTTTTGTGTTCAATTTCAAACTGATCTTTAAAAGCTGAAATTGATTGAATTGACAATGTATTTTGCCCGCGAGTAATTTTCTTTTGACTTCCATCATAGATAGGGACGGAAAAACGTATCCCAGCACTAAATCCGAAGGTATTGTTAAGAGTATTTAATTGAGTAGTGTTTACGCCCGTATTACCATAAATGGATAGCGACGGTGCGTATTTTAACTCGTCAACTTTTTGTTGGATAGTAGATATAAGGCTGTCTATTTTAAACTGATTTAAAAATACGGATGATGCTCGATGTGTTACAGATTCGATAGTTATATCTGGCATTTCAAGGCTTACCGATTGAGCGTCAATAATTCCAGCAAACGAATTTAACTGGCTAATTTTATTTCTAAAGGAACTTTTTAAGGATTCTTTTTGAATCTTTAAAGTCTGCAACTCTAATTCAAGTTGTTTTAAGTCTGCAATACTTGTCAGCCCTTGCTTGGTAAATTTTAAAAGTGTGTTTCTCTGCCTATCTAGCAAGTCAATATTTTCTTGTATATAAGACAGCTCTAATTGGTTTTGATAGCCAGCTATATACTGTTGGGTAATAGTTCGCTCAACTTCATGTGCAATCAATTTTTCTTGGATAAGTGATTTATCTATCGAGGATTCTGCCTGTTCCATTAAAACACGAACTCTTTTTTTTGCAAGTAATGGATACTCAATATTGAACAAAGCAGAATATAAACCAGAGTTTGTTACGGCTTTGTCATAGCCAAAATTACCAAACGTTGGGGCGTAAAGGTACTCTGCACTACCATAAACTAAAGGACGATAATACTGCGAAGAGATTAAGTTTTTGTCTAAATTTGCGGAAGCCTTAGTATTCTTTTGTTCATTTAAAGAAGGATTATTGCTAACCCCCTTTTCGATATAGAATTTAAGATTTCTGGTTTGAGCCACAGATAGATCACTTAAACCAAGTAATACTAATAATACGCAAATAATAGCGAAAGGAAATTTGAGTAGATTACTTTTGTACATAATTATAAAAATAGGCTACTCAAAGTATGAGTAGCCTTACGGGATTAGTCGTTTTCATCTTTTTCGAAAGAAACTGTTTTTACGATTTTACCAGATGTATCAAAAATCAGATCAATGGCCATTTCATCTTCCTCATCCTCTTCAATATCTTTATTCTTGTTGTTTTCATGGTCTTCTTCATTGGTGTCCATTTTTTCAATTTCCACTTCAAAGAAAATTTCATTCTTATTAGTTATAAGTTTTGCGACCTCATTAATTTCCACACCATAATAATCTCGAGAAAGCGTAGCCAGAACAGCATCAGGTAATTCTTTGAATGAAATAGCTTGTTCAGTCTCTAACCAAGTTCCATCGGTGGCGAAATTTGCAGAATATTTAACATTATTTATTTTGAAAGAAGCTTCATATTCAGAATCACTTTCCTTATCCCACTCAACTTCAGTGGCTTTTGGAAACTTCTTATTAAATTGTTGTTTTACAGAGCTTGGAGCAGTCTGAGCAACACATCCTGGTACAAATATTATGAGTGCAACGAATAGACTTATAAATCGCGGGGTTTTCATGTCTTAAAATTTTAATTATGGGTTGATGAACCCCAATGTATTGGTCAAATCTTAAGGAAATCTAAACCTCTTGATAAACTCACCCTGTATTTCTGCAATTGACAAGTAGGTACTAATTTGAGTTCAGGCCACCCTTCGAAGACGCTCTTTCCACCGAGGAAAAAGAAGCCGTAATTGCTTACATCCAAAGTATTTGGGATGATGAAACCTACGCTAAGTGGTTAAGGATGGATAACATGAATTAACTACAAGGTAGTTGTGCTTCAGCTGTCATCGCCTATTTGATTTATACAACGAGTGCCACAAATCAGTAGTAGTTATTTTATTGGACAGTGAGGAGTGGCCTTTTTTGTTTTTGTGATTACTAACATAACAAAAGTAATTATAGCATTGAACTAACATCAGACGCCATGGATGGATAAGAGTAAATCAAACTCTTAAGTGCGCTACTTTTAATTTTGCTTTTCATAGCTAATGCAAACAAATTAATGGTTTCTTCTGCATGTGGACCAATTAAGTGTGCTCCTAAAATGTAGCCTTCTTCATTCAATATTACTTTATAGGCGTAGATTTGTTCATTAATTCTTTTTGCATTATACCAATTTTCTGCTGAGCCGGACTTTACTCGGTATGGAATTTCTTTTTCCTGTAACTGTTTTTCTGTGAGTCCTACAGATGACAAAGTGGGTAATGTAAATACAGCGCTTGGCATTTCAGAATAATTAGGAACTTTAGAATTCCCACGAATTATGTTTGCGGCAACAGCATGACCCTCCATTACAGCGACAGGTGTAAGATTTAAGCCCAGACTTGCGGCTGAATCGCCCGCTGCGTAAACCGAAGAATTGCTAATGCTTTGGAGAAATTCGTTTACTACAATCCCCTTTTTATTATATGAAACGTTCGCCTTATCAAGCTTTAGCCCATCTAACTCAGGAACTCTTCCTGCTGCATTAACTACTAATTTGGTTTGAGTAGTTATAGTTTCATTATTTGAATGTGCAACTACAGAAAAATCAGTACCCAATTTCTCGATGCTTACTACTTCAGATTCCAATCGAAGATCGATGTTCAGCTTTTCAGTAGCTTTTACAAGATGTTTTACGATATCCTGATCAAAGTTCTCTAAAGGCATATTACCTCGATGGAAGATGGTTACTTTGCTCCCCGCTCTTGCTGCCAGATGGGCAAACTCTAAGGCTATATAACCGCCACCAATAAATGTGATATGTTCAGGTAGATGTTCGAGATCTAAGAATTCGGTACTGTTTATGGGTAGGTTTCCACCTGGAATATCTAGTTTAACAGGTCTCGCACCGGTACTAATGACAATTTTTCCTCCTTCAATAATTTCCTTTCCAATCTTAATGCTATTAGCAGATTCAAAACTTGCAGCACCATGATACATGTCAACCCCGTTTTTTTCATAATTCTTTTCGACACCGGGAGGCATTTTGGAAACAAAATCATTTTTATATGCCATAAGAGCTTGCCAATCAATAGCTATATCTCCGGTAATTCCAATGTTGTTCATTTTATTGGCACGGTCAATAATCTCGGCAGCACCTACTAATATCTTTTTTGGGTCACAGCCTCTTAAAGCACAAGTTCCGCCATAAGGTCGGGAGTCAGTAACAGCAGTTTTCAAACCTTTTTGAGCACATTTGTTAGCTATGGTCATTCCAGCCATTCCTGATCCAATGATTATTACATCGTATTTCATAATTATTCAATCTTTGATTTCGATTTATTGATACTTCTAATTCCAAGTAACAGAATCCCAATAAAAAGAAGCAAAACAGGAATCAGAATATAATCTAGATAGGTTGTTAATGCGGCAAGCCCAAAAAAGGCAAATGCCCAAACAAGTAATGGGGTGAAGCAACAAACACCAGCTACTAAAACTCCCCATAATCCAATAAACGCATATTTATTTGATTTAAGGTCTTTATAATCCATAATTAACAGCAAATTGTGTCTTGCTGAATAGGTGGGCAGGCAACATCTCCGTATGAGCAAAACACACAACAATCACCTTGTTTAGGTTTAGCTACCGCAGTACAAGAAGGACATTCCCAAAAGAATTGGCATGAATCCGTGGGCATAGTTTCTGTAGATTGGTTCCCGCAATTCGGGCAAGTAATGGTTGATTCAGGTATGTTAGTTGTCATGTCTAGTTTGTTAAGTTTGTAACTGTATAACCGGTTTTGTTTATAGCTTCAATAATATTTTCAAGATTGGTTTCTTCTTTATTAAATTTGATGGTTGCACTTTGATTCTCATAAGAAGTATTGACTTCAAGGACACCATGAACTCCCATTGCTGCATTAGAGACCGTAGCTTCACAACCTGTGCAAGTCATTCCTTTTATATTTAAGGAAGTAGTTTGGACTTGGCTTTCCTGAATATAGATTACCTTTTGTTCTTGCTTTGGGAAAAAAGCATCTGAGTAGTAAGGAAAAGACATTAGAACTATTGCAAATACGGTCACGGCTCCTAAAAAGCTTTTTGTTTTCCAAAAAGAAGGATTTTCTTCGCAAGCACAAGTTGGATCCCAATTTGGTTTTAACTTCTGATACCATGCAAAACCAAGTATCAAAACAGTTAGTGCAATTAAATATGGACGAAAAGGGTCCATCCATGAAAAGGTAGAGGCTACACCGCTTATACCAGCTAAGAAAGCGGCAACAGGTGTAATGCAGCATAAAGAAGCAACAAATGCAGTAAAGAGCCCAGCACCTATCCACTTAGCACCTGAGTTATTTTTTGGGTCTTTCATGCAGCTAATACCTCAAGTAAATTATTATTTTTGATTTGTTCAAAACTTGAAGAAAGGATTTTTCTAAATGTTGGGTTTAAGGAATAAAAAATTACCTGACCTTCTCTTTTTGTGTCAACTAACCCACCGTCTTTCAATTTTCTGAGATGTTGAGATATTGCAGGTATACTCATTTCCAAAATATCACCTAAATCACAGGGGCATAGCTTCACTTCATTATCTAACAAGAAGAGAATTTTAAGTCTTACATCGTTAGCTGCTAACTTTAAAATGTCCGTTAATTTATAAACAGAGTTTTCTACCTGATTTAAAGAGTCTATACATCTATTGATTTGAACCAAATCCGCAACGTCACGGATACATTGTTGTTTACTCATAGTATCATTTTTTAGTTGTCTAGATTATATATTAAATTTAGTATTTAAGCAAATGCTTAAATATAGGATAAGCAACTATTACAAACTTACAATGGCTTTTGGTATCTCAAATCGAGTAATCTATTCCATATTAGTTCTTTGCTTTACGCTCATCGTTTTCTATTATATATTTCCTTTCCAGAAAATATATACCATCATGAAATTTAAAGTTTTATATCTATCAGCAGCTGTGTTGTTGTTGGGTTCATCGGTAACAATGGCTCAGGTTTCTAAATTTAAAGCCGTTTTTATAGAAGCTAAAGAAAATGGGCAAGAAGTATTCGTAACCCTTACCAATGGAAATACATTTTCGGGGTTTGTTGAGGCTGTAGACGATTTATCTGCAGGTGTTAAGACTAAAGATGGAGTTTTTAATTTTAAATATGATAGAATTAAATCTGTAGAGTTAGTAGATGATAATGACCCAACTACAAGGTGGTATAAAAACCCAGCTGCTAACAAATTATTTATAACCCAAAGTGGTAGGATGTCGGAAGCTGGGTCAGGATATTATCAAAACACCTATATTTTCATTTCAACGCTTTCGTATGGTGTTACAAAAAATATAACCCTATCAAGTAATTTTAGTATGGTTCCAGGCTTAGATTTTAGTGAGCAGTTACTTTCTGGAAGCGTAAAAATAGGTACAAATGTTAGTGAAAATCTTTCGGTTTCTGGAACGGCGAGCTATTTCTCTGGATTTGATGCTGATATTGGGTTCTCCACTATTTTTGGAGCCACTACCTATTCTTGGAATCGACTCGATCTTACGGCTGGATTAGGTCTTGGAATTACAGAGGATGGAGCAAGTGATTTGATGACTATCATAGGCGCTCAATTTCGAGTTTCTGAGAAATTTGCTCTATTATCTGAGAACTTTGTATTTCCTAGTGGTGAAGGCGACTTGATTCCTATTGGCGTGCTTGGCGGTAGATTTATCGGCCAAACCATTGCTGCAGATTTAGGTTTTATAGTTGGGGATGGAGTTGGTGCTATGGTTCCTTTTGTTAGTTTCACTGTAAAATTTTAGAATTATGGAATCAAAGAAATTCACCTACGAGAACGACGAAATTAAAGTAAGCTGGGACCTCAAGCGTTGCATTCATGCCAAAGAATGTGTGCATGGTTTACCAGAGGTTTTTGATATCACTAAAAAGCCTTGGATTAATCCAGATGGAGCTCAAGATATAGAGCAATTGAAAGCTGTAATCGAAAAATGCCCTACAGGTGCGCTCCATTATCAGTTGAAAAAAGTAGAAGATGTTGAAGCAATTCCTTCTGTAAATAAATTAGTCATCACCGACGACGGTCCGATCTATTTAAGTGGCAACATAGTGCTTACAAATAGCGAGGATGAAGAAATAATGCGAGATACACGAATGGCGCTTTGCCGTTGTGGAGCTTCATCCAATAAACCTTTCTGTGATAATTCGCACATTGAAGCTGATTTTAAAGCGAATAGTTTATACAATCCAGAGCGTTTAGAACTAGAGCCAACGGAAGAGTTAGATGGCGAGTTGACTGTAAAGCTTGTAGCAAATGGCGCTTTTCTTGTGAATGGAAATTATGAAGTTGTAGGTTCTGAAAACTCTATAGAAACCGCCAAAAAGATGAGCTATTGTAGATGTGGAGCTTCTGAAAACAAACCATTTTGTGATGGCTCTCACCGAAAGATTGATTTTAAAGCATAATGGAAAGATCAAATAAACTCATTGCAGTTGGTGCTATCATGGCTGCATTGGCTGTTGCATTCGGCGCTTTTGGAGCACATGCAGTTAAAGATATGGTAAGCCCAGAACGGTTAGGGAATTGGGAAACCGCAGCTCAATATCACTTTTATCACGCAATAGCTATCGTTTTAGTGGGGCTTGTGGCTCGCGATAAAAAAAGCTCGTTCCTAAAATGGTCAGGGATTTTATTCTTTGTTGGAATACTATTCTTTTCATTCAGCCTGTATACCTTGGCATTGACAAACATTACTTGGCTCGGGGCTATAACTCCACTTGGTGGCGTAGCATTTATACTAGGTTGGCTTTTTCTAGCAAAGGAATGTATTCCCTCTAAAAAAGATTAATACTACTAAGTTATTAATCAAAAAATGAGCTTAGTATGAAAGCAGTTTGGAATGGCAAAGTAATCGCCGAAAGTGAACACACCGAATTAGTTGAAGGAAACCATTACTTTCCGGAAGATTCTATACAGAAAGAGTTTTTTAAAGATAGTAACCATCAATCGGTTTGCCCATGGAAAGGAACCGCAAGTTATTATTCCCTAGAAGTAGATGGCGAAACTAATCAAAATGCTGTTTGGTATTATCCAGAACCAAAGGAAAAAGCATCACAAATCAAAAATTATGTCGCCTTTTGGAAAGGTGTTGAGATAGAAAAATAGAGGCATTGTTTGTCTTATTATCTTGGCGTTTGCTTCAACAAAGCTGTAGAGAAGGTAGCTTTGAGTTTGGGCGAAAATTATTTTAACATCGTTTGTGTATTTATATGCCCAGGAAGATTATCTGGCCGAAGGTATTAATCGCGGGTTATCTCACCTATCTGCACAAATAAAAGATTCATAATAAGTAATGTTAAGATGATGCGTGTTTTAGTATGTTTTTGGTTTATTTTAGTATTGGGATGTTCGCAGGAAACACTTCCTCCAGTGGATATTACCTATGATGTAAAGATTGAAAATGCTCAGATTGTAGATGGAACGGGTGGGGAGGCTTATCAAGGAGGCGTGCTGATAAACGACGGATTTATTGTGTATGTAGGCTCGTTAGATTTGTCCGCTTATCAGGCAGAAGAATCAATTGATGCAAAAGGAAGAGTAGTTGCACCGGGTTTTATAGATCCACATTCTCATGGCAACGCCGAAGTAGATCCCTCTTTTAGAAATTTTTGGTCTATGGGCGTAACCACAATTTTCTTAGGTCTCGACGGGGCGAGCCCAGGAATTGCCAATCTTCCCGAATGGATGGAAAAAGTTCAAAAGGCAAGTCCGGGTGTAAATATTGCTCATACAGTTGGGCACGGAACTGCCCGCCGATATTCTGGCATCGGGCTTCAGCGTAATCCAGATAATACACAACTTGATAGTTTGGCTCACATTATAGACACACAGTTGCGTGATGGCTCTTTTGGGGTATCAACAGGTATTGAATATATTCCGGGCATTTTTGCAAATCGTGAAGAGTTAGCCGTTGTTAGCGAGGTAGTTTCGCAGTACGATGGTTTGATTTTGAGCCACATACGTAATGAAGACGAAGATCAGGTTTCTAATTCAATTCGCGAATTAATACAAATGGGGCACGACGGAAATGCTCGTGTGCACGTGTCGCATATTAAAGTAGTCTTCGGAAATGAAGTTACTGTAGCCGACCGGGTTATTGCAGTAATGGATAGTGCCCGTGCAGCAGGCGTTTCCATTACGGCTGATGTATATCCTTACGCAGCAAGTTATACTGGAATCGGAATTCTATACCCCGATTGGGCGCTACCGCCGAATGATTTTCAGGAAGTTGTGCAAACACGCCGACCCGAATTAGCTCAATATTTACGTGATCGGGTGCAACGTAGAAATGGACCATCGGCAACACTAATTGGAACGGCGCCATGGACAGGAAAAACCCTTGCCCAAATCTCAGAAGAAATGGAAAAACCCTTCGAAGATGTACTCATCGATCATCTTCCACCGAGTTCAGCAAGTGGAGCCTATTTTGTGATGAATATAGATGTAATGCGACAGTTTTTGATGGACGAAAACGTGATAGTTTCGTCTGATGGATCGCCAACCATGGAGCATCCTCGCGGGTACGGCTCTTTTGCACGCATTATTCGTCAATTTGTGGAAGAAGAAGGAGTTTTATCGTTGGAGGAAGCTATTTACAAGATGACGGGACAAACAGCAGAACTACTTGGGCTTGACCGAGCGCGAGGAGATTCTGATGCCCTAGAGTTTGCCCCCAGAGGAATATTGAAGCCTGGTTTTGCCGCAGATGTATTGGTTTTTAACCCGAGTCATATTGTGGATAAGGCGGTTTATGAAGAGCCACACCAGTATGCCACCGGCTTTGACTATGTTGTTATAAATGGGGAAATAGTGCAGCAAGAAGGCGAATTTACAGGTGCACGCCCAGGGATTCTGCTGAAAAAGCGGTAAACGCATCACAAACTATTCAAAACTATTTTCCAGTGTACATGAATACTCTACTCAACGGTCGAAGATTCTCGGGTATGTAGACATTCGGATAAATCCTTTTTCTTTGTTTAAAACTTCCTCCTCTTCCAAAATTTTTTAGCTCTAAAATTTATCTCATTAGTAATATGAAGACGCTATGTTGTCTATGAATACTGAAAGGCACGTTTTTATCTGCTCTTCACATAATCTTCACATTTCTCTCGTTTATTTGGACTGGTTCTAAATAAAGTCACAAAAAATCTACGTGAGATATATCAAACACTTTCTTTTAGGAAGTATTTTGTGGGGGTTTTCTATTTCTGCATTTGCTCAATCCGCAACTGTAAAAGGGCGAGTAACATCTGAGAAAGGTGTAGCTATTAGCCAAGCTCAGGTGTATCTGTCAGAATCGAAATGGGCATTAACCGACGAAAAGGGTAATTTTTCTTTAACAGCCATTGCAAAAGGTACATACACTCTAAAAATTACTAGAATTGGTTATTCAGAATACAACCAAGATATGGCATTAAAAACAGGAGAGAATGTAACTCTTGCTATCCAATTAGAGGAGAAAGTGTATGAAGAGAGGCCAGTAGTTATAACTGCTTCTCGAACACAAAAAGATTTAGAAGATGTAAGTGTTCCCATCACTGTTATAGGTAAAAACGAGATTGAGAGTTCGGGAAGCTTGAGGCTCAGTGACGTACTGAATGAGCAAGTTGGTCTAAACATAGTTTCAGATCATGGAACGGGTATTCAAATACAAGGTTTTGATCCAGAATACACACTTATTCTTATCGACAATCAACCTGTTATTGGTCGTACGGCTGGAACGCTAAATTTAGACCGACTGGCTGTAGGAGATGTTAAGCAGATAGAGATCGTCAAAGGACCGTCATCGGCGCTCTGGGGCAGTGATGCGCTTGCCGGTGTAATTAATATTATTACCGAAAAAGGTAGAGATCCTTTTAGTTGGAATACAACGGGAAGATACGGTTCGAATGAATCGTACGATGCGTCTTCAAACATGTCATTTAGGTCGGATAAACTAAGTGGGCGATTGTTTGGAAATGTGAATGGTTCGGAGGGTTATGATTTAAACAAAAATACGCTAGCTCCTACGGTTCCATCATTTCAGAATTATACTTTTTCGAGTGGAATAGATTATCGTTTAGCAAAATCAGTTTCGCTTGGAATAAGTGGTCGGTACTACAAAGAAAGTCAATCTTACAAAGATGAAATATCCGTTTCTGGATCTAATAAAATGTTGGATGGGGATGACTATCAAATAGATTATAGCCTAACGCCAGAATTAAAGCTGTACTTCGGAAGTAAACAATACTTTGAGATTACATCGTTTGTTAGTCGTTTCAAGAATGAGAGCAATTTAAATTTCTCAGAATCTGGGGAGGTTTACTTCAATGATTCCTTCGATCAAACCCTTAATAAGTTAGAAGTAAAAAGTTCTACGTTTTGGAGCCCAGAACAAACCACCGTAGTTGGTACTGGAATAAATCGTGAAGGGTTGAACTCCGAGATTTATGCATCAGTTCCGAACTTTGATAGTTACTTTGCTTTTGGCCAGCATGAGTGGAGCCCCTCAGATAAATTTTCGATAACCGGTGGCTTTAGGTTTGATATGCATAGCGAGTATAAGTCTCAGCTAAGCCCAAAGCTTTCAAGCATGTTTAAGCCTAATAAATATGTTCATGTAAGAGCTTCTATTGGTGGTGGATTCAAAGCTCCAGATTTCAGACAACTCTTTCTAAACTTTACGAACCCATTAGCAGGATATAGTGTATTTGGCTCTTCTACAGTGGCTGAGGGGATACAGACTTTTCAAGAAAATGGCCAAATAGCAGAGCTTTACTTTACGCCTCAACAAATTGAAGATATAAAAGCAGAGCATTCTTTTTCCTATAACGCTGGTTTGGATTTATTTCCAACTGACGAGGTTCAACTCCGTTTGAACCTTTTTAGAAATGATGTTAGAGATCTTATTGAAACACAGCGAATAGCCACAAAGACAAACGGGCAATCAATTTTTTCATATTTCAATCTGAATAAGATTTATACACAGGGATTAGAGACAGAAATTCGTTTTAAGCCGAGCTTGGTTAAAGGATTGAGACTAGCCCTAGGTTATCAATATTTAGACGCCCAGCGTGAAGTTACCACACAAATGGATGACGTGCAGGATGGTGAGGTAGTATCGATTACTAAAAAGGAATACGTGCCGTTATTTAATCGATCTAAACACACCAGTAATCTTAAAATTTTCTACACACTTGAGTCTTTAGGGCTGGATGCAAGTCTAAGAATGCAATACAGAGGGAAGTATGGCTTCGCAGATATAAATGTAAATAACAGAATTGATGACGAAGAATACACCGATGCCTATACCATCGTAAATACCTCGATCGCTAAAACATTTTCAAACCGATTCAAGCTACTTTTAGGTATTGACAACATCATGAATTATCAAGATTCCCAATTTCTCCCATCCAATCCAGGAATCACTTTTTATACTCAACTTAACATCAAGATATACTAAAATACATAGATCAAATGGACAACAAATACACAAAATTACTGGCACTAGCTTCTGTTTTAATACTAGGCTTCGGTGCTTGTAAATCAAGTGGTGGAGACGATCCAGCACCAACAACGGCTCAACTAGCAGAGGATATTCCTGCAAACGTAAATACATTAATTGGTGGTTTAGCCGATGATGTTCAAGATCATCCAGGTGAAGCAGGGAAGTTTACTTTCTACAATCTAGATATTGGTAATACAATCTCTGACTCTCTTTCTGCAGATTGGGATATTGCATTTGATGGCTCAACATTAGTTGCAAACAGTGAAAACGGGGGTGGAATTCAACTTATAGAAGAAGCTTATGCATCGGTAACCGAAGCTCCTACAACTGGCTTTAGTGATACAAATACTAGTTGGTACAACTATACTGGCGAAGCTCCAACAGGTCCTAAGCACGCTATTCTTCCAAAAGAGAATACTACACTTATTGTAAAGACTTCAGAAGGGAATTACGCGAAAATCGAAATATTAAGCTACTACAAAGGCAATCCAGATACTTCAACTGATGAGTTTGCTAACTTAGCCACCAGACCAGCTAGCGGATATTTCACGTTCAACTACACGCTTCAAACAGAAGAAACTGTTGAGTTATTCCATATTGACAGCTACACTTTTTTCGATTTTGAAACTGGTGAAACGGTAGCAGATTCTCTTTCTTCTCAGTGGGACTTAGGATTCAATGCGACTACTATTATTGCTAATAGCGGTAATGATGGTGGAGTTCAGTTGTTGAACATCGAATTTGAATTAGTAGATGAAGCTCCTGTGAGTGGTTATACAGCTACTTTAGCAGAGAAATGGTACAATTACACTGGTGAAGCGGCTTCAGGACCTAAGCATGCTATCTTGCCAATCGAAGGAAAAACGATAGTTGTTAAAACTGCTGATGAAAAATATGCTAAAGTTAGAATTATTAGCTATTACAAAGGTAATCCCGATACTTCAAGTGAAGACTTCGCAAACTTTATTCGTCCAACTGATAGATATTATACTATCGAGTTTGCTATCCAAGCTGACGGATCACGATTCTTTAATTAAAATTGAGTTTAAAAATGTGATAAAAACCCACCGTAAAAAAGTGGGTTTTTTTATGAGAAAAGTTCTAATTTAGAATTGGTCTAAATTAACATAAACTATTTCTCAACTCATGAACTCAAAAGAAGCTCTCAAAAAAGCTTGGTCAAAACTCAAAGAAGAAGAACCAAAATTGCGAATCAAAAATGCTGCTGATAAACTAGGTGTTTCTGAAGTAGAATTATTAGCTACCCAAGACGACGTTACTCGATTGAACGAAGATTGGCCAGGTATCTTTATAGCAATAGAGTCTCTTGGTTACGTAATGGCGCTTACAAGAAACGAATCGGTAGTTCACGAGAGAAAAGGTGAGTATCATAATATCAGCTTTAACCCACATGTAGGTTTAGTACTCGATCCTAATATCGATCTTAGAATTTTCCCAGGCCGTTTTGGCTCTGCGTTTGCCGTTCCTGTGCAAAGCGCTAAGGGAGTACTTCACAGTATTCAATTCTTCGACACATACGGAGTTGCAGCACATAAAATCTATGTACTAAAAGAAGAGAATTTGTCTCAGTACAATGAGTTGGTTGAAACTTTTAAGAATGCTGATCAAGAAGCAGAGCTTATAGTTAAAGAAGCTGAAGCTCCTAAAGCTTTTGAGCTTAATACAACTGTTGATAAAGAGGCTTTCCTTGCGGATTGGGCAAAGCTTAAAGACACTCACGATTTTTACCCATTATTGCGCAAGTATAAACTAGAGCGAACTCAAGCTTTAGCGCTTGCTGAAGGCACTTTTACTCAGAAAGTAGAGAACTCTGTTACCGAAACGCTACTAAATCGTGCTGCCGAGCAAGAAGTGCCAATTATGGTGTTTGTTGGAAGTAAAGCGGTTATTCAGATCCATTCAGGAGTAGTCTCAAATATCAAAAAAATGGATAACTGGCTAAATGTTTTAGATCCAGAATTTAACCTGCATCTACAAGCAGACCATATCGTTGATACGTGGATTGTACGTAAGCCAACGGAAGATGGAATTGTGACATCAGTCGAGATTTTTGATAAAGATCACAAAGACATTGCTACCTTTTTTGGGGCTCGCAAACCAGGTATTCCTGAACTAGAAAGTTGGAAGAGTTTAGTTGCAACACTTGAAGAAGAGTCGCAAATAGCATGAGATATATAAAGTTAGGCTTGCTAATCCTTGGGGTTAGTTCTGCTAGTTTATCAGCGCAGAACTCAATACAGAGTTCTGATGGAGTAATAGTAAATATCGAAAATTCTTCAAGAATAATTACGCTTGGTGGCTCCGTAACTGAAACGGTGTACGCTTTAGGAGTTGGCGATCGAGTAATTGCCACAGATGAGTCGAGTACATTTCCTAGTGCAGTGTTTAGGTTGCCAAGAGTTCCTTATTTAAGGAATTTGACTTCTGAAGGTCTAATCTCTTTAGGATCATCCCTAATAATTTCCAGCGATGATGCAAACCCAAAATCCGTAATAGACCAAATACGAAGTGCTGGTACAGATGTCCTTCTAGTAGAAGAAAATGAATCGTTAGAGGGAATGATTGCTAAAGTAAGAAACATCGCTAAGGCAATTGGTAAAGAGCAAGAAGGCGAGGTCATAATCCAAAAAAATGAACTGGAATATCATCTAGCTGATAGCTTACGAAAAACGCTAAACTCAGCCCCAAAAGTTTTATTTGTTCTTTCAGTACGAGGCGAAAGTACGTTTATGGTTGCTGGTGCAAATTCAAGCGCTAGCGTAATGATTGAATTAGCCGGTGGCCAGAATGCGGTAACCGATTTTGATGGCTACAAAACCATATCGAATGAAGCAATTGTAGCAGCAAACCCTGATTACATTTTAGTGATGCATTCTCGTTTGGATGAAATCCGTGCCGGAATTGAGAAAACACCAGCTGTTAATCTCACCAAAGCTGTTGTTAATAATAACGTAATCGGGATGGATGGAAATTACTTGTTAGGCTTTGGTCCGCGTTTTGGTGCTGCAATTATCGAGCTCATTCAGAAAATTCACCCTACAGTTACTTTATAAATACGAGCTAATTGAGTTTGGTAAAGCAAAAATTCCGTCAGCATAAAGCATATAGAAAACCATATCTCACCTTCTTAGTTCTACTAATCGGTTTGATAGCGTTTTCTATAATGGCTGTTGGGATTGGTCCAGTTTCGATTAGTAGCTCTGAGGTAATACGAATCTTAGCAAATAAGCTAGGATTTATCTCTTTTGATGATGGAGAGCTTGCTCAATTTCAAGCAATAGTGCTTAGTATTAGACTTCCTAGGGTTATCATCGCGATTCTAATTGGTGCAACATTAGCAGTATCAGGTGCAGCGTTGCAAGGTCTTTTCAGAAATCCTCTAGCCGACCCAACTTTGATTGGCGTTTCTAGTGGCGCTGCGTTGGCTGCGGCAGCCGTTATTATTCTTGGGATGAACACAGGTGTGCTTCTTCCTCTGGCGGCTTTTGCGGGCGGATTAGGAGCTACATATCTTGTGTACTTAATTTCTAGCAGCTCTGGTAAAACCAGCGTTACTACTATGCTACTAGCAGGAATTGCAATAAACGCACTTGCAGCTGCAGGAATTGGCTATCTAATATTTAATGCTGATGATAATCAGATTAGAGATTTAACCTTTTGGACACTCGGAAGCATAAGTGGAGCGACTTGGGAAGTTGTTTATAAATCGGCTCCCTTCTTAATTATTAGCTGTATTGGATTGCCTTTCTTTTCAAAACAAATGAACGTAATGCTGTTGGGGGAAAACGAAGCGAAATACCTCGGAATTAATACTGAACGGGTGAAGAAAGTTATCATATTTCTTTCAGCACTTGGTATTGGAGCTGCCGTAGCCGTAAGTGGAATTATCGGATTTGTGGGCTTAGTTGTACCTCATTTACTCCGATTAATTATCGGGCCAGACCATCGATTTCTTATCCCGAACTCAATTCTTCTAGGAGCTTTGTTGTTATTAGCTTCCGATCTTTTTGCGAGGATGGTAGTTATTCCCGCTGAACTACCCATTGGCATTGTTACCTCCACCATTGGCGCACCTTTTTTCTTGTGGCTATTAATCAGGAATAAATCACTTTCAAACTATCTATGATCGCTGTTGAAAATATATCGGTCAGTTTAACGAACGGAAAAAAGATTCTAGATGAAGTGAGTTTCAATCTTGAACTAGGGAAGTTGACTGCTATTATCGGAAAAAATGGCGCTGGGAAATCCTCCGTATTAAAATGTATTTGTGGAGATATAGCTTACCAAAAAGGAATAGTGCGATTTGAAGGTGAAGAAATCAGTGAAATTGATTTAAAACATCTTGCCACAAAAAGAGCCGTTGTGAGCCAAAAAAGCTCATTGGAATTTTCTTTTACGGCGAGGGAAGTTGTGAATTTAGGTCGGTCTTTATCATCTAGTTTTATCACATCAGCAAAAGATGAAGCAATTATATTGAAATGTTTAGAAATGGTTGATGGTTTGAGTCTGATAAATCAAGCTTATACTACTTTGTCAGGTGGGGAGAAACAGCGAGTTCATTTTGCCAGAGCTTTAGCTCAAATCTGGGATAGAATAGAAAGTGATAAACCAGCGTATTTGTTATTAGATGAGCCGTTGGCGAGTTTGGATGTTGCTCATCAACACGAGATGATGCACATTCTACAACAGCTTTGTAAGAAGAACATAGCGGTTATGATTGTCATTCATGATTTGAACCTTGCTGCCCAATACGCAGATTATGTGCATATTTTAAAAGAAGGGAAAACAGTAATACACGGAACTCCATTAGAAGTATTCAAAGAAGACATCATAACTCATGCATTCGATTACCCAGTGAGTGTTATTCCTCATCCAAAAATTCAATGCCCTCTTATTATTTCAACAAGCTATATGCGCGATTAGATGAAATATCATACTTTATGGCATCAACTCACTAACCTGTTCTTATGGATATAGAAAGCTATCGTGATTATTGTTTGGCATTACCAGGTGTCGCAGAAGATTTCCCTTTTAACGAAACTGCTCTTGTTTTTAAGGTGCTCGGAAAGATGTTTGCCCTAACTGATGTAGATAAATTTGAGAGCATTAATCTGAAGTGTGATCCAATTAGAGCAATAGAGCTACGCGAAGAATACGAAGAGATTATACCAGGCTACCACATGAATAAAAAGCACTGGAATACTGTGGCGGTAATTGGAAGCCTTGAGGACGGTTTGATTTTAGAGCTTATTAAACACTCGTACGATCTGGTAGTCGAAAAACTTCCTGCCAAAGATAAAGCGCAACTTAAAAATAGTTAGTCTTTATGAAATCTTTTGGGAATTAGACGGCCCATTGTTTTTTTAAGGAAGTTTGTAAAAAATACCCTTTGGCCAAATATAGTTCCGTAAATATAGAGCATAACATTGTAGAGCGGGAGAATAGTAACTATCCAAATAAGAGCTCGTTGCCAAAAAGGCATTTCAGGAGGAACCCCTAAGAGATGAAAAACGAGTTTTCTAGCATACAAAGCAGTAAAGCCAGTACAAGAAAAAACGATTAAAATTATAAATACTTGTAGGGTACTTTCAATACCCCATCTTTCTTTCAGCTTCTGAATAATTTCCATCCTTTAAAATAAGGGAATATTAGAATCTTTGCTTCTCAGAATAGATATTGTTCTTTTCTTTTTACAAAAAGAGTGGAATAAAAGACTAGATTAGTTTGCAATTACAGAAGCCGTCAATTAGCTTACTAGCTTCAATATAGAAGGACATGTATTATTAAAATATGGGTATGCGCGAGAATGTAATGGAAGGCATAGGCACTTTTTTTGTTGTCTTGGCTTTTGGAATATCTGGAGAACCTTTATCTATTGGGTTAATGTATGCCGCAATGATTTACATTGGTGCGCATATATCTGGTGCCCACTACAATCCAGGAATTACTTTTGCTTTCTTTATTCTAAAAAAGATAAAACTCAAGAAAGCGCTGTCTTATATGTTGAGCCAGATTGTAGGTGCATTTTTGGCAAGCATCGTGTTACTCTATATATCAACTGTTGTGTTTTTTGTTGAGGCTCCTGGCAACACAAGTCTATATCAACAAGCAATATCTGAGGTTTTATTTACCTTGGTCTTAGTTTTAGTAGCTATTACAGTATCTAGTTCAAAAGCATTGTCTGGAAATAAAATGTATGGTTTTATTATTGGGCTTACCCTAACAGGAATTACATTTTTAGGCCTTCCAATTTCAGGTGCAGTTTTTAACCCGGCTCTTTCAATCGGATCTGCATTGTTCGACTATATGTTTAGTGGGGGTTCCTACTACTCGATACCGCTATACACCATTGCTCCCTTTTCTGGTGCGGCATTAGCAGCTTTTGCTTATAAATACTTAAACAACTAAGCTTTTTCGAGTCTAAAATAGAAATTGCTACCTACACCAGGGGTGCTGGTTACATGTATTTCGGAATTGTGTGCGTTAAGTATACTCTTTACAACAGCTAACCCCAAGCCAGTTCCTCCTTTGTCACGTGATCGGGCTTTATCTGTGCGGTAGAAACGATCGAATAAACGCCCCAGATGCTCATCACTTATCCCAATTCCAGTATCAGAAACAGAAACTAAAACTTCATGTTCTTCTTCCACACAAGAAACTCTGATGCTGCCTTTGTTGGTGTATTTAATTGCGTTTGAAATCAAATTATCCAACACCTGCTCCATCTTGTCTGGATCGGCAAGTACTTTACATGTACCGGTATTTTCGAGGCCAAGATTTATATCTTTTTCTTGTGCGAAAGGCTCGTTAACACCAATTGCCTCTTCAATCACATCAGAAACATTAAATGCTTTTTTATTGATAAAACTTTCGTCAAAATCGTAACGCTGTAAGCTTTTAATATCCTCAAATAGGCGTACAACTCGTTGAATCTGCTTTTGAGCAACAACCATATATTGGCTTTTTTTCTCAGGGGCTAGATTTGGCAACTCTATCATTTCCAATGCACCAGAAATGGCATGCAATGGATTGCGAACTTCGTGGGTAATGTCAGCAAAAAACTGATTCTGTTTTTCATTTAAAATTTTAAGCTTCTCATTATCAGCTTTTAGGTTTCCCGCCATCTTATTTAAGGAGTCAGCCAGCGTGCCAAATTCATCTTTTCGATTTACGTTTATCTCGCGGTCTAAATTTCCATCTGCAATATCAAGTGCAGCTTCATTAAGCTGTAAAATAGGCTTCGACATATATCTCGCAAAGATAAAGCTTACAATTAAAACAGCTCCTATTGAGAAAAGCATTCCTGCATAAATGATATGTCTAATACTTGCTATAGACGCGTAATACGTTTCTTTGTACTGGCTAATTCGAAGAAAACGGGCTGGATTTTCTAAAGCGGGTAGGTTTATATAAGCAATCAGTTTGGCAGACCCTTCATCATTTACAAGTAGCGGAGCTTGTGCCGAAAGTTTAATTTTCTGGCGAGTCTGAATGTTTAAAAAAGGTTCAGTATCAAAAACTAAGGTGTCGGGGAAAGCTGCAATTCGGAGCCCATCTTGATCATATACGGCTAATTCGTAGCCTGAATAATTAGCTTCAGCTTCTATATTGTCTATAAAAGAACCATCGCCTTTAAAATTTGAAACGGCAAGTTTTAGAGCATAAGAATCATTTTCGAATTGTGCGATACCCTCTTTCAGCAAAAATGCGCGGATACTTAAAATTGCGTACGAACTAATCGTAATTACACCGATGATAAGGAGTATGTTATAAGTCCAGGCTAGTTTTGCATGAATTTTCATTAGCGGAGATAGAGTCTATTAAAACCGTAACCCACGCCACGATATGTTTTGATAAGTTTCCCTTCGTCTTTCATTTTAAGGCGAAGGTTTTTAATGTGCACATCCACTGTTCTATCAAAGATGTACTTTTCTTCGTCTGTAATGTGAACTAAAATATCTTGGCGAGAATAAACAATTTTTGGATGTTGAAAGAATAGTTCTGCAATGATGTACTCGGTATGTGTTAGGTCAATCAACTCTTCGTTGATGAACATCTGTTTTGAGTCGATATCTAGATAAACATGGTCGTATTGCAACCAATGCGTTTTTTCCGGACTTACTCTGCGCAACTTGGTTTGAACATGAGCCTTAATCAAGTTTAGGCTAGCAGGTTTTTTTATGTAGTCATCAGCACCTAAACTAAGGCCTTCAATCTCGTCCACTTCTTCATCGCGAGCAGTTAAAAATAATACAGGAATTTCATTTATTACGGGGTGCTCTCTAATATGTTTGCAAATCTCTCTTCCATCAAAATAAGGTACCATAATATCTAAGATGGCAAGGTCTATAACATTGGCATGCTCTTCAATCAACTGCATCGCCTCTTTGCCGTCTTTTGCCCAAAAAACCTCAAAATCGTTCAACTCTAGGAAATTCGAAAGCATTTCGCCAGATTCTATTTCGTCTTCAACTAAAAGTATAGTGTTATTGGTGGTCAAAGCGTTGTAAATTTGATTTAGATTGTAGCGGAAAGTAAGAAGAATGAACTTGGAAGTGTAATAGAACAGCGATTATTTCTACAAATTTAAAGTAATTAATAAAATGCAGTATAAAGAGAAAGTAATTTGGATAACAGGGGCGTCTTCAGGGATTGGGGAGGCACTTGCAAAAGCATACTTTAAAGATGGTGCAAACCTCATTTTATCTTCAAGAAGAGCGGAGGCATTACAGGAGGTAAAAGACAAGATTGAAGTTGATTCTCCGCGTATCAAAATCCTGCCTCTAGATTTAACTGACTCCGATTCTTTTCCTGCTAAAGTTGAACAAGCCATTGCATTATTTGGAACTGTAGATGTACTGGTAAATAATGGCGGTGTAAGCCAGCGCTCATTGTTAGAAGAAACAAAATTGGAGACCATCCGCTCCTTAATGGAAGTGAATTTCTTTGGCTCGGCTGGTTTAACGCGGGCACTTTTGCCACATATGATTGCTCAGAAAAGCGGCCACATCATTGTAACGAGCAGTGTTGCTGGCAAAATGGGAACGAAATACAGAACGGGTTATGCGGCAAGTAAACACGCAGTACAAGGGTTTTTCGATTCGCTCCGTCAAGAAATGTACGAACATAATATTGCCGTTACGCTACTTTGTCCAGGTCCCATAAAAACCAATATCACCAAAAATGCACTCACTGGAGATGGAACTTCTTTTGGAAAAATGGGAGACTTACACAAATCTGCTATGGATGCCGATGAAATGGTACAGCGAGTTTGGAATAGAATCTATGCCCGAAAAGAGGAGATTATTATTTCTGGTTTAAAAGAGCGCTTCGCCCTCATCCTAAAAAGAATCTCTCCAAGATTACTGAATAAGATTCTTAAAAACAGCAAAGTGGTGTAGGGCGGGCAGGTTTAATAAAATAAACAACGCTCACCGTCATCCTGAAGATACCTCTGAAGGATCTTCACAGCCATTAAAAAGCAATGGTTTTGTTTGTAGGCGATAGTTGATCTTACCCTCACATTTTTCCGTGCTCGTTAGTACATTAATCTCATTAATGGGTCTACTTTTCCCTTTTACATTCTTGGACCTCGTTACGTAGCTCTGCTGCATAATGCAGTATGGAAGCTCCAGCTTCCAGTGTTTTTGAGCTTTACGATATTTACTAGCTCGTTATCACACTCATCTCGTTGAAGTCTGTACTTTTGTTCCGCCCCCGAATCTGGGGTTTAGCACGTACCAAAAGCTCTCGACAAGAATAATTGGCGCGAACTCCATTGCATCGACTCAATTATTCCAAAGGTCCACGTTCACCTTTTGCCACATTCAAGACCGAGCCTGTGTGGAATAATTGCTCCTTCCGGAGTCGTCGATTCCATTACGTTCTTTCTTCGCCAATAATTCTAAACGTCGATGTGGTTTGGTGGGCGAATTGACACTCTGAGGGAAATCTATAAGTCATCTCTGTCAATGTATTATTTGATATCTACAATTCCTGCGAAAACAAGAATCTAAAGTTACATTTCAAATTTGAATCCTCACTATCAATCTGGATCTTGGGCATACGCCGCGAGATGACTTTTAATAAGGCTCACAAAAAATCAGCCTAATCTTTTACGCTTATTGAGATAAGCGAGCAAGGCAAAGTCGAAATCCGCTTCAGTATCAATTTCTTCGTAGTCGATACCAAACTCGCTACATGCTAGCATAAACTTCTTAGTATACTCGGCAACTTTAGCTTGATAATCTTCACGTACTTGAGATGGAAGGACTTCAACTTCAGCACCAGTTTCCATGTCTTCAAAAACAAACTTGTTATCAGAAAAAGCTAAATCACGCTCGCTTCTTTTCTCTAGCGTATTAAACAAAAGGACTTCATGTTTGCGATGTCTTAGGTGTTTGAGAGAAGAGATGAGCGCTTCGTGTTCCTGAACATTTTCAAACAAATCGGTAATGATAACTACCAAACTTCGATGAGTAAGTCGTTCGGCAACCTCGTGAATTACTTTAGCAGAAGCAGTCTTTCGTTGCTCGGGCTTTTTATCTTCCTCACGAATCAATTCGCGCTCTAGTTCTAAGTAAATCTGACGTAAATGTGAATATGTTCCTTTTGCAGGGATGAAGGTCTCAACTTTATCAGAAAATGGGATGAGCCCGCAAGCATCACGTTGACGATGCATTAAGTACATTAATGAAGCCGCGAAATGAGTTCCATATCTCAATTTCGACCACTCACCAAAATGTTTAAAAAGCATTGAAGAGCTGGTATCTAACAACACATAGCAGCGAAGGTTGGTTTCTTCCTCATACTGCTTTACGTAAAACCGTTCTTTTTTACCATAGGCTTTCCAATCGATGTGTTTGAAATCGTCGCCAGGGTTGTAAGGGCGGTGTTCCGCAAACTCTACACTAAAACCATGATATGGGCTTTTATGCAAACCAGATATAAAACCCTCTACAATTCTTTTTGCACGTAGTTCAAGCGATGAAAGTTTGGATAAGATGTCTGGTTTTAAAAGCATGGTGGATGTTACAAGTTCTTGAGTAATGGTGAAAGCAAAATTCCGCAAAACTATTCGTATTAAACGTAGCTAATTCACAGAAACTTCTTAAACAATGGTGACCTTTAGGCAAACATTCATTTACAACATAATAAGATGGGGTTTCTAGTTAATCATGAATGTATTAGGCCTAAAACGTTTCCTTTTTCTTTTTTTCGTATCAATATTTATTTCGAATAGTTTAATTGCACAAGAAGTACCAACGGTAACATTCTCGCCAGAAAAAGGACTTAATGTAACAACTGCCGATGGTTTTATGTCGTTTAAGCTAGGTATGCGTTTACAGCAGCAAGCTTTTGGAGTTCTTCCGCTAGACGGAGATGATCCTTTTGATGGAGATTTGGTGATAAGAAGAGCTCGAACTCAAATGAGTGGCTATATTCTTAACCAAAAGCTCGGTTATTTCCTTCAACTAGAAATGGATAAAGGAAATGTGCAGTTATCGAATGCAGAGTATAGATGGCGCCCAAACTCTGAAACACAAATCAATTTTGGGCAACTTCGCCCGCCAAGTGGTCGTCAATTTCAAACCACTTCAAAAAACTTGCAGATGGTAGATCGCTCAGCGGTGTCTCGCTTCTTCGCTGTTGGTTACGATCTGGGATTTACCGCAAATACCTTTGTTGGTTTAGGAAATACAGCCGGCTTTATTGTTTATGGTGGTATTACACATGGTGAAGGAATCAACAAAGCAAAAGCCAGTGGTGGCTTGGCTTATACCGGACGTGTAGATATTCTACCGTTTGGTAAATTTTCAAATCATGGCGATTACATTGAAAGTGATTTATACAGAGAGCCAACCCCAAAATTATCCATCGGCGTAGCTTTTTACCATAACCAAGACGCCGCCACAAAACTAGGAAACGTTGCTTGGAATAATAAATCCGCAGATATTTCTAATTTTTATGTTGATGGTGTTTTTAAACACAAAGGATTATCTCTTTTAGGTGAATTTATCCAACGAACTATTTCGGATGATGGAATTCTCACATTGCCAGATAATAGCAGGGTCTATTCTTTGCTTGTTGGTGGAAAAGGGATTTCATTTCAAGCAGGTAAATTCTTAAATGAAGAGTTGGAATCAACCATCCGTGTAAGCTTTTTGAACCCTGATGACGAACTAAGGGTGATTAGAAATAACTTTACCGAACAGCGTAAATATGGTATTGGCTTGAATTATTATTTTATCGGGCATTCCATCAAAATTCAAAGTGAAGCGAACTTGGTATCAGAAAAATACGCACCTTCTGACGAGCTCTCATATGTTGAGTTTTTAGTACAATTCAGTCTCAGTTTTTAGAACATTAAGCAAGCAATAGGCAATTGCAATGAAAAGCATAAACAAACAAACAATCGGAATATTCGTTGGTATCATCGGATTGGTCATTCCTTTTTTTCTGTCCATAGACGGCTTATCTCAGGCAGGGCATGTAACTCTAGGTATTTTCTTTTTAGCGGCCGCATTTTGGATGTTAGAGCCTGTTCCTATCTTCGCGACCTCTATTATGGTAATTCTACTTCAAGTGCTGTTACTCAGTAAAGAAGGCCTCATATTCAAGACTGTTACAGAAGAGTACACCCCAGATTCTTATACGATGTTTATGGGGACGTTGGCCAATCCAATTATAATCTTATTTCTAGGTGGATTTGTACTTGCAGGAGCGGCTATTAAATACAATCTCGATAAAAACTTAACTCGAGTACTTTTAAAACCATTTGGAACCAATCCGAAGTACATTTTATTAGGGCTGATGATTGCAACGGCATTCTTATCTGCTTTTATGAGTAACACCGCTACTACAGCTATGATGATGACGGTAATTTTGCCCATAATTGCCCAAATTAGTAAAACAGATCCATTAAGAACGGGATTAGCTCTATGTATCCCATTTGCTGCTAATATTGGCGGAATAGCAACTCCGATTGGAACTCCTCCCAACGCGGTTGTTATAGGAGCTCTTTCTCAACAGGGAATTGATATCCCATTTGGGCAGTGGATGGCTTTAGCAACTCCGCTAGTTGTTGTTGTTTTGATTTTTGCATGGTTTCTATTATTGAAGGTATTTAAACCAAATACTACGGTAATAACCATCGATATGGCAGGGAAACTCAACAAATCAAAAAATGCCATTATTCTGTATGCTGTGTTTGCTATAACAGTCGTTCTTTGGATTACAGAAAGCTTTCATGGTGTGAAAAGCGCGATTATCGCACTAATTCCTGTGGTGATACTTACATTAACTGGAGTTGTGTCGAAAGAAGATATTAGAAAGTTGCCTTGGGAGGTGTTGTGGCTAGTAGCAGGTGGTATTTCTTTAGGAATTTCGATGAAGAGCACTGGCCTTGCCGAATGGATCGTTCAAAGTATTGAGTGGAGCGCTTTTGGTCCTGTGGTTCTTATTGCTTTATTTGGTTTAGTATCATTGTTGATAGCCAACTTTTTATCACATACGGTTACAGCAACATTACTCATTCCATTAGCAATTATCATGGCTACTTCTGGAATAGCGGGAGATGGCTTTAACTTAGTAATTGTAAGTTTGGTGATTGGTATTAGTGCTAGTTTAGCAATGTTACTTCCAATTTCAACTCCTCCAAACGCCATTGCTATGAGTACAGGAACTATAAGAACTGTAGATATGGCAAAAACAGGATTTGTAATCGGATTATTGGGTTTCTCTATTGTTGTGTTGTACGCACTGTTCTATTGGCCATTATTATTAAACTGAGAGGTAAATTATGGATAAGCAAATCTATATTATTGTTGTAGAAGATGAATTGGAAGTTATGGATGCTCTTGTTGGCGACTTGGAGTTTATAGAGCCAACATTCCCAGTTGAGACTGCAAATAACACCGAAGAAGCTAAAGAGATCATGCAGCAGATTGAAGAAGCTGGAAACCAAGTTGGATTGATTCTGTGCGATCACGTTTTACCGGGCAAGAATGGCGTTGATTTACTCATAGAACTACAAAGTCACCCATCAATAAAAATGAGCAAGAAAGTTCTGGTAACAGGACAAGCTGGACTTGAAGATACCGTGCAAGCAATAAACAAAGCTGGGCTAGATTACTATGTAGCTAAACCTTGGCAAAAAGATGAATTGCAGCAGGTAGTAGTTAATCAGCTTACTGATTTTGTGATTCAGCAAAAGTTGAATCCGCTTCCTTATATGACCGCACTTGATGCACCGCGACTCGCAGAAGTGCTTCGTAACAACACCCTAACTGATAATTAACCAGCATGAATAAAGGACTTATGCTGAATGATAGAAAAGTTATCCTCCGTTTTATTCAACGAGCAATACGAGAATCAGAGGAATTGCAAGAGCATGTGGTAAGCTTTAAAAAAGGCGATATTATCTTCAATCAAGGAGAGTCGCTTCACTATTTATATTTGTTGCTAAAAGGGAAGGCTAAACTTAATCACACCCGTACGGATGGCTCCTCTTTAGACTTGCTAAAATTGATTCCTGGACACTTTGTGGGCTTGCTATCATTTACTACTGGGAACCCCTCCCTTACATCGTGTATTGTGCAAGCAGATGTTCAGGCGCTTAGAATAGAACAGAACGAGTTTGAGCAATATGTGAACGATAATCCTCGTCTTCGTCATCCATTGCAGCAGTTGATGATGAGTAATATGGCTGATCGGTTTCTGAAGAATTTGGAACTAGAGTCAGAGATGAGTGCTTTAAACAAAAAGCTCGAAAAAGAAAGAGAAGACCTTAAAGAAGCCTACGAACAACTCGAACAGTCCTATCAGAAAATTATCCATCAAGAAAAAATGGCCACTCTAGGTGAACTGGTTGCTGGTTTCGCTCATGAAGTTAATAATCCTGCAGCGGCACTCATTCGTTCTGCAGAAGCACTTAAAGAAAACTTCAAGGACCTTTCAATCAGTGAGCCGTTAGCTGTGATGTTTAAGAACGGATTGGAAGCTGGGCCAATAAGTAGCAGTGAAGTTAGAAGGAAAATGCTCGAAGTTCAGAAACGCTTTCCATATGTAGAAGATAGGGCTGCAACTCGCAAATTAGCACAAATGCAGGAAGAAGCATTGGCTGTTATCGATTCAAATCGAAAGAAGATCCCAATAACTCAACTTTTACAACAGTTTGAAGCAGGGAAACTCATCCACAATATTCAACTAGCTAGTGCCAGAATTGCCAACTTGGTTAAAAGTTTAAAAAGCTACAGTCGCCAAGATAACAACCAAGCAGATATGATTGATGTGAGGACTGGTATTAAAGACACCGTTCTTGTCCTAACCAATCGCCTAAAATTTTTGGATGTAAATCTAGAACTGAATGAGGTTCCTGAAACCTGTGCAAGAATGGGAGAGCTTAACCAAGTATGGACAAATATTCTAGTAAATGCCTGTGATGCTTTAACTGATGGTGGGCAAATCAGCATAAAAACATGGAACGACAAAAAATCCATATTTGTAAAAATTTCTGATAATGGTCCTGGTATCCCCGTTGATATACTCGATCGCATCTTTGAACCAAATTATACCACCAAAAACCAAGGTGCAAAATTTGGTTTAGGCTTAGGTTTGGCCATTTCTAATCAAGTAGTCGGGAAATTAGGTGGCACAATTGAAGCAAAAAATAACGAAGTGAAAGGAGCTACATTTCTAATTTCAATACCAATAACAAAGTGCTAGGGTAAAACAACATCTTAATGAAATTTTGTGGTGAAACGAATTCTGCGCCATCGTGATATTGTTGGAACTACAATTTAGTTAACATTTATGGCATAAGGACTCTACTCCAGCTGAGTAAAGTTTAACTTTTCCTTACACATACGTACAGAATACAACGCTTAATGATCCTCTACCACTTATCCCACCATTAAAAGGTATGAACTCTATCACCTACACATTGGGAGGTAATAGCTTTACCGCGAATATGGAGTGGGCGATTGCACAAAATAGGATTTCGAATATTTCTTCCAACGAGGATAAAACGAAATCGCATGCAATTTTCAACGCTGTTTATTCAATGCTGTTTATTCAATGGAAATCTTACTTCAATTGTTGAAGCCAAGAATTTATTTGACACCTATTATAATCAACATACAAGCATTGCTAACATCCCAGAATCTGGACGAAGTTTTATGCTTACGCTAAAATATAGCCTATAAACAATTTCTTACCGGCGCTCTATAATTAAAACGGTTATAGAGCGCTTGGTAAGTTTACTTATTGGTGGCCATGTAGTACAACTGCATGATGCGAAGCTCATCGTAGCCAATTGCTTTGTTAAGTTCGTCATACACTGGGCGTAACATCAATGGACCTTTCTTTTTGAAGGCTGCCATTACATGATCTTGTTGACGTTGGGAAAGCGTTGTAAACTCTAAAAGTCCTTCCAGACGTAAGTCATTTCCTTCATCTATAAAAGTTTTTAAATGAGCCAAGATGGTTACTTCTTTTACACCATGTGCTTCGGCTAATAATGGAATAGATTCTCCGTCATTAAAAGTCTCACCAACTAGATGGTGCTTTTTGTTTCCGGTGGACTTCTTAACCTTTGTAGCCAAAGATTTCTTCCTTTCTTCTAAGCCGTTTTCCTGAGTGTACTTTTTGATGATGCCCACAAATGCACTACCAAACTTCTCTTTCTTAACAGCTCCAATTCCGTACAAATGCTCTAAGTTGTCCTTGCTCTGAGGGAAGAAATAAGCCATTTCAACAAGTGTTGTGTCTGGGAAAATAGCATATGGAGGAACATCCTGGTCGTCAGCAATCTCTTTTCGCTTAATTCTTAACAGCTCGAATAATTTAACATCGTAATCTTGTTCAATTTCAGAAGAAGTACGAACTACTGCCTCACCATCAACAGAAGTACTAGTACGATCTAGCATTCCGAATACATTTTCATCACCACTAAGCACAGCAAGAGCACTCTTTTCTAATTTCAAACTGCCGTGATCACCTTTGCTTAAATACCCTTGTCGTATTAAAGAACGCGAAAGTTGTGTCCATTGGTCTTTATTCCATTCAAGGCCAATACCATAAGTTGGAAGTTTGTCGTGTTCAAACTCAAGCACTTTTTTGGATTTTGAACCTCTCAAAATATCTACGATATGGCTAGCTCCGAATTTCTCACCACTACGAACTACACACGAGATAAATTTTTGAGCCGGGATGGTTAAGTCTTCAACATCTGCATCAACAGAAAGGCAGTTATCGCACATGCCACATTCTGCTTTTAGATACTTCTCGCCGAAATAACTCATTAAAGGTTTACGTCGGCAATCGGTAGTTTCTAAGTACTTAACTAATTGCTTTAAGTGATTTTCAGCAACTTCTTTTTCATTACCCTCTTTCTGATTAATGAAATACTTAATCTTTTGAGTATCGGAATAACCGAATAGAAGCAAGCAATCAGAACGGAGTCCATCACGGCCAGCACGACCAATTTGCTGGTAATAAGATTCGATATTCTGCGGCATATCGTAATGCACCACATAGCGCACATTCGGCTTATTAATCCCCATACCAAAAGCGATAGTTGCCACAATAATGGAGATATCATCTCTAATGAAAGCGCGCTGATTAAAAGCACGTTGATCATCATGCAAACCTGCGTGATATGGACGAGCTGAGTATCCTTCTTCCTCTAAAATTTCAGCAACCTCATCTACTTGCCGGCGTGAAAAACAGTAAATAATTCCAGATTGCTTTTTGCGTGTATAAAGAAAATCCAAAAGCTGATTCTGGGGGTCTTTTTTATCAGCAATTTTGAGGAATAAATTTGTTCTATCAAAGCTAGAGATAAAAGCTTCAGAGTCTTTTAAAGAAAGAATAGTCTTTATATCGTCTTGAACACGAGGTGTTGCTGTTGCCGTTAGAGCTATGCAAACAGCGCTTGGGAAATCCTCCTCCCGAACAGTTGCCATTTGGCGATATTCGGGTCTAAAATCGTGGCCCCATTCCGAAATACAGTGAGCCTCATCAATAGTAAAACAATCTACTTTGATAGAGCTTAGCAACTCACGAGTTTTCTCCATCATCAGCGTTTCAGGCGCTAAATAAAGTAGTTTTACTTTTCCACTTTGAATGCGGCGCACATTAAAAGCATAGGCTTCTGGTGTGAGCGAACTATTTAAGTATACAGCAGGAACGTTGTATTCTCTAAGTTGATCTACCTGATCTTTCATTAATGAAATAAGCGGAGATACTACAATGGTAAGCCCATCAAAAATAAGAGCAGGAATCTGGTAACACAACGACTTACCACCCCCTGTAGGCATTATTACTAGAGCGTCTTTTCTGTTAAGAGCATGAGTAATTACTTTCTCTTGCTGAAGTCTAAAGCTCTCATAGCCAAAAACGTCCTTTAAAATACTTTTTGCTTGGTTAATCACGGATTACCTTTGCTGCTTTTTATACTGATTGGATTTTTTCAAAATGACTCATGTACATCAAGGAGTATGACCCTTTTGAGGCATACTCCTTACATAGTCTTAAGAAATAAAATTCTTGGTTCGTAAACCTAAAACTTTGTTACTTAGTTAAATATAGATTTTTAAATTCGAACGGTTTCTTGAAATGTTCGTCATCAAAATCCTTAGCAAAGTAAATTGCTTCGCCTGTTGATTTCATTTCTGGGCCAAGCTCTTTCTTAACACCAGGGAATTTATCAAATGGGAAAACAGGCTCTTTTATAGCCCAGCAATCTAGTTTTGAAGTTAAATCAAACTCGCTAAGTTTTGCGCCAAGCATCACTTTTACGCCAATGGCTGCTTCAGGGCGTTGGGTCGCTTTGGCTAAAAATGGAATTGTACGTGTTGACCTTGGATTGGCTTCGAGGATAAACACTTTCTCATCTTTAACGGCATACTGTACGTTTAAGAATCCCACAATTTCCATGGCTCTGGCAATGCGCTCTTGGTATGTCTCAATATCTTTAATCACCTTATCACTCAACGAGTATGGAGGAAGAACAGCGGTTGAGTCACCAGAGTGAACACCAGCTGGCTCGATGTGCTGCATTATTCCTGCAATATGAATTTGCTCTCCATCAAACACAGAGTCTACATCTACTTCAACGGCATGTTCTAAGTAATTGTCGATAAGGAATGCATTTTCTGGATGCGTTTTTAGAATACGATCTACATAGCGACGCAATTCTTCTTCTTTAACCGCAATACGCATGCCTTGTCCACCAAGTACATAACTTGGACGGATAAGTACGGGATATCCAATTCTCTTGGCTACAACAAGCGCTTCGTCTACATTAGTTGCCATTCCGTATTCTGGAAAAGGAATGTCGAGTTTTAGAAGTAAATTGGAGAATTGACCACGGTCTTCCGCAAAGTCAATCATTTCAAAAGCAGTTCCAAAAATATGGATTCCTTCTTCTACAAAACGCTTACCAAGTTTTAGAGCCGTTTGTCCACCCACTTGAAGAATTACACCTTCGGGTTTCTCATGCTCTATAATATCTAGTACGCGTTCCCAATAAACAGGTTCGAAATAAAGCTTGTCGGCGATATCAAAATCGGTAGAAACTGTTTCTGGATTACAGTTCACCATAATCGCTTCATAGCCCATTTCTTTGGCGGCAAGTACAGCATGTACACAAGAGTAATCAAACTCGATACCTTGGCCAATTCGGTTAGGACCACTTCCCAGAATAAGTACTTTTTTCTTGTCGCTAACAACGCTTTCACTCTCGCCTTCGTAGGAAGAATAGTAGTAAGGTGTTACTGCAGGAAATTCTGCTGCACAAGTGTCTACCAATTTGAAAGCGGGCTTTAAGCCCATGCCTTTTCTGTGAGTACGAACTTCATTTTCGGTAACTTTAGTACCACTTTTACTGAGTAACCAAGCAATTTGATAATCCGAGAAACCAGCTTGTTTCATCTCATACAAATCATCTTTGCTGATGTCTGCTAAACTTTGACCTTCAGTTCTATTTTCTAGCGAAACCATGTAGCGGATTTGCTGAAGAAACCATGGGTCTACTTTGGTGATATCAGCAATTTCTTCAACCGATGTTCCAAGTTTGAATGCGTTTCTGATTTGAACAGAACGATCCCAATATGGTTTAATGAGACGTTCGCGAACTTCTTTTCGGTCCAATTCTTCGTAGCCATCAGCGCCTAAACCGTGGCGACCAATTTCTAGTGATTGCCATGCTTTATTCAATGCTTCAGGGAAATTTCGCCCGATGCTCATTACTTCGCCCACAGCTTTCATTTGGGTAGAAAGTTCTTCATCTACACCTGGGAATTTATCGAAGTTGAAACGAGGAACTTTAACAACTACGTAATCGATAGAAGGCTCGAAGCACGCTGAAGTTGTTCCTGTAATTTGATTCTTGAGCTCATCTAAGTTGTATCCTACCGCAAGTTTGGTAGCAATTTTAGCAATTGGATAACCCGTTGCTTTAGATGCTAGCGCCGAAGAACGACTTACTCTCGGGTTGATTTCAATAGCCACAAATCGATCGCTTCCTGGTTCCATTGCAAACTGCACATTACAACCGCCAGCAAAAGTCCCGATAGAACGCATCATCTTGATTGCCGCGTTACGAAGAATCTGTAGTTGTTTATCCGTCAATGTTTGTGTTGGCGCAACAGTTACTGAATCGCCAGTGTGAACGCCCATTGGATCCATATTCTCGATAGAACAAATGATAACCACGTTGTCGTTGCTATCACGGAGAAGCTCTAGCTCATATTCTTTCCAACCAAAGATACACTCTTCAATAAGTACTTGGTGAGTTGGGCTCATTTCTAGCCCGTGAAGTACTTTTCTGTCAAAATCTTCTTCGTGCCAAACAATACCGCCACCGGTTCCACCAAGAGTAAACGAAGGACGAATAACTAGTGGAAGTCCGCCTAACTCTTCTTTAATCTCTTTAGCATCTAAAATGGAAGAAGCTGTTTTACTTTTACATTGCTCAATTCCGATTTCTTCCATCAAATCGCGGAACTGCTGTCTGTCTTCAGTAATATCTACAGCAGCGATATCAACACCAATAATATCGATGTTGTTTGCTTTCCAGAAACCTTCAATCTCTAAATCACGAGCAAGGTTAAGAGCCGTTTGTCCACCCATTGTTGGGAGAACAGCGTCAGGCTTTTCTTTGGCAACAATTTCTTTGATGGAAGCAGTAGTCATGGGCAGCATATAAATTGCATCTGCCATGATTGGATCGGTCATGATGGTAGCAGGGTTCGAGTTGATAAGTACAATCTCGTATCCTTCTTCTTGTAACGATCGGCAAGCTTGAGTTCCAGAATAATCGAACTCGCAAGCTTGACCAATTACTATAGGTCCTGAACCAATGATGAGAATTTTGTGTATATCGTCGCGTCTGGGCATTTATTTTGTTCTTTGGTTGAAGGTTTTGAGCCTTCAATGTTAAAAATGTTTTACGTTTTCCATTGCGAGCGCCCTAAAAGCGCTCTTTTTTCCATGTGTTACTTTGTAACAGCTGCTTTACCCTCTTTCATCATGTCGATGAATTGATCAAAAAGATAAGCCGAATCGTGAGGTCCTGGTGAAGCTTCTGGATGGTATTGCACCGAAAATCCAGGAAACTTCTTAAACTTCAATCCTTCTACTGTTCCGTCGTTTAAGTTGACGTGCGAAATTTCAGCCACATCGTCTTTTATACTTTCTTCGGTAACGCCAAAACCATGGTTTTGTGTTGTAATTTCTACCAAACCTGAAGTGAGGTTTTTAACAGGATGATTTGCGCCACGGTGGCCAACAAACATCTTGCCTACTTCAATGCCTTCACTTAGCGCCATCAGTTGGTGACCTAAACAAATTCCAAAAAGAGGCTTTCCAGTTGCTTTCGCATATTCCACAATTTCGAGCGCATATTCTGCGGTAGCATTTGGATCTCCTGGGCCGTTTGAGAAAAAGAACCCATCAGCGTCCCATTCTTTTACTTCGGCAAGTGATGCTTTTGCTGGAAAAATTCGGAGTGTGCAACCGCGAGCGTGCAAACTATTAATGATATTCTGCTTAATCCCGTAATCGAAAGCAGCAACTTTGAAAGAACCTTCGCCATTCATCGTCTGGGCTTCTTCGCGACTAACTTTAGAAGCGAGTTCCAAGCCATTCATGTCTTCCCAGTTTTTGGCCATTTCCACCAATTTGGCTTCATCCAACTCAGTAGACGAAATCACAGCGTTCATCACACCTTTTTCTCGGATGTGGCGAACAAGAGCTCGTGTATCAACGCCAGAAATTCCTACAATTTCGTTGTCAACAAGGTAGTCTTGAAGACTTCGGTCTGCCATTGGGTTGCTAAATTCCCAGCTAAAGGCGCGTGTAATCATTCCTGCTACCATCACTTTTCGGTGTTCATCATCACGAGACATCGTTCCGTAATTACCGATGTGTGGGTAGGTCATCATCATAAGTTGGCCGTAATAACTTGGATCGGTGAAGATCTCTTGATAGCCAGTCATACTTGTGTTAAAGCAAAGTTCGCCACCAGTAATTCCTTCGTGGCCAACAGCCCAACCGTGTACAACGGTTCTGTCGCTTAATGCAAGTATGGCTTTCTTTCTTGGGTACAAAGACATGTTTAGAATTGAGTTTGAGTGAGTTGAGGGTCAAAAAAAATCCGACTACGAGAACCGTGTCGGATTTTAAAAATGATATAGAAAATCGAAAATGACATCAGTTACGCACCTGTTGTTTTAGGTGGCGCCGTGTAGATGCCTCAAAGCTATGTAATAGAAGTTGGTAAATCGGTCGAGAAGCTTTGTTCAAAGTTCAGAGAAGATACGCAAGGAGGAGCTTGGATTCAATGCAGAATTATGGATTCTCTTGTAAAAAATGTAGTGAATGGTAGTAGTGAGGAATGAGTAGTTAGTTTTAACTATAGAGCTCTAGTTGAAATGAAGCGGTGTTTGCCAAATAAGCCTGTTAGTAGATGTGTAGAGTTCATCTGCTAAGGGATTAGTTTTGTGTATCGAAAACAATCAACTTAAAAGGAACCTTCTAACTTCTTGATGAAGCAGTCGTTCTTTTAAAGCTAATCTTTGGGGTTACTTTTTTTCAATATTCGAACGAAAATGTAACTAACCAATAAAAATATTAGAATGAAAACGGATAAAATTATTAGTTCTGTAGGTCCAAAAGATCCCATTTTTACCTCCTTTACGTTAATGAATATTATTAATATACGTAAGAGTAAGTCTAATATTCAAATATCAACGCTCGGTAGCAAAGCTACGGAGTGAGATGGGACCATCCTTGTAGATGCTAGGCAATTCGTCGACAGTTTTAATAAACTAAACAACGCTCACAGTCATCCAGATCCCGATGCTTCGGGAGAAGGATCTTCAAAATTAACTAGCCATCAGCGTTTTAATATCGTGCATATTATCACGAACGCCCTTCAATCATAATTCAAAATCTAGTATTCAAAATTCTAGAACCTTTTGGCTCGTTACGAACGTCTTCGTTCGTAATGCAGTCTAGAAGAGCCAGCTTCCAATAGTAGTTACTCCGTTGTTATAAATCTAGATTCCTGCCTACGCAGGAATGACGGCTTAATATTGGTTGAGAGTAAATAAAAACTCATAGTCATCTCGCAGCGTATGCCCGAGATCTAGATCTCTAGTGAGAGCTGCGTTGTAATATTAAATCACGCATTCTTCTGAGAAATTTCAATTGCCGTACTTATTTCTGAGCTTAAAATGTATTGGTTTTGTAGAAGAATGCCTTGTGTGGCTTGCATCACAATAGTTCTGACTTCGGAAAGGTTGGAATGTTCAGAATGTGTGTTAATCCAAAAATGAATTTCTAGCTCTACATAATTAGCTGTGAATTCAGAAATTTGAACACTTGCCTTCGGGATGTCTAGCACGCCTTCAATTTTAGTAAGTTCATCAAGGATAAGTTCACGGGCTTTTTTAACATCATTTCTATAATCAAAGCCAATTATAAAGCGAGCTCTACGCAAACCGTCTCTAGTAAAGTTATGAAGTGGGTTTTTGTAGATCATAGCGCTGGGAATAAAAATATCAACTCCATCAGCGGTTCGGACATGGACATCACGGATATTAATTTGCTTAACTACGCCGCGAGTGCCGTTACTCTCAATTAAATCGCCCACATCAAATGATGGGCTAAACGACATAAATAAGCCTGCGAGCAGATTTTCGCCAATTTCCCTAAATGCAAAACCAAGGACTACGGTTAAAATCCCTCCAGCCGCAATAATACTACTAGCTGCTTGGCTTAACCCCATTATATTTAGTGCAATGGTGAACCCAAAAGCATAAAATGTCCAGCGGAAAAGACGGCGGAGTATCCGAGATTTTTTTGAAGTATCGTTTCCTGAACCCACTACTTTTCTTAATGCACGAGTGGATAGAAGCCCCAGTAAAATAAAAACGATCAATACTATTATTCCTGCTGCAATCTGTGGGGCAGAGTCTAATACTTGTGAATAAAATTCTTTAAAACTTTGTGTGATTTGGTCCATGACTGAAATATGAGCTTAATACTAAATGATACAAAAGTACGAGTTATTGCAGGTAGTTGTTTGATAATTAGTTTACGGTTTAATAAATAAAAGAACGCTCACTGTCATCCTGAAGGATCTTCACAGTCATTAAGAAACAATTTTTTTGTAGGCGATAGCTAATTATACCTTCACATTATTTCTGTGTTCGTTATCATACTCATCTCTTTTATGGCTGTATATGTATTTGAACTCGTTCAAGTTAAAGACAGGAGGGTGATTGTAAATAAAAGAACTCTTGTAACTAACTTTTATTATCAATAACTTAAGCGAACAAGTTAAAGATCAGGTATCGGCAAATCTTCAGTACAGTATTTAGTTTCCCTCCTCTAGTTTGTATAACTAATTTTAAGTTCACAGCCGATTATGAAATACGGCTCGCCAAATAAAAAGCGATCAACACTGTACCTGTGAGCAACACATAATATATATTTTAAAGAATGGAATACGGTAAAGTAAAGTGGTTTGATGAAGAGAAAGGTTTTGGATTCATCGCTCCCGAAAGTGGTAACGAAGATCTTTTCGTTCACCGAAATAATATTGAAAATCTTGGTGCTAATGAAGGCATTAAAGACGGCGAAGATGTGGAGTTTTCAATCAGTGAAACTCCAAAAGGGCTGTGTGCAGTAGAAGTTTATATTCTCGAATAAGATTTTCTTTTTAGATTTCAAAGTCATGTATACAATGTGTACATGACTTTTTTTATGTCTTTTCGCTTTTGTGATTGATTAGCAGCGCTGTCTAATAGCACTCGAGCCTACCGTAATTGGAATAAATTCGTTGACAGAAATTACCTAAGATCATCGGAATAAATTGGAAGGTCATGCTGAACTTGTTTCAGTATCTTTGTGTGGACTCGGATATTTGTAAACCCCTTTCCAATCCAACCAACAAAGACACTCCGTGTTTTCTACTTACTATTTAACTACTAAATCATATAATTTGTGTGTCAAAATAGCCGTAGGTAGTAAGTTGAATAGAATCGTTTAAAAGGTACTATCTAAGATTGAAAACGGTGTTCATTGTCTAAAAAGAAGCAGAGATAATGTCTGAATTTATAGCCATTTCGTAAGATCCCGAAATAAATTCGGGATAACCGAGATTCTATCCTTGTCTCAAACTGTCAACGAATTATCTAACACTTAGAAAGCTCGAATTCATTTTCTAAGCATACTCCAGCTTATCGTTGCAGCTAAAAATGTCTTTATGGTGTTATTTTGATCTTCTGATTTGGTGATTTCAGATAACGGTAGTGCAGCGCCTTTAAGTTGTTCTGGTAACCAAACTCCTGACTCTAACTTTGGTGCAGAAGAATAATCGATGGAATCATCTTTTCTCCACTGAGTTACATACAAATATGGCTCTTGGATAATGGAATCTGCAATTGCATATCCCACACTAAATGATTGTTCAACGCTTTTCTCGTCATCAAAAACAAATGGAATATACACTCCGTGGTCAAAATGATGAGGCCAAGTTCTTACTTCTGAGGCATGATTAAATTCTAGCGCAATTTCTTTGCAAAAGATATCAACGAGAGTACGATGTGTTGCAAGTTCCTCAAGAGTCTCTTTCGATATTTTAGGGAAAGCTTCTCCACTATCTATAGGGTGGTGAGGAATTTTGTAATGCAATTCTATCTTTAGATCTTCGGCATCAATTTGTTTAAGGAGCAATGCCTGCTTTAACCAGTTGAGCGCTTCAGTTTTGGTTTTTCCGAACAATGAATACGAAATAATCTCTAAATCGGTAGGTCCTAATATTTTAAGAGATAATGTAGGAAGGTGTAAAGCGACTTTCGCTCTTCCTTGGATTTCCTTCCCCACAAAACAATTTTTTTCTACATCCCAAACCATATTAGTATGACTATCATCAGCTTGTTCTTCCAATAAATATTTACCTGCAATAGCTATAAACTGAGCTACATGATGAACCGTATTTTGTGTGGCATTCAATTCAGAAAGTTCAATTTCTGAAGATAGTTTTGGAAGTGGATACTGTAAGTCCATGAAAAAAAGTTGGTTTTTATTCTGCGCTACTAGTTGTAACACCATTGTCGCTTGAATAAATCCGAGTGCTTTGCTACATATTCAATCGCCAGAGAAAGCTGCTATTGAGCTTTATAAGGTCCGTGAACAGATTTAACAATCATATTTTCATTGGAATTTTCTAAAACGATAACGTGGAAAACATCCCCTTTTGGAGAAACACGAACTAGAATATGCCCATTATCGCTGGCTAATTCGTCGAGCCCAACAACTACGAGTTTGTTGGCTTCATGCATTCCTGTTGCAAAAATATCTCTCTTTCCAGGATACAGGAATTCAGATCGTAACCTACGATAAACCATCGGACTTGGATGTGCGGAATCCCAAACAGGAATAATCCAAACTTGTGGACGCAATGTCTGCACAAAAAACGCATTTTGTGAATCTATATAACCGTGGTGATTTAACACACTTACTTCAACGGGGCCGATAGCTTGTGCGATTGGCGTTTCAATATCATACCAGCTAGGTTTTCCTTCTAGAGCAATTCCAGCAATGTCTCCGCCTGTGAAATAATCAAACTTTCCGTAGCTAAGTCTAAGTGCCAGACTACTGATGTTTTCATTCGGATAATCTTCTTTTGCAAGCGTATTGAGCGGTGGAAAATGATTGCGAGTGTTGGTTCCAACTCCTGTCCAAACTTCGCCATTGGCTGCAAGGTTACGAACTTCAAATTCTGGATATCGTTTTGGATTGTTTTTGAGTACAATCTGCGAGTTGCTTCCGGGCTTAAATCGCTCCGCAACAAGTCCATTATTTTTAACCTGCCACTGCAAGAAAGCTTTGTAATTTATTAGCGTCGCATCGTTTGGATCGGTGAGGTAGTCATAATCTGGCCAGCCTCTGTCGAGTACTTTTCTAATGGGAATGCTATCTCCAACCAAAGTCATTCCAGCAAGAGCATAATCTCCATTTTTTGATTTTGGAGATGAAGAAGTAATCTGCCCCATGTGATCTCGGTGAAAATGAGATGGCATTGCGTAATCTATCTGCTTATACGAACTTTGGTTGAGAAGCTTTGAGATATATCGAAGAATCCATTCCCCAGCAGTGCGTGTTTCATTTGGTTTTTCAGCGATGTATCGCGGAATGCGCCAAGCTTGATCGGTTTCAGTGAATTCGCCAGCATCAAACAACATCGTGGTGCCATCGGGTAACATCATAAATGTGGAAACTCCACGGCCAGTGCTAATCTCGTGGATATCGAGAGTTCCTTCTGTCCACGCAGGTAGTGCTTCTCCCACAGTTTGGGCAATTCCCGAAGAAAGAGCAAAGAAGAGTGCGACAATAGATAAAACTATTCTTCGAGTAATGAACTTGAGTGTTTGCTGAGACATAGAATTTTCTGAGTTAGATTATTTATCAGTAGTTTTTGGTGGATTACCAAGAATGATTTCTCTTTCGATATAACCACCTCGTGTAGATAGTACTTTTAGAGTTCCCGTTGCACCTTTTACTCCATTAAGCTGAACTAGAAACGTAGCTTTTTGGGTTTCTCCTGCATCGGTATATCCTGCAAAAATAGTTTTGTCATAAGTTGTTGGAGTAAGGATTTTAACCTGAGCTTTTTCAAAACCCTTAGTTAAATCTTTATCAAACTCAAGTTTTAACCGGTCTTCTTGAACGATTTTAACAAGTTGTGCCTGTTTTAAAGCCACAGGAAGTTGTCCCGTATTCGTCCAAGTAACATTGATTTCGTACGTATTATCCTTTTTCTTATTGATAGAAACATCATCAATATTAAGTTGAGGTAGCTCCATGGCCATCGCAAGATTAAAGAGGGCTTGTTTCTTAGCCCAGTTTTCTAGCTGCCAAGCAGGCCCGTTTTGGCTAAAGAATTTAGGATGGAAACCTCCAATTTCAACTTTGCCCAACGTTGGATGGTCAAAGGGTTCCCAATTTCTAAAACCACGACTTTTATTCTCGCGATCATCCCAAGTTAAGCCATCAAAATCATCGTAAATGCCATCTTTGTTGTAATCTTCCATGGCGCCGTTATTCCAAAGTTCATCGCCGTACCATATGGAGCCGAAATAGAAATAACCAAAATCAGGTCCGTGACCAAAAAGAGGAGAAGCTTTTGTAGAATCTCTCGTTACACTATTTGTGGGATAGCGAGTCATATAAGTTTCGTACACATCGCCAGCCCAAGGGTAGTTAGTGATTTCGAGCCCCATCTTATCGTACTTTTCGTAAAGCTTTAGATCATCAGGATACATTCTCTCTTCACTTTTTGAAGTAGAAGGTGGACGCAAATGCATAGGAACTCGTGTATCCATTGAATTAACAACCGAAATATTTGGATGAGTCAACATCCACATTACAACCGATTTTGATTCTGGTTCGCTCAGTGGATAAGCGCCCGCTCCATATTGAGTGTAACCTCTTCCTGTGGCGTCTTGTCCAGCATCTGGGCGCCAATTTTCAACATAATTTCTATGCAAATCCAATCCGCCGATGCCATCTTCGTTAAAATCGCCGTCACCGTCGTTATCAATGCCTTCTGAATAAAGCAACCATTCGCCTTTTCCGTTAAGCACTCGTTTCATCAATCGGCCTTTTGGGTCGCGCGGGTCAATGATGTAATTAGCCTTGTCCAATTCCTCTTCGGTAGCTTTTTTACGGATTTGGTAAATAATCCCATCGCCATCTAAATCTTCTTCAGGATCTTCATCAAACAAACCATCTCGGTCGTTATCATAAGGGCGGACAGAGCTACGATTTCTTTGTGCAGTATTCAGGTATAAATTAGAACCGTCAGGGTTATTCTGTGGGCGTAAATAGATCGCTTTGGTATCAATGAGATGAGTGATTGCGTCGTCTTTGCCATAGTTTTCCAGTAAATGATTAGTGAGCCAAAGAATCGATTCGCTACTGGTAATTTCTCCGCTATGTCGGCCACCTTCAAAATAGGCGGCTGGTTTGTCGGTGTCTTTCCCTGTTTTTTTATTGGTAATAGTCATTTGAAGAATCGGCCGTCCTTCAAAACTTTGGGCAACTTCGTACAAATCTACAATATCAGGATATTGCTCTGCCCATTTTTGATACCAAGCGTACATAACGCTAGCTGTATGGTAGCCTGAAAAGCTCAGGGTTTCTCCAGCAGTATAAATTACTTCAGGAAATTCATGTTGCTTGAAGAAACTAACGCCATGGCGCTCTCCCTTAACAGTGTAGGTTGTCGAATCTTTATCAGACTCTGGCCAGCTTTGTTGGAGTAATGGGCGATAATTTTGAGCGAAAGTAGATACACTGAGAGTTAGTATCAGGCTGAGAAAAGCGAAAAACTTCATGTACTTATACCAAGTTAAGGTTGTTGCATTGGCTTAAAGTAAATGAAACAGAGAGGAAAGAAGAATAAATATGGTAAAAAAAAAGCTCTCCGGGTTTCAACCACGAAGAGCTTGGGGTACAATAAAGATACTCCTTATAAGTAATCTATAGTGGTTGTAAGAGTGCCTGAGTATTTTCCTCGTGTATTGTGTGTTGGAGTTGCATTGCTTTCTAATGCAAAATATCGACTTCCAGTCTCTTTATTCTCGGTTACACTACTATTGGTATAAATAGTAACTGATTCACCAAACTCGTTAGTTACTAACACCGACTCGGGGCAATCAAAATCTAATGCCGTATTTTTTGAAGTAGTAATTTGGAACATTTCTTGGTTTGTAGAGGCTGAATTACTGCTAATACTTAATGGGAGTTCTATATCAGATGCTTGTGTTAAGCTAGCTCCACTTATAATGGTAACTTCCACTCTCATCACAGCCGTTGCCTGAGCTGCTAAGTTAGCGCTGCTAGCTACTGCAAGTAGAAGTAATAAAGTTAGATATTTGGAGATAGTTTTCATAAATCAATAAGTGTTTCATTACTTATCGACTTATATTAGAAAATCTTAATATTAAATTTTCTTAATATTAAATACCCTTTTAAATACTCTCTGATAGATATTTTGGATAACTAGAACCAAAAAAGGCGCTTTAATTTTAGCAGTTTAGCACGTTTTGAGAGCATCAAGAGTTCAGGCTTTGAGATATGAATGGGCTTCTGATTGATTTCGATGTCTTTAAATGCTTGTGTGGGATTAAGAATGCCAAGTTTATTAATGAAAGTGAAAAAATTGGTGCGGAGATATTTCTTCCCGTTTTGTTCAAGTGTGGTTAGAATTTCATCCCAGGCATCTGGCCTTGTGGAATACTCAATAGCTAAACCGATTGCATCGGCATTTACATTGCTATTGAGGCAGAGTTCAAGTTGAATTTCTAAGCTTTCAGGAAGGGGATCGGGGCGCAGAAGCTTAGGCCCACTGTCTGATTCCGTTCTTTTGGGAAAGAAGCTTTTCCAAAGTTCTCCTGTTTTAGGGTCGTGATAGAAAACCTCTAAGGTTTGTTCATTTTTTCTGAGCGTTATCATTTCTCGAATACGCTCCAATTGCCGTTTGTGCTGAATTACATACATTGAGAATAGTCCATTTATTCTCTTATAGACCTTCATAAAAATATAGTTCCAAATTGGTGACAGAGAAATAAGCTAGAAACGGAAGTTATTGAATAGAGAGTTTAAACTAACGAATTTTTCCAAAAACGGTAGTTGAAATAACATGCAGGCCGTAAGGTAGATAGTCATCAGCACCAATAAAGGTATCTGTATATTGGAATACCTCAACAAATGAGGAATCATTGTTGGCTAAGAATGTCTGGAGTTCTTTGTCGTTGGTTTGGTGCCAAACAATATAATCGTATGTATCTAAATCAATCTGCTGGAGGCTGGCTAAATGGGAGAAGTCGATTACTTGAGAGTCAACAACATTTAGCGAGTCATACAGCTGGTACTTAAATCTATAAGTACCAGCATTAGATAATATGTTATCCGAAGCTGTTATCTTTTTTTGAAGGAAGTCGGATGCCGGTGCAAGGTTAGACCAACTCGACTCTAGAATAAAAGCTTGTGCAAAAAATAAAAAGAGTGCTACAGAAATAGTCTTTGTAGCATGAGTGGTTAACAAATGTTTGAATGGAAGTGCGACTAACGGAGTTGCAAAAACTACTGCATAAACAATGTGTTTTTCGGCACTCGTAGGATTTCCAGTGAGTATGTGAAAAACAGGCCAGATTAAAAGTGATCCTGCGAATAAATAGGAGATTTTACTTTTGCGAACCTGATTGCGTGCTGAAGGTACTAAGAAAACCAAGATGATTGGAAGTAGTATAAAAAGACTGACTCCCAACGAGTAAAGACTGTTGAATCCCAATTCAGTTGCTTGGTAAGAAGCGTATGAATCAGGAAATAAGCTTTTAAATACAATTAAATTGTGGAAAATCGGAATAATGACTGAAAAGAGAAGAAAAATGAGGGACTTTAAAAAAACACGATGTTCGGTAACTATATAGAGTAGTAAAAAAAGAATGGGAAAGTAGATGATGAAGGCATATTTAGTAATTATCGCTAGGCCTGCGAAAATCCCAGCAAGTGCGATATGCGCTAAGTTCTTTTTTTGAATGAAAAGCGCGCTACTCATGAAGAATACAAGTCCTAGCACATCATACACTGCGATATGACTAAAAAAGAAAAAAGGTCCAGATAGGGATAAGAAAAGGCTACTCCACCATGCGTTTTCTTTGCCAACGTGGGACGAGCAATGAAAGTAATTTAGAATTAGAATCGTAATAGAAAGGAGCAAGGTTAAGATGCGAACACCTTCTAGAGAAGATACTTTGTATGTAAAGCCCGCTAACAAGCTCCATAAATAAGGACTTCCATTATGCCAGCTAGAAAAAGTATCTGGGAGTCCATCTAAAAGCTGCAATCCAGATAAGATGTAAATTCCCTCATCCCCTTTGGCGCCATTAGCAGCAAAAAATATAAATAAAAGACCGAGGATAAAATAAAGGCCAAATAGGTAGGCAATCTTAGGGATGTTCACTGATGTATAGCTAAAAATAAAAGATGGGATGCTAGCTGTACATCGAGACTAAAAACGACCTGCTTTACTCCGGGATTTTGAATTCCTAATATAACCTAGATCAAGCTTTAAACTCAACGGGAATGTTTGTGGGATGGGGGGTTAATCACTTTGACTCTATGCAGGTAATCTAACTTTGGATAGGAAGGAGTCAAGCTCAGTATCTGTGCTAAAATGAAAATCACTTTCAATTTTATTCTGGAAAAAGCGAATTAAACCCAAATGGCTTTCAAAAACTCTATATGAATTACCTTCATAATTATAGACGAAAAAAACCTTATTCGAACTATTATCTGATACAAGAACTGTTTCTATAGTTCTTGATGCTCGTATGTATTCGGTATCTATTGATTGGAAAGTATTCATTAGGGGGAGTTTTTTACAATGATAGCCAACTGATTCTACTGAATACAAGTATATAGAAAACTTAAAACTATTGCTCTGCAACCTTTATGAATTCACCAATAACTCTCATGTTAACAGCGCTTTCTTTATCGATGTTAATGTCTTTATAGCTTTTATCGTATGAATTTGGTTTCAATACAATTTCTGTATGCACCGGAACTCCATCAATAACATCTTTTTGGCTCGAATATGTTTTAACAGTAAATGCAGAATTGAAATCTGGGTCAACCAAATCTCTATTTTCTACTAACACAATTTTACCATTTCTAGAACCCCCTTCATACTTTTTAAAGATACAAATAGAGCCATTTGGAATTCTCTTATTCATTGATTCGCCAATAACTTTACATGCAAAGTAGTTGTCATTTCGAGCGTATTTTTCTTCTACTTCAAGCTCTGTATATGTTTTTTCATGTTGTAGTTCACTAAAACTGCCAGCCGCTGCATAAAAATTATAGAGAGGTATTGTATACCTTGTTTGATTGACTTCTAATTCTAACTGAATATCTTTTACTTCCTCAGTTTGTTTTGGAATCTCTTTCTTAGTAACCGTAGTTATATAATTGTAAAGTTCCTCAGTTACTGGCTCTTCTAATAGAAACTTGAAATGAACGACAGGTTTTTTAGACTCTGGCATAACATCCTGCTTAATTGAATCCTCAATGATTGAAACGTCTCCCATAAAATAGAAGTCTGTTCCTTCTGCGTCCTCTTTTTTTACGAAAAGTAAAATTCGCTCAGAGGCAATGACATTTTGAATTTCAGGGCTATTTAATTTTCTATTAGATCTAGACTCCCAAGCAAAAATAGAAGGGGTAATAAAATGATCGTTGTAATTGATAGTATCATCAATATCATCTGATTTATGATAGGTCACAAAACAAGGGGTGACTTTATTTCTAGTTCTGTAGCCATAAATTGTACTACTAATATCAACTTCCCAGTTCAATAGCCTACATACATCTTTACGGCTATATTTATTAAAAAGAACTAAACCACCTTTATATTTAGCTGAATCAAAGTTATTATCAAAAGCTTTGATTGAATAGTCAACAGCATCAGATAAAAAATCTTTAAACGTATTATTTTTGAGTAACTCGATAAACTCGATGTGAAACTTAAAAGTATTATTTTCTTCAAATACTACCTTCTCTTCTTTACGAATAAATTCAAAATTAAGATTAGAGATGCTAGATTCAATAGTTTCTCTACTCACCTCATAGTTATATTTTCTTGATATTAAACTCTTAAGGACTGAGGTTTTTAATTCACTACTATCAAGCAACTTCCTCAAAATTAAACTTTCTTCAATTCTTTTAGAGTTGTTAATCTCTCTTGAGAAAAGTTCTAATAAGTGTAACCGCTTTTTATCCAAAATTATGTCAAAATCTTGGTCAGCCTTTTTTACAAAATTAAAATAAGACTTCGAATACTCAATAAATAGAAAAGGGTCCCTAGACTCATGGTTTAAAAAATCAGTCATCATTGGAATACGGCCTAATCTGAACTTTAACAGTTGATAGTCTTTTTTCAAATCGGAAAGGATTCTCATATTAGCAGAATCAATAGATTGAAAAATCTTTTCTTTTGATATTTCGTCAAAGTTGATTGTCGAAGAGCCATGTAGCATTTTACTACCTTCGGAGATTAGCTTTCGTAAAGTGTCTTTATTGAACGATGTGTCACCATATAGGGCAATTGGGATTAAATAGTTATTTTTATGGTTTCCAATAAAATCTATAACAGTTAAATAATCTTTCCCATTGGCTTTCCTTAAGCCTCTACCTAATTGCTGTACGAATATAATTGCAGAATCAGTAGGTCGTAGCATTAGTATTTGGTTAATTTTAGGAATATCAATTCCTTCATTAAAAATATCTACTGTGAATATATAGTCTAATTTTAGGTTGTTATCCGTTGATTCTAAGTTTGAAATTGCATCTTTACGTTCTGTTTCAGAGCTCTCACCGGATAAAGCAATAGTTTTATATCCTCGTTCATTAAATTTTAAGGATAGATTTTGTGATTCTTCATTAGTTGAGCAAAAAATCAAGCCTCTAGTTATGCCATTATCACTGCCGTAGAGTTCAGCTTTTTCAATAATTCTAGAAGCCCTCTCATCGCTTGCTAATAATTTAAAGTCTCTAGTATTCTCAATCGTTTCATTATTAACTATTAAATCGGTAATACCGAAATAATGAAATTCACACAACATATTTTCTTCCATTGCTCTATTTAATCTTATCTCATAAGCAATATTGTGGTCAAAGAGTCTGAAAATATCATTTCCATCGGTACGTTCAGGAGTAGCTGTCATCCCTAATAAAAATTTAGGGGTGAAATGTTCTATCAACCTGATATATGATTCTGCTCCAGAGCGATGAGATTCATCTATTATGATGTAATCAAAAGTGTCGTTCGCAAAGTTTTGCAAGTGATTATCCTTAGAAATAGTCTGTACTGTCGAGAAAACAAAGTCTGCATCTAATTCTTTTTTATTACCCGAATATATACCATAAGATTTTTCATCTTTAAAAATATCTTTGAAAGCTTCTAAAGCTTTCTCAGCGATATTCAATCGGTGAACAACAAAAAGTAATTTTTTGGGGTTAAAAGCTTTTACATCAAATGCTGATAGATATGTTTTTCCAGTACCTGTAGCAGATATTATAAGCGCCTTATTTTTATTTTCTACCCTTATTTTTTTTAGATTGCTCAATGCTTCTACTTGCATTGAATTTGGAGCGATTACTTTTTCTTTAGAGCTAGCAAGATTATGCCCAGATTCATTCCTAAACAACCGTTCTCTTTCATATATAGATTGGTATGATGCGATAAACTCATCTGTTACAGGAACTGCATTATCAAAATCAATTTCAAATTCATTTAAAACCTTTTCAACAATGCTGCTAGGCTTTAAACCTGATATTTTTAGATTCCATTCTTTGTTAACAGTTAAGGCGCTCGATGTTAAGTTGCTACTTCCAACGATTAAATTGTAATAATCCGTTTTCTTAAAAATGTAGCCTTTTGAATGTGTGTTGCCTTTAGTGGATATTCTGAGCTCAATATTTTCAAAAAGCTTTAGTTTCTTAAGGGCTTCTGGTTCAGTGAAGTTTAGGTATTGTGAAACTAGTACTTTTCCTTTGATACCTTTTCTTTCTAAAGAAAGTAAGCTGTTAAGTAAAACTGCGATACCGCTAGTGGTAACAAATGCAACGGAAATAAAAAATTCATCACATGTATCAAACTCTGACAAAAGAGTGGATAAGACTTTTTCCTTTGGAATTAATTTATTGGTTAATAGTTGAGGCCTCCATACAATATCGGAATCAATGTTTTTATCCACAAAACCGGTAAGTAAGCTTTTCGCAAAGCTATTACTAAATGTGTTATCCATTTTGTATTAATTTATTTACAATTGGCACATCAGCTTCAGCCCAATCTAAATTGCTAAGGTTATTTTTTTTCAACCACAAAGCTGAAATATGTTCTTTTAATTTCAAGTCTTTGGACCTTGCAGTACAAGAATAACTATGCATAGTTAGTTCAAAATCAGGATAAGTATGTACAACGGTTAAGAAGAGGTCACTAATTAGTGGTTTGATGTCTAATTCCTCTCTTAACTCTCGTGCTAATGCTTCTTTTTGAGTCTCCCCATTTTCAATTTTCCCACCTGGGAATTCGAACTTTCTAGAAATATAATCTAATTTATTTTCTGGGCGTTGAACACATAAAATTTCATTTTCAAAATGAATAACGGCTGCAACTACTTCTACTTTTTTTATCATTCCTAACAACTAACTAGGCTTAATGTTTAATGCTTGTTTTAGTTCTGTAATTCAAGATAGTATTCTAATCTTAAATTACTCGAAACTCAAAAAATAAATAATGTATGGCTACAGAGTAAAAGAGGGCTTAAGCTTTGGAAGATTTCACCTAATCCTAAAAAAACAAATCAAAATTATCATCATACCTACCCGAAGGAATTTAGACTTATGGCGGTCTAATGGAGTAGAATTATTTGAACTGAATAAACAAAACAATCAAAAATTAAAGCCATGAATAAAGTAATTAGAACATTTGTATTGGGAGCAGTTGCTCTATCAATGAGCGCTTGCGCAACACAAAAAGACCAAGCAGGTAATAACCAAAGACAGGCAGGTGGTCCGGATTTTCCTCAGATATTATCCGAAATGGATGCAAATAAGGATGGAAAGTTATCAAAGAGTGAGGTTAAAGGGCCGCTTCTTAATGATTTTTCAAAAATAGACACCAATGGTGATGGCTTTATAAGCAAAGAAGAATTTAATAATGCCCCTAAACCACAACAGGGCAGGCCACCACGAGGCTAGTTAATAGCATCACTTAACGAAAGTATCGTTAAAAATAATTATAATCTTTGGGCGATAATTCCCAATCAAAGGTTTGTCTATTAAGCACAAATGGCTCACTGTGTAGTTGAGCCATTTTTGTTTGGCCAATGCCCACATTTAAGTAAAAGTGATTACTGTTATGTAAGCCTGATTTTTCAGAGTAAAAGTACCCTCAAAAAGTCGGGATGACAGGATTTGAACCTGCGACCCCTCGACCCCCAGCCGAGTGCTCTACCGAACTGAGCCACATCCCGATTTTACCTAACGCACAAAGATACAACAGAGAGCAGTTCAATCTCAATTAGATTCTTAGCAACTTGACTAATGACTTTTAAGAGGGGGCTTAACAAGAAATATGGGCAATGATTCTCATGCATAAGGCTTTAATAAAGCACTTGTTGAGTAGTAATGTTGCAAAAAAATCGATTTATTTTACGAAGTTGTTGTAATAAAGCGATAGAATGTTAAACTTACCTCAAATATCAGAGCCACTCGGTTACTATAATTGGGGTTTAAGAAAGCCGTAGTAAAATAGAGGTTGTGAGGTGAGCACTTAAAAAAAGTGTGTGTTATTCGGGCAATAAAATAAATGGGGTTATGAGAAAAACAAAGAGAAATCTGGGTGTAATGGCTTTGTGCGCTATTGCATTTCTATCAATTACTGTAAGCGTACAAGCGCAAACCTTTTTGGTTAAACCTGCAAAAGCAAAGAATACAGACGGTAATTTTGTATCGAAGCTTTTACTAAAGCAAAGTGAGCCTTTTAAATTAGAGTGGGCAACTTTAGCAGGAGGAAGTCTAAATTTAACGGGTAAAGGCGCAAAACTATTAATTGGGAGATCTTCTAACTCCTATAATGTGCTTGAAGTTGCTGCAACGGGAACTGCGCAGAATTTTACGCCTAAAGCAATGGGCTTAAGCGCAGGTAGATATTACGCGCGTATTACAAACTCTACAGCAAGAACGGCCGACGGAATACAAAGCGATAGCGAGAAGAATCCATCTAGTATCGTTTATTCTAACGAAATTCTGTTGCTTATTGAAGCAAATGAAGCTCCATCTATTATTGGGCCTCGTGGTAAAAGCTCAAACGCTACACCAACATTTCAGTGGTCTGCCGTTTCTGGCGTTCCTTCTTATTGGCTTATTGTTTCAAGTACGCCTTTTGATATTGTAGAAGATGAAGATGCAAACATCAGTATTGAGGGCGCTACCGTAGTTTGGCAGTATATCACCAAAAATACAACGGCAAGTTATGGTGCCATAAACAGAGAGTCGCCTTTTACCGACGAAGCGCCACCGTTGAATGCCGGCGAAGAGTATAGCTACACGATTCTGAATGTGTACGAAGAGAATAATCCCGTTTTTACAAGTCCTGTTTTTGGTGGAATTGTTCCGTTTACTTACACTAATCCGGATGCATTGCCTAAAGTGACGCTAAAAAAACCGCTAGTTGAAGAAACGTTTTTTGGGAAAGAGACAATCGTTTTTGAGTGGGAGAAGGTACCGTCGGTAGCAAATTATACGATTAACTTACTCCAAATTGTGAAGCAACAGGGGATCGATGTAACTGTGCAAATTTGGGCAAGTACAACTACAAATACTTCCATCGAATATCCTGCCTTAGAGAATTTGAAAAATGGACGTTATCAATGGAATGTGATTTCCAATAACTCTTCAGGTGGTGGTACTACTAGTAAGAGCCGCTATTTTAATTATAAAGTTGATACGGGTGAGTTTGGTGCAAAAATTCAATCCAAATCGGATAACTCTAACTTATTAGGGGTAGAGCTGAAGGCGAGAGCAATTAATGGAGGCGTAACTCCTTCAATCCCGTATTTTGTGCAATCCGAAACACATTACGATAGTTTGGTAGTTGGTACGTATGAATTTACTGCTGCAAAAGCAGGCTACGAAGATGCTACCGCAGAAGTGGTTATTAAAGCGAGCAAACAAACTAGCTTCTCAATGAAGATGACACCGCTACCGTCATCAATTGGGGGAACAATTTTAGATAATAATGGCGCAAAGGTTTCGGAAGCTAAGATTCTTGTTACCGACAGAGCAACCGGAGTGGTTAAAGAGGTGAGCTCTAATGTAAACGGGCAGTTTTCAGTATCGCTGAACAAAGGCTCTTACACTCTGCTAGTTTCTAAGTCTGGTTTTATAAGCCCAGCTTCAAAAAGCATAACGTTGAGTTTGAACCAACAACTAGTTCTGTCTGAGTCGTTGGTTTTGGTAAACGATCAGGCAACTATTTCTGGCTTTGTATATAACGATAGTAGACAGCCAGTACAACGTGTGGCAGTTACTATAACAAACGGTACTAGAACGTATGAAACCAAAACAAATGGTTCGGGCTTGTACCAATTTACGGTTGCTAGTGGTTCATGGACATTGAAATCAACTAAAGTTGGTTTTGTTGAACCAGCTTCAAAACGTGTTTCATTATCTACTGGAGATATACTTCAAAACCAAGATTTTACTCTTATTGGGAATGCGAATCAGGTTACAGGTTTTATAAGAGAGCGTATTACAAATAGCGATGGCAGCATTGGTACTGCACCGTTTCAAGGAATTACGGTTACAGCGGTGCCAAATGTGGGAACGCCTATCTCTGTAGTAAGTTCAAAAAACGGACAATTTACATTGAGTTTGAAAAGTGGTGCTTACTCTATTCAAGCCAATAAGGATAATTACACTTCCAATCAGGATAGAGAGCTGGTAATTGGAATTGCTATCGGGGAAACAATATCGGGTATGGATTTTGAATTGATTCCAAATCCAAGTTCTATTTCAGGAACGGTAACTTTACCTAATGGAAATGGTGTTTCCGATGCAAATGTGACTATACAAGGTGTAGGCTCAACAATAACTTCAAGCAGTGGGTACTTCACTCTTAGAGTGCCACAAGGAAGTCATAAAGTTACTGTGAGTAAAACAGGCTTGGTTTCTCCATCGCCAAAAACAGTAACCGTTATTGCTGGGCAGAAATTAACAGGTGTAAACTATGAAATGACACCTAATGCGGGTACAATTTCAGGTAGAGTTACTTCAAATGGTGAGGCGTTATCAAACACTTCGTTATCAGCTTATAATGCAACAACAGGTAAAACCGTAGAATTACTCAATAAACTTGATGGAACCTATAATTTTAACTTGCAATCTGGCCGTTGGGCTATTAAAGCGGTTAAGTCAGGATTTATTTCAGATTCACTTTCGGCACTCAATATTGGGCCTGGTCAACTGCTTGTAAATCAGAATTTCTCTTTAAAAAAGAATCTTACCACGATAAGAGGTACGGTTACAGATGGCTTTTCTCAGGTTCGTAGCGCTCAAGTTACCATAACTAGGGGTTCAGACTTTAACCAAAGTACGGTTACGCAAGTTTCGGGTGTTTACGCATTTAGTGTACCAGCTGGGCAAGCGTATACGATTACTGCTAGCAAAGACGGTTTTCGTTCGGCAACGGTTAATACAGACAAACTAGTAGCAGGAACAACAGTTGCTAACGACTTTGTGATTTCAGCGAACCCAAGTTCGGTATCGGGAACGGTTAGAATTACGAACGGTGGGATTTTGGCTTCTGCTAAGGTTATTGCTTTCAACTCAAATGGCACAGCGATTGATAGCACCGTTTCAAAATCTGATGGGTCGTACTTACTGGGTTTAAATCCTGGCAACTACAGCTTAAAAGTATCTAAACTAGGTTATACTGGAACAACTAAGTCTACCACATTAAGTATTGGCCAAAAGTTAACAGGCATAGATTTTAATGCTGCCGAGAACTTTGCATTTATTAGTGGAACTGTAAACAATTCAGGATCAGAAGCATTAGAGCAAGTTTTTGTGAATGTAAGTAAACAAGGCGGTGGCGGTGCTAGTTCGGTAACAGATGCTGGTGGATCTTTTAGTATTTCAAAGCTGACAGCTGGTGTTTATACAATCGAATTTTCCACTTCAGGATACATTAATCAAACCGTAACAAAAGTTATAAAAGATGGCGATTTTGTTTCGCTTACTCCGGCCTTAGTTCCTAAAAACGGAATAATAAGCGGTACGATTTCTGACGAGGACAACGCCGCTATCGATGACGCTTCGGTTACCCTTACGCATTCAAATGGTAATCAATACGCCGCCGTTACGAATATAAATGGAGCATATTCAGTGGGTTCTCTAGAACTTGGAGATTATGTGGTTACAGCTTCCAAAACGGGCTATTCATCTTCAGCAGGTGTAGAGGTTAGTTTAATAGAAGCTGAGCTTAATAAAAGCGATGTAAATATTTCAGATTTAGTAGTGAATAATGCTACCATTACTGGAGTAATTACCAACGAAATTACTAGTGCTACATTAAAAGATGTGGAAGTTTCGGCACTTGGTGAAAGAGGGTCTGGTTTCGCGTTAACAAATGCAGCGGGTCAGTTTGAGCTTACCAATTTATCGCCTGGCGATTTCACCTTAATTACACTATTCGACGGCTATAAAGCTGATACTACTACCATTACTATTGCACCAAGCAATTTAAATGTGACTTCGAATAGAACAATGATCCCTAATAACGGGAAGATTGTTGGGAAAATCACCAATCCTGATGGCTCATCATTACCATTTAGAGTTACTGTTACTGCAATTTCTGATGTAAATAATTACACAACACAGACCAATGCAACTGGTGATTTCACAATTGAAGGAGTTGAAACAGGGGTAGAGTACACGATAACTACCGATATCTTTAAAGATGGTTATGAAAATATTCAAGAAGTGGTTGATGTACCTTTTGGTGCAGCAACTACCGAGCTGGAAGCCGATTTAGAAATTGTAGTTAAAAACGCTCGAATCAGTGGGAATGTGAGTCTTAGTGACGCAAGCGTAACACTTATCAATCCTACAACAAATCAAATAGTTAAGATTGCAACATCCGCTACTGATGGAAGCTATGCATTCGACTTTCTACCAGCAGGAGATTACAGAGTTGAAGTACAAAAACAGGGCTATATTTTTACTCCTTTAGCTTCAGATGTAATTACTCTAGCCTATGACGGTGTGAGCACTCAAAACTTTACCTCTCAAGCAAATGTTGCCACTCTCGATGTATTAGTAAAAGTGGGTGGGAAAGGAGTTTCAAATACAGATGTAACCATTATTTCAGCGGATACTACAGTAATTCTTACACAACGTACTGATAATTTAGGTCTAGCTCGGTTCACTAAAATCAAAGCTTCTACGGAGTATTTAGTTCGTCCAGTTTTGGTAGGATATTCAGCTTCGCCAGTAACAAAAAGCATCAGTTTAAATTCTGGGGATTCTTTATCCACTTCTTTCACTATGGCGGCAAATAGTTCGTCTCTATCAGGAGTTGTGAAAAATGTAACATCTTCTGGTAACAAAACTTTAAGCAGTGCAATAGTTACTGTTGTTCAGCAAAGTTCAGGTAGAACAGAGGAAGCAACAACAAGTAGCAATGGGAAATATGCTTTTGCTAACCTTTCGTCAGGTTCTTACACGGTAATAGCGAATAAAGTAGGTTTTACTCCAGATACGGTCTCTATTACAATTAAGAATGGTGAAGCCGGTGTAGCTAATGATTTAGTGCTAACGGCTTCTCGGGTTACTGTTAAAGGGTCTGTTAAATTGAATGGAGAACCCGTTAAAGGCTTGGAAGTAACGGTTCAGTCTAGCTCTTCATTCACTGCAACTACAAATTCTAATGGACAGTTTACTTTCCAATTACCACTTAAAGAAGGCGCTACTGATACCACTGTGTATCAAGTGAAAATAACCTCTGGGGTGTTTTCTAAAAGTTACTTATTAAGCTTAACAACAGCAGACGTAGGAAAGACAAAAACAGTTTCTACTACGCATTTACCAAGTGGTAAAATTCAACTTTCAGTAAGTGATGGAATTTCCCCAATAAGTGGTGCGGAAATTAATTTTGGAATTTTAGGTGGTGCGGCTGAATCAGAAATAACTGGTGACGACGGTGTGTATACTTCGGAAGGAAATCTCCGAAAGGCCAAATATGTTGTAAGTGCATCAAAAGAAGGATACTTATATCCTAGCAACACCATTACGGTAGATTTAGCCACTGATACTACCATTCTGGAGCGAGATGTGTATTTACCATATCAGCAATTAAGTGTAACTCAAATTCTGGCTGATCAAAAAACAAAAGTGAAGGTTGTAAATACTGCCGGCTACAACAACTCACGAGCCACAGGAGTTTTATATTATAAACAAGCATCCACAGCACAATTTTTGGCTGTAAATATGGTGAAAAATGGGGACAGCTTAAGTGCGAGCCTTCCAGTCTTTGGCTCAGTTGAAGAAGTGAGCTTTTATACAGCCGTTACCGATTCAAGTAGAAATAATACGTACCTAAGTTCTCAAACAACTATTGCACCGTTGGCAAGTGGTATTTTGAGCAGTATCAGAATAACCCCAACATTAGTGGGGCAAACTATTAGAGCAGGTGATAAATATAATTTAGAGTTATTTGTTCGAGATGGTATTAATAAATCGCTTGAAGATAAATTTGATGGCGAAGAAGCCCTTGGAGGTGTAACGTGGAGTGTTTTAACTGAAGAGAGTGGGATTAATCTCACCGAACAGGAAGGCACTGGAGTTAAACTGTTAGCTACCAAGGCTGGAACTTATAAAGTAAAAGTATCAGTAAATCTAGAAGGTAAAACGATAAGCCAATCGATAGATCTTGAAGTTACTTCGATACCAATTAAAGAGATTTCGGTAAGTAGCCCAGCGAAACAAGTTGCGAACTCAAACACTCATGTGTTTAGCTATTCTGCGGTTGATACCTCTGGTGGTAGCGTTATGTTAGGTGAAAGCTTGCAATGGAATGTTGTGCCAACAACGGCTGGAGCTATTAACAGCAGTGGGTTGTTTGAACCAGCTAGCGAAAATGCAATTGGCTCTTTCAGTATACAAGTTTCGGATCCAGTATCTGAGACGGTTGGAGTATCTGATGTAGTTGAACTGACCGCTCAAATTGAGCCCGACAAAAATTATACGCTAACAAATGGCAATGGCTTACAAGTTTCGATTCAGGAAGGATCAGTAGATGTTCCGTCTCAGCTTTCTTTAGGAGAAACAGAGCCCGCAAAAACCAAAAAATTCGTATTTGCTCAAGGAACTGATATAAGCTATACCGTGGCGGATAAGATTTATGTGCTATCGTTTTCTGGCAGTGATTTAAAAAAGAATGCAACACTTTCTCTACCAGAAGATTCTTCGCTAGCACTAAACGAAGGAGCTAAAGAAATTGGCTACTTCAACTTTACCACGCTACAATGGGAGATTTTGGATAAACAATCTTCAAAATCAGTTTCTGGGTTCAATAGCGCAGGTTCGGTAGAAGTAACATCATTAGGGCAGTTTGCGGTACTCGCCGAAAACGAACCTCTTGGTATTAAGTATGCAGCGGTGTTACCTAGTCCCTTTTCACCAGATATTGCGCCTTTGAGGCTGGGGTATTTCTTGAATACTGCGTTTCCTCCTGCAAAAGTGAACATTAGGATTTTCAACATAAAAGGAGAATTGGTAAGGACATTACTTGAGGATGACTTACAGCAACCTGGTAGGTATGGCTCGGCTTCTAGTTTACAAGAGTTGACCTGGGATGGATTAACCGATGGAGGTAATCTAGCACGAAATGGGCGGTATGTTATAGAGATACGCGCTAAAGACCAACAAGACGAGAAAGTTAAATTACTCCAAGTAGTTTTAATTAAATAGGAATTATATCATGAAAAAACTTATAAGAACTATTCTTCTTTCAGCTACTTTGTTAACCACTTCAATGGGGTATGCACAGGAGCTATCACGAATCTCTGGAGCTTTCGCAGATGTAGGCTTTGGAACGCGACCAGTTAGTATGGGCTATGCTTTTGTTGGCTTAGCTGACGATGAAAACGGCACCTTTTGGAATCCGGCAGGATTATCTCAAACCGACACTTATAAAGTGGGCTTTTCACAAGCCGACCAATTAGGGCTTATTAAATACAACTACTTTAGCGCTCTTATTCCTTTGCCGTTTAAAAACCAATCGGTGGGAATATCTGCAATATCAACAGGCGATGCAGCTCTCAAAGAGCTTTCATTCCACGCCGCTTATGGTGCAAAATTTGATTTTGTAAGCGTTGGTATTGGTTTGAAATATCGAAATGCATCCTACGGTAATAATACTCTGAACCCAGATGATTACATCGTATTCGATTCCAATGAAATCTCTATTGGCTTAGGTCAACAGGTTTATGGGAATGCGAATGGCTTTGGCTTAGATATTGGCTTGATGTTTTTCCCATCCAAAAGGGTTCAGTTTGGAATCTTAATCCGAGATTTATACGCCCCAATAAAATGGGATAGCAAAGCGAGAAGCACTGATAACAACGCCCGTGGTAGCTACGATGAAGGGATGCCTATGGAAGTGATTTTTGGTTCAGCTCTGAAATTGAACAAGAATGTCCAATTTGTTGGCGATTTCCAGCCAGCTTTAAGTGATGAGCTTACAAATTGGGTAAGGCTTGGTGTTGAAGCTCGGCTAGTTAATGTACTTCTACTGCGAGCAGGTACAGAACAAGGAATAAATGATTTTGATGATGAAAAATTCACGTTGGGTACGGGGATTGACATTCTGATTAAAGATAAGGTGAGGATACAGTCCGACTTTGCTTACGTCATTAATTCAATTCACAATTCGCAACGTATTAGTTTTTCAATAAGTTTTTGAGGGGTATAATTATGAAATCAAGTTTTTTAAAAGTATCGACATTTCTGTTACTAAGCCTTTTCTCAGTACAACTTGTACAAGCACAAGATGACGCTGAAGGAGAAGACGCGAGTGAAATTCATTTATTTAGAGGTGGTTACATGAATTTGGGCTTTGGCCTAAATCTAAACACTGTAGGAAGTAGCTTAGGCTCAGGTTCTATGGGTGGTTTAATTTCTTCTAGAGTTGCAAACAATTCTAGAAACTTGAACCTAAACCCGGCGCTATTAGGTTATATGAAAACAGCTCATATTTCTTTTAGCAGTAGACTTGGAGTGGGTTCTGATATGAATTCAAGCCTAAACTCATCGCTATTATCTACTGTAAATGATGAAATTTCATCAGCAACAATAGATGAATTTAATAACTCTGAAAGCTGGACTAAATTCCCAGAAACGTATATTAAACCAACAGAAGTTAGAGGCTTAGATGTAGGCTTTAAAGGAGATATTTCTTCCATTTCTTTCGCAGCTCCCGTTTATGATAGGCTTGTGATTGCCGGTGCTTATACTTATCCAACTAGAATCGACTTTAATCTTGGAGTTACTGGGATGGCTGCTAAGCTTGCCCAAGAGCAAGGTACCGATGAAGTTTCCATTCGTTTTGATGTACTGATGAACATTTCCTTGCTTACTCAAATGAGCTTTCAAGTAAATGCGCTATCTGGTGGTTTTGGTTATAGCTTTTTTGAAGATGACGCGAACCAAAAACTAGCTTTAGGTGCTACATTTACTCGATATCAAGTAAACAATACACGAAGTTTATTGGCAGATCTTTCTGGGATGGTTGTAGTTGGTGGTGCCGATGAACGCTACTTTAATAACCCATCCGATCCGAATCTTAATTATGAAAATGGCGAATCTAATGCCTTTTATATGAATGCGAATGGAAACTACCAAGCCACAGAATATGGATATAAGATTGGTTTAAATTACAGTCCCGTACCCGTGGTTAACTTCTCTGTAGTTTATGACAATGTTCCTGACTTCAAACTGGAAGGCACTGATGTGGTTGCAGAAGCCTATCTCCCAGTCTTTATTGTAGGCTCAGGATCTGATATCCTTGCTGGAGATATTGAGGTTGCGCTAGACAGTCTACAAGCTAATAAGCCAAATTTAACCACATTTAGAGATATTTCAGACATTACTGAAAATGGTAGCTTGAAAATGCCTTCTTCCCTAAAATTAGGTGTAGATTTAAGTATGGGCCGACATACAGCGGTATTGAATTATACCAGTTATCTAAGTGAATTTTCCTTTACACATGGTGGCAATACTATTGGGAAAGATTTGCAACACGGAATTGGTGTAGGTTTTGATTTTCAACTAAAAGATCGATTAAACCATTGGTCACAAATATTTGGAATTCCTGTTCGCCTTTTATTTTTAGATATTGATGGATACTTGTTTCAGATTTTTGGTAAGTACACGGGATACAAAGATTCTCACTACCGTTTTGGCGGAAACGTGTTGCTTGGTGAGGGAATTGACTTCTCAGACCAAAGCCGAAAGGATCTTTTGGGAGCACCATTACCGCAATCTTTCTCAATGGGTAGGCAGTACACCATTTTTGAAAATTTTGAAGTCGGAGTATCGGTACTTGCAGTTCCAGATTTGATGCTTAAATATTCCGTTGGCGTGAAGTTCTAAGCAACTCAATCTTGTTGTAAAACCCATCTGAAAGTTTTTTTGGATGGGTTTTATTGTTTTAACGAACCCGATAGGTGGTTTAATGAATTAAGCAGCTCTCTTCGTCATCATGAGTATGTCTCTGAAAGATTTTCAGGATTAACTTTCCACTCAATTATGCATTTTAAGAACTCGTTCTTTAATACACCAGCTATTTACCCTGGCACAATTCTACCAGAACGCCATTGTTGTCTTTGGGGTGAATAAAAGCAACTAATTTATTATCAGCGCCATCTTTTGGCTCGTCGTTTAGCACGGTGAAACCCTCACTGCGGAGGCGTTTTAGCTCCGCATGGATATCGGTAACCTCAAAAGCAACGTGATGTAAGCCCTCTCCCTTTTTTGCAATATACTTTGCAATTACAGAATCTGGGGAAGTAGCGCCAAGCAGTTCAACTTTAGATTCACCCGTCTCAAAAAAAGCAGTTTCAACCATCTCACTATCAACACGTTCTTTCTTTGTGCAAGGGCGATTTAACAACTTTTCGTATACCGATATGGCAGATTCTAAATCTTTAACGGCAATTCCTATGTGATCTATATGCATAATTGAGATAGCTAAAAACTTAAAAGAAAAATTCAGTAAAACAATATAAGAACCCCGTCGCACTTCAGGAAAATATAACGCTAAATTTCTTATGCGAATCGGTGCAAATATCCTATTTTATTCCAAAATACCTTAACGAGTTAATTACTTTTATCAAAACTAGATCAATGAAAAAAACAGATTCACAGACTCAGACCCATTTCCCGTTTTGGTATAAATCTTCTATCACTCTCCTAGGTTTGGTACTTATAGTGGTGGTAATGAGCTATGCCAAATTCATTTTAATGCCGCTAGTTCTCACCGCCTTTTTATCGATGCTTTTAAACCCCATTGTAAGTTGGCTAGAAAAGAAGAAGCTTGGAAGAGTACTAAGTATAGTGGCAACTTTACTGTTAGTGATTGTGGCTTTCGTGAGTATTATATCTATTATTTCGGTACAATTTGTTCAGTTCTCAGATCGGATTCCTGAAGTTACTGATAGATTAAAAACAGTCACAACTCAAGGTATCGTCTATCTAGAAGGAACTTTAGGTCTTACCGAAGAGCAACGTAGTGACTATTTTGAAAAAGGAGTTACAAACCTAATTGATCAAAGTGGGGAGTATCTAAAATCTATCGTAAGCGCCACAACTAGTGCTTTTACGTTGCTCTCATTAGTACCGATCTTTGTGTTTTTTATGTTGTACTACAAAAAAATGTATCGAGTCTTCATTCAAAAACTTTTTGAACGAAAAGGTGATAACGAACAAATTGACGAAGTGCTTGGTAATGTTCAAGTAGTAACACAGAACTACTTAGTTGGTATGCTCACCGTGATGGGAATACTTGCAATATTAAATACCTTAGGACTTCTAATAATTGGTTTAGAGCACGCCATATTTTTTGGAGTATTTGCGTCTTTATTAGCTGTAATTCCATATATCGGAATTATAATTGGAGCTATACCTCCATTACTTTTTGCTTTCCTCTTGGGCGACTCTCTACTCACTCCACTTCTAGTTATAGCAGTTTTTAGCGTTGTGCAATTTTTGGAAGGAAATTTTATAACTCCACGAATTGTAGGCTCTAAAGTGTCTATTAATCCATTTATGGCACTATTGGCATTAATAATTGGAGGCGAAATTTGGGGTATTGCAGGAATGATTCTTTTTGTGCCATTAATAGGAATTCTTCGCGTTCTTTTTGAAGAGATCGAAAGCCTTAAACCATATGGCTATTTACTTGGTAACCGTATTGAGTATAATGTAGAAGAAGAAAAGACTAATATTTTAATAAATGATAACTAGTGAACCCCATAATCTTATAATCAGCATTTTTTAATACCGCTAAATAAATAAAACTTTACAACTGCTAGAAAGCGTCGATAAAAAAGAGGCCTTTACTAATTAAATGGAGTAAGTAGCTAATGCGTTGGCGCCCTATAGAACTTGATTATATACTGAGTTTGAGCAATCCTCTCAACATTCGTGTTGTTGGAGTTATAATAGCTTGGATTCTAATTATCGCAGGGGTGCTTTGGTTCTCTATTGTTAACTTACCAGCTACCGCTCTTACTTACTCAAGCGATAGTAAAGAAATTCTACGGCTTTTTGTGATGAACCCCCCTATGTTGATTGGGTTAGTCATGCTATTTTGGTTAGGTTTTGAATGGGCCTTTATTCCGGTTTTTTTATCGATGTTCGTAATTGGCCTATTTAGCGAACTTCATTTTGTATGGGCCATCTTATTTGGATTGTCCTTCGTTTTTGGAATTTCTATTTATGCGATTGTGTACCAATGCATAACTATTAGGTACGACCTTAGGAGCGTGGGAAGTATCATCGTATTTATAATTACTTCCTTTGTAGCTTCTACGGCAAGTTCTTTAGGCGCATTTATCTGGAGTCTGTCTCATCATCTTTCTGCTCAAGATACCGCAGCTCTTTGGAACGGCTGGTGGTCAGGGTCTCTGTTACAATCTGTAGTTATCGTTGGGCCTATACTATTTATATGTTCTCCAAAAGTTGAGGAGTTGAAACAACGTTGGTATAGCTTCCCAAAAAGAAGAGATGTATCTACACGCTGGGTGTATAGCGCAATAACTATTGTTACTGGTGTTATTGCTGTATTTATCTATTCAGGCGATTATTTAGGCAAACGACAAATTTCAGAAGAACTAGCAGGAGTTGAAAATCTTTCGAAAGAAGCTATAATTAGCTCCTTAGAGTCTTTCGGGATTATAACTTGGGTTTCTATCTGGATTATACTTTGTGTAGGAATTGGAGCTGTTTTATTGATCAGTAGTTGGAATAAAGAGCTAGAAAAAAAGGTAAAAATAAAAACATCTTCTCTGAAGCTGGCGAAGAAAGAAGTGAAGAAATCTCTGAAAGAGAAAGAGACTTTATTGCAGGAAATACATCATAGAGTTAAGAATAATTTGGCTGTTGTTACAGCCCTCTTAGAACTTCAGCTTTTGCGTTCTACGGAGGAAAGTACTCAACATGTTCTTAGTGATGCCATCGCTCGGGTAAAGTCAATGGGCTTTGTTCATGAAACTTTATACCAAACAGAAAATTTTTCAACAGTTAATCTTCAAGATTATATCGAAAGGCTTTGCAACTCTATAAAATCAGCATACAAAACGAGCGAACAGGAAATTGAGCTATCCGTTGATGCAATTGGGTGTAATATGGAAATGGAAAAAGCAATTCCTCTGGGGCTTATATTAAACGAATTGTTGGTCAACACTTACAAACATGCTTTTATTGATAGAGACCATGGAAATATTTCGGTAATTCTTAGAATGGAAGAGCAAAACCTGATACTTGAAGTCTCAGATGATGGAATTGGGTTTTCAGAAAGTGAAGAGCCGAAAGCTATAAAAAGTTTAGGTATGACAATTATTCAAACTTTAGTTACACAATTAAGAGGGACGCAAGAGTTCACCTCAATGGGGCAAGGAACAAAATTTAGTCTAATAATAGACCTAGACTACTCGCAAGAGAAGTAAAAGAGCGTTAAAAAGGAAATTATTTTCGTAAAAAGCGCTTCCATTTAAAAAAAATTAGGTTCTAGTATTGGAATTAAAAAACTGATTCCTTTTCTTTAGTCCCATGCAAAATACAGCTGCACATAGGATTGACTCAAGACCTCCACGCCGGATTCCGCGGCGGCGGTAACATATGTCTTTTAGCCGGTATTTCATTACGGCCCCATCTTTACCATCGTCACTCCTAAATTTCTGCCTAATTGCAGATAAATTCACATAATACACAAAAAATGTCCGTTACAATTCAAATTGCTTCCAAAAAGCACGCAAGCTACGCCCAAGCTATATGCGATCTTATTGAATCGGCCGCTAAATTGCGGGGCACCGGTATTGCAAAACGCGATCCAGAATACATCAAAATGAAAATGACTAATGGCAATGCAGTTATTGCTTTAGACGATGGTATTCTAGCAGGATTTTGTTATATAGAGATTTGGGAAAACAAAAAATATGTTGTCAACTCTGGCCTTATAGTACACCCCGATTATAGAGGGCAGGAACTTGCGAGGCGTATTAAAACTACAGCTTTCGAGCTCTCGAAAAAGAAATATCCAGAATCTAAATTGTTTGGTATTACTACCAGTTTACCAGTTATGAAGATTAACTCTGGCTTGGGATATAAGCCTGTTACGTTCTCTGAATTAACGCAAGACGAAACGTTCTGGAATGGGTGCCAAAGTTGCCCAAACTATGATATCCTTACTCGAAATAATCGTAGAAATTGCCTCTGCACTGGCATGCTTTACGATCCAAAACATCCAAATACAAACCCCAAAGTTGTACGCGAAGAGAATGTGAACAAATTCTATCGCTGGGTGCAAATGAAGAAACAATCGTTCTTAAAAGCACTCAATAACGCAAAAATGTTGTTACCATGAAAAAAGTATTATTAGCCTTTAGTGGCGGATTAGACACCAGTTACTGCGCAATCCATTTAGCAAAAGATAAAGGCTATGAAGTGTTTACCGCAGCTGTAAACACAGGTGGCTTTGATGCAGAAGAACAAAAAGTTCTAGCCCAAAAAGCGGCCGACTTAGGCATTAAAAACCACGTTTGTATTGATGTTGAAAAGGAATTTTACGAAAAAGGAATTAAGTATTTAATCTTTGGTAATGTTCTTAAAAATCACACTTATCCTCTTTCGGTAAGTGCAGAACGTATTTTCCAAGCAATTGCCATAGCAGAATACGCCAAAAAAATTGGAGCTAATGCCATTGCGCATGGTTCTACTGGTGCTGGTAATGATCAAGTTCGCTTCGATTTAGTATTTAATGTGCTTGCTCCAGAAATGGAAATTATTACTCCAATTCGTGATATGAAGCTTAGCCGTGAGGATGAAGTGGAATATCTAAAAAGCCATGGCGTAGATAAAGAATGGGCTAAAGCAAAATATTCTATCAATCAAGGTTTATGGGGAACTTCGGTTGGCGGTGCTGAAACACTTACATCGCATAAATATTTAGCAGATGAAGCTTGGCCTACAAAAATCACCAAAACAGATGATTCTATTATTGAGTTAGAGTTTAAAAAAGGCGAACTAGTTGGTATTGATGGCGAAAGCTTTACCCCTGTTGAGGCTATAAAAAAGCTTGAGCAAATTGCAGCTCCTTACGGAATCGGACGTGATATTCACGTTGGTGATACAATCATTGGTATAAAAGGTAGAGTTGGTTTTGAAGCTGCAGCTTCCCTAATCACCATAAAAGCGCACCAGCTGCTTGAAAAGCATGTTCTTGGAAAATGGCAGTTGTATTGGAAAGATCAACTAGGCGAATGGTATGGTATGTTGATGCACGAAGCTCAATTTCTTGATCCAGTTATGCGTGATATCGAAGCTTTCTTGGAAAACACTCAAGGAAAAGTAACGGGCAAAGTTTTTGTGAAATTGGAGCCAAAACGTTTTGAGTTACAAGGCATTGAGTCAAAATTCGATTTAATGGCTTCAAAATTTGGCCAATATGGCGAAATGAACCAAGGTTGGAGTGGTGATGACGTAAAAGGATTTACCAAAATTCTTGCCAACGCAACACTTATCCAGCAATCGGTACAGGATGATGATTAAAGTTGGAATTATAGGTGGAGCTGGTTATACCGCGGGAGAGCTAATTCGTATTTTGCTCAATCATCCCAAAGCGGAACTTGTAGCGGTTCAAAGTAGAAGTCATGCTGGTAAAGAGCTCTATGTGGCTCATTCAGATTTAGAGGGCGATGTGGAGCTAACTTTCACTGAGAATTTGCCTGAAGGCTTGGATGTAGTTTTTCTTTGTTCTGGTCATGGTAAATCGAAGCAGGTTTTGGACGATGGATTAGTTCCTGCTGGTGCTAAAATCATCGATTTGAGTAACGACTTCAGAATTGAAGATGCTTCGCATGATTTTATATACGGTCTGCCTGAAATCAACAAAGCAGAAATAAAAAAAGCACAAAATATTGCCAATCCAGGATGTTTTGCTACTGCTATTGAACTTTCACTTCTTCCATTAGCTAAAGCAGGTCTGTTAAACCAAGATGTGCATATTTCGGCAATAACAGGAAGTACGGGTGCAGGGCAGAATCCTTCCTCTACTACGCACTTTAGTTGGCGAAATAACAATGCTTCGGTTTACAAAGCATTTACGCATCAACATCTTGCGGAGATAAAGCAGAGTTTAAAACAACTCCAGCCAAATTTTGATAAAGATGTGAATTTCATTCCAATGAGAGGAACATTCACTCGAGGAATTTTAGCAGCTTGTTATCTGAAATTAGACGCTTCAGAAGAAGAAGTGAAAAAGCTCTACACAGAATTTTATAAAAGTGAGCCTTTCGTACACATCACGGATACAAACCCTGATGTAAAACGAGTTGCCAATACTAATAAAGCACTTCTCTACATTCAAAAAGAGGGAGAGCAAATGTTAATTGTTGGTGTTATCGACAATTTAGTAAAAGGCGCTTCTGGGCAAGCCGTTCAAAACATGAACCTCATGTTTGGCTTGGATGAGACCACCGGCCTTAATCTTAAATCTGTTGCATTTTAAGTATGAATACTAAAGAAAATATCGCGGTTTTAGGTGCGGGAAACTTAGGACTATCCATCGCAAAAGGCTTTGTGAAAGCAGGTGTTTGCGATGCGAGTCAAATTACACTTACACGCCGAAACGTTACTAAATTAGAGAAGCAAAAAGAGAATGGATTTAAGGTAACTACCGATAACAAAAGCGCTGTTATAGATGCTAAATACGTATTTCTTTGTGTTCAGCCTAAACAATTAGGTGCCTTGCTCGCTGAAATTGAAGAAGTGTTAGATGCTAAAAAGCATGTGCTTATTTCTACCATTACTGGTGTAAGCTTAGATGTGATTTCTGGTTACTTAAAAGGCGATTACCCTATCGTTAGATCTATGCCAAATACAGCGGCTGAAATTGCAGAATCAATGACGTGCCTTTGTGCGAATAAAAAAGCAAAAGATGAAGTTGAAAAGGTTGAGCGTCTTTTAAAAGCGTTAGGCGATACTTTAATTATTGAAGAGCGCATGATGAAAGCTGCAACCGTTTTGGCAGCAAGTGGAGTTGCGTTTTTCCTGCGATACATTCGCGCAGCAACTCAAGGTGGGATTCAACTAGGTTTTGATTCTGCAGAAGCTCAAAAAATTGCAGTTCAAACGGCTCGTGGTGCGGCTTCATTATTGATGCAAAGCGATGCCCATCCAGAAACTGAAATTGATAAAGTAACTACTCCTGAAGGTTGTACTATTGCAGGCCTGAACGAGATGGAACATCAAGGTTTAAGTTCAGCGCTCATTAAAGGGATTGTTACTTCTTTCGAAAAAATTAACCGTATCACAGAATGAAACTATTTGAAGTCTATCCATTATTTGATGTAGAGCCTGTTAAAGCTGAAGGTTGCTACTTGTGGGATGAGCAAGGAACTAAGTACTTAGATTTCTATGGCGGTCATGCTGTGATTTCTATCGGTCATACGCACCCTCATTATGTTAAACGCATCAGTGAGCAACTTGGTAAAATTGGGTTTTACTCAAATTCAGTTCCTATCGCCATTCAAAAAGAATTGGCAACAAAACTGGGTCAACTTTCTGGATATGCCGATTGGAATCTGTTTTTATGCAACTCTGGCGCTGAGGCGAATGAGAATGCTTTAAAAGTGGCATCAGCATTTAACAAACGTAGAAAAGTTCTGGTTTATGAGAAAGGTTTTCACGGTAGAACATCGCTTGCCGTTGCCGCAACTGATAACCCGAACATTCTTTTTCCAGTAAACGAAGGTGCTGAAATTGTTCGTCTGCCTTGGAACGACTTAGAAGCGACCAAAGCTGAACTAGAAAAAGGCGATGTTTGCTGTGTGTTGATTGAAGGAATTCAAGGTGTTGGTGGTATTCAAGTTCCAACAACATCTTTTCTACAAGAAGTACGTCGACTTTGCGACATCCACGAAACGGTTCTGATTCTAGACGAAATCCAATCTGGTTATGGACGAACAGGTGAGTTTTTTGCCCATCAACATTCAGGAGTAGAACCAGATTTGATTACCGTTGCTAAAGGAATGGGGAATGGCTTTCCTGTTGCTGGCGTGCTAATTCATCCAAAATTTAAAGCCGTTCATGGAATGTTAGGCACCACTTTTGGTGGTAATCATTTGGCTTGTGCTGCATCTCTAGCGGTGTTAGAAGTTATTGAAAAGGAAAATCTTTTAGAGAATACCAAAGAGATGGGGCGTTATTTAACAGAACAACTCGGCGATATTTCAGAGATAAAAGAATTGCGAGGCGAAGGATTAATGATTGGCGTTGAATTTGAATTCCCTGTAGCAGAAATGCGAAAAAAGCTGTTGTTTGAGCATCACATATTCACAGGCTCATCATCCAACAAAAACACATTGCGCTTATTACCGCCATTGAATGTAAGTAGAGTGGAGATTGATCTCCTTATTGAGTCACTTAAAAAAGTATTGTAATGAAACAGTTCATAAATATACATGATGTCCCTGACTTGCAGAGTTTGTTAGCTGAGGCAGCAGAAGTAAAGAAAACACCTTTTGCTTGGAAAACCTTAGGCACAAACAAAACAATATGCCTTCTATTTTTGAACCCTAGTTTACGTACTCGACTCAGTTCACAACGTGCGGCATATAACCTCGGGCTAGAAGCTGTTGTGCTAGATATTGGTAGCCAAGGTTGGAAGTTAGAATTTGGTGACGGCGTTGTGATGAACGGCGATAAGGCAGAACACATTAAAGAAGCAGCGGCTGTAATTGGCTCTTATTTCGATATGGTGGCAATTCGTGCTTTTGCAGATTTAAAAAACAAAGACGATGATTATAGCGAGCCGATATTAACTGCGTTTGCAAAGTATTGTCCTGTACCTATTATCAATATGGAATCTGGAACGGGACATCCATTACAAGCTCTTGCAGATTTAGTTACGATTGAAGAACATAAAAAAATAGCGAAGCCGAAAGTGGTGTTAACATGGGCTCCACATCCAAGAGCTTTACCGCAAGCTGTTGCTAATTCATTTGCAGAATGGACCTGTGCAGCAAATTATGATGTAGTAGTTACGCATCCAGAAGGATATGAGTTGGATGAGCAGTTTACCCAGGGCGCTAAAATTGAGTACAATCAGAACAAAGCTTTTGAAGGTGCTGACTTTATCTGCGCAAAAAACTGGAGTAACTTTAAAGATTATGGACAAATTCTTTCTACTGATCCGAATTGGATGGTAAGTCAGGAAAAGATGAATCGAACAAACAACGGAAAATTCCTCCATTGCCTACCAGTACGTCGCAACGTGATTGTAGAAGATGCTGTTTTAGATGGTGGAAGTAGCTTGGTGATTGAAGAGGCCGGAAATAGAATCGTTTCAATGCAGACAATATTAAAGAGATTACTGGAGAATATGAATGAGTGAAATACTCAAAGTTGTTAAGATTGGTGGAAAAGTTGCAGAACATGATGCAACATTAGAAAGCTTTTTGAGAGATTTTGCCGAAATTAAAGGCCCAAAATTATTAGTACATGGCGGTGGCGTAATTGCGACTAAAATTGGGGAGAAATTAGGTATAAAATCAGAAATGGTTGAGGGAAGAAGAATCACTGACCGCGCTACTCTAGATGTAGTTTCGATGGTGTATGGAGGCTTGGTTAATAAAAAAATTGTAGCGGGCTTGCAAGCTTTGGACATCAACGCTATTGGATTAACAGGTGCTGACTTAAACATCATCCAAGCAAAGAAAAGAGATGTGAAGCCTGTGGATTTTGGATGGGTTGGAGATATTGTAAAAGTAAATGCATCTGCACTATTTGGTTTGATTGAGTCGGATGTAGTGCCTGTGTTAGCCCCTTTGACACATGATGGTTATGGGAATATGCTGAACACCAACGCAGACGCAATTGCTTCTTTTGTGGCTTCTGCGTTAAGTAAAGAGATGGAAACTGAATTATTACTCTGTTTCGATCAACCGGGTGTGTTAAACGAAGGAAAAGTGATTCCTGAGATTACAAGAGAATTATATAAGCAGCTGAAAGAGGCGTGTATCATTACCGACGGTATGATTCCTAAGTTAGATCTTGGATTTCAAGCTTTAAGGCAAGGAGTTTCAAGAGTGAAAATCACTGCATTTGATGCTGTAAATGAGAATCATAAAGGAACCGCACTGTTATCATGAATAACATCGAGTTTATATCAGGAAAAGCGGTAGAGTTTTTAAAGAAATTGATTTCTATACAATCGTATAGTAGTGAGGAAGACCAAACGGGCGACCTTATTTTCGATTATTTGAAAGAACACGGGTTCTCGCCACAGCGGAAATTGAATAATATTTGGGCTGGCGAACGAGATCCTAGCAAACCAACCATACTACTAAACTCACATCATGATACCGTAAAGGCAACATCAAAGTGGACATTCGATCCGTTTTCACCAACAGTTGTAGATGGGAAATTATTCGGTCTCGGTAGTAATGACGCGGGCGGACCGCTAGTGAGCTTATTGCATGTGTTTTTGGAATTATCTCAATATCCTCAGCCATACAATTTGGTGTTCTTGGCTTCTGCAGAAGAGGAAACTTCAGGCAAACAAGGAGTTCCTATTGTACTGGAAGATTTGGGACATATCGATTTAGGTGTGGTAGGCGAGCCAACTATGATGGATATGGCTATTGCAGAGCGTGGTTTAATTGTTCTAGATTGTGTTGCTCACGGTGTTAGCGGGCATGCTGCTCGCGGCGAAGGAGAAAATGCAATATATAAGGCGCTAAAAGATATTGAGTGGTTTAAATCGTTCGAATTCAAAAAAAAATCGGAAGTTTTAGGTGGGATTAATATGACGGTTACACAGGTTGAAGCAGGTTCGCAACATAATGTAGTTCCTGACGAGTGTAGATTTGTTGTTGATGTACGACCAAATGAATTTTATTCAAATTCGGAAATAGTCGAAATTATTCGAAAATATGTTAGCTGCGATGTTCGTCCGCGATCGCTAAATTTGAATGCTTCGGGAATAGATTCGGAACATCCGATAGTAAAGAAAGGCAAAAAAGCGGAAATCGTAACTTATGGCTCCCAAACGATGTCAGATCAAGTGCACATGCCTTTTCCTTGTATCAAAATGGGACCTGGAGATACACATCGTTCGCATACTGCCGATGAATATATTTATTTAGATGAAATTAAAAGTGGAATTGAGATTTATCTTAATCTACTAAATGGATTAAAAATCAGTAAATAATGGCGCTTTAAAGCCCATTTTTATCAAGAAGTTTTAAAACGAAGAGATTATGGCCAAGAAACTGTGGGAAAAAGGAATTAAAACAGATGCTTTCATTGAAGCATTTACCGTAGGCAAAGACCGCGATCTAGATTTAGAACTTGCTAAATATGATGTGCAGGGCACCATGGCACACATCAATATGCTTGAGTCGGTTGGTCTACTTGAGAAATCCGAACTCGAAATTCTTATAAAAGAATTACAGCGCATTCTTGATGAAGTAATTGAAAAAGGCACTTTCGAGATTGAAGAAGGTGTGGAGGATGTACATTCTCAAATAGAGTTGATGCTAACTCGAACTTTGGGCGATGTTGGTAAGAAAGTACATTCTGGTCGTTCAAGAAACGATCAAGTTCTTGTCGACCTTCGATTGTATCTAAGAGACCAAATCAAAGAAATTGCGACACTTTCAGAAACACTTTTCAACTCGTTAATAGAGCAAAGTGAGGCAACAAAAGAGATTTTACTTCCTGGTTATACGCACACACAGGCTGCGATGCCATCAAGTTTTGGATTGTGGTTTGGCGCCTATGCCGAAAGTTTAGTAGACGATTTAGTATTGCTAGAATCTACTTATAGAATCGTGAATAGAAATCCACTCGGCTCTGCAGCTGGCTATGGTTCTTCATTCCCATTAAACAGAACATTGACCACAGAATTACTTGGTTTTGATGGCATGAATAGAAATGTGATTTATGCACAAATGGGACGTGGTAAAGTCGAGCAAACTTTAGCGTTTGCAATGGCAGGTTTAGCAGGGACGCTAAATAAGTTTGCATCGGATGTGTGCCTGTATAACAGCCAGAATTTTGCTTTTGTAACGCTACCTGATGATTTGACGACGGGCTCTAGCATCATGCCACATAAAAAAAATCCGGATGTATTCGAGCTGATTCGCGCTAAGACAAATGTGTTAAAAGCACTCCCAAATCAAATAATGTTGGCCATTGGGAATTTGACTTCTGGCTATCACCGAGATTTTCAGTTGCTCAAAGAATTGTTACTTCCGGCCATTAAAGATTTGAAGGATTGTTTGTTCATTACTGAATATGCGGCGAGCAAGATTACAGCCAACAAGAATATTCTGGACGACCCTAAATACAAACTCACATTTTCTGTTGAAGTCGTGAATGAACTAGTTCTTCAAGGCGTACCTTTTAGAGAAGCTTATGTTCAGGTTGCAAAGCAGATTGAAGAAGGCACTTTTGAGCCACCAAAAAACCTAAATCACACCCACGAGGGAAGTATTGGTAATTTGGGGAATGATGAAATTAGTGAGCGCTTTAAGGCAGTGATAAAGAATTTTAAATAAATTTAAAATAACGTCGATTAGTACTTTTATTCTTTAATTCGCTTGCCAAATGGTTTGTAAGGAATGGTTTCGTCTAGAAGCAGTGCTTCGTTTATGATTTCAAGGATTTCTTTCTGAGGAATATCTTCGACACAGGCAAAATCTATACTTAAAACCTGCTTCCTCCCCTTGCTTTCTAGAAGTTTATGCTCGTTCGAAAGTTCGTATCCTCGTAAAAAGCAGAGCGATATCTTGCCATTCTTTTGTGGGTTCAAGTAACAAACCCACGTTTTCTGATAATAGAACGGAATATGAAAGCGAATTTTTGAGGTTACACCAGGATAGGACGAGATAAGTTCGTGGAAGTAAAGAAGTACCTCCCGTTGGTCACCTTCTTTGTCAAAAATGTAATCTTCTACCGTTTGCATTCGGAGTCTTTAAAGTTCGTTGCTTATAAAGAGTACAAAAAAAGGGAATGGCTAAAAAACCATTCCCTTAAAAATTCTGAAATTATAAGCCTAAGAACTATAGAGTAGACTTGTAATGATGGAAATACTCAATGGGATCAATTCTGTTAATTCGCCCGTGGCCAACAATGTCGGTATGTAGCTCTGGAGTTCCAACGTAAGTTATTTCGCCGTCGTTGATGATTTTAGCGTATAAGAAGTCGTGTGCAAGTATGCGAATTACACCGCCATCGTATACAGAAACAAACATAGTGTCGCTACTAACGTTTGTTAGATCAACAAAGCCACCGCCATGTACTGCAACATCTCTAACTTCTGGAGCTTCAATAATTACCTCAACAATGCAATTATTTGTGTCAGACTTAGAACGTAAGTTTAGTGTGTTTGAGCTAACGGTAGCTTCCATGTTGTCTACGCAATTTTTATACCCAATTAGAGTGATACTTGGTGTTTCAGCGTATAGAACTTTAACATCTCCCGAATAGTGAAGCACCATGTCTTGGAAATTTTCTAGATTCTCTTTTCTAATGATAAGTTCATCTTCTCCATTAAAAGGACTTCCAATTAAAGTTAATGGGATGATTATGGCGAGTAATGATAATGCTAATTTCTTCATGGCGGGTTGCTCTTGTTTTTAGATTCTGAATGTTCCACGTTATTAGACGCAATTGGTTGCAAGAAATGTTTATTTATCTTGTTAAGAATTTGTAAAATGAACTAACTAACCAAGTTGTTCATACATGCCTCACTCATGAAAGACCTTTCAGACTACTCTAACTCTGATTTATTCGGAATGCTGGATCATCTCAATTTCTATAAATATCCAGAAAAGGTGAAAGCTGTTGAAACTGAGATTGAGACGAGAAGGTCGGAAGGGCATATTCCCTCAGAAATGATTCCCTCTATAAATTGGAGAGATTTGAAGGTGACGGGAAATGAGTTTCGGATATTTGGGACCATTCAGATGCTTGTAGCCTTAATACTATCCGCAATTCTTACCATAGACAGTTTTTTTACTGAGAACGGGTTTGAACTGCAACCAATTCATATAAGCACTATTCTACTTTTAGTCTCCTTGGTTAGTTTAATTCTTGGTGGATTATTTTTAATGATGATGAAAAATAGAGAGGGTGCTTTAGTTTCTCTGCCCGGTTATTTATTACAAGCCATAACTTTCCAAGTAGCGAACATTAAATATCAGTTGATGATGTTAGTGGGCTTTTTTGTAACTATTGGTAGTGATGAGATTAGGGTGGCATTTAATATGTCAACTTATGAAACCGTGCTAGATATGAATCAAAATTCTTCGCAATGGTTTTTCGGAGTAAACATTATCCCTGTAATACTAGTGGGATTAATGATAATATTACATTTTCAGAAAAAGAAGAACTGAGTATTAAATCTAAGGCTCTTTAAGAACTGTCACTTTTTACGCACTCATGCGTAGATAAGCTTTATTTTAACTCAAATTATACTTCTATGAAAGAATCGAGTCAATTTTCAGTATCGTCCATGTTCTTGATGTTATTAGTAATTTTTGGAGTTTTTGGAAGCACAGAGCTCAAAGCACAAAAAGGATATGAATATCTTATTCCAACTTTGGAAACGGCCAAAACATTTACTGTACAGGTCTTCGAAGCAATGCCATATGAGGGTTACACGTTCCAACCGAGTGATGAAGTTAGAACGTTTGGCGAGCAAGCATATCATATTGCTTACAGTTTGGAATGGTATAACGCGAATCTCGGAGGTTCGCAGGTAGATTGGGCTCCTGGTGATGAGGCAAGACTAAACAAGCAAGAACTTGTCAAATATATAACCTCACAATTTGATGCTTTTATCGAAACCGTAAAAAGTGCGGAGGAAAGTGGGGAGTTTACGGTAGGCATAATGAGTGCACTTCAGCATAATTCACATCATCGAGGACAAATGGTTGCCTATCTAAGAAATAATGGTATTGCACCGCCTGCGTATCAATAAGTATAATTTAAGTGCTACTGCATATATCAGCTAGCACTTAAACTTGTTCTCCATTGGGTGAGTGCTTTAAAACTTTGAATCATTCCCGAGCCATACCAGCTAAACCATTCTCCGTTAATCAGCTCAATAGCAGCATTCGGACTGTGTTTTTCTATTTCTGAAATATGTTTCTCTTTAAAGGGATAAGGCTCAGAGCTTAGGAGAATCAAATCAGGTTCCAATTCTTTGAGCTTCGCAATATCAATTTCTGGATAGCGAGGTTGTTCAACAAAAACGTTTTCTAAATTCCATTCCCGCATAACATCGTGAATATATGTTTCCGAACCTGCTACCATCCAAGGTTCTCTCCAAATAAAGTAGGCGGTTTTTAAGCTTTCAAAGCTTGGCTTTTGGTTGAGAACGAGGCTTATGTCTCTTGAAATCTGATGAGCTTTCTTTTCTACATCTAGCTGTTTTCCAATTTCAGTAATAGTAGTTAATGCATCAGAAATGGAATCGATATCTGTTAAATGAACATTGCAGTGTTTTTGAAGTTCTTCGATATCTTCTTGCCTATTCTCTTCTTTGTTCGCAAGAATGTAATCTGGTTCTAGAGAAATTATCTTTTCAATATTCGGATTTTTGGTCCCGCCAATGATGGGGACTTGTGCAACTTCGGCTGCGGGATGAATGCAAAAACGAGTTCGTCCAACTAACTTATCGGATAACCCGAGATCTATCAGTAACTCTGTAAGGCTTGGAACTAGACTTACTATTTTTTGAGCTGCCATCTTTGGAATATGAATGTTAGAATGGGAATTACTATTCAAAAATAATGATTACCCTTAAGAATCCGATTATTAAATGAGCAAATATGGAATTAGGTCTTTTTACTTTCGTCGATAATACCCAAAGCCCCGAAACGGGAGAAAAACTTCATCCCGCCCAGCGCCTTCAGAATTTGATGGAAGAAATAGAACTAGCAGATCAGACTGGGTTAGATGTGTTTGGTATTGGAGAACACCATAGAGAGGAATATGTAGCATCAGCTCCAACGATGATTCTAGCTGCGGCTGCTGCAAGAACGAAGCAAATCCGTTTGACAAGTACAGTAACGGTGTTGGGTTCTGAAGATCCGGTTCGCGTTTATCAGCAGTTTGCTACCTTAGATTTACTTTCTAAAGGTCGTGCTGAAATTATGGTTGGCCGTGGTTCTTTTATAGAATCATTTCCACTATTTGGTTTCAACCTCAATGATTATGAAGAACTTTTTGAGGAGAAGTTAGAGCTGCTTTTAAATTTACGAGAGAGCGAGTTTATAACTTGGTCGGGTAAATATAGAGCAGCCATTGAAAACCGAGGAATTTATCCACAGCCTATACAAGAAGAATTACCCATTTGGAGAGCAGTTGGTGGAACACCAAAGTCTGCGTATGTAACGGGAGCGTTAGGTTTACCAATGGCACTGGCTATAATAGGTGGACAACCTTCTCGGTTTAAAGAATTTGCAGACTATCATAGAAGAGGAGCTTTGGATGCCAAAAAAGCTGTTCCGAAATTGAGTATTAATTCACATGGTTTTATAGCCAAAAGTGAAAAGGAAGCAATTGAGATAGCATTTCCTGCATTTAAGCAAACCATGGATAAATTAGGCAAAGAAAGAGGTTGGCCCCCAATGAGTCAGACTCAATTTGAGGCTTCTACAAAGATTGATGGAGCAAATTTTGTTGGAAGCCAACAGCAGATTATCGATAAGATTATGTATCAATATGAAATCTTTAAGCACGATCGGTTCTTAATGCAGATGAGTGTAGGTACACTTCCACACAAGAAAATGCTTGAATCTATAGAGCTTTTTGCGACCAAAGTGGCACCAGTAATTCGAAAAGAGGTTGGCAAGTAGCTGTAGATTTTTAGTGTGATAAAACTAGTCTTTTGGTGGTTTAATAAATTAAACAACGCTCACTGTCATCCTGAAGATACCTCTGAAGGATCTTCACAGCTATTAAAAAGCAATGGTTTTGTTTGTAGGCGATAGCTGACCGTACCCTCACATTATTTTCGTGCACGCTAATGCATTCATCTCTTTGATGGGTGTACTTTTGTGCCGCCCCCGAATGCTCGGGGCAGGCGAGTACCAAAAACTCTCGACAAGAATAATTGGCGCGAACTTCATTGCATCGACTCAATCATTCCAAT
>CAXBMW010000013.1:0-111957 GCA_963977025.1 uncultured Balneolaceae bacterium | reverse complement strand
TTCTTCTTTTTAAAACTAGCCGCTTGGATTAATCCCCAAGTGGCTTTTTTTATGCTATGTTTATTAAGTTAGCTTTCTTATCATTAATTTTGATTTAGATATATTTTATCCATGCGTAGGTTACTTTTATTGTTAACTTTTCTATTCATTTCACCTGCAATTTTGTACTCACAAAGTATTGGTGGGTGGAAAGCATATACTTCTTTCCGAACAGTGATAGATGGAGTTACTGTAAGTAATAACGAATTATGGGTATTGACTTCTGGCGGAATCATTATATATCAAGATGAGCAGCAAGTTGGAACAATAACCACTATTAATGGATTATCTAGACTTGACGGAACTAGCATGGCTTATGATGCTATTAATGATCGAGTATTTATTGGGTATTTGAATGGCTTGATAGATGTTGTCGAAGTTTCATCAAAAAATATCCAAACACTTTCAGATATCCAGAGAAACGCTTCATACACTTCAAAGAACATTAATGATATTGTAATTATAGATAATACTATTCTTGTTGGTACTGGATTTGGAATTGTGGAGTATGATGGTACTACCCTTTTTGTAACAGACTCCTATATTAAACTTGGAAGTTTGAAAGTTGGAGTTGGCGTAAATGACATTTTTGTAGCTAATGATAGTCTGTTTGCAGCTTCAGATGAAGGAATTGCCGTGACTTCATTATTAACCAATTATAATCAAGAAAATTGGGCTAGCTTTAATGAAAGTAATGGCTTCATAAACAGTTCGATAAAAGCGATTGGATATTGGAATGGACAAATATTTGCTTCTTCCGAAGATAAAAACTTCTTATTTGACGGTTCAAATTGGAACACAACATCTTTATTTTATTCAAATATAATTGTCGAATATATGACAAGTCAGGATGGTAATTTAGTAGCACTTGCATCTTCCAGTATATATTTCTCTGCACAGAATAATAATTTTCAATTACTTAGTTTAGGTGACAAAACTGGCACTGCGCTTCTAAACGGTAGTACAGCGCAATCGCTAATACTTGGTACCCAAAACACAGGCGTTGGAATAATTAATTCTACCAAAACTTCCGTTAAATATTTAGAAACAGAGGGCCCGTTTTTAAATAGCTTTCAAGGGATGACTATTAAAGACGGTATTTTAATCTCAGGTTCAACACGTGTCTCTTCAAGGAATACACTGATTGATAGGGCTAGAGGCTATTATATTTTTTCAGAAAATAAGTGGGAAAATTATAATTACTATTTGACTGATATTCTTAAGAATACGGACATGAGACAAGTATTTTCGAGTACTATAACAGATGAGTACTATTATTTTGGTAGTTGGGGTAGAGGGGTTGTAAGGCATAAAAAGGAAGATGGAGAAATATTTATTTTTGACGAGAATAATTCCACATTACGGGGATGGGCTAGTGATGATGCAAATTATCCAGTTATAACCGGGCTTGCAACCGATAGTAACGATGATGTTTGGCTTATTAGTAGGTTTGGTTCAACTCCTCTTTATATGCAAAGTCCAGGTGATGACGATTGGAAACAATTTGTTCCAAATAATGTGGTTAGCTCTTCAGATAACTATGAAAATCTATTTATTGATTCAAATAATCAAAAATGGATTCCATTACAAAACACATCTACTGTAGGTACTGGGTTATTAATTCTTGATACAGGAAACAAAGAAAATTCAGCAGATGATAAAGGTATAAAATTAACAAACGGCTTAACATCAGGGAACTTACCAGATAATAAAGTTAAAGCAATTATTGAGGACAAAAATGGTGAGGTATGGATAGGAACGGAGAGAGGTATTGCTAGATTCTTATTTCCAGACTTAATGATAGAAGGTGGAGTAAACGAAAGAAAAGCACAATGGCTGATTAATGAAGACACCTCTGCTGTCTCAAGATATTTGTTGAGAGATGTGAATGTTACTACAATGGCAGTAAATGCTGCCAATGAAAAGTGGATTGGAAGTGAAGGTCAAGGGGTCTGGGTAGTAAACTCAGAAGGAAGTAGAATTATAAAAAGATTTACAGTTGATAACAGTCCACTATTCTCTAACAGTATAATCTCGATTGCTATAAATGATGAGACTGGTGAAGTCTTTATCGCAACAGATGTTGGGTTAGTAAGTTATTTAGATGCACCAAAAAAATCAGTTTTAGAAATGAAGGATTTGAAGGTTTACCCAAACCCTTTTTCATATTCAAAACATTCTTCAATTAAGATTGATGGATTAGCGGAAAGCACAAGAGTTAATATTATTGCTGTTGACGGTACAGTGGTAAATACCTTAGAAACAAAAGGTGGGCGAGTAATCTGGGATGGATTTGACTATTACGGAATTCGCTTAGGGACTGGAGTTTATTATGTTGTTGCTATAGGAGATAATACCAGTACAAGTAAAGGAATTGGAAAAATTATCATTGTGAACTAACATGGCAGTACAAACTGTAATCATTAATTACCAAACACCCGATTTATTAGAAACGGCTGTACTTTCGTTTAAAGAAATATACCCTACAGAAAAACTTCTAATTGTAGATAATGGCTCTCAAGATAACTCTATAAAAGTTATTAAAGATTTGGAAGTAAAATGTCAGAATGTAGAGGCCCTTTTTTTGGAGCAAAATATTTTTCATGGTCCTGCTATGGATTTGGTAGCTAGAGAACATTCAGAGGATAAATACATCTTTTTTTTAGATAGTGATACCGAGACCACTAAATCAGGGTTTCTAGAAGAACTTCAATCTTTAGGAGATGATAATGATAAAATGTATGCTTTTGGACAGCTTTTAAATGTAAATAAAAGAGGTTTTAAAGATGATAGTGGAAGTCCAATAATAGCGACACCATTTCTATTTATAAAACGTGAAGTTTATCTTCAATTTTCACCTTTTATTCATCATGGGCAACCAACATTAAAGAATTTCTCCGAAGCAAGAAAAGCAGGTTTCAAGTTAGTAGATTATCCGATGCCTAATTTTATAAATCATTATTGGAGAGGTACAGCTAGCCGCTTTGGTTATGGGCTTGGCATAAGAGGAAAATTAGAATTCGTATTGAATAAAATTGGTCTTTAAAATTGAGTGAATACTCCTTCGACATATCTATAGTAATAGTTAATTACAATGTAAAAGAGTATTTATCTAATCTATTAAACTCTATTAAAAAGGCTTCAGGTAACCTGAGAATTGAAACCTTTGTAGTAGATAATGTGTCTACAGATGGTTCGAAAGAGTTTATACCCAATAGGTTTCCTGAAGTAAATTATATCTATAATGAAAAAAATGTTGGTTTTGGAATAGCTAACAACCAAGCGATTGAGCTTGCTCAAGGGAAGTATATATTAATTATAAACCCTGATACACTAGTCAGCGAAGATACTCTCACTACTATGCTATTGCATATGGAGATGAATGAAAAGTGTGGTGCGGCAGGCTGTAAGATTTTAAATCCTGATGGTACGTTTGCCCCCGAGTCTCGGAGATCTGTCCCTTCAATTTGGACTGCGGCGACCAAGTTGTTTGGATTAAGCACGATATTCCCTAAAAGTAAATTATTTGGTCAATATTATCTGAGTTGGATGGATGAAGATGAGCCATCTCAAGTTCCGGTTCTTTCAGGTTCGTTCATGTTCTGGAGAGGAAATGTACTAAAAGAGTTAAAGGGTTTCGATGAACGATTTTTTATGTACGGCGAAGACATTGATTTATGCTATAGAATACAAAGTCTGGGCTTTTATATAGACTATGTGCCAATCACATCTATTATACATTATAAAGGTGAGAGTACACAAAAAGGCAATCTGAAGTATATAAAACTATTTAATAAGGCACTATATCAGTTTTTTGAAAAGCAGTATGGATTAAAATATAGCTACGTATTTAAAGTTCTTATCTACTTAGCTATTATGTTAAAAACGATAACGTCATTTATTGTTACTCAAATAAAAAAGTCTGCAGTAATAATTACGGACTTATTGATTCTTAATCTGTCATTATTTGTAGGTTTTGGAATTCGTTTCGGTTTCGATTTAGAAATAATGTTTACTTTAGATAAAGCACCATTTTTATATGTAAACCTGATTGTTTCATTTATATACATTGTAGCAGCAGGAGTATTGGGATTATTTAAAGAGAATAGCACCTCGTTATCAGCTCACATAAAATCAATATTTGTCACTTTTATCGGTATAGTAATAATTACTTTTTTTGCACGAGAATTGGCTTTCTCTAGGCTAATTCTAGGATTAAGTTTTGTAATAGGAACAGTGTTTACAATTCTTCATCGTCTTTGGGTAGGAAATAAAATGTTTTCGGGAAACCAGAGTATAGGAGGGTTAAGAAACTCCAAGATCATTATTGTAGGTACGCATGAAAAAGTACAACATATTGTGAGTAAAATTAACTCTAGGCCAGATTGGAATTACGAAGTTGTGGGAATAGTTACTCCAGGTCTTGATCAAAAAGATGAGAACTCACAAGTAATCGGAAGCTTACCTCAACTTAGTGAGCTTATAAATGCGTTTGGGGTGGAGCAAGTATTCTTTTCCTTGGGTTCAATTTCCTATAAACAGATGCTTTCAGAAATAAGCAAACTTAAAAAAGAAGAGACTGTTTTTAAGTTGATCCCTGAGTCGATGGAGTTTATTCTTGGTAAATCTAATGTCGAATATCTTGAGTCAATTCCATTAGTAAAAGTAGAATTTGAATACTCTAAACCATCCAATAAATTTCTAAAAAGAAGTTTAGATTTAATAATTTCTATCCCAATGTTATTAATTCTGATTCTACCAATTGGCGTATTGATGCTTTTCTCTAAAGCTGAAGATATTAACATTAAAGGGTTGAATTTCTATAAGAATGGAACCGGAAGAAAATGGAGAAATAGACTTAAGGCGGTTTACTATATTTGCATAGGAAAAATGAGTTTGGTGGGAGCTTCATTAAACTCCTCTTCAAGTACAGAAAAAGATTACAAACTGGGCATTACAGGTTTAGTCCAAATTAATCAGAGTAAAATTGTAAGTGATACAAATTCTGAAAACTTTGATTTGTATTACTTACAAAATTATTCCATTTGGGTGGATATAGATATTCTTGCTAAAAGCATGCTAAATAGATACACATTAAGCGAGCAAATTGATTCAATAGAAGAAGCGAAGAAAAGTTAAATTTTTTGTTCCACTTGCTTCACCATGTTAGGATACCACTCTCCAAAAGTATCGTCGGCAATGCGTGCTCGAATTTCTTCCATCAACCATAAGAAAAAAGTGAGATTATGGACGGACGCGAGTATATGCCCAAATATCTCATTATGCTTCACCAAGTGATGTACATAAGCCATACTATAAGTATTACAAAGCTCACTCGGGAACGATTCATCTAGGAAGTCATGATGATCTTTCCACTTGGCATTCCGTAAATTAATTTTACCATGTCGAGTAAAAATGGTGCCATTACGTGCGTTTCTAGTTGGCATCACACAATCAAACATGTCTATACCACGCGCCACGCATTCTAACAAATTCCCAGGCGTTCCTACGCCCATTAGATAACGTGCTTTATCTGTAGGAAGATAATCCGTGTTTAAATCGGTCATTTCATACATTAATGGAATGGGCTCGCCAACGCTCAATCCTCCAATGGCAATACCTTCAAAATCCATATCAGCCATGAACTTGGAAGACTCGATTCGAAGATCTTTGTAAGTTCCACCCTGAACTATTCCAAACTGATGTTGTTTATGTCCATACTTGGGCTCGGTTTCTAGAAACTGCTTACGCCCACGCTTTGCCCAGCGATGTGTGAGACCCAAAGAGTTTTTGGCATACTCATAAGTGCATGGGAAGGGAGGGCACTCATCTAACAACATAATAATATCAGAACCGAGTACTCTCTGAATATCTACTACATTTTCAGGTGTAAATAAATGCTTTGAGCCATCAATATGGCTCCTGAAGTGTGCGCCCTCTTCTTCAAGCTTTCTGATTTCTGAGAGCGAAAAAATTTGAAAGCCACCAGAGTCGGTGAGCATTGGACGCTCCCAATTAATGAATTTATGTAGTCCACCTGCCCGCTCAATAATCTCACAACCAGGTCTGAGATATAAGTGATAAGTATTACCAAGAATAATTTGTGCTTTTACTTTTTGAACTAAGTCATGTTGAGATACAGCTTTTACAGTCCCTAAAGTGCCCACAGGCATAAAAATAGGCGTTTCTATAGTGCCATGGTCAGTAGTTACATGCCCTAAACGAGCCTTGCTGGTGGAGCAGTTTTTTTTTAGTGTATACAAGAGCTAAATATTACTTTTCTATTAATTGTGTAGCACTTTTAAAAATGTGTATTTTAGTCAACCTTTTTAAAAGCGTAATGAATCAAAAAAATTCTGAATGAACAATTTAAAAAGATATAGGGAAGTAATTTTCACGAGTTTGCTCGACTTCCTAATTATTCTAGCTAGTTGGTTTGTATTCCATTCGTATAACAACGAAAATGTATCCAAACTGCTAAATGAAGCGGGACTAGACTTCGTTCATGCAGGTGTTTTGTTAAGCATCTATTGGATAACCGTATTTATTTTATTGGGGCTTTATAAGAAATTATATTTGATTTCGAGGCTAGATGAGTTTTTTGGAGTAGTTAAATGCACAATTTATGGTACTCTGATACTTTTCTTTCTTGTTACCATCGGCGATACCGTACCGCTATCAGAGCAGAAAGACTTAATAATTTTTTATTGGGGCGTTACTTTTCTAACGGTGGCTTTAAATCGTTTCTTCATTAGAAGTATACAGCGCTTTTATGCTCAACGCGGGAAAGGATTGCACCGCACAATCATTATTGGAACGGGTGTAACTGCAAAAACAGCTTTTGATGATCTTAATAGGAATAAAACTCTCGGAATGGAAGTGTTGGGCTATATTCAAGTAAATGGGAAGAAACCAAGCCCTGAGAGTGGAATAATGCAGGAGGAGGTAATAGGCCACCTCAACGATATAAGAGATATTATAACAGAGCGCGGAATACAAGATATTCTCGTAGCAATGGAGCCTGATCGTCGCAAAGATTTAATAGATGTAATCGCCAAAGTGGATTATCCAGATGTATCTTTAAAGCTTTTGCCAGACTTTTACCAACTCGTAAGCGGTTTAAATAAGACAAATCAGATTTTTGGAATGCCTATTATTGAGATATCACCAGAGCCTATGCCACTTTGGGAGAAAGCTATAAAGCGGATTTTGGATATCGCAATATCTACAATTGTACTTATTGTTTTTATGCCAGTTCTTGTAGTTATAGGTATTCTCATAAAGGCTACAAGCAAAGGGCCTGCTATTTTTAAGCAGAAAAGAGTTGGTAGAAATGAAAAGATTTTTACTATTCTGAAGTTTAGAACAATGTTTGAAGATGCTGAGGCCGAAAGTGGCCCAACGTGGGCATCGGAAAATGATCCAAGAATTACGCCACTCGGCATTTGGTTAAGAAGAATGCGTATTGATGAAATACCACAGCTTATGAATGTTATTAAAGGTGATATGAGTTTAGTAGGCCCTAGGCCTGAACGTTCTCATTTTGTGGATCAGTTTAGAGCTCAGATTCCTTTGTACACAAGAAGGCTTAGAGTTCGGCCTGGTATTACAGGTTGGGCTCAGGTGAAATGGAAGTATGATTCTTCATTTGATGACGTAAAAGAGAAAACCAAGTATGACCTCTATTATGTAGAAAATGTGTCATTGAAAATGGACGCAAAGATTTTGATTAATACTCTAATAACCATGATAAAAGGGAAGGGGCAGTAAAATGTTAGAGAATGCACTAATTATTATTCCTACTTTCAATGAGGCTACTAACATTGTGCGAATGATCGATAGGCTGTTTGATTTAGATGAGCCAGTAGATTTACTTGTAATTGATGACGGATCCCCAGATGGTACTGCTAAAAACGTAAAAATTAAACAAGATGAGTACCCAGGAAGAATTCACCTTATTGAACGCCCTTCCAAGCTTGGTCTCGGAACAGCATACGTAAGAGGCTTTGAGTTTGCTCTTGAAAATCAGTATCAATATGTGTGTGAGATGGATGCAGACTTCTCACATCGTCCAGAAGACGTAGTAAAGTTGATAAGAGCGGTTAAAGCAGGTGAGTGTGATGTAGCTATTGGCTCTAGATACTCACACGGTATAAGTATCATAAATTGGCCATTAAGCCGTCTCATACTTTCGTATTGCGCGAATATTTATGCACGTACAATTACTGGCCTTCCAGTTTTTGACACCACCGCGGGATTTAAATGTTTACACCGTAATGTAATTGACTCCATTCCCCTCAATAGAATTCGATCCAATGGCTATGCTTTTCAAATAGAACTTCATTTTAGAGCCTGGAAAGCAGGCTTTAAGCTCAAAGAAGTTTCTATTGTTTTTAGAGAACGAGAGGAAGGAGTCTCTAAAATGTCTAAAGCCATTGTTCGTGAAGCTATTTGGCGAGTTTGGGCACTAAAATTTAGAAGTATATTTGGGATGTTATAGAAGGTTTTTACCTCTACTATTCCAATGAATACTTATATTTCCACAGAATAAATTAAAGGATTTATGCAATATCTCGACTTTGAACAACCCATTGCTGATTTAGAAAATAAAATAGAAGAGCTAAAAAGTCTCTCAACAGTTAGCGATGGTATTCTAAAAAAAGAAATAGACGGGTTAACAAAAAAGGTAGATGAACTCCGCGAATCCATTTTCGCGAACCTCACTAGATGGCAGCGTGTGCAACTAGCACGCCACCCAGACCGGCCATACACACTCGATTATATTTTTAAAATCGTAGATGATTTTGTTGAATTGCATGGAGATCGTTTTCATGCGGATGACAAAGCCATAGTAGGAGGATTTGGCCGAATTGATGGACAACCAGTAATGATTATGGGCCATCAAAAAGGAAGAGATACTGCAAGTCGAACGTATCGAAACTTTGGTATGGCAAACCCTGAAGGTTATAGAAAAGCCTATCGATTGATGAAGTTGGCAGAAAAATTCAAGATCCCAATTATTACATTTTTAGATACCCCTGGTGCTTTTCCAGGTTTAGAAGCGGAAGAGAGAGGACAAGCTGAAGCAATAGCTCGAAATTTGAAAATGATGGCATTACTTAAAGTTCCTTTGGTAACTATTGTTATCGGTGAAGGAGCAAGTGGTGGCGCTATTGGTATAGGTATGGGCAACGAAGTGTATATGATGGAAAACACTTGGTACTCTGTAATTTCACCAGAATCCTGTTCTTCAATTTTATGGAAAACTTGGGATTACAAAGAACAAGCTGCATCGGTTCTAAAATTAACAGCAAGAGATTTAAAAGAGCTCAAGGTTATTGAAGGAGTGATTCCAGAACCACTTGGTGGTGCCCATCGCAACCCCGACAAATCGGCTGAACTTGTTAAGAAGCAAATTGTACAAAGTTTAAAACGCTTAAAGAAATTAAAGCCCAATCAATTAATAGAGCAACGTATAGAGAAGTACTCTTCTATCGGTGCATTTGAAGTAGTTAAGTAAATGGTTCAATTTCCAGATACAAAACCCATTATCGAGTTTACTCATAAACTACGTAGTAGATATGGAGAAACCGATAAAATGGGTTATGTGTATTATGGTAGATATTTGGAATATTTTGAAGTAGCGAGAACAGAAATGATTCGTTCATTGGGGCTATCCTATCGTGAATTGGAAGATAAAGGAGTTATGTTGCCTGTGATTCACGCGGAGTTAGAATATAAGCGGCCAGTTTTTTATGATGTAGAAATGGAAATTCGGGTGCTTGTTTTTGAAACCCCAAATGTACGTTTACAAACATTTTATGAAGTTAGAATAAACGAAAAATCACCAATACATATACTAGGTGAAGTGTCTCTCTGCTTTATGAATGCGGAAACAAGACGACCATGTCGTGCACCAAAAGAATTCTTAGATAGTATTAAATCAATAACTCATTAACTAAAATGATTAAAGATCTGCAATTTGAGAATAGGTTTCTATTTCTCTCTGTAACTGTAGGGTCTTTATTGCTTTGTGTTATTGCGCTTGGGCCAGGTTTGTTCACTACTGAACTAACATCTGCGACGAACTGGCAATATCTCGTATTTAAAGATTTATGCCACCAAGAAACTGCGCGATCTTACTCATTTAACAATATTCAAATGGCTGTATGTTCGAGATGTTTAGGCATTTATACAGCTCTTTTTGGGAGTTGGATTCTTATGCCCTTTTTCGCATATCTTGGTCGACATCAAAAAAAAATGTTTAAATGGTTGTTTGGCGCTGCTATTGTGTTAAATTTACTAGACGTTTTAGGTAACTTATTTGGGTTTTGGACGAATACAAGCAGTTCTAGGTTATTATTTGGAGTACTACTTGGTACAAGTATAACACTATTGCTTTCAAACGAATTTTATAAACAACTAAACTACGAGAATTAGCTATGGAAAATGAACAAGTACAGCCTAGTTATTGGTCATCAGTAATAATTGGTGCGTTATTCACCGCAATTGTAATCTTTATCGTCTCATTGGTTTCTGGGTATATGACAATTAGCTCGGAACCAACAGGCGCAATGTTTAGCCCAGGCCAATTTATTGGAATCCTAGCGTGCTTAATTGGTGCATTTGGTGGAGTTCTCTCTACTCGTCATTACGCAAAAACTAATGACATTACTTTCACAATAGGTACAGGTGCTTTAATAGGTTTATTTACGGGAATAATTGCAGCCGTAATTTCAGGTGTTTTGTCGCAACTATGGCAATTTGTAGATCCTAGTTTTGTACAAAACATTATTGACGCAACTGTAGCCAATTTAGATGCTATGACTAGTATACCAGATGATCAGAAAGAAAAAATTATTGCGGGTACTGTAGAGACAATTGAGAGTCAGTATGGATCTTTATCTGGTATTTTGAAAGGAACAGCTATTTCAATGGCAACATTTGGCTTTCTGAATGCTTTAACAGGAATGATTGGAGCAAAAATCTTTGCTTCTGAAGACTAAGTAATACGGATGAATCAGGAAGAATTGAGTACAGATTATTTGCAACAGCCAGTATTAGAACCCTGGGTAGAACGTAACGGATTTGCCCATTGGGTAGTTGCAATCGTATGGTTTGGTGCAGCCTTTTTATTATTTCAACTGATTGGAGGTATAGTTGGGGCACTACTCCTTTTACCAGAACTGATGGTTGCAATGGAAACTGGTGGGGATATCCAAGCGGTATTTACTTCTAATTTAGACAAAATGTTTATTGGAAACTCAGCAGGCCAGTTTTTAATCATTGGGTTCGCTTCCTATTTAGTTTCAAAGTTACATACAAGAAAAGGAGAACAACTCTCTTTCTTGCGTTTAAAAACATCTCCAAATGTTTGGGTTATCACGGCATTAACAGCGGTACTCGTTATTGTTGTAATGCCTTTTAACGGTTTTTTAGGATGGCTTAATTATTTAGCTTTTGACGAATTGGTTCAAGTTTTCCCAACGCTCAATTGGTTCATTGAAACCCAAGAGTCTATGTCTGAAATGATTAAAGGATTCATCGGTTCAGAGAACGCAATAATCTTAGCATTTATCCATATTGGTATTGTACCAGCTATTTTTGAAGAAGTAATGTTTCGCGGATACATCATGCGCGCACTCGAAAAAAGCGGGGGAATCATAGTGGCAGTAGTTGTTTCTGGTTTATTATTTGGGGCTTACCATTTACAACCTTCCAATGTAATTCCGTTAGCAACTCTAGGGATTCTGTTTGCTTATGTAACCTATATATCTGATAGTTTGATTCCTGCAATGGTAGCTCATTTACTAAATAACGGCGGACAAGTTATTTATGGAGCAACTCACCCAGAGTTTTTGGATCAAGAAATGACTAAAGACTTTGACATGCCTATACTCCTAGTAGTGGGAAGTATGATTTTAACTTCTGGCTTAATCTATTTGATGTTCAAACTTAAAAATAAAGAGGTAGGCAATGTATAAAGACTCTCAACCAAACGATATTGAAAACTGGGTATGTGTATTAGAGCGAAATACGAACCTAGAAATAGAATTAGCTAAGGATTACTTATCTAATCTGGAGATTCCTTCAAATATCCTTTCCAAACAAGACTCGGCTTTTAGCTTAATTGTAGGCGACATGGCTCGAGTTTATTTATATGTTCCCCTAGAGTTTGAAAAACAAGCACGAAAAGCTCTTTTAGATTTAGAGAATGGGGAAGACTTTGACGAAAATGGAGAAGATGATTGAGTGAGCTTTTAAAGCGAGTTCTTTTTGCAGTACCAGCCGCAATATTATTTATAGCTGCTCTTTGGTACGGCAATTGGTATTTCAATGGGATGGTAATAATCATAACTGCATTTACGCAGTTTGAGTTAGTTCGACTTTTCAGAAAGGCTGGCACACCTGCAGAGCCACTATTTTCGTATTTAATTACAAGCTGGATTCTTTTTTATCCCTTAATCCCTTTTGCGAATGAAGTCGGGTTGGCCATTCTTCTTATTTTTATATCAAAACAAACGTTTGATACAAAGCCTGGAGCATTCAACAAACTGTCATCTACTTTTTTTGTAGGATTATACGCTCCAATAGGCTTTTCTTGCTTAATACTAATCCGTGAGATGGGTTCTCTTGAACAAGGTTTTGCACTTGCTTTAGGAGTAGCATTAATGATTTGGGGAGGAGATGCCTTCGCTTACTTTGGCGGAAAGATGTTCGGTAAAACACGACTAGCTCCAGCAATTAGCCCTAATAAAACGGTTGAAGGCTTTGCCTTTGGCTTTATAGGTTGCTTTGTAGGCCTAGCAATAACATTATACTTACTTCCATTTCCGTCTCCACTTACGCTATATACAGGATTACCACTTGTAGTGTTAATTGGTATTTTCGGCCCAATAGGTGACTTATTAGAAAGTAAAATTAAGAGGAAAGCTGGAGTAAAAGATTCTTCAACAATTTTACCTGGCCATGGTGGCTTCTTCGATCGTTTTGATGCATTAATTCCAGCATCTGTAGTAATGTATATTTATATCCAAATTTTGGCACATCTCAACTATGTCTCACTTTAAAGCAAACTGGAAAACTCTAGGTTTACAGCTTAAAAATGTATTTACCATCGCAAGAGGTTCGCGGTCGGTTGTACCCAATGTCTTTTTAACAATCAAAAAAGATGGCTTGATTGGCCAAGGTGAAGCGGGGCCAAATACACGATATAACGAAACCCCCGAGTTAGTGGAAGAGTTTTTTGGCGCATTCCCTTTCGAAGGGCTAGCAGAGATTACCGAGTTAAATCAGCTTGAAGAATTTATCAATACCGCATCAGCAAAAATTGGCACTGAAAAGGGAATAGCTATTCCTCAATCAGCAAAAACAGCGATTGAGATGGCTTGGCTTGATTGGTGGGCGAAATCGCAGAATAAACCGCTTTGGCAATTGTGGGGCGCAACATCTCCCGTTGGCCCACTTACTTCGTTTACTATTGGCATTGATACTATCGAAGTTATGCAGCGCAAAGTAAAAGAAGCCGACCAATACCCGTTGTATAAAATTAAACTTGGTACTGATCACGATAGAGAGATTATACAGGCGTTAAGAGAAGTAACCGATAAGCCGCTCCGTGTAGATGCAAACGAAGGCTGGAGAACAGTAGAACAGGCAAAGAAAGAAATTGAATACCTAGAAGAGCAAGGGATAGAAATAGTTGAACAGCCAATGCATTCTTCACTTAAAAAAGAATTGAGAGAGCTAAAAAAATGGTCTCCATTGCCTTTAATGGCAGATGAAAGTTTCACTGGGGTTGAACCACTGAGCGAAATAGCTGAACAGTTCGATATCATCAATATAAAATTGATGAAAATAGGGAGTTTAGTTAAAGCAAAACGAACTGTTGAAGAAGCCCATGCATTAGGTTTAGATGTTATGATTGGGTGTATGATTGAAAGCTCGTTGGCGATATCTGCTGGTGGTGTGATAGCATTAGATTGTAAATACGCCGACTTAGATGGAAGCCTTTTAATCTCCAACGACCCATTTTCAGGTATGAAAGTGATGGAAGATGGTCGTATTAATCTAGGTGAGAGAATAGGCTTAGGAATAGAGTAGAAGATTAATCCAGTCTATTTTATTCTAATCTTGCAGTTGGAGTTCTATCAATTGATTCTGATATTTCCATAAATATAATAAAATGGGGTTATGGCGTCTATTCTTGAAGTTGAAGGGATTTCGAAAGCATTTGCTAAAAAAAGTATACTAGAAAATATAGTTTTGCAAGCTGCTGAAGGTGAGTGTCTTTGCTTGATTGGTAAGAATGGTTCTGGGAAAAGTACCCTAATCAATATGATTATTGATGTTGTTAAGCCAGATTCGGGATATATAGACATATTCGGTGGTAGCATTTCGGATGAAACCATCCACATAAAGAAAAATATTGGAGTACTCCCAGAATTCAATCCTCTAATTGAAGAGTTTTCCGTTCAAGATTATTTAGAATATGTGGGGCTTATTTATAAGCTAGATAAAGAGCTTATAAAAACACGAAGTGCTTTTTTAATCGAATATTTTTTCGAAGACCCGCCAAGTGCCAAGAAGTCTATCGGACAATTTTCTAAAGGAATGAAGTTGAAAGTGGGTATTTGTGCTGCTCTCATCCATAAGCCAAAGCTGCTAATTCTAGATGAGCCATTCGATGGTATGGATATGTTTTCGAGCCAAAATTTAGTCGATTTTTTAAATGACTACCGAAACAAAGGAAATTTAGTTTTCGTCTCCTCTCACGACATGCTTTTTATGGAGAAAATAGCTACAAAAGTTGCAATCATCAGAGAGAAGAGGTTGTTAAATTTCACGCTTGAACAAATCGAAGAATCAGGCAAAGATTTTGAGAGTTTTGTATCAAAGCAGTTAGGTTACAATCCAAAAGAAATAAAAGACTTTGCATAATGTCTGGAATGGTTTCTTTTCTAATTAGAAAAAAATGTCAATCTATTTTAGAATGGCCTCAAATAGGGAAATTCTTACTCTTTACAGTTGGGGCTTTTTTAGGAGGTTTTACCAACGGTATAGGCATAGGCGAGATGATAGATCTGGTTTCCACAACGCCCCAAGTATCTGTTCATCAGGTGCTTATTGTATATACTTTGATTTTTGGATTTCTTTTCTTTCTATTGGATTTGTTCCCCGTTCCCAAGCAAATTGGTGGACAACTTCCTGAGTATTATCCTGTCGAAGCTATTGATAAACTTAAAATAAATGTAACCTTTAGCCTGCTTAGACATTTTGTGTTTTTTGTTATTCTAATGCATTTTGTGCTCGTTGTATATAGCGATTCCGTTACTTTTACAAATGGATCCGTTTCTTTTGTAGTGCTACTAAGTTTCTATTTAGCGAACCGAATATTCGTAAATCAACTAGCTTTTGAAATTAAAAACGGATTTATAATAACTGTAATTAGTCTTGCTTTGGTAAGTTTTAGTATGGTTTTATATTGGATAAATGGATTTAACGATCTCGTTTTTCTGAGCTGTATGCTAGTGTTTTTGGCACTCTTCGTTCTCTTCGCATTTACCGAGGTTACTAGGAGAACAAAAATCGTTAAAGTAAAAAAGAGCTATAAAAGCTCGTTGTTTCTTAGGTTATTTTCGAAGAAAGAAGTTCGCCAGTTATTATTAATCGGAGGTGGCTTTAAAGCCCTTTTCCTAATGATGCTTGCGTTCCCAATTATCATAAAGGGCGATTCGGAAAACGGGTTTACTTTTGTATTATATTTTATGTCATCACCATTGATTTTATTTTCTTATTTAGGATTCAACTTCTTTGGAATAAGTAGAGGGCTATTCTTCACCCATACTTTAAGAGAACAAACTCATTATGGCCTACGAAATGTATACACGTATTTTATGTGTGTAATTGGAGTAATCGACTTCATTTTATTCCTGATTGTGTTCTATATGATGCAGCTTCTCACACTGAAGGTTGTATTGTTCTATATAACAATTTACTTCACACTGCTCTTTTTAGGATTATTTTTATCATTACGGACACCTGTTATAAGAGAGAGTTATATCTCGATGGACTTCACGAAGAATAAATCAATTATTAGCATTCCCGCAATGATAACAGGAATGCTAACGATTGGTATTGCGTACGGAGCGACTTACCTTAATTATTACTATTTCATAGATGGGTTACTTATCCTTGGGGCGAGCTATTTCTATTTTTGGCACACGTATCAGATCAATAGCATTTCTCAGCGGATGCTTAAAAAAATGAAGCTGGTTAAGTAATTCATTGAAGTAAGTGAAATGTATGAACTGAATACATTTTAGAAATGGCTATCTTGAAAAAGAACTTCAAAAAGTAAATTGAGAAGGGAATGTTAACCGAGAGTTTTGGTTGTACTATACAATCAAAGATTAAAACAAGAGCATGAAAATACTCATAACCGGCGGCACAGGATTTATTGGACAAGAACTTAGAGAGAAGCTTCTAAGAGAAGGAAATCATATTGTAGTAGTTACTCGTAATCCTGAAAAATATACGAGTGAAGTAGCTTCCAATCATCAGTTTATAAGTTGGGAGAGTGATATGACCACAGCGATGAATGAAGCTGACGTGGTAATTAATTTGGCCGGTGAAAGCATTTTTGGTCAACGTTGGACTGCTGAGATTAAAGAACGCATCTACAACAGCCGAATTGATACAACACGCAAGCTAGTGGATGCAATGCGGGAAGCAGAGAATAAGCCAGCTTTATTTATTTCCGCTTCTGCTTCTGGATATTACGGGAATCCTGGGGACACTATTTTGGATGAAAATGCCCCTGCAGAACAGAATGATTTTTTAGCCAAGGTTTGCATTGATTGGGAGATGGAAGCTCAAAAAGCAGCCGATTTTGGGGTTAGAGTTGTAAACCCACGTATAGGAATTGTATTAGAAGAGGGTGGCGGAGCTTTAGAAAAAATGCTTACACCATTTCGCTTTTTTGTTGGAGGACCAATTGGCGATGGGAAACAATACATGAGCTGGATTCATCGGGCAGATTTGTGTGAGGCTTTGGCTTTTCCAATTTCTAATAAGGAAATTTCTGGAGCTTATAATGTGTGTGCTCCAAATCCTTCTACCATGAACGACTTTGCGTATATTTTAGGCAAGACCTTAAATCGGCCTTCAATCTTTAGAGTACCTTCTTTTGTGCTCGATGTTGTGTTAGGCGAAGCTGCAAAACCAGTTCTTTATAGTGCTCGTATGCAACCAAAAAAGCTACAACAAGCAGGTTTTGAGTTTCACTTTGAAGAATTAGAAGAAGCTCTTGCCGATATCTTGTAAGCTCTGATACTAATTCACTGCTTTATAAATTGTCCAGCAACGTAACCCTTCGCGAGTTTGCGCTATCAGTTCATTCTGGCCGTCACCATTCAAATCAACAATTAGTGGGTACTTCATACCGGATGTTGGTAAGTCATAAATCCGTTCTTTGGTTAAGATGTCCCAAGCGAATAATCGACCAAACTCTGCAAGCGCTAAAATATCCTGATTTTTATCCGCATTTATGTCAAGTAGTGTGGGATGTAAAGTTGTAGAAGCGGGTTGACCTAAGTTTTGAGTTAACTGGAGCTCTCCTTGAGGATTGAATAAGAATACAGAGCCATTTCTGCTCTGCGTGGAGATGAGGTCGCTACGATAGAACTTTGTGCTATCCTTAAGGAGCACATTCTCTTCAATACTTAAGGAAAGAAGTTCATTATTTGTAACATAAAGTGATTTGATGGAAATAGAATCCATTCTAATTGAAGTAGAGAGTGAGTCGGAGAATGATGGGTTTTTACCGATTGAATATATATAGCCATCAAATCCAGCACCTAGAATATTATTTTTATACTCAACTGGCGAGCCATTGAAGCCTGCATTGTTAAACTGTGGGAAGCCAGGTCGAATTGCACCACTTCGTAACCAGCTATGCAAAATATTTTGTGAAAAAGTCCAAATGGAATAAACGCCATCAACTTGGGTAAAGAGCGGTTTTGACGTAATTACAGAATTTAATGTCTGAGGCCAGCCGTTAATATTCTGCCCTCGGCGATCAATGATGTGAAGTTTTCGATCGTCGGTAGCAACTATTATTTCTGGGATTCCATTTCTAAGTACGTCGGTAACAATAATGGGGGCTGTTATATTCGCATTCATTTCAATAGGAAATCGTGGGAGTAATGCACCACTTTGGTTCCATCCAAATATTTTACTTCCCGCTGCAATCATTATAATCGGTTGGTTATTCCCATACCAATCGTATAAAATAGGGCCACCAATGGGCAAATCTCCATTCGTAGTTGTTTGCATTACAATAGTGCCATCAGCAGCTATAGCGGAAACTTCGCCTTCAGTAGTTGAATAGATAATTTCTTTAGTGCTACTTCCAACAATATCGCCTAATACAGGTGTTCCAGTAAGCTCTCCACCTAATAAAGAAGTAACCCAAAGTTCTTGATAAGGCTGTTGGCTACCTTGCTGAGTAGAAGTTTGAAGTGAAAAATCGAATGACTGCTTATCTCGTTTAACCATGGATAGAGTTAACACATCAAACTGGTTAAAAAGAGTAGAAGAAAGATTACGTGGAAGTAGAAATGGTTTTAGAAATTTTTGGAAATCTTCACTTTGAACCCACACAAAACCACTTACTTCTGAGGGAAGTTTTTGACGTAAAGCTGAGTAAGAGTTGTCGTAGTAAATCACTCGACGTCTTGCTCGGTCAGATTCTACACTTTCAGATAGCCCTCGACGTTTCGAAATGGCAATAACATCATTAGAGATCGAGACATAAAAGTCTTTGAAAGTACAAAGCTCAGAACCAATTAACTTTGCGAGAATAGAGCTGCTTATAAAGAAAGAGCTACCTTGTTGGGTAATTAAACCTTGAGTTGCTAAATCATAAAGTCGAGCTTGTAATTCGCCGGGTTTTTTAAGCTTTCTCAAGAATAAATATTCTCCAGAAGAAAGTAGACCAGACTCAGGAAAAGCCTCGAATGCGAAAGGAGAGTCTAACGTTGTTGCTAGAGCAGAATATTCTACTGGAGAGTTTAGTAAAAGCGAATCTAGTGGCGTTAGCTCGTCGGTTGGTCGGATAGGTAGAGTGTGAGGAGTTAATCGAAGCAACGCAAAAGCTGCTGCATTACTTGCAATATATCGATCTAACTCGATGGGTGAGTTTTGAGATGAAATGCCATCAATTAATGCCGATTTTGTACCTTCTTCCAAGTCAATTACACCGTTTAGGATAATAGATGAATTGTCTTCATCAGCTTGTTTTGTGAAAGTGAGTGTGCTGGATTTTGTCCCTTTTAAAGACTCATGCAAAGATGGACGGTTTGCTACTGCTACAAACTGCTCAGTCCAGGTATCTAATTTGGAGGTGTTTATTACTAATTGCCCAGGGGAAGGTTCTATTTGGAATTCCATAGAAGGAGCCATTCCTGTGTAAGAGCGAATTGCAAATTCAATAGCTACACTAGAATCTGAAAATATTAGCCAATCATGAATTTGAGAAACAAAAATTGTAGTGCCAGAATTAGCTATCTTATGGATAGTTAGGCCATTAAATCGATAGTAGTTTTGCTGAAGTGGCTCATAAAATTTAGTAACCCATTGGTCGAGCGGTTTACTAGATTTTGTTACCCAAAGCAATTGAGATTCAGTAGAGGTTGAAGGGAAGATAGCAAGCGCTTGTAACTGTAACGAGGTAAGGCTATCCTTATCAAAAGAAGAAAGCTGTTGAAGTGCTGAAGGTGTTAAATCGTCTAGAATGTTTGCATATTCGGCAGCAGAAAAGTTAGAAGCATTGGTCCCCAACTTTGGAATAATAACGAAAGATGTGTTATCAGGAATTAATGCGGTCCAAGGTTTATTATCTATTGATGAACAAGAAACCCCAAAAGAAACGATAAAGAATGTAATTAGTAGATAATGTAGACGTTGCATAAATGGATTTAAACCACCTTTTTTTGAATATTCATTGTGTCTAGGTAATTCCCGAAAGAATAAAAAGTTCCAGTTTCACAGAAATTAAAAGTAACATTTTTTAACCCCAAATGAGTTTCTTAAGTCCTCTTTTTTTATTCGCGCTATTTGCGGTGGGATTACCACTTCTAATCCACCTGTTGAATTTAAAAAAACCAAAGCGAATTGCGTTTTCAACTCTAGCATTTTTTAATGAGTTACAAAAGTCTACCATTCGTAAAATACGTATCAAAAAATATTTACTTTTAATACTACGATTGCTGGCCGTTGCATGTTTAGCGTTGGTTCTTGCTCGACCTTTTTTGCCTCCCATTCTGGGAATTGGAGGTAACACAAATCAGGCTACAATTATTGCAATAGTTGTAGATAATAGTATCAGCATGGCTAGAATTGGCTCAAAAGGTCCGCTTTTAGAGCAAGCAAAATCGATAATTAATGACATTGTTACTTCAGCAAAAGCAGACGATAAGTTCTTAATACAAGTGACTAACGGAGAGGGAATCATCTCTTCAACGCTATCAGGAGGGCAAGTTAACCGAGAATTAGATAAGCTTTCGATAAATGTTGGAGGCAATTATCTTCCATCGAGGGTAGGTGAGATTATACAATCGCTCACAGAATCTCCGTTTCAAAATAAAAGACTATTCATAATCTCCGATGGGCAATTTCCGATCAATGAAGATCTAACTTCTGCGGTAGAAAAATTACCAGAATCAATAGCAGTATCTCTAGTTAAACTAGAAGATGTTTCAGTGCAAAATACTTTTATACAAAGTGTGTCTAGCCCTACGTCTATGATTGGCGCAGGAATTCCGTATCAACTTCAGGTTCAAGTTTCGAACTCCGGAGTGGTACTTGCAGCGAATCAATTTCTTACTTTAGAGATGGCTGGAGAAACATTAGGGCAATACCCAATTCAATTAGCTCCGGGAGAAACGCAGTCCTTTTCATTTGCGTTGAATCCTGAAAAAACGGGCTCAATGAATGGAATGCTTATGCTAGAAGGAGATGAATTTACCTTAGACAACAAGTATTTTTTTACTATCGTTGTTCCTGATCAAAGGCGAGTTCTATTAGTTAGCCAGAAAGGACAACGCTCAGATTCTGAAATCTCCTACACACAAGCAATATTAGATGCTCCTGATAACGCCCGTGCTCAATTGAAATACACGAGTATAAATAATGATGAACTATCGAATACTCAGTTTTTAGACTATGACGCTATTATATTAGATGGGCTCCGAAACATTCCAGAATACACCTTTGAGGGATTGCAGAATTTTGTGCAATCTGGTAAAGGACTACTGGTTTTCCCTTCTCAACAAACGGACATCCCAAATTACAATGCATTTTTGAATTTATTTAATGCGGGCAAAATTGTAGGTGTTATTGGCGATTACGCATCTTTTAACAGTGTAGCTATCGGAACAGAGTTGCAAGAAGATCATCCGATTTTTTCAGGACTGTTTGACCGAAGCGAAGACGAAGAACTCCGGTTTACAAAGCCAGATATCTACTACTATTACAAAATGGCCGCCTCATCAAGTGGTTCAGGAATTAACCTATTAACACTAAACACTAGAGACCCTCTATTTAGAGAGAAGGAATTTGGGCAAGGTAAGGTTCTTATTTCCACCATCGGAAATGACCCCGGGTGGTCAAATTTCCCGGTTAAAGCATTATATGCTCCATTCTACTATCGTTCTATTTTGTACGCGGCTTCATCCCAGCAAGGTGGGTTTGCATTGCATGAGTTAGGAAATAGTTTTGTATGGAAAGGGAAATTAAGCCCAAACAATACAAAACTCATTGCCAATGGGGATGAGATTACAGTCACTCCTTTGAATTTGGGTGGAGAAATTAGAATTGAGTATAGTGGACAAGAGTGGCAGCCGGGTTGGATTCTGTTAAGTGATGGCGAAAAAGAATTTACGGTTTCAGCCAACTTACCTGCTTCAGAATCAAACTTTTTAAAAGATCCTGCGTTACAGGAATTGCAAACTTCTAATACTGCACTCAATCTTGTAGATGCAGGTAAACAAGACAGTCAAACAATTGCTCAAGCAATTAAAAATAGCGGCTTTGGTAGAGAAATTTGGCACTGGTTTATGCTTGCAGGTTTGTTGTTATTAATAGTAGAGTCGTTAGTCTCTATTTACTTTAAAGCGGAAACAATTTCATGATGAAGGAAATACTATTCCTTTTTTTTGAAGGAGTTATGATACTTTTTACCATAGCTTCTACCTTAATGGCTGGTTATTCGGTTCAGAATAAATGGCGGTTGAGAAAGGTGCGTATGAGCTGGCGTGCTGGTAGGTTAAAAGGATATCCTCTTTTTGCGACAATATTTTTGATATTAATTGCTACACTAGCACTGGTGGTATTTATACAAGAAGATTTTGAACGCTATGCTACTTTCGCTGGTTATCTTTGGATAGGCTGTATGTGGTTTGTCTCAAGTTATTTGGCGTCTAAGCATTATATAACAGATTATGGAATTGTAAAGAATATTAATGAGCCATCGCAAACAATTCCATGGTTTCAAATTTTAGACCAAGTAGAACGAGAGGTGCCTGATGGCGTTGAATATACATTCTCGTACTCAGAGCTAGAAAAATCATTAGTGCATGGCTTCAAGCAGTTAAAGATAATTGTGCCGAACTCCAAAAAACAGTCGTTCGAAAAAATTGTATCTTTGAAGCTTAAAAATCGCTTTGAAAGTGAAGAGCTTTCAGAAATCGATTTAAAGAATATACAGAAAGACTAAACGAGAGAATTTGTTAGACGACATAAAAAATTCAGATATAGAACGTGAGCGAATAATGCTGGTGGGGCTTTATGGCGCTAAAGTAACTAGATATCAAGCTGAAGAGTATCTTGATGAGCTAGAATTATTAGTAGATACTGCCGGAGGGATTTCAATTGAGAAAGTTCTGCAAAACAAGAACAATCCGGATATATCAAGTTATGTTGGAAAGGGTAAATTAAATGAGTTGAAAAGGCTTAAAGGCGAGCTTAAAATAGATACCATTATATTTGATGATGATCTGTCTCCAACACAAATCCGTAACATCGAAATTGGTACCGAAGCAAAAATCTTAGATAGAAGTGGTTTAATTCTGGATATTTTTGCTGGAAGAGCTAAAACCGCTGCCGCTAAAACTCAGGTAGAACTTGCTCAGTTACAATATTTGCTACCAAGACTAACGCGCTATTGGACTCACCTTTCCCGGCAAAAAGGGGGGATTGGAACAAAAGGCCCTGGTGAAACGCAGATTGAAACGGATAGAAGGATAATTGGGCAGCGCATTACTTCGCTTAAAGAAAAGCTCAAAAAGCTCAATCAGCAACGAGTTACTCAGAGAAAGAGCAGAGAAGGAATGATTCGTGTTTCCCTGGTTGGTTACACAAATGCGGGTAAATCAACATTGATGAACGCTTTCACAGAAAGCAAAGTACTTGTTGAAGATAGACTTTTTGCAACGCTCGATTCTACCGTCCGGCGCTATGAATTAGAAAATCATTCTATCCTTTTATCTGATACCGTTGGGTTTATTCGGAAATTACCTCACAATCTGATCGAGAGTTTTAAATCTACGTTAGACGAAGTTCGCGAAGCAGATATCTTGCTACACGTTATTGACGGCTCATCCAAAATGGCACACGAATACAAAGAGGTTGTTGACAAGACGTTAGAAGAGCTAAAGGCCACCAATAAAAGAACGCTACTAGTTCTCAATAAAGTGGATAAAATGAGTGTCGAGCAAATCGCAGATATGAGATTAGAGTATCCAGAAGCTATTTTTGTTTCAGCTGAACAAAGAATTGGGTTGAATGGATTGGAAGATAAAATTGAAGCGATGATTGAAAGCGAATATAGCCAACATACTTTGTTAATTCCTGCAAGCAAGTACAAGGCAGTAGCTTTTATCCATGAAAATGCTATTGTAAAGCATGAAGCATTTGAAGGAAATGATGTTGAACTAACCTTTAGTATCGCGAAAAAAGATTTTGAACAATTATCACATTTATTGAATACTATTGGTACCAATAAAGAGGTTGTATAGTTATGCTAGTTGCCGAAATTCTAAATACCGAAATTTACCCATTAACGCTAAATGATACAGTTTCAACTGCGATTCTTAGACTTGAGTTGCTGCGGGTTAATAAGTTTATTGTAGTTAATGAAATGAATACAGCTCAAGGAATGGTAAACCTTGAATTGCTGAACGAGATTCAAGAAGAAAGTCTGCTGCTTTCTCAAGTACCATTGGAGCCAGTATTTGCCGTAAGCCGTACCCAACATCTTTTCGAGACTACTCGGCTTATGCTCACTAATGAACTTTATATACTACCAGTAATAGATAGCGAACAAAATTTCATAGGCTTTGTTCACAAAAGAGAAATATTAGCTGCGTTGGGAACCATGTTCAATTTGTCTAGCTATGGTTCTGTGTTAACAATAGAGTTTGAGCAATTAGATTATACCCTTTCTGACATTGTTAGAATAATTGAGATTGAAGGCGCTAAGATTCTTGGCGTTGCTGTTCAGCAGCCTAATGATGAAAACCCTAATTTCCGTGTTTCTATAAAACTAAACCTTGAAGATTCATCGGTTGTAAGTGCTTCATTGCGTAGATTTGGCTATCTCATCACATCCGAAGAGAACAGTGAAAGTTTGGAGCATGATTTTTCTGACCGTGCAGACGAACTTATTCGCTATCTTGACCTATAAGAAGTAAATGATAACTTTTACCGTAGCCAATAGATGAGCTTCCAATTAAAGAGCAGTCTTCTCGTAATTACACTTTTTATATTAAGTACGGGGTTAAAATCTCAAGATATTCAAACTCCTAGTACCAACGCCTTTCAAAAAGGAGTTGAGCTTTATGAACGTGGTTTTTTTGAAGAAGCGATACTCAAATTTCAAGAATTTAAATCTACTAATAAAAATTCAAAACTAGAGCTAAAAGCAGACTATGAATTAGCTAGAGCTTATGCCAGCTCCGATTCGTCCCAGATTGAATATTATTACCACGTGTTTATACAGAAATATCCAAAAAGTTCTTTGTCCGTTCTGCTGGTGAAGGATTTAGGAAATCGTTTTGTTGAACGTGGGGATTATGACAGTGCAATAAAGTATTACAAAAAGTCGCTACCTCTAATAAAAGATCAGGTCACTGCGGCAGAAACTCAATACTGGATAGCTGAAGCTGCTGCTGAGCAAGAAGATTTTGTAGCATCAAGAGGTTACTTTTTAGAAGTAGCAGATAATTATCCAAAAAGTGAATGGGCGCCAAAAGCTCTTTACGCGAGAGGTCGTCTATATCTTTCCGATAATGATTTCGATTCCTCTTCCATAGCATTTGAAGTTCTAAAGTCGAGATATCCGAACGACCCAATGACACGCAAAGTTGGGACCGCTCTTGGGGAATCGTATTACCAACAAGGCAAATATAAGCTTGCAATAGAAGCACTCCAAAATGCCATGTTTTATTTAGACGACGAGTCTAAAACAAAAGCAGTATTTTTGATGGCAGAAGGCTACAATTATTTGGGCAACTTTAAAGAAGCATCAAAATCGTATTTACAATATATAAATATGACCAAAGGCACACTGCAAGAACGTAATGCTCATTATGGCTTAGGTTGGCTATATCATAAACAAGAGATTTACCATTGGGCAGCCGATGAGTTTGGAAAAGCTGCTATTGGCGACGATGAAATTGCTAGAAAAGCGTTGTATTACCAAGCTGTAAATCAGAAGTTCTCTGGGCAGTATGAAAATTCGTTTAATACTTTTGCTGAATTTGGCGATCGTTACAAAAAAGGGCTTTGGGTAGAAGAAGCTCTCTACGAATGGTCAGTTTCGTCATTCGAAAGTGGACGTTATGGTGAGTCTATTGAGATATTGCTTCAGTTAGTTAGAAATGAGAAAGAGCTGAAAGATCCAGGTAAAATCTATACATTTCTTGGAGAAGCATATTTCGCGAATAATGAGTTTACCCGAGCAACACAAGCTTTTGATGCTGCTGAAAAAGTAGCTGATATCGACCCCGAACTTAAACGACAAGCTCGGTTTCAGAAAGCATGGATTTTATATAGAAATCAAGCTTATGAACAAGCGCAGCCTGTTTTTGAAGCTGTGTATGCAGAAACTCCAAAATCTGAACTAGGAGCTGAAGCACTGTTTTGGAGTGCGGATAGTTATTACAAAATTAACCAGTACTCACAGGCAGCACAAAGGTTTGCAATTTTCTTGAAGAACTACCCAAAGAGCGAACTTGTAGGGGCTGCGCGTTACTCATTGGGCTGGAGCTACTTTATTATGGGAGATTTTGAAAAAGCGACCGCTCCATTTGAAGCATTTTTGAATGATTACAATCCGCCACCCATAGCTCTTTTCCCTTACGACACCGATACCCAACTCCGAACTGGAGATGCTTTTTACGCTTTGGGAAACTATCGTGAAGCAATGAGATTTTATAATAAAGCAATTGGTGCTGATCCCGGTGGCGATTATGCCATGTTCCAAGTTGCAAATAGTTACTATCGCTCAAACCGAACGTACGAAGCGGTGAGTACTTTTCGAAAATTATTGAGAATATATCCGTTCAGTAGGCTCCGTGAGCAAGCTCAGTATAATGTTGCCTATATCTACTTGAATACGGATAACTACTCCCAAGCTATAGAAGAGTTTCAGTCGGTAATAAACAAATACCCAAGAACGGAATGGGCAGCGAGATCTCAATATAATATTGGGGATTCGTACTACAATGCTGGTGAATACGATAGAGCGATTTCGGCGTACAAAAAAGTGCTCGAGGATTATCCGAAGAGCCAATACATTATCGATGCGGTGAATGGTATTCAATATTCTCAATTATCTTCAAGTGGATCCGATAGTAGTTCTGCAGTGCTAGAAGATTTCCTAAGTGATAACCCAAGCAGCAGTACTGCCGATAGGTTGCGATACCGACAAGCGGAGAATGTATATCAATCAGGTGATTATGAAGGCGCTATAAAAGAATTTCGCCAATATCTTCGTATCACTAACTCGGAAAATTTAGTGTCTCAAGCCTATGCAAACTTAGGCGACTCATATCGGCAAACTAATCAACTTGATAAAGCAGCAGATACATACCAAACTATTGTAGATGAATTTCCAAATGATGAGCAGGCACCCTCAGCGCTTACTATTTTAGGGACATTGTACTTTGATAAAGGTGAGTTTGAAACATCACATAGATATTATCAGCAACTGTTAGATAATGCACCTCGCTTTAAGCAGGAAGCATATATTGGAATGGGAAATGCCAGTTTAGCACTAAAAAAGAATACTGTTGCAAAAACAGAGTATGAAAATGCACTTAAAGTAAATCCAAATAATGCAGCTGCAAGTGTAGGCTTAGGAAAAGTAGCTGTGGCAGAAGGGAATTATGATGAAGCCCGTGGAAAACTAGCTCCTATTGCAGAAAAAAATACAACCATAGTAGGCGCAGAAGCTCAATACTATTTAGGAAAATTAGAACAAGACAACGGTGAATTTGAAGCTGCGATAGAAGCATATTCTAAAGTGCGTGTGTTATTCGAGGCCTTTGAAGACTGGGTTTCTAGATCGTTATATAATACTGCAGAATGTCATATTCGATTAGGTAACCGAGGGGATGCATTGAGTATTTTAAATGGAATCTTAGAAAAATACCCCGACACCGAAGCCGCAAACAAAGCTCAAGAACTTCTTAAAAAAACTGGCGATTCATGATTAAAACTGTAATGCCTACGCAACAGCTAAAAGGCAGCATTACTCCTCCACCAGATAAATCAATTTCACAACGTGCCGCCATCTTTGCTTTATTGCATGAAGGCGAATCTGTAATAAAAAATTACTCGCCAGCTCAAGATCCACAAAGCGCTCTCGCCTGTGTAGAAGTGCTTGGTGCCAAAGTAACTCGAAAAGAAGGCGAATTTTCGATTGTTGGAACTGGCAGAAAAGGAATTAAAACTCCAGAAGATGATTTAGATTGTGGAAATTCTGGAACTGCCATGCGTCTTTTGGCAGGTGTGCTTACAGGTTCTGGAGTTGCAGCAAAGTTAGTTGGTGATGCTTCCCTTTCTTCTCGAACAATGACGAGAATTATTAAGCCACTAGAGAAAATGGGCGCGCATATTTTGGCTAGAAATTCAGCTTTTGCTCCGTTATTTATTACTCGCATGAATGAATTAGTGCCTATGGATTATGAGTTGCCAATTGCTAGTGCACAACTAAAGTCGTGTGTGTTGCTTGCAGGTCTTTTTGGGGAAACACCAACGCGTGTTATTGAGTCGGTTCCAAGTAGAGATCATACTGAAAGGCTATTATCGCTACCAATATCAGAAGAAAATGGCAAGAAAATTATTTCTGCTTCGATAAACGATGAAATTCCAAATCAAAGCTATACGATCCCTGGAGATTTTTCGGCTGCCGCTTTTTGGTTAGTTGCCGGTGCAATTCACTCAGCGGGTGAAATCCGTTTAGTAGGAACGGGTTTGAATCCTACTAGAAACGCGCTTCTAGAGATATTGAAAGATATGGGCGCGGATATTTCAATTGAAAATACTCGACTAGAAGGTGCTGAGCCTACTGGCGATGTAACCGTAAGAACATCTAAGCTAAAGGCCACAAACATTAAAAAGGCTTTGATCCCTAATTGTATTGATGAGCTTCCGGTGTTAGCTGTAGCAATGACTTTTGCGGAAGGCACGTCAGTAATTTCCGGCGCTGAAGAACTTCGCCACAAAGAGACAGACCGCATTATGGCAATAGCTGAAATGCTCCGAGCGGTTGGGGCGAACTTCGAAGAGACCGAAGATGGATTGATTATTCATGGAAATCCAGAGTTTAGTTTTGACGGAGGAAACTTCCAAAGCTTTCATGACCATCGTATAGCCATGGCATCGGCAGTTCTTGCTCTTAAGGGGAGCGGTGAGTCTGAGATTCAGGATGCAGAATGTGCAGCTGTTTCATACCCTAGCTTTTGGGATGATTTAGAGATGTTGAGTAACTAAGACCTCTAGCCTCGCTTTTGACATCTGTCAATCCGTCCGTCAATACGTCAGTTTATAAATTAGCTCATCAACTTGGCATTGTGCTTGCATTAGTCTTTGTGAAATTAAACAAAGAGGTAAGCGCAATGGCAGACTTCACAGAATTCGGAATTGAAGTAGAAAAACATTTATCCAAACTGGGAAAAGACATCCAGCAGTTTGTAGAGAAAGTGGTACCACTTACCAATGAGGACAAAGACTTTGCTCCTGATTGTGATATTGTGGAAAGTGAATCAGAGTTTAAGATTTTGATTGACTTACCAGGACTATCAAAAAAGGAAATTGGTATTTCACTTAAAGATAATGTGCTCACTATTAAAGGCGAGCGAGACATCTTGCTTTCAGATGGTGAAGAGTTTAAAAGACAAGAAAGAAAACGAGGCGCTTTTGCCCGTTCCTTTGCATTACCTGAAACCGTCAATAAAGCTGAAATAGACGCTAGCTTTAGAAATGGTGTGTTAACGGTTGCTATGCCGAAAGCGGAAAGTTTGAAAGACACTCAATCTATTCCAGTTAAATAGTATGACTATCGCTTCTATATGAAGCAAGCAAATATCTCTCGTTATAAACACAATGTGTTAAAACGGGAAAAGATTTCAAATTAATAATAAAAATAACATTCGTGATTGGCGCCTTAAAGGTTCTAATCACAAACAAAAAAATCAGATTTCAGACCCATGGGAAAGATCATAGGAATTGACTTAGGAACTACAAACTCTTGCGTTTCAGTAATGGAAGGTAACGAGCCTGTTGTAATTCAGAATGCCGAAGGTGGAAGAACAACTCCTTCTGTTGTGGCTTTTACAAAAGACGGTGAGCGTTTAGTTGGTGCTCCTGCAAAACGTCAGGCAATTACTAATCCAGATAAAACTGTTGCTTCTGTAAAGCGATTTATGGGACGTATGTTTAGCGAGATTAAAGAAGAAGCTACACAGGTTGCCTACAAAGTTGTAAGTGGCGATGATAAAACGGCGCGTGTACAAATTGACGACCGTAAGTATGCTCCTCAAGAAATTTCTGCAATGGTTCTTCAGAAAATGAAGCAAACTGCGGAAGAGTATCTAGGCGAGAAAGTAACAGAAGCAGTAATTACTGTTCCTGCTTATTTTAACGATGCTCAACGTAAAGCAACTCAAGAAGCGGGTAAAATTGCCGGCTTAGAAGTAATGAGAATTATAAACGAGCCAACCGCAGCTGCTTTGGCTTACGGTTTAGATAAAAAGCACAAAGACGAAACCATTGTGGTTTATGATCTTGGTGGTGGAACATTTGATGTTTCTATCTTGGAACTTGGTGATGGCGTTTTTGAAGTAAAATCTACCAATGGTGATACGCACCTCGGTGGTGATGATTTTGATGCTCGTATTATCAATTTCTTAGCAGATGAATTTAAGAAAGAAGAAGGTGTTGACTTACGCAAAGACCCAATGGCAATGCAACGTCTTAAAGATGCTGCTGAAAAAGCTAAGGTTGAGCTTTCAAGTTCATCAAAAACCAATGTTAACCTTCCTTTTGTTACTGCAACTCAGGATGGACCAAAGCATTTAAACATTGACTTAAGTCGTGCTAAATTCGAACAACTAGTTGACGATTTAGTTAAGCGCTCTATCGAGCCTTGTGTGAAAGCGTTGAAAGATGCTGGATTAAGCAAAAGCGATATTGATGAAGTTATACTAGTTGGTGGTTCAACACGTATTCCTAGAATTCAAGAAGCAGTAAAAGAATTCTTCGGCAAAGAACCAAGTAAAGGTGTTAACCCGGATGAAGTTGTGGCAATTGGCGCAGCTATCCAAGGTGGCGTACTTTCTGGTGATGTTGACGATGTTGTTCTTTTAGATGTAACGCCTCTTACTTTAGGTATCGAAACTCTTGGTGGCGTAATGACTCCACTAATCGAATCGAACAGCACAATCCCGACTAGTAAATCACAAGTGTTTTCAACAGCTGCCGACAACCAAAGCAGTGTAGAAATTCACGTGTTACAAGGCGAGCGTGCACAAGCTGCTGCAAACCGTACACTTGGTCGTTTCCACTTAGACGGAATTCCACCATCACCACGTGGCATGCCACAAATTGAAGTAACATTCGATTTAGACGCGAACGGTGTTATCAATATCGTAGCGAAAGATAAAGGCACTGGAAAAGAGCAAACAATCAGAATCGAATCTTCTTCAGGATTATCTGACGAAGACATCGAAAAAATGAAGCAAGCTGCTAAAGAGCACGAAGATGAAGACAAACAACTTCGTGAAAAAGTAGAGAAAATGAACCAAGCAGACGGTCTTATCTTCTCTACCAAAAAGCAACTTGACGAGTACGGCGATAAAATTTCTGAAGGCAACAAAACTGTTATCGAAGAAGCAATTGCTAAACTTGAAGAAGCACATAAAGCTGAAAATCTTGAAGAGATTGATGCTGCTATCGAAGCTGTTAATGCAGCTTGGACTGGCGCTTCTGAAGAAATTTACGCTGCAACTCAAGCAGAAGCTGAAGCGCAAGGTGGCGAGGCTGGTGCAGAAGCTTCGGCAAATGATGCAAAATCGGAAAGCGATGATGCAGTAGATGCTGAATATGAAGTTGTTGATGAAGACGACGATAAGAAATAAGTAACTCTTCATTTCCATTAAAATTTAAAAGCCCCAGCACTATGTGTTGGGGCTTTTTTATGTGATGTATTTTTTTAAAATTATTAATCAATCACAAAATATGGAGCCCTTCCACTTGTAACTGCTTATGCGGTTAATTGTGTTTGTTTGTATCTTAAAAACATGAATATTTTAGCCATTGAATCTTCTTGTGACGACACCTCCGCTGCGGTAATAACTAAAGCTGGCGTGCAGTCTAATGTTATTGCTTCTCAATCTATCCATGTGAAATTTGGCGGCGTAGTTCCCGAACTCGCATCGCGTGCACATCAGAAAACAATTGTTCAAACGGTTCAGCAAGCTTTGACTGAAGCTTCTGTTTCTGTTGATGAAATTGATTTAGTGGCAGTTACTCAAGGTCCAGGATTGATGGGTTCTTTGTTGGTTGGGCTATGCTTTGCTAAAGGTTTAGCATTAGCTCATGATATTCCTCTTGTAGGAGTGAATCACATGGATGCTCATATTTACGCCAACTTCATCGATAATGAACCCGTTTTTCCATTTTTGGCACTCACTGTTTCTGGTGGACATACTCAACTCGTTTTAGTAAAAGCTCCTTTTGAGCATGAAATTTTAGGTAAAACCAGAGATGATGCCGCAGGAGAAGCCTTCGATAAAATTGGAAAAATTCTTGGGTTACCCTATCCGGCTGGCCCTCAAATGGATAAGCTTGCTAAACTAGGAAATCCCAAGTTCCATAAGTTTCCACAAGCTATGGCGAATGAAGGTTTAGATTTTAGCTTTTCGGGCTTAAAGACGAGCGCGCTGTACTATGTGAGGGATAAAGAAGAAGAGTGGCTTACAGCGCATTTGAACGATATCTGCGCAAGTGTTTCGGAAGCAATTAGCGAAGTACTAATTAAGAAATTGAAAAGAGCTGTTATACAAACGGGAGTGCAAACAATAGTGCTTTCGGGTGGAGTTTCAGCTAATTCGATGTTGAGAGCAAAGACAGAGAAACTTGCTGAGAAAATGAGTTTGAATCTTCATATTCCAAAAATAAGCTACTGCACAGATAACGCCGCAATGATTGGAATTACAGGTAAGATGAAAGCCGATTTAGGGAAATTTGATGATTTAGGTTTAAAGCCCTTCGCATCGCTTTAGTACCTAAAATTAAAACATTTTGGCTAGAACAACGGTTTCTTTGAAAGTCTTTTTCTTACCGCTAGCACTGTTATAAGCTTCAAAAAGGATAATATAGATACCAACTCTGTTTCTATTTCGATCGTCGGTGAGTCCATCCCAAATTAAACTTCCAGAGAAACCAGCGGCTTTCCCGTGAGTAAGGGTTCGTACTTTTCGGCCATATCTATCAAAAATGCGAACACGGAGTAGATAATCGGCTTGGTCAAGTTCATAATTGATGAAAAGGTTGTCCTCAAAGCCATCATCGTCGGGAGAAAAAGGATTGCTTGAAAATGTAATTCCTGTAGAACCTTCTGGCGCATTAGGACTTTGATAAATAGAATTCTGTGATCCAGGAGTTCCTCCACGAGAATCGGTACTTGAACTCCAATTTGAGGATTCGTTAGATGGCCCTAGTGGATTAATTTTTTCCAAAGCCACTCCCTTTGTGCTTGCTCTATTCGGATTTTGCCAACTTTCGTCATAAGCTACCGAATCTATGAAAGTACCTGAGCTATCGGCGATGTAAATGGCATCATTTGTAGCAGACAAGCTAAGCGAAGAACGATCTACGCGCATTGTGAACTGGTCACTTTGTCTTTCAAGTTCGAAATAGGACGCAATTCTACTATCCTCAAAAGTAGATACTTTATCTTCAGAATAGATGAGCATGAATCCCCCTGGAGGAATCCACTTATAATTTGATGAAACAGGCTCAATAATTGAAACTTCACCATCCTCATTAGGAGCGTCTGTTAAAACCAACCCTTCTAAAGAAATGGCGTAATCTTGAGGATTATAAAGCTCAATATACTCGGTTTGATCGGGAAGATTATCTTCGTCATCGGCTAAAGGGTCGTACAGAATTTCGTTTATTACAATTGTGCCTTGCTCTAAAGGTTGGGCAATCTGCTGAGTAATGGATGTTGTTTTATTGCCCTTTACATCGTACAAATTTGAAGCTTCAAAATTACTCTCATCAGCTTTTTGCTTGGATTGAGATGTTAAAAGTAAAATTGTATTCGCTTGGGTAGAGTCGAATTGGAAATTGTCAACTTCAGCACCGTAAGCGATAAACCTAGTGTCTGATTTAATGGAGATAAACTCAGAAAAAGCGACAAAAAGCCCCGTTGGTGTTTGGCTTGCGAAAATTACGGTAGGTGCTTCAGTATCATCTAGGCGTTGAGAGCTTACGGCACCAGCAGAAGTTCCTCCCTCAGCGGTACTAGATGCCCAATTAGAGGCGTCATTAGAAGCGGCAAAAGGATCTTTTCTTTCTATCGAAATACCATTATTTCCGCCCCAGCTAGAGTTATAATAGAGGCTATCAATAAGAAGTCCACCTGCAGTTTTAATAACTACGGCATCTCCAGCGTCATTTAGCGAAGGGAAGCTCGATAGATACAAACCGTTACTTAATGAAGATGCGAAATTCTGTTTATCGGTAAGAACAAGAAATTCGCCAGAAGTGAGAATAGTACCAGTAGGAAGTGTGGCTTTATTGTTTGCTGCGTCTTTGAGTTGCCAACCACCTAAATCAATATTTTTGTTAGAACGATTGAACAGTTCTACAAACTCAGGACCATCTTCGTTTGCCTTCTTAAACAGAATCTCATTAATCACTATATCAGCTTTAGTTGCTGGTATAAACTCTAAATATCTAAGTTCTGTGGTTTGTGACAAGGTAGTGTTACCAAAAATATCTGACTGATCTTGAATAGTAAGTATATACGATTCACCCTCAACCAAATTAGAGGAAAACGTAATTGTGACTATTGCATCTTGAACTGAAACTGCTTGAATGGAAATAGATGGAGATAAAGAATAGTTAGCTGGGGTTTCAGCTTTTTCTTTATCCAAAAATTGATCGAAAGTTAGCTTTACTGAGCTTTGAGATAGAATTTCAGTAGACAAAAGTTCAGGTCCAGAAGAGTCGGGTTTAATGTCATTGATTTCACCTGGTGTTCCAAGTGCAGGGCTAGGAGAGTTTCCCCAATTCGCTTGTAAGGTAGATGGGAGGTTAGCGTCGATTCGTTCTAAAGCAATATCTTTTCCTCCCCAACTGGAAGAATAAGTGAGAGAATCTATGGTGTCACCAAACTCATTACGGATAACAATTGCGTCGGTAGTATTATTTAATGCAGGGAAACGACTACCCATTACAATGGCATTTGTAACGCCAAAGTTTTTGATAAGCGTACTATCGGGTAACAAAAGTAAGTATCGTTTTGCAGGATAGTTACCTAGGTTATATTGCTGGAATATGAAATCTTCGGTGGTAATAACTTTATGGGAACCACTATTATCGCTAAGTGTCCAGTTTTTTAAATTGAAAGTGCTGTTCTGATTAATGTATAACTCAATATATTCGGAGTAATCATCAGCAGGATCATACATGAATTCGTTTATAACTACATCTCCACTAGCGGCAGTATCAATTTTTGTGATAACAAAGCTGGCAGCCAAGGATCTACTAATATTTCCAAAAATATCTTCAACGTGTTGAACTCCAAGTTTATCAGGATAGTTGGCTATTGAATAATCAAGAGGGGGATCGAATTTTAAGGAAACCGAATCTGGAGCAAATAAGGTTGCAGAAACTAGGTTGGGGATATTAGGTGTGGAAGCCTTCGTAAGTCTGTAAAGTTCATAATTACTTAAACTTTCTAGAGAATCTGCTTTTACAGCTTCCGTAAAAACAAGAATGAGCTCTTGTCTATCAACAACAATAAGGGCTTTAATTTCGGGAGCAGTTGTATCTGGCTTTATGGCATTGGTTTTTCCTGGTGTGCCAAATAATGGTGAAGGTGAATCGCCCCAATTTTCTACAATCGTTCCTGTTACAGAACTCGTTCTACGTTCTAAGGCTACATCTACACCGCCCCAAGAGGTCTCGTATTGTAAAGAGTCTACCATAACGCTTTGCGCGTTGTACACGCGAATTTGATCGGAGGTGTTATTAAGAGCTGGTAGCGAAGCTCGCACATAATAACCTGAGCCAAAACTGGATGTAAGAGCTGAAGTATCGGTTGTGAAAACCACAAAACTATCAGGATAAAGTACTAAATCTGAGGTGGAAGGTGTGGTGAGTGTATTGTTATCACCAACTTTCCAGTTTTTGAGATTTAGATATTTCGAACTGGTATTCTTGAGTTCAATATACTCAGCTGCTCCAGGCGATGGGTCTTTCATAAATTCGTTAATTACTACATCACCAGCCTCAAAAGTATCAAAGAGAAAGAAACTAAAAGAAGTGTCAGCCAAGGCAGTGTCTCCAGCCAAATCACTAATTCCAGAAATACTAAGTTGATTCTCGCCACCAGAAAAGGAATCGGCAAAAGTAAGTCGGACTAAATCACTGCTCGGTAGAGTAAAACTTGAAGGATTAACTGAACTCGGATTCAGAATAAAGTCTGAAGTTGAAATACTTGCGGGGTCAACATCTTTAGTAAATGAGATATCAATTTGAGTATTGTTTACTCGAGTAAATGAATCTACAAAAAGTGGTTCGACTACAACCGGTGGTTGATTGATTTTAAAATCGTAATAAAAACCTTTTGAGTTGCTGGAGGTATATGTAGCCTTTAACCCGAAAAAGGAGGTAGTTGTGTAGGTGTTGTCGGTTCCTGTAGTTTCTTGTGTTAGCGAACCATTGTATCCTTCAGCAACTTCTAAATTCCAATTTCCAGAAGCATCTCGAGTAACTTTAACACGATACGCACCACCACTACTTATATTGGTAGTGCCAGTAAGGATTTCACCGTCTTGTTCGCCGTTAGTTATTTTAAAAAGGCGGAAAACATCCCCAGATAAATTCTCTCCTGCTCGTAAAGCGTAACCGTTTACAGCGCCAGAAAGATCTGCAATATCGCTCATCAAAAAGATTTGAGTGAAGTTGTTGTTAGATGGACTAAAGTCGAATCGTAGAAAAAACTCCCAATACCCAACTGCATTGGTAGTAACGGTAGAAATGTATGAGCTACCTGATCCGTCGGCATTAAGACGGAGTACTTGGTTGCCATCTAAAGAGGCAATAGTGAAGTTGGAATCGGCACCTGACCAAGTTGGATTAGTAGAAAAATCGCCGTCGGAAAAATCATCTTCAAAGTTTACCTGTTGTGCTAAAGAAAGCGTAGGTAAAAGAACTAAGAATAATAAGATGATTCGCTTCATACCTAATAGAATAATAGAGGTTGAGCATTTAATCAATAGCAAAATAGAGGCAAAAAAATAGGGTAAAAGGATTTTCCACCTTTTACCCTAGAAGGACAATGGGGGAGTCACCCCCCAAGGCAATTGTATGTCGTGTCTCTACAACTGTAAGGTTAGACCGATTAAAGAAGAACTCCTTACAGAAATTTCGTACATTTTTTCAGCTAAATATTTATCTATATAACTCACTAATAAACAGTATCTCATATGAGAAGTTTACCCTTTTATACTGATGACCTAAACGGCGGATTCATGAAATTGGAAGGAATCTTGCGAGTTGAAGGAGAAACTTTGTGTTTTGAGTTTCAAAAGAAGGATGCTGTTTTTGAAGCGTACCAGTCTGAGCTAAAAACTATCGAGATTCCAATTACACAAATTGAGATGGCTGAATTCAAAAAAGGGATGTTTTCGTCGAAGTTAATTCTACATGGAAAAAGAGCAGCATCTTTTGAAGGACTGCCAGGCAAAGACCTTACAACGCGTGTCTTAAAAGTGAAAAGAGCTCATCGTAATATTGCGGCATCCATATCATCAAATTTGAATCTTAGGCTCTCTGAAATGAAGCTAAGAGAAATGGATGATGAGGTTTCGTAAACAAAAAAAGAGCGCCTAAGTGGCGCTCTTTGAGTATCTAAATTAAAGTGGTAAGTAAGATTACTTTAAGAAGCCTTTCTTAACAAGTAACTCTGCGTTTAAAATTGCACCACCTGCAGCACCACGTATGGTATTGTGCGCCATTACTACAAAACTAATATCAAAGACTTCAGCTTCACGTAAACGGCCCATATGTAATTGCATTCCATTTTCTTGGTCGGCATGGAGACGAGGTTGAGGATGACGATCATCTTTATGCAGTTTGATTACATTTTTTGGTGCAAAAGGTAAATCAAGATCCGCAATTGGGTTTGTAGCATTAAAGTTTTCGATAACCTTCTCAACTTCGGTAATGTTAGCAGGCTTATTTGCTAATTTTACAGTAACAGCGGCCATATGTCCGTTGATAGTTGGTACACGTGTACAAGTAGCGTGCACAGGAAAAGTAGGTTCATTGACCTTCCCATTCTCTAAAGAGCCCAAAAGCTTATGAGCCTCTGGCGCGATTTTAGGTTCTTCACCAGAAATAAAAGGAACTACATTTCCAAGAATATCTAAACTAGGAACACCTGGGTAGCCCGCTCCAGAAACAGCTTGCATAGTAGTTAAAATCATGCTTTCGATACCAAAAGCTTCGTGTAATGGCTTAAGAGCAATAGATAATGGAACCGCTACACAGTTAGGGTTGGTAACAATCCAGCCCGATCCATCTTCAGTAAAAGTTTGTTGTTTAATCAACTCAACATGCTCCGGATTTACTTCAGGAACTAAAAGAGGAACGGTTGGATCCATTCTGTAATTCTTAGCATTTGAAATCACGGGGATGCCAGCTCGTGCAAAAGCACCTTCAATTTCAAAAGCCACAGAAGCGTCTAAGCCAGAAAAAACAAAGTCGATACCAGCGAAATCTTTAGGATCACAGTTGAGAACTGTCATTTCTGCAACGGATTGAGGTAAAACGACATCTTCAATCCAATTGGCTGCTTCGATATAAGGTTTACCGGCAGAGCGTTCGGACGCACCAAGTGCAGCTATTTCGAACCAGGGGTGATTTTGTAGTAGGCGAACAAATTTTTGGCCAACAGCGCCAGTTGCGCCAAGAATACCAACTTTCATGTGTTTTAATTAAGAATGAATAAGTGAGTTTAAGTGAGAGCATCGAAAATACACATTCCTAATGCACATTTCTCATTAATTACATCAAAAAAGGGAAATGTTCTTGAGAAAGCTTCCAAAACAGTGTAGCAAATTAGTATCTTAAAGGTTCACTCATATTCACACACTAAAAAAGACGAGTTCATGTCAAATTTGGACAGCTTAGACAAAATTGTATCGCTAGCGAAATCACGCGGATTTATTTTTCAATCTTCTGAAATTTATGGTGGCTTAAGTGCTGTTTATGATTACGGCCCATTGGGAGTGGAGCTAAAGCGAAATATCCGCAATGCTTGGTGGAAGGAAATGACTCAACGCCATGATAACATTGTGGGAATTGACGCGGCCATTTTTATGCACCCAAAAGTGTGGGAAGCAAGTGGACACATTGGAGGGTTTAACGACCCTATGATTGATGATAAGCAATCGAAAAAGCGTTATAGAGCTGATATGCTTATTGAACAGTATATTTTTAAACTTGAAAAAGATGGCAAGACTGAGAAAGCTGCTGAGCTTCAAGAGTTGCTAGATACAACGGGTACACGTAAGAGTTTAACCGAAGATCTGTACGATATTATTATGGAGAATGAGATTCGTGCTCCAGAGTCCGGCGCTTTCGATTGGACAGAAGTGCGTCAGTTTAACTTGATGTTCAAGACTGCTTTTGGTGCAACATCGAGCGAAGAAGACGGTGTGTATTTACGCCCTGAGACTGCACAAGGTATTTTTGTGAACTACAAAAACGTGCTCGATACTACTCGTGTTAGCGTGCCTTTTGGTATTGCACAAACAGGAAAAGCATTTAGAAACGAAGTTGTAGCTCGCCAGTTTGTATTCCGTATGAGAGAATTTGAACAAATGGAGATGCAATATTTTGTAGAGCCAGGTACGGATGAAGCTGCTTACGATGTGTGGAAAGCTAAACGTATAGCTTGGCACAAGAAAATTGGTATTCGTGAAGAAAATCTGAGATTCACACCTCATCCAGAAGATAAATTAGCACATTACGCTCGTGCCGCTGATGACGTACAGTATAAATACCCAATTGGCTGGCAAGAAGTGGAAGGGATTCACAATCGTACCGATTTCGATTTATCTCAGCACCAAAAATTCTCAGGCAAAAAGCTGGATTATTTTGATCAGAAGAACAACAAACGTTTTGTTCCTTATGTAATTGAAACTTCGATTGGTCTAGATCGCTGCACACTTATGGTTCTTTGTGATGCTTATAGAGAAGAAGAAGTTGATGGTGAAAAACGAGTAGTGCTAAAAATGCACCCAGAGTTGGCTCCTATTCAAGTTGGCGTTTTTCCGCTCATTAAGAAGCCAGAACTTCAAGAAATAGCGCACAAAATCACGGATGATTTACGCGAAGATTTCTCAGTTCAGTACGATGAAACAGGATCTATTGGTAAGCGTTATCGTCGTTTAGACGAAGCAGGAACTCCATTCTGTATCACTGTAGATTTTGACGGTTTAGAAGATAACACCGTTACTATCCGCTACCGTGATGACATGAGCCAAGAGCGTATTCCAGTAGATAAAGTTGGCGAAGTAATTAGAGCTGGCATTAAGAATTGGAAACTCTCTTAAGGGCTTTATTTTAGTTTTTACAAGCCTGTCATTTCTTTGAGATGACAGGCTTTTTTTATGGCTTGGAGGATGCTGCATAGTTCTAATATTTCCCCTCGTTACGTAGCTCTGCTGCGTAATGCCTTTTGGAAGCTCCTGCTTCCATTGACGTTAAGCCCCAAATTACTCCCCAGCTCGTTACCACAAACACCCCTCAAATCATCCAAAAGAACAATTTAGATGATTATCTGCCCTGAATGAGAGACTTTTGTAGGCTTTGTTCATAACTAGCTAGGCGGTTTAAAACCCTAATCCTTAAAAAAATCCCGAAATGAATTATGGATTGTAGATGTTAAGTAATTCGTTGACAGATTTAGTTGCTCTATAAATCTCGGTCATCCCGAATTCATTTCGGGATCATACGAAAAGGCTTGTGAGTAGAACAGCTTATTTACCTTCTTAAGGTATCGGCAGTCTTATAACGAGGAAAAAAGGAGAGGAGGCTAAGAGTCGATTTCTGTCATTCTGATCCCGAAGCCTCGGGACGAAGAACCTACACAGCTATTTAGAAGCTTTTGTCTTTTTAGGAGGCCATTCTCTCAATACCTCCTCATTCAAGAACTTCCATGTTGGATTAGTTTTAGCAATCAATTCGTTCTTCCATTTTCGAGTTTTACCTTTGATGTATTTTTCAGCCTGAATTGCCTCATAAGCAGTAGGGAAAGTTTCATACCAAACGAGTCCATAACAATAGTATGTTGCTGCAAAGGTCTTTTTGTTACCTCTTTGCAAATAATGCTCTACCATCCTCTCTTGAATATTATTGGTTACTCCGGTATAGAGAACGGTTCTATTTGGATTGGTTGTTATATAGGTATAATAATCGCTTTTCATATCTAGTAAGACTCATAAGCAGTAGAGTGCTTACAATAATAATTGAACCGATAGTTAATTTTGTAGGTTCTTCGTCCCGAGGCTTCGGGATCAGAATGACTGTTGCCGTTGTTTTGGGTTATCCCCTAGCTCGTTACCACACCCCCCCTCAAATCATCCAAAAGAACAATTTAGATGATTATCTGCCCTGAATGAGAGACTTTTGTGAGCTTTGCTCATAAGTAGGAAGACGGTTTAAAACCCTAGTCCTTACCAAGATCCTGAAATAAATTCAGGATGACTGGGAGCGTTGTTTTACTCTATTATTCCATCACTTAATTACCTAACATCTTTATGTGATAAGCTATAAGATGCTGTAATACAATTACATATCGTTATGTGTATAGTAGCGAGAGCTACACTAACCATAAACGAACAGGAGACGATATGTCTGTAAAGTATAAAATAGTACAAAAAGGTGAGCCAGGAGTTGTTGGCGGAGGAAACAAGAAGTTTTATGCTTCTTTAGTAAGTTCGGGTAACCAGGGCATTGAAGCCCTAACTAATCGTATTCAACAAATGAGTACCGTAACGGGTGCCGATATTCGTGCGGTATTGTATGCCATTGCTGAAATTGTGCCCGAGATGTTGAGTGAAGGTCAAATTGTGACCATCGGCGATCTTGGAAACTTCCGTTTAAGCATATCTAGCGAGGGGAGCGATACCGAAGAGGAAGTAAACAGAGTAAACATCCGTAAGTCGCGTATTCTATTCCGACCGGGTTCTAAGTTTGCTAGCATGTTAAACAGCCTAGAGTTCAAAAAATCATGACAACCAAAACTGGTACACCCTAAAGGCATGGCTGCATTCGTGGTCATGCCTTTTTTTGTTGCCGTCTTTTTCTTCAAGAGATGCGGATCAATCGATCACTTCGTAAGCATCAACCGAACAATTGATAAGGATGAGTGGTTTTGTGGATGGGGAGAGGGAGGATTATTCCGATTCTCCATTTATCGTTTCCATTATTTCTCTAAAACTATTCAGACCTGATTCTATGTTTTCAATGATTTCATTCGCTAAAATATCTGGGTCTGGTAGATTGTCTAAATCGGTCAAACTTTTGTCTTTCAGCCAAAAAATATCCAAACTCGTTTTGTCTCTCGCAATGATTTCATCATACGTGTATTTTCTCCACCTTCCTTCTTCATTTTCAGGACTCCAAGTTTCTTTACGCTTGTTGATGTTTTTACCATTATACAACTCGATAAAATCTTTTAAATGCTCTTGGCGCATTGGACTTTTCTTTGGTGTATGATGTACGTTTGTTCTGTAATCATAAAACCAAACCTCTTTAGTCCAAGCTTCTTTACTTGCAGGTTTATTGTTAAAAAACAAAACGTTTGCTTTTACACCCTGAGCATAAAATATACCTGTTGGTAGTCTCAAAATAGTGTGCAATTCTGCGGTTTGCATTAATTGCTTTCTAACTTCTTCGCCAGCTCCACCTTCAAATAAAACATTATCAGGAAGCACAACAGCTGCTTCTCCATTTATTTTTAGTTGTGTTTTTATATGTTGCAAAAAGTTTAATTGCTTGTTGGAAGTGGTTTCCCAAAAATCTTGGCGATTATAGCTCAAATCTTCTTTTACAATTCCGCCTTGTTCATTGGTAAACGTCATACTGCTTTTTTTACCAAAAGGTGGATTTGCCAATACGTAATCAAAACGTTTACCATCGTCAGCAATTAAGGCATCATTGGGATTGATAAACGATTCTCCATCTATTTCTCCAATATTGTGCAAATACATATTCATTAAGCACATTCGTCGTGTATTGGCAACAATTTCGTTACCGTAGAAGGTTTTGTTCTTTAAAAACTCTTTTTCTTCTCGGTCTAGTGAGTTGTTATCTACAATCCAATCGTAAGCAGCTAAAAAGAAACCTCCTGTTCCACACGCTGGGTCAACAATGGTTTTCATTGGTTTGGGTTGTACGCAAGCCACCATTGTTTTTATCAATGCTCTTGGTGTAAAGTATTGTCCAGCACCACTTTTGGTATCTTCTGCATTTTTCTCTAAAAGGCCTTCATATATTTTACCCTTTACATCTGCTCCCATCATTGACCAATTTTCTTTATCAATCAGATTAATGACCTTAAGTAATTTGGCAGGGTCTTGTATTTTGTTTTGGCTCTTGGTGAAAATTTGGCCAAGTGTTCCTTTTTCTGTAGAAAGTGAACGCAATAATTGGCTATAAAAAGATTCTAGGTCGGCACCGCGTTTTCCTGATAAGGTTTCCCAGTTACAAGTTTCACTATCTTTGATTTCGTTTCCATCAACATCTTTCAGTTTCGGAAAAACTAGCCCTTTATTATAAGGCGGTTTGTTTAACTCATCTGCCATTTTAAGGAATAGCAAATAGGTGATTTGTTCTAAATAATCTCCATAGCCTACGCCATCATCACGAAGTACGTTGGCAAGGTTCCATATTTTTGATATAATTGAGCTGTCTGTCATTTCTTTATTAATATGTCGCTCCTACGGAGCTTTTATTGGGTTGTTTTGTCTTTATTATTAATAAACCGCCACATGCTAATAATATACCGCCACGCTGTGGCTTATCGTTGTCAAATTGTTTCTCGCAGCACCAGAGGTGCGTGATATTAATAGCCACATAGTGGCGTAAAATAAAAAGCTCCAGCGGAGCGAAATATTATTCATCATCAAACAAATATTCATTTTTATATTCAATTTCATATGCGTTTAAAAACTCAATGTATTCTTCTTTAAACGTTTTAACCTTGTGATGCTCTTCTTGGTTTTTAATATATTCAATCACATTAATTACACCTGATTGGCTTACCGTAAATGCTCCAAAACCTGTTTGCCATTCAAATTTTCCATTTATAATTCCTTTTTCATTAATCCATTTCGAAGAATTCGCTTTAATATCTCGTACCAAATCGGATAAATTGCAATTTGGTTTTGTCCCGATTAATAAATGAATATGGTCAGGCATTCCGTTAATAATCATCAATTTTTGGTTTTTGTTGGCTATAATGCCTGCTACGTATTTATACAATTCATCTTTCCATTTTTTTGTAATATGATTTTGTCTGCCTTTTACAGCAAAAACTATATGAAAATATAATTGTGTATAGGTATTAGCCATTTCACTATGTCGCTCCTATGGAGCTGAAATTTAAAATTGATTTATTTTCTATTGATATTGCGCTCCTCTGGAGCTATTTTTTTATTTAATCATTCTATTCTGTTAATATCTCGCCACGCTGTGGTTCTCTTGTTGCTCCAGAAGAGCTAAATATTAATAACACCATTTTTATTTTTGTTTCTTTTCTTTCTTAATCCTCTCCAACAACACACTTGCAGGCTCATAATCTTTGTCTGCTTTACATGTAGCAATTTCATCTTCGCTTAGTAGTTTTCCCTCAAAAGCTTTTTTGAGGATGCTTTGGCGTAAGGCTTGGGCTTTTTCTAAACTGTCTGTTAGGTCTTTTTCTACTTTATCACAAACCGATAAACGGCTTTCTATTTCTTGGACGATTTGGTGTTGTTGTTTTAAACTACAAAAAGGTACTAGATAAGCTTTTAAGGAATTTGCATCTATACTTTCAACGGTTGTTCCATCTTTAGAGCAAGAATGTCTAATATCAGATTCATTTCCTAGTAAAAACCAGTACACGTATTCTGAATTCCAATTAGCATCAAGAGAAACTGTTTGGATATCTTGATTTACACAAAGCTTAGTTTTTGCAATAGCAATTGGAAAAATTCTTCGTAAAATCCCACTTCGCATTACAAAGAGAAGTGAATTTTCTTCAATCCATTTTGTGCTAGAATTTGGAATTGCTATTTCTGTAATATGTCTTTCTGTATCGTGAATTTCTTTAGTTTTTACGTCACGAGAACTAACCCAAGGAATCTTGCCATTTTCCCAATATTCTTTTATTTGACGACTTGGTGTTCCGCCACCTTTCCATTCTCCACACTCTTTTAATGGCTTAAATTCTTTAATTCCCTCAAAAGCCTTTTTTAAAACCGCTTGTCTATAAATTACCAATTGGTCTTGTGCTTTTTTAAGGTCGGCAATGCCACTATCTAAACTGCTAAATAGTTCTTCTATTTTTTTGACAATTGCTTTTTGTTCGACTAGTGGTGGAAGAGGAATATCCAACTTCTTCAAGATTGTTTGACTAATATTTGGTTGTGCACCGCCAATACCTTGTTGAATTAAAAAATTTTTCTGAAAAAATAAGTTGTGATATAAATATTCAGAATTTAAAGCATCACTTTTATAAATCCCGCAAATTGCTTGGTTTGTAGCAGCGTCAACACCAAGAGTTGCCATTTTCCCTATAGTTGCTCCATATAAAGCAAAAAGCAATGTGCCTTTTGGGAATATTTTTGCACTTGATTTTTTTATTGCTTCTTCTGAAATATGTTCTTCCGAATCGTAAATAATTCCTTTGTCTAATTCACCAGATTTTACCCAAGGTATATTACCGTTGTAAAAATCTTTGTTTTGTCTACTTGGTGTTCCTCCTGAAGTTGTAAAGCAAACTTCTCCCAAAGAACATTCAATCCAATCTTCTCTCATTATGCGGCTAGTACTTCATTGAGTTCGTTAATAATTTCATTCATTTCCTTACCAAATAATTGGTGCATTTTTCCTTTGCCGCCTTTAGCATCAAATGGTGTGTATTCCAGATCATCCATTTCTATATGGTAACTGCTCACTACGTGGTCTTTTATCATTCGTAACCAGTCTAATTGTTCTGGTGTAAAGCGGTTGTGTTGGCCTGCGTTTTGCTTAAACATCCAGTTTTTAAAGTTCTCGTCTATGGTTTTATCAAAAGCTTTTAGCTTGCTATCTATGCCACAAGCTCTTCTAATTAAAGACACTAATGCGGTTAGTGGAGACGCAGTGCTTTGCGTCTGTACATTATCTATGGTAGCATACGCATCCCAAACATAATGGGGTGCCAACATCGGTTTTTCTAATTGTAGTTTTTCCATCACCTCTTTTATCATTTTAAACGTGATGTCTCTACGATTGTAGGGCTGATTATAAAAAATACTCAATGCCTGAATTTCGTCTTTGTTGGCTTCTAAATACTCGGTGAAATCTTTTATGATTTCTGATGCTTTATCTACAGAGGTGGTTTCCCATTCGCTTTTGGTAACCGTATCTATGTTTACGCTATCTATAATTTGTTCGTGTTGTTTACGAACGTTTTCTAGGTAATCGTTCAGTTCGCCATTAAAGGTTTTACTGGCTTCCAAAATAAGTGCTTCCTGAGCGTTCTTCCGCGCCTTTTCGATTAAAGCAGGTGAATGATCTTGCTCAGGAATTTTGTCAATCTCAATTTGTGCTTTGGTTTCAATTTCGTCTGGGTCGAAAGCAGTAATTAACTCTTTGGTAATTTGTTTTAAGTTTTTACCACCAGAAAACTCCAACAATCTATCTTTTTCTTTATCGGTAATTTGTTTTTCTAAACGAATTAATCGGTTGGCTAAAGACAAAAACAAATCTTCGTCTGCAACTCCCATTGTTACTGCTCCCAATAAATCTTTCATTGGAACAGAAGGTTTGCGTTCTAAAGGTCTGCTGTCTGTTTTTTTGGATTTCGTAACACCAACAGCATCAACAATAACGAAATGACTTTTACTTCTTGCTGTTTTAGTTACTAGTTGTAAAGAGTCTTTGTTAATGGTACGTGTGCCACGACCTTTCATTTGCTCAAAATAGTTGATGCTTCTTACATCTCGCATAAACAGTAAAACTTCTAAAGGTTTTACGTCTGTTCCTGTGGCAATCATATCAACGGTAACTGCAATTCGAGGATAATAGGAATTTCTAAAACGGTTTAACACCGATTTTGGGTCTTCCTCAATTTTGTAGGTTACTTTTTTGCAGAAGTCATTTCCTTCGTCAAATTCTTCTCGAATAATTTTTATAATATCGTCTGCGTGACTATCCGTTTTTGCAAACACCAATGTTTTTGGCACTTCATACTCGCCATTTTCATCGATACGATTTGGATAAATGGTCGTTTTTAAAGCACGTTTATACTCACGAATGATGTTTCTAATTTGGCTAGGATTGACAACCTTTTTATCTAAATCGTTGCGTTTGTAATCGGTATCTTCATCCTCTTGCTGCCAGCGTTTTGCTCTAGTAAGCTTATCTCTTCTATCAATATACCAGCCTGCTTTTACAACGGCCCCTTTTTGCGATATGTCTGTTTCGATAATATATGGCGGCTCGTGCGGTACATTAACACCATCAATTACAGATTCTTCATAGGTATATTCACTCACCACATTTTCATTAAAAAAACCGAAAGTTCTTTTATCAGGTGTTGCCGTTAAACCAATTAAAAATGCATCAAAATAATCTAGTACTTGTTTCCATAAATTATAAATGGAACGGTGAGCTTCGTCAATGACTATAAAATCAAATTGTTCAATGGGTACTTTTGGCGTGTACTCAACAGGAACAGCTTTATTTTTAGCCATTTTGTTTTGAAGCCACGAGTTTTCATTCGGATTATCGAGTTCGGCACTTTCGTCTAATTCCTCTCCTTTTAAAATAGAATACAACCGTTGTATGGTTGAAATACAAACTTGACTATCTGAAGCAATGTAACTTGATGATAATCGCTGAACATTATAAAGCTCTGTAAACTTTCGGTTATCGTCATTGGGCTGAAAGGTCATAAATTCCTGTTCAGCTTGTTCGCCAAGGTTTTTAGTATCCACCAAAAACAAAATACGTTTTGCATCTGCGTGTTTTAGTAAACGATACACAAAAGTTGCAGCAGTAAATGTTTTTCCTGCCCCAGTAGCCATTTGAATTAAGGCTTTTGGCCTGTTCTTTTTGAAAGAATGTTCCAGATTATTAACTGCTACAATTTGAGCAGGGCGAAGTCCTGTTTCATCTAAAGCAGGAAGTGACAACAATCTTTCTCTAAGGCTTTTTCCTTTTTTTAACCATTCAGCAATTGTTTCTGGTTTGTGAAAACTGAAAACATTTCTACCTCTTGGCTTTGGGTCTCGATAATCAGTAAATCGTGTTATAGTTCCTGTGCTTTCATAAACGAAAGAGAGAGGATCATTATTCAGATATTTAAGTTTGGCTGTTGCATAACTTTTAGATTGCTCTTCAATAACTGTAAGTCTGTGTCCTTCGTCTTCACGTTTTGCTTCTATAATTCCGATTGGTTTTCGGTCAACAAACAAAACATAATCGGCAGGGCCAACATCAGTTTGGTATTCACGAACTGCAATACCTTTACTCGCAGATAAATCAACTTTCTTTTTTGACTGAACTACCCATCCGGCTTCCCGTAACATTCCGTCTATTTTATCACGAGCTACCTGTTCCGGATTTTGGTTAATATTTAATGTCATATTTTGAATAATTTATTTCAGTTCACAAAATACATTTTCAGTTGTCTCTGGTTCAGTTAAAAAGTACTAACACATTCATTACGGAATCTTTATATCTAACAACAAAGTAAAACAAGCTCTATTTGTTTTAACCCCGTTGTATATCACCCCAAAAAACCATCGGCAAAATGAGTAAAAGTAACACGATATCAAAGTAGAGATAACATCCTATTACAAAGAAAAAGGGGGGATTTAATCTTTATCTAAAGTCGGGGGGGTAGGATGGAGGGTGTTTGTGGAAACAAGCTCGGAAATAACACAAAAGCCCCTTAACCACTGATTACCTTTACAAAGTAGAAAGAAGTCAGAGATTTCTTATTGACGTTTTCTTTTAAGTCACTGCTCCGCTAAAGACTTAAAAAAGCTTTGGGTGCTTATCTATTCACAAAGCTAACAACGCTGTCATTTCTACGAAGGCAGGAATCTAGAGCTAGGTTAACGTGCAATACTTCCATGCTTTCAATTAACCACCACGACAAAGCTTTTTTAGAATCAAGAACGGTGGTTTTTATGTCTTTAAAACTAGCCTTCTAAATCTTCAAGTTGAATGTTTAGAGCTTTAACACTTATCTGAATTTCAATAATTGAAAGTCCTAATGAGATGAGAAGCATAACTAAGCTAATGGCGAATAGAATTTTGCCAGCAAGGATATAATCACCAAAAAGAAGAAACATGCAAAGCACACAAAGGAATAGTGAGCCAATGCCCATAAGTTGCATGTTTTTTATTAACCCAAGGCGTTTTCTTAAATTCTGAATTTGTGCTTTTGTGCGCTTGTCTAAATCCCCAGCATTACCACCATGGAGGTTTCTAATCAGGTTTGCGATAGCTAAAAAACGATTGGTATAAGCTAAAAGAAGAAGGGAAATAGCAGGAAAAAGAAGTGCGGGGGTTGTTAGCGTAATATCCATGGAATAAAAAAACCGTTCATTTAAAAAACTTGAGCTTGAAAGATAAGGCTCTTAATACTGTATTAGTATTGTATTTTTTAAATGAACGGTTGAAATTTTACTTCAGTAAAACCATGCGCATAGTTTTGGTTTGATTACCCGATACGATGCGGTACAAATACACGCCACTTGATAAGTTCTGAGCATCAAATGTAACAGAGTGAGTACCCGCACTTAATGGAGCGTTGATTAACGTACTTACTTTTTGGCCTAACATATTATAAACCGAGAGTTCAACTTTACCAGTTTTTTGAATATTAAACGAAATATTGGTAGTTGGGTTGAATGGGTTTGGATAGTTTTGAGAAAGCTCAAATTTACTAGGAAGCCCAATTTCATCTTCTGAACTAGTATAGATACCACCATTTTCTCTACCAGGAGTACCGCCGGCTTTTGTTGCAGCAAACCAGTTTTCAGCAAGAGAGTTGTCTGTACTTGCGTCGGTAAGCTCTAAGGTTGGACCATCACCAGCAGCTGCTGTAGGCCAAGGAGATTCGTTGGTGTAAGCAACAATATCAACAAGAATACTACTATCGTTGAATAAACGAACTTGGTCGGCGCTACTACCAAAGCCAAAGTCGAAGTCTCCAATAACATTTTCAACGGAAGTGTTGATTGATGAGAAGAGTACTTGATCGCGAGTTAACACGAGGTAGCCATTTGCGGTAATAGAAGTTCCTTCTGGAATAATGAACTCATGAGTGTCATCGTCGTCTTTTAGAACCCAACCTGATAGGTCTACGGCATCTCCAGAAGTATTGTGAAGTTCAATCCAATCATCCGTATCGAAATCGTCAGAAGATTTATAGTTGATCTCATTAATTACAATTATACGCTCAGCAGATTGAAACTGTGCGGTAATATTTAATGGCTCAGTTGTTAAAGCCATAGAGTAGGAAGCGGATGAAGAAACGTTTTCATCATTCACTATCCATCCCGCAAACTCAAAGCCCGGCGCAGGCATTGCGTTGAGATATAATTCGGTGCTTTCAAAATAAATACCAGACCAATCACCATCAGAAAGTGTTGGTTGAATTGTATTTAGTTGTACAAAGCCATTTTCGATGTTATTAAGATTTACACGTACAGTGTCAACTTGTAAGGTGTCTGAAATTTCACCGTATAAATAGTCAGGCATATCTTCAACGTACCATTCTGCAACGGTTCTGATCCATTCCATATCATATTCAGTTGGCCCACCATTATCATACCAGCCGTTAGTCCAACGGTCAATGTCTTGTTGTATCTCTGGTGCAATAGAGGTGTCAATGGAGTCAATTAAAGCCATCATATTGTCAGGCTTAAATGAAGTGTTCATTAAGTCTGCTAGGCGAGTTAGGAAAATCTTTTTGTAGGTATCATTTTTCATCAGTCTACCAAGTAATTGATAGCCACCAGTCTCGTCAGTTAAAAAGCGTCTAAATGAGCTGAAATAATTAGCCGGATCTTCCTGGCCTAGATTTTGCCACCAATCGAAATCATAAGAAATATAGTGCCATTTTTTAGTGTTAACTGTTGTGGATGCACTTTCAATTGTTGGTAACCAAAAGCGTGGGTTTTCGATACCGTTTGGATCTCTATCGCTCCAATAACGGATGTTATTTTCGTCACCATGAGAAGTGTAAATCTGATAAATCCAATGGTCCGTAAAACTTTCGATATCTAATACAGAATCTAAATACTCAAAGAACTCATCGCCGGTTAACGATTCGTCTAAGAAGTTATCAATCATATCTTCGTAGGCTTCATAATCGCCATCGGTCGCATCATCATAACCTTTAACCATATCAATGTCCTTCGCACCGTAGCGAGCTTCAACGAAGTCATCATTTTTTCTTTCTAGTAGAGAATAGATTCCCCAATATTTACCATTTATATAAAGAATAACGGGACGCGTACTTTGCATGGCGTTAGCATGATCCCCTTCAATATTTACCGTTCTTAGAATTTCGTTTAGTAAACGTGAACGTTCTTCGGCACCCGCACGGAGCACAAAGCCGTCATATTCGTTATAGCTGTTTTCTGGAAATAGAGGATAGGTGAAGTTATTAGAGCCGTACTTATCGTTATTGTTTATAGTGAACGATTTTTTTGGAAATGCACGACTGAAATTACCAGCTATTTCAGCTTCAGCGTCAAATTCAAAGCCTGTATTTCCATTTTCATCTAAATACTCAATATGAACAGGGTAGGCAAATTCTTCCCAGAAGTTTGCTCCTACAAAAGGGTATTCTCCAGTAGTTTCAGAGGAGTCGCCAATAACATACATTCCTTTATCATAATCGAATAATGAATCAGGCTCCATTACAAAAGAAACCACAGGAATGGTATGTTGAGTGCCAATAATATAAGTATTGGTAGCTATCTCGCTTGCGTCTTTGCCAGCTTCAAAAGCAATTGCTCTTAAAACAATAGAGGTGTCGGTTGTAATTGGTGTAGTATAAACCGCTGAGTTAATAGTAGGTACTGAACCATTAAGCGTGTAGTGTATTTCAGCACTCTCGTTTTCAGATGAAATTGCAAGAGTTAAGCCCGCAGAGTAAAATCCAGAGCTTAAAGAAAATGTTGGTGTGCTTACTTGTTCGCCAACTATTACTGTACCTGCGTTTGATGCATTAGGGCTTGGTGTAGAATAGGAAAATGGTCCTGTTCCATCGGTTTCTCTAGCCCAAGAGATATCAGTAGACTGTTGGGGAAAATTAGTAGAATCGAGAATTGTAGTGCCATCAGTAGCCGTAATTATTACAGATTCACCAGAAGCGCCGAGTTTAAAATCTAAATGAAGAGGTCCTTCTTCTGGAGCACTATCTGCCCAAAGAATCATAAAACTCTTGGCACCAATAGTAGTGCTAGCGCTTTGATTGGTAGGTATCTGCCATTTTGTTAAATCATCGGGATCATCTGAAAAATAATAACCACCGATATTTATCGATACATCGCTTGTGTTATAAATTTCAATCCAGTCATCAAAATCGCCGTTTTCATCAGAAAGTGAAGCGTCGTTAGAAGCTATAATCTCATTTACTTTTATCTGAGCATTAGCTGTAAGTGATAGAAGAAATAAGGTTATAAAGGGAAGGTAGTATCGGTTCTTCATAAGGGGTATTTTTGATAAATTATCGGACGATTCCGATAATTTTAAAGTAAAAAATAAATTTCAATAAAATATAAGGAGTAATAACATAGTATAGCGCGTTAAAAAATATTAAGCTTTTACTTTGTTACCGTCTAATGTTTTTAGGTGAAGTGATAATTTTGCAAAAAAAAAGCCAATCTTGAAACTTCAAGATTGGCTTAAATACTCTACTAATTTATTACTTGGCTATGCCTATAACGCCACAAGAAATACGTGGACCAGCTGCGCCAGATGGTTGAGACTTCAAATCATCAGTTCCAGCATGAATGATTACACCTCTACCTAAAATCTCAGGTATGGAAATAGTTTTATCGGTATATGAAATGCTACTAATTGCACTCTTTCCAGCACCTTGTAAATTACCCATGTCTCCCATGTGGCGTTTCATTGCTTCTGGATTACTGTGGTTCATATCATCTGGGTTGAAATGACCTCCCGCAGATGTTCCGTCAGTTGCTGTACAATCACCATATTGATGAATATGGAAACCATGTTTTGAATCACTTAGACCATTTATTTTAGCGTCTACCTTTACACCGTCGGATGTTTGCTCAAATGTGACGACGCCATTCACCTCGTTGTCTCCTAAACCTGTGAGAGTAGCAATAGCTTTCTCTACTTTTGGTCCGTCATAGTGTCTTTCAATTTCAATTTCTTCAGTTTTAGTGCACGCTGATAATGTGGCTGCGATTAGCAAAATCGCGAATATGTTTTTCATGTCTAATTCTAGTTAATCTATTTGGATTATCTTTTCTGATTTAATACTTAAACGTGAATGAGCGGTTATTCATTCACTTGGGAAGAGAGAGTTTCTTAGAGTTTTGAATGTATTAATGGAATTAACGAATTCGGTATATTCTTCGGGGTGTTGAAGCGCAAACTCTTTCAACTTGTCCCTCTCTTTTTTGTGCTTAAAGATATCTTTTGCAGACTTAAAAAAGCGGCAAGTAAATATACTTAGTGCTAGGTAGCCAAACACATACAAAGTTGGTACTCCAACCAACCAAAGTATTAGTGTGACCAACACGTAGAATATTGGAAAAACCAATAAGCCAAGTAGCAGTTTAATGGAGGCATCGAAAGCGTGATCCTCAATTTTGTTATCAACAATATTACGGATAGGTTGATATGGGATAATGTTGTTTAAATAAGCAAATAAATAAACTGGAAAAAAGGCAATCAAATTCCATCGAGACTTGATTAACCCAGCTGCCATTCTGATATTTAAATCGTTATTATCGGCGATTTCAGAAGCTTTATCTGCTTTTTGAATAAGCTCTTCTGTAGACTCATTCGCAACTATTCCCACTCTCTCGTTCATCAGATCTGGGTTAGCAATGAGCTCACGTTTCGGTTCCAATTCGTCCAGTATTAAACGATGTACATTATATTGGTCGAGTTTTGGAACATGCATTGTAAGCGGCTTCATGTTCTCTGCAGTACGATTTTTCAACTCATTTGCAGCTTTACGCTCGTCTTTTTCGTAGAGTTCTTTGAAATCTGCAACTGGAATTGGATCTCCGAAAACTACAGATACATGATTTCTGGAATGGCGATGATCGCCATAATTTACACCAACTGGTTGTATATGCATTCCAAACTCCCAGTTATTCTGAATTTCAGCGTCGAATGCGATACGTGTAAAACCTTTACTTAGGGGGCGTAATCTTCTTTTTAAATCATGATTCGCTTCTGCAAAAATAAGAATGGCACTACCTTTCGCTAAGTAGTCCAAACATCGCTCAAAAATCTCTTTGTTCTTTTGGATGGAACTGAATCCATCTCTAACACGATATACGGGAAGCATATTAAGCGAGCTAATTAAAGCGCCTATTGCTGGCGGGTTAAATGCTTTTGCCCGGGTTAAATAATAAGTTATAGGCTTATAGTTTACGGTTACAACTAGTGCGTCCATAAACGAATTTTGGTGATTTGGCACCAGTAATAGTGGCTTGTTTTTTGGAATTTTTTCTAAGCCCTTTACTTCTACTTTTTTGTAAAAGAAGAAGAGTGCAAAGTTAACGGCTACAAGCCTTATGAATTGGTACCAAGGTATATTTTTACGCATTAGAGAAGACGCGCTGTAAAGCTGATTTACCGATAGACCAGTACCATGCCATGCCAAAGCCTGCAATAATATGCCAAATTGACCACCAAGCTGTTATCAAAGCCATGCCGCCGAGCCCATCGAAAAAGTTAAAGATTAAAAGTAAGCCAAGCCCTGAATTTTGTATTCCAGTTTCAATAGAAATGGATTTACGATCTTCATAAGGAAGCCCAAAAAGAGAAGCAATGCAATAACCTGATGTTAACGCTATTGCATTGTGTATTAGAACTAATATAAAAACATATTCAACATAATTGATGAAATTTTCGAAATTCATCATAAAAGCCACAACTACAAATCCACCAAAGAAAATCACCCCAAAACCCTTAATCCAAGGACTGATTAATTGCGCTATTTTAGGCTTATAGTTATTTAGAAGTAGCCCTAAAATTAACGGAACTCCAAGAATTAGGGCAATCACCTTTACAACTTCCCAAACATCAATACTGATTTCTTGTAGAATAGCATTTGTTGGCTCATAAAAACTTGCCCAAAGCGCAAAGTTGAGGGGTGTCATTACTATAGAAAGTAAGGTTGCTACAGCAGTCATGCTTACAGAAAGTGCGATGTTGCCTTTTGCCAATAAGGAGAAAAAGTTAGAAATATTCCCTCCAGGGCATGCTGCTACCATCATCATGCCTAAAGCTACACTAGGCGCAGGTTTAACAGTAATTACAATAAGAAAAGTGAGAAAAGGGAGGAGTATAAATTGAGAGAGAGAACCTATTATTGTAGATTTGGGATTCTTGGCAACACTCTTGAAATCCTGAAAGGAAAGTTCTAAAGCTACACCAAACATAATAACGGCTAATGATATATTCATTATCATTAAGCCGCCTGATCCCAAATTTAGCCTTAGTGCATCGATTGATTCCGTCATACCGCAAAGGTAAAGAATGACAAGATTTTAGCCTAGTGCAAAATTTAGTTAACTCTCATCGAGTTTAATGTTATAATTATTCATTGATATATCTTTCTGCCCAAGTTCCTAAAACATGACCAACATACTCGCTGTCAGTTTTGTTCTGTAATAAATGGTCAGCTGTGTCTAAGGATATAAAGCTTTTTGGATGCTTAGCCGCTTGAAAAATCTTAGCTGCATTGTCTATCCCTACGGTATTGTCAATGGGAGAGTGAAATACAATGAGTGCTCTTCCAAGGCTATTAATAAACTCATGCATTTTTGACTCTTCTAAATCGTCCACAAATTGTTTTTTTATGGTGAAAGGTCTTCCTGCAAGGCTTACTGATGCGTAGCCTTTACTTTCAATTTCATCTAAGCTCATCTTGAAATTATCCTTTACATGTGCAGGCTCGGCTGGAGCGCCAATGGTAGCAACGGCTCGAATACTTTTAATCCGATGGGTTGCTTGTAATACTGCAGCACCTCCCAGGGAATGGCCAATTAAAATACTTGGTGCTTCTTTAAGTTCGCTAGTCATGAAATTTGCGGCGGCAACTAAGTCATCTACATTAGAAGAGAAGTTGGTGTCGGCGAAATCCCCATCACTTTGTCCAAGTCCTGTGAAGTCGAAACGGAATGTGGCAATACCAATACTAGCTAGAGCCTTGGTAATGTGGCCAACTGCTTTTAGATCTTTAGAGCAAGTAAAACAATGTGCAAAGAGGGCGCATGCTTTTACTTCTCCATTTTCGGGTAGGTCAATTTTAGCTGAAAGTGTATGACCAAATGCGCCTTTAAATTCTACTTTTTTGGATTGCATGATCTTAGTATAATAAGTTGGTTGTTAACTATAAACTGCCGCACATCTAGAGAGCATAAAGATGTATAGTGGCTAATAATGTAAATATGAAACAAAACATTCCACCATTTCATTTAGCGTTTCCAGTAAAAGATCTTCAAGAAACACTTTCCTTTTATACAGAAGTTTTAGGTTGTAGTACGGGTAGAACTTCTGAGCAATGGATAGATTTCAATATGTGGGGACATCAAGTTGTTGCGCATTTGAGTCCAGATGAAGTGGGCGAATCAGCCAAAAACTCTGTAGATGGACACGGCGTTCCAGTTCGGCATTTTGGAGTTATACTAGAGATGAACGCTTGGCATGCCCTAGCTGACCGAGTTAAAAAAGCAGGAGTTGAGTTTGTTATAGAGCCTTACACTCGTTTTGAAGGCGAGCCAGGTGAACAAGCAACAATGTTCTTTCTAGACCCTAGTGGAAATGCCCTAGAGTTTAAAGCTTTTGCCGATAGAAGCCAGATTTTTGCAACCTAAAATTTTGCCTAAAGATGGTTTCTTCTTACTTAGTAAGCGGTGTTTGGGTGAACTCTGTGGTGATATACGTTCCAAAAGAAACCACACTTTGAGCTTCCCAGCTATTTAGAAGATTGGCTTCTGGGTTAATGTACTCAAAGCTTCTTGTTTCATCGTTGTAATTAACTGTAAAGTAATACTTCTGAGAAATGCTTGAGAGCTTGGTTGACATGTTTCCCTTAGTATCACTTTGATTTGGCAAGTCTAGAATCTCAAAATGGTTTAAGATTAACTCAAACTCGTCCCAGCCTTGTTTTGGTTGGATAGCTATTAAATCAGAAGTGCTCTGAGATTCAATTTTTTTAGTTCCAGACCAATTCGAATCCTTTTTTATAAATTGATAAAATTCATTATGAATTTGAACCGATAACTCTACATCTGTAATAATTGGGGCTACTTCGGGTGTAGTTTTAGCTTTTGAACAATTTAGAATTGTTAACAAAGTTAAAGCTAGGTAAAGTGAGACTTTCAAAGATTTCATAAATCAAGTTCCTGTTCAATTTTTTCGATGCTGCTCGCGTATTCTTCCCATTTGGAATAACGACTCGTAAGTTCCATTTTTATTTGGTCATATTCGAGTGAAGTTTTTTTAACCTTGTCATTGTCGTTATAGAAATCTACATCTGCCATGAGTTCTTCAATTTCAAGCTTTTTGGCTTCTAATTGTTCAATTTCTTTTTCAACTGTCTTGAGGTTTTTCTTTACAGGGCCTAAGCGTTTTGTAATTTCATTTCTTCGCTCAGCTTCTAGTTTTCGAGCTTCTTTTTTGGATATGTTAGATTGAGACTCTTGAACGATGTTTTTTTTTGCAGAAGCCTTAGCTTGGCCACTTTCTGCGAGCTCTTCTTTTTTCTTGTCTAGATAGTAGGATACATTCCCAATATACGTTTTAATACGTCCAGGCTGTACTTCAAGTACTTTGGTAACAATGGGGTCTAGAAAAGATCTATCGTGAGATACAATAACACTAGTACCTTCATATTGTTGAATGGCTTGTTGTAGCACATTCTTGCTACTCATATCCAAGTGATTAGTAGGTTCATCAAAAATAAGGAAGTTCGCAGGTGATAATAGCATTTTAGCTAAAGCGAGCCTACTTTTTTCACCACCGGAAAGCACTTTTACTTTCTTGAAAACATCATCTCCGGAAAAAAGAAAACTTCCCAAAATAGAACGTAGTCGACTCTCTTTTTCACCTGATCCAGCGCCCATCATAATTTCGAGTGGTGTTTTAGAAAGGTCTAAATCGTCAGCTTGGTGCTGTGCAAAGTAGTTAGTAGTTACTTTATGCCCCTCATTACGTTTACCAGCCTGTATGGGCTCTAGATTAGCTAGAATCCTAATCATGGTAGATTTACCAGCACCGTTCGGTCCTACAACTGCAATTTTATCGCCACGTTCAATTTCATAATCGATGCCATCAAAAATAACTTTCTCTCCGTAGCTTTTTTTGATGTTTTCTAATGTCATTACCACTAAGCCACTGCGCTCTGGAGTTGGAAAGCTAAAGGAAACATTCCCTAATTCTTCTTCAACTTCAATACGATCTACTTTCTCGAGTTGCTTAACACGGCTCTGAACTTGGCGGGCTTTAGACGCTTTATATCTAAAACGATCGATGAATTCTTCGGTGTCTTTAAGCTGCTTCTCTTGGTTCTTTTGGGCGTTCATTAACAGCTCACGCTCTTCTGCCCATTTCTTTTCATAAAAGGTGTAATTACCCGCATACTCGGTAATTTTTCCACGCCGCAATGAAAGTGTTTTGTTTGTTAGAGTATCTAAGAAAGTTCTATCGTGAGATACAACAATTACTGCACCTTGGTAATTGGTTAAGAAATTTTCAATCCACTGTAGTGACTCAATATCCAAGTGATTGGTAGGCTCATCAAGTAATAAGTAAGTTGGCGATTTCAGAAGAAGTTTTGCCAAAGCAATACGCATCAGCCAACCACCACTAAATTCTTTGGTAGAGCGATTAAAGTCTTTCTCAGGAAATCCTAATCCCATTAATACCTTCTCGATATTTGAACGAAGCGTGTACAAACCAGAATTCTCAAGCTGAGTTTGAAGCTCTCCATACTGATCCATATATCTGTGATATTCAGGTGTAGTATGGTCAGTTGTACTCAGTTTTTCTTGAAGGCCGTTTACTTCTTCTTCCAACTCAAAAAGCTCAGCAAAAGCAGTTTCAACCTCTTCAATAACAGTTAACGAGTAATCGGGATCAACGCCATCCTGCGGAAGGTAACCAAGAGTTTCGGTATTAGAAATCTGGATGTTACCAGAGTCTCTTTCCTGGATGCCCATGATAATTTTGAGCAACGTAGATTTACCAGCACCGTTTGGTCCCACCAAGCCAATACGCTCGCCAGGATTGATGGTAGCGTTAAGTTCATCAAGCAAATCGCGAGAGCCAAGAGAAAGGGTAATATTTTCGAGTTGTAGCATTATTTATAAATATAGAGCAATGAACAGGTAAAAAAATCTATCTAAGAGATAGGATTTCAATGTTCAAAAAGTTTTGTGTGAATGTGTTGCGCGGTTTCAATAAGAGTTTCCTCTTCTACTACAACATTAAAAATTCGTTTTTCTTTGCTAAAGGAAATCATATCCAAGTTAACATCAGCAATGGGATTTAGAATATTGGCGTTAAGCTCGTCAGCTTTTGAAAGTTGGCAGCCAATTATACTAATAAGCGCCTTATTTCGGTGTAACTTTACGGAGCCTACTTCAATGAAATCGGTAGCAAACTCATCAAGGCGTTCTGAATCTGAAATAGCAATTGTTACAGATGCTTCGGTTGTATTTATGGCATCAGCCGTAATTCGTAAACCTTCTAAATGTTTGAAAACACGAGTTAGGAAGTTGTAGCCCATCACGGTCTCGTAAGCGCTAATAGTAAGCAAAGCTATGTTCTTTTTTAAAGAAATTGCTAAAGCTGGTTTAGTGGATGTAGACTCACGAATAATGAGAGTTCCTTTATCCTCGGGCTTAAATATGTTTTTAACCCAAACCGGAATATTTCGTTCTTGTGCAGGTTTTAGCGTAGATGGATGTAGAATCTTTGCTCCAAAATATGCCATTTCTGTGGCATCGAAATAACTAAGCTCGGCAATGGGTTGTGCATTTTTTATTTGATGTGGGTCGCAAGTGAAAATACCGCTCACATCAGTCCAAATCTCAATAGCTTTAGCTTGAAGCGCGCCACCTAATAAACTTGCAGTGTAATCGGAACCTTCAAATCCTAAAGTAGTAATGGTGCCGTTGGGCGCTTCACCATAAAAGCCACCAATAATAGGGGTAAAGCCATCTTCTAGAATGGTTTCTAAAGAGCCGATTTTCTGGCTAATTAGCATGGTATTAGGTTTGGCGTTCCCGTAATTAGCATCGGTTTTAATAAGCTTTTTGGCGTCGATATGCTGAGCTAGAATCCCTAGAGCTAATCCACAATGCGCTAATAGAAAAGAGGCAATTTGTTCTCCAATTGCTGCGATGGAATCTTGCATACCCGCATTAAGTTCGCCTTGCTTAGCTACATACTTTAAGAAAGTATGTAAGCGGTCAATTCTCTGGTTCAACTTTAAGGTGCAGCTTTCTTCAATAAGCGCATTCTTATGGTGCGGATTTTCCAATAAAAAGTGATGTACAATGGCGGCATGGCGCTCTTTTATGTCTAGCGAAATAGCCATCGCTGCGTCTAGTTTCCCAGACGCAGCCAATTTACCAGCTTCAATAAGCTGACGAGTTGTACGCGCAGTTGCTGATACAACTACCACCGGATACTCATAATTCTTAATGATTTCCAAAACCTGTTTCCAAGTTTTGTGGTCATTCATTGAGGTTCCGCCAAATTTTAATACGTGTATATCCATGCCAATAATTATTAGATGCAGAAAATAAGAGTTATTGAAGCCTATTCCATGCTAAATAGTGATTATTTATAAACAGTTATAGAAGACTAATTCTAGCTATATATCAGATAGAATTAAGCATCCAAAAATGGAAAGGTGCTTGTCGTTGTGAATTAAGCACTAAAAGTAGATTAAGTTTCTGAATATTATGAGAATCATCCGCCTAAGAACCGTTATCTTGAAAATAAAAAATGCAAGTAGCAGTAATTGGAGGCGGAGCCGCGGGTTTCTTTAGCGCTCTTTCCGTGAAAAATCATCACCCCGAAGCAGAAGTAGTACTCTACGAAAAGTCGGATAAATTGCTTTCCAAAGTAAAAGTTTCGGGCGGTGGACGTTGTAATGTAACGCATAACTGTTTCAAGGTAAGCGATTTGGTAAAGTTCTATCCGCGTGGCGAAAGGCCTTTGAGAAAAGCATTCGGAGTTTTTTCTCCAGAGGATACCATCGCTTGGTTTGCTGAACGTGGAGTGGAGCTAAAAACCGAGGCGGATGGGCGAATGTTTCCCGTTACCGATTCCTCTCAAACCATTATTGATTGCTTGTGGAGTGAGGCTCGTAAGCTTGGTGTGCGGATAGATGTAAAATCTCCCATAAAAAAACTCATTCCCCAAGATTCAGGATTTCTCCTCGGCTTTAAGAATGGAGAGCAGAAACAGGTAGACAAAGTGATTGTGGCAACGGGCGGTAGTCCTCGCCGAGATGGATTTAACTGGCTTCGGGAATTAGGGCACAATATTGAGGAACCTGTTCCATCACTGTTTACTTTTAATATGCCAAACGAGGTAATTCGCGAGTTGATGGGCGTTGTTGTAAATCCAGTTTCCATTCGGATTATGGGCACTAAATTGAAAAGTGAAGGACCTGTTTTAATCACGCATTGGGGAATGAGTGGTCCGGCAGTTCTTAAATTATCTGCCTTTGGTGCACGGCTACTTTACGAAATGGATTATAATTGCTCGGCATTGATTAATTGGACAGGAGATAAATCTGAGCAAGAAATTAGAGATGTTTTATCTGCTGTGATAAATGAACATGCCAAGAAGAAAGTACAGAATGTGAATCCGTTTGAGCTGCCAAGTAGATTGTGGCTTTTCTTACTTCAGAAATTGGAAGTTTCTGAGACGATGATTTGGGATAACATGGGTAAGAAGAACGTGAATAGACTGGTTCATTTACTGATGAACGACGAATATAAAGTAGAAGGAAAAACGACCTTTAAAGAAGAGTTTGTGACTTGTGGCGGAGTGAGTTTACAAGATGTGGATATCAAAACCATGCAAAGCAGAAAAGCAGCTAGTTTATATTTTGCAGGAGAGGTTTTAGATATTGATGGAGTTACCGGTGGGTTTAACTTTCAAGCAGCTTGGACTACCGGATTTATAGCAGGGAAATTAGGTGACTAGTTATTTGGGGAGTTTCTGCTTTATAAAAGGCAAAAACTCCCAATCTAAACTGTTTACTTCAGGTCGTCAGAGAATACAGCGGCAACATCACCACGGAGGTTGTACTCGCTTTTCATTACTTCACCGTAAGCTCCACAACTGCGAATTGCCAATAAGTCGCCTCGCTCAATAGCAGGAAGATCTAAATCGGTTCTGAAGGTGTCAGAGCTTTCGCAAATTGGACCAACTACATCATATTTAGCAAGTTCCTTAGTACTCGTTAGCACTTCAATTTCATGCTTTGCTTGGTATAATGCTGGGCGGATAAGTTCAGTCATACCTGCATCAACAATGGCAAAGTGTTTTTCGCGACCTTTTTTGGTGTACAACACTTGGGTGATTAAGCTACCAGCTTGCCCGATAACAGAACGGCCTAACTCAAAGTGCAGTTCTTGATGTGTTTTAAGCTGAATGTGTTCTGCGAACAAACCAAAATAGCGTTCAAAGTTTGGGATGGGATTAGCATTCGGTTGAACGTAATCAATCCCAAAACCACCACCAACATTGATGATGTCTAGCTTAAAACCAGCATTTTCGAAACGATCGTTTAGAAGGTTAGCGCGATCACAAAGTTTACGAAACGGCTCGTAATCTTCAATTTGAGATCCAATATGAAAATGGATACCAATAAGTTTAACGTGCTTTAAGGTCGGAAGCTGTTGAAAAATATCTTCTAAATCTTCCTCATTTATCCCAAACTTATTCTCTTTGAGCCCAGTAGTAATATACTTGTGTGTGTTGGCATCTACGTTTGGATTTAAACGTAATGCAACATGAGCAGTAGTATTCGCTTGGGCAGCAAGTTCATTTATTACATCTAGCTCTTGAACCGACTCGCAGTTAAAGCAAAATATGTTGTGTTCCAAGCCTAGCTTGATTTCAGAATCGCGTTTACCAACACCAGCAAAAGCAATGTGTTCTGGAGAAAATCCAGCATCTAAAGCAACTTGTACTTCACCACCGCTTACGCAATCGGCACCCAAACCAGCTTTCAAAATCTCGTCTAAAACGCGGGGTTGGTTATTCGATTTTAAAGCAAAGTGAACATGATATCCTTTAGAGATACCGTGTTCTTGAATTTGTTTTAATGTTTGTCGAAGAAGATCGAGGTCGTAGTAATAAAAAGGAGTGTTATGCTGCTTAAAAGCGCTAATAACAGAAGAATTGAACATGCTAAGCGGAAGGGTCTATATTATTTTTTGATTCAGTAAGGTTAGTTTGGTTGGCTTCTTGATTATAAATAAGTGAAATAACCACGTCACCTTCTTGAGGAGAAGGTGGATTATCAACCGAAAAGGGTTCTACAGTTTCATTTTTTGAAACAATGAAAAGAGGGAATAATTGATTTTTGTAAGATTCCTTGTAGTTTTTATAAGAAAATTCATCAGTAATTTCGGTGCTTTTAATTGACCCACCACTTGCGATAAGTTCAGAAATTTTTGAGTAATTAAGTCCTGTATCGAATAAAGTTCTTCCATTTAGGGCTCCCGAAACTTCTGCATCTTTACGCTGGGATGAAGCAGATGGCGCTAATTGAAACGCCTCGGAAACACCGAATATCTCAGCAAAACGTAGCGAAGAAAGTGCATTTACCTCGTCGTTAGGTGTTAGAGCTAGAACACGGCCAACACCGTCTAGGTCAATTTCGTCGAGGGCATACTCTGAAAGTATGTTCCCATAATAAGTTTGTAAGCCAGATTTACGAGCTTTAGAAATATTTTCCCAATTTGAATCTGCTAGGATAACTTTTACACCAAGTTTATTCAATGCCTCAGCAATCACTCTTGCCCAAGTATGTGCACCGACAAGAATTACACCATTTGGCTGGGGTTTTGCAACACCAAGCCAGCGAGCCACAGGGCTAGCTGAAAGGCCATATATGGTAACAGTGGATATTATTACAATAAAGGTATAAGGAACCAATTTGTCGGCACCAGGAAACCCCTGCTGTTCTAAGCGGAGAGCAAAAATTGCAGAAATTGCTGCTGCTACAATTCCGCGAGGGGCCATCCATGCTAAAAAGGTTTTCTCTTTAAGTGTAAGCTTAGATCCAATAGTTGATAAAAAGATAGCAGCAGGGCGTACAATAAATAATAAGGCAGCGATGAAGGCCGCGCTATTCCAATTGAAATACTCTAAATGTTCTACTTTTAAACGAGAAGCTAAAAGAATAAAAAGTGCAGATATTAAAAGAACTTGAAGGTTTTCTTTAAACTCAATGATGTGCTGAACTCTAACACTTTTCTGGTTAGCAAGGATAATTCCCATAGCTGTAACAGCTAGTAAGCCCGATTCATGTTGAAGGCTATTCGATGCTGTAAATGCGCCAACAACAACCATTAGGGTAAAAGGGTTTTGAAGATAGTCTGGAATCCAATGCTTCTTTAGCATGATGTAAATTAATCCAGCACCCATAGCTCCGAGTGTTGTTCCATAAAAAATGGTTTGCAAAATGATAAGGCCAGCGCTACCAGTAATATTTGAAAATCCACCAGACATTATGATTTCAAACACAAGAACGGCCATCATTGCGCCAATCGGATCGTTTACAATACCTTCCCATTTTAGTACCGAACCCGCGGTTTCTGTTGGGCGAACTTGACGAAGAAGAGGTATGATAACTGTAGGCCCCGTTACTATGAGCACTGCACCAAAAAGTACAGAAAGTTCTATACCAATATCTAAGAAAAGGAATGCTGCAATTGTACTTAAAACCCAAGTAATTACAATACCAATTGTAATAAGTTTTACTACAACCCCACCAATCTTTCTAAATTCTGACATTCGAAGGCTTAAACCTCCCTCGAAGAGAATGATTGCTACTGAAATTGAGACAAAAGGGCTCAGTAAATCACCCATTAATTTATCTGGATCGATAAGTCCCGTTATTGGGCCGGAAATAATCCCAACACCTAATAACACTAATATTGCAGGGAACTTAGTGCGCCAAGCTATCCATTGGGCGGATATGCCTAATGCCAAAACACTTGTTAAACCTATTAAGATATAGTCGGACATACTTTTTTTCTTGTATAATCTTCAAAAATGAAGAATAAAAAAACACTAGAAATAAAAAAAAGCAAACTTTATTAACTTGTTTGAGTTATCCCTTTAATTTATCAAGGATTTCGCTAAGGTTAAGTTGCGCTTCTTCGCTTTCATGCATGTTTCTAAGGGTGAACTTATTATTCTCGAGTTCGTTGTCTCCAACAATAATAGTAAATCTAGCATTCTCTCTATTTGCGTCTTTCATTTGTGCTTTCATTGAACGGCCTAAGTAGTCCATTGTAGCAGAAATACCTGAATCTCTAAACGTAGAAAGAGTTGTTATGCCCCAGTGCTTTGCAGCGTCACCAAGGGTTACGATATAAACATCAACTGTTTTAGCAGGTGCGAGTGAAATGTCTAACTCTTCGCAAGCAATCAGTAGACGCTCCATACCTGCTGCAAAGCCAACGGCTGGAGTTGGTAGGCCTCCGATTTCCTCTACCAATAAATCATAACGGCCACCGCCAGCTAGAGCATCCTGAGAGCCAAGATCAGGGCTTGTAAGTTCAAAAGCTGTACGCGTGTAGTAATCCATGCCTCGTACTAAAAGCGGGTCGATGGTGTATTCAATTTCTAATGCAGAAAGTAATTCACAAACTTTCTGGAAGTGAGCTGCAGACTCGTCATTCAAATAGTCGCCAATAATTGGGGCGTTTTTGATAATGGGTTTATCCTCGGGCTCTTTTGAGTCGAGAATACGCATTGGGTTTTTCTCCAACCTAGTTTTTGAAAGCTCACTAAGCTTGTCGAAGTTTGGAAGTAAATACTCTTTCAAAACTTCTTTATAACGTTCGCGGCTTTCAGGATCGCCCACAGAGTTGAGTTTCAAATTGAAGTTTTTAACACCAATTCGTTTGTAGATTTGCATCATAAATGCAATACACTCTACATCTGCAATAGGATTATCGCTCCCAATAATTTCAACCCCAAATTGGTGAAATTGTCGCTGACGACCTTTTTGAGGTCGCTCTGCACGGAACATAGGTCCGATATAATAAAGCTTTTGGGCTCCACCACGCTGTTGCATATGGTGTTCTACAAAAGCACGCACTACTGGCGCTGTTAGCTCAGGGCGTAACACATAATTACTATCACCTTTGGTAAACGCGAAAATTTCTTTGGTAACAATGTCTGTAAGTTGGCCAATGCCTCGCTTAATTAATTCCGTTTGTTCCATAATTGGAGTACGGATTTCTTCAAAATTAAACTTAGCTGCTTCTTCGTGGATGATGGCTTCAAGTGCGCGCCATTTTTCAACTTCTCCAGGGAGAATATCAACCATTCCAAGATGTGTAGTGTACTTTGCCTTAGCCATATATTACTTCAAATCGATAAAAAATTACAATGCTTAAGATACGAGTAGCCGAGGAGAGTTTCTTCCTAGCCAATGAAATATAAAAATTACTTTTTAAGAAATAGATTAGCCGTTAGAAGTGCAGAGACAGCATTCATCATGGAGATAGGATCGCCTTGATTGAATATCTTTTTAGTCATGGCTTTTAGTTCGTCGTCTTCGATTACATGAATATGCTTATCGAACAGATTCTTATAAAAGGCGGTGAGTTCAGGTTTCTCTTTGAACCAGACATCAAAAGGATTCATGTTATCATACTGTTTACCCAACTTAGAATAAACTTTATTCAATACTCTTTTCTTAAAAAAAGCAACCTCGGTTCTAAGGAATGAAGAAGGCTTTACCCCAGTTTTTTGCCAAGGGTAATTCGCAATTTTGGGATGCTTACTGTTAAACCAATCTAAATAAATACGTTGACCCTTTTTGAGTTCTTTTGGAATATTAAGGCAAAATTGAAGGAGCTCTTTGTCGAAAAATGGTGATGCAGAGTCTATGAGGTGTGTCATCATTCTATCACCATTGAGAGTCCCGTTAAATTGACGTTGCTCATATGAAAACATCTCAGGTCCTTGTTCGTAATCATAACGTTTTATTAAGTCATCGATGAACGAAATGGATTGAATAATCTCAGAGTTATTTACAAAACCATAACTCCCAATGGTTGACCGCGAAATGGGTGGCTTATTAGAATATGTGCCAAACAAAACATCACCTATTTGCCCAGAGTGGGCTAATCCAAATTCTTGAAGATCAAATCTTTCTAAAGAAGACATTGCGTGGGAAGCCCCTATCAAAGTTGCCATCCCATCATTTGCGGATATATTTTGGCACATATCATGTAGCAAATAATCGCCATTAAGAGGAACATGTGAATGTTTGAAGCCTACATCCGAAGCTATTTTACCTGCAATAATATGATCAGTAGATTTTGGGTCAGAAAATGTAAGCCCTAAATCCGTTTTGTAGCCTAATTCATCGGCAAGCATCAAATTAACTCGAGAATCTAGGCCGCCGCTTATGAAAGCAAAATGTGGATAGTTATACTCTACATCTTTCTGCCACTCTTGGCTTACAGCGTTACAGATTAAGGAGTCAACGTGCTCAATTAAATCACTTTTTTTAGATGAATTGATATTGAGCGAATAGGTGAAATATTTTTTCTGGGTAAGCTTGTTGGTTGGGATGTCTAATTCCAGAAAGCTAGCATAGGGCAATTTTCTAGCTTCATTAATGGGTGTGCTATCATCAAGAAAATAACCAAAAGTAAGTAATGATTTATAAGCATCATGATCTAACGTAGGCGATAGATTTAACTCGATAAGTAGCGATGGAATAAGTTTTGCTTCCGAAGAAAAGCAGAAAAACCCATTATCTCCTTGATGGTAGTACAGTGCTTTAGAAGAAACATTATCTGTGAATACAAAAAGTTTCTGCAAACTCTTGTCAAGAATAAACCCAGAAAATTGGCCACTTAATTCTTTCAAAAAGCTTATGCCGTCTCTCTTATAAGCCTTTATAATGTACTCTTCTGTTGATAATCCTTTCTTGTTATTATAAAGAACACCTTCAATCCCAATGGCATAATCATCTAGATCAGACAAGACTCGATCTTTAGTGAATTTATTTAAAACAGACCTTCCAAATATGAGGTTTTCCGTTTCAAATTCTTCGTTAATGATATTTGCACTAGTGTAACTATGAAAATGTTGGAATTGGTTTTTACTAATCGGTTTGTTTGCCGAAACAATTCCATAAATACCAGCCATAAATTATGCGTCAGAATTTTTTGAGATTTGTAGAATCCAAAATAAGACATATAACTGTACAAAAAAGCCTACCATGCTAAAAAGAGAGATTGCAATTATTGCATCAAAAAAAAGACTTCCTATTAGTAGGGCTGTAGCACGTAATATTAAATAACAAATATCGATTACAAAGGCTTTTCTTTGCCTGTTTAATAACATTGGGATAAATGTTATTGGGGTAAGAACAAATACCAAGTATAAATATGGGGCTAGAATTTGGGAATATACACCAGCTTCTATCCACTCTTCACCAAAAACGAACTCAAATATTTGAGGTGAAAATACGAGAAGAATTAAAAAAGGTATAATGCCAACGAGTGCAATCTGCTTTATAGCTTTTAATGTGGTAGGATAAATATTCTTTCCCTGGTTGTATTGCTCAGAGATTGATTGACTAAATACTTGATGTACGGAGGCAGATAGTAGGCGAATAGGAGTAAAGCAGATTCTTGTGCTAAATGCATATGCACCTGTTACTGCAGGGGTAAAAAAACTACTAAGTAACAACTGAGGTAGATTGCTTGAAGTGGTATTTGTGAAAGAATGTGGGGCACTATACTTCGGAAAGTCTGAATAGAGAAGAGCTAGTTTTTTAAATAAAGACTTTTTATAACGTTGAGAGAATAAGGAAGTATTTTTTAAAGCAAAATATCCAAAGACAAGGGTTCCAAAAGTGGAACCGAAAATAAAACCAGAAGTTAACCCAGAGCTTGAATAATTATAAAGACTAAGTTGGACGCCAGGTACAGTGGCTGTTTTAACTACATTACTTCCCGAAATAGCTTTGAATCTTTTTTTACGAACTAACTGATAATTAAATACCTGTGTTAGTGATAGCATAAATACTGTAAATGGAATCAGGTAGAGAAAAATGCGAGGTAGTTGCCCTTCAAAATTGAGGGTAATTGCTATCCAATCATCAAAAATAATGATGATAATTAAGAAAATAATACAGAAAACGAAGCTTGTAAGAATTGAAAGGACAACAAGGTAATTGGCTCTAGAATCACTTTTTGGGAGCAAAATAGCAAGCTCAAACCTTCCCGTGCTAAATGAGGATAGAATTAGAGCGAGAGAAATAAAAACGGCTAAAGCCCCAAACTCATCGGGTGTAAAAAGTCTTGATAAAATAGGGGTAATTATAACGGGAATAGCAGTAGCGATTGTACTACCACCAACCAGCGTGATTACATTTTTATAAAATTCAGAGAATTTTAGATTCATTTAAAAAGATACCTTATTTGAGAGATGTAAATCAGGAGAGTTTATTTGCCAATGTGAATTCAAATCTAATTTTAAATTCTTTTTAAAATCTTTCGAATCGAATTATTTACTTCCTCAGATAGATTGAAAACCCATACTGCACCCATATATATAAGGGCCATTAAAACTGATCGCACAAAAACATCTAAATAAATATTTATAAGTGGAGGAAGCAGTGTTGAAAGGAAAAACACAATAAGCCCCAATAATATCAACGCAAAAGTTCTCCAAACAAAGGGTTGCATTCGAAACTTGACCCAAACATAAATCATTTTAATTATGTTATAGATGCTAATAGAAGAAGCGGTAGCAATAGCGGCACCCGTTAGTCCATAAATAGGTATTAACAATATGTTTAAGGTGATTGAAATTAAAACTAAAATGGCAGAAGAAATAAAATCGAACCTATAGTACTGAGAAGAAATAATTATTTGACCATTAGTGCCTGTGGCAATATCAAATAAATTTGCTAGACCAATAACGATTATTACTATGCTGCCATTGGAATACTCATCGGGTAAAAGAGCATATAGGTTATTTATATTAGCTATAACTCCGATATAAATTAAAAGGCCAATCAGTAATTGATTCAGCGAGGATTGTTTGTAAACGGTACTAACCAAAGCAAGATCATTATCTTTGAAAGCTTTAGAAATTACAGGGAATGAGATTTTTGAAATTGACCTTCTGGGGATGGCGATTACCGCACCAACATAGAGTGCTATTGCATATACGCTAGTTTTTTCCAATCCTTCAAAAATATCCACCATAATAAGATCAATATTTCCAACAAAGATCATTGTAAACCCGCTAAAAAATGCAAAAAAACTATAATGAGAGATGTCTCGGTTAATGAGTTTGTCGAATGGCTTTGGAGATGGTGTAAAGTTTAAATACCCCTTTTTAAGGGCATAGAAAAACAGAATAATATACTGCAGTGTATAATTAAGAATGAATATTATAATGAACTGATCAAAAGAAATAAACTCGAAATAAAACAATATTAAATCGATGATAACAATAATTCTTAAAAGTATTTCTTGTAAGAAAGAAGCAAATACTGTATTAAAAGAGGCACTTATAAAAGAATTTAATAGGCCAAAAGAGGCTGTAGAAAATACTAAGGGGATAATTATATAATAGTAATCGGAGAGGAGGGAGCTATCTGAATAAAAACCAAGAATAGTCTCTTTTAGCCCAATAAAAAATAGAATAAAAAAAATGAGTCCTACTGCAGGTGGAATAATGAAAAGCCAATAAAGTCCCGGTGGATTATTTGTCCTTCTAGAAAGAGTTGGAAAGAATTTAATAATAGAATTCGGGACGCCAAGATTAACAAGCTGAACACTTATAACCATTATAGCCATAAGTGTTCTGGTAAGTCCGAATCTTTCAGCCCCCAAAATATTTGGAAAAAGGACAATGGTAGAAATGAAGCCAATTATAATACCTGTATAAGATATTACAGCGTTCCGAATACTTTGATTAATTATTATTCCCAAAAGATTCTGTGTAGTTCAAATAGAAGATTTAAGGTACTTTTATTACCTTAAACTTGCTACTTTAAGTAGCTAATGCTTTTATAATGGGCGTCTATATATCAGCGTGTAAATTAAATGAAAATAAAGTGATTTATTGATTCTCCATATTTCTCCAAACGTAATTTTTATACATCAGTTTATTAGATTTGTTGAAAACTCTTTTCCAAGTCTAGAAATGAGGTATGTGATTTATCAAAAAGATCCAAAAAGTGCGCTCCCTAAAACTTCGCAGGTTCAGAAAGTAGATTATTCGCTAACCCGAATTAGAATAAATTCTATTGCTAAGCTAGTAATGGATATAAATAAAGCTGATAAGATTATTTTACATGGTCTGAACGAGGCTCTTACCATTCTACTTCTTTTTTTTATGCCTTGGAATCTTAAAAAGTGTTATTGGTTCACTTGGGGAGATGAAGTGTACAAAGAAATTTTAAAAAGTACTTTCAAGCTAAAGGTTCTTCTTTATTTCAAAAGATTTGTTATTAGTAACTCAGCGTATAATGTAGTAGGGATGAATTCCGAATACGAAAACATTAGAAAAATTTTTAATCCGAAAGGAAAAAGAATTTCTAGTTTCAAATACCCAAGTAATATTTTTAAGCAAATTTCGCTGGAAAAATCTGGCAATGACACATTAGAAATAATGGTTGGAAACTCAGCTGACCCAGGAAACTATCATGAAGAAATATTTGAATTATTAAAGCAGAATATTGATAAGAAAAGCATAAAGTTTAAAATTATTTGCCCTCTTTCTTATGGGGATAAGGAATATGCAGAAAAAATAATTCGAAAAGGTAGAGAGTTGTTTGGGGATAGTTTCTTCCCTGTTACTAACTTTTTGCCATTACCAGAATACAATAAAATGCTAAGTGAGTTGGATATTGCCATATTTAATCACAGAAGGCAACAAGCTCTGGGGAACATTATCACTTTAGTTGGTTTAGGAAAAAAAGTATTTATCAGTCAGGATGTTTCTACTTGGGATTATTTTCAACAAATAGATATAGTAGTATATTCAAGCTCAAAAATAGATTTAGAGCCTATACCCAATGAGATAGCAAAAAGTAATTCTGAAAAAATTAGGATTAATTTTTCTGCAAAAAAATTAGAACGTGATCTTAGACAAGTTTTCTTTGAATGATACCCTTTAATAAACAAAATATATTTGGTAAAGAACTTCAATACATTGAAGAGGCTTACCGTTCTAATAAGGTTTCTGGTGATGGTAAGTTTACGAAATGGTGTAATACATTTATAGAGACTGAGTTTGGTGCTAAAAAAGCTCTCCTTACAACTTCGGGAACTCACGCCTTAGAAATGGCAATGTTACTGATCGACTTGAAAGTAGGAGATGAAGTAATCCTCCCATCTTATACTTTCGTTTCAACTGTAAATTCAGTTATTCTCAGAGGGGCCACACCTATATTTGTGGACATTAGAGAAGATACTTTAAATATGGATGAGAGTTTAATTAAAGACCTTATTACACCTAAAACTAAAGCAATAATTCCAGTGCATTATGCTGGGGTTTCCTGTGAAATGGACACTATTTCAAGCCTTGCCAAGGAGCATAGTTTATATGTAATAGAAGATGCAGCTCAAGGAGTAAATGCTAAGTATAAAGATAAATATTTAGGTACTCTGGGAGATTTTGGATGCTATAGTTTTCACGAAACAAAGAACTATAGTATGGGTGAAGGTGGGGCCATAGTAATTAATAATAGTGATTTTTTTGAACGTGCTGAAATAATAAGGGAAAAGGGAACAAACAGGAGTAAGTTTTTTAGAGGAGAAATTAATAAATATACTTGGGTCGATGTTGGATCAAGTTTCCTTCCTTCAGATATTAATGCAGCTATTTTAAAAGCTCAGTTTGAACATTTAGATGTAATTCAGCGCAAGAGAGATGAGGTCTTTGGTTGGTATTATAAAGGTTTACAAGACCTAGAAAAAGAGGGTATACTAAGTCTTCCAAAACTCCCACAAGATTGCACTGGAAATAGCCATCTCTTTTACATCCTTACTAAGGATGTAAAAGAGAGAACACATCTAATTCAGTTTATGAGGAGTACGGGTATACACTCCGTTTTCCATTATGTACCTTTACATAAAAGTGAGTATTATCAGAGAAATTATGGAGTTGTTGATCTTCCTATAACAGAAAAACTTTCCTCTCAATTAATTAGACTACCGATGTTTTACAACATTACAGAAGAAGAAGTTAATGAGGTAATATCTCAAATTCATAAATTTTATAATCACAATTAAGCATATTTCAGAATTATGATATCAAATAAGGCAATAATCCATCCATTAGCATATGTTGAAGAGAATGTAGAAATTGGAGATAACACTATAATAGGTCCATTCTGTATAGTTAGAAAAGGTGCTAAAATAGGGGCAAACTGTAAATTTACCGCATATTGCGAGATTAGGGAAAATGTAGTTATTGGAGATAATACCAAATTTGGAAGCAGGTGTACAATTTCTGCTAATGCTACAATTGGTAAAAATGTTACTATTAAATATAGCTTTGTTTTGACAGATACAGCTGATCTTACAAAAGGAGACCAAAAGGTTGTGGAAGGTGTTGGTGATGGAGCCCTTATTGGCGCTAATGTAACTTTAATGCCTGGATTTTCTATTGGAAGAAATACTATAATAGGAGCATGTTCGCAAGTACGCTCTAATGTGCCAGACGATGAAATATGGTATGGAAGTCCAGCTAAATTCTTTAAAAAGAAATAATGAATAAGAACGGGTGGATGACCGAGTTCTATGGAAAGGATTGGTTCGAAATAAATTCATTAAGCGAGCTAGATGGCTCAATTGAAAACGCCTTAATCGAATGGAGAATAAGTTCACAGAATCCAAGAGCAATAAATGAGGCAGAAAGTAATGGGTTTAAACTTGTCGAATCTGTAATTGAATTCACAAGTGAAATAAGTCCTGATTTAAATTTCCAGGACTCAAGTATAATAGAAGCAAAATCGGAGCACTTAGATCAAGTTTTAGATATTACACAAGAATGTTTTTTGTCAAACAAAGAAGTTCAAACTAGATTTAAGAACGAAGAGTATTTTACAAAAATAGAGTGTGCTGAGTATTATAAAAAATCTATTGTTAATAATTTTCAAAAAGAAAACGTTGTAACTGTTGTGGCAGTAGACCAGCAAGGAGTTGCTGGATATTATATGATTAAAAAACTGCAGGGTAATACATATAAAGGCGTAATGACAGGGGTACTTCCAAGAGCAAGAGGACAGCGGCTCCATCTTAGAATGCAGCAAGCAACTTTTGGAATAATAGGACTGGATATTACTGTAGTAAATAGTACACAACTAAGTAATTTCAAAACTATTAAAAGCCATATTAGAGCAAATCGAGTTTTATCTAAAATTGAGCATATTTTTTATAAATTAGTTTAATCTATTTCAATATTATCTAGCAGCTAAAAACTCTTTAACAATGCCTGCAATCTGCTCTGCGGCAACTCCAGTTCCGTACAAAGGTTTCCACGCAGAAGTTGGTAGATTGGCTGCTGAATCGAGAATTCGTTGAGTATCAGCGCCAACAAGTTGGTTCCATCCCTCATGTAGTGTCTCAATCCATTCTGTTTCTTCACGCAGGGTGAGGCATGGTTTCTGCATCCAATACGCTTCTTTTTGTAATCCACCAGAGTCAGTGAATACAAGGTTACATTGTTTAAGAAGAATCATCATTTCAAAATAAGAAACAGGGTCTATTAATGTGACATTCTCAGGTATGGAAAGTTCACTCAATCTTTGTTTGTTTCTAGGATGAACAGGCCATAGAATTGGACTTGTAATTTTTGAAAAAGCTTCCAAAATAGAGTTTAAATGCTCTTTATTGTCGGTATTTGAAGGGCGGTGAATCGTTGCTAAAATGAACTCTCCAGACAACAAACTAGTAACATCTTCAAGTTGGAATTTCTTTTCTGCAATTTTAGAAAAGGCCAGTACCGCATCATACATAACATCTCCTACGTTATGCACTCCTTTTGTAATCCCTTCTTTTCCTAGTTGTTCAACCCCAAACTGGGAAGAGCAAAACATAAGCTCTGAAACATGATCGGTTAGAATACGATTTATTTCTTCTGGCATCTCACGGTTGAAACTTCTTAACCCAGCTTCAATGTGTAGTACAGGTATGTGAAGTTTGGATGCTACAATTGCACCGGCTAGAGTGGAATTTGTGTCGCCATAAACCATCAATGCCGCGGGTTTCTCATCTGCACTCAAAATATAATCTTCAATTTTTTGAAGCATTATGCCAGTTTGAGCGCCGTGATTTCCCGAGCCAACTTCTAAGTTGACACTCGGTGCAGGAATACCAAGTTCGTCCCAAAATATAGAACTCATTTTGGGGTCGTAATGCTGGCCAGTGTGAATGATCCTTTCATTAATGCCATTTTTAGCTAGTGCTTTAGAAACTACGGCAGCTTTTACAAACTGAGGGCGTGCGCCTACTATGGTGAGAATGTAACTCATTGTATTAAAGTATTTAATTCGTTAGCAAGTCGCTTGGTTAACTGCTTTCTAGAGTATTGTTGGACGTCTTGTGTTTCATAAGAAAGCGAACCTTCTTTCCAGCGTGAAAAAAGTTCTAAAAGGTGTACTTTTAACTCTTCTTTCTGAGTATATAAAATTAGAGTACCAGAGTTGGTATCCTCTAAAATTGAACTCATATCTCCTTTCACAGGACTGATGCATAGTATAGGTCGCTCTGTAGCTAGGTATTCAAAAAATTTGCCAGTTAAAATAAGATTGGCATTCGGAGTGTTATTTACGATGAGTAAAAGCGCATCAGACTGTTTTTGATACTTAACAATTTCCGAGTGGGGAACATAATCGATGAGCCTAACTAGATGTTGAACATTGTTCAGTTGGATGGATTCTTGGATAGAAGAATCTACTTTTCCAATAAGTTGAAGAATGAAATTAGAGCTGAATTCCTTGTTCTCTTTATCTAATTCGGCTAGAGCTTCCCAAAGAATCATAGGGTTTCTGGTTGGGGTCATCATACCCACATGAGAAAGTGTAAAAGTACTGGTTTTTTTAATTTCGATATCTTCAAAGTCAGTACTGTCAAAACCGTTGGTAATTACAGAAATTGGAGTATCAGTAATTTCATCGAACTCTCTTTTCATTGTTGGGCTTATAACAACAATCTTATCGGCTGCATCAAGAACTAGCTTTTCTAATTTATGATGCTTTTTCCGCGCAAAATTGGAAAGTTTCAGATCTTCAAAAAAGTCAATATTTGTCCAGGGATCTCTGAAGTCTGCAAGCCAAGGAATGTTCGTTTTTTTAGAAACCGCCAAAGCAATCATATGCATCGAATGTGGCGGGCCTGTGGACACAATGGCATCTACAGAATTACTTGATAAATAATTATTAAGGAATTTTGTGGAAGAAGGAATCCAGAATTTACGAGCGTCTGGGATGAACAAATTCCCTCTAATCCAGACGGATAATTTTTGTAATAAAGACGACTCATTTCCTGATTTCATCAATCCAGAGCCGAGCTTTTCGTCTTTCTTTATCCCAACAAATTTTTTATAAAAAGTATAAGGCTCCCATATAGGCTGAGTAAGTACAGTTACATCCTCTGGAATATCTTTCTGTAAAGAAGTATCTAATGCTGGGCGCTCAGGATTGGATGGTGTGTAAACAATGGGCTCCCATCCGAAATCTCTCAAGTATTTTGTGAATTTTACCCAGCGTTGCACACCAGAACCACCACTTGGTGGCCAGTAATAGGAAATAATAAGTACTTTTTTTTTACTGGCCAATTTTTCGCGTTTTCAAATAAGAGAATCCTACAAACAAACCTAAAAGAATCTGAAACCCAAGTGAAATCCAAGATAAGGTTACACCGAGAGTATAGGATGTTGGCGCGAATGAAAGTTTAATTTCATGTTCACCCGCAGGTACTTGAATTCCTCTTAGTACATAATTCGTCTTGTAAATGGGGACTACTTTTTCGTCGATAGTAGCAACCCAACCAGCGGGATAATAAACTTCACTGAGCACTAGAAATCCATCTTTGGCTCGGCTTGTTTTAAGAGTAATATTCTGCCCAGAATAAAAGGTGATTTCTACCGAGGAAGAGCTGTCAGTATTTGTACTAAGAGTTGATGTAGCGCCTTCAACCACCGCAATGCTAGAGTAATCTACATTAGGTTGACTTATAAAATCGAAAGCCTCTTGTGGAGATTGCGTAAAAGATAGGGAATCAACAAAAAAGGCTTTTGGAAGATTTTTCTTGTTCTCATAAACAGCAGCAGTACTACCTGTAAATACCATAGGCATATCAGGAATATTTAAACCTGGTTGGTACGTAATATACTTAATGTTTAAGGCGCCTAGTAAATTAAGATTTAAGCCTGCATCTCCTTTGTAAAGTGGGCCACCACCTTTTTGCAGATCACTAACAATACTTAATTTTGCGCCAGTATATCCACCGATAGTTGGGTAGAAATAAGAAGGAACCGCATTTTGAAATGGATCGTCTAATAATGGAAATATTCTATTAGGATAGATTCCATTGGCTTTATTTTGGTCGATTATATATTGATCAATATCTCTTTTCTGACTTTCTAAATAGCTTTCAGGATTAATATCCGAGCTAACGAGGGCACGATCAGGAATAAAACGTTTGTCTACATTAATGAGGTCTACCCCAACAAGTAATACTAATACCAAAGAACCTGTTCCAACAGAGATTTTTTTAGAATAGAATAAGTAAATAACTGCTCCACCAATAACCAGAAATAAGCCAAATCTAAAAACGTCCCTATTTGCAGCTTTCTCTCTATCAGGGATAAGGTTGGCTTTTACATAGTTTGCAGCTTGTTGCTGAACTTGAGGGTTCTTTGGATTAACCTGATTCTGTTGTGCAATTTGATTTGCAATGCTATCTACTTCACCCGGTCGAGTGTACTCCATGGTTTTTACTTGAACTACAATAAAGAGAAAGAAGGCGAGCGTTAACCCTATTGGAAGTATAAGCTCTTTGATAGAATTACTTTTTCTTTGAATGAAATCAAAAAACCACTGAATGCCGTAAACCGAAACAATTGTATAGCAGAAAACTGTTAATACTAACCAAGTTTCAGGGGCTCTAAATTTATTAAAAAATGGAATATAGTCGAAGGCAATAGAGTTTAAGAATAGGAAATTCTCACCCCACGCAAAGAAAATAGCAAGGGTACCAATACCAAAAAACACATACATAAGTTTACTGCGTTGCTTAAATAACGCAATCAAAAGAAAGGGAAGAATTAATGCTCCAAGATAATGTGGCCCCGCAGTACCAGGTTTACTTCCGAAGTAAGTAGGAGATGCGCCACCAAATAAGTCTGGTACAAAAAGTGTGAACGTTTCTTTAATTCCCTGAGACCAAAGAAAAGCATAACTAGTCGATAATCCTGTGGTGTGATCTAGGGCAGAGCCACCACGGATGCTAAAAGGAGAATATTCACTCAAAGTTAGTAGGTTCTGAGCGTGACCTAAAATTCCGAAGATACCGCCTACGAGAAGTAGAGAGGTGATAAATCCCCATTTCTTGTAGTCTTTTTCAATTTTCAGATATGTCCAAGAGTCAAAAATCCATAACCCAGCAAGTAGATACATAAAATAATAGGTAATCTGTGGGTGCCCGGCTCTAACTTCAAGAGTCATTGCCACACAGAATAGTAGGAGGCCAGCGATTTTTTTGGGAGATCGAGTAAGAACCCAGTATCCCGCAAATATCCAAGGAGCAAATGCTAGAGCAACAAATTTGGAGGTATGACCGGCGATAATAATAATAGGGAAGTAGCTAGTCAGTCCGAATGTTAAACTGCCAAAAACAGCTGTTAGGGGTCTAAATCCCATTAAGAATAGCAGAAAGTACATTCCCGAAAGCATAATCCAATATTGGAAAGCAGGATAAATGACTTGAAAGTACTTAGCGAATATATCGAGGTGTGGTACAACTGTTTTTAGCGAGACTACATACGTAGGCATCCCCAAAAACATATTATTTAACCAAAGGGCGTCGTCGTTATAGGTTTCCCTATATTCAATAGCAGACTCTGCGCCAGCTCTCCACTGGGTTATATCGTGGCGTTGAAGATCTTTACCACCCAAAGTGGTTCCAAAAAAGAGAATTAGTGGAATTACAAAAAGTATAGCCAGAGCAATAATGTGTTGGCGCTTGGTCGATAGGTTATAAAAAAAATCTTTCGGAATACTAGCTGAAAGTTCGGCCATAGTTACTCAATTACTTTAGGTACGCGGAAGTAATCAGAATCGGCATCCGGCGCATTTTTAAGAGCATCATCGTGAGAAAGTGGAGGTAAAGCTACATCTTTTCTGAATCGGCTATCAAGCTCGATTACATGCTCAAGTGGTTCAACGGTTGTGGTGTCTAATTCGCTAAGCATCTCCATATATTGGAGGATTTTACTCATATCACCAGCAAAGGAAACAACTTCCTCTTCTGTAAGTTGGAGCTTAGCTAAATTGGCAATGTACTTAACATCTTTTTCTGAAACGGACATACTAATAATCGGGTTTATTCTGTAGAACTAAGTTAAGAAAGATTGATACAAAGGTTAATTCCAATTCATTATAAAAACAAAAAGGAGTTTAATAGTTTAAAGTAGGCCTTTAAGCTGGGAAATTATATAAATTTTGTTCATTTTATTTATTCAAAATACAGAATATGATCAAGAAGAAAATAACTATTAAAAACTCATCGGGTTTACATGCCCGCCCATCAGCTGCATTAGTTAAGAATGCGAGTAAATTTAAATCTAGTTTTTATATTCATCTCTACGGATATCGCGTAAACGGAAAAAGCATACTTGGTGTAATGACCTTGGCTGCAGAATGCGGAGCTGAACTAGAGTTTGAATTTGACGGTGTTGACGAAGTAGAGGCAATGGAGGCAATTACCGCGCTAGTGGATGATAAGTTCGGAATGCATGATGAGTAGCGAAAGCCAAAGTTTGGGTAATATAATTACTGGAATTTCGGCGAGCGAAGGAATTGCAATTGGTAAAGTGCATGTTTTAGACAAAAAAAAACGTCAGGTAGTGCCAAAGTCCATTCTAGCATCTCATGTTAACTATCATAAAGAGAATTTTAAAAAGGCGAGGCAGCTACTTACTCAAGAACTAGATGACATGCTCACTCATCTAGATCGAACTTCTGCTGAGATTATTGAAAGTCAAAAGCATATTGCTTTAGACCCCGAAATTGAACGAAGAGTTTTTGAAGTAATAGAAGTTGATTTTCTTAGCGCTGATTACGCGGTTTATACAACTTATTGCCTGTTTATTGAAAAATTGAAAGAAAGTGGGTCAGAACTTTTTCAACAACGTATTATTGACTTAGAAGATTTACGGGATCGTTTAGTTGATCTTGTTTGTGATGATTCAAAAAGTATTGAGGTCAAGAAAGGGGCCATCGTTGTGGCAAAAGAGCTAAGCCCAACTGAGTTGGTTGCAATGCACGAAAGTGGAATTGAGGGTTTAGTGATGGAAAAGGGAGGGGTAACCTCCCATGCAGCATTAATTGCACAGTCTTTAGGAATACCATGTATTGTAAATGCAAAAAATGCGATAGCTCGTGCAAAAGATGGTAAAGTTATACTAGATGGTCGCGAAGGTTTGTTGATTTTAAAACCTACAAAAGAAGAGTTTGCATTCTACAAAGCGAAGCTTTCTAAGCTAAAACGTAAGCGGAAGCAACTCCTTAAAAATGCTACGGAACCTTCAGAAACAAAAACAGGTACGTCATTTTCATTATCAGCGAATGTAGAGTTTCTCTCAGAAGCTGAGCAAGCAAACTTATATCATGCTAATGGAGTTGGGCTTTTGAGAACGGAAGGTTTGCTGTTTAGTGGTAAAGTTTCTGAGAGTGAGCAAGAACGGTTTTATGAGCAACTACTTATCGATGTTTCAGGCGCATTAGTAGTAAGGCTTTTTGATGTTGGAGGAGATAAAGCTGGGCTAAGACATATTGAAGAGGCAAATCCATTTTTGGGGTGGCGTGGCATTAGAATGTTGCTCGATGAGCGAGTAATGTTTACAACTCAGCTTAAAGCATTACTAAAAGTAGCTGGAAAATATCCTGGTAGAGTTAAAATATTGGTTCCAATGATTTCTGTAGAAGAAGAGATTATTGAAGTAAAACGAACTATTGAAGAAGTTCAAAGAAAGTTGGAAAAAGATGGCTTTGAGATTGATTTGGATATTCCACTTGGTATTATGATTGAAGTGCCAAGCGCTGCTCTCATCGCAGATAAACTTGCCAAACACGTTGATTTTTTTAGCATCGGAACTAACGATTTAACGCAATATACTCTGGCTGTGGATCGAGGGAATGAGCGCATTTGTTCACTGTACCAACAGCAGCACCCTGCAATATGGCGATTGATTAAAATTACGGTAGACGCTGCTCAGGCTAATAATATTGGTATTTCTGTGTGTGGAGAATTGGCAGGAAGTCCATTAGGCGCAAGCGGGCTTTTAGGAATGGGTGTTACCGACCTTAGCATGGTTCCTATTTCTATCCCAAAAGTAAAAGAAGAATTAATTTCACACACCGATAATGAATTTCAGGCTTTGTCGGAAAAGATTTTAGATAGCTCATCAACTACTCAGGTATTGGAAATTTTTGAAGAATGGAGAATCCATTAACCTATCAACTATTATTAGATAGGGAAATTAATTTAGGTGAATAATGTTCAAGCGATAGTTCTTTTTGCTTAGAAGCGTTTCCATAATTATCAATTAAGGAAATGTTATCATTTAATTAAATAAATAAGTTTATTTTCTTTTATTAATAATATTATTACTGACAATTTCATTGTTTGATTTAAAAAGAAAGCCGTATATTTAGGTGTAAACTTAAATCAATAAGTAGTAATGATTAAAAAAGAATTTACCCCGAAACGGACTGTTTGCAAAGTTACTCTAACCATCCCTAAAGAGTGGGCAAGTAAAGAAGTTGCTGTAGCTGGAGACTTTAATGGTTGGGATATTGAAGCGAATAAACTGCAAGAAAAAAATGGAAACTGGCAAACACAACTACGTTTAAAGCCAAACTCTTCATACGCATTTAAATATTTTATAGATGGCGAGCGCTGGGAAAATGACGATGCCGCTGACGAATACGTATCTAATAAATTTGGTACAGAAGACTCTTTAATTTACATTGAGAGCTAAATCAAATTCATTGTTCAACCAGCAACTTTACGAGCAAAAGCTAACTACCTCATGGGTAGGACATAGTTTTATATTTTTAGAGGAAATCGGCTCCACGAATTCCTATGCCAAAGTTACGGAATCATCTATTGTATCTGAAGGGACCGTTATATTAGCAGAAACTCAAACTGCAGGCCATGGGCAACATCGGCGGGTATGGGAAGCTAAGTCGGGGGAGAATCTTACCTTTAGTATCGTTTTCAAGCCCAAAAATCCTGAAAGATTATCTATCCTAACATTAGCCTGCGCTTCTGCTATCTATGATGTTGCTCGAAAAATAGCCTCAAAGAATAAGGTTGTTTTAAAGTGGCCAAATGATGTTCTAATTGATGGGAAAAAGACAGCAGGCATTCTAACTGAAACCGTTTTTAATGGGAATATTTTAGAAAAAGTGATAGTAGGAATAGGCCTTAATGTAAACCAAGTGTATTTTGACAATGAGCTTGCTGATAAAGCTACATCTCTAAGTGCATTCTCTGATAAAACCTTGTGTAGAGAACAATTATTAGCAGAGCTTTTATCCCGAATAGAATACAATTATCAAAGATGGTTAATGCGTGATATTGAGCTCATTAAGGAAATTAACAGTAAGATTGTTGGTTTCGGAGAGTGGGTGCCTTTAGAAGTAGAAGGCACAGAATTACCTAGCGTATATAAATTTTTAGGAATGAATGAACTTGGTGCACTTCAGGTGTTGAATAAGGAGCTAGAAGTGAATACTTTTTCCTATGAACAAGTCCGAATTAAGATTGGTTGAAAGATCAACCCTAAACATTGAAAAACTAAAGCTATCCCCTCATTCGAAAGTTATTGTAGGTGTAAGTGGTGGCGCAGATTCTATGGCGCTTCTTTATGTTTTGCACAGTCTACAAATTGATGCTTTAGTGGTGCACATTAATTATGGCAAAAGAGGCTTGGAATCGGACAAAGACCAAGAACTTGTTGAAGGTTTGGCATTTGAATGGGGTTTTGAATGCATTTCCATCTCATTAGACTCAAATGATACTCAGAATACAAACTTCCAAAGTTGGGCACGAGTAGAGAGGTACCGGGTATTTAGAGAGCTTAAAGAGGTAAATAATGCCGAAGCTATTTTGGTTGCTCACCATAGAGATGATCAAGTGGAAACTATCCTTCAGAAATTATTTAGAGGAAGTGGAGTTATTGCTTGGCAGGGAATGAAAGTTTGGGATGGCGAAATTCTGCGTCCATTTTTAGAAATAACAAAAATTGAGATCCTAGATTATTGTGCTCAGAATAGCATTCCGTTTAGAGTTGACCAAAGTAATTTAACATCAGATTATGCACGAAATTTTCTCCGAAATAGCTTTGAACCTTATTTAAATAAGTTTTTCCCAGGCTGGGAGCAGAATGTACTTGCGTTGGCGGATAAAGGAATGGTTGCGGAGCAGGCAATACAAAGCATTCTGAATGAGATTGCCGGAAAAGGAAGCATTGAATTAGAGCCTTTACTAAACTATCCCAAAGAATTGCGCATTACACTTCTAAAATCTTATATAGAAAGCTATACGGGAATTACTTCACTCACTAAGGGACAATTATTAGAGCTGAATAAACTTAGTAAATTGGAGTCGGGTAAGCATATTAAATTAAATAGTAGCTATACTTTAGTTAAAGACAGAACTTTATTAATAATTAAGAATAATTCTAGCGAAAGCCTTGTATCTTATCAGCTTTCAAAAAAAGAATGCGTGGAGGGTGTGTTTATTAAACCGTTTAAGTTAACAATTGAGAACCAAGTAAATTCAGAGTTCGCACTTAGAATGGATAACGCCCAAGTAAACTGGCCAGTTACTGTACGTACATGGCAAGATGGAGATCGATTTCAGCCGTTAGGAATGATAGGTTCGCAAAAAGTATCAAAGCATTTAATGAACCTTAAAGTGCCTACGGCAACCAAAGAAAAGGCGTTGGTGCTATGTGCACCAGATGGCACTATTTACGCCACCTTTTTTACTGATAATATTGCCAGCCATCGCATCGGTACAATATCAGATATTGTGAAGTGTACCGAACAAACAAAAGAATACCTCACCATAAATATTTAAGTGATAGATTATGAGTTTTTTCCTTCCTGAAAATGTAGAATGTAATGGAGAACGTTTCGTTGTATATATAAGTAAAAAACAAATTGAAGAAAGGCTAATTCTTCTTGGAGAACAACTAGACAAAGAGTTTAAAGGAAAAAAACCGATTTTTATTGGCGTACTTAATGGAGCTTTTATATTTCTGGCAGATTTGATGCGTTATGTTTCCATCCCCTGCGAGGTGGATTTTATGAAGTTAAGTAGTTATGGTGACGAAAAAGTTTCCTCTGGCCAAGTTACTCAACTGAAAGAGATAGATGCGAAACTCAAAGACAGACACGTAATTTTAGTCGAAGATATTATTGATACAGGACTTTCTATGAAGTATATGGTTGAGAGAATGAAAAATTTCGAACCTGCTTCTGTTTCTGTGGTAACTCTGCTTCATAAAAAAGAAGCTACTCTACATGATGTTCAAATAGACTATGTTGGGTTTGAAATACCTACCAAGTTCGTGCTGGGCTATGGGCTTGACTATGCACAAGAGGGGCGGAATTTAGCTCAGATTTACGTGCTAGATGACAGTTCTGTGGTATAATTTTAATAGTTAAAGGCTTTCTAAATTCTTGATAAAAAAACTAATTTTGGTTAGCACATTATTGGTGCTATCATTGTGGATAGTTTCAGATAGTTATGCTTTTCAGCCAAAAGTTCTATCCCATTTAGACTCTTTAACAGCGAGAGTATGGACTCTGGAAGACGGACTGCCAGTTAACACTATAAATAAAATTGCCCAAGATGAAGATGGGTATATCTGGCTAACCACCTATGACGGTTTGGTGAGATTTGATGGATTAGAATTCAAAGTGTATAATTTCTCAAATACTCCTGAAATGCTCAATAACCGAACTACTCAGTTATATATTCAGAAGAATGTTGGGCTTTGGGTAGCACTTGAGTATGGTGGCGTATTACTCAAAAGAGGCGAAGAATTTGAATACTTCGGTATTAATGAAGGTTTTACAAATTCGGATATCACAAAAATCTTTGAAGATAAGTATGGGAGAGTTTTTTTAGTAACACTAGAAGGTTTATATGTCTACCAAGATAATAACTTTCGAAAGTTCTACGATGGCGATGATATTCTTCAAAATCAAATATCGGGCACTTATCTAGATCCCAAAGACGATACTATTTGGCTAACAACACATAATGGATTAGCGCACATTGTTGATGATGAAATAACATTCTATAATATTAGTGCCACTCCTTCCAATAATTTAGTTCGAGGTGTAATTAGAGATGATACAGGAGTTTTAATAGTAGGAAGTAAGAAGGGAGTATACGAGCTAAATAATCAGAAATTAACTCCTTCTGTAAGGTATAGATTCTTTAAAGGGCATGAAGTAACTCACTTTTTTATTGATAAACTCTCAAAGCTAGTAAATACATCGACCGGTTTGTTTCTTGAAGAAGAAGGTTCATTTAGAAATATAAATGATGGCTACCCAAAAAGAGATGTATACATTTATGAGTTCTTTAGAGATAGCCAAGGTACGTTGTGGATGGCAAATAACAGGGGTGCTTTATTCACGTTAAAGAAAAGTGTGTTTAAAGAGTTTGATGGTGTAAATCAGCTGGAAGGTTTTACATACACTAGTGTTTTTGAAGATTCGGAGCGAAGTATATGGTTGGGAAGTTTTCAGCAAGGTATACTAAGACTTCGAAGTTCGAAAATTAGGACTTTTGGGGTGAAAGAGGGTTTAAGCGGCGGTAATATACTTGGTTTGCTAGAAGACACAAAAGGTAGGTTTTGGGTAGGTACAAGAGGCGAGGGGCTCAATGTAATTGATGGAAAAAAAGTAACAAACTACCGAGTTGGTAAAGACATAAAAACCAATATAGTTCAAACCATTGCAGAGGATAGCTCTGGCAATGTTTGGGTTGGACACTACCAAAAAGGGTTAGATCGGTTTTCTGATGGAGAAATAACACATTTTGATTTCTCTGAGGATTACGAAAAAAACGATATTCACGCTTTGTTAGTTGGTAAAGACGGTACGATTTGGGCTGGTACCTATTCTGGATTAGTTAAGTTTAATTCATCATTTACCGAGCAAAAGTGGTTTGGTAAAAAAGATGGAATGAGCGGGGAAAAAATTAGATATATAACTGAAGGTAGAGATGGTAGTATATGGGCTGCAAGTTTAGAAGGCGGCGTAAGTAGACTTAAAGACGGTAAGTTTACAAACTATACAGTTATTGAAGGTTTATCGTCAAATAATGTTCGCTCTATATATATCGATAAAGACGATGTTGTCTGGGTTGGTACCGAGAATAATGGGCTAAATCGAATTAAGAATGGAAAACTAGACCATGTTTCGACAGAGGATGGTTTACCTGATTATAACATCCATTGGATATCGGATGATGAAAATGAATTTCTTTGGATATCTACAAATAGAGGGGTTTGTAGAATTGATAAAAGGGAATTGAATCTATATATGGAGGGAAAGATAGCTGAATTTCAGTTAACTCAATTTGGAAGAGCCGAAGGAATGAGAAGTCCAGAAGGAAACGGATCATTTCAAGAGGCTGGTATCAAAACAAAATATGAGACTTTCTGGATATCAACACAGGATGGTGTGTCTATTATAAACAACAATACTTCACAGGGAGAAATAATCTTCTCTCCGGTAATTATAGAAAGCATTACTGCTAGTGATTCGTCTTATACTCCTAATGAAGATATAGTTGTGATTGATAAGGGGGAGGATGATTTTCAAATAAAATTTCATGCAATAACTTTTATAAATCCAGAAAAAACAAAATTTCGATACAAACTCAATGAGTATCACGAGAATTGGATTGTGACAAATGAAAGAGCTGTTAGTTTTACACACATACCTCCAGGGACGTATGAATTTTTAGTACAGGCTACTAATAATGATGGAGTTTGGAGCATCGATACCACATCTGTAAGTATTAAAATCCAACCTAGGTTCTTCCAAAATATATGGTTCTATGTTGCAATAGCTATTCTTCTAGCAATTATTTACTACATCACACTACAGTTTAGATATAGGATGTTAATTTCGCGGCAGCAAAAAATGCAAGTCATTATAGATACGCAGACTCAACAAATCAGAGAAGAAAAGAACGCACTTGTTGAGCAACATAAAATTATAGAAAAACAGGCAAAGCACCTTGAAGAAGTCAACAAAACAAAAGACAAATTCTTCTCCATTATTGCTCATGATTTGAGAAATCCATTTCAAGCAATGTTAGGTTTTTCTGATCTGTTATATTCTAAAATTGATGACATTGATAAAGTGGAGCTAACAGAAGGAATTGGAATCATTCGAGATTCTTCGAAAACTTTACATAGCTTAACCGAGAATTTATTGCATTGGGCTACACTACAAACAGGGCAGGTGATACCAAAACCAGCCATTTTCCCTCTCCAAGAATCAATTTCTAAAAACGCAGAGCTTTATGTTCAACTTTCGAGGCAAAAAGATATTACCCTACTCCTAGAAACCGATGATACTATAATGGTAAATGGTGATAAGGATATGATAGATACGATAATTCGTAATCTACTTTCGAACGCCATTAAATTTACAAAGCCAGGTGGAGAAGTATCGATAACCACATTTAAAGAAGGTAATTTCTGCAAAATTAAAATTGCAGATAATGGAATTGGAATGAGTAAGGATATTATTTCTGGAATTATGAATTTAGACTCTAAAGCTAAGCGCATTGGTACAAATAACGAAACTGGGACAGGCTTAGGGTTAGTTCTTTGTAATGAGATGGTATCAATGAATGCCGGGGACTTAAGCATAGATTCTCAAGAGGAAAAAGGAACCACATTTATAGTAACATTGCCGCTCTACTTATCGAATTAATATTTTTATTTAATAAGCGTTGATTAGACTTGTGAACTACCGTATATTTGCATCCCTTGATTACGGAGAGGTGGCTGAGTGGCTGAAAGCGCTCCCCTGCTAAGGGAGTTTATGTGGAAACACGTAACGAGGGTTCGAATCCCTCCCTCTCCGCCAAGCCAATGTAAAGTAAGCCTTGTACATCATGTACAAGGCTTTTTTTAATTTCCCCACTATGTTTACCCTCATTCCAGTTTTTCTTATCCCTGTTTTTATATTTCTAGCACGTATTATGGATGTTAGTCTAGGTACGCTTAGAATAGTAATGGTTTCGCGCGGATTTAAATTTAAAGCCGCTCTTTTAGGTTTTTTTGAAGTCCTCATTTGGGCTTTTGTAGTAACCGAATTACTTAAAAACTTAGATAATTGGGTTAACTTTGTAGCCTATGCCGGTGGTTTTTCTGCAGGGACTTTTGTTGGGATGTATATTGAGGACAAACTTAAAGTGGGTACTATTATTGTTAGAATTATTACCCAAGATAAGAAGAAAGAGCTTACGGAAGCTTTAACAGTTGCTGGCTTTACTATTACAAGTATAGATGGGCATGGTGGGTTTGGCCCAGTAAATATCATCTTTACTGTACTTAAAAGAAGGCGCTGGAATGAAATGATTTCAATTATAGAAACACATGATCCTAAGGCGTTCTATTCATCTGAAGATGTTAAATATGCAACCTCCGCAGGCAATCATTCGTCAGGCTCAGACCTAAACAAAAATAGGTCATCGGTAAATCGATTGCTAGGTTTGAGAAAAGGGCTTTAATACGCAATTAATCAGAAATGGGTTTCATTCTAGAAAATGGATAACCATTACAACCTGTTTTGGGTGTGGCTCGGTCTACTACCTTCACAGCCTCAGCAGATTCTATTGTTGGCTCTTTGTAGGCGCTGATGCAAAAGCCCCAAGTGAAAGGTTCCATTCCTTCGAACGGTATCCAATCAACTCGTGTAAACAAGTTGATGTCGTAAGCATTGGCGGTATCATTCTGTGCTATAAAATATTGCTCATTAACATTCCATTTCACAATGTGATAACGTGAAGATGGCTTTTGAAAAAAGAGCTCGGTAGAAAGATCAAACTCTATGTTATAATCATCCTGAAAAGTACCAAACATATAAACTGGCGGTTCTTTTTTTGTAGCTATACAGCTAGAAAGTAGAAGAATAAAAGCGGGGAGTATGAGAAAAGATTTCATCGCCAAAAGTAAACAATTATCGTTGCAGTATCTTTGGGAAACTCTAAACTAAAATCAGACAGAGTTTAGCCAAACAACAATTCGTGTAGATACCTTCCTGGGCTAAGTGTAAATCCACCTGCAATAATGATGGCTCCAAAGTAAAGTAGAATCATTTTGCGTTTATGCGACTTCACATTTCCTTTTTTGATAGCAAGATATGCAGTTGGTACTGTATAAATAGTGATAAAGCTAAAAAGGTGAATCCAGCCAAAATGGTTAAAGAGGCTGCTTCCAACTTTTGCAGGCATAAAAAGCGTAATGATTGCTGTGATAAGCATCAAAACCATATACACTCGCCCAGATTTTTTATGAAATGGAGTTCCTTTCTTTATCAATAATAAGATGGTGCCAATAATAAAGCAGGGTATAACTGTTACAAGATGTAAATACATCAGTTCATCGTATCCCATGGAAAAAATCCTGTAGTTAGTTTCTTGAAATTATAGTGCTACCAATCAATAGGACGGTAATCTTTCAGGAATTTCCCACTCCAATGTTTGCCTGTGTTTATACCATCAAATAAAGGATCTAGCACTCTTGCTGCGCCATCTACAATATCTAGCGGTGGCTGAAAATCGTGAACTTCTTCTTTTTTACGCGCTAGTTCTGCGGGATCTTCGTCGGTTACCCAACCCGTATCAACGGCATTCATATAAATCCCAAACTTTGCAAAATCAGATGCTGCGGTGTGGGTCATCATGTTAAGAGCTGCTTTCGCCATATTAGTATGTGGATGGCGATCTTCTTTATGCCATCGGTGGAATTTCCCTTCCATTGCAGAAACATTTATAACATGCTTCATCCCAGTATTCTCTTTTTTCATCAAGCCAGCCAAACGATTACAAAGCACAAAAGGAGCAACTGAGTTTACCAGTTGAACTTCGAGCATCTCGTTAGTGTGAATTTCACCGAGTTTTAATCGCCAGCTATTGGTTTTCCGTAAATCAACCTGCTGTAAATCGGCATCTAATTGACCTTCAGGAAAAACTTCTTCTGCTGTGAGCGAGTTATCAATACTGTAAGGAATTTGGGAGAGTTTGGCAGAAGCACTAAGCCCAATACCTAATTGTTTGCCATGCCAAGTTACAGGTAGGTTTTTATTCTGGCCTTCTTCAGCAAAACCCGCACTCAAAGTTCGTAATTCTTGTAAACAAGCATGGTGATCGGATAATAAACCGCGAGCAAGCGAAGGAATTTCAGAAATAGCTCGTTCTTCATTCGCCATTAAATGTTGGTAAAAACCAGCGGGGCGGCGAACAGTTTGCGCAGCGTTATTGATAAGTACATCCAAACGGTCATACTTCTGTTCAATAAAACTGCAAAAAATCTCAACGCTAGGGATATGACGTAAATCTAAACCATGAATATGAAGACGGTCACCCCATTCATCAAAATCGGATTCTTTAGCAAAACGAAGTGCAGAATCTACGGGGAATCGAGTAGTTGCAATTACGGTCGCTCCGGCGCGCAACATCATTAAAGTGATATGATAGCCGATCTTTAGGCGCGAGCCTGTTACAAGTGCAACCTGCCCCGTTAAATCAGCTGATTGGAAACGTTTAGCATAGTTGAAATCGCCACAGTCTTTACACATCGTATCATAGAAATGATGAAGTGTATTAAACTCTTCTTTGCACACATAGCAATTTCGAGGAGATTCTAGCTTCTGTTCTTTCTGGTTTTCTTTGCCCGTTAGGTCAATTATTGATGGTGCAATAAAAATGGTTGCTTCGCGTGCACTTCTAATACCGGTGGCATTTCTAGCGTGTTTATCTTTTTCGGCGAGTTTTCGCTTTTCTGCTTTCTTGGCATCCTTTTTACGACGTAGAAATTCCTCGCGACTAGGGCGTGAAAACAAACCTGCGGCCATAATTAGTGCAAGACGTTGGTCTTTTGGAATTTCAAAGATTTGAGCGGAGTCAGAATTCAAAGTTTCTAATACAGAAATGCATTCAGCAATTTGTTCTGAAGTTAGAGTAACTGCTGCTTCGTCTTTGTTGTTATTGGCTGCCATAAATACTGTTTAAAAAGCAAAAAATGAGTTTTAAAATGCGGTTCAAAGGTACTTGTTTCTACATATAAAAGATGCTTTTTAAAAACCCGATCGAACAAATAATATCTATTGAGAATCTCTTTTCTCTTTCCATAGCTTTTGTTGTTCATCGTTATGAAAAGTCCAAGCTAGAATTCGGCTCACTTTATGTCCTTGTCCCATAGGCATTGTTTTATCCGAAACTGCACCAACTTCGTCTAGGGCACTATAAGCAGCATCAAGGTTTTCGTGCTTTGAAATTAACGTAGTAAACCACAAACAAGATTGGGCAAACTCTTTGCTTTCAAAAATCATGTCCCTAACAAATTGTACTTCACCACCTTTACACCACAATTCAGTACTCTTTCCTCCGAAGTTTCTAACGGCCGTAGAAATTTTCTCTCCCTTTAAATTGCTCAGTTTTCTCAGAGATGCTTCATCTGCTTCTTTTTTTGAAGCATGAAATGGAGGATTACAAAGGGTAAGGTGAAAGAATTCGTTTTCCTTCACGATTCCTTTAAAGAATTGAGAAGGATTTGCTTGGGATCTTAGTGAGATGTGTTCTGCAAGAAAAGGATTGGCTTTCAAGATTTTTTTAGCATTCCTCATGGCTTTAGGGTCGGTATCAGAACCGATAAAGCTCCATCCATATTCTTTAGCACCAACAATAGGATAAACACAATTTGATCCAACGCCAACATCTAAGCATTTTATAGAAGCACCGTGAGGGACTGTGTTTGTTGGAGGCTGTGAATAAATCCCGCCTAATAAATCTGCAATGTGATGGATATAATCGGCTCTTCCAGGAATAGGTGGGCATAAATATCCCGCTGGAATATCCCATTCACTTACATCATAATAAAAACCTAGCAGAGCTTTGTTGAGAGCTTTTACCGCTTCAGGATTGAAGAAATCTATAGATTCATCACCGTATTTGTTGATGCTAACAAAATCAGAAAGCTCTGGATTCGCTTTTGAAAGTTGCTCAAAATCATAACGGGCTCTATGCTTATTACGCGGATGTAACTCCGTTTTAACTTCTGTTTGATTTCTTTTTTTATCAGTCATGGAATAGTAGTGGTAATGGGTAAAAACCCAATTGAGAAAGTTCTATTTGTGAGCAACTTTATAATGCAGTTGAGTAAGCCCAGTCTCAAATGTTTTAGAGGAAATAAGTTCTAGAAGTTGTTCAGGACGGCCATCTTTGAATAATCTCGTTCCATCGCCAACTAAAATAGGAATCACAGAAACTATAAACTCATCGATTAAGCAAGCTTTCAATAATTCATTCACTACTTCAGCGCCACCATCACAAAAAATATTCTTACCAGTTCCTTCCTTTAACTTTGTAACTAAGGAAGTTAAGTCTCCGGAATAGAATGAGGTATTTCCGATATCAGGGCGGCTGGATCTAGTGACTACATAAGCCTTTTTATCTGCATGGGGAAATTCAGGAACTCGTTCCATCACCCAATCATAAGTTCTTCGTCCCAAAATTACGGTGTCAACGGAGGCTGTGAACTCGTTATATCCATAATCCTCGCCTTCTATTTGCATAGAATCTAAAAAGCTTAGGTCGTCATTCGGTTTTGCGATATACCCATCTAAAGAGCATGCGATGTAAAGGATGAGTTTTCGTTGAGACATTAAATCAGGCGATAAATTATTGTACTAATGGTTTTCAATTTGCTTAACAAATCCTTCAAAACCTTTTTCACTTAAGTCATCAAGGGCGTCTTGAGCTTCACTAGGGTCTTGGTATATCCCGTAATAGACTCGGTAAGTAACAGTCTTATTAATGATAGCTTTTTCTACTCGACTTTTTGGAATTTTGGCTGATTCCCTTTTAGCAGCAGCTTCATCCGCAAAAGAACCAAGTTGTACGGTGTAGTTAGCTATTTTAAGATCTGTAACACGAGAGTTTTCTAGATCACCTTTAGTTAGATAAATGCGAACACGAGCAGTTCCGGGGCCAATCATATCAACTTTGCTAGCCGCAGATTTAGACAAATCAATAACTCTATCTTTAGCGAAAGGGCCTCTGTCGTTAATTCGAACTTTTACGGTCTTTCCATTATCCAAATTTTCAACGAGAACCTCTGTATTAAAGGGTAAAGTTCTGTGAGCTGCGGTGAAACCGTTCATGTCGTAAGTTTCGCCATTGGCTGTAAGTTTACCATGAAAATTTGGGCCATACCAACTTGCCATACCCGACTCTAGAGCACTCATATTCTTTTTTGAAGAAGAACTAGATGATATAGAAATAGCAGTTCTAGGAGCTGTCGATGATTTAGAAGAGACAGTACGACTACTTCGAGAAGTAGTACCACAGGAAGAAATGAAAATCACCGAAAATATAATGGCAATTATAAATCGAAGTGTAGATGTAGGCATGTAATAGTTAGCGCTAGTTTTTTTTAAAATATAGACCCTTGGTAGTTAAAAAGCCATGTTTGGTTTATATACTTATTCTAGAATTATAGGGATTTGGAAAAACTACCCAGTTGGGTGGTGGAAAATTGAACAAAAGATTTTACTTTCTCTCAATATTACAGGAGGATTTATGCAAAAAAACAAACTCATTATAATGTTAATAGGCTGCTTGGGGATGTCATTTCCGATAAGCGCCCAAATGCTGATAAGCTCAGGCGGAGGGTTTTTAGAGAACTCGTCAATGTCTTTAGATTTCACTACTGGAGATGTTATTGTGGGGGACTTTAGTAATTCTAGCATGCAAATTTTGGGAGGTTTTATTGGTGTTGGATCGAGTGTTGTTGTATCTAATGCACCCGAAATAGACTTGCCTAAAAAGTTTGGTTTAAGCCAGAACTACCCAAACCCATTTAACCCAACAACCGTAATTAACTATGATGTGCCTCGCTCTGCGAATATAAAGCTCGATGTTTTTAATTCAATTGGTGTGAAGGTTGCCACTTTGGTATCAGATTCAAAACCCGCAGGGAGCTACACTATACAATTTAGTGCAAACTACCTTTCTAGCGGTATGTACTTCTATCGTCTAACGGCAGATGGAGCTACAATTTCTACAAAAAAAATGCTTTTGATAAAATAACGGACATACAATGAAATCAATTCTACAAAAACTCATACTCGTATTATTTGTATCGCTAATATCCTTTAGCGCATATGCACAGTTTCCAGAAGGTTTTAGTTTTCAGGCAGCAGCTAGGGGACTAAATGGAGAACTTCTTGTAAACCAAGATCTAGGAATAAAAATAAGTGTTCTGAAAGGCTCCGAAACAGGAGATGATGTTTACTCTGAAACACACAATATTACAACCAACGCTGCTGGTATTATTCAATTAGTAATTGGAGATGGATTTGCAGCAGAAGGCCAATCTTTTAGTGCGGTGAATTTTGGTAACGATAATTATTTTGTAAAACTAGCTATCGATCCTACTGGTGGAACAGAGTATGCAGATTTGGGAACAACACGTCTACTTTCTGTACCATATGCGTTGGTTGCAAAAAATGTGGTTAATGGCGGTGGCCCTGGTGGGACTATTACAGAATATAATTTAAATACGGCCAACTCAGATTCTTCTTTTGTTATCAATATTGTTGGTGATAAGACCGCTAAACCTTTTCAGGTATTTAGTAAATCTACTGAATACAATGGAGCTGTTTGGGGAGAAGCAATAAGTGAGATATCAAATGAAAGTAATCAACGAGGTGTTTTAGGTTTTGCTAATGGAACAGGAACAGGGAATCATATTGGTGTTTTTGGTGGAGCCGTAAACTTCGATGGAACTGGTGAAAAAAGAGTAGGGCTTTATGGTCAGGCCGCTTCAAAAGCCAAACTAAATTTTGGTGTTCAAGGAATTGTACAAGGTGATGGTAACGGAAATATTGTTCCTATTGGAGAGGAAGTAGAAGGCGATTTCGGATCTTATAATATTGCAGGCGGTTTTTATTCCAGCGGTAACTTAAATGGCAATGTTGGGGTAGAAGCTCAGACTTCAGGGAATAACGGTTCTAGAGCTGATTTTGGAGTTATATCAAGAGCTATAGGAAGTGGGAACAGTCCAAATATTGGTGTCCGTGGAGAAGCATTTAATTCAACAGTTCAAAATGTTGCTTTTGAAGGAGACGCAAGTGGTGGTGGGACAAAGAACCTTGGACTTCGACTGAATGTATTTAACGGAACCTCGAATATCGGTATGGAAGTAAATGCCGATACTGCAGCTATTTTAAACGGTCATTCTATCATAAATGGAGATTTGACTGTTAATGGAAATGTATTTGGTGCGTTTGAAGGTGGAAATGTTAATGGTCAAACATTAGATTCGTTATTTTTCTCTACAAAACCTGAAGTTGAGCTTCAACGTAACTCAGCATTATATCCTGGCTCTATAAAATTACAAGACGGAAATGGCAGTTATTCTAACTTGAGTAGAACAGCATTACAATATGGAGATACTGATACAGAAGGCACAGGATTTGTATATAACTGGTACAGCAAAGGTGGAATGCAAGTAGCAAACCCTGATTATTTGAATGGGGAGAAAAGCTCAGGTATGAGTGGTGGATACTTTTATATGGACATCGCTAATAACGAAAACTTCTATGTACCATTACAATTTGGAATTGGGACTGCCGCTGAAGGTGGACGATCTTGGTTTGAAATGAGTTCACTAAAAAGAGCCGAAGATGGAAAAGGTGCAGCATATAGAGTTGGAATTGTAAATGATCCAAATGGAAATGATCCAAATGGCGAGTCTGCTGAAGTTATGTTATGGGGTGATGATGCTCCTAATATCCAAATTGGTGGCCAGCAATGGGAGAATACTAACCTTGGGTATTTAAATATGTATGGTAGCACTAGCGACGGTGGAGGTTGGTTTCATAGCAATGCAAATTTATCAATTGGAACAGACGGTACTTCCGAATGGGGTAGTTTAATCTTGTCTAAGTCGAATATTGCGGGCCAGTCAAATCAGGAAACAATCAATATAGATGGTAATAGTGGAAATATTTCAATATCTGGAGTTTATGACCAATCTTCTGATGTACGATTGAAAAAAGACATCCAAACTTTAGATAATGCTCTAGAAAAAACCCTAAAAATGCGTGGTGTTTCTTACAATTGGAAATCCGATGTGAGTAATGAAAATCCTCAAATTGGTGTGATTGCTCAAGAAGTAGAAAAAATCTACCCAGAATTTGTTCACACAGATGAAGGCGGGATGAAATCGGTTAACTACGCCCAGATGACGGCTGTACTTATTGAAGCTGTGAAAGCATTGAATGTTGAAATTCAAGAGTTAAAAACAGATAATCTATCTCTTCAAGCCAAACTTGATACACAAAGTGAGCTCGAGCAAAGACTTTCAAAAATTGAAAAGCTACTTAGCGTTGAGTCAATTCTTCAGTCTAATGATAAAGTTACTGCTGAAAAGTAATTTCATTCCTTAATTATGAGATAAAAGTAAAAGTCCTTTGGTTGCTCAAAGGACTTTTTTTGTGCAAATATTTTTCAATTAAAGAGATACTAGATATCAGAGCCAATTGTTTTATTATCTTGGTCGCAGATAAATAGTTTATAACCCATCAAATCATTAGATGTCAATTACTCTCATACTCATTGCAATCAATGCAATTGTTTCTTTACTAGGTCTTTATGCTCACCCAAGAATTATCGAAATAGGAATGATGATTCCTTACCGAACAGTTCGGCAAAAAACTTGGTATGAGATAATAACCTCAGGCTTTGTACATGCTAGTTTAGGCCACCTGTTCTTTAACATGTTTACGCTGTTCTTTTTTGGCCCAGTTTTGGAGCAAGTCTTAGGACCGGTACTGTTTTTGATATTATACTTCTCTGGTCTCGTAGTCTCTTCGTTGCCTTCACTTTTAAAACATAAGGATAACCCAGAGTATGCCACATTGGGAGCTTCTGGTGCTATTGAAAGCGTACTGTTTGCGTTTATTCTCTTATTCCCATTCGAGAAAATTTATTTAATGCTTATCCCCATTGGGATCCCTGCTTTTATTTTTGGGATAATGTTTATTGCATACAGTATTTATGCGAGTAAACAAGAAGGGAAGGTAAATCACGAAGCGCATATTGCAGGCGCAGTATGGGGCATTATTTTTATGATAGTATTTGTACCAGGAGTGATAAAACACTTTCTAACAACGGTAGGGCTGGGATAAAAAAACAGCCACACTCGATGAGAATGTGGCTGCCTATAAATACAATGAATGTATTTAAGAATTAAGCTTTTTCGGCTTTAAACTCTTGCATAAATTTCACTAAAGCTTCTACACTTTCTTGTGGACATGCATTATAAATACTAGCGCGTATTCCACCAACACTACGGTGGCCTTTTAAGCCAGAGAGGTTGAAAGTAGCAGCCCTTGCTAGAAATTCTGCTTCTAACTCTTCAGTCGCTAAACGGAATACAATGTTCATGTTTGAACGAGATGCAACTTCAGCAGTTCCTGTATAGAAATCATCTTTGTCTATTTCGTTATAAACTAAAGCTGCTTTCTCTGTATTGAATTTTTCGAAGTAGCTAAGGCCACCTTTCTTTTCAATCCATTCTAACACAAGGTTAACCATATAAACTGCATATGCTGGTGGCGTGTTAAACATCGTGCCAACATGAGTTTTGTAGTTAAGAATGGTTGGGATGTTTTCTTTATTCGCTTTTTCTAGAAACTCCTTGCGGATAATAACAATGGTTACACCAGCTGGTCCTACATTCTTTTGAGCACCTGCATAAATAATATCATATTTATCGATATCGATAGGTCTTGAAAGGAAATCAGAAGATGCATCGCAAATTAGAGGTACGCCATTGGTTTCTGGTTCTTGTGCAAACTGTGTTCCAAAAATGGTGTTGTTTGAAGTATAGTGAACATACTTTGCATCTTTAGTAAAAGAGCCTTCACCGAGCTTTGGAACTCGATTAAAGTTGCTTTCCTTACTTGAGAAAACTTCGTTTACATTACCAAAAAGCTTGGCTTCTTTAATTGCTTTGTTAGACCAAGCTCCAGTATTTAAATAATCAGCAGTTTCGCCCTCGCTTAGAAAGTTGTAGGGGATTTGCATAAACTGTGTACTTGCTCCGCCTTGTAAGAAGAGAACTTCAAATTTATCTCCTAAACCTAGGATGTTGGATAATCGCTCGCGAGCTTGTGCATCTACTTCAACATATTCTTTGCCGCGGTGGCTCATTTCCATAATGGAAGCGCCCGCGTTTTTGTAGTTTAAAAGTTCGGATTGTGCTTGTTCTAAAACTTCAAGGGGTAAAGCGGCCGGTCCGGCGCTAAAATTATGAACTCTTTTCATGGTGAGTGCTAAGTGTGAGTGATTGATATTTTATTTAAAAGTGTGAATGAGAAAGCCTGATCTTAGTTTGGGTTCAAACCAAGTAGACTTTGGGGGCATAAGTAGCCCATCGTCAGAAACGGTTATTAGTTCTTTAATATTGGTTGGATACATACTAAAAGCCAATTGTGCGCTTTCAGAGTCGACCAAATGTTCAAGCTCTAGAGTGCTCTTAATTCCTCCAACAAAATCGATGTTCTTATCGGTTCTTTGATTAGTTATACCGAGTAATGGGGCTAAGATAAATTCTTGCAGTCGAGAAACATCCAGCGCTGATGCGGAATCACTTTTCTGGCTGGCTGGTAAATCCAAGGCGTACCATCTTCCATCATAGTAGATACAAATGCTACCTTTTTTCTGAGGAACAGATTCTGTGCTTGGCGTTACCATGAAACTACTCGAAAGGCGTTCAAAAAAATTATCGGGAAGCTGAAATATAACTCTGTTATAGGAGAGAATCTCCATTTGCTGCATGGGAAAAAGAACAGCAGGGAAGTAATTATAATTCTCTTCTCCTGTGTGAGTAGGATTCTGACTAGCGATTTCTCGAGCCGTTCTTGCTGCACTTGCACAACGGTGATGACCATCGGCAATATAAAGTGAGGGAATAGAATCAAAAGCCTGCTGGAACGTAGAGGCGTCATCTATTTTCCAGATGCTATGTTGTACGCCATCTTCCGTGGTGATATCGTAGATAGGATCATTTTCCTGAGCCTGTACCATCAAACCAGTTATATCCTTTGTATCATCGAAAGTCAACATGACGGGCTCCGCATGTGCTTCTTGTGTGGTGATATGCTTCGTCCGATCGTCTTCTTTGTCAGGTCGGGTTAATTCATGTTTCAGAATAATATCGTTCTCATATTCTTTCACACTTACACATCCAAAAACTCCACTTTGAGCACGCCCATTCCAAACTAGCCGGTAGATATAAAGACTATCCTGCTCTTCTTGAATGAAATGTCCAGCGTTTAAAAGCTTTTGTAGACTTTCTCGCCCTTTAGAATAAACACTAGTATGGTAGATACTGATGTCGGCTGGAAGGTCAATTTCAGGGCGAATAACGTGTAAAAAACTAAGCGGTTTGCCTTTGGAGAGCTCAAGAGCGTCTTTTGTGGTTATTACATCATAAGGAACACAAACAATATCTTGTACTTTAGAAGCGGCTGGCCGCCATGCCTGAAAGGGCTTTATAAGTGCCATTACTATAGAAACTCTGATGAAGTTAAAAATTCATCCATAAGGTAAATAAAATTGAGCTTTTTTTAGCTGAAAAGACCTTAAATTTAGAAGAGTTTAAAAGTTTAATATAAATGAGTAATTATGAATCGAGAAAGCTTAAATCCAGATCAACAAAACCAATTATTAATGATGATGCTGATTCAACAACATCAGCAGATAGCGATGGTAGGTATGGGTAAGCTGAAAAATCCTGCTACTGATACTATAGAAAGAGATATAACTGCTACTAAATACGCTATAGATACACTGAACGCTTTGGATTCATACACGAAAGGCAATTTACCTGCTGAGCTAAAAGGATATTTAGACCAAACTCTTACCAACCTACGCTTGAATTATGCAGACGAAGCCAAAAAAGGAAATTCAGAAAAGGCTGAGAGTGAAGACTAAACTCATTGAGGCAGGTGGAGGGGTAGTTTTTAAAGCTCAAGAAGGCCACGCAGAGAATCCATTAGTACTTCTTATTTTTAGAAATGGGTTTTGGGATTTACCCAAAGGTAAGCTAGAAAAAGGCGAGCTAATTGCTGAGTGTGCTTGCCGGGAGGTAGCCGAAGAGACTAATTCTGAATTACCTATTATTCTGCATAAACTGCCCAATACATATCATGAGTATATAGAAAAGAATAAAAAGTATGGTAAAACGACGCATTGGTATGTAATGCGTTTCCCAAATGAGCAATCCAATCTTTTACCTCAAGAAGAGGAAGGGATTGAGGAGGTTGTTTGGAAGCCAGTAAATGAGGCATTGGAGAAAGTAGGCTTCGATAATCTAAAAGATGTTCTCAATTCTTTTAAAAATTGGCTTATCAATCAGTAGACATAAAAAAAGGTGTGAAGAGATCTTCACACCTTAAAGTCTAAAACAAATTACTTTAACTACTACTTAGTTCTGTAATTTGAATACAATTGGTAAGCTATACTGAACACGAACTGGGCGCCCACGTTGCATTCCTGGTGTGAATTTGGCTTGTGCAACAGCTTTTAAAGCTTCTTCATCACAACCGCCGCCAATACCACGAATAACACGAGGATTTTCTACTTTACCTTGTTCGTTTACAATAAACTGAATGGTAACACGGCCTTCAATACCAGCGCGAGTAGCCATTTCAGGATATTTTACTTTCTTTTGAAGTCCTGCTAGTCCACCAACTAATTCTGGCATGTTTTCTACTACAACAAAGAATTCTTCTTCTTCGTCTTCAGCAGGTGGTGGTGGTGGTGGAAGATCAATTGGTCCGTCTAGATCAAGTTCTGCATCTAAGTTTATAATTTCATCTTCAATCACTTCGTCATTTGGTACTTCAACAGGTACTGGTGGACGTGGTGGTGGTGGTGGTGTCTCAATCTGCTTAGTTTGAATCACTTCTTCCATCACAACTTCTTCTTGTTGTGCTACAGCAATAGCTGTAGGTGGTTCGCTACGTAGATTGAGTTTAAATGCAACAATCATTATAAGTAGTGTTACAATTAAACCAGACTGTAAAAATACCGTGTAAGAATTTTTTAAATCGGCTTTCGGATCTTTTCTTTTGTTGATCATAACAGGTCCAAAAATTTGGGTGAAAACTTGAAGTTGAAAAGTAAACTATTATTTACTCCGACTGCAAATCTATTTTGTAATTTAATATAAGTTTTAACGAATGTAATAAGTATTTATTCTTATTAGCACTCCGCGCTTTAATGCTTAAGACGGAACATAATACTCTGAGCCATTCTTACTTTAACGAAGCGCCCGTTCTGTATACCTGGCGAAAAATTCATGAGTTTAATTACTCGTAAAGCTTCTTCATCACAACCGCCACCTATTCCACGTAGTACGATTGGGTTGGTAACTTCACCTTGCTCGTTTATTACAAACTGTAAAGCTACTCGGCCTTCAATACCAGACTTTTTACACATCTCTGGATATTTAAGTTCCTTATAGAAGGCAGACTGCCCGCCTTTCATTTTAGGCATTGTTTGAACATTAAGGAGAGGTTCTTCTTTTTCAGCTTCTTGTTCTGGTGGCGTGATGGGAAGAGAGGATGTATTAAAATCTGGAAAATCTGTTATTGGGTCTTCAATTATAACATCATCAGGTTTTTCTTGAAAAACCATAGGTTTCTGTGGGGCTGGCTTTTTATCTGGTGGTATAGTTATGGGAGTTTCAAGTGTTTCTATATCTGGGATGAAACTGGGTACGTTAGTTTGAGTATTATCAGAAACAATGGTCACTTTTGCGGCTACAATGAATATCAGCAATGAGCAGATAAAGCCAATTTCCATAAAAAGGATATAATACTTTTTTAGGTCAGTCTTTGGGTTTTTGATTCTCATAAGGCAAGTAGGTTGTTAATGTTGCCTAAGTAAGAAACTACATTTGTTAATCTTAAAACATCACATTAACATGCTGGTAACTACTTGCTACTAAAGATTCTGTTCAACAGAATGTTGAGTGGTAAAATAGCCAAAGCAGAGCCTATCATATCGGCAATAAAGTCGAGTGTTTCTGGTGAGCGATTAGTAGGTAGTACAAATTGAAGTAATTCAATTAAGAGGCCGTAAGCACTTCCTAGAATAAAAACCATCCATAAGTTAGGCTTTCGCTTTTGACGAACGGCTTGGCTCAGACCATAAAGGAAAGTCCAAACCCCAAACATGAGAAAGTGACCGAGCTTGTCGTAATCCCAAATATTAATCGTACTTAAATTTTTTGCAGGACTTAAAGTTACAATTAATATTGCGATGGTAGCTCCAAACAATAAAATGTATGGAAGTTTTTTGTGGTTTAAAATAAAGTTGCTGATAATGATTCTCTACTCTATAAGAGGTTAATGGGTTCTAAACTTAAATAATCATTTGGACCAGAGCTGAAAGCCAACGCTTTGTTCTTTCCATCTAGTAATGCTAAGAAACAGGCTAAAGCAGGATCTCCATATTCCAAATAGTAAGCACCAACTTTTCCTGCCAATACATCACCAAAACCTGCTCGATTAAATATTCGAGTATCGTAGCCTGTTAAGTAAATATCTTCAGCAGAAGTTCCAACAATGCAAGGGAAACCTTTCGCTAAGATAGTAATTCCTTTTTTTAGAGAACTAGTTTTAGATTGCAAAAGACGTTCATAACTGCTAGATGTTGTGGCACCAAATAGGTTTTTAAATTCTCCAGGATGAGGCGTTATTATCCAATTGCTACTGTTTGGCTTTTCCCAGTTCTCTACTAATGATAGAGCAAACAAAGCATCGGCATCTATTACAGCATCGCCTTCGTATTGTGTTAGAAGCTTTTGGGTGAATTCTAGAGTAAGCTCATTTCTGCTTAGCCCAGGTCCGATTAGTAACTTGCCAGGTTTGTCGGATAGAATTTCTAAAACCTGATTTAAGTGTGCTGGTTTGAAAAAAGTGTCTTCTGAAGTACCAACTGGTTTCTTTATAATCTGGATAAGATTCTTTTCATAAACATCTAGCAAACCTTTAGGTGTAATTAAGACTACGGCGCCAATCCCCGTTGCCCATGCACTTTGTGCTGCTAAAGTAGCCGCGCCAGTTAATCCTTCTGAACCTGCAATAATATAGAGCACACCATCTGCGTATTTGTGCGCTCTTTCTTTGGTGATGGGAATACTTTCCTCAACCCAACCATCATCAATTAAGTAAGCGGATGATTTTTTGAATTGATTTGGAAAAGGAAGTTCACAAAGAACAATATCACCAACATAATCGGGACCATCAGTAAGGTAAAATCCAGTTTTTAGTGCCCCAAAAGTGAGTGTATACTGTGCAGAAACTGAACTTCCCATTATCTCACCAGTGTCGGGGTTTAGGCCTGAAGGAAGGTCTAAGGAGAAAGTGGTTATGTTAGAATGATTGATCCATTTTATGATATCGGAATAAGGAGCGCGGACGTTGGATTTCAACCCCGTTCCAAGCATTCCGTCTACAATAAAATCAAAAGAGGAAGGCGAAAGCTCAGTTGTCCAATCGACAATTGAGATATTACCCTGAAGTTTTTGTAGGAGTTCGAAATTACGAGCTGCATCTAGGCTTAAATTGGAAGTTCCATCTACAAAACAGAGAGTGATGGAATACCCTTTCTCGGAAAGTATGCGAGCAACTACTAGCGCATCACCCGCATTATTTCCTTTCCCACAGAAGAATAAACCAACATCGTTTGGCGTGGTTCTGGATGCGATGAAGTCGGCAGCTTTAGTTCCTGCCACCTCCATCAGTGTAAAACCATCAATGCCAAATTCATTTATGGTACGTTCATCCATAGTTCTACACTGTTCGCCAGAGCATACATAATATGATGTGGGAACCTTGTACATAACTACTATTTAATAAGATATTGCGAAAAGAACTTTTTGTTTAGAAGGCTTTCCGGTAACCATACAAACGCCTTCTTCACCTTTTTCGAGAGGAATGCATCGGATAGTTGCTTTGGTTTCGTTTTTAACAAGTTCTTCTGTTTCAGGCGTACCATCCCAATGGGCGTAAATAAATCCACCTTTTTCGTTTAATACTTTCTTGAACTCATCATAGGTTTCAACTTCGGAAGTCATGTCGGATCTAAGCTTTTTGGCAGCCTCAAATAAATCAATTTGAATAGTTTCGAGAAGTTCTTGAATTAAGCTTCCAATATTTTCTCTCGACTCGAAAGACTTTGTGAGGGTATCTCGACGAGCAAGTTCTACATTTCCTTTTTCAACATCGCGAGGTCCGATGGCTACTCTTAGTGGAATCCCACGAGCTTCGTGCTCTGCAAATTTAAAACCTGGTTTGTAATTATCACGGTTGTCTAGTTTAACACGAATACCAAGAGCTTTTAGTTCAGCGAAGATACTATCGCCATACTCTAAAACGAGTGCTCTTTCTTCATCGCTACGATAGATAGGAACGATAACAACTTGAGTTGGAGCTAGTTTAGGAGGAATAACCATGCCATGATCATCGGAGTGAGTCATAATAAGTCCACCGATTAAGCGTGTTGAAACTCCCCAGCTACTTGCCCAAACGAGTTTATGCTCGCCATCTTTATCCTGAAATTTCACATCAAAAGCTTTGGCAAAATTTTGCCCTAAGAAATGCGAAGTACCTGCTTGTAACGCTTTGCCATCTTGCATGAGAGCTTCGATACAGTAGGTTTCTACGGCACCAGCAAATCGCTCGCTTTCGGTTTTAACACCTGTAATAACGGGCATTGCCATAAATTCTTCGGCAAAAGTACGGTACACTTCTAGCATCTGTAGAGTCTCATCAACAGCTTCTTGCTCGGTAGCATGGGCGGTGTGACCTTCTTGCCACAGAAATTCCATCGTTCGCAGAAACAGACGTGTTCTCATTTCCCAGCGAACAACATTAGCCCATTGGTTAATCAAAATGGGTAAGTCACGATAAGATTGAATCCAGTTTCTGTAGGTATCCCAAATAATAGTCTCTGAAGTTGGACGAACAATAAGTTCTTCGTCTAGTTTTGAATCAGGATCAACTTCTACTCCACCATCTACACTTTTTAGGCGGCTATGAGTGACAACTGCGCACTCTTTTGCGAAACCATCTACGTGTTGCGCTTCTTTAGAGAGAAAAGATTTTGGGATGAAAAGAGGGAAATAAGCGTTTTCATGGCCAGTATCTTTAAACATCTGATCAAGAGCTGTACGCATATTTTCCCAAAGAGCCATGCCTGTTGGACGGATTACCATGCACCCACGCACAGGGGAGTGTTCAGCAAGCTGAGCTTCCTTTACAACATCTAAATACCATTGTGAATAATCTTTTTCTCGCTTTGTGATTTTCTGCGCCATAAAAACAAATATTAACTTTTATTAAAGACCACAAGTTAAGAAACTTAACAAACAGAATAATGAGAGATGATGGAAAATGTTGGGGATAGTTTTTTAGGGGAAGATTTGAGTTATCTGAGTTGTTTTGAAACAGGATTATAGATAAAAGCATTTAGGCTAAAATTTTGTTTTATCCTTTATTCTAAAACCCGTATATTTGAAGTCTGTTTAAGAAAACGGCGTGGTAGCTCAGATGGTTAGAGCGCACGACTCATAATCGTGAGGTCGACGGTTCAATTCCGTCCCACGCTACTTACAGCAAAGCCCAATTCAGAAATGAGTTGGGCTTTTTTTTGTTTATGGAGGTAAAACAAATTATTCGAAGCCATACTCATCTATTCTACTTCTTTCAGTTTCCCATTTTTGGTTAGCTTGGATCTCAGTATTAAACTTGGCAAGTTCGTTAATAGCCCACTCTGAGATATCAGAATTAGAATATTGGACAAGTTCTTCAATTAGGGAGACTCTCAATTCCAAAATAGAAGAACGCGAACCAGTCCAGCTGCTAGGTCTTAATGAAACAGAATACTCATTCAGAACTACTTCCTTACTTGGGCATAATGATAGGATTTCCTTAGCTAGTTCCGTCCATTGTAAGTTGTTTTGCGGATCACTTTTAAAAGGAATAATTACTGATGCAATTAACTCATATCTTGTTAGTGGCTTTTTAGAGCACCAATCTAAAATAGTCTTATCATCAATTTCAGACAATATGCTTGCACTTTCTTCAATATCATTAGTAAAACTTCTTAGTAAGTATCTTTGATCATTACTGTAATGATCTAAAAGCTCATCCAAAATTATTAGAGGTCTAGATTTAATAATCCCCTTTAAAAGACTATTAAGTTCGTAAAAACTGACATAAGAGCTATGACTTGAATTATAAATGTTGTTACATATTCTACGTGCTGCATCTTCACCAGAATCAAAGTCAAAACTGTGATGAATTACTCTATCAAATTGATAATGAGATATTGATTCTGCGAGGTTTCCGTTTATAAAATCAAAAGTAGAAAGTATTTCATTAATACAATCTGCTAAAGTTTTACTCATTTCAATTTTTTCATTTCTCTCGATCGAATAAACTCTCATATTTATAAGTTCAAAGACAGGATTTGCTCCGTCTTTTTTCTTTATCAGAGCCTTTAATAGTTTAACGAAGTTTTCATCATCAACACTTTTATGTATACCACCATAAGCAAGTTGAGTGTATTTCCAACTTTCTGATGAGTCAGATTCAATACTAGAAATTAATCTCTCTACACCTTTTTCGTCTAAAGGTATATTTGAATGGAAGAAGGGGAAATCCTGTTTTAGAATTTCATCCTTCAAAGCTTCGTCCAAGAATTTATTTGTTAAATCAGGTTTCAAAGAGTACGTCTTACTTAAGAAGCCATTTATCAAACTTAAGTTTACCTTTTCAGGGCGCAACTTATGAACTTCTGAAATGAGCTTAGACCATATCTGGACAAGATTTTCTTCATCCTCTGCTAAGCCAAAGCCGCCATGAAACACTCTAGAATTATTGTCCCCAACTAGGGTTTCGGGAATAATAATATTAAATGCCTCTTCATCTTTAGCTAGTTCAGCACCTATACCATGTATTTTTCTTATCATGTTTTGATATCGATCTTCAAAATCCTTTCCATCTTCTATATCTTCAATGTCATAAACATCATGATTAGTTAGCAGATAGGTTCTAGCTTTTTCAATCAAATCTTTTGGCTTGAACTTTTTTGAAAGATCAATAATTCTTTTACGTAACTCTCCATCAAGTTTATCTTCTGATCTCTTTAAAACTCTATTTAACCTAACCCAAATCTGCTCACGAAATGAGGAATCAGTTAATCTTTCTATGAGCTCAATTACTTCATCCTGAATGCTTGTTATATTAATTAAATTATCGAGTTTTTCAATAAATACTTCAAGAATAGTGTCATCTTTTTCCTTTTCATAAGCCTCAAGGATGATACTCAATCCACCTAAATACCATTTCTTTATATCATCTGGAAGATACGGTTCAAAGCCAAATCCTCTCAATCGAGAGCCAAATGTATAATCAAAATGTGAGGTAAAATACCCTGTCTTAATAAATGATCGTAGAAAAGTAAGTCCTAAATTTCTCTCATGTTCTTCTGCAGAGTTAACCAACTCTCTTAATATGGTTAACCTGTCTTCAATTGTCGCTTCAGTACCTGATAATCGTACTTGAAATAAAGAGGCTACCTTATTCTTAAATGAATTTACATTCTCAGTTTTTTCTTCCGAAAGGGCAAACTTTTTTAAAAGTAAAAAAGCTCTACGAAAATGGTTTTGATCATATACAATACTGGAAAGTAGGCTCTTAAAAGAGTGGTGAAATTTGTTTTTATTAGTAAAAAAACTTTCATCTGTAATAGTCTCTAATTTAGATAAGATTCTTTCTGGATTTATAGGTGATAGGTTCTTTACAATTTCTATCTTAGTTTCATCTAATTTCGTGAAATCGTATAAAATACCATCCTTTTCTAGCCATTTATCTAAAAGACTTTTAGAAAATTCATTCTCATGCAAATAACCAAGTCGTCTACAGAAAGAAATGAGAATTCTTTCAGAGTCACCTTCAAAAAAAATGTTTAATAGATAATCTAACGGATATTTAAGAATAGCTCTTTCTGCCAATTCATTGGATATCGCATGAGGTAAAACAGCTCTCCATTTACCTCTTTTTTGGATAAGCTCTCTTTTTTCTAATTGGTTAACAACTCCAAAAAAAACATATTTTTCTAAATTAGCAATCTTTGAAAGAATGTCTAATTCAAGGTTTTCATCTGAATACTCATGGTTAAATGAATAAACTAGAGCAGCAACTTCAATAACATTTAAAAGAGTATCATCAGGATCATTCCCTTGTTGGATTAACCTGTTAAATAAATCTTTATCTTTTAGACTAATTACGGAGTCGCCTCTTTTAATAGTGCTTGCAAGAGTAACAGCTATTCTGAAATTGCCCCCAGAGAACTCTGAAATTTTTCTAGCATTTGCTTGCCCTACTTCTGGGTATCTATTTAGTACTAGCTTTTCAATTACCTCAATAGAAGATGGTTTCAATCGAATAACTTCAGTTTCTTCCTGAATATCATCTTGCACATCATATTCAACTGTTATTAGATTTAGCTTACTATCAGAAGACTTACAGATACTTGTCAGAGTACGATGTAAATCTGGTTTACAATTATCTACTATCAAAAACCCATCTGATCTAGATTCGATTAATTGTTTTGCCACTTCAACAGGGTCTGGTGAAGGTGAAAATCCAACATCTGTATAAAAAACTTTATTTTTATCGAGATTTTTTTCTCCTATTCTTTTGTCAAACAAAGCTTGAACAAACCTTGTTTTTCCAAGTCCAGACAGACCCGTAATTCTAAGGGATACAGGTGCATGAACAAAAAAATCTCTAACCTTTTGAATACCTTCAACAACCGAGTATGATTTATTATCAGAACCAAGAGCAAATTCAATTTGAAGGTTATCATCGTGGATATATTCCTCATCTTCTCCTGCTCCAACGTTAGACCAGTTTTGGTATGGTCTCCAACCGTAAAGAGCTGTCCCCAACTTGCTTTTAACCCATAAAATTAAAGAGGGGTAGCATCTCACCCATGAAGCGAGTCTATTAGAGTCAAAGAAATCTGTAATTAATTGATTATTTGGGTCATCATCTTTTACAGCTTCTCTAAGTCCATTTTGTCTTCTTTTTAAAGCGGGGTCAGCAGTAGAGGATTTGCTACTTACAATTATATAAGCACCTGATCCTTTAATTAGCTCCTTAATTGAATCTCTTAATTCTCCTTCGGGCTTCATCTCAGAAAGTATTTCTCCCCGTGGCATATCTGGTTTTTTTACTTGAAAACCAGTTTTTGAAGAGGGAATGAATCCAGTGCCTTTAAAATCAATGTCTGTTTCAACTCTTACATCAATACCCCCATCACCTGCATTCTGGTCTCCTCCCCAAGTAACTCCTGATGCAGAATATCCTTTTGACCTAAGCTCAACTTCACAAAGAAGTGCCACTAATGTTCTTAAGTCGACATCATTTAATTGTTTGATTTCTTGCCCTGTAATTTCAAACATTTTTACTTCCTAAGATTAGTTAATAAGGCATCTTAGGAGTATTTATTGTTTTTATCTTAATTTTCCTAACGTTAGTAATACTAAAATAAAGCCACCAGCTCCAGCAAGTACTTTCCAAAAACTATCTTTTTCGTCTTTTTCATCCATAAAGTACAAGTCATAAATATCTTCTTTGCTTAGTTCATGTGTATGTCTAGCATGAGAAGTAAGCTCCCCTTAGATCTACGAAAGATTCGTTACAAATTGGGCATTCAATGCTCCTGCTAAAGTAGAAGCTAGTTTCAGACTATTCAATCAAAGCCCAATTCAGAAATGAGTTGGGCTTTTTTTTGTTTAGCTGTCAGTAATTGAGTAAGCTTAAATATTGAAAGTATTTTAAGCTGCTAAATATGAACATGAACCCGCCAGAAACCTATGAACAGAAAGTTCATACCCTGCATAGAAGAATAATAGGAATATTATTTATTCTACTAGTGGCTGAATGGGGGTTGTTGTTATTTAGACAATCATGGCTGTCTCTATTTCTTGTTACCTGCATTTTAGGAACTCTTTTTGCACCTGTTATTTTCAGAAAGAGTATGGATATGGAAATCCCTGCAGAGTTACATATTATTGCGGTAATCTTCGTTTTCTGTGCATTCTATCTGGGGGAGATTCAAGATTTTTATAATAAACTGTGGTGGTGGGATATGGTTTTGCATACTTCTGCCGGTTTGCTGATGGGGATTCTTGGCTTTATTCTGGTATACGTTCTAAATGAGAGTAAAAGAGCTCATCTTAACATGACTCCTGGCTTCATTGCTTTTTTTGCATTTACGTTTGGTGTAACCATTGGTTCTATTTGGGAAATTTTTGAATTTAGTATGGACCAATTGATGGGCGCAAATATGCAAAAACCTATGCTAGGCGACCCCTCAGGGTTAACAGACACGATGTGGGATATCATCGTAAATGCAATTGGCGCTTTCACCATTAGCTTTATTGGTTTCGGCTATCTAAAAAGTGGCAAAAGCTTCTTTGTTAAGAACTGGATTAAATCATTCATAGATAAAAATCCAAAGATGTTTAGGAAGTAGATTCCCTGCTTTTAAAAAGTAATGGTTTTGTTCGTAGGTGATAACTGACGGTACCCTCACACTATTTCCTTGCTCACTAATACATTCATCTCATTGAGGTTTGTACTTTTGTTCCGCCAAAAGTACCAAAAGCTCTCGACAAGAATAATTGGCGCGAACTCCATTGCATCGA
>CAXBMW010000012.1:0-115597 GCA_963977025.1 uncultured Balneolaceae bacterium | reverse complement strand
TCTATGCTTGCACCTGTATTCAACGAAATAGATTGATCTGCCATAACTGTTCCCTTCATTACGGAAGTTGTTCCAAATGTAGCAGAAGTACCGACTTGCCAGAAGATATTAGCTGCTTTAGCACCGCCAGAAAGAATGACTTTGCGTCCAGAGTTTGTTGAAAAGGTAGATGCAATCTGTATTATGAAAACTGCTGCGGAGTTTCCTTTTGCATCAAAAGTTAAATCGCCAGATGAGATTTCAAGCGAGCCACTAGACTTGTAAAGTCCTGGAGTTAGCGTTAATCCACCAATATTACCTGATAAACCCACTATATTAGTGGAAGTTCTGCCTGCAGCGTCATTGTAGGCAATAGTTAAATTGCTTTGGGCGCTGGTTAAGTTTGATGGGGTTGGAGATGCATAATCGGAAGCATATACATTACCTGTAATTTGTGATGAAGTAGCTTGTTGGTCACCACTAGTATAGATCAGAGAAAATCCAGTTATAAATGAGCCTGCAGCAGGACTTAGCCCAATATTTCCGGTGATAGCGGTTGTTGGGTTGTTACTTATTCCAGAGCCAGCCAAAATAACATAGTCTCCAGATGTTCTAAGATTGACTGATGCTTGATTTACTGTTTGAATTGGAATGACAATATCGTCATTTGGTCCAGTATTTGAGTCTTTGCAACCGCCAATAAACACAACCAATAATAAGGTTGCGAGTGCGGTTGTCTGTACTAATTTTTTATATGTATTCATATTTGATACGAGGTGTTTCCCATACTTGAGGGAGAGGTGTGGAATTATTTCCACGGTGTCAAAATGAAGCTTATTTCTCTATAAACTGTTACATAGCGCTGTAAAAGAGTTACATATATCACATGTTTTCTGGTTTGAAAACCGAAACTATATCAACTCAGTTCTTGATAACCACTTTTGATTATAGTGGAGAGCATTTTAAACCTTACACCAGCGCTTATAGAGCTATTAGTATGCGCCGGGATTATAATTGATTGCCCGGTTTTAAGCAGATTAGACTTGTCATCGATTAGTACTTCCGCCATCCCATCAATAATCTGAATTAAGGTATCAAAGGGTAAAATTTTTCTTGATAAAGATTCTCCAGAATCAAATGAAGCAACGCTGACATTACCTGTTATTCTTTTAATAATAGTTTTAATAACTATCGAATTGGGAACGTATTCAACACATTCTAAAAAGGAGAACGATTGAGCTTTTTGAAATTCCGTATGTTCCATATTGTCCATAGTGGAGGTGGTTTACGATAACTTAAAAAAGGCAGCTGTTTTGAAAATATAAGGAGCTGCCTTTATAGGATTGTATGTATTTAACCGCTTACAATATCTTGACTATTGTGGTTGTACCACACTGTTTCCATCAAGAATTACTGCAGTTTGGGCTAATGCTCTACCATTTATAGAAGCACCTGTTTGTAGTGTAATTCCAGTTTTTGAAAGAATAATTCCCTCAAAATGAGAAGTGGTACCAATAATAACTTCACCTGCAACTTGCCAGAATATATTCTTTGCTTGAGCGCCACCTGCTAGAGTGATGTTTACAGCAGAACTTATGGAAAGGTCACCTTCGATCTGGAAAATCCAGATATCATCTGCTCCACCAGTTAATGTTAGGTCAGATGATGAAGTGACAGTGTTCGTCCATTTATATAATCCACGAGTTAAAGTTCTCCCACTTATATCACCTGAATATAATTCAAAGAAATCTGGGGTAGGACGTCCCGCTGCATCGGTATAGGCACTTTGCATATTGTTTACAGCAGTAGTTAAGTTAATGGGAGTAGGATCTGCCATGTCAGCTGCAAATACTTGACCTATTACCTGACTAGAAGTAGAATATCCCGTTGCATTGGTCAAAGAAAATCCTGTTATGTAGGTTTCTGCCGCTGGGCTAAGTCCCATATCACCTGTAATGCTGGAAGTAGGATTGTTACTTATAGCTGATTTAGCAAGTATTACATAATTGCCAGATGTTCCAAGATCTACAGTTGCTAATGGTTTTGATTGTCCACCAGTTGTAAAGCTCCATTGTAAATCGGTTGCCAACGCATTACCGGCTAAATCATTCACTTCAATGGTAATTTTAGCAGTGTAAATTAGAGCAGCATCAAGTGTTCCATTCGGCGTAAATAGTGCTCTTGTATTAGAATACGACACTACACCTTCTACAGGCGTGCTATTTTGTTTTAAGGTAAATGTGCTTGCATTAATTGTTGATGCATCCATTTCCTCACTAAAAGTAATTTCTATTACTTTATTACGAACAACCTCAACTGCGTTAGTTGTTGGGCTAGTCGTCATTATGGTGGGTGCTTGAGTATCAGGGTTAGATACTGTGGTAAAACTCCAAACAACTTTACTGGCAAGACTGTTACCCGCTAAATCTGCAACACCTGTAGTTAAAGTGGCAGTATAGATAAGATTTTCTTCAAGCAAGTTAGAAGGATTAAACACTGCTATAGAATTGGAATAAGTAACTGACCCAGTAATACTAACAGTTCCTTGCTTTAAGGTAAAAGTAGTTGCATTAATTGTTGAGGCTTCCATTTCTTCACTGAAAGATATTGTAATGTTTATATCATGTTCAATATCAACAGCATTGTTTTGCGGGTAAGTGATTAGTGTAGTTGGAGCTTGTTTGTCTGAGTCATCACCTCCGGTTCCAGAGTCTTTGCAACCACCAATAAACGCAACAAGAAATAAGGTTGCGAGTGCGGTTGACTGTACTAATTTTTTATATCTATTCATTTTTGATACGCTTTGTTTCCCATACTTAAGGGAGAGGTGTGGAGTTATTTCCACGGTATCAAAATGAAGATTGTTTCTCTATAAACTGTTACAAAGCGATGTTAAATAGTTACATATATCACATGTTTTCTAGATTCTTTTTCCGCTTATTCTTTAGCTGTTTATAGAATGTGGGGGTTAGGCCAGTAATTTTTTTAAACTGATTGGAGAGATGAGCAACGCTGCTATAGTGAAGTTTATACGATATTTCGGTGAGGTTTAACTCATCATAAAGCAGTAATTCTTTAACTCGTTCTATTTTATGAATAATAATGTATTGCTGAATGGTAATGCCTTTTACTTCCGAAAAAGTGTTAGCCAGATAGGTATAATCATATTCTAATTTTTCACTAATGTAATCTGAATAATTTACATTGGGTAATTCGTCTGAATAATGAATCATCTCAATGATTACACTTTTAATTTTTTCAATCAGGATTGCCCTTTTGTCATCGAGTAATTCTAATCCAGATTTCAACAAATTCACTTTGAGATTCTCACGTTGCTCATTGGTAATATCTTCTAGAACTTCTACCATTCCAAGATCAACAAATACATATTTCAGCCCCAACTTTTTAAGCTCTTCTTTAACCATCATTTTACAGCGTAAACTGACCATGTATTTTATATACAGCTTCATTTAGTAAATTTTGATTTATTATCTATCAAAGGGAGGGCGAGATTGAAAATGTTAACTAGGAAAAGAGCGTAAGTTAAGCTCTGTACAGTAGATGGTTGATGTTTCCTTTTAAAAATGATTAAACCCATATTAATATAAACCGGTTATGTTGCAAGAGTAACTAACTACTGATAGGTGACAGCCGACTAAATTGTTCCTTTAAAATGTATATAGTTGATTTGCATTACGAACGTAAAGCTTTTGAAAGACTATGTACGAGCCAAATAGTATTAATAGGAACAACGTTTATTAAAGAAGGCATTTGTGAGGTGAAAAGGAGGGAAATAGAAATGCTTTGCCTGCTATCTATCGTTAAAACCTTTTCCAGCTAAGATTTTAGGGATGCACTTTTCAACACGAGCTGTGCGAGTCTTAGATTGTTTTGGTTGGGAGAAGTGAAGGAGGTATCCTCGTTGTCTGCCTGGCGTTAAGGCTTCAAAAGCTTCTTTTAGTTCGGGCAATTCATCTAATATGGATTGAAGCTCTTCGGGGACTTCATATTCCTTAGTAGGTTTATATTCTACTTTCAGTCCCGCTTTTTCCACTTCAATAGCTTCGAAGATGTAGGCTTTAATGATGGGCTCTAAGTCAATAATCTGTTGCACATTGGTAAACCGAAGCTGTCGTGCAGATTGTACATTTTCGGTTTGCTGAATGAGAATATTCTCCGAGTCTTTTAGCAACGCTCCTTTATGAAATAGAAGAGCACAGTATTCTTTAAAGTTGTGGATAAGAACCACATTACTATTGTTGAAGGTGTAGCAAGGATGCATCCACTTAAAGTCTTCCACTAGATTACATTCAAGAACTATGTTCCGAAGTAAACTCATTTCAGAGTTCCATTTCTGGGCTTTATCTAAAAATAAATCAACTTTTGGATTCATTATTTTCTCCTGTGGATTACTTTAAAATAAGAATTTTTCTATAGATTGAAATTTAAATTATTCTAGGCTTAATTACACTAAAGCACCGTTTACACCAATTACCTGACCCGAAATCCATTTAGAATCGTTACTAGCTAAAAATAGAACCACACGTGCGATATCTATGGGTTGTCCTAAACGATTGAAGGCGGACTGTCCACGTAATCTATCCAAGACTTCTTGAGGTTTTCCATTTAGAAATAACTCCGTTTCTGTGGGGCCAGGAGCGATGGCATTTACAGAAATTCCTCTCCCAATTTCTTTAGAGAATACTCTAGTCATTTGCTCAACAGCTGCCTTGGAAGCTGAATACAATGAGTAAGCTGGGAACATCAATTTCACCGTACTAGATGAAAAATTGATAATGCTTCCATTGTCGGATAGTTTACTAGACGCTTCTTGCAAGGTGTTAAAAATTCCTCTCACATTAACATCAAATAATCTAGTGAAATCTTCTTGAGATAGATCTGTCAGCATTTTAGTAATTAGAATTCCTGCATTATTTACAAGTATGTCTACTTTGCCGTAAGTCTCTATAGCTTTATCAAACAAATGGGCTACATCATCTTTTTGGCTAACGTCGGCTTTAACAGCTAAAGCACTTCCACCATTTTGATAGATAGTATCAACTGTTTCTTGAGCTTCTGCTGCACTATTAGAATGATTTACAACAACTTTTGCACCATTTTGAGCTAATAGAAGAGCAATTTCTTTTCCAATTCCTCGTGATGCGCCTGTTACTATAACAACTTTGTTCTCTAATTTCATTATGATAATTCCTTACTTAATAATCTCAGTTTGTAAATAGAAATAGACGCTAGAATGAGCGCTATTACTACTAGTAATGTTACAGGTTCTGGGCGTGCAAAAAATTCTAATGCTAATGCAGTAATCATTGTGATTAATAAAAATGCAAAAGCAATTATACCGATGGTTGTATTCTTACTGAATACAAAAATCAGAATAAGAGTAGCTAATACCAATTCTGAAACACCCGTGAATATTCTGAAAAAGTCAGCATTGATATGAATAGCATTTTCGAATGTTTTGAACCCTGCAATACTTCGGGGCATACCTAATAACTTTGGTATAGCAAAGTATATCATTGCTATTACAGGTATAAAATTTGTGATTTGAGTCCAGATTTTTTTCATGAAAGTTGTTTTAGAATTTCAATTAAATCGGATGGTTCTGCTCTGTTTCTGTAATCAGCATCTAGAAAAGCATATTTAATAATCTTGTTTTGGTCTATAACATACGTGGCTGCCAAGGGTAATTCTGCCTTCTGATTGCCATTGTAGCTACTCAAAACGAACTTACCTTCGTAAATATCAGCGACTTCATCAGTCAATGTATACACGACTTTATATTGATGGGCAACGACATTATCTACATCGCTTAATACCTCAAAATCGAGTTCATGTTTTTCCTTTGTGGAAATTGAACGGTCTGGTAATTCTGGTGAAACGGCTATTAAATTTGCACCATATTTTTTGAAATCAGGAAGGGATTCTTGCATGTAATGCAGAGCAACATTGCAATACGGACACCAACCGCCTCGGTACCACATTAAAATAACAGGGCCTTTCTTTAGCTCTTCATATAAAGTTACGTCTTTACCCAACGCGTTTGGAAGAGTGAAATCTAGTGCCGTATCTCCAACTTGTAATGCACTCTTCACAATATTGGATTTTTTAACAGCTTCAATACCTTCAGTATAAGACTTCATTATTTCCGGCGGAGCGGTATTCTCGAAATTTTCTTTTCGACCTTTTAAATCGATTTCTAAAGGGCGTTGTGTGTGTTCAGTTTTCATTGTAATAATAATTTGGTTTAACTAGCTAATTAATAATAGGAGGTAAGCACCATTTAAATAATAGTATGTGCTCGCAATAATTTTAATGGTTGTTACTTTAAAGCGACTAATTTTTGAGCAATTAATTTCAAGTTAGATTCATTGATTTCTGGGGTAGGGGCTAATGGAAATAACTGAGCTCCAGGTCGGCTAACAAACGCAGCTCTCCAGTTTGCCCAAAGTGCTCCTGCTACGTCCCAGCCGTGAGCTGCAATGAGCATAGTTTCATTTGGTTGAACACCCATTTTATTTGAAGCCCATGCATAAGCATCAGCATGAGGTTTGAACTTGCCGATATCTTCTACGCTTAAACGTTCATCAAAAAGGTCAATCAATCCAGCATTTTTGAATTGTGTCTCAACGCCTTTATTCGATGAGTTTGTAAACGACACCAATTTATATCCAGCGGTTCGTAAGCTCTTTAAAGCTTCTTTCACGTCAGGGTGAGCGGGTAAAGATTGGATAGGACCTACAATCGCTTCTTTGGCATCAGTTTCAGATAAAGTAATTCCGTTGTTTAACGCTACCATTTGTAATGCCGCAACACCAATAAGCCCAAAATCTCTATACTGATTTGTTACTGTTGAAACCAAGCTATACTGGAGCATGGTAGTAAACCAAAGCGGCAACAAATCATTTCTACCTCCTAAAGCTTTCCCAACACTTACTTTCATCGCGGTTAAATCAAGAAGCGTTTCGTTTACATCAAAGAACAGAACTTTTGGTCTGATTTCCGGATTACTTTCCATTTTTATGCTAGTTTTTGAGGATGAAAATCCCATGGCAGGCATTGCCAAAGACGCTAAACTTAATAGGGACGTTTTTTTGATAAAATCTCTTCTGTTGTATTTCATAATTGCTTTAAGATTAAAACATACCAATTGGTATGTAATGGGGTAAAAAATATTAAATTTCTAATTGATGGAGATAAAGAGAGAGCCCTGATATGTAATCATCTAGAATCAAATCATCATCGTAAAGCTTTCTAATACCTCGAATTCCTTCAAAGGCGCTAATCAAGTAAACCGCTACTGCTTGGCTCGAAATGTTCTTCTTGATGGATCCTTCCAGTTTACCTCTTTCAATCAACGTGACTAGTGCCGACTTCCACTGTTCAATAATATTCTTCAAGGCGATTTGGTAAGCAGCTTCATAGTCACCAATTTCATTTATGAAATTGTTCATTGGGCAACCGTGCTTTTTATAATACAGAGAGAACGATTTAATACGGTCTAGAAATATTGCTTTCAATATTTCTAAGGCATCACCAGACTCGAATAGTGGTAAGATCATAGAGTCATGTACTCGAGCTTGTAACTTTGAGCTAATAACTTCGAGCCCTAAGTCTTTTTTACTTTTATAATGATGATAAAAAGCTCCTTTAGTAAGCTTAGTGGCTTTCATCACTTTATCGATGCTAGTTGTTTTAAACCCATTCTCATAGAAGAGTTTAAAAGCCTCATCAATAATCAGTTCTTTAGTAAGTTCAGACTTCAATTCTTGTTTCATGAATACAAGATACAAAAAAATACCAATTAGTATGTTTTTTCTTTTAACTTGAAATGAAGACTATTAAATCATGAGAAATCATCACCAAATGAAAATTAGTTAAAGCCTCAATAGGAAGCGTAGAGGAAAGAATAGGTTATTATAATCAATGGAAGCTGGTTATGAATCCACATTTATATATCCTTTATCTAGAATTGATTCAAACAAATATTTTTACTCAAGAAAGAATTATCCTAGAAGAAGGGCAGGGGAATGTTAAATTCATAGCCAATAACTTAATTAGTGCGATACTGATAAATTTGAGTCCATTATAACCTTAAAGATTACAAATGAAGATAAAGGGATAGTTGAAATTGCAAGCTTTAGAAAGTTACTGTGGTCTGGTATGACTTTTGTGTTCTTGTTCAATGGCTCGATCTTTTAACTCAATACTTAATTTTTTAGAGAATAGCTCTGCACCTTTCGAGTTTAGATGTTGTGAGTTATAAAAATACTTTTTATCGAAAGTTATTTCGTCCGTAGAGAAATCTAAGTATGGAATATCGTATTTATTTGAAATATGAGTATAATAATCTATGAGTTTATCCCTGTCTTTATCGTACGGAATAAACTCATAGTAAACAGGAGGATTAACAAGAAATAGATTGATATTATTTTTTTTACAATGAATAATATACTCTTCAAATAACTTACGAGCGGTTTCGTCCAACTCAAATTCGATGCCGTCTTTATGTGTTTCTTTGAACTTATCAAAAGAGCCATCCCAACTCATATTCTGCTCTAAATAACCTTTATAAAGTGTTGAAGGAGCGATATGAATATCGACAAGTGACAACACACCATCTATGACTTCCAAAGGTTGGCCTGAATACTTAAAAAGTGGCAGGTTATAATCAAAAAAAGAAAAGCCATTATATAACTCGGTCGTTTCTCTTACTACGTCTAAGTCAAGATAGGGAGCATATTTAATATAGTTATATAAATCGCCTTCTGGTTTGGTCATCGCTCCAGACCCAACTATTTGAATTATATATTTGGGTGAGGTATTGAACATCTCATATAGCTCATATTGCATCTTCTGAGGTACAAAAGGAGTGCCATCTAAACCTAAGTTATATGAATTTAGGTTTAGGACAGAGTCAACTATTCTTGGAGATACCTGCACATAGGCTTTTGAAGAACCGTTAATTACTAAATCGGCATTTATTTTCCCATTAAAAATCTTAGTTAAGTTATCATAGATTAGCATATTACTTTGTCTCAGGCCTTTCGTAATAGCTTTGTCGAAAATGTAGAAAGCGCCAAAAGATAGCAGACTTAATAACACGATTTCCGTTATGAATTTTTTCATTTTATTCTATCTAAAATTGGAAATAAATAAATTCTTGTGATTGTCCTGATAAGACAATTATTGCCATCATGAAAAGTATATAAATAATCCACCTTAGCCATTTAGAAGGTATTTTTTGGACTTTTGCAAATGCGAATTGTTCCTCTCGACCTATCCACTCTATAATCATAAAAATGATTACTGAAAATATGGTAATCAAACTTTCATACTGAATTCTTCCTGAGTCAGTGAAGTGCGGAACACTAAATAAAGTGGATGAAAAAATGGTTGATAAATAACTGAATGCGTGTTCAATATTCTCGGCTCTAAAAAATATCCAGGCAAGAACAGTTAAACTAAAGGTTAGAAATATGAGTGAGAATTCTTTGATATTTGGCAGGTATCTCCCTTTTGCTACGATATCTAAATTGTTACGATTGTTTTTTGTTAATAAGAGTGGTAAAAAGTAAACGGCATTTAAAGCACCCCAGATAATAAAAGTCCAGTTCGCGCCATGCCAAAACCCGCTAACAATAAAAATGATAAAGGTATTTCGAACTTTCATCCAGATACCGCCTCTACTGCCACCTAAAGGGATATAGAGGTAATCTCTGAACCATGTTGAGAGAGAAATGTGCCAACGTCGCCAAAATTCTGCAATATCTCTAGAGAAATATGGGAAGTTGAAGTTTTGCATTAAATCGAAACCGAAAAGGCGAGATGTTCCAATTGCAATGTCAGAATATCCAGAAAAGTCTCCATAAATTTGAAATGTGAAGAATAGAGCGCCCAGAACTAAGGTACTACCTGAGTAATCAGCCGAATTGTTGAAAATCATATTTGCATATTCTGCACAATTATCAGCAATTACTACTTTCTTAAATAAACCCCACAGTATTTGTCTCATACCGTCAACAGCTTTTGAATAGTCAAATGTCCGTTTTGTATAAAACTGAGGTAATAAATGCGTTGCTCTTTCGATTGGACCTGCGACTAGTTGGGGAAAGAAGCTCACAAAAGCAGCGAAAGCAATAAAATCTTTGGTGGGTTCTAGCTTTCTTTTGTAAACGTCTATGGAGTAGCTTAACGTTTGAAAAGTATAAAAGCTTATTCCGACGGGCAATATGATATTCAGTGAGTTAGGCTGTATATCTGTTCCAAATAACGAAAAAGCGGATACAAAGTTATCAAGGAAGAAGTTGTAGTACTTGAAGAATCCAAGAAAACCGAGATTAACGAGGATGCTTATCCAGAGTAAAATTTTTCGTTTAGTATCATTATTCTCCGTTTGAAGTTTTCGCCCAACTGAATAGTCAACTATTGTGCTGAAAAGCATTAATGACAAAAACCGCCAGTCCCACCAACCATAAAAAACATAACTTGCTACGACAATAAGCAGATTCTGCAGTTTCAAGCTTTTATTTGTCACAAACCAATAAAGTATAAAGACTATTGGTAGGAAAACGGCAAAATCAATAGAGTTGAAATACATGAATTACTAAAGCAACTTTAATGTTTATAATCGGGACGTTGATATGTTTAGCTAGGAAGCAATAATCGTAAAATGAACTCTATTCACAATATGATTATTTGGGTCTAGTTTGATTGTTGAAAATAAGCTTACAAGATGAGCAAATACAATTCTATTTCAAAGTTAGAGAAATTGATATCTCGCTTAGAATTTTAGGTTGTGGGGCAATCAGTAAAAATAATTCTACCAATAAATTTCAGGAACTTTAAATTAAGAATACTTAACCAAGCTTTTGCTCATTATAGATAACGGGCATTTGTCCTTGCCATGTATTCCATAAGTTGTCCTCTGTAATTAGAGTTGCCATAAAGTGACCAACATTTATTCGGCTTGTTTTACCGGCGTCAAAGATAGCACTTCGAGTAGGAGAGGGATGTACCGTGTATTCAGTTACGGATTGCTCATCTGTTAAACCATCAGGGCGAACAACAGTCCATTCTATCATTTGGTTATTTTGTCCAATTTGAGTTCGCAAATAATCAGCGGCTTGTTCATTATCAGAATGAGGAGGGAGTAAGAGTCGAATAAGCCCTATGATACTTTTCTGAGCGAATGAAACTTGCTCGTTCAAATCACGATTACGATTACCAGAGGTATTCATTAAAACAAATTTAACGGGATGTTCTGGGTTATTTGATGCTACAGCTTCACAAAGTCGACGTGTGGCATCGGTAACGAGCCTCCTCGGTTCTCCATAAATTCCTTCAAGGCTCAAATTATGTCCTAGGCAAGAAGCGATAGATTGACAGTCAGAAGTCAGTTCTTTTAATTCTTTATCGCTCAAATCTAAAAGACTAGCTGCAATAATTTCTAATTGATCATTATTTTTCCAGGATTCCGGCAATCTACCTGGAGATCTTACAACTACCTTTACCTTCTGTCCTTGTATTAAAAGTTGTTCAACTAAATGTGTACCCGTTGCTCCACTTGCACCTACTACTAAAACTGCCATATACAACTAACTATTTGAGATTAGGCTCCTCAAACGATTTATGGCTGAAGTTGTTTCAGATGTGGTATTTATTCACCAGCGGAAATAATGTGAAGGTATGGTCAGCAATCACCTGATAACAAAACGATTGCTTCTTAATGGCTGTGAAGATCCTTCAGAGATATCCTCTGGATTGTAGGTGTTAGCTAATTCGTTGACGGAAATAGACCTGAAAACTTTCTCGGCCATCCCGAATTTATTTCGGGATCTTTGTAAGGAATAGGGCTTTAAACCGTCTTCCAAGTTATGAACAAGGGCTATGTATACTTTCTAAAGAATTATAGAAGAACGGTAATCTATATTGGTGTAACCAGTACGATTAATTCTAGAGTATGGAAACATAAACTAGGAGAAGGATCCATATTCACTTCAAAATATAAGCTAACGGTATTAGTGTATGCCGAAGAGTACGATCATATTTGTGATGCCATTGCTAGGGAAAAGCAATTAAAAAACTGGCATAAAGCTTGGAAATGGAATCTAGTTAAGAAATATAACCCGACGTTAGAGGATTGGTATGATACCTTAAGACGGTAGGTGTGTTATTCAACTAACAAGCCATTTCGTAAGATCCCGAAATAAATTCGGGATGACCGAGTCTTAAAGAACTATCAATTCGTTGACAGAAATAGCTTTATGATTTCACTCAGAGTGTCAATACGCTCACCAAACCACATCGACCTTTAAAATTATTGGTGAAGAAAGAACGCAATGGAATCTACGTCTCCGATAGGAGCAATTATTCCACACAGGCTCGGTCTTGAATGTGGCAAAAGCCGAACGTGGACCTTTGGAATAATTGAGTCGATGCAATGGAGTTAGAACTAGCCCTCATTACCAATCTAGATCTCGGGCATACGCCGCGAGATGACTGTGGGCTTTATATTCATTCTCAATCCCCCAAAACCGTCATTCCTGCGTAGGCAGGAATCTAGATTTATAACAGGGTAGTAATACTAATATTGAAAGCTCAGGAAAGTCTCCACTTGAGGGGAGCTAATCATCCAAATAGTTCTTTGGATGATTCGAGGGGTGTTCGTGATATCAAGCTGGGAGCAGTGATCTTTTAATAACTGTGAAGATCCTTCTCCCGAAGCCTCGGGATCAGGATGACAGAGAACGTTGTTTGATTTATTAACTACACATAAACAATGGAGCAGGGCTGCTCTTTACCAATTCGCGTGTTACAGAACCAAATGTTAGTCTACGGATTGCAGAAGATGAATGTGCGCCAATTACGACCAAATCAGAGCTCGTTTCGTTAACATGATTGATGATCTGTTTAGCAGCGCCACCTTTTTCATGTAATAACACCTTATTCATTTTTGTATAGCCATGAACTTCCAGATAGTCGTATGCAAGGCTAAGAACTTGGTCTCCTTTGTCAGCGGTTTCCTTTTTTTCTTTGTTACAGGCAAACACTATATCAATTTCGATATCTCTCCCAAAAGGCTCTAACAGGATGAACCACTGTAAAGCAGAAGCAGAAGCTTTACTGCCGTCGTGGGCAACAACAACGCGTTTTATGGGGCGGTACTCTTCAGTTACCATTAGCGTGGGGCCAGTACCTTTCTTAACAATACTAGCTAACGTTTTTGTTTCAAGCTCTGGGCGATTATCGAAGAAGTGAGATTTTCTACCGATAACCACTAAATCGTGGTATTTAGATTCTTCAATAATTCGGTCGTGAGGAACTCCTTCAAACATAAACTTAGAATGAGCGAGGTCAGATGCTTCCACTAATCGCTTAAAATTTTTGAGAAGCGTTTCAGCGGCTTGTCTAGAGTCTTTGGTCAATTGACTTTTAAGCTGCCGGGCGAAATGGATGGTACCAATTCCACCGCCGCCAACAACAGAGTTAATGGTAGGTAAGTCTACAGATGCGAGCCCTGTAAGGCTAGCATTAAAAGTTTGAGCAATATTAATTGCATATCGAGTAGCTAAAGGAGTGTCTTTATTTCGATCAAGGGCTACTAAAATTCGTTTAATCATTGTTCTGTTGCTTTGATGTTAGGAGGTCTAAAATATAAATATGAATACTCTATTACTTATTATACGATAAATCAGTCTAGTTGTCTTCGAAAATACGCTCTAAGCGTTTGTCTGGAATAACCCACATAAGTGCTACTAGTGCGTAAATAATGCCAGAAATCCATGGATTTACGAACGAGCAGGCAATTGCAACTATATAAAGAACTGGTGAAATTTTACCTTTAAAATCTTTACCAAGTGCTTTGGCTAGCTCAGAATTTGTACCGTGTTTTTTGAGAATTTGAGTTTGTAGAATCCAATAGGCAATTGCAGCCATCAATAAAATAATTCCATACAATGCTACTGGTGCAGCTTCGAAATTATTTTCGCCCATCCAACCAGTTACTAATGGAACTAGCGATAGCCAGAAAAGAAAATGAAGATTAGCCCAAAGTATGCTGGCACTAACTTTTTCTGTAGATTGCAATAGATGATGATGGTTGTTCCAATAAATTCCCACATAGAGAAAGCTTAGAACATAACTTGAAAATACAGGGATAAGCGGCTTTAATGACGCAAAATCGGCACCATGAGGCGCTTTCATTTCTAAAACCATAATAGTGATGATAATAGCAAGAACACCATCACTAAATGCCTCTAATCGACCTTTTTTCATACGAACCCTAAATATTTAGACTACTTATAGTTTACTGTTAATATTACTCAATTCCTGAGCAGGGTGAATTATAATCTAAATTGAATTAGAAACGAAAAATGGGACGTAAAAATTAATTAAGACTAATGATGAATCTGTTTTTAATCGAAACTACTTGAAAAGACTCATCAGCGCTAGTGGGGAATAGCTATTACTCCGATTCATTAGCTTTTAAAACACGTAATATGTTTCCGCCCAAAATTTTGTTGATGTCCTGTTCGGAATATCCTTTTTCTAGTAATGCTTTGGTGATTAGCGGATATGTGGTTACATCATCAAGTTGCTGTGGTGGCAGCAGTATTCCATCAAAGTCAGAGCCGATGCCAACATAATCAACACCAACCAAATTGATTACATATTCAATATGCTCGATAACCAAATCAAACGGAGCTTTTATTTGCTCAGATTCTTCCGCGTATTTTGCAAACAAGAACTCCGTAGCGTTGTAAGGATCCATTCCTGATTCTGTGAGGGCATCAAGTTCTGCTTTATGTTTTAGTACAAAATCAGCTTCCTTTTTCTCCGAAGTTGGATCTATAAATCCAGAATTGAAATTTATCTGAATAACACCGCCATTTTTGGCGATGGCTTTTATTTGATCATCCTTCAAGTTGCGGGGATGTGGACATAAGCTATACACCGAACTATGTGATGCAATGATGGGCTTTGTGGAAGTTGCGATAACATCTCGGAACGTTTGCTCCCCAGAATGACTAACATCAACCAACATTCCCAGTGTGTTCATTCTTGCTATTACTTGTTTGCCGAAATCCGAAAGTCCTTTGGGATCTAACTCTTTGTTTTCAGTTTCATCTGATGCGCTGGTTGCCCAATCTGTTGAGTTATTCCAAGTAAGGCTCATGTAACGTACGCCACGATTGAATAACGCATCCAAATGGTCCAAATCATTCTCTATATGGTGACCGCCTTCAACTCCGATAAGAGCGGCTATTTTGTTCTGTTGAACGGTTGCAAGAAGTTCGTTGGTGTTAGCAACTTTGGTGATTTTATCTGGATTTCTTTTGATGACGGCATCTAGGCTATCAATTTGTCTGTTGGCGAATTTAAAAGGCTCACTTTGTTCGCCAGAACTCCAAACGGAAAAGAACTGGGCATCCAAACCGCCCGTTTTCATTCTTTCTAAATCACTATGCGTTTTACCGGTTAAATCAGTATCCATAATGAAATCTTTTTCCATGGTTATGGAGAGGATGTCGTTATGGGTATCAACGAGAATTGCTTGGCTATGAATGTCTTCAAAAGCCTGGGAGGCCGACTTATTTTCAGGTGAATTATTGCAAGCTAAAGAAACGAACAATAGAAGGACTAAATATCTCAACATCGTGGATTTAGGATTTGTGGGATGAAATAGGAGAGGCTTAACTTAATAATTATTTATTGGTGATGTTGTACTACGTTTTTTTTATTCCAATTTGAATTTAGCAGTTATATAGCTTTCAACTTTAATTTTCTCAAACTCTATATCAATCGCCTTGAATTTAGTTTCTTTTAAACTATTCATTCCTCTGATTTGTATTCCTGCAACTCTGCCTTGTAATTGATTAGAGATATTGCCTAAATCTGAAATGAAAATTGCGTTTCCTACTTTCTGATTTAATGGGTTTGCCATTGAAATTGCGTTTAAATTTGCTTTTTTAATCGCTTTAGATTTTAATTCAAGTTTCAATTTCTCAATTTCAGAATACTCAGTTTTCTCAAGATGAACATTTGAAATATTGATGTTTTCTAATTCCATTATTACTTTTCCAGCAGTCAAAGCATCAAAGACTAATAAGGAATAAGCTTTGCTTTTTAAAACATCTTGTTGTTTAAGGAAGTATTTTTTGAAATTACTCGATAAATCAGATAATGAAAGTTGATTGTCTAAATTAATCCCCAAAGATTCGAGTTTTTCAGCCATCCTATTTTCAAGTTCCTCAACCGATATTTTTCCTTTAGAGTCTTTTTCAGTTATCAATATTGTTAAAAATATTCTGTCAGGAGTTACTAAAGTGTCAACGGTTGCACTTGTTTCAATGTAAGCTTGGTCAATGAAGTTTTTTGTTTGTGAAAATCCAATATTTGTAACAAATAAAATTGTCAAAACTGTGATAATTGTCTTTTTCATATGTTCGGTTTTATACGTTGTACAACGCCCAGATATGGCGCTGTGGCCTCCGAGCTTAATTAACTGCAATAAAAAGTAGCTTATCTGTCGATGCATTCAAAGTATCAGATACGCACTGCGCAATACAGATAAAAAACTCCCACGCTCTGAAGATGATAGAAAGCACATCAGTATCTTGGCGGCAGATAAGCGGGGTGTTTGGCAGACACTTTGCAGATAACTAAGTAAGGCCATGCGCCATCATCATTTGTTAGCGACTTTTCTTCGAAGCTATTTCAAACATTAACCTCTCTGTCTTAGTTAGAAGATTCTTGTTCGAAATCTGGCGTTCTAGTTTCAATACTTTCTCAAAATTTCCGTTCTTAAGTTCATCTCTGGCTTCTGATAAAATTCGTGAATCACCTGAATAAAGCTTTTGCTCTAGTTGTTCATCCACGAGATGTTTTTGCGATAATTCAGCTAGAATTTTGGGAGCTTGGTCTTGAAAAATTTTGCCATCAAACTCTGTGAAGTCCGTCAACAAATTTCTTAAATCATGTAGTAGTTCTTCAAATGTTTGTACTGGGTTCCATGAAAATCCAGGATACTTGTTCTCCCCTTTCATTCCTAAGAGTTCAACATATTGCTCATGCGTAAGTGCCATTGAACCAATCTTGTAGATGACAATTCCAAGAGCATGTCTGAAATGGAGTTCAATTGTCAGTTGCGATTTGAAGAAACCTCTCTTCTTCACGAATTCACCATATGCAAAACTTCCGCCACTACCTGAACCTTCGCCCTTAAGTCGAAACTTGAAACCGAGTGGGTTTAGATATTTGGACAGAAGTTCGGCTCCTTGTTGAAGATATTGAGTAGGACTGGTCATCAAATATTGTCGCTAACGTGTTTGTGTATGATTAGTTGCGTGTTTTAAGCACTAAAGTCCGCGAGGACTTTCGAAAGTATGCTAGAACCTAGCAATTAATTATACACGGTGTTATAGCCAGTTTTATTTAAAAGTTTTAACTACGTTATCTAAATAATCTACTATAAGTTTAAATTCAATATTGTTATTTGGAAAATATTCGTCCATTTGAGTTCTCAAATCAATGAAGGGTTGAAGCGCATTATTATCATTAGCCATTCCTTCAATTACAGATATTGATATTTCATACTTATCTCCTTTTTTTTCGGCGAAAACATATTTGGCAACAGATAAGTCAAAGAATCCAGTTTCTCTAAAACCTTCGGCAATCTTATCAACCTCTTGTTCAGATATATTATCTCCGTTAAAAGCAATTTCGTGTTTAACATTCAATCCGTAAGTTTTCGTTGAAATATATGCTTGTTCAATTGTATCTGAAGCATAAGCAACAGCAAAAATTTGTAATGTTGTAATTAATAGCCCGATTATTGAAACTCCTATTACCCTCCACCAGCTATGTATTAAACCACCTGCATTTATATGTTCTTTAGATTTTACTTCTTGGTATTTTTTAAACAAACCATAAGCAATTCCTGAATAAATAATAGGTATAATCTGATTAGGAATATTTATATTTTCAGGGATTAAAAAAATTCCACCAAAGATTACAATTGTCACAATAATTGTAATTATCCAAGTTGGTTTTACTTTTTCAGGTTGACCAAGTATTTTAAAGTTTTCAGAAAGCAAATATCCAGCAACTAATGGACCTCCTAAAAATGTTCCAACCCAAAATGTTTTGTCTTTAAATATCTTTCCGGTTGGTATTGAGTTTTCTATGGTTTCGTTCATTTTCTCTAATTGGCTATAACAACAGAGTAAAGTGAACTCTATTCACTTTACCCCAGATTCATGTTAAAGTTTTATTCACTTTATTCTTAAATAAGTTGGAGTAAAATGAGTAAAACCAGTTTAATATCAAAATACGAAAGTACGTTTATTCTGAAATATTATTGGACTAATTAACTTTTAACAACTTTGAAATTGTTACCACAAATGTTCTATATGCTTTTTCCGTAAAACTAGAACCGAACAAGCTTATAATTACTCAATGCTGTTTAATTTCAATGAAATAGAATGACTGTTGAGCTAGAAAAAAACAAATCCCCCAAATCAGAATAGGATGGAATAGGGTATGCGTTTAGTTTTAGATTCTATCCATTCAATGTTTTTAAATAATCCAATATTTCGTTAGAAGTTTGACTCATTTTGGTTTCTATTTGATTGGCCAATAGGTTCAGGTTATTAAAATCTGGATTCTCAACTATGGTGGTTTCAAGAATGGAATAGGTAGGCATTTCCGTTTTGTCTTTATTCCACTTGGTCGTTTTCAACAGCTCCCAATATTCTTTTTGAGTCGGTATTGTATTTCCCAAAAGCCAAATCTCAAACCTCATTTCTAAGTGATTGAGTACAAGTCCAAACTTTAGCTTTTTACTTTTTAGAAAATCGTTTGAATAGTAGAAATAGGTGTAGTCCATATATCCATGAAGAATTCCGCCAAATGAATATTGATCAGAAAGACTTTTTATAAAGTCAGTTCTTAATTTCATAACAAATTTCACCAATTCGTTATATGCTATCAGTATATCTCCTTTCTTCAACTGCTCTTGATATATCGAAACATAGGTATTCAAATTCTCCATTTCTGTTCTTCTAAAGTACTGGGTTATGGTTCAGAAAGCACTCAAGCATAGCTCATCCTTGTTATTAGCTGTACCTTGTTTTTTCAATCTCATTCTGGAGACTCTCGGCAATTTCATTAAGTTGTTTATAGAGTTCATTTAGATAGCCTGTTCCGGCATTTCTTGAATGACTACCAGCAAAAGCAGGGTAATTTAAAATCTGTTCTAGTTCATAAACATCTTCTTTGCTTTGCTTGTTTGATACGAGGTTCCTAAGAATCGGTTTTGTTTTCTGAACGATGTTGTTCTTATACATATCGTATTCCATCTCTTCCATAAAAGCATTAAGACTATGTTCTTCTTCTTTTATTTTTTGGACTAGACTATAGTATTTATATAGCTCAACTTCTAAATCTGTTTGTTGAATTTTGTTTAAGTAGCCTGAATTTTTCAAAGCCTCAAATCCACTTTGGTTAGATTGAAAAGATTCGTCAAGCCAAGGATTGAATTTGAAGTATTTAGAAAAGTATATCTTGTATTGCTCTATGGAATTATGTTCTAACATTGCCATAAAATACTTTGAACCAATGATAGAGCTGTCCCGGAAAATTGCAATCTCCTCAAGGTTCATTTGATCCACTTTTATGTTTTCTGATATATTATTCAGATAACCATTAAGAGTAATAGAATCTTGTTTCTCCGTGTTGAGATTGTTTATATAAAGAGCTATTAAAATTCCAATAACAACAAGTATAATCTCACCAATTGCGTATTTTAAATACTGTACAGTTTTGCCTTGGGAAAGCAATTTCTTACGAAAATGTCTGAAGAATTTTATCATAGGTTATTGGTTTGAATAATGAAGCTCACCATAGGAATAAAACACATGGATACATTATAACTCGGTTCATTTTTTAATTCTATTCTAGAATAAACAGGTTTTAATCACAAAGTACAAAGAGCAGCTAAAAAGCTTTGGAAGAGAGGAGAGATAGCAATCAACCACTCTAGTTTCGTGCAAGCCTTTTCATAAGATCCCGAAATAAATTCGGGATGACCGAGATATTTTATAGACCATAAACCATCATCGAACTACTTAACCCATCACCAAGCTTCTTTAAATCTCTTCGTAGAGGCTAGGTAGAATGTTAAGGCTACAAGCTCAGAAAAAACCTCGGTCATGCTGAACTTGTTTCAGCATCTTTGTAAGGAATAGGTTTTTAATCCGTCTACTCTTATCCCGCAGCAGAGCTACGGAACGAGGTGCAAGTCATAGACCTCGTTTACTCGTTGCGTGGTTTGAACTAAACTTTGTAAGTACTCACCAAACCGAAAACCCATGAGTATTTTCAGAAGTCGGCGAGAATAAGGTTAATAATAGCCTTTGTTGTGTATAGACTATTATTTTTGGTATGCACCGGATGAATACGTTAATTCGTAGCTGTGAGTATAAATTTCGAATACGATACCAAATGGGTCTTCTACATAAACCATTTTATAGGGCTTCTCATTAGGATAATATTCTCGTATTGGCATTCTCTGTTTTCCACCAGCTTCTACTATTCTTTTGGTCAAATTTTCGATGTCTGGGTCTTGAACACAAAAGTGAAAAAGGCCAGTGTTGAATGGATTGAATTCTGGCGCTTCTTTTTTGCCATGCGCGAAGGAGAAAAGCTCAATTCCAATTCCGTCAGATGTAGACATATGAGCGATTTCGAATTCTTCCCAATCGTCGCCAAAAACATCAATACACATTTGTCCAATAGCGGTGTCATTTTCTTTTTTTACTGTAGATGGCGTCATTATCACATACCATCCCATAATATCCTTATAAAATTCTACAGCTTTGTGAATATCGGGAACAGTTATTCCAATGTGCGAAAATGATTTAGGGTATTTTATGTCAGTCATTTGAGGTGTGTTTTAAATAGTATAGGATGTTTCGTGGTTAACATTATAATTTCAAATACCATTTCCATTGTTCAATACCTTTATTTGATAGTTGAGCGGATGTTTTTGAATGAGATTATCAAAAAGCATTGAAAGGGGTTCGTGGGATTGAGCTGAGAAAATTCAAAATCCCCAAATCAGGAGAAGATTGAGTAGGGGAGGTTTAGCTATTGGAAATGTTAGGTAATTCGGTGACAGTTCTAATAAATTAAATAAAAAAGGGTGAGTCATTCAGATCCCGAAGCCTCGGGACGATGAATCTTCAAAACACTATTCCTAGCCCGTTATTACGAACACCCCTCGAATCATCCAAAGAACTATTTGGATGATTATCTCCCCTCAAGTGGAGACTTTTCTGTGGTTCTAAATGAATTATTTCTCATTATCACACTCCAGGTTCCTGCATTCGTAGGAATGACGGCCTAGTGTTTGTTGGTAGTAAATACAATCTAGCAGTCAACTCGCGGCGTATGCCCGAGATCTAGATTGGCAGTGAGGGCTGTTTGTAATTCTAACTCTGGGTTTCAGATAGCTCAGTAAAACTAGTCTTAAAATACTATCAATTCTGTCAATGAATTACCCCAACCTTGCCCAAACATCTCGCTTGTACGTTCACTAGCTCGTTCTGTCACCTTGAATAATGGAGCTTCTAGACTGCATTATGTAGCAGAGTTAGGGAACGAGGTGCAAAGGTAAGGTCAGCTAGTACCTCCAACAAAGCATGTGCTTTTTAAATGGCTGTGAAGATCCTTCAGAGGTATCTTCAGGATGACTTTGAACGTTGTTTAATTTATTAGAACTGTCAACGAATTACCTGATATCTACAGGGATGACAGAGTTTCGCTTGTCGTTGTAGCCATCAATTTAGCACTTGCTTTTACATGGCATTATAGGTTCTTCGGAAGTATCCTCAGAATGACGGTGAGCGTTGTTTAATTTATTAAAACTATAAACGAATTACCCCAACCTTGCCCAAGCATCTCACTTGTACGTTCACTAGCCCGTTCTGTCACCTCGAACAATGGAAGCTGGAGCTTCCCAGTCTGCATTATGCAGCAGAGCTACGTAACGAGGTGCAAAGAAGCTCGTAGTGTTGTGCTTTCTGTGTGCTTTATTTTACCATTTTATGGAATTGCTCAATCTTACTCTGATTTCCTAGCACATAGATAATATCACCTTGTTTTAATATTTCTTCAGGCTGAACATTATCTAACATTTCGTCTTTCCGCTTAATGCCCAAGATATTTATTCCATGTTCTGCTCTCAGATTTAATAGCCTTAGAGGCTTTCCTAAGAACTCATTGCTGTCAGAGTTTAGTCTTAAGCAGGTTATATTAAAGTCTGAAATATTCTTTGGCCGGTAAGTTTTAGGGAGCTTAAGTTCACCTTTAAATAATTGATAATTATCTGCTCGCACATTGTCTACAAGTTGGCCAATATCGTCTTCAGGAACCAGGAAGTTTTGAAGTACGTGGGTGAAAATTTGTACCGAAGTTTCAAATTCTTCTGGTATCACTTCATCAGCTCCCAATGCAATTAGCTCCGAAGTTTCTTTGACATATCTTGTTCGCACTACAAGATAAAGGGACTCTGAATGAGACCTGATATTTTTAATAATTGCCTTTGTGGCATTATTATCTGAAATGGCTATTACAGCAGCTCTAGCATCAGAAAGGTGAACAGTTTCAAGAATATGATCTTGAGTTGCATCTCCGAAAATGATAGGAAGGCCTTTTGCTTTTTGCTGTCTAACGGTTTTAGCATTCATCTCAATTACTACAAAAGGAATGCTGCTTGCGGCTGCTGCCTTAGCTAGGTTGCTACCATTTACTCCATAACCAATAATTACTAAATGATTCTCTAATTTATTCTGACCTATTTCCGATTTATTTTTATCAGAAACTAATGTGGGGTCAAGTCCAATTTTCTTAGAAATACCAATAAACCTGTTGGCTATACGATCGGAAAAAATGATTATGAATGGTGTCAATATCATAGATACGATAGATACAGACAGAAAATATTGATAGGTTTGAGGAGATAATAGATTGTATTCGATCCCAACCTTGGATAATATGAAAGCGAACTCACCAACTTGAAAAAGCGAGAGCCCTGTAAGTATAACGGTTCGAGTTGGATACTTTAGTGAAGCAACTGCCAGGCTTGCAATTATTGATTTAATTATGAACACCAAAAGCACTAAGAACATTATTGTAGGGATGTTACTAAGGAAAAAGCTTAGATCAAGTAACATACCTATTGAAACGAAAAAGAAACTCGTAAAGAGCTCTCGAAATGGCAAAATAATACTTGTAGCTTGGTAGCTATATTCAGATTCTGAAATGATTAAACCTGCAATAAAAGCCCCTAATGCCAAGGATAAACCAATTTCAGAAGTAAGAAAAGCCACCGCAAAACACAGAGTAAATGTTACTAAAAGAAATAGTTCTTTACTGTTGGTTTTTGCTACTGCATACATCAATTTGGGTACGATATAGCGTGCACTAATTACCGTAATTACTATTACAACAGCAGATTTTATGATTAGGGAAAGGACGCTCATCCCAATATTTGTGGATTCCCCCGCAATAAGAGGTGTTATGAGCATCATTGGAACTACAATAATATCTTGAAAGATAAGGATTGCTAGCGCGTTTCGACCATGAGGCGCCGTAATTTCTTGTCTGTCTTGTAATGTTTTTAAGACAATGGCTGTACTAGATAATGAAAAAAGAAAGCCAACAAAAACAGATTCATTCCAAGAATAGCCAAGAAAATAATAGATGATTCCTGTTACAATTGCGGTTATTCCAACTTGTAGAAAACCACCAACAAAAACAGTTTTTTTGATTGAAGCCAGTTGTTTTATGGACAATTCCATTCCAATCACAAAAAGCAAGAGTATTATCCCAATTTCAGATAAAACCTCAACTTGTTCAATGGCATTGATTAGACTTAGCCCGTAAGGTCCGATTACTATGCCGGTGAGCAGAAAACCAATAATCGATGGCAGTTTAAGTTTTTGAAGTACAAAAACAATTACGGCTGAGAACCCTAGAAGTATAAGTATGTCTTGTAATAATGGTAAGTGCATCAGCTAGTCTTGCCCCTGAATCGTCTAGTTTCTTTTTTCATTGTTCTCACTTTTCACATAAAATCAAACTATAATTATTAGTCTAATTACGATTAATTGGTGAATCAATAAGACTCTTTTTTACGCTTTCTGTGAAGTCAAATTTCAGAGGATAAGATGAATAAAAGGGATTTAATTTCAAACTACGAACATATTGTTCTTCTGAATTATACCTTGAAAAATTCCATCTTTATATGTCACTAGATAGGTTTTAAGGAGAAGAGTGTCAATACGCCCACTAAACCAAGTCTTGTCGAGAGATTTTGGTACGTGCTAAACCCGAGATTTGGGGTCGGTACAAAAGTACAACCCTTAACGAGATGAATGTGATAACGAGTAAGGAAATAATGTCAAGGTACTGGAAGCTGGAGCTTCTAGATTGCATTATACATCAGAGCTACGGAACGAGGGTAATGTTGGAAATTTTGAATTTTAGATTATGAATGTTGAATGAGACAAAGCTCAAATCTCACTACTCACAGCTCCCAAGCCTTTTCGTAAGATCCCGAAATAAATTCGGGATGACCGAGATGTTTTATGGCCATAAACCATCAACGAATTAACTAACATCTACACGGATGACCGAGTCTTAAAAAAACTATCAATTCTATAATCACGATGTTCGGTATACACTGCTTAAACCTATTTTTTAAACAGAGTATATTTTTTAATCCCGTTAAAGGCGTTACTGATAAAAGAAGTCTCATTGCCATTAAGTATATACATTTCGATATCATTATCGAGACATATTTGGGCAGCTTCAAGTTTGGTTGTCATTCCACCAGTACCAAGATCACTTTCTTTTTCTTCAATACAATGCATCACGTCTTCAACAGCACGAACTCTTTCAATAAGTTGCGCATCAGCGTGTAAGTGAGGGTTTTTGTCGTAAATCCCATCTATATCAGAAACTAATATCAATTTATCGGCATTCAATAATTTGGCAACATAGGCTGATAGCTTATCATTATCGCCTACCATAATTTCACTTACCGAAACGGTATCGTTTTCGTTAACAATTGGTATATACGAATGATATAGAAGTTCATTAATCGTATTAAAAGTGTTGTTGCGACTATTTTTCCTTGAAAAATCATCATAGGTCAATAAACACTGCGCAGTTCGCAGATCAAAATCTCTAAAAACTTCATTGTAGATTTGTAAGAGTATAGGCTGACCAATTGCTGCTTTGGCTTGCTTAGACTTTACATCATGAGACCAATTATGTTGAATTATTAATTGATTAGCCGCGGCAATTGCCCCCGAAGAAACAAGAATTAATTCATAATCTTCTTTAAGATTTAAAATTTCTCTTGCTAAGTCTTCTATCTTACCTCTAGAAATACGGTCCGTTCCGGCGGTTAGAGTTGAAGTTCCTATCTTTATAACTAATCTTTTCTTCTGGACTTCACTCATTTTATCTTGTTTGACCATTCCCTGAAATAAACCATTTGTTTGTCAATAATTCGCCTAAACCTAAAGGACCTCTGAAGTGTAATTTTTGTGTAGAAATTGCAATCTCAGCACCAAAGCCAAACTGTCCACCGTCGGTAAATCTGGTAGAGACATTGTGATATACCGCAGCACAGTCTACTTCTTTTTGGAAGGTTTCTGCATTGGCTTTATTCGAACTGATTACTGTTGCTGAATGACCACCAGAATACTTGTTAATCAACTCTATCCCGGCATCAAGTGTATCAGCTAATGTGAAGTATATCTTTTCTGATAAGAACTCCTCAGAAAGGATTTCTTCACTATCATCAACTAAAATTGATTCGCACTTTGCTGCAATCTTCGAAGGCCCATAAACCTCAATGCCTATCGACTTAAAGCTGTCGGCCAACTCAGTAATTATTTTGTCTAGATGTTCTATGTTAGAGCTGAAAATAACTTTATCCAAAGCGTTGCAAACACTAAGTCTGCTTTTTCCATTTAAAACCACATTCTTCAACATATCGAAATCAAAAGACTCATCAACGAACATGAAATTATTCCCTCTACCAGATACAATTACTGGTACTGAAGAATTCTCTTTAATGTAATTTATAAGTCCTTCTCCGCCTCGTGGAATAATTAAATCTATCTTTTCTCTCTCGTTCTTAATCAATTTTTGAACTTCGGCTCTACCTAAATCCAAGTATTGGATATACGATTTGTCAAAGCCATTTTGATCAAGAGCTTTATGCCAAAGTTCAACTAGCTTTAGGTTAGTTAACCTGGCTTCTTTGCCACCCTTTAGAATGATTTTATTACCTGCCTTGAATGCAGTAATTGCTGCTTCTATGGTAACATCAGGACGAGATTCATAGATGATAAGTATAGTTCCAAAAGCTACTCGCTTGTTTTCGACTAACATGCCATTTGGATGAGTATACGATGAGAGTACAACTCCTTCAGGATCAGGGAGGTTTATAAGCTGCTCTACGGCAGTAATCATTCCATCAACTTTTTCGAGATCAACTTTTAGTCTATCCAACAGAGAGGAGTCAATATCTTGCACCGCCAAAACATCAGCTTTATTAGCACTTACAATAGCCTCTCTATTTTGGTCTATCAATAAAGCTAGACTCTTTAGAACTTTATTCTTCAAATTTTCCATTACTCAGTTAAATTTCTACTCAAAATTCAAGTTGGCGGTTGTACTTCTCTGTTGGGAAATGTCCTTCCGTCTTTAAAATCAGGCTATTTTTTCCCATTTGCCATAGCTCATATCCACTTACTTCAACTTTTTTACCTGTGCCGGCAGGGACTCAATTTGTACCAGTTAGTGCCCATTGAAATTCAGTTGCTGTTGATTTGGTTACAAGGCTGTCATAATTCACTACCATATTTTGAAGGCCATGCATTAAACTTTTGGCCATTTCTACAATTTGAGATCTTCCCACAGTAGGTTGATTTTCATTTAATTGTAACGTCCCATTTTCTTTAAAGAACTTAGCAACGAACTCAGGACGAACGCCACTCAACACTCGAGTATAGCTTCTGTCGAAAGTTACCATGTTGAATACATTCTCGTCATCGGACAATGGGGTAGAGGTGTATGAAATGATAAATATCCTCCAATCATCATCCTTTATGATGAGAGTGAAAAAGTCCATATTATTTCTTCGTGGAACTCCGTAAGTATGCAATGTAGCGTTGGCTTCTACAAATGCGAGTTGTCCTTTGCTGAATTTAATGTTCCATTCACTTACTGGCTCGAAATAGGGTTTCAGTTCGTAGCTTCTAGTTCTTTCGTAGTTATTCTGCACCCGTGATGGTAGAACTTTTCCATTCTCCATCATTGAGTCTGATATCTTCAGTATTAACAAATATTTTATTTCCCAATGCCCGTTTTGTTGATATGTTCGAGCAGAGCATTTTCCAAATCATGTGATATTTTCCAAAATTGCTCATCCATCTCTTCAATACAATCTTCCAGTTTGTCTTCCGTAAATTTATCAAACTGTTCTTGTCGAGCATCTGGTTCTTCAGGAACTCCATTCGGGAAAAAAGTTTTATTGAATTTATGTAATTGCTTTGCCACTGAATTAAAATTCAGATACTCCAAATCTTCAATAGTGTCGGTATTTTTATCCGCTCCGGAATTCATGTAATGGTCCCATAGTCCGCCAGTTATTAAGGGCTCAATATTAAACCATATTCGTTGCTCACGAGTCAATTTCTCATAATTCGAGCATCCTATATCAACAATTTCTTCCCAAGCATCTTGGACTTGTTCTCTTGTCATATGTTCTTTTTTGTTTAATCCACTACAATTATAGTCTAACATACATTCTATGCATGTAATTTTTGAAATTCTGGGGATAAGATGAATAAAAGGGATTTAATTTCAAACTACGAACATCACCGCGTGATTTCGAGTTCAAATATTATGCTTTTTCCTTTTCCCAGTTGTTCTTCAGATATTCTAAAGCATCAATCAGAGCTATTTTTGAAGATTTAGGATTGAACCCTAATTCTTGTCTTGATTTAGTTATATCGTAATCTTGTTTTAATCCATAAAACATATCTAAATAATGTCGTTGTAATAGCGGTTCTTTCCTTGTTAGTTTACTTCCAAACTCCATCAATCCTGCAACAGAATAGAGTAAACATTTGGGTACTTTTTTAGGTGTTTGTAGTTTTAACTCAGGATATAATTCTGATGCTATTTTCACACTTTCTTGTAACGTTGTATGCTGTTCGTTAGCGAGGATGTAACGTTCTCCATTTTTACCTTTTTGCATAGCTCTATAGGCTCCAAAAGCAACATCTTTTACGTCTATCCAATTTAACGTAACGTTTGTATCTACAGGAATCTCTCCGTTTAAAATTTGATACACTAGATTGTTGGTGTAGCTTAATTTAAAAGCTTTGCTGCCAATCATAGCAGAGGGTAAAATTATAACCGTTCTGATTCCATATTTTTTGCCTAACTCAATAGCTAGTTTATCCGAATCATTTTTAGAGTTGTAATACCAGTTTCTTCTATCTCTATTATAGCCATTATCAACATGTGCAGGTAACTTTGTAAAGTCTAAAGATGCTACTGAGCTTACATATACAATGTTTTTAATGCCGCATTCCTTTGCAATATCAAATACGTTTTGAGTTCCTTGGACATTGTTATCATAGATTTCAACTTTAGGATTTTTGGCCCACATACTAAAGTTTGCACCTACAGCATATAAGTTTGTAATCCCTTTAAATGCTTTTCGTAGTGATTCTCTGTCCGTAATATCAGCTTGTACTACTTCGCAAGCTAATCCTTCAAAAGGTTTTAGGTTATCAATGTTTCGTGTAGTTGCTCTTACCTTATGGTTTTCAGAAAGTAATAACCTAACCAAGTTATTGCCTAAATGTCCGTTTGCGCCTGTCACTAATGAAATTTCGTTGCTCATATCCTGTTTTTTAGTTTGAGCAAATATCAGGAGCTTTTAAGAATTAAAATATAACATTTGTTAGAAAGTGACTTGTTTACGTATTCGACTTAAAGATTGAGGCTCTATACCTAAAAAAGAGGCTATATTATCTACGGAAACATTTAAAGCTAACTTTGGACTTTGAGTTATAAATTTTAGGTAGCGTTCTTTTGCGGTCAAAATCTGAAAATCTTTAACACGTTCTAATTTACAGTTTAAGTGCTCATTAGTTACCGTGTTAATAAATTCACTCCAAAAGGTGGTGGTTTCTTGTAAGAGTTCGAAGTCAGGTTTCGAAATTTTAATAACGGTACAATCTGTAATGGTTTCGTAATAATCTAAAGCAGGTGTTTCGGTCATGAAACTGTCTAACGAAGTGAAGAAATCGTGTTCAGCTACAAGATGTTGAATTATAATTTTCCCATCAATGTTTTGATACCCTTTAACTATTCCGCTACTTAAAAAATAAACATAACGTTCTATTTTCCCTGCTTCTAAAAGTTTGGTTTGAGCAGGAACATCTTCAGCAATAAAAAACTTTTCTAGGTGACTAATTTCAACGTCTGATATTTGAAATCTTGAATTAATATAGTGTAGTAAATTTTTCATCGGTACGTTTTGAAATGGAATAGAACAATCGAATAAGATATTCTATTCTTGTTATCCATATTACATCTGCAGGTTATACTTATGCTATTCATGGGATTGTGATGGATAAGATGAAAAAAAGGGATTTAATTTCAAACTACGAACATCACCTTGATCTTTCGAGTTAAGTATACTGATGCTATTTGATAGAAAGAGATTGAGCAATTAGCGAGGAAAAATCCTAAATCCCCATTAATCTTTATCAAATAACCTTGTCCCAAATCAAGAGAAGAAAATACTATAAACCATTTTGGTTGTGAGTAGAAGTATAATTGCACCAAAAGTAATGCGTAGTGTTTTTGGGCTGGCTTTATGTGCGGCTTTTACGCCGAGTGAAGTGGAGAGAAATAAGCCAATAATGACGGGTATCATAAGAGGAATGGAGATGTAGCCAGTTTGGTAGGGTAGAACTGAAGGCACATCACCAGTGTTGTTTACAAACAAATAACTCACACTTACAGAAAGTGCAAGAAGTGTGATTACCCCAATGGAAATAGAACTTGCCTTGGTGATGGGCTTTTTAAGTATATCGGTAAGAAATGGAATGAGAATTACCCCGCCACCTAATCCTGATAAGGAGGTAACGCCACCTGTAAATAATCCTAAGCTTGTTAACCAACCTTTTTTTAAAGGCTTGTTTTCTTCTTCTAACTGAGTGTATGGTTGGGGATGAAAGAACAGCATTCGTAAAGCAAGCATGATCATCAAGAAAAGAAAGATGACATCAAAATAGGTTTTATCATACCAATTAGATGTTTTGATGAGTTCGGTAAGAATGAATGCCGTAAACATTCCTGGGATACCAATAAAGAGGACTTCCTTGAGATGAAAGTTGCCAAATTTGATTTGCTTGATGCTGACAGAAATTCCCAAAAATACGGTGATAAAGAGGGAATGGGCAATAATGAGCTTAACCGAGTCGTGTGGGGTAACATCGAAATAAACAAAGAGAATATCTAGTGCAGGAATGAGAATGATATTACCGCCCGTACCTATTAATCCCGAATAAAATCCTGTAATTAGGCCGAGTAAAAGGAGTAATAGAAAAAGCGTTAATGTCATCAGAACACGATGGTTATGAGTCGGCCCAATAGAAACTATTGAGCCTGTAAATTCTAGTACAAATAAACAGCTTCAAACTTAGCTAGTGGTGACATTTTCGCTTTATTCAACGAAAGTGTGTCGTTTTTAATGGCATAATTATCAGCTTGTTCTAGCCCGTTTAAGAAAGTTTTTTCTGAATCTAGGTTTGAACATGCACGCATGGTGACTGCAATCTTCGAGAATTTAATTCTATTTCCAGCTTCTATATTATAACTCCCCATCATAGGATTACACCCAGCGAAACCTAATAATGTAGTTGAGTTAGCTTTTAAAATAAGATGTACTTCTTTTGGCTGGCCTTCAACCATGGTTACTTTTTGCCCACGGAGCTCAATCAGCCTCCAATACTTTTCAGTTATAGCGTCTGTAAATGGGATTTTCTTTAAGATATATTTATCAGCTAAAGGACTTTCAATTTTTTTACCGTTTTGGCCTAGCTGAACTAGTTTGTCTTCTTCAAAACTGTAAAATTGGTTTTGAGTACTGTCTTTTTCATTTTCCAAGATGATATTCTGTCGATCGTCACTCCATGAAAAATTTCCTAAATCTCTAAAAATAGAATTGTCTTCGCCTTGGTATTTTCGAGAGATCGCATAAGTTGAATCTGGATAAAGCTTAATTTCAATATCAATTCCTGGGCAACTAGCACATGGCAAAACTCCACGATAATGTCCTATCCAATTCTCAGTGGTTTGAGTGTCGATAGCTTGTAGTGTAGGTACTTTTTGATTGTCGGAAGAGCAATTAGCGAGAACGAGAAGACAGATAAAAAGAAATGAAAATCGAGTATTCATAAAATGTGTTTTTTTATAACTTGAAAAGAGGAATAAATAGCTGTTTTAATAACAAGAACTATATTTTTTCATGATTTAAATATACGTTATTTTCTATTTCATAATCAGGAATAATCTAAGCCAATAAGATTTAAGAATGCTGTTCGGATATATATATCCAGGCCTTTTTCCCTGAGAGGAAAGTCTCTAAAACTCTCGTGTAATCTGCTACTTCGTATTTGTCGGTATCAAGTAATTCTTGTTCGGTAAGTTCAAAAATTCTTCCATTGACACAATCGGTAGGCTTGCCTGTTTTAATTGCTATAGGATGAAATTGTTGATTACTAGTTTTGAGTACTTCATGGTCTATGATCTCGAGTTTATCAAGTTTGTAACCTTGCAAAGTGTCTTTTGAACCAGTGAGTAAACGTCCGTAGGTTTGTTGCTGTACTTGTTCTAGTTGTAGTGTTCCGTAGGAGAATAAGAGATGTTTTATAGGCATTGAATTATTCAAAAAAATAAATTTAAAATATCATTTATAACTTCCTATTTCATAGAGTTTTGTAAAAGAATATAAAGTACAAATTTCTGATATTTATGTGTGATAAATTCAGTCTCCAAATAACTCAGAAATCTTAAATTACATAAGACCATGTTATCAAAAAAATTAATGGTTTTGTCATTTATGTTGAGCATGTGCTTTCCGGTTTATGCCCAACATTTACAGAACCCAAATGTTCAAGAAGCATTCTTACCATTCGACACAGGTGTTAGCACACCGTATAGAAGCGCAAGTGGTGCACCAGGTGAAGCTTACTGGCAGAATGTTCCTAATTATACAATTCAAACTACTTTAAAGCCTGATAATAATCAGTTAAGTGGGTCGGTTACTATTCACTACACAAATAATAGCCCGGATGTGCTAGACTTTGTTTGGCTTCAACTCGATCAAAATCTGTTTAAAACTTCATCTTGGGGAGCTAAAACAACACCTTTTGGCGGAGCTCGTTTCGGTAACCAAGCGTTTGATGGTGGTTTTGAACTAGATAAAATTCGAGTCACACAAGAAGGTAAAAGCTATACTCCAAAATCCCATATTGTAGATACAAATATGAAATTGAATTTAGAGCAAGGCTTATCTCCTAAAGGAGGTGAGGTTACCATTAGCATCAACTTCCAATTTAATATCCCTGAATATGGCTCTGATAGAATGGGACGCTTAGAAACCGATAATGGATGGATATATGAGATTGCTCAATGGTATCCGCGGATGGTTGTGTATGATGATGTAAAAGGATGGAATGTGCTTCCGTATCTCGGAAGTGGTGAGTTTTATCTGGATTACGGTTCATTTGATTATAAAATAACAGCACCTGCCGACTTCATCATAACAGGTTCTGGAAAATTGCTAAATCCTGAAGAAGTTTTGACTAAAGAACAGTTAAAGCGCTATGAAAAAGCTCAAAAGAGTGATAAAACGGTATACATCGTAAAGGCAGAAGAAGTTGGTAGCAAAGACTCTCGTCCAAAAGCCAAAAACCTTACTTGGCATTTTAAGATTGAAAATTCCCGTGATATAGCTTGGGCAGCTTCTAAAGCTTTTGTTTGGGATGCCGCTAGAATCAATCTTCCTGATGGAAAAAAGTCGCTTGCGATGTCACTGTATCCTGTCGAAAGCTCAGGTGAATTCGCATGGACAAGATCTACCGAATATGTAAAGGCTTCGATTGAAGGATATTCCAAAGAATGGTTTCCGTATCCATATCCTGCGGCGGTTAACGTTGCTGGAATTGTTGGCGGAATGGAATATCCTGGAATTGTTTTCTGTAGTTGGAAGTCGAGAGAAGGTAGACTTTGGGGCGTAACCGATCACGAATTTGGGCACACTTGGTTCCCAATGATTGTAGGATCAAACGAACGAGAATACGCTTGGATGGATGAAGGATTTAACACCTTTATAAATGGCTATAGCACAGAGAAGTTTAATGATGGCGAATATCAGCCTAGAAGAACAAACACTAGCGGAATTGTTAAATGGATGGACGGACCACTTGCTGAGCCTCTTATGACCGCGCCCGATCAAGTTCAACCTGGTAACTTGGGAACTGTAGCTTATTACAAACCAGGCCTTGGCTTAAGAATGTTACGTGAGTCTATTATTGGACCTGAACTTTTTGACGAAGCGTTCAAAGCTTATATAAATCGCTGGGCTTACAAACATCCAACTCCTAATGATTTCTTCAATACAATTGAGGATGTTTCAGGATACAATTTGGGTTGGTTTTGGAGAGGTTGGTTCCAAACTGCAGCAAAATTAGATCAGGCGGTAGAGCATGTGGAATCTGTCACGGATAATCCAAAAGATGGTGCTTTGATTACCATTGCTAATAATTATGATTTAGTGATGCCTATTCATATTGAAATAACCGAAGAGGGCAAAGCTCCAAAAATGGTAAAACTACCAGTGGAGGTTTGGTATACAACTAACAGCTGGACTTTTAAATATCCATCTACTTCTGCAATTACCAAAATTCAAATTGACCCAAAAGGTGAATTCCCAGATGTGGATTTGAGTAATAATACATGGGAGCTTCTTAAGGAAACACCTTCTGAAAAGTAAATCAGATATACTGATAGTTTAGAAAAAGCCTGTTCTGTGATTTATAGAGCAGGCTTTTTTGTGTTTAGGAGTCGGGTTGGAATTAACTTCTACCCAATAATTTCCGAGCGATTTTTTTAAGCAATGCTATTGAATCGTGTGCAATACCCGTATGAGGCTTGTACGCTTTGAGCGATATAGGAGTAAGGTTCTCTTCAGTAGTAGAGGATTTTTTTCGTGTTAAGAACCAATCGTCTTGAAACTGAAAATCGGTATAACTTGGGTGACTCATTACAACAAGCTCAACCAAGGTTTTGATATGCGGAGTCGTCTTCTCATCGGCCCCCATATTTTTAACCCAGTCGGTGTCTTTGAGGCCAGCGCTGTTTGCATAAGTCCAGTTTACATCATCAAAGAGAATTAATCCGCCAGGTTTTAAAAGCTTATCTACAAGAAAGAAGGCGCTATTATCAATTTCGAAATTATGAGCGCCGTCGATAAAACAGAAGTCGAATAGAGGCTCACAAACTCCATTAGTAGTTTGTTGTTTAATGAGCTTCATGAGTTCCCAGTTATAACTGCTATCCGCAAAAATAGGGGAGACGAAGGCTTCTAAATCACATGTTTTAAGCAATTCGAAAATATCTGGTTTTCGGAGTAAAGCACTTTTATTGTCAATAGTTATGATCGAGCCTTTTCCTTTTTCTTGGAGTGCGGCTGCCATATAACAGCTTCCCGTTCCGTGCGCTATACCAAGTTCTAGAATATCGAAAATATCATTATCTAGAATCATTGAATAAATCACCTCACCTTGACTGGGCGTCATGTGAGGGATGTTTCCAATAATATTTTTTACGTCCGATATAATCATAGAATAAACTACTTATAAGGGTTAGAGGTGAAGCAATGCTTTAAGCTAGAACTTTTAGATACCTATCGGAAGTTTAAAAGATTTTTGACAAGTTGACAATCTAACTTTTCTTCAGAATTCAATTCCAAGAAGTACTCTGATTGCCATTTTTGTGATTTATTAGCCAGTTTGCTATTAGTTTCTTCCCAGGGTGGATAGATTCTAAATGCTCGCTTACCCGGTTTGGATGAGCTTTTTAATACACCATGGTTAATAAGTGCAAATTTCGGAAAAATAAATACGCCACAGTGACCTTCTTCTCTAGCTGTAATGATGCTGTAATCGAAGGCTTCAGTACCTTCAATAGGTTGGATTGGCCCATCGCCATTTCGTTTCCAAAGAGTTACAAAGAAACCATCTTTAATCGGCGTCTTTTTAGCGTTTCTACCAATAATTTTTAACTCTTCTATCTGGTAGGCACTGCCAGAATATTCAACACATTCTTTGTCAACTTGATAATTGAGGATCTGTAATGAACAGAGATCAAAAAGCTGTTCTTTTAGAAGTTGTAAATCGGGATCTAGTTGCATAATTGGTTATAAAAAAATGGAAAGTTTTGGTTCTAATCGATGGTGATGTTGTACTTGTGCAGTAAACCTTGCAGTCCATTAAGTGAAAATTTCGCTTTTTGGATGTTGTTTCGCTCAGGGTCGATACTAAAGTTCTCGGCGTTCCGAAAGTCAGTTAGTCTTAAATTGGTTCTGTCAAAAACAGAACGAGTTAAATCTGAATTTTGGAATACACAATTTGTGAGATCGCAATCACTGAAATCTACTTCCTTTATCGAACAATTGCGAAAAGGAGTGTTGCGTACTTTTTTTCGAGAAAAGGAGCAGTAATCTAAAATACAGCCATCAAAGTTAACAGAAAAAAGAAGGTCGTTCGCTTCGCTGAAATTCACTCCTAAGAGCTTACAGTCTTTAAAAGTAATCTTATCTAATTTGCAATCGATGAGCTTTGTAGCGGTTAAGTTACAGGCTGTAAAGCTGCATCGTGTAAAGGTACTTGAGGTAAACGAGCCATTAGAAAAATCACAGTTTATAAATGTGCAATGCTCAAACTCTCGATTTTTAGTTTCTTTGTCGGAATAGACAATGCCTTCAAAGGTCTTATCGTGATGGATGTGTTCGGGCATAGTAATTTGAAGAGTAGAAGGCTTAGTTGCTATTATCTGGCATGGTTTTGGTTTTTTTTGATCTCTTATAAAGAAAGAAAATTCCCCAAGCTAAAGTCAGCACAACAAACATCCCGATAAATGTATAAAACGCTGGGGATGGATTGTCTATAGAGCTGATGGAGCCAGCATACGCTGCAATAATAGCATAAGGTATGGTTCCTAAAAGATAGAAAAGAATATATTTTCTAAATGGCATTTTGGTAACGCCTGCCAAACAACTTGAAATTTCTGGGAGCATAGGAGCGGCACGACATAAACTCAAAGCCATCGGCCCATGAGCTGAGAAAAGTGATTTCATATCTGAAAGTTCCTCGTCATTTTTACAGAGTTTTTTTAAGAAACTTTCTCCTTTATATCTACTTAGTCCGTAGCCTAAAGTACCTGCACCCGCCATGCCAACGGAGGAATAAAGTACGCCAAGTTCAACACCCACAAAAAAGCCAGATAAAATGGTTAGTGAAAGGGTGGGAACGGCGATAAATAAATCTACAATAAGAAGTGAAATTATGAATAGCCCGATTACCCAATGCGGTGCATGCTGCATTTGTATAAGCCAAGCTTTAATGTCTTCTACTGTAAGTAAATCAAACACTTTAAAAACAAGCAAGGTAACAGTGAAAAATGCACCTAGAATAACTGCAAACTTTATAATGGGTTTCATAAATAGGTCTCTAAAACCAAATGGTATGTAGGTCGGTTTTAGTTTTTAACCGAAGTTTATATCTCCAAAAGTGGAGGCATTTACAGCGGGGTTTCTACCAAGTGCTGCTTTTAAAGTAATAAAATGCGCTAGTTCAATGGGGTAGATGCTTCCCATTACTTCTCGCGCCACAGGGCCTTGTAATTGAAGCACTGCGTTGCTGAAATAAGATTGTGCTGCTTCCATCTCTAACGTCATTGCTAGCACTACTGCTTGCTCTTGAGAACTAACTCCAGATATTCTGCTATCTGGAGAAAAATCGTCCAAATTAACAATGTTCGCCCCAACTTCTTCGAGTAAGCCGTTAAACAAGCCAAGGTGCTCGTAATGATGCTGTTTGTAGATAAGGGCTGTATCTAATACTTGTTGGCTGGTTATAATACCAGATTCTGTTGCTGCTACGTAAGTTTTAATTGCAATAGCTTCGCGTTCTGCTGCTCCAGTAATAATTGCATTATCTCCAGATAAATCTGAACCGGAATCTACCTCAGTACCTGTGCTACAGGCAGTAAGTGATAAACCACCTGCGATACCTAAAGCTGGAATTGACTTCAAAAAAGTTTTACGGTTCATTTATCATCAATTATTTTATGAAATTTGATATAACAAAAGGAAAATATCACCCTTTTAGTTCAAGTGTATTCAACATTTGTAAATTCTTAAAAGAAGGCTGAGATTGTTGTTCTAAAAGTGTAAAGGGAGTAGTCGAAAGGGCTTTGGTCGCTAACCGAAATTTTAGCTTCAATGTTTCGACCCAATTTATAACCTAAGGCTGCTGAAATACGTGTTACATCTGCATCCCAGTCTTTGGTAGCTAGATAGTTTTCAGAAGATTCATTCATGAAATTGAGATGATCGAATCTAGCAGCTATGTAACTTCCTGTAAAGAAAGGTGGTTCAAATCGGAGGTCTACATTTATGCCGAGATTTGAAAGGCTGAACTCCTCAAACTTATCCGAAAGCCCAACGGTTTGAAAGCCACCTCCACTATAACTTGGGACTGTCCAGTTCGAATAAATTGCTTCGGAAACTATTTCCCAAAAACCGAAGGCGTATTTTACATCAACGCCTAAAATAGCTTGTCTATATTGTTCTAACGGATTATAAGGACGATAAAAAGCATTGATGTTAGATTGCCTCATAAAGCTACCATAGCTCCCGCTAACCCCAAGTTGCCAATAAATATTTGGGTTCAAAGTTAAGTGAGTTAGGATAGCTGCATTGGCTAAATTGGTATAATTTTCTGCAGATGCAGGAGCCGCCGAGGTGACTGCTGTTTCTAGCCGAACTCGATCGGGTTTAATTTGCCAATCTAAGAGTACACCTGTGGCGTATCCTCCAAAATAAATGGTGGTTAAACCAACATCAGAAGAAGTGTATGCACCTTGCTCGCCCGCGAGTGGCCAGTATCCTCGCTGATCGGAAATATTTGTGAAGTAGCTATAGCTAAGTGGAAGTTCAAAAATAGTTCGATCTTGTATCAGATTTCGCTTGGAGTAGAAACCTACAGGATTTACAAAACGTCCTGCTGAGATTGCGTAGCTGTTGCCAGGTTTTGCCCAAGTGATATTGGCTAAAGTGAAACGAGGATCACTTAAAGTTCCTGTTCCCCATGTATCGGATTGAAGGCGGGCCTCAGCAAAAAAGTCGTCATTGATGGGCGCGAATAAGAATAAATTTACTTGAGGAATATCCAGATGTAGATATTTAAATTCTGATTCAATTCCGTTTTTTACAAAAGACGAGTTGGAACCTCCGCTTCTCAAACCAACATCAATAGATCCGTTAAATTGAATCTGTGCTACGCTTTGAATGGAGAACACAGTAAATAATCCAGCGATTAAAAGAATACGTTTATTCATAAAGTACCTCTACAGTATTTACTGGGCTTGAAAACCCTTTTAGATTTTTACTTTCAACTGGACGTAAACGGAAGAGTTTGTCCAAGTTATTTTCATTAATCAAATGCTCAGGAATCAATATTTGTCCTGATTTGGCCTCATGACATAAGCGTGCACAAAGGTTTACCTGTGCTCCAATTACGGTGTAATCCATTCTTTCTTTTGCACCCATATTCCCTAAAACCATGCTTCCATAATTCACACCTACGCCTAATCCATTAAAAAAAGACGAAACTTCTTTGTCAGAGTAGTATGACTTTTGGATGTCGATGGAGGCTTTAATGGCTCTTTTGAGGGCATCTTTACCCGCAAATAGTGCAATAAGCGAATCTCCAACAAATTTATCGATGGAACCATTATGTAAAAGAACAGCATCTGATTGGTCGCTTAAAGTTCTATTTAGCATGTTTATAAACTGCTCAGGTGTGGTGGTAGAAATCTTATTAGTTGAGCCTCGAATGTCTGTAAATAAAATTGCCAACGTTTGACGAGTTCCACCATCATTTAGATTCACTTCTTCGTTATTCTGAATCATTTTAAGGGTGTGATCGCCTACATATTTGGTTAAAGCAAAACGTTCTCGCAATCCAATAATCATGGAGTTAAATGCATTGGTAAGAATTCCGATTTCATCAGTAGAATTAGATTTAACGGTTACTTCCAAATCACCTTCTTGAACCTTTAGCATCGCTTGGGTAAGGTTGTTGATTGGGGTAGAGACAAAACTACCTAAGAAATAAGCAATCAACATGATTGCGATGATAGAGATTGCCGCAATAATAAAAATATTTCTCTGCATATCAGCTAACGACTCAAACTCTTTGGCAATGGGCGTACTGGCTAAATAATAGGCGCGTTCTCCAGTTCCCAAAGGGCTAAAGAAAGCCAAGTTCTCTTCGCCGTCAATAATTAGTTGAAATGGCTCTGTAATTGAAGACTGTTGTGTGACGGTATCTATTGTTGACGAAAACTGATTTGCAATCTGAATGAACTCTGTAGTATCTGGATTTTCAAGTGAAGAAGCGATTAACTGGTTATCATAAAAGAAAGTGACATCAACGGGGAAGTCTTCACGGAGTGCTTTGGCATCAAAAGTTCTAAACTCAGAGCCAACTGTTATAGAGCCCATAATTTGGCTCGTAGGGGTGTAAATTGCCGCTGTAGCTGTTTGATAAAGTTGATTTTCAATAAACCAAAGCTCTGCCCATTCTGGCTCGTAGGGAGGAGGAATACCTCTAAGGGCATCTCTAACTCCAACTCTATCTGATATATCTCTGCCAAAATATTCTGGATGAGTGAACCAAGCTAAGGTTTTGCCCAAATCATCTGTCACTATAAATAAATCAGCTTTGGCAAATTGAGAAAATTCTAGTACGCTAAACGCTACCGTTGCAGAATCGCCAGTTTCTACATTGCCTTTGAATGTAGAATTCTCTGCTAAAAGAATGGCGGTTTCTAGAAATCTATCGTACTGAAGTTGCTGCTGTGTTTTAAAGAAATTCTGTAGCTGGGCAAAATTGTTTAGAATATCGTTTCGAATCGTAGTAGACGATGTTTGGTTAACTGCTACTAAAACCAAAACTAATACCGATATTGTGAGCCCCGATAGTAGAAGGAAGAGCTTGGTTTTAATATTTAAGCCTGTAGTGCTCAATTACTAAAGTCTATATCTAAGGAGAGTTTCTGGTCATTTTTAACAAAGATGACTTGTGAGTCAAGCTCATGTCGAGGATGATAAGCTCTAAGCTCATATTCCCCATCAGGTATATTCTCTAAGTTGAAATCGCCACTTTCGTTAACTCGAGTATAGTAAGGAGTATCAAGACTTAAAATGACCGCATTCATTTGCGAGTGGATGTCGCAGAAAAGTTGAATCTCACCTAAGCCTTCAACTTTCCAACTTGTTGCGGGAATTTTCTTCTCGTAGATATCACCAGTTGGGCGGCGACCAATATTAAAGCGAGCGCCAGGAGTGAGACTAAAAACGTTATGATAGAATGGGTCATCATTCAAAAATTGAACGATGGATCCAACAGTTACAGGAGTTACATTTGGTATAAACTCTGCGTTTTTTTGTTGAATAATAGAAGGCTTTGCCAATGGCTCTACGTCCATCTTATAGTTCATCGGGTGCAGGCTGATGATTGTATCAATAAGTGGATTATTGTTAGAACTTTCGGTTTTCTGGTTATCGGAAGTAGTATTACCTCTGTTTCGATAAGCTCTTCCTCGGAATGAGCGCTGAGCTATTACCGAACTAGGCAAGGTTACATTACCAGAAACAGAGTTCCCATCAAGCGTAATTGAGAGTGAACCACGGTTAACTACTGAGGAGCTCGTTGATGCCAAATTGAGCCCAAGTAAAAGAAAACCAGCGAAAATAAGTACAGCGTTTTTAATCATGCCCTCAAAATTTAGTTAAGGGAATATATGAATCTATACGACTTATGTAGTTTATCGGATTGAAAATGATACGGTATCGGCTGGCACCATAAAAGGATCAACGGTATCGTAAACTACCCAAGCATCTTTAAACTGCCCTTTAACTAACCGAGAGTAGCTTAGCGCTTGTTCTCTATTATGAAAATCTCCGACGTGTACACGGTAATGTGGTGACTTAAAAAAAGTATAGGTTTCAGCTTGATAGCCTTCAATAGAAGTGTTAATCCATCCTCGGAACTTAGAAGCTATAGTGTCAGCTTCTGCTACACTTTCTCCAGAATAAATTTGGATACGGTAACCTTTAGAAACATCAAACTCTTGCTCTTTATAGGTTTTTATTCTTTCAAATACAGCGGGAATTTCATTCTCTTGTGACGCGTACAAGTCTCCTAAGCTACTAATTAGAAGTCCATCTTGATTTAATGAATTGTCACTTGAACTCAAATCTGTACCCGTTTCGATATCAGTTGAGCTAGTGTTATCTGGGTTTGTAGTTATAGGTTGTGGTGTTGAACAGCTCCAACTAAAAAGTAAAAAGGAGCCAATGATTAAAAAAGAAGTTCTAAAATTCATTAATATCCGACGGGGTGCCATGTTGTTTTTGTTTCCTGGAAATCAACGATGAAGTATGGGCCTTCCGATTCCTTGTCGTACCAATCTTTCACAGAAGTTTTAATAACTCGTTTCATGTTTTCTGTAGAAATTTCATCAATTAGTACTACCGTTTCTTTATCCAGATTATCAGTATAGAATACAGCATTTACATCCATATGAGAGGCAAAATGTTCCACTAATTCTTTTCTTATTCCAGTGAGGATATTTACAACTCCGCCAGGTACGTCTGAAGAGTTAAGAACTTCACCAAATGTGATAGACATAAGAGGGTAAGGCTCTGAGGCAAGAACAACACAAGTATTTCCACCAGCAATTACAGGAGCTATCACAGAAACCAAGCCTAAAAGTGGACTTTGCTCTGGTGCTAAAATTGTTACAACGCCAGTTGGTTCAAGTAAACTAAAGTTAAAGTGTGCGCTTGCCACCGGATTCACTGAGCCAAATACCTGCTGGTATTTATCTGTCCAGCCTGCGTAATAAATAAGACGGTCGATGGATGCATTAACATCAGCAGCCGCTTCTTCGGCGCTAAAACCAATTCGGCTTAATCCTGTGATAAATTCACCACGACGAGTTTCCATCATCTCTGCGATGCGGTAAAGAATTTGACCTCTGTTATAAGCACTTCGTGATTTCCATCCTGAAAATGCACTTCGGGCTACTAATACGGCATCCCGAACATCTTTACGGCTACAGCGGCATGCGTTGGCTAATAATTCACCGTCATTGGAATGAACTTTGTAGTAGTGCCCAGATTCGCTGCGAGGGAATTGGCCGCCAACATAAGTTTTATACGTTTTTTGAACTTCTATTCTTTCAGACATGATTCTAATTATTTCAGGTTAACGTAGGCTGCTAATCCGTGTAGTCCACCTTCACGGCCTACACCACTTTCTTTATATCCACCAAATGGAGATGTTGGATCGAACTTGTTATAAGTATTCGCCCAAACAACACCAGAACGGAGGCCACTTCCAACTTTGAAAATTTTGGAACCTTTATCAGTCCATACGCCACTTGCGAGACCATATGGTGTGTTATTTGCTTTTTCTATGGCTTCGTCTGCTGTTCTAAAAGTTTGAACAGTTAATACTGGGCCAAAAATTTCTTCTTGAACTACTCGATTTGATTGAGATACGTTGGTAAGGAGAGTAGGGCGGATGAAATAGCCAGTCTCTGGAACTTTACAACTACTCTGATAAACTTCAGCGCCTTCTTCTAAACCAATTTCTAAATACTTGTTAATATTTTCGAACTGTTGACGAGAGTTGATGGCTCCAATGTCGGTGTTCTTATCTAAAGGATCTCCAACAATTAACGTTTCCAATCTGTCTTTAAGCTTTTGGATAACCTTATCAGCGACGCTTTCCTGTACAAAAAGGCGAGAACCAGCACAACAAACATGGCCTTGGTTAAAGTAAATTGCATTTATAATTCCTTCAACAGCTTGATCTATTGCTGCATCTTCAAAGATAATAAGTGCGCCCTTACCACCTAACTCAAGGGTATATTTTTTATCAGTTCCTGCGAGGGAGCGTTTAATAATTTTACCCACTTTGGTAGAGCCTGTAAAAGCAATTTTGTTGATGTCTTTGTGGGCTACAATTTCTGCACCAGTTTGGCCAGCTCCAGTTACAATATTTACTACACCATCAGGTAAACCAGCATCTTTCACAAGTTCAGCAAAAAGCATGGCAGTTAATGAAGTTGTTTCGGCTGGCTTAAGAACTACGGTGTTTCCACAAGCTAAAGCAGGAGCGATTTTCCAAGCTAGCATCAAAATTGGAAAGTTCCACGGGATAATCTGTCCGCATACACCAAGTGGTTCTGGTTTTTTACCAGGAAATGCAAAATCGAGTTTATCTGCCCAACCAGCATAATAGAAGAAGTGTGCTGCAGCTAGAGGAACATCTACATCTCTAGATTCGCGAATAGGCTTTCCACCGTCAAGTGATTCTGCAATTGCAAATTCACGGGCTCTTTCTTGCAACATGCGTGCAATACGATAAATATACTTTGCTCTAGTTTTTGCAGAAACTTTAGACCATTCACCTTCAAAAGCTTTTCGAGCAGATTTAACTGCTTTGTCTACATCTTTTTGAGTGGCTTCAGCAAATTCAGAAACTTCGGTTCCATTAGCAGGGTTAGTGCTTTTGAAATATCTGCCTTTAGCTGGTTTAACAAATTTACCATCAATAAAAAGCTCGTATCTTTTCTTTACTTCAAGATTAGCAGCACTTTCTGGGGCAGGAGCGTATTCCCACAAGGAAGCAAAATCTAACTTAGAAGTAGGAGAGGTTGGTTTGTACTTAGTTTCGTTTGTTGTTGATTCAGACATAGTTGTATCAATTAAATATTCATCAAGAATTCTTCTTTACCACGAAGTTCTTCAAGTTTATATCGTGGATTTGTTATTGTATCCCATCAGTCCAAAGAGAAATAGTCGGATCCTTGGTAGAGTCCAGTTTCTTGTTTCACAATTTGTTTAAGTACGTCATTAGCTAAAGAGCTCGCCCCAAAACGGAAGTAGTCTGGTGTTAGCCAAGCCGCTCCTAAAGTTTCTTTCACAATAACTAAATACTGAATAGCTTGTTTCGCAGTTCTAATGCCACCAGCAGGTTTCATTCCAATCATTTTGTTTGTGGCGTAGTAATAGTCACGAATAGCTTCTAACATAACCATGGTTACAGGTTGTGTAGCTGCAGGACTAATTTTACCTGTAGATGTTTTTATGAAATCGGCGCCTGCGTGCATTGCAATATCGCTCGCTAGTCGCACATTTTCGTAGGTATGAAGCTCACCCGTTTCTAAAATAACTTTTAAATGAGCTTTACCACACGCTTCTTTAACCGCTGCAATCTCGTCGAATACTAGGTTGTATTCACCTTGTAAAAATGCTCCACGGCTAATTACCATATCAATTTCATCGGCACCTTCGCTAACGGCAAACTTAGTATCGTCAAGGCGAATGCTAAGAGGAGACATTCCACTAGGGAATGCTGTTGCTACACTTGCAACATTAATGTTGGTGCCTTTCAGGCTATCTTTAGCAACTTTTACCATACTTGGATACACACAAACAGCGGCAACACTTGGTAAATTTGGCATTGCAGGATGTGGTTGGCGTGCTTTTTGGCAAAGTTGTTTTACTTTGCCCACAGAATCTTTTCCCTCTAACGTAGTAAGATCCATCATGCTTAAAGCTAATTTTAAAGCTTGAACTTTAGACTCTTTTTTAATGCTACGCTTATTCAATCGACTTACTTTTTCTTCAACTGCAACTTGATCGATTGGGGTAATTTTTAAAAAACTTTGTACGCTCATAATATTATAGGGAATTGGAACTTAGTCGGCTTTTAAGGTACTCAACATTTGGATAAAATGGGAATCAACAAAACAATACATTTTTTTAACAATCAACTCCCATTTTAATAAATCTCTATGGTCTAACCCTGAGTTTATAGAGATAGCCTTTATAGAATTGAATTGTACGTAATCTAATAATTTTGTTAATTCATTGCGGTACAATAGTTATGAGTTATTCGAACTCATTTTTATACAAATCAAAAAAGGAGAATTATGGAAGAAGTTATCATTAATTGGTATGCAGTAATAGCAGCAACGCTTGTTGGGTTTGCAGTTGGTTTTATTTGGTATGGTCCTTTGTTTGGTAAGGCTTGGATGGCTGAAGTGGGGATGACAGAAGAAGATGCTAAAAATGGAAATATGGCTAAAATATTTGGTTTCACTGCTATTTTTCAATTCATAATGGCATATTGTTTAGCAATGTTTTTTGGTAATGAGGTTAACGCACAGTTGGGCGCTTTTTACGGTTTTCTAACTGGTTTTGGCTGGGTAGCTTTATCAATTGGTGTAAATGCACTTTATGAACAGCGATCTTTCAAGTATATTCTAATCACTGGTGGCTTTTGGTCGGTAGTATTTACGCTTATGGGATTAATCATCGGAGCTTGGAGGTAGAGCTATTAAACATTTATTATTATTAATTATTGGAGCAAGCCTAAGCGCTTGCTCTTCTTATGTAGAGAATAAAGCAGATTTTAAAGTTGCATATAACGTGCTTTATGATGGGTACAAGGATGATTACGAGATTTTTGTAATGGATGCTGATGGCTCTAACCAAATTAATATTTCAAATAGAGTAGGCATCGATTGGTTGTATTATTCCTTTGGAGATCGGCTTTACTTTATCTCAGATAGAGATTCTACTTCCAGAAAATATTTTTTGTATGAAATGAAATGGGATGGAACAGAGGTAAGAAGAGTTACAGACTATTTGGTTCATGATTCGTGGATTGGAAGCCGAAATGAAGGAAGCGAACTTGTGATATCTGCGAATCTAGAAGAAGACTCTGATTCACGCGATTTGATCATTATTGATTTAGAAGGTAATGTTTTGTCTCGCGTAACAAACGATGACTTTCAAAATACCGATCCACAGTTCTCACCAGATGGTTCACAAATAGTATTTAGATCTTATAGAGAAGGTATCGACGAGTTATTTGTTATCGACTTTGATGGCTCGAATCTTCGTCAAATTACACATTATCCAGCAGATGACACAACGGCAAAAGATTGGGAGTATCATGTTGGGCCACCTCAATGGGTAAACGATTCAACGATAACTTATATGTCTAAACAGAATGATAATTACAGTATTTTTTCGACTTCACCTGACGGAGGGGAACCTGTTCAAATTACACCAGACTTAACTAAAGAAGGGTATCCATCAAACGAAGGTTGGCACTCTTGGTCGAAAGATGGTCTGCAAATTGTTTACAATGCCTCCGAATGGGATGGAAATTTTAATATTTATATAATGAATGCTGATGGCACTAATCCTCGCCGTCTTACAACGGACAAATGGTATGAACAGGCTCCAGTATTCGTATATCCAAAAAAAGAAGATGAAAATTAGATTTCTACAACTCTAGATCTAACGAGATGTGCTCCGTTTCTTTGGGGATAAATAAAGGCCAGAGAACAGCGAAAACACATATAATCATTCCTAAGGCATATAAGGCCCAAGCAATAGATTTATAGTGCTCAAGAAGATTTAGACTGTTTAGGATATTAAAAAAATCGTGAGCCGTTTTAGGAAGATTTCCAATTAATGGAAGTTGACGGTGAAATGCATCTGCACAGTAAGCTGCAGTATCAAACCAACTAAATCCCAGCCAAAATAATGCTAACTGAGTGATGAAAAATTTTCTATTTCGCCAACCATAATTAACAATGAGAAGGGGAAGTATTAGCTGGAAAAGAGTGCCACCCAGAATTGTTAAAAATCTCCATCCAAATATACCGAGTATAGTGTGACCTGCTTCATGGATAATGAGCGTTAAATTATCCATCAAAAAATAAATGGCATTAAACCCGATAACGTGATCGTAGCTTACTGCAAAAAAGATATTAAACCTAAGAGCCCACCAGAATTGCTTGATTATAAACCAGGAAAAGAAAACTAAAAGAATGCTTAGTCCCCATTTCTTAAGAAAAAGCGCTACTCGTTGAAAATCTAAGTTAGTCATCGTCTAATGGCAACTCGCTAAAGTTCCTTTTTCTCTTAAAAAAATAGCTCCAAATTAACATAAAATTGAATTGTCCTATAAGTGAACTCGGACGAGAAAGGGTACTCATACGGCGCTTTTTATGAATGTTATTTAACCCTAGGAAAAAATGAATATGAGCCTTTGCAATGGCAAGAAATTCATGTGATTTGCCATTCAAAAGAGATTTCCAAGCGGCTACGATATCCAACAAAAAGCGAATCGGAAATCTCGTAAGCATGAATTTTGGAGAAGCATTTTTCCAAAGCATGAATAGATTGTTTCGAAAATTGTAGTAAACCTTACGTGAAGAACCCATTGGTAGAGACCCACCACCAAGATGATAAACACTGCTTTTTGGAATGTAGCTCACTTTAAATCCAGCACGCTGAACTCTCCAACACAAGTCAATCTCTTCCATATGAAATTCAAAATCTTCGTCGAACCCTCCAAGCTCTTCAAATAAGTTCTTTCTGATAGAAAGTGCTGCGCCACTGGCCCAAAAAATATCAGTTTGCTCTTCAAACTGGCCATGGTCATCCTCTACATAATCGAAAATACGTCCTCTACAAAAAGTATAGCCCCAACCATCAATTAAACCACCGCCAGCGCCTGCATACTCAAAATGATCTTTACGCTCGTAAGCTAGGATTTTTGGCTGAGCAGCTCCTAACTTAACGTCCATTTCAAAAGCTTCATTAATTTCATTAAGCCAACCAGGGGTGACTTCAACATCATTATTCAAAAAAAGTAAAATATCTTTCTGTGCTAAATTTGCTGCTCTATTATTTCCTCCACAGTATCCATAATTATCATCAAAAGTAGCTATCTTCACGTCTGGGTAATTCTCAGACACCCACATTCTGGTTTCATCCGTTGAGGCATTATCAGCAAGAATAATCTCATAGTTCGGATAAGTAGTGGATGCTACCGAGGGCAAGAATGTCTTCAAATGATGAAGACCGTTCCAAGTTACTATGATAATGCTAAAGCCTTGCAAAGAATGAAAAAGTTTAAACGTTTGTTATAAGAATTAGAATTTGAGAATTTGAGAAAATGTGTTTTCTTAGTTCCCAATGAATTAATGAAGGATGATACCAAAAAAGTATGATCAAAATAGGGCTTATTTCGGATACACATAGCTATCTCGATCCACAAGTATTAGATTACTTTTCTGATAGGGATGAAATTTGGCATGCCGGTGATTTCGGCACGCTCAAAATTGCAGATCAACTCAAAGAAGTTGCTCCATTAGTGGGGGTTTATGGTAATATTGATGGGCAAGATATCCGACAAGAATATCCGTTACACCAAAGATTTGTGCGCGAAGGGCTCGATATCTGGATGACTCATATTGGTGGAATCCCAGGACGTTATTGTATTCCAATCCGGCAAGAAATTGAGCGTAATACGCCAGAGCTATTTATTTGTGGACATTCTCACATACTTAGAATTGCGCGCGATCAAGAACTTGAGAAAATGCTTTATATGAATCCTGGAGCTGCAGGTAGACATGGTTTTCAACAAGAACGGACAATCATCCGTTTTGGGATAGAGGCTGGAAAATTGCACAATGTAGAAGTTGTAAACTTAGGGTCTAGAGCTGAGACTTATTAGTTTCTCTCTAACAATCTCTTCTGAAAAAATCATTATGAGCTTTACTGACGCCACCAGAAAAGAAGTCGTTGAGTTCATTCAAGCTCACCTAGAAACAGATACTGCTACTTTGATGCTATCATCTGGTAAATACCCTGATTTACCGATGAAGTATATTTCTTCTCAAATTGCATCTCGCCAAAAAGGAAAACAAAAGATTCCTCAGTGGTTTGCCGATCCAGAAATTATTTTTCCTCCCAAAGAAAATCTAGAACAAGCCTCTTCTGAAATTACCGCAAAGTTTAAATCTCGATTTTTAGAAGGGAAAAGCTTTGTTGACTTAACAGGGGGCTCTGGCATTGATACGTTCTACCTCTCCAAGAAATTCGAATCTACAAGTTATGTGGAACCAAATACTCATCTTTGTGAAATTTCGAAATATAATTTCGGAATAATGGGAGTAGATGTTGATATCGTTTCAAGTACTGCGGAAGATTTTCTGTCTTCAGATACCCGAAAATACGATTGGGTATTTATAGATCCTTCGAGAAGAGATGGGGCAAAAAATAGAGTGTATGCACTTGAGGATTGTGTTCCCAATGTGTTAGAAATTAGGGAAGAACTACTAAAAGTGGGCCAAGTACTTATAAAAGCTTCGCCAATGTTAGATATTAAAAGGACTTTGAGAGAAATTAAAGAGTGCTATAAAGTCCAAGTTCTAGCAGTTGATAATGAGGTGAAAGAGCTTCTCTTTTACCTGGAAAATAACTTTGATGGAGATGCTACTATTGAGTCTTGGAACATCTCTGATAAGAAAGAAGATTCGTTGTTCTCATTTAATTATTCTGAAGAAAAGAAATCTTACTCTGAGCTTAGTGAACCTTTGAAGTATTTATATGAGCCAAACTCGGCTTTAATGAAAGCGGGACCATATCATCTTATAGCGCTGAGAAATGGTTTCAAAAAACTTCATTCAAGTACACATTTATATACTTCTGATGATCTTGTTTCAGATTTTCCTGGTCGGATTTTTAACATTGATGAAGTTTTCAAACCTTCAAAAAAAGAAATCAAAAAACGATTTCCTGCTGGTAAAGTTAATGTGGTAGTTCGTAACTATCCCGAAGGAGCAACGGACTTGAAAAAGCGTTTTAAACTGATGGATGGGGGAGATGCCTTCTTGATTTTCTGTACAACTAAAGACGGGAGTCTTAAGGCATTAAAGTGTAGTCGTACACTATAAAATACCCAAATTATAAAGGCTCGTGGTTATGAGCACGGTCAAAATTCCCGCTAAAAAAACAAGTACGGAAAGCCAAAGCATTCGCTGTTTATAAGAAATAACTTTGCCTAGAAAGTATAAGTCCTTCGTCATTTCATCGTACAGACTTTTTCCATTTTGCATAACTCTAACTATTTCCGTTTGGAATTCTTCAAGAGTTTGCGTCGAAAAATTAGCGGCATATAGACTTCCTTTATAACCACTTCTAACAAACCTTTTACCAATGTAGCGATGTGGTAACATACTAATTAAAGCAAAAAGCATGGAAAGCATACTGAAGTTGATGAGAATTTTAGTACTCACTTCTAGAACTTCAATATCTGTTTCTGGAGCAACGTATAGTGCCCCCATGAGTAAAGAAATGATAATCGAGTTAATTGTAAGGATAATACTCGATTTACTATCAACCATTTTTAGCAGATTGTAATGGTTTCTCAATAGCGTTCGGAATAAAGTTTGAACGCCTCTGGCATCATACTTATCGAGCTTCTCATCAAAATTGCTTTTAGGGAGCTCTGAATTATTATCTAGGTCTTTTTCCAAAATATTTAACGTTAAGAATTAAGGAGTAGAACGCTTTATCAGAGTGATTCCACAATATAATCTAAAATTTATGTAACCTAAATTTCAGTTTTTAATATAAGTTTTGCAACAGCTTCTACATGATAGGTTTGTGGAAACATATCAACGGGTTGCACTTCTACAATGTCGTACACTTCAGCTAATTCTTTTAAGTCGCGTGCCATAGTGCTGGTATTACAGCTCACATAAACGATACGTGGCACCTTAAGCTCGCAAAGACGTTTAACAACGTCTGGGTGCATTCCAACCCTTGGCGGGTCTGTAATCAAAACGTCAGGCGCACCGAACTCATCTACAATCTCTTGAGTGAAAACATCTTTCATGTCACCTTTTATGAAGGATACATTTTCAACCTTGTTTTCTTTTGCATTGAACTTGGCATTTTTAACAGCAACATCAACAAGTTCAATTCCCAATACTTTTTTAGCTGGTTCGCTTACAAATAAGCTCAAGGTTCCTACACCACAGTATAGATCATAAACGATGTCGTCTTGTTTGATTTCAGCAAAATCACGAGCTACGGCGTATAACTTTTCAGCCTGTAATGTATTTGTCTGGAAAAATGCGTTTGGATGAATTTTGAAGGAATGTTTGCCAATATGATCAACAATAAATCCTGGCCCGTAAATCACTTTCTCAATGCGTCCTACAGAAGTCGGGCTCCTAGTATCATTGATATTATTTACGATGGTAGTAATAATCGGGAACTGTTCTAAAAGTGCTTCAGAAAGCTTTTGTACAATTTCGGGTTCATCTTTGTAAGTAACCAAATTCACCATGAAATCAGCGGTATGCTGTGAGTTACGAATCATCACATTTCTTAGGTAACCTTCATGGTTCATGTGATCAAATGCTGGTAAATCATTATCCAAACAGTATTTTCGAACAAAATCTAAAATCTCGAATGATTCAGATCTTTGTAGATGACACTCATTTAGATTCAGGATTTTGTCAAAGCGACCAGGAGCGTGTAGTCCTCCTGCAAAACCATTGTCGTCCACAAACTCTTCGCTATTGATTTCTTCTTCAGTTAACCAACGGCGTGTAGCAAAACTATATTCCATTTTATTACGGTAATAGAAGTCTTGATCGCACGCTAAAGTAGGATGGACAATAGTTTCTTTTAATCCAGCAATTCGTTGTACATGGTCTTTAACTTGTTGGCCTTTGTACTCTACCTGTTTAGCGTAGGGTAGGTGTTGCCAGCTACAACCTCCACAAACTGGAGCGTGCTGGCACTTTGGTGTAATCCGGTCAGGGCTTGGTTCTACAATTTCTAAAAGTTTTGCTTCGCAATAGCTTTTCTTCTTTTTTATTACTCTTGCTCTAACAACATCTCCAGGAGCAGTTCCGTGTACAAAAACAGCTAAACCTTCGTGTTTCCCAACACCTTTACCTTTAAACGCTGCACCATCGATTGTTAGCGTGAGTTCAACGCCTTTTTTTAAAGCCATGTCTTATTCTTCGTTTTGATCTTCGTAGTATGAATCGAACTGAACACGCAATGCATGATGCTGATCTGATAGTTCTTCTATAGTTTGTGTGGCTCTTTCGAGCTGTCTTAATGCAATATTAGACAAAGTTTGTAAGAATTTTACCGCAACTTGAGGATGCCTATCTCTCAAGACTTCAAAATCAGGTTTGAAAAAGCCGAGTAATTTGCAATCGGTTAAACATTTGGCAGTAGATTTTCTACGTAAACTATATCCAATCGAAAGTGCTCCAAAGCTTTCGGGTGCTTCAAGTAAAAAACCTTCTTTTTGTTCTTCCGTAGAGTTTTCATCATAAGTGTCTATGGTAAGCTCAATTTTGCCATCCTGAATGAAATACATTCCTGTTCCAGGGTCGTTCCTAAAAAATATATATTCGCCTTCTTTATAAGTTCTATGATGGCATAGTTGTAAGAACTCATACCGCTCAGCAGTAGAGAGATTTTTTAAAAAACGTGAGTTAAAAACAATATTAACTTGCTGTTGTATCCTTTTAAGTTTGCTCATAATATATGTATTTAGAAGGAGTGGCCGATGCCGAAACTAAAATAGAGTTTTTTGTTATTGAACCAACCTACGTCTAGGTCGTGTGCTCTAAAGGTAAAATCAAATCTTACGATAACATAGTTCCAATCGAGCCTAAGTCCTAAACCCGATCCAACTGCAACTTGATTATAAAACTCATCTGTTTTGAAACGACCTTCTTCTCGAGCAGCTTCATTTCTAGGGCCATACCAAATGTTGCCAGCATCTACATACCAAGCAGCATGCCAGTTTGCCTTTAGAAAATTTCTCAAGAATATTTGACGCGCTTCAGTAAAAGCTGCAAGCTTAATTTCCCCACCATTTACCGTAACATTAGTTCCAGATAATCCGCCAGGGCCTAACTGAAAAGGAGCCCAACCTCTAATGTCGTTACTTCCTCCAGCAAAGAATCGTCGATTTAATGGAATAGAAGGGTTCTTTCCATATGGATGAGCTAAACCTCCAAATAACCGCCAAGCAAATACGGATGAATTTGATAAGGAGTAATAGCGTCTATAATCGGCAGTGATTTTAAAATACTGGCTATATTTAAGCGAGTTATTACTAAGATTAAATAGTGAGGGTAAATCGCCTTCAATAGTACCTGGAGTAATTACGTATTTATCGAGCAAGAATGGAATGTTACCACCAGAAGCGATAGAATATTCGCTAAAATAGCCGTAATTCCGTTTTATCATATCTGTGCGTTGACTTCTGAACGAATATCGAATTACTGAAGAAACTTGAGGCTCAAAATCTTCCAAAATTCTCAAAAGCTCAATGGGTTTTGCATCTCCTTCTTCAACTCCAAATTCATTGTTCAGGTTTTGCCTAAACTCATCTGTTGGACTAGCATCTACCACATCTAATTCAACTAAATCTAAGAAGCTAGAGAATCTTGGAGAATGAGTAACTTCATAGCGCAGATTGAACTGAATGTCTGAGTTAATGTCGAAGTAAAGTTGATCAGACCGACTATAAGAAAGCGAGTATCGAGTTATTCCACGAGTGAAATATTTAGTGTTATCTAAAAAGGCGAATGGAAAGTTTAAGCGCGGTACGGTATAATCTCCACGAATTTCATAACTCCTAAATACAGAAGATTGAGTAGCTGTATCAGCAATATTCTCCAATACCGATTGGCTCACAAACTCAAAACTTGTATTTGCACTTAGAATGAAATTTTCGGCTTTACCAAACACATTGTTGTTTGTATAATCTACTCCCAATCCAGTTCCATAGCCATATCTTTTCATTCCAAAAAGTTCGGTATTAAAACTATGCTTAGTTACAGTCTGTAAATCTATATAGGTTGGAATATATTCCTTCTGGTAGTCAGGTAATACAGAGGTTTCGCTCTGCCCAAACCTTCGAATAAAGAGCATACCAAGGTTTTGAAACTCCCTAACGGAATTTAGATAAAGATCATGATTGTAAACATCACCAGGTTTAAAAAGAATCTGATCACTTAATAAAGAGGGGTTCGTCTGTGTACTTCTTTCTAGCGAACGATAGATTTTTTTAGTGCTATCATTAGTGAATTTGACACCATTTAGCGTATCAATACGATCGTAATTATCAGGTAGTTTGGTATCAGCTAGCTTAAGGTAAACTTCCCCAAAATGGAAAATTTTACCAGCATTCACTCGAAATTGAACATCTAATTGTGTTGTGTCTTCTGGCATTGGTCGAATTAGCGCAATTACAGAGTCTCTTTGGATAGATGCGTAACCATTATTTTTTAAGTAGTCTATAATCCGCAGTTGTTCCTGCCTCAATTCTTGCATATTGAACTGGCGGTTTACTACAAAAGTGGAGTCGTTAATTCGGTCTTTTGTTAATGGGCTATTTCTAAGAAAGTTAATTTTTGTGTTAGCTTCTTTGAAATTAGGAATCCCAGAATAAGCAATGGTATTTAAATGAGACGCTTTACCTTCATCAATTAAAAAAGAAACTTCGACCTGATTTTTCTTAAAAGTAATAATGGTAGTATCAACTTTAACGCCTCTGTAACCAAGGGAATTGTAATACAGCGTAAGTCGCTCCATATCATTTATAACAACCTGACGGTCAAGGTAAACAGGCTTTTCGCCAAATTTACCGCCACTCGCTTTCCAGATGTAGTACCAAGGCGTGAACCGGTTAATGCCAAGAAATTCACGGTTAGTTCTAGTACGAATAAGAGTTTCTAAAGTACGGTCTTTGATTTGTTTATTGCCTGAAAAGCGCAACCTTCTTACAACATCCTGAGTTAATGACTGTTCAGTGTTGGGCGCTTCCTGGGCAAATAAATGTGCAGGAGTTATAAATAGTATAAGAAAGAGCCAAGCTACTTTAATAGTATTAGGTATAAAGGGGTGAGATATTCACGTTAATAATAGAGGCGTTAGGTAAGTCTAATGCCTTTTCTATTACTAGACGTCATCGTAATCAAAACCTTCGTCTTCCTCATTGTGGAAAAAGTCTTCTTTTTGAATGTAATCTGGCCAAATATCTTCAATACCTTCGTAAATAGTATTTTCGCCTTCATCAATTTCTTCTAGCTCTTCGAGATTAATAAGCACCTGTTGAGGAAGGCCATTTCGTTCGGCCCATTCTATAAGCTCATCTCTATCCGCTGGGAAGGGAGCTTCGTCAAGTGCTGCCGCAAGTTCAACTGTCCAAATCATAGTATTTTTATTTTGTTAAATAAGTAAGTGATGAATAATACAATTGTGTGTAAATTATACAAGTATCATTTAAAATTATTTTGATCATAAATCGTGCCGAAAATATTGTTATCTTCGCACAAATACATCAACTAAATCCAAAGAGGATTATTTTATGTTTGGAAGCATGGGAGTAACGGAATGGGTCATCATAGCAATCGTATTTTTAGTGCTATTTGGCGCGAAAAGAATTCCCGATTTTGCTAAAGGCTTAGGCCAAGGAATTAAAGAATTCAGAAAGGCATCGCACGATATCAAAAAAGAAATAGAAGATAGTAATAGAGATATCGAAGATGCCGTAAATTCAGAAAAAACAGAATCTCGAAATAAATAAATCTAGTTTGAAGACGTACAGTATTGCCGAGATCCGTGAGGAAATTCTTCATGGAAAAGCCACATTTAAAGAGATTGTACAAGAGTATATCTCGCAAATTGAAACCAAGAATCCTGAAGTAAACGCATTTGTTTCTACCTATTTTGACGAGGTCTTAGAACAAGCTGAAGCCGTCGAAAAGAAGATAAAGAATGGCACTGCTGGTCCACTCGCTGGCGCAGTGTTGGGTATCAAAGACCTTATTTGTGAGCGCGGAAAGCAGGCAACGTGCGCTTCTGAGATTTTAGAGAACTTTGAGAGTGTATACGACGCCACTGTAATTGAGCGTCTAAAAAGTGATGACGCTATTTTTATTGGGCGATTAAATATGGATGAGTTTGCAATGGGCTCATCTAACGAAAATAGTAAATTTGGCCCCACAAAAAATCCACACGACCTTACAAAAGTTCCTGGTGGTTCTTCAGGTGGTAGCGCAGCGGCAATTGCTGCTAATATGGCTACAGCTACTTTAGGTTCTGATACTGGCGGTTCTATTCGTCAGCCGGCTTCTTATTGCGGTGTTGTTGGCTTAAAACCAACTTACGGACGAGTTTCTCGATATGGACTTATAGCTTATGCTTCATCATTCGATAGTATTGGGCCATTTGCTCAAACAGTAGAAGACGTTGCAAAAGTTCTTCAATCTATCGCAGGCTTTGATGAAAGAGATAACACTTCTGCAAATGTAGAAGTTGACAATTACCTCACGGTAGTTTCTAATCCAACAAAAACTATCAAAATTGGTGTTCCTGAAGAGTATTTTGGGGAAGGTCTAGATTCTGAAATTGGAAAAGGTATTAAAGATATTTTGGCTGAACTTGAAGCTGATGGGGCAGAGCTTGTACCCATTGAATTACCTCATGCTAAATATGGTATTGCCACTTATTACATTTTGGCCACTGCGGAAGCATCAAGTAATTTAGCACGCTATGATGGAATTAGATATGGCCACAGAGCGGATAAAGGTTCAGTAATTGACGAGTTAAAAGCAGAAGAAAATGCTCTTAATGAGAAAATGAAAACTGCTGATGAAAGTGAATTAGCTGAGTTAGAAATAGAGTTCGCAAAAATGGACTCTCAGCTGGTACGATTATATAAAAAGTCACGTACGGAAGGATTTGGAACCGAGGTTAAGCGCCGAATTATGCTAGGCACTTATGTTCTTAGTTCTGGTTATTACGACGCTTATTATGCAAAAGCTCAAAAAGTAAGACGCCTTATTCAGCAAGATTTTAAGAAAGCATTCGAACAAGTAGATGTAATTGTGAGCCCAACTGCGCCTACAACTGCATTTGATATTGGTGCTAAAATCGAAGACCCAGTTCAAATGTATCTAAATGATGTGTACACCATTTCTGCTAATTTAGCAGGTATTTGTGGAATTAGTTTACCCGCAGGTACTCATTCTAATGGTTTGCCATTTGGAATACAGTTTATGGGAGATACTTTTAAAGAGCTAAATATTTTGAACGCTGCTCGGTTAGTTGAACTAATAAAGACCTAAGTAGTATTACAGCTTAGTTTAAGACAGAAGGTAGCAATGAACAGAATTAATGGAAAAACTGTACTTATAACAGGCGCTTCCTCTGGAATTGGTGCTGCTTCAGCTCGACTATTTGCACAAAGTGGAGCCAATTTAGTGTTAACTGGACGGCGTATAGAACGTCTAAACGAAATCGGTAAAGAACTTACTGATGAATTTGGCATAGACATTTCTTTACACGTTTTTGATATAAGAGATTACGAAGCTTGTTTCAATTTCGTTGATAGCTTAAAAAGAGATATTGACGTACTTGTTAATAATGCAGGTGTAGCAATTGGTATGGATGCTGTCTTCAACTATGAGCAAGTTGATATGCACACCATGATTGACACCAACGTTAAGGCTTTGCTTAATTTAACGCGGTTAATCACTCCAAAAATGAAAGCTCGTAATTATGGTCATGTCATAAATTTATGCTCAACAGCTGGGCATGGAGCTTATGCAGGTGGTGCACTTTATTGTGCAACCAAACATGCGGTTAAAGCTATTACAGAATCCACAAAAATGGATCTTCATGGCACGAGAGTTCGAGTTAGTATGGTTTCTCCTGGGCTTGTTGAAACAGAATTCAGCACCGTTCGTTTTAAAGGGGATAAAGAAAAAGCCGATTCTGTATATAACGGTTTGGAACCGTTAACAGCGGTAGACATAGCAGAGATAATTATTTTTATTGCCAACCGACCAGAACACGTAAATATTATGGATACAATTGTGTATCCTGTTTATCAATCATCACCTACTCTAGTTCATCGAGATGCCTAAGTTTTTAATCATATTTCTATTGGTTCTAATTTCATGTTCCAATTCAGACATAAATAAACTCCAATTTTCTGATAAAGGAAGAGATGTTCCTAGCTTCTCATCCGATTCAGCATATTTGTTTATCGAGAAACAATTGGAAAATGGACCGCGAGTTCCAAATACTTATGGTCATGTTAAAACCAGAGAGTATCTTACTAAGACTTTAAAAACTTACGCAGGCTCAAACGCTGTTTTTACTCAATATTTCCAATCCGAGGGTTATTCTTCAGATACTCTACAATTAGCAAATGTTATTGCAGCATTCAACACTTCATCTCCAGATCGAATTATGTTGGCGGCACATTGGGATACAAGACCTAGAGCTGACCAAGACTCTGTACGAACAGTAGATGCTATTGCTGGCGCTGATGATGGAGCTAGTGGAGTTGGTGTGTTACTTGAGTTAGCTCGAATGTTTTCCGAAAATCCACCGCCAATAGGAGTTGATATTGTTTTATTTGACGGCGAAGATTATGGGACCTCTGGTGATTTGTCTAACTACTTTTTAGGATCACGATATTGGTCTGTAAATCCTCCTGTTCCTGGTTATAGCCCACGTTTTGGGATTTTGCTAGATATGGTTGGCGCCGAAAATGCTTATTTCCCTAAAGAAGAATATTCAATTTCTTATGCACCTAATTTAATGAACGAAATATGGAGTATTGCCGGAGAAAAAGGGTTTGGTGACATATTTTTGGATGAGGTAGGTGCTGCGGTACTCGATGATCATTATATCGTTACAAACGAGACAAAAATTCCTGTAATAGATATCATTAATCATACACGTGGTGCTGATGGAAATATTCGCTTTGCTCCACATTGGCATACTCATAAGGATGACCTGCCAATTATTGATAAAAACACGCTTCAAGTTGTTGGTGAAGTACTTTCTGAACTTATTTATAACCGTATTTAATGAACTATATTCGCCTGCACATTACTTGCCCAAATGATTTTCAAGAACTGCTTATTGCGGAACTTTTCGACTTAGATTTTGATGGTTTTGAGGAAGAAGAGAATCTATTGGTAGCATCGGTTGCTTCAAATAAATTCGATGATGTAAAACGCCAAGAAATTGAAATTGTTCTATCAGGCATTGAAGGTGCCTCGATAAAGTTGGAAGAGATTATTGAGCCTCAAAACTGGAATAGTGAATGGGAGAAAACTATCCAACCTCAAACAATTGGTAAGTTTTATGTAACACCAACTTGGGGAGCTCCTTTAAGTGATGATTCAGAGTTAACGAAGATTTTCATCGATCCTAAAATGGCATTTGGTACTGGCTACCACGCAACAACAAGGCTTGTGCTTGAATTTTTGCAGGATATTATAACTCCTGGTGATTCCGTGCTTGATGCAGGAACTGGTACCGGAATTTTAGGAATAGCAACATTAAAACTAGGTGCAAGGTCGGTTTTTGGTTTTGATATTGATGAGTGGAGTGAGGATAACTGCCAAGAAAATATAGAGCTTAATAGCGTTACTGGATTCGACGTAAAATTAGGTTCAACAGAAGTAATCCCTCAAAATGCAAAGTATGATGTTATCCTCGCAAACATCAATAGGAATGCTTTAATTGAACTTTTACCCATACTTTTATCTCATTTGAGCGAAGGTGGAAAATTACTACTTTCAGGTTTACTTGAAAGTGATGAAGAAACCATGCTTCAACAGCCATCTTTACAACCATTAAATCATATAGAAACGCGCCAGCAACAAGAGTGGATTGCGCTATTATTTACCTCATGAAAGCTTCAATAGATATAGGAACAAACACGGTACTTTTGCTTGTAGCAGAAGAGAACGGGCAAAGTTTAAGCGTAATTAGAGAAGAGCACCGATTACCACGACTTGGAAAAGGAGTTGATGCAGACGGTAACATCTCTGAAGAAAGCATAATAAGAGTTATAGACGTGCTTAAAGAGTACAAAGATATAATTGATACTGAATTTGCTGGTTGTGAAGTTATTATAACAGCAACAAGTGCTGTAAGAGACGCATCCAACAGAGAAGACTTTTTAAACCAAGTGTTAACTAAAACTGGTTTTACTGTTCAGCTTTTGTCTGGAAAGGAAGAGGCTGATTACACTTACTCTGGTGCATTATCTGTGTTTGATAAGGGCTTTTCAGAAGATGATGTATTTGTGCTAGATATTGGTGGTGGTAGCACAGAAATTGCACTCGGAAGGAACGGTCAACTTATCGATTCATATTCTTATGATATGGGCTGTGTTCGGTTTACAGAGCGTTATCTAAAACAAGATCCTCCTTTTCAGGAAGAAATTAGAGAATGTAAGGAGCAGATTAAAAGCCTTTTAAACACGCATAAATTCCGTCCACGTAAAAAATGTACTGCAATTGGTGTAGCAGGCACAATGACCTCATTAGCAGCTATAGACTTGCAGTTAGAAACATACGACACCAATAAATTAAATGGTCATCTAATTAGACAAGATAAGCTCAGTAAAGGAATCGAACTGTTTAGTTTACACACTCACGATCAATTATTAGAATTGAGTCCTAATTTAATGAAAGGGAGAGAAGATATTTTCTTAGCTGGACTTTTAATTTTAGAAGAGTTTATGAAATTTTATAGTTTAGAGGAGATGTTAGTTTCAACAGGGGGGATTAGGCACGGTGCAATCCTAAAAAATAAAGATTCTTAAAAATGGAATTTTCATTTAGCTCAAGCTTTGTATTTTAGTACTATAATAATAATGAATGTCAGACGTCATCACTACAAATAACCCATCGCCAAGAGAAAACGCATCCTCGAGTAGCATTGAAGATGATAAACTTGTTAGCTCTGCCTTATCGGGTAATGAAGGCGCGTATAAAAAACTAGTTGATAAATACGACCGTCCAATTTATTTCCACATAAAGAAAATGATTCGCGAACAAGAGTTAGTTGAAGATCTTGTTCAAGAAGTATTCATGAAAGCGTTTAACAACCTTAAGACTTACAGTAACGAATACGCTTTTTCAACATGGCTTTATCGAATAGCTACAAATCACACTATCGATTACCTCAGAAAAAAGAAACTTAAGACGCTCTCCATTAACGATCCATATAAAACGAAGGATGGGGAAGTAGAGATACAGCTACCTGACGATACTTATGCCACCGATAAAAAGATTATTAAGAAAGAGCGTAAAGTAATTATTCATGAAGCCATAGATAACTTACCAGAAAAATATAGGATGGTTATCAAGTTGAGGCATATGGAAGAACTCAGTTACGACGAAATATCAGAGCAACTGGATTTGCCATTAGGTACGGTAAAGGCTCATATATTTAGAGCAAGAGAGCTTTTATACAAAGCCTTAATTGACCGTAAAGACTCTTTTTAGAAGTGCTTATGAAATATTAAGAAGTTCTAATATTAGAATATCTTAATATAAAATCATTTCTGCCGTAAAGTTTAGAAATAAACAAAGGCAGACATGAAAATTTCTTATCTATTATTTCTTTTACTTTTCGCGAACATCGCATGTGTTCCTGCATTAGTTGATAATGAAGAATCTCAAGAAGTACTTGTTCCAAGTTTTGAGACATTAGATTTCAATCACTCTTTATTCAAATCGAAAGCTTCAAATAGACATGATGGCATGTCTAAGAATGCAGCTAATGCGGCATATAGATTAGAATTAGCTCATAGTTATTTTTCTGAATATGTAGAAGTAGAGGTAAGTATTTTTAACGAACTAGCTAATTCTATCAAGAACTTCAGCAAGAGTGAAGTTAGCAGTACTAAGTATATTTCGTTTGGAGAATATAATGGAGAGTTTACACTAACTGGTGAATTAATTGCAGGTTTGATGAACTGGGAAATGATTTATAAATCCTCTGGTTCAACATTTCAAATTATGAACGGCACTAATAATGGTTTAGGAAAGATTCTAAATTGGAAGATTAGCTCACCCAATAGTGTTGTTCATACAGTAAACGTTGAACGTATTGAAGATAAAATGGAAGTGTCTTTTTTAAGTAACGATTCTAAGGAAGACATCAAAGTTAGCATCGAGAAAACACAAAAGAGTAACTTAGTTGAATTTTCGAACCTATATTCTCAATTCTCAATAGCATTAGATAACGAAAGCTCAAGAGGTTACTTAGAGGAAAGAAATAGCAAAATTTGTTGGGATGAAAACCTCAACAATGCTATTTGTAATTAACCCTTCGAAGCGTGCTTAATGTTTCTGATTAACCCTTCGTATTTAGTTCTTTTAACCGGGCTTCCCTCAAAAAGAATATCAAATTGATCTTCATTTAAATCTTGCCATTCCTGATAACTTATATTTGTAACACGTTCTCTAGGAAATAAGTCTTCATACTTTGATAGTGTAGCTCTCGAATTCCACGGACACACATCTTGGCAGATATCACAGCCGAAAATCCAGCCATTCAAGTCTTTACCTTGGTCTTTAATAAAATCGCCTCGGTGCTCAATAGTTTGATAGGATATACATTTCCCCGCATCAACCCGGTAAGGCTCGTAAATCGCATCTGTAGGACATGCATCAATGCAACGAGTACATGAACCGCAATGATCCGTTTTGGGTGCGTCATAAACTAAATCAACGTCTAGAATAATTTCCCCAATAAAGAAGTAAGAGCCAATTTCTTGGTTTATAAGATTTGAATGCTTTCCAATCCATCCAAGTCCAGCTCGCACTGCCCAGGCTTTGTCTAGTACAGGAGCTGAGTCAACAAAAAAGCGGCCTTCAATATTACCGACTGTGTCTTCAATAAACTGATAAAGTAGTTTGATCTGCTTTTTTACAACTTTATGATAGTCACGACCAAGTGCGTATTTGGCAATTTTTAATTCGCTGTCTTGGTGAATTTCTTTGTGGGAGGAGTGATGATAACTTGCAAGGACAGAAATAACAGATTTAGCTCCAGGAACCAGTAACGTAGGGTCGGTTCTTTTATCGAAATGGTTTTCCATCCAACTCATAGAAGCATTTCGCTGTTGGTTTAACCATTCCTCGAGTCGTCTAGCTTCAGGTTCCATAAAACCAGCTCTAGCAAAACCACAGGCTTCAAAGCCAAGATCCAATGCCTTAGATCTAATCTTGGCGGTAAGCTCTGCTGAGTTCATAATACTTACAAAATTTATTTATGCTGAACAGGCACAAGTTTATCGCCTTTCCATTGAAGTTCTTGTAAAGCCCCGTCAATCATTCGCACGGTACGGAAAGGATACTTCTTTACCAGCGCATAATCGTGAGTTACCATTAGTACGGCCATGCCTCGGTTGTTAATTTGCTTAAGAAGCTCCATAATGTTTTTACTAGCAACAGGGTCTAAGTTTCCCGTTGGCTCATCAGCGAGGAGAATCCGAGGCTCATTTGCTAAAGCACGAGCAATAACCACACGTTGTTGCTCGCCACCAGAAAGTTCATCAGGCATATGTTTACGACGATGGCTAAGGCCAACCATGGTGAGCACTTCAATAACACGTTGTTTAACAAATTTGGGTTTCTCACCAGTAACTTGTAATGCAAACGCTACATTGTCGAAAACATCTCGATCTTGTAAAAGTTGGAAGTCTTGGAATACAATTCCTAGCCGACGACGTAGCATCGGAACTTCTTTTAAACTGATTTTATTTACTGGATAATCAGTAACTCTAACCGAACCCGAATCTGGTACAATATCTCTATAAAGAAGTTTTAGGAAAGAGCTTTTACCTATTCCGGTAGCACCTATTAAATAGGCAAACTCACCATTATGGAGTTTAAAGTTGATATTTTTGAGAATCGGACGATGCTCAAAATTCAAACTAACATTTCTAAGTTCTATTACTGCGGTGTCTGACATCTAAGTACAATGGTTACTCTTGAGCTTTGTTCATCTGCATCTAGCAGTTCAAAGTCGCCATACTTGGCTACTAGATGATAGGAGGTTTGTTCCACAATTGACAACATTTCCTGCAAGGAATATATACGTTGTTCATGAACTTCTTTCAGTTCTTGAATCACTGTTTTCCCATCATCAGCTAATTCTTCAATCTCAAATTCGTTGTAATGCATTTTGTTCTGATGATCATAACGACTTGTTCTAAAAAAACGAAGATTTCCAGAGGTAGCTTCTTCATTATTTAAATAATCTACCGCTTCCATGGAATTTTTTGGAGTCGAAAAATCGAAAATAAGAAGTCCACCAGGCTTTAGAACTTTTTGGCACTGGTTGAGCATAGTTAATATGTCTTTCTCACTATGTAGATAATTCACACTATCAAAAAGAGAATAAATGGCGTCGAATGAATCCTCAATATCGATATTCAGAAAATCCATTGGCCTAAATACTACGTTTACATCAGCGTTTTGGGCTTTTAATGCTGCTATTTCGACCATTTCTGGGGATAAATCAGTAGCCGTTATAAAATAGTAACCAAACTCATCAAGTGAGATGGCAACAGAACCCGTTCCACAGGCTAATTCTAATATCTTTTCAGGGTAGGGATGCTGAAGCTGAAGAATCTCGTCTATATAATCCGCCCAAGAATCATAATCTACATCTTCCATCAAACGATCGTACAAAGGTGCTAACGAAGTATAAATATCGGCCTTATTCATGAGTCATCTTTTTCTGAGATAGCTTTACCGCCAAATTATAAGCTTGTTTAAAGGAAGATGGATCTGCAACTCCATTTCCTGCAATATTGAAAGCCGTACCATGATCTGGGGATGTTCTAATAATTGGAAGTCCAGCCGTAAAGTTAACTCCATTCCCAAATGAAGCTAGTTTAAAAGGAGCGAGCCCTTGGTCGTGATACATGGCAAGCACAGCATCGTATTTATCATAAAGCTTCTGACCAAAAAAACCGTCAGCAGGGAAGGGGCCATCAACCTCAATGTCTAAGTTTCTGGCGCTTAAAATAGCAGGTTTAATGATTTCGATTTCTTCCATTCCAATTACTCCACCATCGCCTGCATGTGGGTTAAGACCAAGAACAGCAATTCGAGGTTTAGGAATTAAAAAATCAGATGTGAGGCTTTTATTTAGAACTTTCAGACGCTCAATGATAACTTTCTCAGTAATAGCATTGGCAACTTCTCGAATAGGAATATGAACGGTCGTAAGCGCTACTCTTAAATTTTTATTAACTAGCATCATTAATACAGAGCTAGCATTAGTTTTTTCAGCAAGAAATTCAGTATGTCCTGGAATTTTATAACCAGCTAGATTAACAGCTTCTTTTGAAATTGGGGCAGTGACCATTGCACTAATCTTTTTGGATAAACAAAGATCGATGGCTCCCTCAATCGATTTCATTGCAACTAAACCGCTTTCCTTATTCTGTACGCCAGGAGTAGGCGTGAATGTGGTGTTAAATGAATTTGCATACACGTTAATAGTAGATGATTTTGCTTGCTGAAGTGCTGAAATCTCATTAAGCTCTATTGACAGACCAAGCAAGTCTTTATAAAACTCTAGAATATAAGTAGGAGCAATAACAACAGGTTTAGATTGCGAAAAATCAATATCACTAAGGCCCTTGAGAATAATCTCAGGACCTATGCCATTACAATCTCCAAGTGATATGCCGATAGTTGGTTTCATCAAGCTTAAGGTACTGCTAAAGCTTTAAAAACGCATTGTCATTCTTTACCCAATAATATGAAATCAGAAAAACCTGTGCCTTTTTCAAACACAAAGGTTCTATCTGCATACTTCCAAGATTCAAGGACTCTACCTTTTGATGGGAATTGACGTTCTGTCGAGATTGGGGGACCGTACTTTATATAAACATTACCTCTATCAGTATCTTGTCCGTCTGGATGTTCTGGATTTCTAAACTCTTTAAATGCGTAGTCAACCCTTCTATAATACTCGGTCATCAGTTCGTTATATTCTGTTTCGGGCGATGGATCTTTGCTTGCCCAGAACTCACGAAATTTAGCTTCTTTTTCTTGATTATTCCCTTTTCTGAGAGTATCAACAGACTTTTTAGGAATAATAAATTTTAGCATTTCTAGCGCTATATCTACATTCAAGAGGCTAGGTGGCATGTCTGGCCAATACGAACGTATAACTCTAGAAGCAAAAGGTTTGGCGTCGCCTACTTTCTTCACTTCAATTTTATACAGTGAATTTTCTAGCTTCTTGTTTGGAATGTTAACCAACGCATAAGTGAACTGTGACGATCCTTTTGTAAGTATAAGCGAAGGGTCAGAGCTTTTATCAAAGGCGAGATTCGCATTATCATAAATATCACCTTTACTAATGGTAGTTTTGAAAACTGATTCTTGCTTGGTGGTATCTTTTTTCCCAATATTTGCTTTAAACATCTCAACTGTATACTCCGCACTGACATCGAATTTGGGTATACGAATTAGCGAGTGGAAGTCTTTTCCATAAATCACATTATTGCCCATATTGAGAAGTGTAAGTGATTTATCTGAATTGGAATCTTGTACTGTTTTGATTAGGTGAATTTCCCCTGTTTTCTTAGTATTTAAATTTTCAATTTTGATATTTCGACGTGTTGAGTTCCTTTCATTAGTCTCTTCCATCATACTTAGCTGCAGCAGATAGTTATATAAACCGGGAGTTAAATCAGCAGTTAAAATTCCAGAGGTATAGATACTATTTGACTGAGTATCGTCAAAAGTTTTGGCAAACATGGTGTCTTGCCAAGCATCTCTATATACAGATGTTGTATTGAATCCATCTTTTTTCTTTAGTTCCCCATTAAAAATTTCAGAATTTATACGTACAGTGCTAAAAAATTCAAACCCTTTAGGTTGGTTTAAGTTGTTCTCAAAATGTATTTTTTTGAAGGGTAGGAAATTATTATCCATGCGAAAAACGAATCCGATGGTTGTTGTACTATCGGTGTTGCCAGGAATGGTGACTTCATCAAAAAAGAATACCGGTGAAGAAGCCTGATTTGCAAGCGATGCATAATTAACTTGCCTTCCTCGACCTCTTTGTTGCGCAAACAACGGGGCTGAAATAAAGAAGATGGTGAAGAAGGTGAATAGAACTTTTATCATTGGGAGCAGGTTTTAAATTCAATTACATCAATATCGCAATTTCAATAATATAAAATGCCTATTTTCAACGTGCGAATTAGAATAGGTATTATAATTTAAATGATTTTTCTGAAAATATGAGCAAAACTACTGGAAGCGCTACCAACCACTGGCTACAACAAATTATTGAAGAGATTAATGCCCAAGAAACAGAGATTAAATTGGGCGGTGGTTTATCTAGAATAGAGAAAGAACATTCTAAAGGAAAGTTAACTGCAAGAGAGCGCATCGACTTGTTAATCGATAAAGATAGTGACTTTCAAGAGCTTAATCTATGGGCTGGTTTTGAAATGTACGAAGATGTAGGTGGTTGCCCATCTGGAGGAGTGGTGACAGGAATTGGAGTTGTTAGCGGACGAGATTGTATGATTGTAGCTAACGACGCTACAGTAAAGGCTGGAGCTTGGTTTCCAATTACAGCCAAAAAGAATTTGAGAGCTCAGGAGATCGCAATAGAAAATCACATTCCACTTATATATCTGGTAGATTCGGCGGGTGTATTTTTACCTATGCAAGACGAAATATTTCCTGACAAAGAACATTTTGGACGCATGTTTAGAAACAATGCGATTATTTCAGCAAAAGGAATTCCTCAAATAGCTGCTATTATGGGAAGTTGTGTCGCCGGTGGAGCTTATTTACCCATTATGAGTGACGAAGCACTTATAGTTGATGGAACAGGGAGCGTTTTTCTTGCAGGGAGTTATTTAGTAAAAGCGGCTATCGGCGAAACCGTTGATAATGAGACTTTAGGCGGTGCAACCACGCATACCGAAATAAGCGGAGTTACTGATTATAAAATGAAAGATGATCAGGAATGTCTGCAAACCATTCGAGATTTGGTTGACAAGTTTGGGCCTTACAAAACAGCAGAATTTAACAGAGCTGATGCAAAAGAGCCTGCTAGACCGGCATCTGATATTTTCAAGATATTGCCAGAGTCTAGAACTGCGCCTTATGATATGAATGAAATTCTAGAGTGCATTATTGATGAGGATAGCTTTACCGAGTTTAAAAAAGGATATGGACAAACTATTATAACAGGCTATGCTCGCATTGATGGTTGGAGTGTTGGAATTGTAGCAAATCAGCGCTCAATTTCGAAAACTAAGCAAGGGGAGATGCAAATTGGTGGTGTTATATACTCTGATAGCGCGGATAAAGCGGCTCGGTTTATCATGAATTGTAATCAAAAGAAGATCCCACTTATTTTTCTACAAGATGTTTCTGGCTTCATGGTTGGAAAGCGAAGCGAGCATGGCGGAATTATCAAAGATGGAGCAAAAATGGTGAACGCAATGAGCAATAGCACGGTTCCGAAAATTACTATTGTTATTGGGAATAGTTATGGTGCTGGTAATTATGCAATGTGCGGAAGAGCCTACGACCCCCGTTTCATGTATGCCTGGCCAACAGCTAAAATCGCGGTTATGGGCGGTGCATCTGCTGCTAAAACGTTACTTCAAATCCAGGTTGCAGCAATGAAGAAGAAAGGGCAAGAGGTTAGCGAAGAAGACCAAGAAACGCTTATGAAAGAAATCACAGAGCGTTATACAAAGCAAACGGATGTACGATATGCAGCTTCAAGAATTTGGGTTGATGGTATCATTCACCCATTAGAAACTAGAGAACGAATTTCCAAAGCTTTAACTTGTGCGAATCTAAATCCTGAGATAGAAACATACAAAACGGGTGTGCTTCAAGTATAATTATAAGTCGCTAGTTGTAAATAATACATTGGTCCAGTCTAAGAGAATAAAACGGTTTTTATCTCTATCAACGATGTTATTAACACCAAAATCTCTTATAAAAGAGCCCGCACTATATACATTTTGGATATTCTCATATTTGAAAAAACGAGTGGCATAATTTACTTCAAATCCGGAAAGAGAATCTGGATAAGGGGTAAGCCCAGAGTCTGGAAATGTGAATTCTGTGAAATCATATTTTTGATCTAACGAGTCAAAAAGCTGAGTGTAAAGTGTATCGCCACCATACTCTGTACCAGCAAAAATGGCAAAAGAAGATTCAGGGTATTTCCAGTATTTGGTATTGTTGGGAGTAGAAAAGGTGAACATTTCATCTTGTGTTATTACCATCGTAGAATCCGAAACGATGAGTTTGTATTTATCTTCCGAATCTTTGTACTTGATATTCAAATCATACGTGCCATTATTTTGATACAAAGGAACAATAGAAGATGCTGGTGAAGAGCTTCCAGAGCAGGAACTATTCGCTCGATATCCACGAAGTGTGATAGTAATTGAAGTGGTGGTTGTTTCTAGATATTGATAAAGAAGATTGTTATTACAAGAAAACAGTTCATTTGTATAAAATCCAATAGCTGGGATTGGGAAAGAGTTAGAGTACTGGTAGTACTCGCCTACGGTAAAATTAATCCCATTATTAATAGGTTTTAAGTCGTCGCCTCCTAAATCACATGATGAAATAGATAAAAATATTAGGCCTAAAAAAAATAAAGCGGATTTGTTTCGTGTGTTCATATTCATAATAAGTGTAGAGTGCAGAAACAGTATAGTTTCAAAATAAGAGAATTATTAATAGAAGCCTTAAAACAATTGACTCTAATTTCGTATTTGTTGAGCTTCTTTGATGAGATATAAACTCACAAAAGGTAGTAATTATCGAAGGTTAAATGTGGAAGCCAGCTTCACACTTATCGACTTCATGGTGCTATTTGCTTGTTTTCTGTTGGGAATATTCTTTGCACTATTTCTATGGATGTTCGCGGCAGCAGTATTCATTAAGCTTTTCACAAGTCACGATTTTGAATTTGATACCGATAGTTACCAGATTAAACATTATATAAGAGTGTTTAGCTATTTCAGGTTTAGCCGAAGAACAATCTCTTTTGGTGAAGTTCAGCAAATGCTACTTTCAAATCAGGATTCAGGTAAAGCCCTCGGTGAACGTGGATTAACAACCAAGGAGTGGTACACGCTAGATATTGAAACCAAAGACCGACCCATTAGAATTGCGAGAGTTGAAAAGGATGAATTGGAAGAACTTCATGAGTTATTTCTTGAAATTGAAGAGCTCTACGAAGAGTACTTTCAATTTCAGCTATTCGTAGTTGAAGTGTAAGATTTATGTCATTCCTACGGAGGCAGGAACCTAGAGCTACTAATCAACACAACCTTCACTATCAATCTCGAACTCGAGCATTCGCCACGAGATGACTGATGGCTTTTAATTACGACGAAACCAAAACAAACCTTCTTAGTCTAACTCTGTTAACAAATCATGGATATCAAGAGCGTTGGTATACATTTCAACAGATCCATCAACTTTGTGAGGCCATAATTCGTCAGGACGATCCCAGTATAATTCAACGCCATTTTCATCAGGGTCGTTCAGATATAATGCTTCAGAAACGCCGTGATCGCTAGCACCTGTAAGTGGATAGTTTGCATTTCGAATGCGTACGAATATTTCGGCTAAATCTTTTCTTTCGGGATATAAGATTGCGGTGTGAAACAACCCAACACTTTGGGCAGGAGCTGGAGGCATACCTTTGCTGTTCCAAGTATTTAAACCAATGTGATGATGATATCCACCGGCCGAAATGAAAGCGGCTTCAGTTCCGTACATGGTAATCAACTCAAAGCCAAGTAATCCACAATAGAAATCTAGTGAACGTTGAATATCCGACACTTTTAAGTGGACATGACCAATTCTTGTTTGAGATGGAATTACATACTTATCCGACATTTTGAACCTTTATCTGTAATGTGAAATAATTCATACTTGGATAAAGTACTAGTTCTTAATACCTAAATGAATAAAAATATTTTTGTGGTTTGAAAGACTCCTTTTTCAATGTTCGCAAACCAATTCACATAAAAAAAGCCCGAATGAAACACTCGGGCTTTTAGAATTAGTACAGTTCCGATTAACGGATAATCGAAGCTAGTTAAACTACCTTAAATTCCATCAATAATGGTATTAAGTGTAGCACTTGGGCGCATAGCTTTTGCCACAATTACTTCGTTAGGCTGATAGTAGCCTTCAATATCAACCGCATTACCTTGAACGCTTATTAGCTCTTCGTTGATGGTAGCTTCGTTACTTAATAAAGCTTCGGCAACTGGAGCGAAAGTAGCTTTTAGGTCAGCGTCAGCATCTTGATTGGCTAAAGCTTCTGCCCAGTACATAGCCAGGTAGAAATGACTTCCACGGTTGTCAATTTGACCAATTCTACGAGCAGGAGACTTATCATTTGCTAAGAATTTAGAAGTAGCTGTATCCAACGTTTCAGCTAACACTTTTGCTTTGGCGTTGCCAAATGTATCACTCAAATGCTCAAGTGATACAGCAAGTGCTAAAAATTCACCGAGCGAATCCCAACGTAAGTAATTCTGTTCTACAAACTGTTGAACGTGCTTAGGAGCTGATCCACCGGCACCTGTTTCAAACAATCCACCACCATTCATCAGTGGAACAATAGAAAGCATTTTTGCGCTAGTTCCAAGTTCCATAATAGGGAAGAGGTCAGTAAGGTAATCGCGAAGCACATTTCCTGTTACAGAAATAGTCTCTTTGCCAGCTCTGATACGCTCTAGTGAGAATGCCATAGCTTCTTGTGGAGCCATAATGTGGATATCTAAACCGGTTGTGTCGTAGTCGGCTAAGTAAGTACGTACTTTCTTGATAATCTGAGCATCGTGAGCTCTGTTTTCGTCTAACCAGAAAACTGCAGGAGAACCAGTAGCTTTAGCACGATTCACAGCCAACTTAATCCAATCTTTTACTGGCTCGTCTTTTACTTGGCACATTCTCCAAATATCACCCGCTTCAACGGCGTGTTCAAGTAAAGTAGCTCCTTTAGTGTCAACTACACGAACGCTACCATTTGCAGGAACTTCAAACGTTTTATCATGAGAACCATATTCTTCCGCTTTTTGAGCCATTAAGCCGACATTCGGCACGGTGCCCATGGTTGTTGGATCAAAAGCGCCGTGTTTCTTACAATCGTCAATTACCACTTGGTACATTGTTGCGTAGCTGTTATCTGGAATCACAGCGATGGCATCTTGAGACTTTCCGTCTTTATTCCACATTTGGCCACCATTTCTAATCATGGCTGGCATAGATGCATCAATAATTACATCACTTGGAACATGTAAGTTGGTGATTCCTTTATCGGAATTTACCATCGCTACATCAGGACGAGCTGCATAACACGCTGCAATATCCGCTTCAATTGCAGCTTTTTCATCAGCAGGAAGAGTTTCAATTTTAGCTAACAAGTCTCCAAAGCCATTCTTAACATCTACGCCAAGTGTTTTGAAAGTAGCGGCATGTTTTTCAAATACTGGAGCAAAAAATACTTCCACGCCATGACCGAAAATAATTGGGTCAGAAACTTTCATCATGGTTGCTTTCATATGAAGCGAAAACAACACGTCTTCTTTCTTAGCATTTTCAACTTGCTCGGCCAAAAAGCTAACGAGAGCTTTTTTGTTCATCACCGTAGCATCAATCACTTCTTTAGGAAGTAGTGCTGTTTTTTCTTTCAGAACCGTTATAGTTCCATCTTCAGCTACATGCTCAATACGAACAGCATCGGCATCTTCAACCAACACTGACTTTTCATTCGAATAGAAATCGCCACCCGTCATTGTTGCTACGTGCGACTTAGAATCAGCACTCCAAGCACCCATCGAATGAGGATTCGTACGAGCATATTCTTTAACAGCTTTAGGCGCTCTACGGTCAGAATTTCCTTCACGCAATACTGGATTTACTGCACTACCTTTAATTTTGTCGTAGCGAGACTTTGCTTCTTTCTCTTGGTCATTCTGTGGATTTACAGGATAATCGGGGAGAGCATAGCCTTGGCTTTGTAATTCTTTTATAGCAGCAATTAACTGCGGGATTGAAGCACTAACATTTGGTAGTTTGATGATGTTAGCTTCTTCATGCTGAGTAAGCTCACCTAATTCAGCTAAGGCATCAGAGATACGTTGGCCTTCGTTTAAATACTCAGGGAAATTAGCAATAATCCGTCCAGCAAGCGAGATATCACGAGTTTCAACTACCACGCCAGTAGCTTTTGTAAAAGCCTGAACCATTGGGAGAAAAGAGTAAGTGGCCAAAGCAGGAGCTTCGTCAGTTTTTGTATAAATAATTTTTGGAGTATCTGTTGCCATGCGTAAACTAAATTAGGAGTGAGTCTCCAAGCCAAGAAGTGGATAAAACACCACAAATTCAGCCCAATTGGAGCAATTATATTAGGGCATGGAGTTTACAAAAAAAGGAGCTTCTTCGACAGCCTAATTATGAAAGAATAATAGTGGGGCGTGAGTGTAAATACCAAGTCTTTAGAATCTGAGAAATTAAATAAGGGAATAACACGCAAATAGGCGTTTCTTATTTGGATAATTTTAGATGAACTCTCTTTCCTTCTCGTATTACTATTTCGATGATCTCTTCGATATCTTTTTCAGAAGTTCTAAAATTTACTATGCAAGCTCTCAAACAATATTGGCCTTTTATGATGGCATTGGATAAGAAAACTTCTCCTCCAGCTTGTAATTCATTTAATAGTTCTTCATTTAATTTATTGAGGTAATCGCTGTCTGTATCGCTTTTTAAAGGAACGTATCTGAAAGTAGTGATGCTTAAATTTTGAGAAACGGCTTCGAATTCAGAATGCTTTTGAGCAAGTTCAAATAGCAATTCGGAGAGTTCAATATCTTCACCAATAAGTTTTTTATATCCGGTTCTGCCTACTTGCTGCAATGTGAGCCAAACTTTTAAAGCTCTAAAGCCACGGGAGTTTTGAAGTCCATACTCATAAAAATTCTGAGCGACTTCATCATTATTCTTACTGAAGTTGTAATACTCTGGATGTGAACTAAATGTGTCTAATAAATGCTGTGGGTTTTTCACTAAAGTACATCCCGCTTCAAGAGGACTATAGAGCCATTTATGGGGATCCAAAGCTATAGAGTCTGCATCTTCAATACCCTCAAATATATGTTTGAGTTTTGGAATAATTGCAGCGGGTGCACCATAAGCACCATCAATATGGAACCACAAGTTGTATTTCTTAGAAATCGCTGATAGCTCAGCCAAATTATCAACCACACCCGTACTTACATCGCCAGCTGTGCCAACTACCATTAATGGTAAACAATCATTGTCTAAATCATTTTTGATGGTAGCTTCTAAAACTTGAGTATCCATTTTATTGGAATCATCAGTTTGAATCCATCGTATAGAATTGGTGCCTAAACCGAATAGAATAGACGCTTTTTCAATCCAAGTATGTGTTGATTTTGAACAATAAACAGTCAGTTTTCTAGAAGTATTTTGAATCCCATCTTCTTTTACACTTTTTGGGGCTTTTGCAGTTCTAGCCGCTAAGAATGCTGTGAAATTTGCCATATTCCCACCACTAACTAATATTCCGCCATAATCAGAGGAGACACCAATAAATTCAGAAAGCCACCTAACGGTCTGTTTTTCAATTTCAGTGGCAATAGGACTTAAAATATGTGCGCCAACATTCGGATTAACAGACGCCGCAAGTAAATCTGATAATGCGCCAATAGGGGCAGGCGAAGAAGTAATATATCCCAAAAATTTAGGATGTCCGTTAAGTAAAGAATGGTTGAATAGTAAGTCAGTGGTTTTAGAAATCAACTCATTTGTAGGTTTACCATTTTCTGGTAGAGATGAAATACCGAGGAGGCTCTGAAGTTGGCTCGGACTTTCATTGGGCGTAACCGGCTTTTGATCTATGGAACTAATAAAATCAGAAATATCATCGATAAGTTGATGTCCAATTCTTCGAAATTCTTCCTTATCCATTTCGATAGATGATGTCCTGACTTTTGCCATAGTATTATTTTTGGGGATGTATTAGTAGGGGTTACTAGATTTAGTAATGGCTATTTCATTGAATGGATTCCAAACATATTACCTTCAGTATCCATTGCAAGTACCATGAAACCATACTCCGTTAGAGATGTTTTAGATTTAAAGACGTTCCCTCCGGCATTTACAATACGAGCTTCTTCGATACTACAATCTTCGCTCATAAAATATACGATGGTGCTATTGTTACCTGCCTTAAAGCCATCCATCCTAACTAAAGCACCTGAAGCTCTGTTTTTAGATTCCATATTGCTAGGGAAGAATAACATCTCCATACTGTCTTCTCCGATTTCTGGAGTTGGCAACGCATCAAGTTTAAGGTCGAATACGGTCTCATAGAATCTTTGGGCTCTATTTAAATCATCGACATAAATCTCGAACCAAACGACGGGGTTTTCATTTTTCATAAGCTAATTGTAAGTCTGATTTATTTTATTCTTAATACTGAAAGCTTAAGATGTAGAAAACGGGTTTTATTTCAAAATGGTAGACTAGTATCTATCATACCAGATATGATTCTACAGGAAGAGGATGGGTAGGTTATACAAATTCCAAAAAATCATTCCATTATATAAAAGAATCTAGATAGCTAACAAAGCAGCGTTTCAAAGCCATAACAAGAGGATGGTTATAAGTACCAAAAACCCGTTAATTCTTCAATTAGATTTCCCATTAACGGGTAATAGTCAATCAGTTACAAAGCGCTGCACCTTAGAACTCCACACACAACATTCTTACTAATAAAGTATGCCATTCAAATTTATTAATGGAATGGGAAGTTTAATCTCGAAGAGTGGTAAAGAGGTATTCACACTAATTAGATAGTCTTTTTAGATAGAAAAATTAGGCACTTAAATAGCTTGAATAATTAAGTGTGATATAAAATATTGTTCCCGAAGAGTATAATCACATAAAAGAAATGTCATGGGGAATATAAGAATTACAAAATATTTTAGATGGATTTTAGGCGCGGTATTAGCTGCAGCTGGAATCTTAAAAATCATAGATCCAGAGAATATGATTGAGGTACTACTCTTTTTTGGAGTATACCCAGAAAGTACGGCTAAGTTTTTAGTGTACGCCGCTGCTACAACAGAAATTATACTCGCCATATACTTATTTAGACAAGTACAAAAGAAACTTATACACTTGCTTGTTGCACTGCTGTGCGGCTTTTTTCTGTTGATCGCTTTAGTTGGTTATAGCAACGGTTGGGAGTTTGCTTGTGGTTGCTTAGGACGTTTTTCTTTTGGGAGATTTGATTTGCAGATGGTGCTAAGAAATGCGGTTTTGGCAATAATGTCTGGTTGGATGTACTACCAAACCAAGAAGGAAGTGAAGCTCGGAGTGAGCTAACTAACAAACAATAACAAATGGAGATAATCATGAAGATTAAGAATTATATCAATCAATTTGTAGCAATTTTAACTGTTGTTACTCTTGTAAGTGGATTCCAAATAAGTACTAACGATGGAATGGTTAATACTTTTGAATCAGTAATCGGTATTGAAGAAGCCTATGCTGGCCCTTGTAATGATAATGGCTGCATCGGTGGAGATGATGATTGCATGACGGTAAGGATTCTGTGGGGTGCTTTCGAAAGAACCTGTCAAACAACTGTCCGTGAAAATAATGATAGTGTTGGATAAATATCATTCAAATATAAAAAAGGGCTAAGTGTAGTTGTATGCATTTAGCCCTATAAAAAAACAAGATAGTTATGCGTTATTATAATATATGTGTCAAAATTTTATTATCGGTTTTTGTACTTCTAACTTTCAAGCTAGGGGATACCACCGCACAAAATATTGAAAACTCAACAATGAAAAGAGAGTTTAAAGAGGTTATTAAAGAGGAGTGGAGGTTTGTTCCTTCTGAATTTGAATTATTCCGAGCAGAAATTTACACTATAAACAATAATCATAGTGCCTTGTTTGTGTTTGACTATACCAAGAAAAATTTATTTAAACTGTCTATAGAAGGTAGCGAAATTGTGGATATGGAAACTATTGGGAACGGGCAAGGGTCTGGACCTGGGGAGTTTAGAAACCCAACTGATATGTGTGTTTCTTTAACTTCAAAAGGAGAGAAGCTAGTCCTGATAGATTCTGATTTGGCGAGAGTTTCCATCTGGGATGTAACTTCAGGGGAATTTGAAAAGAGCTTTAACCCAAAGAAATTTTCACCATCAAGGGTAAGCTGTACTCCCAACAAAATATTCTTATATAATGCAACAGGATCAAAGAATGGAGATTACCTAGTTTATAATTTTGACAAAGAATTAATAGCAGGAATAAAGGATAATAGAAAGAAGAGGAACACTTTTTTAGATGCAGGTGAAATAGTAGCAGACGATTCGTCACTATTTTTTTCATCAAAAGGTAGGTCCGAACTAAAAAAATTTAGTCTTATAGATAATGCGTTTGAGCTGAGTAATAGTTTGGTTGAAGCTGTTGTTGAAAATAAGACAGATATCAAAGAGGATAAAAAAACAAGAACTGAGAAAAGAAGCAAAGATTTCAAGTACCAAACAAGGGGTATTGGAGAGTATGGGGATTATATACTTGTTTTATATTCAGGTGAGAAGCACGGGCATGGAAATACCATCGATTTTTACAATAAACGTACATTAGTCTATGAGTTTTCTGTACAACTAGAGTTTTGGAGTATTTCTATGGATGTTCAAGGAGACAGAATTATTCTAGACTCTTACTACAAAGATAGAAAAGAGTACATGTTTATGGCGTACAAAATAGAGTTGGTTGAGTAGGGTTTAGTGTTTTAAGAATAGATGCACACCTAGTGAGTGATTAGTTAAGAGTGAAGCAATCTCAATTGATGTTACTTAAATACAGGTAGAATAGAGAAAGTGAGCCACATTACCTTGAAAAGAGCTATTGGATTAGTGTTATTTGTTTCAATAACCTATTCGATTGTAATGGTAAAGCCTTACAAAGTAATGACAAACTCTATGGCGGATGTTATTCAACCAAAGGATTATGTGCTGATTTATAAAAATAAAAGTAATGGTGACTTTGAAAAAGGTGACATAGTAGCGTTCCATAAATCAGTAGAAGATTCAATTACATTTATAAAGAGGATTGCAGCAGTTCCTGGTGATACAATTCATGCTTATCGGTATGAATTAGTTATTGCTGATAGAACTATTCCGCATGATCCAATTTTTGAAATGTTAGTTACCACTGATGAAGACAACGAAATGGATTATTCCTCCAGAAGGTACTTTGAGTTTCTCATCCAGCAAATGGATAGAAAAGATAGCCTAATTCTACAGTATTCTAATATTATCGAAAGTGGAAATGGGCTTGTAGTTCCTGATGGCGTATTCTTTATGGTGGGCGATAATGCCTATGAGAGCATGGATAGTAGATTTTGGGGGTTTATACCCAAAGAGCAAGTCCTAGGTGAAGTATTCGCAATATTTTAAAGAAAATTTGATTTTTATAGATAATTATATTTCATTAGATGTAGGGTAAGTAAAAACAACACAAAAGAGTAGCACCTAATTTGGAAGGACAATAACTATAGCTTAGGGTAAATGTAAATTTATAACCTAAAATTTAGAATTATGACACCACCAATAAATGATGCAGTAAATTTTGCCATTCAAAACTTAAACCATATGTATTCGGTCGAAGAATGGGCCAAAGAATACGGGTATTCAAACGCTAAGTCTTTTTCCAAGTACTTCAGGAGTCACTTTCAGAAGCGTCCTTCAAAAGTATTAATTCAGCTCAAAATTGAACACGCACTGAAGTTATTGAGTTCAAAAAATTGCCAAAAGAACTATTGTATTGCGCAAGAAATCGGACTTCCTGATGAGCAAGCTTTATACAAGTTCTTTAAATATCATACAGGGTATAGTCCTAGTGATTTTAAAGATAACCTGCATCGATATAGAGGCTAGTAAACCTATTGAAGTACTAACATATGCATGGCCTATTGCCAAATGAGTGCATTGCAAGAATATAGAGTTTCAGAATTACCTCAACCTATAAGTATCAGATTAAAAGGCTTAATCGTTGTTTAGCTTGATACGACCTTGAGTCCTACAATAGAGCTTACTAGAGTTACTAAGAAAAAGATTCTCCAAAAAGTAACAGGATCTTTAAACACAAAAATACCCATTAAAACAGTTCCGACCGCGCCGATACCAGTCCAAACTGCATAGGCCGTACCAATGGGTAAGCTCTGAGTTGCTTTTATAAGAAGCATCATACTAACTACAAGGCATACAAAGAAAGCTCCATACCACCAATAGACATCATTTCCCGTGGCTTCTTTGGCTTTACCAAGGCTAGAGGCAAAACCAACCTCAAATAATCCAGCAATAATCAAAAGAATCCAATTCATAAAAATCTGTTTTCAAAAAGTTATATTCAAAAGTTCTCTATCTGGGCTTAAAAGAAGAGCTCGTACTTATTTTGTGGCAATAGGTTTATTATTACGGCTCCACTCACTCCAAGAACCAACATACAGTTTAGGAATATCAAAGCCTGCAGAGTGTATTGCTAAGAGTGTGTGACAAGCGGTCACTCCTGAGCCACAATGTACAATAACGTCTTTACCTTTGTGATTAAATAGAGGCTCATATTTTTCTTTTAGTTTTTCGGGAGAAAGAAAAAGTCCGGAATGATCTAAGTTCTCTGTTAATGGGATATTAATAGCATTAGGGATGTGTCCTGCTACTAAATCAATAGGCTCAAAATCTCCATCATAACGTTCTTGGCTCCGTACATCAATAATACATGATAGTTTGGTTTGCGAGGCTTTCTCTACATCAGAAAGTTCAGCAATAGGCAAATTCCAGCTATTTATTTCAATAGTATCGGTAACTGTTATAGTTACAGGATTTGAGTTGGTAGGAAAACCTATCTTTTCAGCCTCATCGGGTCCACCGTTTAACACTTGTACTTTTTCTAGACCTATAGATTTAAGCATCCACCAAAATCGCGCTGCAGCGTTAGATCCATTTTTATCATCATATATTACAACATGACTTTCATGCGAAATTCCTAGGTTAGCGACAGTACGAGTAAAATTTCCAATCTTTGGTAGGGGATGTCGTCCTCCAACCGAAAAATCATTCTCTATCTCTGTAAGATGGGTATTTAAGTCTACAGAAATAGCTCCATCCAAATGCTTAGTCTCATAATTCCTTTGAGCACTTTCACCATTGCTAGCATCTACAAGTATCAAATTATGAGACTTATATAACTTTATTAGCTCAGAGGCTTGAATAATAGGAGATAGGGTTTCTGTCATTAGTTGATCGTAATTACAATTTTGTTGGAAAGTTCAAGAATATTAAACGAATTAATCCAATCGTAGATAGCCAATTATTTAGGAAATGAGAATGTAGTAATAATTACTTTCATAGCATGGTCGTGTTTATTGGAATTAAATAGATTTAAAGATTAATATAAACCAATAGAGTGGTTGAAAAATTTACTGAGTAGCTTCTACAAATCATATGTTTACAATAAATATAATGCATGCTTTTAAAAGACCACTGAGTCTAATTTTAGCTTGTATGGGGTTTTCAGCTGTTATATTCTTCGTTTTTATAATTGCGAGTACAGGGTCCATTTATATAAACGCTCTAGACAGACTTGATGGAACAACGCTTTTAATGATCAGCGTTTTATTGATTAAAAGCGTTTGGGTTTATAGGAATTTGCCAGACACGATTTCATTTGGCAACTCGGTTGTTATAGTTTTAGCCTTCATATATACATTTGAGAGTGTATATAAATTTCTATTCTTTGATTGGGTAACTAACCCTGCAGATCTAAGAGTGCTATTATTACAAATTGGTACAGTTTCAGTAATTATGTTACCTATAGGCTATAAAAGTTTACAAGTTACAAAAACAGTCGTTGGGTTTATAATTCTTTACGTCGCATTTATGTTTATATGGTGGATTTTTGGCTATCCACAAATATTTGAAGACGTAGATAATAGAGTGATATTCTTAGGTGCGGATCGTATTCATGTAAGCCTGAATCAAGTTTTTATCTGGAACAGGGTTGCCAAATTATGGCTTTTTTTAGCTTTTATATTTTCGATAAGGATAAATAATCGGAAATGACTTTACATCTTCTGAGAAAGGGCTAAATAGAAGTACGGTATTTATCTGTTTGCAAGTGCTTATGTGATGAGAAGATAATTATGTTCCAATTCAGCAGAAATTTAGATTGAAATGGGTTTTAGGGTGAAACCGAAGGCAAGATTATGTATATTAAAATGACCATAAAGCCGTAGATGGCGTTCTGACAAAACAAACCATAAAAACGAGGTAGAGTTATGATTAGACCTATGTTTGGTTTCCGCCCGAAGCCTAAGAAATTTGATTTACCGTTAAGATACTACGATCCTGAAAAGGAAGAGCGGGAGAATAATAGAGAACGTAGAAACATTACGTTTGAGACACACAACAGAGTACGCCCAAAGCAATTTTCTAGAGTTGTTTCGCTTGCTGTATTATTAGGTCTAGTTGTATATATCATTTCACTTTTAAGCTGAGTTTAACCCTTGAGCGAGACGCGTACCCGCAATTCTATCATACATCAATTACCTCCAGAAATAAGTAATAAGATTGCCGCTGGGGAAGTTATTCAAAGACCTTCATCAGTAGTTAAAGAATTACTCGATAATTCTATCGATTCTGGGGCAGACTCCATTAAAATTATAATTGAGAGAGCTGGCCGTACACTTATACAAGTTATTGATAATGGCTGTGGAATGAGTGAGGATGATCTTGTGCTTTGCTTTGAACGCCACGCTACGTCAAAAATAAATTCTGTAGACGATCTGTTTCGCATAAAAACGCTGGGTTTTAGAGGTGAAGCAATGGCTTCAATAGCCTCAATTTCTCAAGTATCTGTTCGCTCTAAAAGAGCTGAAGACGAAAACGGCTGGGAATTTGAAATATGGGGTGGTAAGGAAAAAGAACCTGTACCCGTTGCAACCGATAACGGAACTTCAATTTCGGTTCGGAATTTATTTTTTAATGTGCCGGCGAGACGTCAATTTCTAAAAACGGACGTGACCGAGCTTCGACATATTTTGCGTACTGTTCAATACGCGGCTTTGGCTAATACAGAAGTTGCCTTTCAAGTTATTGCTGATTCTGAAGAAATTTATAATTTACCAGCTCAATCCCTTAAAGAAAGAGTTACGGCAATCTTTGGAGCTCCCTATAAAGCGAGTCTTATTAAGTTTGAAGAACAAACTAGTTATGTCCGTATTTTTGGCTTTGCATCAGATCCTAAATTGGCGAAGAAAAGCAGGGGAGAGCAGTTTCTATTTGTGAATGGACGACCATTTCAACATCGCTACCTGACTCATGTTATTTTGAGTTTATATGATGCTTGGACTAGAAATAATGAGTATCCATTTTATGCGCTATTTTTCGAAATTGATCCGTCTAAGGTTGATGTTAATGTGCATCCATCTAAAATGGAAGTGAAGTTTGAAGATGAGAAAAGCGTAATTCAGCTAGCACGATCGGTTGTAAATAGAGCTCTTAATACTCATTTTCAAGTTCCTAATATCCAACCTGATGAGAGTTCTTTTTTAAGCGATGATTTTGGAAAAGGATTTGATACAGGAATGAGTTTTAACAAACCTGAATTGGGAACAAGGGATCAAACTGGATTTCATATTCCATCCAGAATTAATAAAAATTCAATGGACGGGAATGGGGACCATTTTGCGGGACAGATGTATGCTCGGAAAGATGGATTGAGTTCTAAGAGTGGTGAAGGTCTTGCTTTTTCTAATTCAGAGTCTACTTCTAACAAACCCTCAGAAAAAAGCTTTTGGCAGCTCCACAATACTTTTATAGTTACCCAAACTAGAACTGGAGTTTGCTTAATTGACCAGCACTTAGCTCATAAGAGAATTATTTTTGAAAAGGCTTTAACTGCATCTGAATCAGCATTGCCTAGTACCCAACAACTGCTCTTTGCTCAAACAATGGAGCTTTCGGCAAGTGATTACACATTGTTGAAAGAATTGCATCCTATTTTGCAGCGTATGGGATTCTCAGTGCAACTTTTAAGCGGAAATACAGCAATGATTAATGGTGTTCCTGCTGATATTGAAATTGGTAATGAACAAGAAGTGTTAGTTGAAATGCTTCATCAGTACCAAGAACTTGGACTGAAATTACAACTCGAAGCACGTGAAAAACTAGCGATAGCTTTTGCATCGAAGGCAGCAATTCCAAGAGGGAAAAAGCTAAGCGAGGAAGAAATGGAAGCTTTAGTAGACCAACTTTTTGCATGTGATCAGCCTTATTTAGACCCTTTGCAAAAGCCTACAATAGTGTATCTTTCTCTGGATGAGATACAATCTAGGTTTAGGTAAACGTATGAATATCCTTGCTATCGAGCCTTTTTATAGTGGTTCCCATAAAGCTTTTTTAAAAGGCTTAGAGAAACATTCCAGCCATAACATTATTCCGATAAAGCTCAATTATAAAGGCTGGAAATGGAGAATGCATGGCGACTCCGTTACGTTATCGGAGCTTACAAACGAAGTTGAAGAGGATATTGATTTACTATTAACCAGTAGCATGACCAATCTCCCAGCTTTTTTAGCACTTACAAATCCTCGTTTCGCTTATACGCCGAAAATCATGTACATGCATGATAATCAGTTTACGCGGCCTATTCCTGAAGGGGAAACTAGAGATTTAACGTTTTGCTATATTAACTATTTAAGTATGTTAGTGGCAGATAAACTTCTTTTTTCATCGCAGTTTCACTTAGACGATTTGTTGGATGCTTTGCCTAAATTTCTCAATAATTTTCCTGATGATAAGCACTACAAAACCGTAGATCAGATTAGGGAAAAGAGTATAGTGATGTATCCTGGTTTAGATTTAAAGCATTTTGATAACCAACCAGATACAAGAGAAAGTAACCCAAATCCAGTAATTGTTTGGAATCAGCGGTGGCAGTTTGATAGAAACCCAGCCATGTTTTTTCGCGTTTTAAATCGGCTTAATGATATTGACCTGAAATTTGATTTGATTCTAGCAGGAGATAGTAAACATGAAAAACCTGCAGAGTTCGAAAGAGCTTGGCAACGCTATGGAACTCAAATTAGCCATTTTGGTTATGTAGAAGACATTGAGAGTTATAGCAAGCTCCTTCATTCTGGGGATATTGTAATTTCTACGGCTACTTACGAGTTCTTTTGTACCCCAATAATGGAAGCTATTTATTGTGGCTGCCATCCTCTATTGCCAAAGTCACTTCACTACCCTGAACTTATACCAGAACACCTTAAAAAGCCTTTATTACATGCACCAGTGCTTTATGAGACGGAAGATGAGTTGTTCTACATCCTCAGAGATTTACTTTCAGCAAAGACGAAATCCTTACCAAAATCATCGTTACAGACAATTAACAAACACCTTGATTGGAGTCAAAAGATCAAAGACTACGATAAGCTGTTTGAAGAAATGGTCTATAGCTCAAAAGAGCTATAGTTTTTAGATTGATTCCACAAAAAGGAGAATTAAGCGATAGTAATCTTCGAACTCGGTAAGTGGAAGTGTCTCTAGTCGGTCATAGATATCGTGGTAAGCTTTGATTCCACCCAAGGTGTATATGAAGAAAGAGGGGACATCTTTTCTGTCGAACATGCAGTGATCACTATTACAAGCTGCTCCTCGAATTTTTACTTCGGCTAATAAATTGTGATCGGCATTGATTTTTTTAAGCTGATTAAATTTTTCTTGATATACAGACCCATTTACAACTTGGATTCCTTCTTCTCCAGTACCAGTTAAATCAAAGTTGACAAGGAATTTAATTCTAGAGAGTTCGAAAAGAGGGTTTTCTGTAAAATACTTTGATCCCAGAATTCCAAGTTCCTCGGCACCAAATGCGATAAAAGCAGTACTATATTTTGGCTTATTTTGAGCGTAATACTTTGCAGTACTCAATAGCATTGCAACTCCACTAGCATTATCGTTAGCACCATTAAAAGTAGCTTTTTTACCCATCATACCTAGGTGATCATAATGAGCAACTAACACAATTAGAGAGTCAGTATTTGTGCCTTCTATATAGCCAAGAATGTTCTGAGTTTTGTATTCTTTATAGAACTTATTCTTTAGTTCTACTTCAACATTTATTAACTCTTCGTTAAAAGCTTCGGTACTTACCGTAAATATGGGTTTAGGATTCAAAGAAGTAGAGCCTGCCCAAGTGAGCTTACTATCAGAGAGAACAATGGTTCCTTTTGAAGGATTATTTTCGTGATATGTTAGAAAGCTAATTACAGCATTAATACGGTCATTTTCTTCTTTACTAAATGAGCTCTTATCGTAAGGAGGTATGACAATAAACTTATTGGTAGCCTCAGATAATATTTCTGTAAAAGTTGCATCAACTAGCATATCATTAGCGCTTAATGATACGGTGCTAAAGGATCCTTTTATGGAAGGTGAGCCAGCGCCAACTAGAAAGTCTCTACCAGGCATGAGTTCTTTGCCGTTGAGCTTAAATAAAATAGCATTGGGGAACGTATTTACAGGCGTAGTAAATGTTTGAGTATAATTCTTGGAATAAGTCTGGAGTCCAATTTTCTCAAATTCAGAACGAATATATTCTGCAGCTAATTTATCTCCATTACCGACATAACCACGTCCTTTGTACTCATCTGAAGCAAGCGTTCCAACCACTTCTTTTGCATAATCTAAGACTTGAGCAGTACTTTTAAAGCTGATGATTAATATAAAACTAAGAAGAAGGACCGATTTTTTCATTGTAGACCTTAGTAAAGAGTGTTAATAAAAGAGTATTCGTACTAAAATGGGGCGTCTTCATCAGGCGCTACGTTATGAGGAAGAGGAGGCGCATCCGCAGGAGAGAAATTACTACCACTCATTTCGTTTCCTTCACCTCCGCCTAAAAATGAATTTCCAGAGTCAGACGAACTTAGATTTTCAAAACGAGCGTAATCTTTAATAAACTGATGCCATTTGCTACCAACAGGTCCGTTACGTTGCTTCCCAATAATTACTTCGGCAAGCCCCGCAGTGCTTTGCCCTTCTGGAGTTGTTGCAATTCCATAATACTCTGGTCGGTATAAAAACATTACAATATCAGCATCCTGTTCTATGGAACCTGATTCACGTAAATCACTAAGCTGTGGCCGTTTATCACCACCACGTTGTTCTACAGCTCTACTTAACTGAGACAATGCAATTACCGGAACATCGAGCTCTTTGGCTAGCGATTTTAGCCCTCGGGAAATAGAAGCAATTTCTTGTTCACGGCTACCAGAGTCTTTAGCAGAGCCTTGCATCAACTGGAGATAATCAACTACAATCATTCCAATATTATGTTCACTTTTTAAACGGCGACATTTGGTTCGCAATTCCATTAAGGTAATTGCGGGAGTATCATCAATAAATAAGTCGGCAGTAAAAAGTCTACCAGCGGCATCAATAAGGTGCTTAAAGCTTTCGTCGTTTAGAGTTCCTTTTCGAGCTTCATCAGCACGCACTCTAGCTTCCATTGTGAGAAGACGTTGGACTAAAGACTGGTTCGACATCTCCAAAGAAAAGATAGCTACTGGAGTTTTAAGCTCTGCATCGGGGTGCATAGCTGCATTTCTTGCAGCAGTAAGTACAAAAGCTGTTTTACCCATAGAAGGGCGAGCCGCAATAATAATTAAATCTCCTTTTTGCCAACCGGCCGTCATCTGGTCGATTGCCAAACCTGAAGGAACACCTGTAATACCATACTTTTTACCACGCATATCTTCCAGATACTGAAGTGTATCTTTTAAGATATCTGAAACAGGTTGAGCAGCACTTCTATTTTTTTGATTAGCTAAGTCGAATATCTTTTGCTCAGCATCATCTAAAACATCGTATGCATCACTAGTAGAGTCGTAAGAGTCTTTTATTACATCCGTACAGCTAAGTATCAAGTTACGCTTTATCGCCTTCTCTGTGATAATTTGTGCGTGATATTCAATATTTGCTGCAGAGCTAACAGAACGTGTTAAATCTGATAAATATGTTGAACCACCGCATACATCCAGTAACCCGCGGTCGCGAAGTTCGTTCTCAACGGTTAAAAGATCTAGTGGATTATCACGTTCAAATAGGTTGGTAAGCGTCTCGTAAATATGACGATGAGCAGGTTTATAGAAATCATCAGGTTTCAACATTTGTAACGCGATAGTTGCAGCACCGTGTTCAATAAGCATAGCACCCAATACCGCTTCCTCAACTTCTACAGCTTGTGGTGGAACTCTGCCTTCTTGTTCAAGAAGAGCATTTACATCTTTCTTCTTATTGTTGTTATATCCTGAACCGTTGTTTTTTGCCATAAAGTTAAAATAGCCGCTTTCACTTCAGTTGAAGAGAAATGAAATTCACTTTGATTAAAATTGTTTCGAAAAAGGAGCTTTCCAGATTAATTAAAGTAATTAATTACTGAAAACTAAATTTGAGTTGTTTTGAACAAACTATCCACACGATGTCAACAAAATTGTTAACACTTTGGGTTATTAAGGCTTACCGCCTAGTTCATCGTAACGCTCGCGCAGTAGCTGAACATCTTCCCAAGTAGGACGTTTCCAATTCGGATTTCTTAAGAGAGCGGCAGGGTGGTAGGTTGCCATTAATTCACGACCATGAAACTCATGAAATTGTTGACGCATGTCTTTTAACGACATGTCTTTGCCTAAAAGCGTAATTGCGGATATTCGCCCAACACAAAGTACTAATTTGGGATTAATGAGTTCAATTTGGCGTAGTAGATAGGGGAGACTGCGTTTACGCTCGTCAGGTTTTGGATCTCGGTTATTCGGCGGACGATGCTTTAGAATATTTGCTATATAGATATCATCGCGAGTAAAGTTAATTGCTTCCATAATTTGGTCTAGCAATTTTCCAGCTCTACCAACAAAAGGTTCACCAATTTTATCCTCATTAGCTCCAGGAGCTTCACCAACAATCAACAAATCAGCATTTGGGTTACCAACACCGAAAACGAGGTTAGTTCCTTCTAAGTCAGTTCTAAGAACTTCTTCTTTCTCACAAAGTGCTTTTAATTCATCTAGAGTTGAGCACTGAGCAATTAAATCTGATTTAGAAGGCATAGAAACTGTTTTTTCTTTAATGGTAGGAGGCGACTGAGGTTCTGTATCTTGAGTTGTTTCGGAAAAAGATACAGAGGGCTCCTCAACTTTAGTTGATTTTATAACTGGTTCTTCAGCAGGTTTGGTAGCATCAATTTTAGTTGAAAAATCACCATAAAGCTCACGCTGCTGTTTAATAAGGTTTATTGAGCGTTCAATAAGTTCGTCGGGACTAAAAGAATCTGACATTAACCGATAAGCTCCTGTATAGTTTTTTGTTCGTCAATAACTTCGTTAGGAAGTTTTCCAAAATGGAAACCATCTTTAGAGCGAGATCCAATTTCAACATCAATAATGGAGTTTACTAATCGAGGATTGAACGGTGTAGCTATACGAACGTAATTATTAGTCCAGCCAAGCATGAAGCCATCTTTGTTCTCTTCTTCAAACAAAACAGGACGTGTTTGTCCTTCAAACCGAGCATCAAAATCGAATCGTTTGATTTCAGAAAGTCGGCGAAGTTTATGAGTACGTTTTTTACGTTCGGCTTTATCAACTATAGGCTTCAAAGTAAGCGCATGAGTGTTTGGGCGTTCTGAATAAGTAAACACATGCAGATAAGAAACATCGAGTGAGTTTATAAAATCGAATGACTCTTGGAAAAGCTCTTCAGTTTCACCAGGATGGCCAGTAATTACATCCACACCAATACAAGCATCCGGAATAAGTTTACGAATCAACTCAACACGACCTTTATACAAGTCTGAGTTGTAACGTCGACGCATGGTCTTCAACATTTCATCGGATCCACTTTGTAAGGGAAGATGAAAGTGAGGCTGCAATTTCTTTGACTCTGCCGCAAAATGGATAATATCCTCGTGGAGCAAGTTCGGTTCAATAGAAGAGACTCGTAAGCGCTCAAGTCCGTCTACATGTTCTAAAGCCTGAAGCATTTGAAAGAAGTTCTCGTCGGTACCGTATCCAAAATCTCCAGAGTTTACGCCTGTTATAATAATTTCTTGAAATCCTTCTTCAACTAATTGTTGTGCATTTCTGACAACCGTAGATATTTTTGGACTTCGGCTTGCACCACGTGCTAATGGAATGGTGCAAAACGCACATTTATAGTTACAACCATCTTGAACTTTAAGAAAAGCTCGAGTTCTATCATCGGAAGAAAATGCATTATGGAAATCAACCGCTTCATTAACATCGGTGTTATGAATGATGGTTTTTTCCTGTTTCACAAAATCATCGAAAAGGTCGAGGAGCTTAAACTTATCTTTAGCGCCAAGAACTACATCTACGCCTTCAATTAGAGCAATTTCTTCAGGTTCAAGCTGTGCGTAACATCCCACAACAGCTACAAAAGCTTCTGGGTTGCGGCGTAAAGCTTGGCGTACGGTTTTTCTACAAGCGCTGTTAGCATCCATGGTAACAGAGCAGGTATTTATAATATAGATATCGGCTTCTTCATTGAATTCACCCAATGCAAATCCTTCAATCTCAAAATCTCTGCGCATCGATGATGTTTCAGAAAAGTTGAGCTTACAGCCTAGAGTTTCAAATGCTACTTTTTTCATGGCGGTAAAGATAAGGAGATTGTGTGGCTTTCCGAAAAGTTTAGTACGTTTCAGTACAATCTAAATCAAAATAATTTTTTTACTGTGAAAAAGAATTTTTTATCCCCTCTAACTCTTGTTATTGCTGTACTTTTATTAGCGTGTAACTCTGGTCAAACTGTTGATAAAACAAATGAAATTGCAACTATTTTTAAAACTAAATACGCTCCTGATAAAAGAGTTGCGGTATTTAATGTTAAAGCTGAACAGAAAAATGGTGCAATTACTTTAACTGGAGAGACGGATAAGGTTGAAGGAATGGAGTTGTTTGTTGACTCGCTTAAGAAAGCAGGGATTGCATTTGAAAACGAAATTGAAACCCTACCGTCTGCTGAGTTAGGTGATAAGATTTACGCTGTTGCCAATAACTCTGTAGTTAATATGCGCTCTAATGCTCGCCACTCGGCTGAACTTGCAACTCAAGCACTTTTAGGAATGCCATTAAATGTATTGAAGAAGAGTGGTGGTTGGTATCTTGTGCAGTCGCCAGATGAATATATTTCTTGGATTGACCAAGGTGGAATCAAACTTATGAATAAAGAAGAATTAGATAGTTGGAAAAAAGCCGATAAAATTATCTATCTATCTAATTATGGCTTTAGCTATGAAAGCGCAAAATCTACCTCACCAAAAATTGGTGACTTGGTGATGGGTAATGTATTGCAACTTGTTGACACACAACGAAATTTCTATGAAGTAAAATATCCAGATGGAAGAATAGGGTTTGTATTACGTAGCGAAGCACAGCCATTTGAGCGTTGGAGAACTTCTTTGAAAGCAACACAAGAAAGTTTAGTTGCTACAGGTAAAGAGTTAATGGGAGTGCCTTACCTTTGGGGTGGAACTTCTACAAAAGGAGTAGATTGCAGTGGATTCACAAAAACTATTTACTTGATGAATGGTGATATTATCCCCCGTGATGCATCTCAACAAATTACTGCTGGCGAAAATGTAGATTTAACTAAGAACTTTGAAAATCTTGAGCCAGGTGATTTATTGTTTTTTGGTGTTCCTGCAACAGCCGATAAGCCGCAACGTGTGGTGCATGTTGGAATGTGGATTGGTAACAATGAGTACATTCACTCATCATCGCGTGTACAGATAAATAGTGTAGATCCGAACGCTGAAAATTTCAGTGAGTATAACCTTAATCGATATCTTGAATCGCGTAGATATCTAACAAGTCGAACTGATAATATGCTGGAAGTTTCGCAGATGTTTGACTGATAGATTGAGTTTTTTTTAGGATTGTGAGGATGGTGCCACTTTAAAATATTAGAATTAAAGTATAGAAGCGGTTCCATCTATTTTTTGGTGATTGGCGAGCAAAGGTTTTCTTTTGATAGTAAAAAAACACATTTTACACAACGAATTAGCCCTAACATAATTTACTCCTAATGAGCATCAAAGATCAGATTAGAGAGGAGGTCACCATTCGCTTTGCAGGTGACTCCGGAGACGGTATGCAATTAACCGGCTCACTTTTTACCAACACAGCAGCTCTCCTTGGTAACGATTTAAGAACCCTTCCAGAATTTCCTGCTGAAATCCGCGCACCTGCAGGTACAGTGCCTGGTGTTTCTTCTTTCCAACTTAAGTTCGGTAGCCATGAAATTTTAACACCAGGTGACGTGTGTGACGTTCTCGTAGTGATGAACTCTGCCGCGCTTAAAGCTAATCTAAGTCTTTTGAAACGGGGTGGTATAATCATTGCTAATACCGCTGGTTTCGATAAAAAGAATTTAAATCTAGCTAAATATCCAGAAGGAGTTAATCCGTTAGAAGATAATTCATTAGCGGATTACGAACTGATTGAAATTGATGTAAACAAGATGGTTAAAGAATCTGTAAAAGATTTAAACCTTTCTTACAAAGACGAGGACCGTACCAAAAACATGTACGTTCTGGGTTTGCTTTATTGGATGTACAATCGTCCAATGGATTCTACTGTTGATTTCTTAAATAAGAAATTTGGTAAAATTCCGGGAATATCAGAAGCAAACATAAGAGTGTTGAAGGCTGGTTATTTCTACGGAGAAACGGCAGAGATTTTCAGTTCTAGAATTATAGTAAAACAGGCAGACTTAAAACCTGGTCGATACCGAAATATCACTGGAAATGAAGCTACTGTTTTAGGTCTTGTTGCTGCAGCTAGAAAAAGTAACTTGCCTATGTTTTTAGGTTCATATCCTATTACACCCGCTTCGGATGTTCTTCATGGGTTAGCTAAGTATAAGAAATACGGGATTACCACTTTTCAAGCAGAAGATGAGATTGCGGCAGTTTCTTCAGCAATTGGAGCATCGTTTGGTGGCAGTATTGGCGTAACGAGCTCGTCAGGTCCTGGGATTGCGCTTAAAGGTGAAGCTATTGGGCTTGCCGTAATGTTGGAGCTTCCTTTGGTTATTTTGAATGTTCAAAGAGCTGGGCCGTCAACAGGAATGCCAACCAAAACGGAACAATCTGATTTGCTTCAGGCATTTTATGGAAGAAATGGAGAAAGTCCTCTTGTTATTGTGGCTCCGTCATCGCCCGCTGATTGTTTTGAAATGGCATTTGAAGCGGTTAGAATTTCTCTAGAGCACATGATTCCTGTGATGTATCTATCGGATGGATACATTGCTAATGGATCTGAGCCATGGAAATTCCCAACTAGTGCTGAGTTAGCAGATATAAATATAGAGTTCCAAAAAGCTCGAAAAGATACGGATGCTGCTTTTTTGCCGTATGAACGTGACGATCGGTTTGTTCGACGTTGGGCTATTCCTGGTACTGAGGGAATTGAGCATCGTGTTGGTGGTCTAGAAAAAGAAGACAAAACTGGAAACGTTTCTTACGATCCGGACAATCACCAAAAGATGACTGACCTTAGAAAAGGGAAGCGCGATAAAGTTGCCTTTAACATTCCTGAACAGGAAATCGATCAAGGTACTGTTGGTGGAGGCGTTCTTGTACTAGGATGGGGCGGAACGTATGGCACGCTTCGTACGGTGGTTCACCAACTTAGAAAAGAGGGAAGAGACGTATCTCATATTCATGTTCGTTATCTAAGTCCTTTTCCAAGAAATCTACACGAGCTTTTGAAAAGCTATAAACAAATTATCGTTCCTGAAATTAACGACGGTCAACTTGTTCGCTTAGTTCGTTCTGAATTTATGCTGAATGCAGTTGGTATAAACCGAGTTTCAGGACGTCCTTTTAATGTTCACGAACTTAAAGACGATATCATCAAAGTTATTGAATCTGATCAAGTATCAGCTCACTCTTAAATTGCTACCACTATGTCTATTGAAACTCTAATTGACGAATTTGTATCAAATAACGAAGCTGACTTGAATATTCTACCTTCGTATTCCTCCAAAGATTTTGCTTCTGACCAAGATGTACGTTGGTGTCCAGGTTGTGGAGATTATACGATTTTGAAGCAGGTTCAAAATGCGATGCCAGAACTAGGTCTTGCCAAGAAAGATATTGTATTTATATCAGGTATTGGCTGTTCATCACGTTTTCCATATTACATGGATACGTTTGGAATGCACTCCATCCATGGCCGTGCACCTGCAATTGCTTCTGGCTTGAAAGTATCTCGCCCAGATTTAACCGTTTGGATTATAACTGGAGATGGAGATTCACTATCTATCGGTGCTAACCATTTTGTGCAGTTATTACGCCGTAATATGAATGTGAATATGCTATTGTTTAACAATCAGATTTATGGGTTAACAAAAGGCCAATATTCACCAACAACACCAGAAGGTTCCGTATTTAAATCTACACCTTATGGTTCGATTGATCACCCGTTCAACCCATTAGCGTTAAGTTTAGGCGCTGATGGAACTTTTGTAGCTCGTGCGATGGATAGAGATCCAAAGCATCTCAAGGAAATGATTTTGAGAAGTCATAAACACCAAGGGACATCAATGCTGGAGATTTATCAAAATTGTATTGTATTCAACGACGGCGCTTTCGAGTTGTTCACGGATAAGAAAACTCGTCCAACAGAAGCAATTTATTTAGAACATGGGCAACCATTAGTTTTTGGTAAAGACGGCGAAAAGGGTGTTCGCTTAAATGGCTTAATGCCTGAAGTCGTTGAACTTGGCAATCATTTTACGAAAGATGATTTATGGGTTCATGACGAGCAAGATGCTACAAAAGCACATTTACTATCTCGTTTCTTTGAGCATCCAAGAAATGGGGATGGAGTTGCTTTCCCACGCCCTTTTGGTGTGCTTTATGCTATTGATCGCCCTTGCTACGATGTTGAGGCAAATGCTCAAATTCAGCATGTAAAAGATACTCAGAGTCCTGCAAATCTAGATGAGTTGCTAGAAGGACCTGAAACTTGGGTGATTAAATAATTACCACCTAAAAAAAATTAGTTCATTGGGAGTTTCCAGAAGTCAACTCTGTTTAGGTTGATGTATGGAACCCCAAGAACGTGTCTTCTGGTATCTATACCAATATCAGCAGGACTACCAACTGTTTTAATTATTAGCGATTCATTAGTCCCATCATAAGCGTAAATTGCAGAATCAAGCTGGCTTGTAACCAGTAAGGTATTCCCTACATATTCTGCACCATCAAAAAAACCACCGCTTAATTCGGTGTATAGTTTATGAGTGCTATTCTTGGAATTAAAACTATAGAACGCTCTTTCTCCGCGCCAAGGCAAAAGTAGAAATTCGTCATTTACAGAGTTATAAGTAATGCCATTTGGATAGGTAGCAAGTGAGTCTAAATAGACCGAAGGAATGTAATCTTCAATTTTATATACCTTTGCTGTTCCTGTATCTGTTACAAAAAGAGTTGAGCTTCCATCGGAAGAAATATCATTTAAAAAACCTGGATTGAATGAAGTGAAATCTATGAATTGAAGCCACTCTCCATTAATTATGTTAAACACATGTACGCCGTCTATATCTGCAACAAATAGCTCTTTATCTACAATAAACATTCCTCTTGGTGCGTGAAGGGGATGGTCTTTAGTTCCCACCATATACTTCAAATCTATTATTTTCCCTCGCTGCGATACCTTACTTATAAACCCATTCGCATCTCTTACATTTCCACCTCCGTTAAAATTAGAGATAAAGAAAACATCCAATATTTTATCGTATCGTACAGCTTCTGGACCTTTTAAACCTTCTGTAACGCTAAAGTCAATATGGGTAGAATCTTGAAACTGAGTTGTATCCAGCTTAAAACTTTCGGGTAAATTTTTCTGACAGCTTAATAACATAATACTAAGCAATAGTAGAGAACTTGTTTTAACCATGGAGCGAAAATTATTATAGATTAAATTCAATTCATATATAAACAGAATTAGATTATAAATAAACCTAATTTAAAAAGCTTTTTACTAGTAATTTCACCGAAATAGTAGTTCCAATTCCTTCTGTTGAAGATATTTGAATTTTACCATCTAAGGATTTAATCAGATGGTCGGCAAGCTGGAATCCAAACCCAAAGCCGCGTTCGTGAATCGTACCTTCAGTGCTTCTATTTTTATCAGAGTTTAGCATAGTTTCAATTTGGTTCTCTTTCATTCCAATTCCATTATCAACTACCGTAATGCCTAAATTTTTAAATTGTCCTTCACCTAGAAGGCTAATTCTTACAGTAACTTCGCCATGTTCATGAGTAAACTTAAGAGCATTTGAAATAAGGTTTCCCGTAATCTGAAGAAGTTTCGCTTTTGGAAAAAGAACATTTCTATTTTCTATATCTGTGCGAATAGTAAGTGAAATACCTTTTGTTAAGGCTTGAGGAGAGTATAAATCGGTTAATTTATGTTGAAACTCAGAAATGGTGATTCTATCGTCACTTTGATCTTTCAGATGAGAACTGTCTTTTTTATCGGTAAGTATTTCATCTGCTAGATCTATTATTGATCTTCCACTTTTGCTAACGAGGTCAATCAATTCAGTAATTTTATCAGACTTTATCTCGATAGACTCAACTTTAATCATATCAGATAAACCAATGATTCCGCTAATAGGTCCGCGAATATCATGGCTAACTTTCCATACTCGTTCTGTAGCTTCACCCAAGCTGAGACGTAGTTCTCGTGTTGTTTTCTTTTGTTCAAGCACAGAAATAATCTCATTAGATATAGTCTGTAGCATTTCTATTTGGCTTTGAGAAAAAGTGTGGCCTTTTTGATCTAAAACACATAGCGAGCCAATATTAAATCCGTCGGAAGTTTGTAATGGAACTCCAAAATAGTATCTAACTTTTGGAGTATCTACTACATATTTTTTATCCTTAAATCGTGGATCGGTGGCCAAGTCAGGCACTTCAAAGAAATCAACCTCATGTATGGTGTATTGGCAAACAGATTGATCTCTGGCAATTTGTTTGTCTTCCAGCCCAAAATGTGAAATAGTCCATTGGTTGTTTGGGCCAATTAAATTTATCTGTGAAATAGGTGTACCAGCTATATGTGCTGCTAACTTTGTAAGATTGTCTAAGTTTTCTTGATTCTGAGAATAATCGAAATCATACTCGGCTAAACGAAGAATTCTTTCAAGCTCATTACTTTTAATTGGAGCGTTATTCATTGATGTTCGAATTTATTCTAGAGAGAGATTATACACGTATTATTTTTGATTGGACGTTCCATTGAAATAGGTAGAGCATTCTATGTACTTATTAAAAACTACGCTAGCTCTGGTAAGTGTTCGGGTTTTGCATTTTTGTACGAGGGGCGAGGCTTTAGGCCAAATAATTCAAACATATGCATGTCTTGGTCCAACTCATTATTGTTGGTGGTTAAAAGCTTTTCTCCCGTAAAAATTGAATTAGCACCTGCCATAAAACAAAGTGCTTGTTCTTCAAAGCTCATTCGAACACGTCCCGCTGAAAGACGAACCATAGAAGCTGGCATTAAGATTCTAGCGGTGGCAATCATTCGTGCCATGTCCCAACTAGGTACTTTAGGTTGATTTTCCATCGGTGTTCCTTCTACAGCAATAAGCGCGTTTACAGGAACAGATTCTGGGTGCTGATCTAGGTTGGATAATGTGAATAGTAAACCAATTCTATCGTCATGAGTTTCTCCCATTCCAATAATACCGCCAGAACAAACAGAGATGTTATTATCCTGAACTTTCTTAATGGTATCTAAACGATCATCATAAGTTCTTGTAGTGATAATCTTTTTATAGAAATCTTCGCTAGAATCAAGATTGTGATTATAGGCATATAATCCAGCTTCTTTCAGCTTTGCAGCTTGTTCGTCGGTAAGCATTCCTAAGGTTGCACAAACTTCCAAGCCCATGGAAGCAACATCTGAAACAACTTCTAACACTTGATCAAAATCTTTATTCTCCCGAGCGCTTCTCCAAGCGGCACCCATACAAAAACGAGTGCTTCCTGCGTCTTTTGCACGTTGTGCTGAGGCTAATATTAGCTCCTTAGGCATCAACTTCTCAGCTTTTACCTCAGTATTGTAACGAGCTGATTGTGGGCAATAAGCGCAATCCTCAGAGCAACCACCAGTTTTAATCGATAAGAGTGTACATACTTGAACTTCACCAGTCTCATGATATTCCCGATGAACGGTAGCCGCTTTATAAATAAGCTCCATCAAAGGGGTGTTATAAAGTTCAGTAATTTCTTCCTGTGTCCAGTTATTGCGAATCATCGTCATAGAATACCCTGTGTTTCAAAAAAAGTTTTAAGAAAGTAAGAGGCTTTTACTGTAAATACTATTCTAGAGTAAAAATTCTTACTAACTCTGGTAAGATAATTTTTATATTTAACAATGCACACACCGAGAAAATGGAGACGCTCATTTCTATACTACTTAGCTCAGACCAGGAGCAAGGTTAAATCTCTGAGAAACTCTTTTAAAGATGTTGAGGTTGAGCTTTACGACCTCAATAAGAAAGCGGCACCTTACTCTCGTTTTTTAAATATAGTGCTTGCATCGCTTACTATTATAAGCTTAGTAATGTCCGATATTTTGTTATTAGACTCTCATTATGGGCTCATCAATAGTTATTTTGAGTTTGCCATTGTTATAGGTTTCGTATTCAATTATCTGTTTCGATTAATTCTTACATCGAAACGAATGGAGTTAATAAAAAGCAAAATACTTGAAACCATTCTCTTTGGTTTTTTGATGATTTCAGGCTTTTTGATGTTCCTTGACTACGAAAATATTCTTAAGATTCTGCTTGAGTTAACCGGTATCGAAAGTGCGTTTGCTCTGCTTGCTATCCTAACAAAAATATACCTACTCGTTTACCTTATTGTAAAAGTAGTTCAGGCGCTTCCAATCCTGTTGGCACTAAAGCAACATCCAGCCCAAGTAATTGTATCGTCATACTTCTCATTTATTCTTTTGGGAATGATTTTGTTAATGCTCCCACGCTCAACCGTAGATAATGCAGGATTAGACTTTATCGATGCATTGTTTACTTCAACTAGTGCGGTATGTGTAACCGGGCTAGTAGTTGTTGATACGGCTACTCAACTCACCACTTTTGGGCAAGTAGTGGTTCTAATGCTCATTGAAATTGGAGGTTTGGGAATCTTAACCTTTGCAACCTTATTTGCTCTGTTCTTAAGTTCTGGCTTGGGCGTTGGACAAATGACTTTCTTAAAAGGTGTAATAAGTGAAGACAGCGCAGGAGAAACGCTCAATACTATAAAGAAGATTTTAGGGATCTCCATTTTTATACAGATTCTAGGTGCAATTGGCTATTATATAAGCTGGACGGAAGTTTTTTCTGATTCAGGCTTTAGGCTTTATAATGCAGTTTTTCACTCTGTTTCAGCTTTTTGCAATGCGGGGTTTTCAATAATAAGTAATAGTTTGGCTGATCCTGAAAATGCGCTTAATTGGGGGGTAAATATTACCACCATACTTTTAGTTGTGATAGGAGGGTTAGGCTTCACAACTATATGGGAATTAGTTAAGGGAAATAGAAATCGAAGTATTAAACAGTGGAATTTATCCATTCATACTCGGTTAGTACTTATTTCAACGGCAGTGCTAATTGTTGGAGGAACGGTAGCGTTTCTATCTCTAGAATGGAATGGCATCTTAAAAGACTATGCCACATCCGATAAATTTCTCGTATCGTTATTCCAAAGTGTAATTACTAGAACAGCAGGCTTTAACTCTGTGGATATTGGTGCGCTCAATATGAGCACTACCGTAATTTTTCTAGCCTTAATGATAATAGGTGCTTCTCCAGCCTCAACCGCGGGAGGGATTAAAACAACAACAATTTCTGTTATTATACTTGCTGCTTGGGCTGTGATAACGGGTAAGAATAAAGTAGAGTTTTCGCGCAGAACGATAATGCCGCAAACTATATTCACTGCGTTAACAGCGTTTACTCTGGCAGCAATTTGTTTATTTGTATTTACTTTCGCACTTACTATTACAGAAGATTTACCATTTTTAGATTTAATTTTTGAAGAGTTCTCTGCATTTGCTACTGTTGGACTTTCCCGTGGAATAACACCGCTTTTAAGCGATGGCGGAAAATATATCATTATCATATCCATGTTTATAGGAAGGGTGGGAAGTGTTACCTTGGCATTAGCTTTTGCAAACCGAAAACGAATTTCCAATTACAATTATCCCACAGAAGCGGTGATTGTAGCTTAATTAGTGAGGTATAGGTGAAAAAGAATCAATTTGTAGTAATAGGGCTTGGTGAATACGGATTCTCCTTGGCAAAGTCGTTGGCAGAAAATGGTGCTTATGTATTAGCTGTAGATCATGATTTAGTCCGAATTGAAGAAATAAAGAATTACGTTGATCAAGCCATTCAATTTGATGCCACAAATCCAAAATTACTAAAAGAACATGGCATTTTTAGTGCAGATATTGTTATCGTTGCAATAGGTGATTCTTTTGAGCCAGTGGTTCTTATTTCTATGGAATTGTTGAAAGCAGAAGTGGGAAGGATAATTGCTCGAGCATCTAGTAATACAGAGCAAATGATTCTCAATAAAATTGGAGTCAAAGAAGTAATTCATCCAGAAAAAGATGAAGGTGTTAGGATGGCTACAAGTTTAATGAGTTCTTCTATCACTGATTATTTTAAACTGAGCGATGAAGTTGGTATTTTCGAAATAGAAGCACCAAAAGATATGATTGGCTATAGTTTGTTGGACTTAAAAATCCGCCAAAGGTACAATTTGAATTTACTTACAATTAAACGGCCAAAGATTAAAGAGAGTGATACAGAAGAAGAAGTAAAACTCTACGATGTTCTAGGAGTTATTGAACCTAGCTTTAAAATTAAAGAAGGTGATAAATTACTTCTGATGGGAGCTCAAGAAGCAATAGACAAACTAATAAACACAAATTAATGTCAGCAAAAGAAGTTTTAATATCGGGGAAGAGTTCTTTCAAAATCGAAGTTCCTTATAAATTGATTGAAACAGGGCCGAAGGGCGAAAAGCCACTTATTGTATATCTTCATGGATACAAGCAGAATATCAAGAAATTTGAGGCGCTAGTTGAAGGAATGATGGAACTGAATGCGTACCACCTTTTTATTCAAGGGCCGTATCCAATTTATGATGAATCAAGAAAGGTGAGTGTTTCTAAATGGGGAAGATCTTGGTACCTATATGATGGCAAACGCGGCCAATTTGCGAAGTCTCTTGAAGTTACTTCTGAATTTATTCAAGAAATAGTCGAAGGATTATTCAATGTAATTAAAGTGAATAAAGTCTGTCTCTTTGGATATTCGATGGGTGGTTATCAAGCAGGTTATTTTGCGCTTTCAAGATGGAAGCATGTTTCCGAATCTATTATTATTGGAGCACGAATTAAGACAGAGCTCTTTGAAGATAAACTGGAGTTAGCAAAACACATTAAATTTTTGGCACTTCATGGCAAGGATGACACCGATGTGTACCCCGAACCACAGCAAAAGGAAATAGAAAAGTTAAAAGAAGAAGGTTTTGTTGCAGATTTTGTGCAACTTAATGAAGGGCATAAACTAACTAAACCATTTGTAGAAGCGTCTAAAAGCTGGTTAATAAAGCAAGGTTATTAACAGACGAGATTGTATTCATATCTATGTTGCAGTTTCTAATGTTTGTTAATATTTTCTAATTATACTATTGCTTTGCTTATCATAAATGCGTACGATTAAGAAAGTGATTGAACTAATAACGAAGATTTAGGTATGAACATACTTGTCGTAGAAGACGATCCATCAGTAAGGACTTTAGTAAAGGCGGTACTTGAGCATAATGGCAATCAAGTAAGCACATCAGACACTGCAACAGAAGGTCAAGCTAAAGCAATTGAAAATAATTATGATATGATTATTTTAGACTTGGGCTTACCCGATGGCGATGGTTATGAGGTTTGCAAAAATTTAAGAGACGAGAATATTACAACTCCTGTACTTATTCTTTCTGGGGAACAAGAAACAGATGTAAAGGTTAAGTGCCTTAAAGTAGGTGCAGACGATTACCTTACGAAACCTTTTAATACGGAAGAATTAATTGCAAGACTAGAAGCAATTAAAAGAAGGTCGGAAGCATCGGGTGATCAAATTATTAACTGTGGTGAGCTTAAGGTTAATCTTCTCAGAAGAGAGTTCCATGTTAATAATGAAAAGGTTCAGCTCACCAATAACGAGTTTAACCTTCTTGTGTACTTCTTGAAGAATAGAAATAGAATTATTACCCAAGAAGAACTTGCTGAGAAGGTTTGGGATATTCATTTCGATACACAAACAAACTATATCAACGTATACATCAGTTATTTACGTAAGAAAATTCGAGAATACACTGAAACTGATTACATTGAAACAGTTCGTAAGAAAGGATTCACTTTTCGCTGTGAATAATCATTTTTGAAATAGATTAAATTATGGGCTGCTACGTGCAGCCCTTTTTGTTTTATGGAATACGGTTTAAAATTAGAAGTAATAGACTACCTAAAAGGGTTTATTAAAGAGGGTAGATGGGAAACCATTAACGAGGTTTTAGATAAACGTACTGAGCATGTAACAGTAGTTCTCGAAAATATCTACCAACCACATAATGCTAGTGCTGTACTTCGAAGTTGTGATGGCTTTGGCATTAAAGACGTTCATGTAATTGAAAATACCTGCGAGTTTGATCCTCATATTCAAATTACTCTCGGAGCTGACCAATGGCTCGATATTATTCGATATAACAATCCAGACATTGATAATACCGTAACCTGCTTAGAGAACTTAAAAGCCAAAGGCTATCAGATTATAGCCACAACGCCCCACGAGAAAGAAGCTAACCTGAATGACCTAGATATTACGAAACCAACGGCTTTAGTTTTTGGTAACGAATTGGATGGGTTTAGCAAAACGGTGTTAGAGCACGCGGACGGTTTTGTTAAAATACCCATGTATGGTTTTACGGAAAGTTTCAACATCTCGGTAAGTGCCGCAATTTGTATGTATGACTTAACCACAAGGATGAAGAAAGAAAACTCCAACATTGATTGGCAATTATCCGAAGAAAGAAGAAATGAACTTCTTTATACGTGGCTAAGAAGCTCAATCAAAGCTGGAGAACAACTCGCTGATAAGTACTTGAGAGAAAGAGAGACTACCTAGGTAGTCTCATTTCCATATCTGCGACGCCATACGCAAACGTAGCCATCGTTGCTACACATTGATTAAACTCTTCAATATCTAGTTTGTCGATAGTATCTGCATCGGTGTGATGAAACCAAAAGTATTTCTCGCCTTCAACAATAAGTCCCATACCAGGAACACCATCTTTCATCAATGGTGCAATATCCGCTCCTCCGCCGCCTTTTCTAACTTCACCAGATTCAATAGGCTCTAAAATGGTTCCGATTTCCTTTAGCATTTCGTAAGCAACATCGCTTCCGGTAAAGCCAAAACCAATTGGATCAAAAACTCCACCGTCTGATTCAATTGCAAGAACATGGTTATCTAGAGACTTTTCATTTTCTTTTACCCATCGGTGATATTCTAAGCCACCTTTTGAGCCATTTTCTTCGTTCGTCCATAAAACCACTCTGATGGTACGTTTTGGTCGGACGCCAGTTTCTTTAATCAAACGCAAAGCTTCCCAAGCTGCCACACATCCGCCACCATCATCCATTGCGCCTTGTCCAACATCCCAAGAGTCGATATGACCACCCATTACAATAATCTCGTCTGGAAATTCACTTCCCGTTATTTCTGCAATTACGTTTCTGGAATCTGCATCTGGAAGAGTTTCGGCTTCCATGTTTAACTGAACAACTACTTTATCTCCCTTGTCAATCATACGCTGAATCATATGTGCATCTTCTACGGTAATGGCCGCGTGCGGAATTTTCTTTGTGCCTTCCTGATAATACATGGTACCAGTATGAGGCGTTTGTATTGAGTAAGAAGCTATAGAAGAGATTATACTAGCTACTGCGCCATGTTTTGAAGCTTCAATAGCACCATTCACGCGGTAAGAAACGGTTCTGCCATAGCTTGTAAACTCCACATTGAAGAGCACAATTTTACCTTTGGCTTCAGCACTTCGTTCATTCAATTCATCGAAGCTATTTACCACCATCACCTCCGCTTTAATTCCTTCCTTAGGCGTTCCGATACTTCCGCCTAGTCCTAGCATAGGTAAATCCTTTTCGCGCGGTAAAATTAGCGTAGCAGACTCGTTACCCCGAACCCAATGAGGAACTTTAACAGGTTGAGTCCATACTTTATCGAAACCGTCAGATTTCATCTTTTCAGCAATCCAATCTATGGCATCTTCCAGACCTTGGGATCCACTTAAGCGAGAACCAAAAGTATCTACTAAATCTGTGAGGCGATTAAAACCTTCATTACTTTCTATAGATGAATTTATTAAATTTTTAGCAGTCTCAATTTGAGTTTTAGTAAGCACAGACTTTGGCTGTGCGAATAGTGGGCTAGCTACAAAAAGTAAAAGGAGAAGAGGGAGGGATGTTCTTTGCATCATTATCAATTGGGTGAATTAATTAATGAGCAAATAAAGGAAAAAGCTAGACTAATTCCTTTTTTTTGTGAAATAAGTTATTAAAAAGTGTTTGGATGCTTAATCCATTGACTTCGTGTTCTTTTCAGCAATCTCTTGATACATTTTGAATTCCTCAGGAGAGATATCAGCAAAGAGGTAGTTGATTGGGTCAACTGTTTTTCCATTCAAGTGAATCTCGTAATGAAGGTGAGGACCCTCGGTTAAGCCAGAGTTACCTGAAAAAGCAATGAGTTCGCCACGATTAAGCTTAACACCTTTTTTAACATTCTTAGGATAAGAAGAAAGGTGAGCGTAAAGAGTTTCGTATCCATAACCGTGATCGATGATAATAACACGACCAAGATTTCCACGGAGACCAGTGAATTTAACAACTCCATCTGCAGTAGAATAAACAGGAGTTCCAATATCTGCACGGAAATCAGTTCCGTTGTGCATTCTCTTGTACATCAAAATAGGGTGGTCTCTCATTCCAAAACCACTAATGATAGTGCCGCCTGCAGGCTTAATAGCTGGTAAATGCTTAAGCACGTCACGATTTGTGTTGTAAGCACTTTTAAGCTCTTCGAAACTTAATTTCTGAATGCTGATACGGCGCTCTAAATTATCCACTTTTTCGGCTGTCCATTTTAGTAAATCTGCAGTAGACTCGCTGTATGAATCGAACTTCGAGTAAGCATCAGAGCCACCCACGCCCGCCTCGCGTTCATCTTTTGAAATTTCTTCCATACCTAAAACAGATCTGTAAAGCTCGTTATCGGTAGTGGCAATCAATCTAAGCTGCTCGTCTAATGTAATAATAGAGTTCTTTGTAGACTCTAGCTGCTCAAAGAGCACTTCGTTTTCTGCTTGAAGTTTAAGTTCGGCTGGAGTAGCCGCATAATTAGAAAGGAAAATGATACCCAAACTAGCAAGTACAACGCCAGTTAAAATCCAGATAGACAAATTGTATACAATCTGCTCAGAGCGGCTGTATTCGATGGGTAAAAATTCACAAGAATCTTCGTCGTAATAATAATGGTTTTTCAACGGCATAGATTATTTAATTCCCGAAAAGTTATAAATTACCAACACTAGACGTATGATACAAAGAGTAGTTACATATTCTAATGTTACTCAAAGTCGCCTTCGAAATATTCAATAGCGCGCTTCATAACTTCTTCAGAGCCAGGCGTCTTACTTGCAATACTTTCCTTAATTCGCTTTTGAAATGCCTCTGCGGGGTCATATCCGTAATGTTTTAGCAAATAATTCATCGCAATTACTTCGGCAATTACCGTAATGTTTTTACCAGGCGTTATAGGGAGTTGAATAAGAGGAATGTCTAAATCTAAGATGCTTACAGAGTCATGGTTAAGTCCTGTGCGCTCAACATCGTGCGTTTCGTCCCACAATGTTAACTCCAAAACCACTTCTAATCGTTTTTGATAGCGGATAGACCGAATACCAAACATTGACATTACGTCGATAATGCCTAATCCTCGAATTTCCATAAAGTGTTTACTTATCTCTGTAGCGGAACTCATGAGTATATGATTCTTTTTGGTAAGCATCACAACATCATCTGCCACAAGGCGATGGCCTCTTTCTATAAGGTCTAGTGCCACCTCGCTTTTTCCAATTCCAGACTTCCCCGTAACCAGAATTCCAATTCCATACACATCTACCATTGCACCATGAACCATGGTTTGTAAAGCAAATTGATCTTCCAAAAAATCCCGAAGTAGAAACATAAATCGGGTGGTTTCTTTGGAAACATAATAGACGGGGATTTTGGCCTCTTGTAACATCTCAATGATGTAATCGGGCAGGGTGTTGCCATCCGTTAGAAAGATGACAGGAATATCAAACTGAGTGAGATTTGAGAAAGCCTCAATTTTTTTCTTTTTTGATAAACGCTCCAAGAATTGGGACTCCGTGTTCCCAATTACTTGAATACGTTGAAATGTAAATAGCTCTATATAGCCAGCGAGAGCCATTCCAGGGCGATGCAATTCAATTTCCCGAACAAAACGATGATCGCTACAATCACCTTTTAAACAAGAAACGATGTCAAGGTTAACACGTTCTTGCAATCGTTTAACCAAATAGCTTACGCTTATTTCGTTTTTACGTGGAATAGGCTCACTGGCTGAAAAGGGCATAAATTAATTGATTAGGATGTAGCGTATAGTTTCTCTTTGTACCTTTTTAGTTGCCTACTGGCAATATCAACTGCGGTACCCATCGCTTTTTCGTATGATTCGGCAGATTCAGATACAGTAATAATCTTTTTTGGTACTTTAATAATAAGGTCCACTTTTTGTGGGGCTTTATCGCTTGGTGTAGGCTCTAAGATGATGTCGCATGAGACAATGCGATCGTAAAATAAGGTTAGTTTATCAACGCTATCGGTACAAAAATCTTTTAGGTTTTGGCTGGCTTCAAAATGGCGAGCAGTTAGTGAAATGTTCATAAGTCTCCTATAAAATAATTTAAGTTTTCGCTCTTGGATGCGCTTGTTCGTACACATTTTTTAATCGCTCAACGCTTGTATGTGTATATATCTGAGTAGCCGCAAGGCTCGCATGTCCCAGAAAATCTTTTATTATTCGTATGTCGGCCCCGTTATTAAGCATATGCGTTGCAAAACTGTGCCTTAGAACGTGAGGGCTTTTTTGTGTTACCTCGCTGGTTTTAGTTAGATATTTTTCGACTATACGCTGTGCTGCGCGTTGATACATCCGTTGGCCACTTGCCGCTATAAATGCTGCTCTCCGTGCGTCTGTACTCGTTCGGGCTCCGTATAGTTTTGGTTTTTCTGATAGATGATTTTTCAATGCATGTACTGCGTCTTTCCCTAATGGAACAATTCGCTGTTTATTGCCTTTCCCAAGTACAATAACCTGATTTTGACGAAAATTAATATGTTCGGCATCTAAGTTAACGAGTTCACTTAAACGAATGCCTGTAGCGTAGAAAAGTTCCAAAATAGCTAAATCTTGTTTCCCCGTAGCCGATTCGGTGTTTACGGATTCCATTAACCGTCCTATATCTTCGGAAGTCACCGTTTTGGGCAATACTTTGTCTTTCTTAGGAACCACCAACAAATGAGCCGGATTCTTTTGAATATAGCCTCGTTTAAAAGCGTACTTAAAAAAGGAGCGAAGGGAAGCTACTTTCCTAGCGATAGTGCTTTTGGCCAAATCTCTGCCAGAAAGCTCGCCCAACCAAAGTCGGATGTTGATGCGTGTGATACTTTCGATGGCTACGTTGTCAGTCTCAACCTCTTGCTGCAAAGCACAGTAATCGAGAAAGCTATTCAAATCGGTTTTATAGCTAATAATAGTGTGTTCAGAGAAGTTTTTCTCCACACTTAAGAACCTGAGATATTTTTCAATCACTACTTTCATCTCTTGCTAATATGACTAACACAGCACTAAAATGAAACTATAAGTAGAAAATTAGTAAAGTTTATAAAAAGGGTATTAAAACCATAATAAGCTCAGGTTTTGAGGAAGAATCAATTAAAGCGAATTCCCAAAATTTGTAAATAATACCGATTAGTGCGAACGCTTAAACAGGGGTGAAGTATTGGAATTTCGCTCAATAAATAATTCGATAGATAGGTTGGTAAAATTAATGCTAAGCCTCTTATCTTTAGGGTATGAAAAAACACCGTGGCAAACCTGTCGTACCCATCACCGATTCTGCAATTGATACCTATGCAGAAACCCATACTACACCCGAAAGCGAAGAAATTCTAGCTCTAATCGCTTCTAGCGATGCGGAACTGGAATATATTGACATGCTAAGCGGAAGGCTTGTAGGGGAATTGCTTAAGATTCTCGTTCAGATATCTGGAGCAAAGCGTATTCTGGAGATTGGAACCTTTACGGGGTTCTCTGCGGTGACAATGGCGGAGGCTCTTCCTGAAGACGGCGAAGTGGTGACCTTGGAGATGAACTTGAGATACCAGAAGTTGGCGCAGAAGCATTTTGATGAATCTTCGGTGGGACACAAAATCACGATGATCTGTGGTAACGCCCAACAAACAGTGGGCGAACTTGAAGGGGAATTCGACTTGGTGTATTTAGATGGCGATAAGTTACGCTACTCGTTGTACTACGAAAAAACCTTGCAAAAGCTAAAGCCAAACGGTTTGATTGTAGCCGACAACGTACTTTGGGATGGAACTGTGTTAAACCCAGAAGACCATAAAGCCCAAGCAATTGCAGACTTTAACCAACTTGTTGCTGAAGACCCAAGAGTAGAACAAGTCTTACTCCCAATTCGAGATGGAGTGAATGTAATTAGGAAGAGGTGAGGGGCTATAGCTGGAAAGCACAAGTGGGACACTTAAATCTCGTTCCGTAGCTCTGCTGCGGAATGCCACCATGGAGCTCTGCTCCAAATACGCTTAACCTTTAAATAATTTCACAAGAATAAGAGAATCCATCTCTTCATAATTGCGTGCAGAAATAGATTATTAACTAGAAATCACAAGTGAGACGCTTGCGATAGGTTGGGGTGAGTTATAATTATTTTAATTTGATAATCTTATTGATTTCTTGGATGTACTCATTAGCTTGATTCTTTAATTCCATATAAGAGTCAGGAGCCGCGTCAATAAATGTTTCTAAATACTCATAAGATACTATAGGCAAATTAGCTTTTTTATAGAGTAAACAGCCAATTATGAAATCTGATTGAATGTGAGATGGGTCTTCAATTTTACAATTATTGTTAAAGCTAATAACCTGTTGAATGACTTGATCTTCTTCATCAAAATCGTTTTCTAGAATGTCATTGAGGATAATCAAAGCCTGTTTGAAGTCACCAATTTTAATCAAAAGATATAGTTTACTATACCTCCAAGTTCCATTTCCATTTGAAATAGTAGATGCTTTTTCAATAATCTCTAGTGCGAGAGTAGGGTTGTTTTTATTTTTGGCTTGATTGATTGCCTTTCTTAATAAAGTAGAGTATTCATTAGGTTTTAAAGTATTAAACTTTTCCAAATACTCATTAGAAAGCTCATAATTTCCTAGGTGATGATTAATTAACCCTATGAAGTAGCAACTAGCTGCCAAAAACTCGATAATTCTAGCTTTATGTATACTTAATTCATTTTTTGTATTAACGTATGTGTTGAGGGCTGAAAATATTTCATAGGACCTTTCAAATTTACCGGTATTAAATGCTGCTACACCAATCATATAACTAGAAGCAAAAAAGATATTATCTGCATTTTCTTTAAAACCATTTAATTCATTAGATTTAAGTATATGAATTTCTCTTTTCCAAACTTCATTTATTTCGTTAGAAATTGCGGTTTTTGCATCAATAGGTATTGGTTGGTGTCTTACAAAAGCGTCAATGTTTAAACAGTAAGTATTATTTGGTTCATTTCTTTCGATGAGATGTCCATAAATTAAGACTCTGGTTTTCATTTTATTAAGGGCTTTTTCAAATGATTCATCCTTTTTAAAGTTGTTCAAGACATCTTTTGTGATAATCGTATTTTTTTCAATTTTACTTTGAATATTTTCAGAAAGATGATTGTGTAGTACTTTAACTGAAAAAGAATTTAACTTATAAGTGTTGATCTGATTTTTAATTTGTGATACAAATTCTTTTGTAATTCTTTCCTTTTGTTTTTCATTTTCAGTTTGAATCGCAATCACAATGTTCTCAATATCTTTTTTTTCTTTTGGAAAAGAAGTTCGATAGTGATGCCAGTAAGCAGTTAATAAACCTCCAGCAAAAACACAGATGCCTAAATCAATAAATGGATTTATAACGTATTCATGAATTGCCGGGATAATGATTGTTAGGCATAAAACTAAAGCGCAGAAAAGAGCAATCAAAAAATGTGTAATCCGATGAAATTTGAACTGAGGGTTTAAAAAAAGATCTTTTATATCCATATTAACATACTATGTGACAACAGAGTAAAGTAAAATTATTCACAGTAACTCTATCCTTTCTTTAATTGTATTGATTGCACACTTTTTTATCAGGGCGTTATACTTTTACTTATTTCTTGGCCACATGTTGGACATGTTTTACTATTATTTTCAGCCTTCCCGTCATTAATCTTTTCTATAAATGCAGAGCTTAGAATACCAGTTGGCAATGCTACCAACCCAATTCCTAGTAACGCAATTATACCACTAATAAATTTACCCCAAGCTGTTATTGGGAAAACATCACCGTAACCTACGGTAGTTAATGTCGCAACTGCCCACCAAAAAGAAGCTATAATATTTGGAAAAGCTTCTGGTTGTTCTCGTCCCTCAATGCTATACATTAAAGTTGAGGCAATGACCAATAGAATGAGTGTAATGAAAATTGTAACTCCAAGATCAGATCTTTTTTCTTTAAAGACATCTCCAATAAGCTTTAATGACTTTGAGTATCGATTTATCTTGAATAATCTAGCTATTCTAAGAAGTCTTAGGATTCGAATAAATCTTAAGTCAATTGGTATAAGAAGAGGCAAATAAGTAGGTAAAATAGCAAAGAAGTCTACTAAAGCTAATGGTGATATTAGGTATTTAAAAATTGCTCTAATTTTTGTCTTGTCTGGATATTTAAGGTCGGCTGTAAATAACCTGAATAGATATTCTACGGTGAAAATACCAACAGAAAAGATTTCGAAATAATAAAACTCTTGCGTGTAAACTAGTCTTAGACCTTCAAATGATTCTAATATGATAACGACTACATTTAGTACAATTAATCCGATGATAAAAAAATCAAAAGTCCTACTTAAAGCACTGTCTTTATTTTTTTCGTCAATTATGTTGAATATTCTTTGTTTAATTTCCATCGTTTTAAGCTTGTTGTATCAACAACTTTACGTATTCAAAAATTTAGGGATAAGATGAAGATTACCAACTATATTTCAAAATGGAAGATAGTGTTATATCTATATGGAATATGTTTTTACAGAAAGAGAGGGAAGGTAGACTTAAGATTTAAGACGTAGGACTTAAGAATCAGTTTATAATTTTTCTACCTTTAAACCATCATACAATTCGTCCCCAAGGCCTTTTTCAATGAAGTTGAATTCTTTTATGGAATCGTCTAAGTGGATCCAAATCTTATCAAAAGATAAAGTCTTTTTCCTGTATTTGATTTTTTCAATTTGGTTAATTGGCAAAACAAACTCTTTTTTCTTACCAAAGAAATTCACAAGATTAAGACTAACTATTTCCTCATTTATAGTATAACCATAAATGTATTTTAGTCTGAATCCTGTGAATAATACTATCAATATAGTTCCGACACAAAGCCCAAGTATTGTCCCAATTCCATATTTCCAATAAAAAACATCCGTGATTTCTACAATCAAATATATAATTGTGAAGAGGAAAAGCGTTGAAAATGAATTAACTCTTAATTTCCTTAAACCTTTTTTGAGTGTATATGAGTCGCTCAACTCAGTATCTAAAATTTTAATGTTGTGGTTCATTATTCTTATTTGAAGCTAATGATCGAATGCAAAACATTGTATCCATAATATTTCAGTTCACAGTATTAATATGAATAAAACCGTTTTTAAATCAAAGAAGGAGAATAGACTTACGATTTAAGACGTAGGATGTAAGACAGCTGAAACAGGAGTGAGGTTTGGGAATTCCCCTCCTGTATTAGGATGGGGAATTAAGGCCGAGTTTGTTTCCTTCTGTATCTAGGAACAAAGCGAAGTATCCACTTTCATCGGCGTGGGCGGTTTTGGGGAGAATGATTGTCCCACCGTTTACTTCTACCTTATCAAGAATGTGTTGAAGATCGTTTCCCGCATTGAGGTAGATGGTCACTCCATTTGCTGAGGGTTCGTTTCCTTCAGCTTTCATTATAACTCCTGGAACTAGCTGATCTTGGTATGGGAAAATTCCCATTTCCATTCCGGGCATTTCCATTTTCTCAATGTTAATGTCCAATATGCCTTGGTAAAAACTAATTGCTCGGGAAATATCCGTTGCTGGGATTTCAAAAAGAGAGATAAAACTATTCATATCATTCGTTGTTTGTTCTGAATTAGATGCATTTTGATTAGTACACGCCATAAGACTAACAGCAAGTATTGCAGCAGCACTTCGTATAATTCTGTTCATTTTTACTATTTAGTTAATGAACAGAAATTAGATCATTTGTGAAGAGTGGAATTGTATAAATGCGACACACTATCTATTTGTAGAAAAGAGTTGAGAGGGCCATATGGTCATTTCCTAAAAACTCCTTCGGATTCGTCCCTGTAAACTCTTTAAAGTCTTTGATAAAGTGCGCTTGGTCATAGTAATCACTTTTGTAAGCAATATTGGTTAGGCTATCTACCTCTTGGTTAATCAGCATTTTCAAAGCGCTTTGAAGCCGAATTACTTTACCTAGTTGCTTTGGGCTAACACCAATCTCTTTTCTAAACTTTCGTTCAAGTTGTCTTCTTTTGGACAAATCATCTTTTAGAATATTCTTTATAGATGCGTTTCCTTTGGTAGATAAAAGAGCGTCAACTGTTGTTTTTACAATGTTCTCTAGCGTTGAGTTGGCATGTAACATTTCTAAGAGAAAAGCTTCTATGATCTCAATACGTTGCTTAATGTCTGTTGCTTGGATTATCTCTTGTTCGAGCTCCTTAGCTACTTTTTCATCAAACAAAAATTCTAATGGAGTCTCAGTATTCGTTAAGTTTTTGATTGGTTCAGATACAAAATTGGCAAACCCGTATGGATAGAATCGGATTGCAAATGTATTTACATATCCTGTTGGTTCGATATAAAAAGGTTCCATGGTTTGTCCCAATACCATTGCACGAGGTTGAAGGATAAACTCGTTTTCCGAAGTATATCGCTTAATGTCATCTCCAAGAATAAAAGCCATTTCAATACAACCATCAGGGACAATGCGTTGTTTTTGGGAATCATTATCAGCCGGGACTTCTAACGTCCAATAGCAGTTAATGAGCGACTCTAAGTCTGAATGAGGCTGGTATGTCTGATAATTCATAGCTAATTGGTTATTCTTTGTCGCTTGTACTAGTGTTGAAGAACTAAGGTAAGATATGTTCTCGAAAATTTTCTCGGTCATCCCGAATTTATTTCGGGATTGTAGATGCTAAGTAATTCGTTGACAGAAATAACTTTTTGATTTCCTTCAGAGGGTCAATACGCCCACAAAACCACATCGACGTTTAGAATTATTGGCGAAGAAAGAACGCAATGGAATCGACGTCTCCGCTAGGAGCAATCATTCCACACTGGCTCGGATTTGAATGTGGCAATAGAAGGACGAAGACCATTTGAATGATTGAGTCGATGCCATGAAGTTCGCGCCAATTATTCTTGTCGAGAGCTTTTGGTACTTTTGGCGGAACAAAAGTACAAACCTCAATGAGATGAATGTATTAGTGAGCAAGGAAATAGTGTGAAGGTATGGTCAGCTAGCACCTCCAAACAAAACCTGCTTTTTAATAGCTGGGAAGATCCTTCGGCAGTATCCTCTGGATGACGGTGAGCGTTGATTTATTTATTAAAACTGTCAACGAATCATCTATCATCTACAATCCAGAGGCTACTGCCGAAGGATCTTCAGATTGGGGATAGTGGCTTTCAGTTATTTTAATCTCTTTGTAGTACTTGGTAAGTGTTTAAGATTCATCTTCCCTTAAAATCTTTTCCATTTTGCGTCCTTTTGCAAGTTCGTCTACAAGCTTATCCAAATACCGCACTTGTTGAGTTAATGTATTTTCGATGTCTTCAATTCGGTAACCACAAATTACGCCTTTTATGAGGGGAGCCTTGGGATTCAGTGTAGCGCTTTGGAAGAATTTCTCAAATGTTATTTTCTCATCAATAAAGCCCTGTAGTTGTACTTCATCATAACCTGTCAGCCATTTTATCACTTTATGCAACTCTGCTTTTGTTCTTCCTTTCTTCTCTACCTTTGTAACATAATGTGGGTACACTGATGTAAATGTCATTTTTGCTATCCGTTCATTGTGTTCGGCTGTTACTTTCATTTTATCCTCGTTGTTTTATTCTATAAGATGAGTAAAACCGTTTTTATATCAAAGAAGGGGAGTTTTATTAAGACGTAGGATAAAAGATTCAAGAGGTAAGAAAGAAGAAGTAGGAGTGCTCCACATGCATTTCGCTGTACTAGCGATGTTTATGACTTTTTAAGAAGGCTATCTAATTCAAGGAACTTTGTATTGATGATGCTTAAAGCAAAAGCCGCGGCCGAAGCACTAAATACGGAGTAGTCAAAAGCACCTTTAAATCCTGTCGAAAAAACCATTGATAGCGCAAATATCAACAACAACAAGCCGCTTAGTTTGGCAAACAATTCAGTTTTAAATCCTAAGAGAAGGGCTATTGCAAAGATGACTTCCATAGCTGTTGCTAAGCCACCAAGAGCGGGGATTAAGGAAATAGGAACCCACGGATTTAATAATTGGGTATAAGCTATAAAAGCTTCCCAGCTTCCCCATGTAGAAATTTCTGTGGGCCACATGCCAAATCGGTCGGCAACAGCTGAAAAAAAACTTAGTGAAAGTGCTAGCCTCAGAAAAAGTTTAATCCATTTGATATTCATTTTTAAAACCTTTAAGGCTATTTTATACAATGATAAACATTATTGAAATGCTGAATCATTAGAATAATCAATCCTCAGGAAGGGCATCAAACTCTTTGCGTTTGCTGGCAAACCAAGCGCCCATAGCATCGGGTGAAGACATCATCTCTCGCATTGCATTCATCGCTTCAAGATGGTCTGGATCTGATTTTTGGAACATTTCTGTGCCGTGCTGTTTACTCAGTTCGGCTATTTCTTCAAAAGTAGCAGCGGTAAATTCTAAGTCGCAGGCGCCACCTAATTGTTTGCAGGTCATTGTTTTCATATTCGCGAGATTTTAGTGTTAATGTGGTTTAATTCGTTAAAAAAGTTAGAACAAAAAGAAAAGTTATAACTCCAATAATGGTTGTGAATATTCCTGTTGCTTTGGATTTCGTCCAACCAGACAAAGCTAAAACTGCCGAGAGTGAAGAGATACCAAGTAAAAAAGTAATGCCACAAACAATTTGAGGGAAGAAAAGACTGTTTTCATCTAAAGGTAGTGGATAGCCGGGGGTAGTCTTCATTAAGATACTAGTTGAAGCAAAGACTGAAACCAAAAAGCATCCTGCAGCAACCGTTGCAATTTTAAAGATAGTATTGTTGATTCGGGTTTTAGAGTCGTGAACGAGTAAATTGGCGACTACAGCAATGGAAAATCCACTTAGTAGAGAACTTATCAGAATAAGCTGTTCAGCAAGTTTGTTCCAGTATTCCTGTGGTATTTCAAGCATATCTTATTATCAATTAAAGCTTGCACTAAATACTCAAAAGGGATGGTTTAAGCAATTCATCATTCGAGATTGTAGGGATTAGATAATTCGTTGACAGAAATATCTATTTGATTCCTCACAAAGCACCTAGTTATTTTTAAAACCTTGAGTGTCAATACGCCCACCAAACCCCATCGACGTTTAGAATTATTGGCGAAGAAA
>CAXBMW010000011.1:0-117901 GCA_963977025.1 uncultured Balneolaceae bacterium | reverse complement strand
GGAGACGTCGATTCCATTGCGTTCTTTCTTCGCCAATAATTCTAAACGTCGATGTGGTTTGGTGGGCGTATTGACACTCTGAAGGAAATCAAAAAGCTATTTCTGTCAACGAATAACCTAACATCTACAGGGATGACCGAGTCTTAAAAAACTATCATTTCTATCTTCGAATTATCTAACACATCTCCCTTTACCCTGATTATTCCCAGTATTATCTATATAAAAAAGCCTCGCTTTTAAGGCGAGGCTTTCGGAATAATAGTCTTTAGAAAAATACTATTTCTCTAACCACCAATTTCTAAGCTGAACTTGTTCTTCAGTAGCTTCAATGTTTTCCATTAACTTCCCTTGCATCAGAACAGGTGAGCCAACTTTACCAGAAAGTTCTACTTCTTCACCGTCTCTTAGTACTACAAAAGAAATATCGGTTTCTGGATTCCAAAGGAAAGAAGCTTGAATGAGCGGACGAACATTGTCTAATGTGTATTCTGTTCCATTCACCGACTTTATCACATCACCTGATTGGATTCCCATTTCATTCAATGAAGAATTAAGCTCAATATCTCTAAAAAAGATTTCTTTGGTGTTTGGATTTGCATCAATAAAAGGAACTTGACCTACAAATAGTAAGGAAGTTTCAATCGCTTCTTCACCCATTTCAAGACCTACTTTGTCGAAGAATACATTGTAATCGATGGGAGTTCCACCAACAACATGAGTGGTTAAAAATTCACCAACTGATGGATAAGTCATTGCTGTGATTTCAGCAATCAAGTTATCATCCTCAAAAGCTTTAGTTTTACCGTATTTCTCAGATAGTTGTTTAAGAAGAGAAAGTATACTACGCTCGCCATTGCTTTCTTCTCGCATCAAGATATCAACACACATACCAATAAGTGCACCTTTCATGTACACATTGTAATAGTTAGATGCATACGGTTCATCCAAAATATTCTCACTCATTTCAGTAAAGCTCATATCATCGGCTAAACTAAGTGAGGTAGAAATTTTGTCATTTATTTTTGAATAAAATTCTTCTCGAGATTGAAGACCTTCATACACTTGGAAATGACTTGCAAAGTATTCAGTTACGCCCTCGTACATCCATAAATGCTTAGAGAAAGTTGGTGCATTGTAATCGAAATTATGCACGTCTTCAGAGTGAACTGAAAGTGGAGTTACAATATGGAAAAACTCATGCGATACCACATCAATCATAGAAGCACTTAATGCCTGAGCTGGATACGCTTCTGGAAGAACTACTACCGTAGAAGTGTGATGCTCTAAAGCACCAAAACCTGTTGGAGAAGTTTCATTTTGATCCGCTAGATATAAATAGATATCGTAACGAGGAGTGCTGTTCATCTCTCCTAAATACGCTTTTTGAGCTTTCATCATCTCAAAAACAGTTTTCTTAATTTCAGCAGCAGTATGCACTCCATTTGGAGAATACACGCTTAATACAATCTTGATATCGCCTACTTGAAATTCTTCGGTATCTAAATCGCCGTACATCATTGGATTGTCGGTGATGTCGAAATAACGGTCGGCGTGGTATAAATCAACTACAGTAAAGCCTTCGTCAATGGTAGTAGAACTTACACGCTCTAAAGCCGATGATTTTTCAAAACTAGCTGGCGCTGTAACTTGTAGCGTATACTGACTGTTCTTGAGTTCATCGAAGTAGCCAATAAACCCGTGCAGGTTAAGCATGTAATTGTCATCGGCAATATTGGTACCTGATGGCGAAAACGGAGTAGGCTTATCTGTTCGTTCGATATCGAAAGTGTCATTTACGTAATACACAATTTTATCGAGTTTTTGGGCATTGTTAATGGTCCAAGAATTTTCATCGATTTTAGTAGATGGCATCACTTTACCAGAATAATCGAAAGCTTTTAAGCTATCAACAAAGCTACCGAAGTCGCTTACAGCATAGGTTCCTTGTACTACTTTTGGTAATCGATAGGTTACCATACTTTGAGTGAATAAACCGGGATCGATCTCAACCCACACTTTATCGTTTATTACGTTAGCTAAGTTTATAGCTGTAGCTATGGGAGTTTCTGTTGCTAGTGGACTCTTTAGGCTATCTCCCATTTTTGGAGAACAACCATAGGCCATACTTACTAGCATGAACCCAAGAACAAGTTTCTTCATAAAATTATGTTTGATGAATAGAAAAATTAACGCTTTCACATCGTGCGAAAGCAACATCTATAAAGTTATGGTTTTATAAACCAATTACCCAACTGAGGATTTATTTAGGATGAATGGTTTTTGACCTGTCCTAGAATTGGGAAGAGGCAAGCGAGACGTTTGTTCTATAATAAGAATTCGTGTTGCGATTTTAGGCCTTAAATATTATTCCATGTAGCAAATCATCAATAAAAGATAGTTCATATTAATTACTAAGCTTCTACCCCCCTAAACTCATTATTGTTCAGGAAGGCATGGAGAGCTACAACAGCGAACGAGTATTGATTAGGATTATACTATGCTAGCATTAACCTTTCTTTGATTTTAGTTTCTTCCAAGCGTACGCTCCACCTGCAACGGCTAGCAGTCCTAGTCCACCATCAATAGGAGCAGCGTCGGGTGCATCGGGAAATCCAGGTAATCCTGGAGGTCCTTGCGCAAATGCGTAGCTTGCAAAATAGCATGTAAACAATAGCCCGTAAAAAACTCTAACGCTTATGGCCTTTATTTTTTGCATGAAGTTCTTGAAAGTGGTTTGGTTTACTCTTTTAGATTCCATAATTCTACTTGTTTCTAAGTGAAAGCGGTAACAGCTTTGACAAGCCATTTTGTTTTTTCCATCTATCTCAACCTGTCTTAATTCTACCACAAAGCCACCGATGGGGCGGGATACCCCCTCGGTAGATTGGCAAAAGTCGCATTTCTTGGCTTTGATGTTCATGGTGTGTAATGTTAAATAAGTCTATTTATCATTCTCATTTACTTAATAAGAAGCATTTTCTTAGTTAATACTTTATCTCCAATTACAAGGCGATAAATGTACATTCCCGTAGCTAAATTCCTTGCTTCGAATTGAACATTGTATCGACCTGCCTGCTTGGTTTCGTTGTTTATAAGCGTCATTACTTTTCGGCCAAGTACGTCGAATACTTCCAGTTGAACTTCAGCTGTGTTTGGAACTCCAAACCGGATTACTGACGTTGGATTGAACGGATTTGGATAGTTTTGTTCAAGTTCTACTGTTGTTGGTATACCCAACCCATCTTCGTTTTCGTTTCCTGACGCAAGCAGTGGAGTAATCTTCAAGACAAAAAGTGCATCAGAGCTACTTGCCTTAGCCTTAGCTTCAACTTTTGGATCCGTTGCAGATTTTTCGGATTGCGAATCTAGTAACTGCACACTTACATCTTCATCTAATTCTGATGAAACGGTTTTTCCATCGATGTTTTCCTCCTCTTCCAAATCCGAATCAACAGACTTACTTGTCGCCTCCTTAGTAATAACTTTTTTAGCCATAAGTCCATCACTAAAGGAATAAGAGCTCTGTGTTGCTAAGTCTATTTCTGTACCCGTGGCTACTTCAGTAAGAATGAATCTAAAGTCTTTTGGAAGACTTTCGCTGTTCCATACTAAATCATATTCACCTGACAGTGTTCCATCTATGTACATTGGGAACTCAACTTCTTGATCAAGATTTGATGGAATATTATTAATTGTAAGTCTTTGGTCGTTAACTTGAGTATACAGGTTGGAATAATTCCTTGCATAGGAGCCCAGGTAATAACCATCGAACGGATCAATACCATCAGATGCTTTCTCATCAAAACGTAGATACGAACGGGACTTGAATCCACTTTTTGAGTGAGTCAGTATCAATTCAAATGAATTATTGGCCACCTTTTTTGAAGGATCTGCTATATCTGCATCATCATAATCGAAACTTAGGTTTGCGGTTGCTCCAGAAGTGACGATTCGCACAAAGAAAGACTCATAGGCTTCAATAGCTCCAGTTGTAACCAATTGGTACTGTTTTTCAACAGGGTTCCAACGGTACACATAGCTATTGGCCAGTGCATCTTCGCGTTTGATGGTTGCAATTACTGAGTCGGCAGAAAGTGGCCAGCCATAAGGATTACCAAGTAAAGCAAAGCCTTCGCTACCTGATGTTCCTGATAAACCATCATGATCCACATTTTTGATTGTTACAGATACATCGGTACCAAATGGATTACCATAGTTAGTAAGTGTTTTTGGCCAACCATTATTCACTAAAGGAGTTCCTGAATTATTATCATCATCGGCAAAAATGTAAGCTAACAATCCAGTTCCAGCAGCCAACTTAGTAGTATCAAGATCGGTTGAAATTGCTACATATTTTGAACTGTCTTGGCTAAACGTAAACAAGGTTGCGTCACCCCCAGGAGCATCAGAATTGGGTGCGCCTTGCGTCCAGATATTATCTAAGAGATCTCCTAAAGAAGTGGTGAACGGATTGGACAACAGATACCAACCATTTTCATCGGCAGTACCAGCTAGACTTGGACTACCTTCTGCTGTAAAGAAATCTAAAGAGACTGAATCAGCACTTTGGCTAGTTTGTAGTTTTATTACTGCTGATTCAACACCTATTGTAGATGAAGCGTATCTCAACTTTACACTTCCGCTTGGTGTATATGTAAGTTCTTTTCCAGAAGTAAGTAAAGAGTCGGTGCCTATATCATAGTCTCCATTCGAATTTTGGTCTAGATATAAAGAACCGTTTAACGTGGATTTTGAATTAATCGTTAATGCCGAATCCGCATAAGTTCCAACTAGTTGGAAGAAACTAGATTCAAAAGTATAGGCGCTATCTTTATAGGAAACTACATCTGCCCCATCGGCCAATTCGAGACTAAATGGAGTTAATGTATCGGTAACGGCCATAAATTGGCTGAACGATGTGATTCCAGTCCAAGTAACTACACCAGTTGCTTCAACAGCAGATGTTGCGCTAGCAATTTCTGACCATGCGCCAGTAGAGTTAGATCCTCTCTTATATAGTTTTACTAGATTAGGATTGGATTGCTGAGTTGCTGTAATTACACCAGAGCCATAGGTTAATGTAAGATTTGCACTAAATGTACCTGGATCACCAAATAAATTAATTACGAAATACTTACCTCCAAGTCCCGAAGTAAAACCTGATGGGAATTGATTTGGATTTCCTTCTACTTCTGTAACCTGTACATCAACTGGGTTATCGAAACCATCAGCCATTGTAAGGGAAGCATTCCCAATATTGGCAGTTCCACTTTGGAAATCAGAAGTTTCTTCAACAGTACCATCTCCAATTGGAACATCAGAGGAAGTCCATGAAGCTTCGTCGGAATTATAAGACTCTGCCTCGTAATTATTTAAACCATCAAAAGAAGAGCCTCCGGTACCCTCATTAAACTGCCAGTATGCTACTAAACGCCCTACTGCACCCGTATATGGTGTATGCATAAATGATCTTATCTGAGAAGCTGTCCTAACCGATTTCCATATTCTAAGTTCATCAACTGTCCCATAGAAATATTTATCCTCGTCATAATCACTACCGATATACCAATATTGTTCGTCAATTGTAACATCACTCACAGATGTGGTATCCACTGCAACACCATTCACATAAAGTGTTAACAAACCACCGGATTCTCCAGTTAATGCTACATGATACCACTCATCTTTTGTAGCGATATTACTGGTATTGTCAGCAAGTTCAGCTTTAGAAGCTACAAGTGACCGTCCATTTTGATTTTCACTTTTGATATTATTTGAAATCACATATTCTTCGCCCCCACCGCTACCCGCATTTGGTTCACTATGAGTTGCATAGAATTTATTGGAGCTATTTATACCTACATATAATTCAGAGTATAGTTCTAAAAATACTTGGTCAATCCCTACAGAATCTGGTTTTACCCACATTTCAACACTAAATTGGTTTCCCATAGCATAATCGCTAAGATATGCTTCCATATAATATTCGGTATCTCCACCATCGAACTTATATGCAAATCCAGCTGAATCCTGAAAAGATTGTATAATTGGAGTTGGTTCAGGCCCTTTAGCCCGTGTATAAGAAAAACCACCGCCATTAGATGACCCACTTGTCCATGACGAAAAGTTAATATCTAGATATACATTATCAGCTTCTAAGTAAGCTACCATATCATTTCCTGGAATATTACTAGCATTACCACTCCATAGATCACTAAAACTTTGGAAAGTTAAAGTAGAAAGGCTGTCAGTGGTTCCTAATGCCCATTGAGTACCAGCAGGGGAATTATCACCATCTTCCAGCTCGTCTGCATAGTTAAATAAGTAGCCACTTCCCGCTCTTGTAAGCCAAATATTTTCAGTAATCCGATCTTGATTAGCGGCTTGGTTATGATCCCCAAAATTTGCTTTTGTAAATACCAGAGTACTATCATTTTTACTCCAGATAGCTGGAGTTGGCATAGTAGTAGAATTTCCTATTGCTGGGAAAGTGGTTTTAAATCTTCCCATTCCGTCAGTTCCGTTGAACTCAAACACTGATACATGATAAGTTGTTTCAGCAGTTAAACCAGTTACAGTTACTGAACTTCCATTTCCATTATATACCACATAGTTACCAGACCCGATTTCTGCACCTTCACCGAATTCTGTACTCTCGCTATAAGATGTATTATCTGAAGGGGTTCCATCTACTGCTCCAGCTTCTTTAACTAAAACAATACGATTTTGGCCATCACCATTAGTCCAGCTAATTGTCATACGAGTATCTTTAACCACAGAGAATGCAACCGATGTCGCGGATGTAGTTGGCTCTTCTGCTGTTGTTACATTACCAGTAGCAGGACTAGAAGTGAGATATTTGATTTCAGTACCGCCTTTGTTGTATTCGAATACAGCAAAATGGTAAGTCGTATTTACCGTCAACCCCGCAATATCTGCTGAATTTGAAGATCCCGCATACACTACATAATTCCCGGTTCCCAGTTGTGTTCCTATTCCGAAATCATCAGCTGTATAGAATGTATCATCGGTAGGAGTTGCATCTACGGCACTACCTTGTTTAGCAAGTACTAACCTTCCAGTTCCATCACCATTACTCCAATTGGTTGTAATTTGCTCACCATAATTATTGCTGAAAGTTAAACTTGTAACTTCGCTTGAAGGTGTAGTTGGTGCTTCGTTGGTTAAATAAGATAGGTTGGGATATGCCGGATTCACAATATCCAAATCTCCGTCACCATCATAGTCAAAAATGGCTGTTCCTATATTGGAACCAGTAATAGAATAATCTACAACTTCGTCGATCCCCCCACTTCCATCATTGAAAGCGATGGACAAGCTATTACTTTTTCCTATAATAATATCCAGATCACCATCGCCATCCATATCTCCGGTTGATGCCCAATAATTATCATTTGTTGTTGCGTGATCTGTTTTATCACCAAATGTGCCATCGCCATCATTCAAACGTATTGAAAAGCTGTTACCATCTTCTGAATATTGATTTGCAATTGCTATATCCATATAACCGTCACCATCAAAATCTCCGACCGTTGCACGAGTATATGAACCATTAGGTGCGGCATATGTTGTTTCAGATCCATATGTACCATCACCATTGCTAAGTATTACAGAATAATACTCATAACGCTCACTTAGTATAAAATCTAAATCACCGTCATTATCTAAGTCTGCTGAGGTTAGACTTGCACTATCATCAAAATCATCACTCTGATAATACGAGCTGAAATTCATATCCCCGTCATTGGTATAAATGTATAATGCATAGTTAGAAACTCCTTGGTCTATGATGGCAACATCTATATTGCCGTCATTGTTAAAGTCGCCCGTGGTCCATCGGCCACCAGATACCACCTGATTCGTAGATATACTGTCTTTACGACTAAACGTGCCCGATCCGTCATTCTCCATGAATACCAAATACTTGGAGTTACCTCTCATAGCAAGCATATCAACATCACCGTCATTGTCGAGATCCGCTGGTAGTATAGAAGCTCCACCTCCACTCATGAAGTAATCAGTTGCTGTTCCAAAGCCATAAGTTCCTGATCCGTCATTAATTCGAACCGACATATATAGATTGTAAAGACCTACCATATCCTGGTCACCATCACCATCTAAATCGGCACCAAAAAGTGAACTCACACTATTAGGGAATACACTACTCTCAACTGCGTAAGAAAAATACCCGACGCCAGAGGCTTCTGCTGTGAATGTAAATTGTGTGGGTATTGTCAGAGCACTCCCATTCGAGTTTTTAATTCCTGTACTAAAGATTACATTAATTTTTTCACCAGCTTTAAATGCGTTATCCGGATTAAAAGTCATTGTTTTTGAGGGTCCATCGTATGTGAAGACACCTGAAATCAATCCTGAATTAGAACCAGATATTAAAACAGTAGAATCAGTTAACGTACCTGAATCCATATCATCGTTAAAAGTTGCAGTAATATTTGCGGTAGATGATACATCTATTGTATTCTCAGTTGGAGTGAATGAGCTCACCTCAACATATTCTGTACCATAATTAATGGAAATGGCATCTTCTGTTCTTGCCACAGAAACAAAATCCATCTGCCCATCCTCATTAAGATCAGCGAATTCCATTCTGTCCGGAGTTGCTCCTACATCAAAGGTTTGACCTATTGTAAATGTACCACTACCACCATTTACCAGTACCTGACCGCTCTTTTCAGAAAAGTTAAGGGCAACAATATCCATATCGCCATCATCATTTACATCAACTATTGACAATTCATGCGCCTTCGAAACCGTGTAATTGGTGGCTACACCAAAAGTACCATCACCATCATTCAGGTGAACTGAAACTTCATTGGAGTTGTAATCAGAAACAACCAAATCCAAATAATTGTTACCATTCAAATCTACAAATTCGACATCGTAGGAAGGAATAGAAGTAGAGATAGCAGCAGCAAAAGTTGCATCGCCATTATTTAATGATGTATATAATCCATAACCGGCACCACCTGATATAATATCTATATCGTCATCATTATCTAAATCGGCCGCAAAAATGCGGTTCATATTGCTTGTTGTTGATATTGTTCCTGCAGATGTAAAGGTTCCGTCACCATCATTTAAAAAGATCTGTTCGTTACCTGCACTCCTGTTGTGTACAGCAATATCGAGGTAACCATCTCCGTCGAAATCGGCAACAACGGCATCTACTGCACCTGAGCCAGCTGCGTAATCGGCGGTACTAAAAGTACCACTTCCGTTATTGGTAAATACTCTAATATCATTATCGGAGTAATTAGTCACCACGAAATCCATACCGTTTTGGTTATCAAAATCACCCGCAACAATACTTGATGGATATGAGCCAGTGGCAAGTGTAGTTGCCGATGAATATCCACCGCTACCATCATTAAGCATAATACTTACCGTATTATCGGTACCATTGGTGATTACGAGATCGAGGTACCCATCAACATCAACATCCATAATCACAATGTCACTTGGATCTTGCCCAACCGACTTAACTGTATCATCATGAGTGATATATCCAACGGACCCTTGAACTTTAAACCGGATTACATTCGGGCCATCCATAGCAACATCACTGCTGTTTTCGATACCACTTGTAGCAACTATTGAAACTTCTTCACCCGGAATAAAATCATCAGTTGGATTGAATGTAACTGTGTTGCTGTTTATTGAAATTGAACCTGGGATTGATCCACTTAAGGAGCCAAACACTAATATATTGCTGGTCGTTAACGTGGTATTATCCATCGTATCATTAAAAGTAATATCTATGTTACTGCTCACTGAAACACCCGTAGCATTTGCGGAAGGAGCCGTAGATTGTACATTCACACCTTCAATATCAAAAGTTGATGTGGCGCTTGAAGTGATTGCAACACCTGCATCGCTTGTTACATTTGTGGTTACAGTAACAGTAATCTCGTCGCCAAGTATAAAATCTGAGTTGGGAGTGATAGTTAGCGTACTATCATTAGAATCATAAGAATAGGAAGCAGTAATTGTTCCTGCAGTAGTTCCAACAACCGTAACATTTGTTGAATTAAGTGTTGAAGCTTTCATTGCTTCATTAAAAACAACAATTATACTATCATTTGAGGCTATTTCAGTTAATCCGTTTGCTGGTGTAATAGAAGTCACTGCAGGACCAGAAAAATTGAATGCAACTTTAATCGTTCCATCTTGATTCCCCATCACAATATCAAGATCACCATCATTATCAACATCAGCCAAAGAAATGAAATTCGCATAAGTTGAGCCAGTTGAATAATTACTTTCTGTAAATGAAGGAGTTCCATCATTCATTAATATGGATAAATTCATATCTATTGCATTTGAAACCACAACATCTATATGTCCATCGCCATCAAGGTCACCTGAAGCAATTCCCACAGGTGTGTCACCAACATTAATTGTAGCTGGTGAAGCGCCAAATGCCCAAGGAATGCCATCCCCTAAATATCGAACCACATCGTCACTCTGGTCAACAGTAATTGCTTCAATATCAGCAGAAGATGATTTGAAGTTTGCTAAAATAAATTGGTAGGATGATGATGTTATAGCACTGGTTGTATGTAATGAAAAGGATCCAGAACCATCATTCCTATAGGTCACTAATTGGCCCAATCCAGGACTTACGCCAACAAAATCGAGATCTTCATCACCGTCAATATCCCATAACTTTATTTGTTCAAACCCATCGGTTGTGGATATCCCATCGGCTACGGTGAACGTACCATCCCCATCATTTAAGAAAATCTGAACACTATCTACTGCACCGCCAATAATAATATCAACTAGTACATCCTCATCTCCATCGTTGTCAATATCACCAGTAGTAAGTGCCTTTCCATTCCAACTCGAGCCATTTGCATAATCAACTTTTGAAGCAAATGTCCCAGAACCACTGCCGTTATTAATAAACACCGACATCATGAAGGCATTATTATTTGAAGTTACCAAATCAAGAGAGCCATCCTGATCTACGTCTTTTGCTTCAACTTGGAAAGAATTTGCAGTGGTATAGTTGGTCGGTCCGCTGAAAGTACCATCACCATCATTTGTGAAAATCGACATCTTGTTCTGAGACGGAACCAAAGTAATAATATCAATGTACCCATCCTCATTGATATCAGCAGTGATTGACCAATCTGTGAAATTTGATCCATCTGCGGTGTACTCATCCCCTACACTAAACTCACCATCACCCGAAGTTGCAGTTGTGAATGTAGTTCTGTACGGTGCAGTTATCGCATCACCACCAGCATCTTTAACATCTTCTGTCACTACCACAGTTATAAATTCACCTGGAAAAAATGAATCATCAGGATCAAAGGTTGCGGAAGTTGCACCATAAGAAAAAGAGCCGCTATAAAGCCCTCTCATTGAGCCGCTAATAATCACCGTTGATGAAGTTATGGTGGCATTGTCCATCCCTTCACTAAAGTTAATGGTAATATTTGAAGTGACAGCCACATCATCTGAGTTCAAAGATGGACTGATTGATGTCACTGTTTGGGCCATTGCTACCCCGGTTAGAAACACAAAAATCGTAATGGCTAGTAAAAATTGTTTCATTATGTACCCCTGTTATAGGTGATGTTTTGTAAAATTTGCTTGATGTCGGAAAGCTTATCTTTTGATATAAATCCTTTAACGTGGAGTTTTTCAGCTCTAGATCTAAATGCGGTAGTGTCATAACTTGTTACAATTACCACATTCGCATTTGAATCTTGAGTGTATATTTTTTCGGTTGTTTCAAAGCCGTTCATACCTTTCAACTCAACATCCATCAATACACAGTCGGGCTGTTGCAGTATGTATTTGCCTACTGCTTCCTCACCGCTGTCGCATTCGATTATTTCGGATGTTTCAACGGTTGAAAATGAAACAATACTCCTCAAGACCCGCCTCATGTCTGCATGGTCGTCCACAATCATTATTTTCATTAATTGATTTTAGGATTTAATTCTAGATGGGTTTGTACCCCCCAAGCCAACATGAAAATCAATCTTGTACCAGAGGATTCCAATAGGTACAACTACCCAATCGTATAGGTAGTTGTACCTATAACGCATGTACTTAAACTGTAATCAGGTATTTAAAACTGTACTGAGTGTTCAACGGCAAATTTGAGAAGAGCGTGGGCGCCGTGTAGCCCAAGTTTGTTGCAAATGTTATTGCGATGGTTTTGAATGGTTTTAATGCTAACGCTAAATTCTTCAGCCAACTCCTGATTGGTTTTCATCAAAGCAAGCTGTTTAAGAATATTCTTTTCTGTTGGAGTTAGGAAATTTATTCCATTCTTATCGGTAGGGGTAGAAATTAATCTTTTATTACGATTAATTAAAAAATCTGAAATAGCGGGACTCAAGTAGTGCTTTCCTGCTAACACAGATTGTATACACTGCATTATTTCCGTGACCGTATTCTCCTTTAAAACATATCCTTTTACACCAATATCCATGGCTTTATTAAAGATTGTTTCATCATTAAACATGGTAAGAAAGACTAAATCAATTGTAAGTGATTCTTTTTGAACCTGCTTGGCGACTTCAAATCCTGAAACTAAAGGCATTTCTATATCAAGAATAGCAATATCTGGTTTCTTTTCCCGGATAAGCGTTAACGCTTCTTCCCCGTTTTTGGCCTCTATGACATCAAATAGGTTCTGTGATTCAATTACTTGCCGCAACCCATTACGAATAAGGGCATGATCATCTGCTATTAAAAGGCTTTTTTGTTTATCCATTCTTATTAATTGGTATTACAAATTTTACAACTGTTCCCTCACCTAAACTAGACTGTACAACCAATGAGCCACCTAAATTCTCTACACGTTCCTTCATCCCAAGAAAGCCTAAGCCTCCCAATCCTTCCATTTTTTTCATTGCAAAACCCTTACCATCATCCCACAAGCTAACTCTGATTTCTGTTTCAAATAATTTTACCATTACAGAAGCTTGGCTGGCCGAGGAATGTTTGAGAATATTCTTCGAGGCTTCCTGAAGTACTCTGTAGAAATTAATCTCTTTTTCCTTTGCAATAGTTTCATCTATGCGATCGATATGATAACTCCATTCAATAGTTGAGGTGCTTTTAATCTGATCGAATAAGTTAGTAATTGCCTCAGTTAGTCCAAATTTCTCTAAATGTACAGGGCGCAACCCATAGGAAATCGTACGTACATCCGAGATAGAAATAACAGCACTTTTCGTGATTTCGGAAAGTTGTTCAGCAATTTCTGTAGGGTTATCTACTTGTAGTTGAGCCAGTTCTGCACGATTCTTTATAACTAGTATTTGTTGCCCTAGCCCATCATGTAGTTCGGATGCAATACGCCGGCGTTCTCGCTCTTGAGAGTCAATTAGTTGCTCAGCAAAACGTTTCTGTTTTTCGTTTTCTTTTTTGAGCAACTTAATTCGATATAGATAGATTGAAGGACCTGAGGTAAGAAAGAAGAGGACTATTACTCCATAAAACCAAACGGTTTGCCAAAATGGTGGGACTACAATAATTTGAAGGGAAGCTCCTTCCATATTCCATACCCCATCGTTATTACTAGCGATCACCTGAAAGGTGTATTGTCCAGGCGGTATCTTTGAATACAGAGCTTCTCTCCGGGTACCAACTTCAATCCAGTTATCGTTTAGCCCTTCCATCCTATATTTAAACTGTACTTTCTTAGGATCACTAAAACAAATGGCTGTATAATTAATTTCAAGAAAAGGATTGTCATATGCCAAAGTAATCGCATCTGATAAAGGCAAACTCTTTTCATTGTCTCTCAAATTTTCAATATATACAGGAGGGGGTATTACATTCTGTCTCACCGTTTTCGTAGACACAATTGCAACCCCAGCAACTGTTGGGAGATAAATATTTCCTAGTGAATCCACTATCGAGCTTGGTTGAAATCCTCCATTTGTCTCTGCTGAATTCATTCCATCAGAAATACCATAAGAATAGGAGTGTATTGTTCCAATTTTCCCATCAATGTAATCATTTAGTTCCTGCCTGTTTATTCGCGAGATGCCACGGTTGCTCCCCATCCAAAAATACCCCTGTTTATCCGCAATAATATGTGACACAACATTGTCAAATAATCCATCCTTCGTAGTGATGTTTACAATCTTCCCTTCTTTAATTCTAAATAGTCCATCACCGTATGTTCCAATCCAAAATGCTCCTTCTTTATCTTTATAAATCGCTCTAACTTCAGGCTGTCTAGGAATAGCATGCTCTGCATTGTCAAACAATTCGATCTTCGACACAACATCGCCATCAATTGTATTTAACCCGCCGTTAGTTCCAATCCACATCACTCCTGATTCATCTTCATACAATACTCTAGCATCACTATAAAAAAGCCCATCATCTACTGTGATTTCTCTTACAAATGAATTCCCATCATAAATAAAAATACCATTGGAGGAAGCCACCCAGATATTTCCTTTTGAGTCTTCCGTTATAGCAAAGACAAAATAACCAGTATATCCATCTTTCTCTCCAAACAGCTTCCCTGGTTTATCAAGAGATTCTGTCATGTAGGGTGCGCCTCCTCCCACCCAAATCCTACCTTTAGAATCTTGGAATACAGACCAAAAGCATCCAATATCCAAATATTTATGAATAGTAGACAAGCTAGCTTTCCCATCTTTCCAGTCATAAATACCACTACAATTGGTTGAAAGTAGCTTAGTTCCATTTTTTAGCTGAGTTATAGAAAGCATTTTCTCGTTCTGCAATCCTTGATCCTTATCAATCATCGAAATTATCTTATTCCGAAATCGAAACAGACCATTCCCCCCAGTTCCTATCCAATAATTTCCCTCATTATCTTGTAATATTGCTTTCAGCCGAATCCCCTGTTCCTTATCAAATGGATTAAATGGCACAAACCCTGACTCTTTTTTAACAGCTATGCCGTCTGGTGTTATGGCAAAAGAATTAAACTTCTTATCAAATTGTAAACTTAGGAAATAATTATAGGGCAGTTTATCTGCTTTATAATTAAAATCATCCTGATTTAAGTCGACTTCAAGAATACCGTCATAGCTTGTCCCAATTAATAAAATTCTACTATTGAGGGGATGTTCATAGATCCTAATTATGTTCGAGGTTAAACCTGGTAATGAATCATAAACTTCAACTACTGAATCTTCGAGTGTATGAAGAATCTTTTTCTCATACCCAAACCAAACACCCTCTTTGCTCTTTTTTGCTCTTTGGATAGATACTTCATCTTTTTTAATAGGAACCTCTAAAAACTCATTTCCATCAAAGCGATAAACTTTAGAAAAAGCAGTGAGCCAAATAGTTCCACGTTCATCCTCAATCATATCAACAACATTAGAAACTCCTGCACCTATTTTGTAGGTTGTGCAAACCCCATTCTTAAACCGAGAGACAATTGTGTCTGCAAAACCAGGGAACAACCATATACCCCCATCTTTGTCTGGAAAAATCTTTAGCAATCTATCGGATACCAAACATGAAGTATTAGATCGGTCATATGTAGTAAAGGTATTTCCATCAAAGCGAACCAATCCTCCAAAAGTTGCTAGCCATATGTATCCATCTTTTGTTTGAATGATGTCGTTCACCGAGCTCTGGGGCAGCCCCTCCTCCATACCAAACTGAGTGACTATATAGTTCTGAAGGTCAATATCCTGCGCCAATGCAGTTTGAACTACAAAAAAAAGGGAACTAATTAATAAAAGATTCTTTAGAATGGTGGGTTTCATCTCCAAAAAAATACATTTAAGGAATCAACTAATGTCGAACATTTTTTTAAGAGTTCCCAAAATACTGATGAATTTCTGAATCGATGCTTTGATAATAACCCATTAGATAGAATTTGTCCAAAAAACGAACTCGATTTATTAGGAGTTACTTATAGAAGGTCGTGTTTGAATAGTGAGATATGCGGTTTAATATGTAAAGGATGATCTAGATACTGATCTTAATTCCTCATTAACAACTAATCAATTCCAGTAAGCCACCCATTGTGAGAGATAATCATTCAACCAGTTCTTTGGATGATTAGAGGGACGTTCGAGGTAGCAAGCTGAATAACCTAACCCCCCTATTACTATCGTTTTCAGTTCGAAAATACCCAATCTATTGTCCCGAATTTTCGGGTCAAAAAACACATCTCTCAATGAAAGACTTTTCCAAGTAGAGACAAATTTAGCTTGCTAACAAATCCATAACGAAATAGTTGTAGTAGAGAATACCAGCAACAACAGAACATAAGCACTGAATAACTTAACGCTGAATTTTTTAAGTTTTTTGAGAAAGCTCCCTCTCATACTTCTTTGAGCTTGTGCTTTTAATATTCGCTTTGTGTTGAGGTAACAACTTTGACAGGCTTTTTTATTGGTTCCTAGTACATCAATTTCTTTAAGTTCAACGATGTAGTTTCCGATAGGTCTTGGTTTTCCTTCTTCTGAATGGCAGAAGTCACAGATATGGGCTTTTGGTTTCATCTTTGAAAATTCTGAGTGCTCGATTAAATAACTTGTATCATCTACTCAGAAAGTACGATCTAAACACAAAACCAGAGTGCCAAAGACTTTGACCAGCGTGCCAAAATGTGAATAAGCTCATCAAGCCATTGCTTTTTAATAGCTAACCTTACCTCACATTATTACCGAGCTCGTTATCATACTCATCTCATTGAAGGTTGTACTTTTGTGCCTACAAAAGTACCAAAAACTCTCAACAAGAATTATTGGGTTACTTATCATCAAATGCTGTTTTTGGTATTTGGAGCAGAGCTACGGAATGAGAGGGAAACGGGAGGCTTGCGCTAGGGTGGTAAGTCCAAGTTTAATCAGATAAATCTTGATAATCCTGTAAATCCTGGTTCAAAATTGGTGGGTTTAGGTATTAGCTTCCTTCTTAGTTATTGGGTTTTGAAGATCCTTCTCCCGAGGCTTCGGGATCTGGATGACAGTGAGCGTTGTTTTGTTTACTAAAACTGTCAGCGAATTATCTAACATCTACAATCCGCTCTATCTACCTGATCAATTCTTTGGGATGAACTCCGAATCGTTCTTCGTAGATTTTAGTGAAATGAGCTGGAGTAGCAAATCCAACAGCGAAGGATATTTCTGAAACGGTTTCCATAGTTCGGGTCTCAATAAGCGCTCTGGCTTCTAGAAGTTTAATCTCCCTTACAAAGCCAGCCGGAGTGAAGCCTGTCTCCGTTTTAATTTTTCTGAACAACTGACGGCGACTCATATTAACGGCTGCACAAAGTTCATCAGAAGTTATCTCTGATTCGGAAATTCTTTCTTTAATGTAGGCTTTAAGCTTTAAAACGAAATAATTTTGAGCCTCTTTCTGCACCTGAATTTCATCTTCCTCTCCTATATAATTTTGAGCTTCTTCCCTTTCTGCTTTTAAAGCCAATAAGTTTGTGATGCGTGCTTTCAGTTCTTTTTCGTTGAAGGGTTTGTTAAGGTAATCGCTCACTCCAATATCAAAAGCTTGTATTCTATCATCCATCCCAGAAAGAGCCGTAAGCATCACCAATGGAGTAAGACGATATTCTGGTTTGGAACGTACAAACCTTGCAAATTCAAAACCGTCCATATCGGGCATCATTACATCCGAAATAATCAAATCGGGAGTGCCTTCCATTAATCTTTTTTGTCCTTCAACTCCATTTCCAGCCTCTATAACTTGCACTTCCTCTGATGAAAGGATATCGGAGATATACATACGCATATCTTCGTTATCCTCTAAAAGTAGTATTTTTATTACTGGAACTACATGCGAATCAACCGTCGGTTTACTAATCATTTCTGATGAAGAAAGATTGATTTCCTTATGTTCAGATTCTTCTATCTTTGCTTCGCCTAGAACTTGCACTCCCTGATTTTTAGGCAACATTACGGTGAATGTAGTTCCCATTTTGAGTTCACTTTCAACCTGTATTGTTCCATGATGAAGGTCAATGAGTTCTTTGGTTAGGTGAAGTCCAATTCCTAGCCCATCCCCAGAAGTTAAATCGGAACGATCATTGGAATGAAAGCGATCAAAGATTAATGAAAGTCGTTCAGGTTCTATTCCTATTCCGGTATCTTTAACTGATAACTCAATTTCAGTTGCTGTTTCTACCAACGCCACTTTAATACTTCCACCTTTTGGAGTGAACTTTAATGCATTGGAAATAAGGTTTATAATAATCTTTTGAAGTTTATCGCGATCAGCGGAAATCAATACTTTACCTGCTGGCAACTCATTAAATAAGTTTATCCCCTTTTTATCCGTCTGGCTTTGAAACGATTCTGTAATCAGGTTCAGATATTCCAGAACATCTAGCGTTTCGAAGCTGGTTTTAATTCTTCCAGAATCAAGTCGGGTAACATCTAATACCTGTTCAACGAGTTCCTGAAGCCTCATTCCATTTTTACTTGCTATGGAAAGCAATCGCTCTAATTTCTCGTCCTTGAACACTTCAGAGTCTTGTAGTTTTTTTAACGGACCAAGTACTAGTGTTAATGGAGTTCTTAATTCATGGGAGATGTTTGCAAAAAACCGATCTTTGGAGTGACTGAGTTTTTCGATCACTTCTTTCTGCCGTTCTACTTCAATCTTTTCAAGCGTCAGGTCATTCGTCCGCTCGTTCACCAAGCTCGTCAATTCTTGTTGTCGCTTTGTGAACTGTTTGGTTCTGAATTTGAATCCTGAATAGACAAAGCCGGCTGCTCCAATAGCAAGTAAAAGAATGAACCAACCTGTTTCATGGAAATAGGGAAGCACTTTAAAACTGAGTGAGCTGTCGCTAGCCTCCCATCTGGTGCCATCAACACTGGCTTGTACAGTAAAAGTATATTCCCCAGCACTTAAATTCGTAAAAAAAGCTTCCCTTCTATTTCCAGCTACAATCCAGTTAGCGCTGTTTTTTCCTTGCAGTTTATAACGGAATTGAATGTTTTTTGGATTAACCTGGTAGTTGAATCCCGTATATGCGATCTGAATATCCCTTTGGGATTTCTCTAAAGTTAACTCTTCATCAAGGTTATTGATTGAGCTGTCATTAATACTTAAGCTTTCAATAATGGTTGGAGTACTGTTGTAAACGTCAGGAACTTCATTAGGATTTACTACTGCAATCCCTCCCACCATCGAAAACCACAGTGTACCATCAGAGTTTTTGAAGCCCGTACTTTGCATTCCGCCGTTGGCCTCATTTCCAGGTAAACCGTCTTCTTCCAGATAATAGGTTGATTGAATTCTGGGAATATCCCCTTTTGCATACGCATTCAAATTCTCTCTATAAACCCAGAATATTCCTCGATTCCCACTCATCCATAACCGCTGATAATCATCTTCAAGAATAACATGAACTACATCATCATAGAGACCATTTGATCGGTTAAATACCATTACTTCAATCTGACTATGATCTGAGTTTAATATTTCAATCCTGTTCAGCCCTCCGTTCTCCATTCCTACCCAAATAATACCGTCCTCATCTTCATAGAAAGAGCGAATTACGTTATCCGATAGTTTATCATTTGCTTCAAATGTATGAATGGCTCCATCCTCCATATAAAACAAACCTGTTCCATTGTTTCCAATCCACAACTTTCCGCTCGCACTTTTGTTGAGCGTTCGTACTTCAACAACAGACTCTCCAGTAACTGTTGAATTAAACTCCTTCCACTCATTATTTGAATCAAGCTTAACAACACCCGTTCTTCCCCCAAACCAGAGTTCCTTTGTGTTTTTGTCTTCATAAATTGCTTTGATGACTGCTCCCTTCGAAGAAGCTGGTCGAACAAAATCTTGTTCATTTCCTGAAGAATCTTTGACCCACAAACTAAATCGATCTCCAAGCCAAAGCCTTTCTTTTGAATCTTCAAAAATTGAAAACACTCTAGTTTCTAAAAGCGCTTGAAATTTTTGCCAATTTCCATCCCTATACTTAAACATGGCTCCATTTAGGTCGCTAGCCCAAATAGTCCCCGTGGCATTCTGATAGAGAGGATAGATATTAGTAAGACCAGCATCTGTAAGACTAAAAGAACTAAAAAGGTTTTTTTTGTAGTGATGTAATCCATCTGGCGAAGCAATCCAGACTCCTCCTTTTTTATCATCTAAAATTCTATGAATTCGATTCTTACTCTGATAAACAAGTTTCCCATTATTAAATAAGTTATTCCCTATTTGTAACCAAGTGGTGGGTGCTTTTAAGTCATCGCCTCCAACTAGCTGAACTGGCGGCAGTTCATTTCCAATACTGGGGATAGTTGCTGGTATTAATTGTGTTTGTCCTTCAAAATATACCATAAAGAGTTCGTGACTTATCTTGAACGTGATTCTACCTGGCTTTGATAAATCCTCAAAAATATCTGTTGTAATAAACCCAAGATTCAGGTTGTTCTCTGGTATCTCAACACTGTAAATTTTTCCATTTTCGATAAAATTAATTCCCTTATCTGTGTTTGCCCACAGTCTACCTTTTGAATCCTCAAATACCCTGTTTCGGGTTTCACTAAGTAAACCATCTTTTGTAGTGTATGACTGAACTTTTTCGCCATCGATTTTTTTTACTCCCTCTTCTGTGGAAATCCACATTCCTCCGGTGGCACTTGACTCGATACCGTAAATTTTGAGATTAGGATCTAACGAAGTAGGTAGCTGGTATGGAATAAAACTAGTTCCGTCAAAAGAATAGATTTTGAAATTATTTACTATTCGTACTTCCTCCTCTTCAAAATAATTAGGAGAAATCAGCGACCATTCGGGGTTAATTTCAAATTGAAAAGAAGTGAACCGTTTAGTGTCGTAAAAGCCTAAAATATCGCGTTGATTTACGGCTTCAATTAAAAACCATACGTCGTTGGTAACAGGGTCAACTATTCCCATCGCACGATTTGATGCTAATCCACTTGTATTACTCTTACTAAAAGTAACAAACCTATTTCCATCAAATCGAACGAGTCCATCAAAAGTACTTAACCAGATATATCCATCGTTTGTACTCTTGACATCAAATACTTCATTGATTGGAAGGCCGTCATCAATGGTCCATTGGCGATGTGAAAAACCAGGTATCATTTCCTGAGAGAAAACTGAAACTGAACAAGCCCCTATTAAAAGTATAAAACCAATCAAACCCCTTATCATTTAATAAGGTAATTTTTATGAGGGTAACAAAAAAGCCCCAAGCAACTTAATACTTGGGGCTATAATCTTAATAAGATTTATGAGGGAGTGATATTACATCATTCCGCCCATGCCTCCCATTCCACCCATGCCGCTCATGTCTGGCATTCCTGGGCCGCCTTTGTCATCTTCTGGTTTTTCAGAGATTACCGCTTCGGTAGTCAATAATAAACCAGCTACAGATGCTGCGTTTTGAAGTGCGTTTCTAGTTACTTTAGTTGGGTCAATTACACCCGCCTTAATTAAGTCTTCGTACACTTCAGTACGTGCGTTGTAACCAAAAGCACCTTTTCCGTCAAGTACTCTTTGAATTACGATTGCACCTTCAACACCAGCGTTGTTTGCGATAGTACGTAATGGAGCTTCAACAGCTTTACGGATGATATCAAAACCAACTTTTTCGTCTGCATTTGCAGCTTCTAAGTTATCTAGAGCTGATACAGTTCTTAGTAGAGCAACGCCACCACCAGGTACAATACCTTCTTCAACAGCAGCACGTGTTGCATGTAATGCATCTTCAACGCGAGCTTTTTTCTCTTTCATTTCGATTTCAGATGCTGCACCAATGTAAAGTACTGCAACGCCACCGCTTAATTTAGCTAAGCGCTCTTGTAACTTCTCACGGTCGTAGTCAGAAGTAGTGCTTTCAATCTGAGATCTGATTTGGTTAACACGAGCTTTGATATCGTCTTCTTTACCAGCACCATCAACAATAATAGTATTGTCTTTGTCGATAGAGATACGAACTGCGCGGCCTAAATGTGCTAATTCAGCTTTTTCTAATGTATAACCACGTTCTTCAGAAATAACAGTACCACCTGTTAAAATTGCGAGGTCTTCTAGCATTGCCTTACGACGATCGCCAAAACCTGGAGCTTTTACAGCTGCAATTTTAAGAGAGCCACGAAGTTTGTTTACTACTAAAGTAGCAAGCGCTTCGCCTTCAACATCTTCAGCAATAATTAAAAGTGGTTTTCCTGTTTGTACAACTTTTTCCAATACTGGAAGTAGATCTTTCATACTAGAAACCTTCTTGTCGAAGATTAAGATGTATGGATCTTCTAATTCAGTTGTCATTTTCTCTGAATCAGTTACAAAGTATGGAGAAAGGTAACCGCGGTCGAACTGCATGCCTTCTACCGTTTCTAGGAAAGTTTCAGTTCCTTTAGCTTCTTCAACAGTGATAACACCATCTTTACCAACTTTTTCCATAGCGTCAGCAATCAGGTTACCAATAAACTCATCGTTGTTAGCAGAAATAGTACCAACTTGAGCAATCTCATCGCGTCCGTCGATATCCTTGCTTAGCTTTCTAAGAGCTTCAACAATAGCTTCAACCGCTTTGTCGATGCCTCTTTTCAAATCCATTGGGTTAGCGCCGGCAGTAACATTCTTTAAGCCTGCACTTACAATTGCTTGTGCAAGAACGGTTGCAGTAGTTGTACCATCACCAGCGTTATCGCTAGTTCTTGAAGCAACTTCTTTTACCATTTGAGCACCCATGTTCTCAACTTTGTCAGCGAGCTCAATTTCTTTGGCAACGGTAACACCGTCTTTGGTTACATTTGGTCCACCAAATGATTTTTCGATTACAACATTACGGCCACGTGGCCCTAGGGTTACTTTTACTGCGTCGGCAAGCTTATCAACACCGCGTTTAAGGGCGTCACGAGCTTCCATATCGTAGTGTATTAACTTAGACATAGTTTATCTTCTGTTTTAAAATTATTTAATTGACTGTTCTTTTGTTCAATCTGAACTTAGGCCAAAACGCCTACGATGTCAGATTCACGCATAATTAGGTATTCTTCACTTTCCAAAGTTACTTCAGTACCTGCGTATTTGCCGTAAAGAACTTTATCACCTTCTTTAACCGACATTTCAATTTTGGTTCCGTTTTCTACTTTTCCAGGACCTACCGCCACAACCGTACCTTGTTGCGGTTTTTCTTTAGCTGTATCAGGGATGTACAGACCAGAGCTGGTTACTTCCTCAGCTACGTCCGCTTTAACGAGCACGCGGTCGCCTAAAGGTTTAATGCTAGCCATGTGTATGACTCCTATTTTGTTTTATGTTTACGTTAGTAATCGGGAATGAACCCATTTTTTTAATCTGCTTCAGGTAAAGCAACTACCGTACCAAATCACATTGCAGGGTTTTCGCAATATTAAGTCAGATAATTCTGAAGAATTGTAAGTCAGAATAGAAATCTTTTAAGCAAACTTGTCAGATGCTTCAAGTAACTCTGCCAAGTTTGCATATACTTCAGGTGCCCAGTTCTCAGCACGTTCGTCCAAGTTATATCCTTCTGGTATAAAGTCGCCCATCACAGGCTTTAAGGAATTGCTCAGTTTCTTGCGGCGCTGATTGAATGCAGTCCGCACTACCGCTTTCAAAGCTTTATCAGAACAAGCCATTTTGGGCTTATCAAAAGTGAGCCTGATTACAGAACTCATCACTTTTGGCGGAGGATTAAAAGAATTTGGAGAAACATTAAAAAGAAGCTCTGGCGTACTCATAAGCTGAGTTTGAACGCTCAAAATACCGTATTGTTTATTAGAAGGCATCGCTACCAATCTCTCTGCCACTTCCTTCTGCATCATCAAAATTGCATCTTCAAAAAGGTGTCTTGATTCCAATAAGCTAAATAGAATTGGGCTAGTAATATAATATGGAAGGTTTCCAATCACGTAGGTCTTGCCTTCAGGTGCAACAAGTTCGGTCCAATCTACCTTTAACACATCTTTTTGGTGAATGGTTAACCCTTTTAAGCTATTCTCTAAAACAGTAACCGCTCTCGGATCAACTTCTATCGCGTGAACGTCGTCATATTTTTCAACAAGCCATTTTGTAAGCGCACCTGTACCTGGGCCAATTTCGATGATACGATCTGTTCTATCGGCGCGAATTGCTTCCACAATATTGAAAAGCACATTGCTATCGGTTAAGAAGTGTTGGCCTAAGCTCTTTTTGGTTTTAAACGACATCTATTGAGTGTGATTTATATTATTGGAAGATAGGTTAAATGAAGTTCTATTACTGAGTATAAAACCGTGAATTGTTGTACTTAATTGATTAATTGATTTGTAAATTGCGAAACGCTTGGTATACTTCTTTGCGAAATAAGATATTTATTTATGAGTTTACTCGAAAAGTTTGGACTAGCTCCAAAAAATAAAGAATTAGCCCCATTAATTGGGGAGAAAATGAAAAAGGAGCAAGAGGCTTATTCCTTAAAGCGAAATCCTTTTATACGCGTTTTCATATTTGTGGTTTTTATAGCCATATCGGTACTTTCTTTGCCGCATGCCACCATCAATTCTGGGTTTAATTACACCGTTGGGCAACCTTGGCGAATTGACGACCTAACTGCTCCGTTCACATTTGCAGTAAACAAAACGCCCGAAGAAATTACCGCTGAAAAAGAGGTTCTTCAAAAGAACATCGCCCCTATCTACCGTGTTGACAGTAGCGCACCTATTGCCATCCAAACAAAGATCGACTCTCTGTATCGTGAAATTCAACCTGTTATAGAAAGTTACGCCAATTGGCAAGTCAGTAAAGAAAGTAGCTCTCAAACTACTTTTTCAGATAGCATCAGATTTGTGCAAGAATTTAGTACTACCGAAGTCGGCCTAACAGAACCTTCTTGGAATGTTCTTTTTAATAGTTACTACCAAGTACAGTCAAACAATTTCCCATCTAATCGTTTTATAGGCGCTTCAATAAAAAAAGAGCTTGAAAGTCTTATTGATCAACTCTTGAATGAGGGAATCATCAATATGAGCAAAGCGGGACTAACACAAAGCGAAATTACCATCCGCAATTCGGTAAATAGCACTGAGCAGACTATCAATATTGCTCGGGTACGTGACCGTAAAGAAGCTAATGAATACGCTCAATTTGTAATGACGAAACAGTTTAACGAACGTGAGGCCCAACTTGCGATTGAGCTTTACAACAAAGCAATTCTCCCTAATTACTTATTCAACCAAGCAGATTCCGATACCCGTATCGCTGAAGCAATAGCAACCATTTCTGAAACAAAAGGCGCGATAGCACAAGGCCAGGTGATTATTAGAAAAGGTGATTTGGTAACTCAAGATCGCGCAAACATCCTTACTAGTTTAGCTCAAACTCGCTCCGAAAATGCGTCATTAGCAGAACGTTGGTTACGATTTTCTGGTGGTGTAATCGCCATTATTGCTATTTCCTTAGTCTTCTTTATCTATATCTATCTCTATCGCCGAAATATAAGTACCCACAACGGGCTTTTCTTTTTGGTGTTTCTTACTCTTGGTTTGGTTAGCATTTGTAGCGCAGTAATTTTCAAACTCGATATTGCGTCACCTTATGTAATACCTATCGCCATTGCCCCCATTATTCTTACCATTATTTTCGACTCTAGAGTGGGTATAATTGCAGCAGTAACTTTGGCATCTCTTATTGGACTAGTAAATGGAAACGACTTCGAATTTACTATCGCCACTATTTGTGCGTGTAGCATGGGCGTATTTTCCGTACGCGATATCAAAGATAGATCTCAATTTTTCTTTACCACACCTGGCGTAGTATTCTTAACCTACATTATTGTAACTGGCGGTTTTGCACTAGCTAAATTAAGTGGTTGGGAAATATATTTAAATCAGATTCTTTTCATCGCCATTAACGCTGTTTTCATTCTTTTCACCTATCCAATCATTCTATTATTTGAAAAATTATTTGGTGTTACAACAGATTTCACCTTATTAGAAATGAGCGATACAAACCGACCTTTACTTAAAGAGTTGATGAATAAAGCTCCTGGTACTTTCCATCACAGCTTACAAGTAGCCAATCTTGCTGAAGCAGCGGCTTCATCTATACGAGCAAATCCACTTTTATGTCGTGTAGGCGCTCTTTATCATGATATCGGTAAAACTGTAAAACCGGCTTATTTTGTTGAAAACCAAGGCGGTGGAGTGAACGAACACGACAAGCTAAAGCCTCAAATGAGCGCTATGGTTATTAAAGCTCATGTTAGTGAAGGCGTTAAAATGGCCGAAGAATATGGGCTTCCTGATTCCATTACTGATTTCATTAGAACGCATCATGGAACTTCCGTCATCCGCTACTTTTACGAAAAAGCGAAAGAAGATTTGGCGGTGAAAGACACTCTTAGCGAAGATCAATTTCGATATGACGGCCCGCTCCCATCTACCAAAGAAACAGGAATTCTTTTATTGGCTGATGGAATCGAAGCAGCTTCTAGAGCTATGAAGAATCCCAATTATACTAAGTTAGAGAACCTTGTAAACCGAATGGTAGACGATCGTGTTTCTGAGGGACAACTCAGCCATTGTCCACTTACGTTTAGAGATTTACACATCGTTAAAGAAGCTTTTTTAAATATTCTTGTTGGGGTGTATCACAGTCGGATTGAATATCCGGAAGGCAAAAAGGATACCCACAAAGTACCCGAAATATCTGCTGAAGCCCCCAAGGAAATTAAAGAGGTTAATATCGAGCAGCCTGACGACAAGAAAGTTGATTAATGAATCCTTTTAAGCCACAAATAGACTTATACATTCAGTTTATTAAGCTCGAAAAAGGACTCTCCAAAAACTCCATTGTTTCTTACAGAAATGATATAGAACGGTACTTAAACTACTTATTGGCCGAGCATAAGATCTCCGATTTATCGGGTGTTGCACTAAACCATATCGAACAGTTCTTAGATTATCTCATCGACCATGAGTTACTCTCCTCTAGTTCTATTGCTCGGAATATATCGAGCATACGAGGATTTCATGAATTTGCGACTGCAGAAGGATTAGCCCAAGCCAATCCAGCCGAGCTTATTGAACTTCCCAAAAAAGCGAAAAAGCTACCTGAAGTTCTCAATCCCGATGAAATTGAAGCTCTATTAAGTACCCCTGATCTTGAAACTCCCGCTGGCATTAGAAATAAAGCTATCTTAGAAACACTGTACGGAACGGGAATGAGGGTGAGTGAATTAACGGGATTAGAAGTAGACCGAATGTTTTTCGAAATTGGTTTCATCCGAGTGATTGGGAAAGGAAACAAAGAGCGATTAGTTCCTGTGGGCGAAATTGCCCAAGATGCGATCTCACATTATTTAGAATTTGTAAGGCCGTTATTTTTCAAACCAAGTAAAGCTGAAAACGCCAAGAATCGAGTTTTCTTAAATCAGCGTGGTGGTGCTTTAACTAGAATGAGCATCTGGAATATCGTACAAAAAGCTGCCATGGAAGCTGAGTTACAAAAACCTGTTTATCCCCATATTTTTAGGCACTCTTTTGCAACCCATCTTTTAGAAGGTGGCGCAGATTTACGTGCTGTGCAAGAAATGCTCGGACATTCTTCTATACTTACCACGGAAATCTACACACACGTAGATCGCTCCTTTCTACATCAAGTTCACAAAGAATTTCATCCGCGGTCTTAAAGTTAAACTTCTCCCTTTTATAAGAACTAGCTCTTATCAAATTATATAACAAATATAAGGGACGGCTAGCTGAAATGGATTCTTTTCCGCCTCTACATACTAAAGCAATACAGTTATAAATTTAAATACTGCTTTACTAAAATCACTTGTATAAAGATTCTCAAATCGTATTTTGAGCCAAACTAATTTTTATATCTATGAAATCATTTTTACTCAGTCTTTTTCTCCTGCTATTTATTGGAAATCAAGTACAAGCGCAAACAGGTTGGACTAAAACATATGACAACGGCCTTGTCGTTTCTGCAGAAGTATACGCTTCCTCAGCTGGTAAACAAATTTTAGAACAAGGCGGTAATGCCGTTGATGCCGCTGTTGCTGTTCAGTTTGCACTTGCGGTTACATTACCAAGAGCTGGTAACATTGGTGGTGGCGGTTTTATGATGATTCGTCTTAGTGATGGGACAACAAAAGCTTTAGATTTCAGAGAAATTGCCCCACTTCGTGCTACTGCCGATATGTATATCCGGGATGGAGAATTTCAGCCTGAACTTAGCCAGCAAGGCATACTTGCCTCTGGCGTACCTGGTGTAGTAGACGGAATGATAACCGCTCATAAAAGATACGGAAGGTTACCACTCGAAACGATATTACAACCCGCTCTTGAGTTAGCCAAAAATGGATATTATCTCTCTTACTCTCAGGCAGAAGACATGAACAACCATGCTTCTAGGTTCGCAAAATATGAAGGTTCTTCAAAATACTTCCTTAAGGCCAATAAGGAAGCATTTCATGAAGGTGAGCTTTTTGTTCAGAAAGATTTAGCAATGGTTATTGAACAAGTTATTCAGTTTGGTAGAGATGGATTCTACTCTGGGCCTGTAGCCGAAGCTATTGTGAATGAAATGAAGTCTCAAAATGGAATCATCTCCCATAAAGACTTACAAGACTATCGCAGTAAATGGCGCGATCCAATAAAGGTTAAATTTCATGAGTATGAACTTGCAATAATGCCCCCTCCAAGTAGTGGAAGTATCGCTGTAGCTCAAATCCTTTCGATGATAGAAGATTACGATCTCAAAGCCATTGGCCACAATTCTGCGGATTACGTTCATTTATTAGCAGAGTCTATGCGAAGAGCTTTTGCAGATCGTTCTTTCTATCTCGGTGATCCTGATTTTTGGGAAATTCCACAGAACGAACTAATTAGTAAAGCATATAATAGTTCTAGAATGGAGTCTTTTTCAATGGATAAAGTAACTCCATCTAGTTCTCTAAAACATGGAGATACAAAAGGCTATAAAGAACCCGATCAAACCACACACTTCTCCATTATTGATAAAGACGGAAATGCCGTAGGAGTTACCACAACTCTGAACGGCTCTTTTGGAAGTCATGTGGCAGTTACCGGTGCTGGGTTTCTTCTTAATAATGAAATGGACGATTTTTCAGCACAACCTGGCGTTCCTAACATGTTTGGTTTAATTGGTGGCGAAGCAAATGCCATTGAAAAGGGAAAACGAATGCTCAGCAGTATGACTCCAACCATTGTTTCTAAGAATGGTAACCCAAGTATGATTCTTGGTGCCGCTGGTGGCCCTAGAATTATCACCGCAACATTACAAACGTTTCTGAATATGGGCGTATTTGGGATGAATGCTCAACAAGCAGTTTCAGCGCCACGCGTTCATCATCAATGGTTTCCAGATAGATTATTTTTTGACCCATACGGGTTAAGTCCAGATACCCAGCTTCTACTGCGTGAAAAAGGTTACGAACTCTCTCAGCAAAGTATTGCTCGGGCACATATCATATTTATTGACGATGATGGGACAAAATCTAGTGGAGTAGACTCACGTGGTGATGGCTACGCTTCTGGTTATTAACCAGAAGCGAGATCAGCAAAAACCTGTTCTATATTTTGCGCATTAACTTGCTGGTGAGAACCGCTCCAAATAACTTCCCCATCTTTGATGACAAAAAGTTGGGGAGATTCATGGCGGATATTTACACGCTCAGCAAAACTAAGGGAAATCGGCCGTTGTCTAATTACATCAATAATATGTAAGCCTGCTTCTTTTCCTTCCCAAAGAGAAGGTGAATCGACATTTCGTTTTGCAAAAAAACTAACGCTACAACTTCCGCTATGCTTAAAAACAACTTGTGGTTGCTCATTTGAAGTTAGGAAAATCGTATCCAAATCTTCTAAACTTGTAACTGGGTTCCAAAGTTCTACCCTCTCAGAACCATCGCCACCAAATAAATTATTTACTTTGTCAAAAAATCCCATGTTCTTATTATATAAAATATAGCAGTTTAAAATGTCTTAGATGGAACGCGTTATTATAACAAAACATTCATTAAGTTAAATATGAACTTAACCCTTATAAATTATGGAAACGAATATAAAAGGATATTGGCTAGGCCATTCTGCATTTAAATTTATTAGCCCTGATGGAAATATCATTTATGTAGATCCATTTCTGAAAGGAAACCCCAGTACACCTGCACATTTAAAAGAAGTAGAAAAAGCGGATTTCATTCTTTTAACTCATGGGCATGAAGACCACGTGGGCGACACGCTCGAAATTGCCAAAAATACAGGCTGTAAAGTAGTTGGAATTGTTGAGCTTCTTGCGGTTTTGAGAAAGCATGGTCTTGACGAAAGCCAATGTGTTGAGATGAACAAAGGTGGTACCGTAAATTTTGATGATTTCTCAGTAACTATGGTTTCAGCTAATCATAGTTCTTCATTTAAGGGAGAGTATACTGGTGAACCAGCGGGACTCATCCTTTCTTTTGAAAGTGACTTATGCATTTACCACATGGGAGATACCAATATCTTTTCTGACCTTTCTTTATATGGTGAGCTCTATGAGCCGCACGTTGTTTTAGCCCCAATTGGCGATTTATACACAATGGGTGCTGAGGAAGCTGCTTATGCCGTTGAAATGTTAGATCCAGAACTTGCAATTCCTATGCATTATGGAACCATGCCTGCTCTTGTAGGCGACCCTAATGAGTTTAAAGAAGTGTTAGAGGAAATTTCTGATGCAATAGCTCTTATTCCAGAAGTTGGAGAGGATTTTCTTGCTTAACTATTAAGCACTCACTTATTATCACCTATTTGAAAGAAGCTGCAAATCCATTTTGTAGCTTCTTTTTTTTAAATTCTAATTTCGAGTGTCATCCCTAAGGCGGAAAATAAACTCCTTCACCTCATCGTCTCTATTAACAACTATAGATATTTTTCTCTTATCCCTACTCTGGAAAATGTCGTATAGCTCAACCAAACTGTATCTGAATGTGTGCTTATAATCCACTTCCATAATAATATCATTTACTCGTAAACCAGCTTTTTCAGCGGGAGACCCCTCTCTTACTTGTGAGACTAAGTAAAATGGAATTCCTAAAAACGGAGTGCTTAACTCAATTCCAGCCATGTTGTAGTTAAAATCTCTGTAAGATTGTTTATTTGGTTTTACAAGCATACTCCCATCTTCATAATTAATGAACACAGTAAACCGTTTTAACAAATCTGCACCAACACTACCGTTTCTATTACCTAATTGTAGTGCTCTACGGGTTCCTACTTCTTCTGGATAATGCACTACGGGTTCCTTCAGCGTTAATTCTCCGAAATTCATTGATTTTACACGGCCAATTTCTCCATAAATTTCTCCACTTAAACCAGAACCTAAATAGGAATATAAATTCTTTGGGGGAATACTAATTTCAGGACTTGAAGCCGGATAAATGGAAATGGCATGACTTGCACCTGAATCAATAAGGAGCTTTGTTTCTATTACGGATGAATCGTGTTGGACTACCGTAGAATTTATGTATGGTTTTCTAGCATTTATTTCTATCGGTATTTCGGTCCAGAACCTACTTTTCTTTTTCTTTTGATATCCTTGTCTATATAAGTCTGGGTCATGGAAATAGAGTCTTTTGTTCAAATAATCTATCTCTACTATAAAATTCTTGAAAATATCGTACCCAATTAGACCATTTACCTCTCTTCCCATAAATGAAGATAAATTGAATCGATCTTCGAGCATTAACACAATATCTAAGCTATCACCCTTTATACCTTCCAGGTATACGCTATTCCCAGCCGAAAATAAAGCTTCCATTGGTTCAGCTTCCCCTAATCCACTTAACGTTACTTTTCCTGAATACCGAATGGTAAATTCTTTGTTGGCCGATAATTCTGTGATTAAAGTTCTTCCAACTCCAGTATCTAGCACAAAACGTAGAGTATCTGAGTTATTGATGCGCAATGGAATAACCACCAGATTGTTTATAAGCTCAAAAGGCATATAAATTTTTTTGGTTTTTTGATCCTCAATTTGGATATCACGATTAACCCTTTGAGCCAACTTCGAATGTGTGGCGCAACCAATCATGCTTATAAAAAACATGATTACTAAGCTATGAAAAATTATAATTCTAGGTTTCAGCATACTTTAAATTTGCTAAATCTTAAAATTTCGTACCTCTAATCCAAGTATCAGAGCGAGCCCAACTTGTTTCAAAAGCAATATCAATTTCGCTATCCATAATTCCCTGCGCCTCTTTAGCTTGTTTGATTCCGAATAATGACCATCCATTATTTGGATGATGTTTCAATTCTTCCTCAAAAACTGAAATAGCCTCGCTAAATTTACTTTGGGTTATTAGAATAGCTCCCAACCAACTACGTGGTGAGAATGGTAAAGGTTCAGGTTCATCATAAGTAAGTTTATCATAAAACTCTGTCGCCTTCCTGAAATCAATTTCGGCTTTCGCCAAATCTCCTTCTACCGAAAAAATCTCGCCTTCAAGTATATAGCCCAAAATGCTTAATAAATTCTCTCCTGAATGGAATCGAAATTTATCAGTAGAAACTTGTGCCTCTTTTAATATCTGATCTGAAAACTCACGGGCCTTGCTAGCGTCACCAAGTTTTAATGCAGCATATCCTTGTGCAAAATCCCAAATTCCACCTTGAATAGATTTATCAGAACGGTTATCGATACTTGCGATTTCATCAAACCGACCAAAACGTATCAGAGTGAGCACATGATACATATTGTTACCTGTTAGCTTTGCGTAATCTTTACCTGCTTGAATTGCAATGGCACCTTGGCCGTCCATACTGGCTGCAAAAGCTAGCATATGCAAATTATGAGACGGATAAATGGCAAAACCCTCTCCAACAGAAGCTTTCATATCAGAATGCCATGCCATAATATTGGCACGAACGGCATCATTCCATCGCCCAATTTCATTCCAAGTATGTGATGGCATGTGGTTTATGTGGCTCGCTCCAGGAATAGAGGTTCCAATAAATTCAGCGCAACCTTCTGCCAGCTCTGGTTTTTGGCTAGACTCAGTTGCATGAATGTATAAATGACATGCTCCAGGGTGTTTAATATCTATTTCTAGAATTCGTTCAAGCTCTTTGTGTAAAGCCATAACATCAGGGTCGTTTACGTCTCGAGTTCCTCTCCGAGGTTCTAGCAAGAATAGAGACTCAGCATATAATGTCGCAATATCTAAATCCTCTGGATATTTTCGTGCTACTCTCTTCATTGCCACAGAGTATAGCGTATCCTGTACAGCTTTCTCACTTTCAATATAATTTTCTACATAGCGTACGGCAAACGCTTCTATTAAATCTTGTTCTTTTGGGCTTGCATTACTTGCATAACGAAGTGCTTTTTGAATGTTTTCGTAGGCTCTTGGAGCTTCTTCTTTCGTCATGGCTCCGTTTAAGTACGAGCCCCAAGCCCAAGCTTCTCCCCAATAACAAATAGCACAGTTTGGTTCTGCTTTCTGAGCCTCTCTAAATGATCGAGCTGCATCTACTTTAGTAAATGCATACATCATCTGAAATCCTTGATTGAAATAAGCCTGCACTTTTTCATTGTTTGATGAAATTGGATAACTAAAGTCACCTAATGCTTTTTCAAAGATTGGGAAATTATCTTTAAATGATTCGGGATATTCAACCTCTTGTGCATTTACTGCATAAAAGGGTAAAAACACACACGCTATTAATACACTTAACTTATTTCTCATGCCTAAATGCCCTTCAAAATTATCTAAACTATCAATCATTTTATTTCTACTAAACAATAGTAAAAGCGCTCCTTTCTACAAAAAATAATCTCAACTTATTTTTAATAACCATTTCTTAAATTTTATAGTTATCTAAATAACATCTTGAATGTACCTTTCACATTGTTGAACTTGTTTTAAAAATAAACACTCTTCTTATGGCAGACATCTTAGCTACTCTTGCGCTTCTTATTGGTCTAGAATTAGTTCTAGGCGTAGATAATATTCTAGTAATCACCATTTTTGTAAGTCGACTTAAGAAAGAGCAGCAACAAAAAGCACGAGTAATTGGGTTAGCTTTGGCGATGGTAGCACGCATTGTTTTGCTGTTTGTCTTAATCAAGCTAACAGGCTTAACAAACACCATTATTTGGGATTTATCCATTCGCGATTTAATACTGATAGTTGGTGGGTTATTTCTAATCTATAAAGCGGTAAGGGAAATTCACCATACCGTTGAGCTAAAAGATGAATTGATTTCGGCAGAAGACGCAGCCAAAAGAAATACCTTTAGCTCAGTTATCACACAAATTGTTCTTTTAGATATCGTTTTCTCTGTCGATTCCGTGATTACTGCCATCGGCCTAACCGATCACCTCTATGTTATCATAATAGCGGTTATAGTTTCGTTCATAGGCATCCTTATTTTTGCAAAACCAATTGGCGAATTCATTCTCGAAAATCCAGCGCTAAAAATTCTAGCCCTTTCATTTTTAATAAGTATTGGTATTACCATTTTTATGGAAGGATTTCACAAAGACGTTCCAAAAGCGTACATCTATTTGCCGATGGGCTTTGCATTGCTAGTTGAAGTCTTACAAATGCGCTATTCAAAAAATAAACGAAATCTCAGCAAGTCGAATGAATCTGATTCGGACGACTAAAACCTAATGCATTGAAAACTAGACCATTTGATATCATTCTTATAGGAGCAACCGGTTTTACTGGACGTCGAGCCGCACGCTACCTTAAGACTCACGGAAAAGGACTACATATTGGTTTAGGAGCAAGAAACTCTGAGCGGCTCAATATTCTGGCAATAGAATTGGGATATAATGAAGGTTCCCTGTTTGTTGTGAACACGCTCCAAAAAGAGCAATTAGATAAAGTCACCGCCCTTGCAAAGATTGTAATTTCTACCGCAGGACCTTTCTCTTTATATGGCGAACAGGTAATTGCGAGTTGCGTTGAACACGGAACTCATTATCTAGATATCACTGGAGAAGTTGATTTTATTTATGAGATGATTGAAAAATATGGAGACCTTGCTCTTCAAAATAAATGTAAACTAATTCCTTTTTCAGGCTTCGATTCAGTTCCTGCTGATATTTCTGCATACTTACTCAGTAAAAAATTTGATTCCCCAAAAGAGCTCAATATTAAAGCCTATTACAGCATTAGTGGCGGTTTTAATGGAGGAACCATTGCTTCGATGATGAATAAATTTGAATCCGGGGATTTTAAAACAATGAGTAATCCGCGTCTGATAATGCAGGGTTCCGAACAGCAGTTAAGTAATCAATCTGGTACAAATTCACTCGGTTTTAATTCAGATATCAAGAGATGGACTGCTCCATTTATTATGGGAGCAATCAACTCAAAAGTGGTTTATCGAAGTGCCAGCCTTTTTAGAATTTTCGAACAGCCTTATGCTGAGGCTATTTCTTATAGTGAACATTCTTCATTTGGGAAAAGATATAATCCATTTTCCTTCATCATGGTTACTTCTCTTCTCATAGCTTTAAAAGTATTGGGGCCTTATAGCTGGTTTAGAACTTTGATAAAAAAAATTGCGCCAAATCCTGGAGAAGGCCCATCCGAAAAAACTATTGAAGAAGGTTTTTTTAAGTTAAAAGCCATTGCCAAAGACCAAGATGGAAATCAAAAAAGTTTGAGTATGTCTTACTCTGGCGATCCAGGAAATAAAAGCACGGTGTTCTTTGTGTGTGAATCGGCTCTCGCACTTTTAGATGACAAATATACCTCAAATGATCGTTTTGGATTTTTAACACCCACTACCGCTTTTAATAATCATTTCATCGAAAGATTAGTAGATAAAGGTTTGAAAATCTCTTTTTGAACTTAATTACAGACAGAATTTGTTTGTATGCATACTACAATCATTTTTAGTATTTTGAAGACTCATAATTAAAAGGGAAAATGGCAGAAAAAGTAACTTTCAATAACAAAATTGATCGCGAGTTTAGTAAAACGGTTAAAGCTCGAGTTAATACCTACTTTGAAGAGAACAAGCTTTCAAAGAATGCTAACGCACAAATGGTTCTAAAGACAATCATTATTCTTGGCGTTTATATTGGTGCGTACGCAATGATTATATCCGGCCAATTTTCTTTGAATGTCATGTGGTTTTTAGCTGCTATGATGGGAGTTGGAATGGCCGGCATTGGGTTTTCAATCTCACATGATGCACTTCATGGAGCCTATTCTTCTAACAGTAAAATTAATTACATCATTGGCTTAACATTCGATATGGTTGGCGCTAATGGTTATATCTGGAAGATTACCCATAATATTATTCATCATACTTATACGAATATTCACGGCCACGATGAAGATTTAGAAGTTGCTGAATTTATCCGCCTTTCTCCGCATTCTGAACATAAGCCCATTCATCGATTACAACATTTTCTCGCTTTTCCAGCCTATAGCTTTGCAACCGTTTTCTGGGTTTTCATTAAAGATTATTGGTACTTCTTTAAACCAGAATTAGGACCATACGAAAACAAAAATCATCCTCTTAAAGAGTGGGTTACTCTAATTTTATCCAAAATCTTTTATTATGGATACATTCTTGTTCTTCCTTATTTCATTTTAGACATCACCTGGTATCAATTGCTGATTGGTTTCTTTTCACTACATCTAACTGCAGGCCTTATTTTAGGTATCATTTTTCAATTGGCGCATGTTGTTGAAGAAACGACTTTCCCAATTCCTGACGAACAGAACATGATTGACAACCACTGGGTTATTCATGAAATGTTTACAACAAATAATTTTGCTCGACGCAACAAAGTACTCTCTTGGTACATTGGTGGCCTTAACTACCAAATCGAACATCACTTGTTTCCAAAAGTTTGTAGTATTCACTACCCAGAAATAAGTTTGATTGTAGAACAAACAGCCAAAGAGTTTGGTATCCCTTATAATTGTCACGATACTTTCAGAGAAGCAGTAGCATCTCACTACCGAACACTAAAGAAGTTTGGCAGAGCTGATTTCAAATTTTCACCAGTGGCCTAATTTTATATTAAATCTTCTAGATTAAGAACTTTTCTTTGGATGATTTGATACATTCCCCGCACAAATAATATGATATTAAATGGGTGGATGCAGTATTTGGTACAGAGTTTCTGTATCAATATTTTTTATTTTCTTTGGGTTACTTCTTGCTCCTGAAAAAGCTCAGGCTCAGCCAGAAGCGATAGAAGGCATCTTAGATTTACGGACAATAGATTTTGATCTGGACGAACCCATCCCTTTAAAAGGAAAATGGGAATTCTATTGGAAACAACTCATTGAACCTAGTGAACCATTCGATGATCAAAAGGTAGAATTTGTACAGTTTCCAAACATTTGGAATAAGGACGAAGATTTAGGCTCTTTTGGTTTTGCTACTTATAGATTAAAGATTCTACTTCCCGATTCATCCCCGCCCTTAGCTTTTAGCTTACCCGATTTTTATACTTCCTACAACTTTTATGTAAATGGAGCTCTACTAGCTAGTAATGGTATAGTCGCCGATAATGAAGAAGATTATCAACCAAAATGGCTTCCTATAACTTCATCTTTATATAATTACCAAAAGGATTCTTTAGAAATTGTTCTACAGATTGCCAATTTTAGACATCATAAAGGGGGCGCTCGTTTACCAATTGTTATTGGAGCTAATAAGAAACTTGTACATACTCGCGAACTCCATTTAGGTTATGCTTTTATACTAACGGGAGCGCTCATAATGGGGGGGTTATTCTTCTTAGGATTATATCTCTTCGGAAGAAACGAGAAACCAATTCTTTACTTCTCTCTCTTTTGCCTATGCTACAGTTACCGAGTTTTTGGAACCGAACTTTATCCTCTTCATCTACTCCTCTCAGACATTCCTTGGATTTACACAGTACGTGCAGAATATATTTCGTTATACCTATCGCCGGTACTTTTCGGATTGTTCTTAAAGCACCTATACCCTTCTGAATCGTCAAAAATAGTTATAGCAGTCTTTCATACTTTTTTTCTGGTGTTCGCAGTAATCGCTTTAATTTTTCCCGCTTATTACTTCACACAGCTTATTAATCCGTTCTTTTTGATGGGAGCTATTTATATCGGTTATTCTAGCCTAGTTTTCGCCAAAGCCGTAACAAATAAGAGGCAAGGTTCAAAATATGCTATTGCTAGTGGCATCGTTCTGTTCGTTGTCTTTATAATGAACTTATTGGAATATTATGTAATAATTGAAGAGAGTTTACTCCTAAATGTTATTGGCTATCTCTCATTTTTCTTTCTTCAATCGTTAATTCTGTCAGAACGTTTTGGTAGGTCTTTGACGGATGCAAAAGAACGCGCTGAACATGCTTCTCTTGCTAAAACACAGTTTCTTTCTACTATGGGGCATGAACTCCGAACCCCTCTAAATGCGGTAATTGGATTTTCAGAACTTATTGTTGACTCAAAATCTCAAGAAGAACGAGTAGAATTCGCCTCTATCATCAAGAAAAGTGGCGAAAGTTTATTGGGCATCATTAACAATATTCTCGATTACTCAAAAATTGAGACTAAAAACATCACTATTGAGAACGAACGAGTTGATCTTCCTGCTTTTTTAGAAGACACTATTAAAATGCTATCTGCACTCACCATAAATAAAAAGGTAGTGCTTAATCTACATTTCAATCTCGATGTCCAAACCATAGAAACGGACCCTACTCGGCTTCGCCAAATTCTTATAAACCTAATCGGGAATGCCATAAAATTTACCGAAAACGGAACTATAAGCATTCACGTTGAAAACTCATCCACAGATCAAAAAGGAAACATTCTATTTACTGTTAAAGATACGGGAATTGGCATTCCTTCCGATAAAATTAACCTACTTTTTAAAGAATTTTCTCAAGTTGATGCCAATATCAATCGCAAATATGGTGGAACTGGACTAGGTTTAGCGATTAGTAAAAAGCTTGTTGAAAACTTGGGAGGAAAGATTTGGGTAAAAAGTATAGCAGCTGAAGGAACTGAATTTCATTTTACAATTAAGGCTAAAAAAATTAGCCCAAAAAAAAGTGATTCGACGAAGTTTACCTCAAATTCAGTATCTCAAAATCTATCCGGTTTAAAAATCCTAATAGTTGAAGATAATGTCATCAATCAAAAAGTTGCCCAAAAATTGCTCGAACGATTAGGCTATAAAGCAGATATTGCAGAAAATGGTTTAGTAGCAATTAATATGGTCCCCAAAACCTCCTACGACTTAATTTTTATGGATATGGAGATGCCCGGTTTAGACGGTATTGAAACAACTCTTAAGATTTTAAACCTCGAACTTCCCAAAAACCCAATTATTATAGCAATGACTGCATTGGCAACTCCCGAAGATCATGCTCGTTGCTTAAAAGCAGGTATGAGTGATTTTGTACCAAAACCGATTACTCTTCAATCAGTTAATAAGGCCATTATTAAACAATTTGATTTATAAATAGAATTATTTTGTTATTCTATGATATGGGAAACGGTAAAAATATTTTCATTTATATCTTAGTATGCGTCATTGCGCTTATCTTCTCTAATGATGTAAATGCACAACCTAAGATAGAATCTGGAGTTCTAGACCTAATCCAAGCTGACTTTATAGAAACCCAGTCTTATGAACTAGATGGAGATTGGGAGTTCTATTGGGAGCATTTATACAGTCCTGACAATCTTGATACTTTACAGCTCAAACAATACCGTACATTTCCTAGTATTTGGAATGATGACTTCGGGAATTACGGCTTCGCAACATACAAGCTAACCATTCTTATCAACCCAAAAGCCCCACCACTAGCACTAAGTATTCCAGATTTTTATTCGGCATATAAGCTTTATGTTAATGGCCGTGAAATAGCTAATAATGGGAAGGTTGGCTCTTCAAAAGAAAACTATATCCCGCATTGGGTATCAAAAACAATTTCGCTCACCAATAATGATATAGATAGCCTTGAACTGGTTCTTCAAATTTCAAACTTTGACCATAGCAAAGGTGGGCCAAAAAATTCAATTATCCTTGGCGAAGCCGAACATCTTTTCAGTACAAGAGAACTTGAATTAGGGTATTCTTACGGCTTAACGGGAGCGCTTATAATGGGCGGGCTTTTCTTTTTTGGATTATATCTTTTTGGCCGCCATGAAAAACCTCTATTCTATTTCTCTCTTTTTTGCCTTGTATATAGTTATAGAATTATTGGTTTTGGAATTTACCCGCTTCACTTTCTATTGCCCGATATTCCTTGGATTATTACCCTGAAACTCGAATATATCACACTATTCATTTCAGGATACCTCTTTGGAACTTATATATTAAGCCTATATCCTAGAGAAGCTTCAAGAATGGTAATTAAAACATTGAGCGGAATTTCACTTCTCTTTGTTGCCATCACCCTTTTTCTTCCAGCTTCTTATTTCACATTGCTAATTACTCCCTATTTCATTGCGCTCATACTCTACATAACCTATGCAACCTATGTTTTTATACTTGCAGCCGTACATAAGCGAGATGGTTCTTTGTTTTCACTTGCCAGCACAGGAGTTATATTTTTTGTATTCCTACACGAAATTATGGTCTACTTCGGCTTAGCACAACACTCTTTATTATTCAATTTTTTAGGTTACATCTCTTTCTTTTTCTTCCAATCTCTTGTTCTTTCTTTTCGATTTGCTAAATATTTAAAATTAGCAGCTATTCAGGCAGAAGCAGCTTCTAAGGCAAAGTCTCAGTTTCTTTCAACAATGAGCCATGAAATTCGAACTCCATTAAATGCAGTTATTGGACTTTCGGGTTTACTAAGTGACACATCACTAGATGAAAAACAATCAGAATTTGTAAGCACTATAAAGGTTAGTGGAGAAAATTTACTCAGCATTATCAATAACATTCTAGATTACTCTAAAATTGAATCTGGTAAGTTAGAGCTGGAGCACTCCGAATTTAATACGCGAGAAGTTGTCGAAAACGTACTTGATGTTATCGCTTCATTAAACCATCGAGATAATCTAGAAATTGTGTACACAATGGATGCGAGTGTGCCGAACTATCTAATTGCTGATGTAAATAGATTCCAACAAGTGCTAGTGAACTTAGTTGGGAACGCCTTAAAGTTCACTGAGAAAGGTGAAATTGTGACATCACTAAAACTGATCGAAAAAAGCGAGCGGAATTTCTTAGAAGTTACTATTTCAGATACGGGCATTGGAATTCCTGTGAATAGAAAAAATCGTCTTTTTCAAAGCTTTTCTCAAGTTGATGCTAGTACCACTCGTAAATATGGCGGTACTGGCCTTGGTTTAGTTATTAGTAAAAAGCTTGTTGAGGCGATGGGTGGAACCATAAATGTTGAAAGCGAAATAAACAAAGGAACTACTTTTACTTTTAACTTTTTGGTTGAGAAAAGCGAAAGAGAGATCGAGCCTTTTAAAACAACCTATTTTAAAGGGAAAAAAGTATTTATTCTGGATGATAACCACACCAATCTTGAAATCCTTACCAAGCAGTGTGAAAGCCAAGGAATGGCAGTATATGCTACATCAAATCCCGCCGATATCTTAGAAATGATCCCTACTTTAGGCACCTTTGATTTCGGCATTATGGATATGCAAATGCCCGAAACTAATGGAGTGGAAGTAACTCAACAGATCCGTAAAAAATGGAGCTCTATCGAGTTACCCATAATTTTGTTGAGCTCAATTCATGAGTTATCCGACTCTGACGCCAAATATTTATTTAATCTTTACCTAACCAAACCAGTTAAGCAGTCTCAACTGATTATGAATTTGGATCGTCTCTTTTCAAATTCAAAACAACAAAACGGAAAATTTACTTCCGAAGAAGAAGCCTATAATAAAGTAAAAACAATTAATGTACTGCTGGCTGAGGATAATCTAATTAACCAAAAAGTGGCTGCTAAAATTTTAGAGCGAATGGGTATAAACCCAGACATTGCTATAAATGGTTACGAAGCTTTTGAGATGACCAAAACTAAAGCTTATGATTTAATTTTCATGGATATGGAAATGCCTATTATGGATGGACTAGATTCGACAATTCAAATAAGAGCTCATAAAGAGATTTTACCGAAAAATCCTATTATCATCGCCATGACGGCCAATGCTATGCAAGAAGATCGCGATCGATGTATAAAAGCAGGAATGGATGATTTCCTTACTAAACCAATTACTTTAGAGTCGGTGCGAGCAATTGTAAAACATTGGTTTCGCTAGCTCCATTAGCATTTTTTTACTTCATCCTATATAAAGGTTCGCTATCATTAAGAAAATAAATTATTAATGATGATGAAAAATATAAAGTTCTTCCACTTCGCAGTTTTGCTACTAGTTCCAGTTCTCTCTCAGTGCCAAAAACCCTACGAGATTACTCAGGAAAATACTGCTCGGATCCTCAAAACACTTAGCTCTGATGATATGAAGGGCCGTCAAACCTTCTCGCCAGATATCGAAAAAGCGGCTGCTTTTATTGAAAGCGAATTTAGCACCATAGGCATAGAACCTCTTGAAGGACTACTAGATTATCGACAGTCTTTTAATGTGTATAGCATCAGTGTCGAAAGCTCTTCATTTAAGCTTAATGGTAAAACTGTAAAACCTGAAAACTACTTTACTGTTTCAGATTCTGAAAGCTTTAGTTGGAATAAAGATGATGTAACAGTTGTTAGTATTAAAAAAGACGATAACCTTCGGCAAAAATTTTCAGAATACTCTAGCTCTAAAGAACCATTGCTTGTACTTATTGATGTAGAACACAAGATGATGTTTAGCCGCTATCAATCCTATTATTCTAGAGCTGCTCGGAAAATTGAGCTCGGTAATGCAGCAAACGTTGTATTTCTACTATCTAACAGTTCAGTTAAATCACTCGATATTTCAGTTACCAATAAAATTGACACGCTAGAAATTGCGAATATTGCTGGTAAGATTGAAGGAAAATTGAAAAACGAATTTGTAGTTTTCTCTGGGCATTATGACCACATTGGTATTCGTCCTGCTGTTGATGGTGATTCCGTTGCTAATGGCGCCAACGATGATGCTTCTGGTGTTACTGCAGTAATAGAACTAGCTCGACATTTCAAAAGCTTAAAACAACCAGAACGAACTCTACTCTTTGTAGCTTTTACGGGCGAAGAAGTTGGGGGCTACGGCTCTAAGTACTTCTCTAAGCAACTTAACCCAGACGAGATTGTAGCAATGTTCAACATTGAGATGATTGGAAAGCCTGCTGTTGACGGACCAAATACAGCATGGATTACAGGTTTTGAACGATCTTCTTTTGGTGAACTTCTTCAGAAAAGCACAGAAGGAAGCATTTATACCTTCTACCCAGATCCATATCCGCAACAAAATCTTTTCTACCGTTCAGACAATGCCACATTAGCTCGCTTAGGCGTTCCGGCTCATTCGATAAGCACAACACCTATCGATGTTGATCCAGACTATCACAAAGTAAGTGATGAGTTCGAAACCATCGACATTCCTCACATGACTAACACAATAAAAGCTATTTCAAAAGCTGCTGAAGGAATTGTATCAGGAAAAGACACTCCAACTCGTGTTGATCCTTCAGAAATGAGATAACAATTATTTGCTACTTCTAGACAATGCTTGGTCGATATCTGAAATTATATCGGCCACATTTTCTAAACCTACTGAGATACGAATAAGCCCTGGTAATATCCCAACCGTTTCTCTCTCCACTTCTGATAATTTACTATGTGTAGTTGACGCCGGATGAGTAGCAATACTTCTACTGTCCCCAAGATTCGCTGTTAGAGAAAGCATTTCTAATGTGTTGAGGAATTTTCTTCCCTGCTCAATACCACCTTTCACTTCAAAAGTAACAATCCCGCCACCTTGGCTCATTTGTTGTTTAGCAAGTTCGTGCTGTGGATGAGATTCTAAATACGGATACTTAACAATTGCCACTTCATTGTGTTGCTCGAGGAAATGAGCAAGTTCTAGCGCATTGCTGCAATGTCTATCCATTCTTACCGCAAGGGTTTCCAAGCTTTTCGACAAAATCCATCCATTAAAAGGAGACAACGCAGGACCAGTATGCCGTCCCATAAACATCACTTCCTTAATCAATTCTTCACTTCCTAAAATAGCGCCGCCAATAGTACGACCTTGTCCATCAATAAATTTTGTAGCCGAATGAGTCACGATGTCGGCACCCAAAGCGATAGGGTTTTGAAGATATGGAGTTGCAAAGCAGTTATCTACATTCACAATGATATTGTGCGCTTTTGCAATGTCACTAATTTTTCGAATATTGATTAAGTCTAGCGCTGGATTCGAAGGCGTTTCCAAAAAGAACATTTTTGTTTTGGGTGTAATTGCTTTTTCCCAACCTTCTTCGTCATCAATATCTACATAAGTATGGCTAATTCCCCACTTAGGTAATAGTTTGGTTAAAATTTGATGCGTGGAACCAAAAATGGATCTACAAGCAACAATGTGATCTCCTTGTTCAAGAAAAGAAGCAATACTAACAAACATAGCAGCCATCCCTGATGCTGTTGAAATCCCAGCCTCAGCCCCTTCTAGCAAACATAATTTTTGAACAAACTCATCCGTATTCGGATTGGAATATCTTGAGTAGATATTTCCTTTCACTTCATCCGAAAATAAAGCTCGTGCATGCTCTGCATCGTCAAAAGTAAAACTTGAGGTTGCATAAATAGGAACAGAATGCTCTTGTTGAGCCGTTCGTTCAGATTGGTGCCTTATAGCTTTTGTCTCAAATGCTTTGTTCTTCATTGTCATTAATTTTAAAAGAGGAAGTAATAATTGCTGTTTTCTCTAGCGTTTTAGACACCGAACAATAAGTATTAATTGAAAGGTCGATAGCTCTATGTACTTTTTTAATATCTAACTCACCTTTCAGTAGGAATGTAACATGAATGCTTTTAAACAGAGATGGGACCTTCTCATCGTCTCTAATTCCATCTACTAATACTTCATATTCATCTACTTCTTGGCGTTGCTTTTTCAAAATACTCAGCACATCCATAGAGGCACAACTTCCCAAAGCTACTAACAAAAGCTGCATCGGGCGAACTCCTAAATTCTGTCCCCCAATTTTCTCAGAACCATCAACTAACACAACATTTCCTTGGTCGTTGGTTGCTTTAAGATGAACGGCTTCGTTTACACGTTGAATTTGAATCTGCATGGCGTGCTATTATTTTGGATGAAGCCAATAATATAATTGAATGAATGGTATTTATGACTTTTAAAGTGCAAAAAGAATCATTATTTACTGGAAGCGGTTTTTTACCACCTCATTAAACTCATGATCATGAAATATTTTCTTTCGCTATTAGCTTTCGTTCTACTCTTCTCAGTTACTATATCTGCTCAGGATTATGCTATTAAACAACTTGAGGAATCCCCTCGACATCACGAATGGGTTACTATAGAATCAAGCGGAAGAACAATGCATAACTTTGTAGCTTATCCAGAAAGAGCAGATAAAGCGCCTGTTGTAATTGTAATTCATGAAAACAGGGGCTTAAATGATTGGGCTAGAAGTTTCGCAGACCAACTCGCCGCTCAAGGATTTATCGCCATTGCACCAGATCTTATTTCCAATACAGTTGATGGTGTTGAAAAAACAACCGATTTTGAAAATACCGATGCTGCCAGAAGCGCCATCTATTCACTCAACCCAGATAATGTAACCGCAGATTTATTCGCGGTATTAGAGTACTCCAAAACTATTAAAGCAGGAAATGGTAAGATCTCTGTTGTTGGCTTTTGCTGGGGAGGCTCGCAATCGTTCCGCTTTGCTACAAATGCTGCTGATAAAATTGAGGCCGCTCTCGTTTTTTATGGAACTGGACCAACTACTGAAGAAAACTATTCCAATATAGAAGTTCCCGTCTATGGTTTTTACGGTGGTGCTGACAACAGAGTTAATGCTACCATCGAAGATTCTGAGAAAGCAATGACCAAGTTTAAAAAGAATTACGAATACGAAATTTATGAAGGTGCAGGTCATGCTTACATGAGACAAGGCGATAACCCAGAACTTCCCAAAGCTGATCCAAATGTAATAGCGCGAAACTCATCGTGGGAACGAATAATCTCAATACTAAATAAAATGTAATTACCTCGAACTTTTGATTGGAGATAATTTTCGTCAACAATCAGTGGTATTATAATCTCTCTCTTTTCACTCTCATAGAACCTATCGTTTCTTTTTGAGATTATAAATCAGAATTTCCTCATTCTTCATTTACAGTTTTTTACAAAAAACAACCTGCATTAGCTAATTACTACAATTGGTAAAATAATGTGAGGCATTTTTTAAAGTCTACTATTAATTTGGACTTCAACGATTAATATAAAATATTGTATATGTGGGTGCAAAGCGTCTAAAAATCACAATCTTTAGGCGATTGAATAGTGCTTTTTGACAAAAGAAAGGCATTAAACACAATTACCCATTAGAGGTAATCCACTGTTTATTATATTTTTACATTAACCATTAATTGATAATTAGGGAGTTTTATGACTCAACATTTACGAAAATTAATAATGAGCTTTGCTGTAGGCGCTTTTTTATTTGGCGCACTTGCAGTACAAACAAACGCTCAAGAACTGAGAAAAGTTTGGGAACGTTCTGCCCGAACTGGTGCAGATGAAGCCTTACCAAGTTGGTACACGGTTGGCTTCATAAGAGGAATGGATCTTCATGGTCAGAATCTTTACGCTGCAGACCGAACTAACAGCCAAATTAGAGTATTAGATGCAGCTACTGGTGCTGATGTTACTTTAACTACTCCTTACGATCTCACAGGAGTTGCAGGTGGTACTTACGCATTAAACGATTTAGCTTTCTCTGATGACGGCGCATTGTTTCTAGGTAACCTCACGGTAAACGCTAGCGATACAGCTATTGTAAATCCAAATCCATTTAGATTATACTGGTGGACTACTGAAGGTGGAACGTATACCGATTCACTTACTTTCTTTACTGAGCCAGGCCATCGTATCGGAGATAAAATCTCTGTAGTAGGCTCACTTGCTGACAATACCGTTGAAGTTTGGATGCCTGCTGCTGGAACAACTCCAGGTGTTATCTATGTTGCAACTACTGCAAACAACGGAACTGACTGGAGTATTGAAACAATTACTCTTTCTGGAGATCAAACAGTGATTGGAACGAATGCTGATGTAGTACCTTTTGGTATTGGTCGTACTTCTGACTTTTATGTTGCTGGTAACTCGTCTGCTCCTGCTCGTTATGATAACACAGGTGCTTTCATTACAGGAAGCCAATTGACTTCAAGCTCTAGAAATGGACTTGAAATTTTTGAAGCAGATAGCAAAACTTACCTATCAGTTTACACATTTCGTCCAGAAGGTGTAGGTAGTGGATCTAAAACAGGAATGATTTCTATTTTTGATGTTAGCACTGCTGCTACTCCAACTTTAGCTTTCCAAACTCCTCTTTTAGGCGATGATGCGGATACGTTCAGCTCCATTTATGGAGAAGGAAAAGTTATGGTAAATGAAGATGGAACTTTTAATGTTTATGCACTAGATGGCGTAAATGGTTTCGCTGCTTTTACTAATGCTGCAGCTCCATACCTAGATGCTCCTTCTAACTTATTTTTCTCAGAATACATTGAAGGTTCTGGAAATAACAAAGCTCTTGAAATCAAAAACAATACTGATTCAACTGTTGTTTTAACTAACTACCAAATTGCACAAACAAACAACGGTAGTGATTGGATTTACTTCCATGCTTTCGCTGATGATGCTTCTATTGAAGCTGGTGCAGAGTATGTAGTTATTACTGACCAAGTAGACCCTACTCTTTTTGCTGCTGAAGGTGCTGATGAAGTATTGGCTTACCCAAGCCCTATTCACTTCAATGGTGATGATGCACGAGCTCTAATTCATATTGACGCTACAACTGGTGATACTACATGGCTTGACATGTTCGGCGAACCAAATCTCGATCCAGGTAGTGCTTGGGCAGTTGCTGGTATAGAAAATGCTACTAAAGAACACACATTAATTCGTAAGACTAGCGTAACTACTGGTAATACAACTCCACTAGGTTCTTTTGGAACTAACTACGACGATAGCGAATGGATTTTGAAAAGCCAGAATATCTTTAGCAATTTAGGTATGGCTACTGAAGAAATGGAAACTACTCTCTCAGGAGATTATTTCATTCCTCAACGTAGTACTGATGATGCAGGTTTCATCTCTCTACACCAAGCTTTCCATTATGTAAGTTCTCTTGGTTTATCTTCTGCAGTGAATCTATATATCACTGACGATCTTGACGAAACTGCTAACGGCCTGAAAATTGACCGTGATGATTTGACTGAGTCAACTCCTCTTACTATTAAGCCTATTGCTGATCTTACTCCAACTGTTGAAGTTTGGGGCGGTTCTGGTGGAGATGGTATCTGGATTAATAACGCTAATTATGTAACTATCGACGGTTCTAACACCATCGACGGCGACACTCGTGACTTAACTATCACTAGTGCTGACACAACATTCTCAGCTCTTATTTATACTTACGCAACTGAGCATACAACTATTGCTAACTCTAATCTTACCTACACAGGTGGAGACATTGGAGCATCTGCAATCGTAACTAACGAGTCTGGTCCTACAGGAACAAGTGGTCTTTCTGTAATCAATAACACAATTGGTTCAGAAAATGGCGACTTCCAAAATGGTGTCGGCCTTTGGGGAACAAGTTCAGCTTACGCATATAACTCTACAGTAATGAATAACAGAATTCATGCTACTTATAGAGGCGTAACTACTTGGTATAGCCAAGGTAATGAGATCGTTGGTAATACAGTATCTATTGATAGTCCAAGAGCAGACAGATCTAGATATGCAGGTATTTATGCAGCATTAAACTTCGGTGTTACTAATATTTCAGGCAACGAAATTGTTGGCTTAAAAGTTAACCGTTCTGCTTCAGCTGGTTATGCTGCTGGTATCTTGTTTAATGCTTCGTTAGACACTGTAGTTGTTGCTAACAACGTGGTTCATGTTGACAACTTTGAAAACGTTGGCGCCGCTACTGGAAACAGTGTTTACGGTATTGCTTTTGATAACGCTGCTGGTAATTCTTACAACTCAGTATACAATAACTCAGTGCGTATTGGCACAAGTGAAGAAACTGGAACTCATGCAGCTTTCGGTTCTCACCTTAAAACTAGCACAGCTCAATTCTGGGACTTGAAGAATAACATCTTTCAAGTTGACCAAGACGCTGCTAATGCAAATGTTATTAACTGGCCTATTGACACTAACGCTAACTTAGATGCTGATTACAACAATTATGTTGCAAACGGTGCTACTGCTAATGTTGGTTTATATAATGCAACTGCCGCAGTTACTTTAGCAGAATGGCAAACAGCTTCTGAAGTTGACGATATGTCTACCGATGTAGAAGTATTTTTCGCTTCTGCTACAGATTTAAGCTTAACAGGTTCATCTGATGGTGACGAGAATCTAGCTGGTACTCCACTAGAACTAGTAACTACTGATTTCTCAGGAGCTACTAGAAGCCTCACTGCTCCTTATAAAGGTGCATTCGAAGGTTCTATCGCTCTTACAGGTCCACTACCTCCAAGCGTTGGTGAGTTTTCTCTTATCGATCCTGCTAACTTCGCAGCTTACGAACTTACTGGCGATTCAGCTACTGTTGTTGATTTCACTTGGGAAGTTGCAGAATCTGAAGGTGATGTTACTTACATGATTCATTTAGATTCACTTAATGGTGATTTTTCTAAGCCATTATTCAGTACAGAATCTGACAGCAATGGTATTAAAACTAGCTCAGCTCCTACTTTCGCCGATTTAGACGATATGTTGGCTGAATTAGGATTTGCTCAAGGTGCAACTGTGGAACTAAAATGGACCGTTACTGCAACTGTTGGCGATAGCACTCGCTTTGCTAACGAAGCAAATACCATCACTTTAGCAAGATTATTTCTTGTTGGTACAGAAGACGAAATCGAGAAACCACAATCGTTCTCTCTTTCTCAAAACTATCCAAATCCATTCAACCCTACATCAAACATCCGCTTTACTTTGCCACAAGCAAATAACGTGAGACTTGATGTATACAACATTAATGGACAGCTAGTTCAAACTCTAGTTAACACAAGAATGAACGCTGGCGAGCATACTGTACAATTTAATGCTGGTTCACTTGCAAGTGGTGTTTACATTTACCGTATCATCTCTGGCAATTTTGTTCAAAGCAAGAAAATGACACTTATCAAGTAAGTATCATAAGTACTAATTCTATTTATGTAGGAAGCCCCTTTGTGATGAAGGGGCTTTTTTTTTGTTCCTAAATTCGCCTACCCCTTCTGACGATTTCTAAAACGAGATTTTCATCCATTTTTTATTTCTTATAAGTACTAATTAAGGGTATACTCTCTCAATTAAATTATTTGGGGATGGATACAGCAACAACAGTTTCTTCGTGGTATAACACTAATTGGATTATTGACAAAAAAACCGATTTAATCTGGTTTATTGGTGGCGCCCTTGGTGGCTATATACTCATGTTTATGTACGCCGGTTTAGGCTGGGATATGGTAACTATTTGGTTCTTCTGGGTCGCTTTTATAGATAGCCCACATTTTTTTGGAACTTATAGCCGTACTTATCTAGACAAGCAAGAATTTAAACAGAGAAAGAAATTACTATTAGGAAGCTTACTCTGGTTTTTAGCCGGCCCTGCTGCAATACTTATTTCCTACTTGATGCACGAAGGTGGCTCTAGCAGCTACGAAGTGCCTTGGATACTCTTCACTTCCTTATTTGGACTTTGGGCTTACTGGCATGTAGTTCGACAGCACTACGGCTTTTTGGCGCTTTACAAGAAGAAAAACAAAGAGGTTTTGAAATGGGATTATTACTTAGATTCTTCTTTGCTGTATACAGGCCTCATGCTTCCATTTCTTGTATTTATTGTCCGATTTCCTGAAACAAACCAATTAATAGCTCCTGCTTTAGTTGGCGTAGAAAACGCACTTGGCATTTCTATGATTCAGTTAGTTTCGGTAGGTACCATTTCAATTATAGGCTTATTGGCAATTGCATTTATAGCTCGCCAGTTTTACTTGGTTAAAAATGGGAAAGAAGTAAGCTTACCAAAAGCTCTCTTTCTACTTGCGGTAATTCCGCTTCACATTTTTATATGCTACTCTGATGCAGTACTATCAGCTGGATTATTAGGTTTCGGAGCCTTTGTTACCATTTTTCACGATTTACAATATCACGCCATTGTTTGGTTCCATCACAAAAACCGATACAAAAAAAGTGAGGATCCTAGCAAGTTTGGCTGGTCCGCAAAACTCACTAAGTCGATGCCAAGATATATTATAACCGCTGTGGCTATGGGCATTATCTTTAGAGTAATTGGTTGCACATTTGAAGTTCATCCAGGCTGTATCCCCGTAATGATTACAAGCAAAGTTATGATGTTTGCCAATTTTGGGACAGATCGCTTACTCCAAGCAATGCTTCTAGGCTTTGCCCTACATCACTATTTTCTCGACCAATTTATCTGGCGAACAAGCAAAGACAAAGAACTCGCTAAAGATCTAAAATTAGATGATTAGCGAGTTTTAAAGAAACCACTAGAAAATCCGTTCCAGTTCTTGGAAGAACCCCAATCTAACGCAAGCGTCTCGCTAGTGCGTTTAGCAGATACATATTACTCAATACTTTTTCCCAGCCTAACTCTTGTACATTTTTAAAAAAGAAAACACCTATTCATTATCATAAAACCAAGGATTATTGTAAGCATCAATAGCACTTAGGGTTAGTTCTCTCTTTTTAAATTCAGGAAGCCAAATACCCCCGGCGAATACAGCTATTCCTATTACAGGACCTACTAAATTAAGTTCATCTTTGTCTAACTGAGGAGCTAATGTAGTAGCAACAATTGCAACACCAGCAACTGCTCCAAGAACCTGTAGTGTCGTCAATCCATCTCGGTCATTTAAAAACTTCATACTTACTTCATTATCTGCTAATGCTTTTTTTAGATTTGCTGGACTAGCTTTCTGTAAATCTCCCCCATTCTTTGAAAAATATTGTATTGATGAATTTGAAAATCCTCCACCTATAAATACTGATGACCCACCAGCTCCCGGGATCGAAGTTGGACCTGAAAACCCTGTGACTGGTCTGGAGTATAAATCAATATTTCCTTTTTTAATTCTTTCAGCAAAGTCATCGCCATACCCCTTATTAACTCTTAAAAAGTACCCATCGGATATTTGATATGCTCTAACATTTGATAATTTGATTTCCGTGGTGTCATTAACTATTAGGCGTCTTCCTTTGAAAAGGTTATTACTCAACTTTACTTTTCCTCGAATGATGGTACTGTCTCGTAATTCAACGAAATGAAGAAACTGACTTTTTACCGCATTACTTGTTACCAATATCAATGCAATGAACAATATAATTTTTCTCATTTGATAATAATTTTACGCTTTATCCCGATTGGAAAGGAGATTAATTTTCGGGTTAATGTACTATATATTATGATAGTTACAAATCATATGTACTAAGATAATTTCAATAAATTACCCTTAACTATTACAGACTAAGCTCACTCGCTATTGGTGTTTTGTTATCACCCTAAAGCCCAAGACTTAAGATATCTTTAGGTATATTATGCTTATTACTTGATGTCTATTTACTGATGGCTGTTAAACCGAAATTAAAATGAACATTTTCCCACCAAACGATTCTCAAAAACCTTATTTAGACCTTTTGGATACACTATCTGATTTGGGTATTTCCAAAAAATATGAAGCGGGTGAAACAATAGTTATGGAACTTTCTAAGGTTCATTCTATCCCCTTTATAAAAAATGGTAGTGTTAAGGTGATTAAATCGGATGACGAGTATAAAGAAATAACTCTCTATTACTTAAGCGCTGGCGAAACCTGTGTAATGTCTTTTTTAGCAGGATTGAATAATGACACCAGTAAAGTGAAGGCCATTGCTGAAGAGTCTTGTGAAATTGTTTTTGTTTCTATTCAAGCTATTTCAAACCAAATAAAAGAACATCCTGAATGGCTTACTTACTTCTTCCAAATTTATCATAAACGTTTTGAAGAACTCCTGAACGTAGTGAATGATATTGCTTTCAAAAAAATGGACGAACGTTTACTAAACCTATTGCAACATCGCGTTAAACTTGCCAAAACTAACACATTAAGCATTACCCACGAACAACTAGCTCAAGAGCTAGGAACCGCACGTGAGGTCGTTTCTCGCCTACTTAAACAAATGGAACGTAACCAACTGGTAAAACTGGCTAGAAATCAGATTACGCTTTTGAGTATTTCGTAATTAAAGGCAGCAATAACTTATCTATTGTTCATGAAGCATCTACAGATTCTAAAAGCCCGATCTGATTTGGAGATTTTGTAGCATTCTCGGTTAGATAGTAGGAAAGGCTTCATTCTGATCCCGAAGCCTCGGGACGAAGAACCTACACGGCTATAAAGAAGCAATAGTTTAATCTCGTTGCGTAGCTCTGCTGCCAAACGCCTTCATGGAGCTCTGCTTCAAATACGGATAATCGATTACCATTACTTATATACAGTTTAGTTCATTCGGAGCAGGAGCTCCGTGCAATTCTCCCAAGCAAGAGCTTGGGAAATAGGTTAAGATCCTTCTCCCGAAGCCTCGGGATCAGGATGACTCTGAGCGTTATTTATTTTATTAAAACTATCTCGGTCATGCTGAACTTGTTTCAGCATCTTTGTAAGGATACGGATGTTTGTAAACCCCTTTCCAATCAACAAAGATTCTCCGCATATTCTATGTACTATTTAGCTACTAAATCATTCAATGTGTGCCACAATGCCGGTAGATAGTACGTTGAATAGAATCACTATAAAGTACTAGCTAAAATTGAAAACGATGTTAATTGTCTAAAAAGAAGCAGAATTAACGACTGAATTTATAGCCATTTCGTAAGATCCCGAAATAAATTCGGGATGACCGAGAATTTAAGAACTATCAAATCTGTCAACCAATTATCTAACATCTACAAGGATGACCGAGACTTAAAGAACGAACAAGTCCGTTATTGAGTTATCTAATTACTACAAAGCTATGTGACAAAAGTTACGGACTTCCATTAATCTAGGTATTAACTTTGGTATTCAAATCGGTACCTAAAACGGAACATTATTTTGATACAGAAATTATTTTCAAATTGGCATACTCGTCGTTGGATAGCCTTGATTGCAGGACTCTTTTTCGCGTATCAGGCATTCACTAATTCAGAGCCAATAACAGGCGTTTTGAGCTTCTTCTTTCTTTTCCAAGCTGTTACAAATAGTGGCTGCTTTGGTAGCCAAGGTTGTTCAATCCCAGCCACTGACATTGACGGTGATACAGAAAACTCAGAAATAACCTATACCCAAATTAACTCGAAATAGGCATGAAACAGACCGATGAACTTACTCCATTTCAAGAACTGGTAAATGACGACACTCCCGTGTTAGTCGATTTTTTCACAGAATGGTGTGGACCTTGCAAAATGATGGGCCCTATTCTAAAAGAACTGAAAAGCAATATGGGCGATCGTATCCTTGTAATTAAAATTGACACCGAGAAAAACCCAGCGGCAGCAATTAAGTATCAAGTTCGAGGAGTGCCTTCCCTAATTTTATTCTATCAAGGTCACATTCTTTGGCAACAAGCAGGCGTAGTTCAGGCCAAGCAACTTCAATCTATCATAGAACAAAAAGTACCCTCATAATGGACACTACAGAGCATTTTTACGATGTACAATTAGAATGGAATGAAGGCAAAATCGGAACTCTCTCCTCGCCCGATCTTAATGAGAAAATTACGGTAGCAACTCCTCCTGAGTTTGAAGGCGGTGTAGCGGGAATATGGTCGCCTGAGCACCTTTTTGTGGCAGCGGTGAGTAGCTGTTTTATGACTACTTTTACTGCTATTGCTGGATTTTCAAAATTGGAATACAAAAGCCTGAATGTAGCTACCGTTGGTAAATTGGAAAAAGTAGAGGGCAAATTTGTTATCAGCTCAATCACATTAAAAGCCGAATTAACCATTCTGGATGAAGACAAGAAGGGCAAAGCTATTCGTATTATGGAGAAATCAGAATCAGCTTGCCTAATCTCTCGATCTATTAAAACAGAAGTCCATTTAGAACCAACGGTGATTATTTAATGCAAATCTAAAGAACTAGCAATGAGATTTGAGCTCTAGGTTTTAGATAATTCTACCAATCTATCAATCTTAAGTCACACGATCTTTTAAGTTTGTAACTTGAAAGTACTAATATAGGAAGTCTCCTGACTTCCGTTACCTGCTATTCTATTGCAACATGATTGTTATTGCCATTGTAAACGATACTGCCCTTAATGCAAGTTACAAACTTGCTGTTCTACCAGTTTCAAGTCTCCTCATTCACTTCATGCTTAAAACATCTTTGGGCGGGGGAATTAGTTTTAAAAATTCCTTTTGATAAAGAGGAAAAAATAGAAAATCACCATCAATGGTTTAAGCTAAACTCCCGTTCAAAAAACGTTTCGTATTCATTATTATAATTCTGCAAGCTCGCTTCAATTCGGAAATTATACGTTTGTCCTTTGGGGAGTACAAAACTAGTGCGATGAAACTCTCCACTCATTTCAGACTGTTGAATAGTAGAAATAGTTGACCATTGTGAGGAATTCTGTTCTTTATACTCAATGGTGATACGATCATCAAACGCAGTATTTCGGAACCACTGAACAAATACGGAATCATTTTGAGAGAAATACCCAATGCTGGTAAGCCCACCAAAATCTATGTGTTCTGTTTCAGTAGATTGCCCCAAATTAATTTTATTACCTCTTAAATAGTAAGATGAAATCTGATACTCCATCTCCAAGCTATAATCGGTTAGCAGCTCAGTAAAAGAGATCGTAGAAGTTGTATCAATTGGCTCAAACTTCCCTTTTGACGAATATCGCCGTTTCACAATAAAGCCATCGTTGTAGGCCGAACGATCAAGCCAAGAAATTTGGGCTCTCTTTTCAGTAGTAGCTACCTTTATTTTTAAATCTGTAAATAGTGGTTTGAAAATTTCCGAGCCGGGATCATAACTATTTATCCGAGAAGAGTCTGGCCCAGATAGGCATCCGAAAAATAGCAATAAGCTTAATCCAAAAATATAGGTTGTAATGCATTTCATAACTAGAATTTTAACTCCGCACCAATGGTTAGATATTTTTGAAATTTTGGAGCTATAAAAACATCCAACTCTGTTCCTCCAGGCCTACTGCTTCGCTTATTAATTCTAAATTTATCAATAACATCTATCGCCATAATGGCAAGAATACCACCAAGAGCTAGATTTCTCTTTAAGTTTACAGATTCCATTTTATTTGCTTTCTCTTGCATACGAATACCTAAAATTGCTGCTGAGGTTTCGTTTATTTCTTCGAGATATAAACTTCGAATGGAATTATATTCAGGTAATTGCGAAGAATACTCATTCTCGTAATGTAGAAATAGCCCCGTTGAAACCGCTAAACCACTTAGAACTAATGCCATTTTACCGTACTTCTTTTCTCTGATATACGAGAACCCTGGTAAGACTTCGTAGGCGTTAAAGCCTCCTTTTTTTTGGTAAAAGGAAGCATACTCAATTTGAACTTCGTCTTTTTTATAAATTTTGGAAGTTCTTTCATAGAAACGCTTATTCTTTACTGTAAAATCTACACTATTTTTAAAATCCACACTACTTTCAGCAATGGAGAAAATGGCAAATTCATCGCCAAGATATTCTCCCTCAACATAAATTTCAGAGTCCCAATCGGAAAGAATTACAACATCGCCTCCTAATAAATATTTCACCGAAACATTGTTAGACTCAATATCAATTTCATTCTTCGAGAGGTCAAAATTGTGCGAAAAAATGTACGTGGAATCTCGAAGTGCATTCTTGGTAATATAGACGTCTTTGTTTGTTGGGTACGACAAGTATATGTGATAGAATCCATTTTTTACCGTAAGAGTGTCGCCATTAGCAACTTTTTGGATTGTAGGATTGGATTGTCCAAATTGCACATAAGCGGTATCAACATTAAAATTGAATATAAATGTTGAGGTAAAGGCACCTGAGCCCTGAGCTCTTACTTGGGTCCCCAAGAAAAGCATGGAAATTAAACAAATCGCAGAAAACGAAGCCTTTCTAAACAATGTAATACACTTATTTTAAGTTCGTTAAAATATTACTCAAAACTTTACTTATATAGAAGTGTAAATACAATATTTAATGATATTTTTCTCTAGTAAAAGAAGCTTCTTTTGTCTTTGGACATGATCGAATTCCTAGGGGCTCTAGTATAGCTCAATAGAAACGGGAGCTTCTCCGGTGGCATTCCAAAGCTGGAGCTACGGGTAGAATATTGAAAGTCGGTTTATGTGAACCGCACAAGCGAGACGCTTGCGCTAGGGTGGATATTGCTATTGCAACATGATTGTTCATGCCACTGTAAACGATACCGCCCTTAATACAAGGTACAAACTTGCTGTTCTATTGATTTTAAAGAGACTTAAGATATCATTGGGAGGAGTTAAAATCAAAATAACCGTACTTATAATCTGGATATTTACCATACTTAAAATAAATCTCACTACCTATTTTCTTAAATCTGTATACCTCATCAAAAACTCTTCTCTGAAATACAATTTCGTGACTAATTTTTTCTATGACAATTAAATTGGAATATGTTGGTTGAAAAAAAAATTTAATTCCATCATCAATTGCCCTAACTCCAGATGTAACACCTATATAATTATCATCTATAAAAGTGACAAATAAATCATTACTGAATTCAATTTTCCTACCCAAACTATCCTCTAATAAATAGCTCTCGTTTTTGATTATTTCATATTTTTCAAAATTGAACTGTGTTAAAGGAGTCTCCCCTTCAAATGTAACTTTCTTATCAAACTCTTCTGACTTTATGATTTGAAAACTATCAGAGGTACAAGCAAGTTGCAGGATCAAAATTGATATTAGTGATAGAACCTTATCTTTTGTCATCTTTCTCCTTCTCATTCAAAGCTTCATTTATATAGTTAATTATAGCTTCTGCATTATGCAAAGTAGTATGAGCCTCAACACCCCCCCCCAATCTTTCAAGCGTGTAACTTGGAAGTACTAGTATGGGAAGTCTCTGACTTTCATAATACCCAGAATCGAATTCTACCCGTTTCCATCTAATTCGCGATACTGGCAAAGTTTACTAAAACCAAATGCTAATGCAAGTTACAGACTTGCTACTCTACCAATCTTAAGTCACAGACTTAAGATGTCTGGGAACAAGATTACACATTACGATTATAATTAATACTATAAAGTAAAAGAACCAATGATATTAAAAAGTATATAAACACGACTATAGAAATTCCCTTTTTAACTTTTATCTGACCCCATTTTTTATATTTTTTTATAGCGATATAATTAAAAGTCAAAACGATTCCATAGAATACTAAAAAAGAATTATCTCGAATTATCTGAAATTCGAGATCACTTTTTATCTCAATAATATTTAAAAATATAACCACATGAACCCACAATAATACTGTCGCAGCTAAAGAGGCACTAAAATCCGTTCCATAATCTTCTTTAAATACCTCTCTGTAAAGTACTTCAAAACACTTTAGCAAATACATATAAAACATCATTATTTCCCTACTAATTATCACTACCAAAAGAGTACTTTCTTATCAATGTCAAGAACTTTAAGGTAGTTTTATCTCAAACAATACTATCCCCCCCAATCTTTCAAGCGTGTAACTTGGAAGTACTAGTCTAGGAAGTCTCCTGACTTACATAATACCCAGAATTGAACTCTACCAATTTTCATCTAATTCAGGAAACTACCAAAACTCAATCTATCTCAATCTTATAGTTTTCGCAATGATTGGGCTGCCCCCATTTGTACCCCCAAATTCAGATTCTGGGGAAAATTCATTCCTTACCGACTACAAATCATTCAGTGCTTGAAACAAAAAAAGCCGCTTAGAATATCTAAACGGCTTTTTAATATGTGGGCCCAGAGGGACTTGAACCCCCGACCAATCGATTATGAGTCGACTGCTCTAACCAACTGAGCTATGGGCCCTTTTTTGGAGCCCGCAAAGTTACAAGGTTTCGCATCGACTTGAAAGTATTAATTGTCAATTTCCTGTACGAATTTTGACAAAGTTACTTTTTTGTTTCTTTGACTTTGCTTGGGCGAACTGTTAGTAACGGCACATGTATATGTTGTGCTACTTGTTCAGTTGTGGACCCTAAGAATAAGCGTGTAAGCCCAGTATGGCCATGTGTACTCATTATTATGAGGTCTGCATGTTCATTTGCATATTCAACAATGTCTCTATTTGCAGAAAAACCTTTGCTAATTTCAGGAATAACTTCGATTGAGAATGCTTTCCCGTCAAAGGTTCCATCTATAGAGAAAGTATCTTCTTTTTCATCTCTTACAAATTTGAAGTTAAGATCTTTTCTTTTAGCAAGAAAATCTTCAACCTTATTCAATAACGATTGGCGAACAGCTTCTACATTATCGAAAGGAGGATAAAGTGGAATCATTTCTACATCTGCAGCATACAACTCAACACTATGGAAAAGTGTTAGTTTTGCATTATACATTTGTGCTAGCTGAACGGCTATAGGAAGTGATTGAAATGATACTTCCGATAAATCGAGTGGTACCATTATATCCTTTAGTCCTTTTTCGTCAAAAGGTTCGTCCATAGATAGAACTGGGATTTCGCTATGTCGAATTACTTTTTCGGTAACACTTCCTCTTAAAAACTCGGTAGCATGTTCGCCTTTAGCGCTCATCAAGATTAGATCGTACTTACCACTATTGGCTTGGTGAGTAATAGCGTTTGATGGTGAGCGTTCTATGATGGTAATCATTTTACCGCGATGCTCTTTCTTAATATACTTTTTGGCTAAGCTTTCTAGCTTTTTATGAGCCACATTAAGCGCTTTTGGATAAAGCTCTTTTTCTAAATCGTAGGGATATCCGATGTGAGCAAAACTTTCTGCAAAGTATTTTGTTACGGGTACAACATGCATTAAATCTATGGTGCTACCCAAGTCCTCTACAAAAGAGTTTGCAAGCTTTAGAACAGATATTGATTGTTCTGAAAAATCGGTTGGGATTAATATATGATGTGCTTTCATGGTAACCTCCATTAATTGTTACACTATCTACAAGGATAGTACTTATACTTAATGAAGATTTGGTGAATTTGTTTCTAACTATAATTTTAATTATTAACGAAGAAACAGCAACTTACTACCCTTAGGTTTTGGATCGAAGCAAGTCGAGCCCGCCTACCAGAATAACCCCAATTAGCATTCCAATAATACCTTCCCATACCTTGGGATTATCGTTAGGGTTTTCACCATAATACCCAGGCACATATGGTTTTGAAGACAGTAATTTCTTCTTAACCGTTTGAACTTCTACTATCTCGGGCTTTGGAGTAGTTGTTGTCGATAAACTCTCGTCAGCAAGTTTCTGATATTCTGGTAAGTTCTCGTTCACACCATGTTCTAGCATTTCTATCACTAAAGGATCTGATATCGAATATTCTTCAACCTCTCTAACCGATTCAACAAATTCGCGATGTTGGTACGGCCAAATCACAAAAAGAGATCCGATTAAAAAGCCAATTAGCACAGAGATCGTTTGGGAATGATATTTTGCCAATAGCCACGATAAAAATCTCGAAAAAACCATTATACCAACTATAGAACCTAAGGTAAATGGTGCAATTGCTAACAATCCGTCTAAGGTATTCTCGCCACCAATTTTCCCAATCTGAGTGAGTAGAAAATCATACTTTCTCATGATGAGCAATAAATACGAACCCGAAATTCCTGGCAAAATCATTGCCGAGATGGCAATACATCCACTCAAAAACACAAACGCGGGGTGATCGGGAGTGTCGGTTGGAACAAGTGTTATAACCCACAAGCCAAATAAAATCCCAAGTATTAGCATTACACCTTCATACCAGCGGAATTGCTCTAGGGTTTTAATGAGGATGTAAATGGAGCCTAAAATCAAGCCAAAGAAAAGCCCATAAACAATTTCAGGATCTGTAAACATGTACACTTGTAGCGGTACTACTTTTGTAAAAAATGCAAGTGCGCAGGTAATCCCAAAAAACAAAGCCGCTAGAAATTTATAGTGTAACTCTTGAAATGCTTCTTTAAAATCTAGTTTTAGTATCGCTTTAAAAAATGGCCCGTTTACACTTTTAATTGCGTTTAGAAGCCGTTCATAAATTCCTAAAATAAGCGCTAACGTTCCGCCACTCACACCTGGAACAATATCAGCAGAACCCATTAAAAAACCTTTTATCACTAAGAATGGAGTTTCTTTAAATGTGGTTTTGTCTTTGTTTGATGAAGCCATTAATTACTATCCCACCCTTTTTCGCCGATTAGCGGTACAAATTTAAAATTATCGAATTCTTCTTGACTGTATTCCGTTTCTGAAACCCTTGTAATCCGAAGCATCATCTGTTTTACTTCGTCCCCCACAGGGATTACCAACAGCCCACCTATTTTCAACTGCTTGATGAGGTCGTTTGGCACAACAGGTGCGCCAGCGGTTACTATAATACCATCGTAAGGCGCGTAAGTCGACCAACCCAGAGTTCCATCGCCTGCCTTTAACAAAGCCTTGTATCCTTCTTCTCGCAACGCTTCTTTTGCACGATGGTAAAGTTCGTTATGGCGCTCCACACTATACACTTCAGCCCCAAGTTCACACAAAACCATACATTGATACGCTGAACCTGTACCTATTTCTAAAATTTTTTGGCCTGGTTGCACTTCCAAAAGTTCTGATTGTGCGGCTACCGTATATGGTTGCGAAATGGTTTGCCCCAAACCTATTGGCAGAGCGCTATCTGTATAAGCTCGATTATGTAATGCGGTATCCACTAATTTATGCCTAGGAATTTTACCAATGGCCATGAGCACACGCTCATCTTTAATTCCTTTTTCCCGAAGTTCCTCAATAAGCTTTTGTCGGGGACGCATAAATTTTCGATTCATAACCAAAATTACACCATTGTTACAATTTCTAATAGATTGGGAGTATAGCCATTTCGTTAATTAGTTAGCGCTATTTTTTCACATTCTATAATTTTTTTAGAATACGCGATTAAATGGTTCTCTTCTATTTAATCCTATTCTAAATTACTACTAGTGTTGGCTTAGAACTATTTCACTGCTATTTTACTTTCTACTTAAACTCACTACATGGACTGGCTACAACTTCCGATTACTCAAGTATTTATTTACGCCCTTATAACTGCGCTTGCCACCGGGCTTGGTGCTTTACCTTTCTTTTTTATTAAGAATATTTCGCCCTCATTTCTTGGCAAATCTAATGCTATTGCTGCGGGCTTAATGCTTTCTGCAAGCTATAATCTGATTTTTGAAGGCTATAAAATTAACGAGTGGATGACTCTATTAGGCATGCTTGCCGGTGTGGTTTTGGTGGTTTCGGCAAATGCTTGGTTAAAGCAAAAATCTACGGTAGGTGTGTCTGATATTGTTGGCGGAAAAAAACGTGACATGTTACTTTTCTTGGGAATCATGACGGTTCATTCTTTTGCCGAAGGTATTAGTGTAGGCGTTTCTTTTGCCAGCACTGCCGAATTTGGCATTTTCATAGCCATCGCAATTGCCGTCCATAATATCCCTGAAGGTTTAGCTATTAGTTTGGTTATGGTACCGAAAGGAACTTCACCGATTAAAGCTGTGTGGTGGAGTATTTTTTCAAGTCTTCCCCAACCGCTTATGGCCGTTCCTGCTTTTCTTTTTGTGGAATCGTTTAAAGAATATCTCCCTTTTGGTTTGGGCTTAGCTGCTGGCGCCATGATCTGGATGGTTTTTGCTGAACTTATTCCTGAAGCATTAGAAAAATGTGAGCCTCATAAAATTGGTTTATGGGTAACTGTAGCAATTATTGGGATGAGTTTATTCCAAGTGATAATTAATTAGCATAACACTCTATCGGAAGTAGTTTATATTTTTTTTGCAACCCAGCATCGTTCAAATATTTATCTTCCTAGGCTTATTAATTTTTAATTATACTTTATCGTACTAATTGATGCACAAAATCCTCGGCGCAATCTTTTTTTCATTGGCATTATTACCCACTTTAAATGCTCAAGTAAATAACCATACTATTTCTGTATATCTTGACTGTAGAGGGTGCAGCGAATCTTTTATTCAGTCTGAAATCAGCTTTGTTAACTTTGTACGCGATCAAGCACTGGCTGAAGTTCATCTTTTAATTACTAATCAAAGAACTGGCGGAGGTGGGCGACAATACACGCTGGAATTTATAGGGCAAAATGAAATTTCTGGGATTAATTCCACTCTTAGCCTTAATTCTCCAGAATCTGATACCGAAGAAGAACGAAGAAATAAGCTAACACGCTATATTAAACTTGGATTTGTGTCCTATCTCTCTGATTCTGAAATGTTATCTAATCTTGACCTTGTTTATAAGAGGCCAACAGGAAAACCTATTACAACTCCCGAATACGACCCTTGGAATAATTGGATTATCGAATTTGGCGGAGATACTCGATTTAGCGGTGAAGAGACAAAATACTCTTTAGATTTAAATGGATACACAAAAGCTCGAAGAATTACTGAGAATTGGAAAACTTCGTTCGAATACTATCAGCATTATAAAATTCGAAGTTATACAACCTCTGAATTTCAAGAAATAACCCCTGGCGATTCTGCTGACGTTCAAGTAACCAACCGTTATACCATCAAAAAAAGTAATTTCTTTGGTTTGATTGGCAAAAGCCTAACGGATCATTGGTCGATTGGGGTATATAGCCGTTTGCATACCTCCACACAAGACAACTTCGATTTATCGATAGGTGCTACACCAGCCATTGAGTTTAGTTTATTCCCTTACGATGAGTTTACTCGTCGTGAAGTTACCTTTAGACTTGGGCTGTTAACCTCTTATAACGACTACGCTGAAGAAACGATATTTAACGAAACCTCAGAAGTTCTTTTTAAAAACGAGCTGGAAATAAATGCTGAATTTACCCAGCCTTGGGGCGGTATTGAAGGAGGTATTGATGTAAATGCCTACTTACACGATTTGTCCAAAAATAGGTTCGAGTTTAATGCTCGCCTCGATATGCGCGTTTTTAGAGGATTTACCGTGTTTATGTCGGGCCGTTATTCTGTAATTAACGATCAACTTTCACTTCCACTTGGTGATGCATCAAGTGAAGAAGTTCTTCTAAACCTTAGATCTCAATCTACTTCTTATAATTACGGCGGATCCGTCGGTTTTTCTATAACATTTGGTTCTATTTACAATAATGCGATAAATCCTCGCCTTTAAAATGAACTAAAGCATATAGCTTCTTTGTTATCAATTCAAATTATTAACCTATACCCTATTCATGAAAATATTTTTAAAATTAATTCCAACATTGTTGTTTGTTCTCGGGCTAACAGCTACTAGTATTATTGCTCAAAACATCCCTAATTCTGCCGATAAAGTAACACCTCTTCTTATTGGCGCTACTATTCCAGATGTTTCTTTAAAAACCACTGCTGGCGAAACAGTAAAACTTCGTAAGCTAGCAAGTGAACGTCCTACCGTTCTTGTTTTTTACCGTGGTGGATGGTGCCCATATTGCTCGCGCCACATGATGGATCTTCAAAAAATTGAAAAAGACTTGGTAGCACTTGGTTATCAGGTGTTGGCAGTAAGCCCTGATCGACCAGAAGAATTAAGTAAAAGTGTGGATAAAGGAAGTCTCGAGTATCAATTACTTTCTGATAGCCCAATGGCTGTAACCAAAGCTTTTGGTATTGCTTACAAATTAGATGATAAGACAGTAGCTAGATATAAAGAGAATGGCATTGACCTTGAAGTAAGTTCTGGCTACAAACACCATTTGTTACCAGCTCCTGCTGTTTTTATTCTAAATCAGGAAGGAAAAATACGATTTAGCTATGTAAATCCAGATTACAAAGAGCGCATCGACGGCGATGTACTATTAACTGCCGCAAAAGCGTATAAATAATTTAAAAAGCCATTTCTTCAAAGAGGAAATGGCTTTTTTTATAATATCCTTTTCTATTAGCGGACAGTTCTCATTAAAAAAGTCTGTTATACAATTAAATCACTATTCGGCTGTAGATAATATTCTCCTTATCTTTAGGGATGACGACGACTGAACCCACTTCCACAAAAACCGATTTAAAATCTTTAACTAAAGCCGAATTGTTTGAGTTCTGCAAAGAACTTGGCTTACCGCGCTATAGAACCGACCAGATATTTCAATGGCTGTATGAGAAAGGTGCATCTTCTTTTGAAGAGATGACCAACCTTTCGAAAGACCTCAGAGCAAAGCTGGCAGAAATTGCTATCATAAACCGAATTGAGCTTTCACAGCAACAGCGATCTTCTGATGGTACTATCAAGTTTCTTTTTACATTACACGACGAAGGAAAAGATTTTAAAATTGAAGCGGTTCTCATTCCAGATTTTTTCCCCGATGGTGTAGCTAAACGCCTTACTGTTTGTGTTTCATCTCAGGTAGGATGTGTATTTGGTTGTGCTTTTTGCGCTACTGGGAAAATGGGTTTTTTTAGAAACCTAAGTCATGGCGAGATTGTTGACCAAGCGCAGTATATCAACCAAGTAGCTCTCGCAGAGTACGACAAGAAAATTACTAATATTGTATATATGGGAATGGGTGAACCGCTCCATAATTACAAGTCTGTGGTAGAATCTGCTTCTATCATCTGCGACCCGTTAGGAATTGATTTATCGCCCAAGCGTATTACGATTTCCACTGTTGGATTGACCAAACAGATAAAGAAGTTAGCCGACGAAAGTCAGCCTTTTAATCTCGCTATTTCACTGCATGCTGCTTCGGATGAGAAAAGAGATAAGATTATGCCCATCAATAACTCGATGAACCTTGAAGAGTTAGAAGAATCAGTAAAATATTATCACGCAAAAACAGAGCGTCGCTTAACCTACGAGTATCTATTATTTGATGAGTTTAATGACACCAATCAAGATGCACGAAATCTTGCTAAAATTGTAAAGTGGGCGCCGAGTAAAATCAACATCATTATGTATAATAATGTTGCGGGTGTGGAACTGCATCGTGCCCGTGAAGAGCGTTTGGATAACTTCCTCAAAGAGCTAATCCGTAATGACGTAAGAGCAACAGTGCGCCGGAGTCGTGGCGATGACATCGATGCTGGTTGCGGTCAGCTTGCCATCCGCGAAGGCGACCCTCGTGGCAAAACCATTGCCAAAGTTTAGGGAATAAAAAAGGCGTCAGAAAAAGTGTTTAAACCTTTTTCTAACGCCCTTCTAAATAAACTAATTTAGTTAATGAACTTTATTTAATGAGCTTCATTACCCTATTAAATCTAGGAATACCTTTATCGTGTGAATACCAAACGATAACCGCATTTCCGATGATATGATCTTCAGGAACAAAGCCCCAAAAACGGCTATCTTCACTATTATCTCTGTTGTCTCCCATCCCGAAATAATAGTTCGATTTGATTACATATTTATTCGTTTCAACACCGTTGATGAATATTTTCCCATCTTTTTGCTCAAGAGTATTGTGCTCATATCTCTCGATAAGATCCTTATAGACATACCAATTCTCGTTTGTCAATTCAATTTCTTGTCCTTCAAATGGAATCACAACCTTTGGGAGATGGTCCTGGTTTGAGAAAGCTTTAGAGAAAGAACCACCGCTCTGAACATATCCTTGTGAAACTTGTCCTTTTGGTACCATATAAAGCCATAGAGAATCAACTTCTTGCCATTTCTGTAATTCTTCAGCAGCAATTTCAGACAGATTAACTCGATAAGTATCCTCACCCATGTAATCCATGTAGGTATCACCATAAACGGGACCTGCACCTGCTGCTTGCAATTTAGCTTCGCTGAGGCGCACTCTGTTTTTCATTCGTAACAAGTAATGTCGTTGTAAACCTTCATGACGCTCTTCTCGCTGCCCATTGATGTATACAATTTTGTCTCGTAGTTCTAGAGTATCACCGGCAACAGCAACGGCACGTTTTATATAATTTGTTTTCTGAGAAGTTGGTTTTACTTCAAATGGTACATTGAAAACGATAACGTCGTTTCTTTCAATATCTCTAAAACCAGGAATTCTACCTGAAGGTAGTTTTATACCTGGAAGGCACCAATCAGTAAACGGAACACAAAGTCCCATCGGGGTTCTAGGTCCATACGTAATGTTTGAAACAATCAAGAAATCACCAACCATCAAACTTTTTTCCATTGATGGAGTTGGGATTTTATACGAACCGAATAATAACGCTCTCAAAATTGCTGCCGCAAAGAAAGCGAAAACTAGGGCATCTACCCATTCCCGAATCCAAGACTTAGCTTTTTTATCGTCCTCTGGATTGCTTTTTCTGCGTTTCCAAACTGATTTTTGTTGCTCTTCTTCTGGTGATTTATTCTCTTCCACGTACGTTAATTAATTAAAATTTTATGTGTGATGGTTGCTTCACTTCTTCTTTAGCATATTTACCATTGGCAAAACTTACTTTATACCACTGATTTCTTTCTGGCGAGAAAAAGTAATCGACATATTCCTCTGGTTCGGTCTCGGTTACGATTCTTGTGAGCGTTCGTTTCACTTGTGGCATTAAGTCTATATATCTACTCGCTCCCACATAAACCAATCCATCTTCAAACGGTCCATCTAGGTCTAACACCATCATTGGTACCTCCTCATCAATAATAAACCAGTATTCAAACTGAATGGCTTTACCAGCTCGGTACTCTCCACTTTCAACAATTTCTTCAATAGTTTGTGTTGGATTGCCAAAAGCACCTTGTAGATGAGCTCTGATTTCGATGGCCGGCATGCGATCTAAACTATTATAGTTAAAACCTTGCCCCGTCCATTTTATCTCGTCAAACGTACTCTTGAATTTTGCTCTTTCAGCAGCCTCTACCTTTACGATACTAGGTTCTTCAAACTGTGCAAAAGTTGTTGTTGAAAGCATCACTAAAATTATTAAAAATAGAAAAAATTGCTTTTTCTGTACGTTTATCATATTTACCTATCGTCTTCATCCATGGATAGAACTGCGAGAAATGCCTCTTGTGGGATTTCTACTGAGCCTACCTGTTTCATTCGTTTTTTACCTTCTTTCTGCTTTTCAAGAAGCTTACGCTTTCTGGAAATATCACCACCATAACACTTTGCTGTTACATCCTTTCGGAGTGCACGCACTGAATCTCTAGCAATAATTTTACTTCCGATGGCTGCTTGAACAGCCACTTCAAACTGTTGACGTGGAATAAGTTCTTTTAACTTAGCACATACTTTACGTCCTTGAAAATACGCTTTATCACGGTGAGTGATACACGACAAGGCATCAACAGGTTCCGCATTAAGCAGAATATCTAAACGTACCAAACTACCTTTTCGGTATTCAATAAATTCATAATCTAGCGAAGCATAACCGCGAGTTCCAGATTTTAGCTTATCATAGAAATCAAAAACTACCTCTGCCATTGGTAATTCATACACAATTTCTACTCTATTATTCTGCATAAACGTTTGGTTCAAATACACTCCACGTCGCTCCTGGCAAAGCTTCATGATTGGACCGATATAATCTGCAGGCGTTATGATACTAGCTTTAATGTACGGCTCAAAAATGGTGTCTATATTTCCAACATCAGGCATCTGACTTGGATTATCAACCTTTACTGTAGAACCATCATTAAGTCTTACTTCATACTTCACGTTTGGTACAGTAGTGATAATATCGATGTTGAACTCTCGATCTAATCGCTCTTGCACAATTTCCATGTGAAGTAGCCCAAGAAATCCTGCACGGAAACCAAAGCCCAATGCTTTAGAGGTTTCTGGCTCATAGTTCAACGAAGCATCGTTTAGTTGAAGTTTCTCTAATGCTGCACGCAGATCTTCAAAATCTTCTGATTGAATAGGGAATATCCCACTAAAAACCATAGACTGAGCTTCTTTATAGCCTGGAATTGGTACAGTTGCACCATTTTTAACGGTTGTAATTGTATCGCCAACACGTACATCCTGTAAAGATTTAACGCTCCCAATTACATACCCAACTTCACCAGCTTTTAGATCTTTTGTTGGCTCGTTCTCCATTCTTAAGTATCCAACATCTTCTGCATTATATTGCATACCGTTAGACATGAACTTGAATGCTTCGCCTTTCCTAAGAACACCTTCAATCACTCTTACATAAGCAACCGAACCTCTATAGGTATTGAAAACCGAATCAAAAATAAGAGCGCGAAGTGGTTTTTCAATCTCGCGTTTTGGCCCTGGAATACGATCAATAATTGCTTCCAAAAGCTCTGGAACTCCAACACCAGTTTTACCAGACACGTGTAATATTTCATCAATATCGCAGCCTAGTAAATCTACTACTTGTTGGCCAATCCCCTCTGGATCTGCGCCGGGTAAATCAATTTTGTTAAGCACAGGGATAATTTCTAAACCTTGCTCAATGGCTTGGTACAAGTTTGATATTGTTTGAGCTTCGATACCTTGAGCTGCATCAACTACTAAGATGGCACCTTCACACGCTTTAAGTGCGCGCGAAACTTCGTATGCAAAGTCAACGTGGCCTGGAGTATCAATTAAATTGAAATTATATATTTCACCATTTGGGCGTTTATAATCAATTTTAATAGCATGGCTTTTTATAGTGATGCCACGCTCACGCTCCAAGTCCATATCATCTAGGACTTGCGCCTGCATTTCACGTTCACTAATAGTGCCCGTCATCTGTAATAATCTATCCGCAAGGGTAGATTTTCCGTGATCAATATGGGCGATTATGCAAAAATTGCGAATATTATTCATGTAGTATGTATCTGTACGTCTCGTCTTAAGTCTGCAAAGATACAAATAAGGTGGGAGCTACTAAAAATATTGTTTTAGATTCGAAAATGAATTACGCTATTCTTTTATCCACAACTCTCTTATACATTCCCAATAAGGGTTTGAGGTGTCTAAAAGCTGCGTTTTCTCGTAGAATGGTAATTTTTTTAATTCAATCTCTCTTGTAACGGCTTGTTCTACATTTTCAATTTCCTCTACATACACTAGCTTTTTAAGCGCAAAATTCCCCTTAAAGCAGCTTAAACGCATTTCTCGGTGTTTTCTAAGCATCCTGTCTAAATCGGTAGTTAGTCCTACATAGAGCATTCTAGATTTATTGCTCAATATGTAGATGTAGTATTTATCGTTGCTCATAGTCCTTCTTTTTTTTAGTACGACCGGTTCGTGAGCAACTCCTTACACAAAAAGTGTAATTAATTTTAATACCCAATTTCTTTTGTTTATATATGAAATTGAGAGCGACTTCATAGGCATAAAAAAAGCGAGTCGATGCTCGCTTTCTTTGTGCTAGAATCTAATACTACTTTTCTGGGCTTAGTAGTTCAACATGAAATCTAAAACTCTCAGATTCCATAGCCATCGTGCTATAAATATCTTTTAGAAGCTCGAACACTACTTCCGTATCGCCAATAACTGTTGTAGATAGATACCCAACTTCAATGCGGACGTCGTATTGGGCTAAATGTTCTAATATCTCCTGAACTTTTTCACGAGGTTCATGCGTAGCAAAAGGTATATACGTTAATTGGGCAATGGTTTTCATAAATGCGAGTTAATTCGGTGTGATAATTTCGCTAAAATATAACCATCCCTGAGATGTAGACCAATCACACAATTTGGAAGTTTAAATTCATTCTTCGAGGTAAGCTTCCACTAAATTTACTTTTTTTGAAATTGTACTTTTCTCATCCATAACGAATCCCTATCTTTTCACTCGTGAAATGCACAACATTACATACTACCCATCTCCATCATGATGTTCATCATCCCCATCACGGGCATCATCATTGTGCGCACTAGTCTTACATTTTTCTCTTTTATAAACTTACTCACAACCATTTTACTTATTGACTCATGACCCGTTCGAAAGATTCTTCGACCTCATTACGCATTGCTATTCAAAAAAGCGGCCGTTTAACTGAAAAAACTGTTGATTTACTCCACGGAATTGGCATCGAATTTGATAACTACAAGCGAAACCTTATGGTTAAAACTCGCAATTTTGATGTTGAGTTACTCCTTCTTCGCGATGATGATATTCCTGAATATGTACAAGATGGCGTTTGTGATTTAGGCTTTGTTGGCGCCAATGAGGTTTTCGAAAAAGATGCCGATGTAACTATTTTACGAGGTCTTAATTACGGAAAGTGTCGACTTTCTTTGGCTGCTCCAAAAAACGGTACTATTAAAACCGCTGAAGATTTTGAAGGCAAAACCATAGCAACCAGCTATCCAAACATCACAAAATCGTTTTTCAATGAGAAAAATATTTCTGTAGATATCGTTGAAATTTCTGGTGCTGTAGAAATCACTCCTCAACTCGAAGTTGCTGATGCCATTTCTGATTTAGTTTCAACAGGTGGTACACTTCGAGCTAACGGCTTACAGGAATTATTTTCCATTCTTGAATCCGAGACAAAGCTGATTCAAACCAATCAAGAGCTTTCTCCTGGCAAACAAGATTTAATAGAAAAATTTCTTCTGAGAATTGATGGCTACCAACAAGCAAAGCAGAGTCGTTATATTATGATGAATGCGCCCACTTCTGCAGTAGATAAAATTCGAGAAATAATTCCTTCTATGAAAAGCCCAACGGTTATGCCTTTGGCTGAGTCTGATATGGTCGCGATTCATACCGTTATCCCAATCACTAAATTCTGGCCAGTTATGGAAGAACTCAAATCAGCTGGCGCGTCAGATATTGTAATGCTACCTATTGAAAGCATGATCCTTTAAGCCATGAAAACTTATCTTTTCTCTGAACTTTCTTACGCCGATATCCAGAATTTGGTTAAACGACCAAAAATGGATTTCACTGCAATTTTCGGAACGGTTCAGCCAATTATCAAAGCGGTTGAGGAGAATGGAGATGATGCCATTCGTACATACACTAAACAATTTGATGGGGTTGAATTAACGGATGTTAGCCTCTCACCTTCAAATATCGAAGTTAATCTGGCTGCCAAAGTAAAAGCAGCAATCGATACGGCGTTTAGTAACATTGTTCAATTTCATGAGGCGCAAAGAACAGAGAGATTAGATGTTGAAACCATGCCTGGCGTAAAATGCTCTCGTGTGAGCAGACCAATAGAACGTGTTGGGATTTATGTACCGGGCGGAACAGCTGTTCTACCTTCTACGGCAATGATGCTCGCCATCCCTGCAATGTTAGCGGGTTGCACAACTATTGTATTAGCAACGCCTCCAAGAAAAGATGGAAGCATTGCTCCTGAAATTATTTATATCGCTCAGAAAACCGGCGTTCAGAAAATACTTCTAGCTGGTGGCGCACAAGCTGTAGCTTCGATGGCTTTTGGTACAGAATCGATTCCAAAAGTGGATAAAATCCTTGGGCCAGGAAACCAATTTGTTACGGCTGCTAAGATGATTCTGCAAAATTCGGAAGCTCAGATAAGTATAGATATGCCAGCGGGTCCATCAGAAGTGCTAATTATAGCAGATGGACAAGCAAACCCTGCTTTTGTTGCGGCTGATTTACTTTCACAGGCGGAACACGGAAAAGATAGCCAAGTAGTGCTGGTTGCCACATCAGAGTTTGATATCTCCGAGCTAAATAAAGAGCTCGATCAACAACTAAGTGAGCTTTCCAGAAAAGAGATTACCGCACAAGCATTAACAAAAAGCTTCGCTGTAATTGTAGATTCTCTTGAAGAAGCCGCTTCATTTTCAAACGATTATGCGCCGGAACACTTAATTATCAATATTGCCAATGCCGAGCAGTTTGTAGATCGAATTATTAATGCGGGCTCTATTTTCTTGGGCAACTGGACTCCTGAAAGTGTGGGTGATTATGCATCGGGTACTAATCATACCTTGCCAACTTATGGTTATGCGAAAATGTACAGTGGGGTGAATTTATCTTCCTACCAAAAATCTATAACCATACAAACACTCAGTGAAAACGGACTTCGAAATATAGGTCCAACTGTTGAGACTCTCGCCGAGGTTGAAGGCTTAGATGCTCATAAAAATGCTGTTAGCATTCGATTAAAAGAATTAACATAGATTTTATCTTCACCTCAATGACTAAGAAACTCGATATAGAAAAACTAGTTCGCGATAACATTCGGGACTTAAAACCTTATCGCTCGGCAAGAGACGATTTCGATTCTGGCATTTTGCTGGACGCCAACGAAAACGGACTTGGTGCTCCGTTCCAAAACGATTTAGAATTGCATCGCTATCCTATGCCTCACCAAGACGCTTTACGAGATAAGATTGCAGCATTTCGCTCAATTAACAGAAATCAAGTTTTTGTGGGCGTTGGAAGTGATGAAGCAATAGATTTACTGTTTCGAATATTTTGTACACCAGGGAAAGATCGGGTAATCACTAATCCGCCAACGTATGGCATGTATAAAGTTTCTGCCACCATTAATGATGTTGCGGTAGATGAAGTGTTGCTCACTGAAGATTTTCAGTTGAGACCAAATGCCATTCTAGAAGCCGTCACGCCATCTACAAAACTCATTTTTGTATGTTCGCCGAATAACCCAACAGCAAATAGCATCAACAATCTCGATATCATTTCTGTACTTCAAAATTTTGATGGAATTGTAGTTGTGGATGAAGCTTATATCGACTTTAGCGACCAACAGAGTTTCGCGAGTATCCTTGCTGATTATCCAAACCTTGTAGTGCTACAAACTTTGTCTAAGTCGTTTGGTTTAGCAGGAATTCGATTGGGAGTAGCTCTAGCTTCACCTGATGTGATTGATTATATGATGAAGGTTAAAGCTCCATATAATGTTAATAAACTCACATCAAAAGCTGCGTTACAAGCATTCGACAATATTGAGAAGATGAATGAGAATGTTCAAACTCTCATTGGTGAGCGAGACCTCATGACTAAGAAATTGGAGGCCATACCAGAAGTACTAAAAGTATTTCCTAGCGATGCTAATTTCTTACTCTTTAGAATAAATAATGCTTACGCTGTTTACCAAAAGTTAGCAGAAGAAGGTGTAGTTATTCGTTATCGTGGTAACGAGCCTTTTTGTGAAGAATGCCTCCGTTTAACCATTGGAACACCTGAAGAAAACAACGTATTTCTAACAGCTTTAAGTAAAGTACTCACTACTTAAATCCTGTTTTAAGAAACAACCATTTTTGCCCTTTAATTTATATTTCCATGATTATTGAACTTGATATCAACGCCCTAAACGACAAAGATTCAAACTTCCTATTTAGGCAAGGAAGTATAGCTGCATTGCAAAAAATTCAGGATGCTGGGCATGATTTTTTTATTTCGGGCGGCACTCTAAGTTCAGAACAATTGAACATTCTTTCTCAAGAAACGTTGTTACCGATTTCATCAAGTACAGATTTAGATTATAAAATTGAAGCTGCACAAGACGAGCTCAACCTGGTGAAAGATGGAGACATTGTTTTCTCATCAGCATCTTTAAAAGAGATTGCCGTATTTCTGTCGAAAAATGCACGAAAAGCCTCACTCAAAAGAACCACCAACGAAACGGACATTGCCATTTCGATTAACTTAGATGGTACTGGAAAATCGAATATTGATACCGGGCTTAAGTTTTTCGATCATATGTTAGATCAAATTGCACGTCACGGTTTGGTAGATTTAGACCTTAGCTGCAAAGGAGATCTAGAAGTTGATGAGCATCACACCATCGAGGATGTAGCAATTGCGCTTGGCGAAACCATTACCACGGCATTGGGCGACAAAAAAGGCATTGACCGATACGGCTTTGTTCTTGCAATGGATGAAGCACAAGCAACCGTAGCCATCGACCTTTCTGGGCGTCCATATTTGGTTTACGATGTCCCGTTAACTCGAGAGTACGTTGGTGACTTCCCTACCGAAATGTTAGAGCATTTTTTCTACAGCCTTGCCATAAACTTAAAAGCAACGTTACACATTAGCTGTACTGGAAGTAACGATCATCATAAAATTGAAGCCTCTTTTAAAGGTTTTGCACGAACACTAAAAGCAGCTGTAGAACAAAACGACCGCATCAAAAACCAAATTCCCAGCTCTAAAGGCAAGCTATAACCATGATTGCAATTATAAAATATAGAGCTGGAAATACCGCGTCTGTAGCTAATGCGCTTAATCGCCTTGGGGTCGATTTCTACTTCGCTGAAACTCCTGCTGAACTCGATAAAGCAACAGGTGTTATTTTCCCAGGTGTTGGCCATGCAAATTCAGCAATGGAATCTTTGAAAGAACAAGGTGTAGACGAATGGTTAAAACAAACTAAAAAACCTGTGTTGGGAATTTGTGTTGGGATGCAGCTTTTGTTTGAATCATCTACCGAAGGTGATACAAAAGGAATTGGCGTAATTCCTGGTGTGCTTCAAAAGTTCGAATCATCGACCCAAAAAGTTCCACACATGGGTTGGAATACACTCACTGATATTGTTGAACATCCTCTCACCAAAGGCCTTGACACAAACACTCACCTTTACTTTGTTCATAGTTATTACGCTCCTGTAAACGAATATTCCGTTGCTAAATGTTCTTATGCTCAGGATTTCATCGCTATTGTAGCCAAAGACAACTTTATGGGCGTTCAATTTCACCCAGAAAAATCTGGCGAAGTTGGTGCACATATTTTGCAAAATTTTATTGATGCTGTTTACGAACCTAATGGTACAAAAGGCTTATAGATACTTTGAGTTTGTATTGATTTTTAGAAACTCTCAAGAAAGTACACTCTTCAAGGATTTTATTATTTAAGTAATACCAAATCTCTTACTTCTGAGGTAATTCATACATTAAAAGACACTGTTTTAAAGAATCTTGTTCCTGAACCCAATTCTCTTTTCATTCGTACAAATTGACCGTATTCAAACTTGAAGCTCATTGATAAAGTCAGTAGCATTGAGGCACTTTTAAATTCCAAAAATAGTCATGCAAGTTATCCCCGCCGTTGACCTTTTGAATGGTCAAGCTGTTCGCCTTCTCAAAGGTTCATATGAAAAAGTAACCGTATATCACCAAAACCCATTAGCGCTAGCTAGCGAATTTAAGCAAGCCGGTTTTAAGCATATTCACATTGTTGATTTAAACGGAGCCAAAGAAGGTAGGTTTATAAACCTCTCTCATATTCAGGGTATTATAAAAGAATTAAATATTTCAGTTCAATCTGGTGGTGGGATACGAACCTACAAAGATGTCCGCGCTTTGATACAAGTTGGCATTTCGAAAATTATTTGCAGCTCAATGGCTGTAAAGAATGAAAAAGACTGGTTAAAAGCACTTTCAGAACATCCCGACGAAATGATTTTGGGTATGGATTTAAAAGATGGCAAAATAGCATATGCTGGCTGGTTAGAAACCGCTGATGAAAGCATCGACTCTTTTCTTTCTAGAATGATTGAGCACGGACTTAAAGAAGTGCTTTGTACAGATATTTCTAAAGATGGCACCTTATCTGGCCCAAATCTTGAATTGTATATTGGACTTAAGAAACGTTTTCCTGAAATCCGATTAATAGCCTCTGGCGGCGTTTCGTGCAAACAAGATCTTATTGAGTTAGATGAAGCAGGAATTGATGCGGTTGTGGTTGGTAAAGCATTCTACGAGAATCGCATTACCTTAGAAGAGATGATGGAGATTCATCAAGAAATTTAATTTTATTCAGCATAAAAAAAGCCTGACCGATTAACATCAGTCAGGCTTTTTTATTTTAATTCAAGTAAATGCGTGTTCCAAATGTAATCGACTCTAGATAGCTAGCATCATCGTTAACCGGAATGTTTCCTTCCAACATTAAGTCAATACCATTCTCTAAGTGAATATCGAAACCAATTGGAATGAGTACAGAATGAATAGTTTCGTTTGCAAACAACGGCTGATAATTCACTCCAGAATAAATACTCACGGGCTCGAAGTCGGTACTTAGGTTCAAACCTAGCTTTAAACCCAAGTCTCCATAACTATATACCCCAGCAAGTACTGCTACATCAACATCACTATCTGAGTTTCTATTAATGTCTGTTTCTAGATGTCCACCGAAATACGTTTCATTATCAAAAACACCCAGTTTTAAGTGACCAGTAAGGCCATTTTGAATACCATATGCTCCGCGCACTATAAACATCATATCGTTTTGGTTAGTGAGAAATACTGGCTGTAAGCCAATGGCCCCCGTTCCTTTTGCTAGCGTTTTAGCGTTAGAAAAAAATCCGTCTTGTGCATGTACAGTTACAGCAGTAACTAGTGTAAAACAAATAATTGTAGTTAATTGTATGATACGTTTCATCATCTTTTTTTAGTTAGTTTTCAATACCATGAACTGAATCTTGGAGAAAAGGTTTCTTTTTCTAATTAATTGCATTTCTGTATTCATTCAATAATTAAGAAGTCGTACCTTTAAGAATGCTTACAAAACGAATCATCCCTTGCCTTGATATTAAAAATGGACGAACTGTAAAAGGAGTCAACTTTGAAGGACTCCGTGATGCAGGCGATCCCGTTGAGTTAGCGCAACGTTATTCATTAGAAGGTGCTGATGAACTCGTTTTCTTGGACATTACCGCAACTTTAGAAAAGCGAAAAACCCTTATTGAGCTCGTTCAAAGAATTTCAGAGCAAATCAATATTCCATTTACCGTTGGTGGCGGTATTAAATCTGTTGATGAAATTGAAGCACTACTAAAAGCAGGTGCTGATAAAGTTTCCTTAAACAGTAGCATTGTCAATAATCCAGATCTCATAAACCAAGCCTCCCTTGCATTTGGTGCCCAAGCTATTGTTGCAGCCGTTGATGCTAAGCAAGTTTCTGAAGACAAATGGAACGTATTTGTGAAAGGTGGAACGGAAGATACAGGGCTCGATGCTATCACTTGGATGCAAGAGGTGGAACAACGAGGTGCTGGAGAAATTCTACTTACCAGTATGGATAAAGACGGCACCAAATCGGGATTTGATATCAATCTGCTTTCTAAAGTGAACGCGCTTGTTAACATCCCTGTTATTGCAAGCGGTGGAGCTGGCACTATTCAGCATTGCATTGACGCTGTGAAATTAGCCAACGTCGATGCCGTTTTAGCAGCTAGTATTTTCCACTTCAAAGAAATTGAAATTGACGACCTTAAAGCAGAAATGAGACACACCGGCATACCCGTTCGGTTAAATCCCCCCTCTTAGCTTCCTTTTTCCATTTTTTTACCATTTTATTTATTTAGTCATTTTTTAAAATATGACTAAATAAATAAACCATACAAAAACATTACGAAAGCGCTTTTCCAAATTCAGTTTTCGAGATTGTCATCTAAGCTTTTTTAGAAAAACGCTTATATAACCCAATATTACCTAATTTAATTAACCAGCATACTTATTAGCGTATTTCAATAAGTTGACAAAGGCACGAAAAGTTGCTTTTTTGTTGGTTCAAAAGACTCTGTAAACAGTTAGTGAGATAAGCAATGAACCGAAAAAAATTAAGATACACCCCTGAAGAAAGTTCGGCTTGTGGCGTAGGATTTATAACTAGCCGTAATCGTGAATATAGCCACCACCATTTGCAGGAAGGAATTCATGCATTAAAGTGTGTTGAGCATCGTGGCGCATGTGCTGCAGATGGCATTACTGGGGATGGTGCAGGTATTATGACCGACATCCCTTTTGATATGCTCGGTTTCGAAAAAGACACCGTAGCAGTGGCTACTCTTTTCTTATCACAGAATACTGTCAAGAAAAATACTTCCCTAAAGGTTTTTGAAGAAACATTCGCATTCTTAGGCTTGGAAGTAATCGATTATAGAGACGTTCCAATCAATATTGATGCTCTTGGACCAGACGCTAAAGAAACTGTTCCTATTATCAAGCAAGCTATAATTCAGCGACCAGATAGATGCAAAACCAATCTATCTTTCGACAAGCGTCTTTATGCTGCAAAACAACTTACTAAGACAAAGCTTTCAGAACGTTCATTAGAAGACGGCTTATTCTTTACGTCTTTATCTGCGCAGACCATTGTATACAAAGCATTGTCTCAGGCAAATGCATTAGATCAGTTTTATCTAGATTTGCAAAATCCGGCGTATACCACTCGTTTCTGTTTATTCCACCGCCGATTTAGCACAAATACTCGTACATCTTGGGACAAAGTTCAGCCCTTCCGTTTAATTGGGCACAACGGTGAGATCAATACTATTGCAGGAAACCGTTCTTGGGCAAAATCGCGTGAAAAAATGTTGGGCGTTGAGCGCAACGAAATTCTAACTCGTGAAGGAATCAGTGATTCTGGAAGTTTGAATGAAATGGTTGAAGCTCTTCGCTACCGTAGCAGTATCCCAAATGTAGAAGATATTTTAGCAATCATGATGCCGCCCGCATCAGAAAGCAACGACTTTTATAAATTCTGGAGCCGAGCGATGGAACCATGGGATGGCCCAGCTTTTATTTCCTACGCTAACGGCTATACTATTGGTGCTCGTTTAGATAGAAACGGTTTCCGTCCGTGCCGCTGGGTTCGAACTAAAGATCATTTTTACCTCTCTTCAGAAGCTGGCACTTTTCATATTGATGAAAGTGAAGTTGAAGGAAAAGGCACGCTTTATGCCGGAAGAGGAGTTACTGTAGACCTTTATAGTGGTGACGTTCTATTTAGAGACCCGAGCCATTCAAAAGAAAATCACGATGCTAGTTTCGATGCTCGTGTTCGTCCAATTCCTGAGCATATTGAAGATATAAGCGAGCGTTTTGGAGATAAAATGCCACTTTTCTCGTATACCGACGAAGAACTCTCGAAAGTGATTTACCCAATGGCTGAAACTGGTAAGGAAGCTATCGGGTCTATGGGAGATACTGCGCGTTTAGCAGTACTATCAACTGAACCGCGTTCTTTTTTCGATTTTTTCTTTCAAAATTTCTCTCAAGTAACCAATCCTCCTTTAGATTATATTCGCGAAAAGGTAGTAACTGATTTAACCGTATTTCTTGGGAAGAAGCCGAATATTCTAGAACCAAAAGAACTTATTCCAGCTGCTCCTGCTTTTGAGCTAAAAAGCCCATTTTTGAGTTTAACTCAGATGAAATATCTTCGCTCTTTAATAGACCAAAGAGCACCGAGCGATCGTGTTGTGCCCTACGAAATAGCAACTACTTTCAAGCGAACTCATGGCGTTGTTGGTTTTAAAGCCCGCGTTAAAGCCATTGGAGAAGAAGCGATTCAGGCAGTAAAAAGAGGCCACACAATTATCATTCTTAGCGATAGAACTATTAGCTTCGATTATCCTGCTATTCCATCGCTATTAATTCTACGTAGAGTTGTAAATGCGCTTAACGACGAAGGCCTCAAGTTAAACGCTTCAGTAATTATTGATTCTGGCGAAGTAAAAAGCACCCATCACGCATCCGCGCTGATTGGCTTTGGCGCACAAGCCGTTTGTCCTTATTTGGCACTCGATATTGCTAGAAATAGTGAAGCAAGACCTCTTAAGAATCTTGACGCCGATACGAAAGAACGAAATCTACTGTATGCTTTCGATACAGGCTTGCTGAAAATTATGGCGAAATCTGGAATTTCTGTTGTTCGCAGTTACCAGAGCGCGAAACTCTACTCAGCGTTAGGGTTGGGACCAAAAGTTATTGAAGAATATTTCCCAGGCATTCAAAGCCCAATTGGTGGCCTCGAAATTGACCAGATAGCAGAGAAGGTGCTAGAACGCACCCAATTACTGCTTGATGCAGACCTAAGCTCTCTAAAGCCAATTAAGAGCTATCAGTACAAAGAGCACACCCGTGGAACCATGGGCGAAAAACATTCCATGACGAACACCCGCTCTAAAATCATTCATGACCTTGTAAGAGACAAAGACCTAGACCTCACCGACATGAGTTTGTTCGATGAGTTTCTAAAGCAAGGCATGGACGACGAACCAGTAACACTTCGCCATCTTTTCAATCCTAAGAAAGCTGAAGAGACATTACCGCTTGAAAAAGTAAACCCAGTTTCGCATATACTCAAAACTTTCGGATCAGGAGCGATGTCGTTTGGTGCAATTAGCGCCGAGTCGCAACGTGATATCTTCCTAGCTATGAAAGAAATTGGTGGACGATGCAACAGTGGTGAAGGTGGCGAAAATCCATTCTATTTCACAGAAGGTGTTTCTGCTTCCGTAAAGCAAATTGCTTCTGGACGTTTTGGCGTAACAGCTGAGTATCTTGTTGCTGGAGAAGAAATCCAGATTAAAGTATGCCAAGGTGCAAAACCTGGAGAAGGTGGCCAATTAATGGGCTTAAAAGTAAATGAAGACATTGCCAAAGCTCGTTATGCTACGCCAGGCTTCGATTTAATTTCACCACCGCCATTACACGATATTTATAGTATCGAAGATTTAAAGCAATTAATCAACGATCTGAAACAACTGCATCCAAATGGAAAAGTTAGTGTGAAGTTAGTTGCTGGCGCGAACATCGGAACCATTGCCGTTGGTGTAGCCAAAGCTGGAGCCGACACTATCCAAGTTTCAGGTGGCGAAGGTGGAACAGGTGCAGCATCATTAAGTTCTATGAAGCATGCTGGGTTACCTTGGGAAATTGGTTTGCTAGAAGTTCATCAATCTCTTGTTGAAAACAGCTTACGTGATCACGTTATTCTAAGAACCGATGGCGGACTTTCTTCTGGTAAAGATATTGTACTAGCTGCAATCTTAGGAGCTGAAGAATTCGATTTCGGTAAACTTCTTCTTATAGCCGAAGGTTGTGTAATGGCTCGTATTTGTGAGAAAAATACTTGCCCTACTGGTATCGCTACTCACGATCCTAAATTCAAAGCAAAATACAAAGGCCACAAAGATCATGTGGTAGATACACTTAAGTATTTAGCTGAAGATGTACGTCGCGTTTTAGCAAGTATGGGAGAAACTAACTTGCAAGATATTATTGGGAAGTCTGAATTACTTTCCATTAACGGCCAACACCTAGATTTAATCAACGAACTGAATCTAGATTTAAGTTTCTTTATGGATGCACCTGCTTACCATAAAGCTCAAAATCTTCCAGGTCTTTCGGAGCCAATTAGCCCGCTTAATACTCAAATAGTTAACGACCTTGAAGCAGACATTGCCAAAGACGTTGATATTGAAGGAGAGTATGAAATTATTAACACCGATCGCTCTGCACTTGCTACATTGTTCGGTAAATTAGCCGACAACGTGAGTAAAGTTCGTCTTGCTGGAATTAAAGGTGAGCAAACAGATGCCAAAGCTTATTCCAAAATTATCAACCTTACTTTTAGAGGAAGTGCTGGGCAAAGCTTTGGAGTTTTCCAAACCGAAGGCGTGAACTTACGCTTGATTGGTGAAGCGAACGATTCAGTATGTAAATCAATGTCGGGCGGAAAAACAGTAATTGTTCCTTCACCAAAAGCGACTTATAAGCCAGAAGAAAACGCCATTATTGGTAATTGCGCACTATATGGAGCAACCAATGGTAAGTTTTATGTATACGGCCAAGCAGGCGATCGCTTTGCTGTTCGTAATAGTGGTGCAACAGCGGTTGTTGAAGGAACAGGCCTCCATGCCTGTGAATACATGACCAACGGAACGGTTGTAGTTCTAGGAGAGACCTCGAACAATATCGGAGCTGGAATGACTGGCGGCGAACTCTTCTTGTTCGAAGATCCAGGCACAAAAGTAAACAAAGATTATATTAGCAAAGTAGGAATGTCGGAACACGATTTCACAAAACTACACGCTATTCTTCTTGATTACGAGAAAGAAACTGGTTCTAATAAAGCCAAATACATTCTTTCAGATTGGGAACAGGCTAAAGATCAATTCCACAAATATATGCCCATTTCTATGATTACAATAGGTCAAAATGATTCTGAAGAGTCGCCTATTGAGGATGAAACAGACAAAGCATAATAGCTTATTTAAAGGGAATGTTAATTTTAGGGTAACCGTTGTATGGGTGCCCTAAAATTAAGACCTTTAGACTCACTTATCTAAAACCTGAAATGTTGCATGCAGGATTATAAAAAATTGACCAAAACAGACTTCAAGTTTCTTAAAGAACTAGAAGACCTACTTTACGAACGTAAAGACACGATGCCTGCGGGTTCGTACACCACTTCGATGTTCAAAAAAGGTTTGGATAAAATCGCCCAAAAAGTTGGCGAAGAAGCTGTAGAAACCGTGATTGCATCTAAAAATGATAACGACAAAGAAACCATTGGTGAATCAGCAGATTTACTTTTTCACTTAATGCTGTTACTTGCCGAGAAAGGTATTCCGCTACATGAGGTAGTTAAAACTCTCCGCAAACGCCACAACAAAGGCAATCACAAACATATTGGAGAGTAATACTCTCTGAGTGTTAACAAAAAATCTTTTAGTTAAAGCGTATAAATTTAAACCAAGTTTAAATTTATACGCTTTTTCTCTTATCTACTCTTTTTGGCAGAGCTACCTGTTAAGGTATAGCTTTTAAGTACCTCTAATGTAAAATTCTAGATTCGATAAACTAGGCTTATGAGCAGGTTTAAATTATCAAACCTGTTCAGCCCCATAACCTAGTTAGCGCTCGTACTCGTTTTTTTAACAGCTACTTTATAGAGCCATACCATAAATACTACAGCCATTCCCGCACCTAGAATCTCAGCAATCCAGCCATATTCAGCAGGTAATATTCGAAGTGCTTCGGTGCTTTCTAAGATCGCAAATGGTACAGCAAGAACTATTCCGATGAGTGCCTCGCCTGTTATCAAACCAGAGGAAAACAGTAGGCCTCTTTGTCCAGCTTCTTCTACCTCCTGCCCTGCGTCTTTGCCCGTTCTGTCCGCACGTTTACGAACTGCACGAGCTGATGCCCAAGCAATCATTCCACCAATAAAAATTGGTACTGCTAATTCAATTGGTAAATAAATACCTACCGCCACAGCCAAAACTGGTGCTCTAAAATTGCTATTCTTACTTTTAAGAATTTGGTCAATCACGATATTAATTACGGCAACAATTCCACCAATAATTATCATCGTCCATTCTAGATTTCTTGAGAACACACCTTCCGCAACTGCCTGCATTAAAGTTGCTTGAGGAGCAGTTAGCATTTCGTCAGGGTTCATCCCTTCTCGTGGCATTATCCCCCCCAAACCGTATGCGTTAAACAATAGACTTAGAATTGGTGCAATCACTAAACCTGCAGCAACAACCCCTACAATTTGCATGATTTGCTGTTTATATGGCGTGGATCCTACAATTTGACCTGCTTTTAAATCCTGTAAATTATCGCCAGCAAGTGCTGCGGCACAAGCAACCATGGCACCTATTATAATCGCAGCGGCGGCGGCTGTTGTGGCTTTTGCAGAATCCGTCGCAAAATCAACTTGGCTCCCCAAAATTGCCAACAGTAATAATGATGAAGCAAGAACAGTGGCAATAGTTACCCCAGAAATAGGATTGTTTGAAGAACCTACAAGACCCGCCATATATCCCGCAACCGAAGAAAATAGAAAACCTGCAAAGAGTGAAAAAATAACTCCAAAAGTCATAGCTGTCCAATAGGCACCGCTACTTACATTCAAATGTTCGATATCAATCACATAAGTAAACACCAAAAAGATTGGAACTGCTAAACCCAAGATACTCCAGAGTACAATATTAATCGGAGTATCTCTTTCAGTTCTTGGTACGTTCGCAGAGCCAGAGTTCTTTAACTCTTTCACTGCAGCCATACTCGATTTTATTCCGTCAACAAGTGGCTTAGCTAATGAAATTAACGCCCAAACACCTCCAACAACCATTGCTCCCACACCTAAGTAACGAATCTTTGCGCTCCAAATAGCAAAAGCGGCATCGTAACCAGAAGCACCATCAACGATAGATGCCACTTCTGCTGGACTTGCCAATGCCATAAATAGTGGAATACCAAACACCCAGGAGATAACTCCACCTGCAAAAATTAGTACAGCAATATTTAAACCCACTATATAACCAACCGCTAAAAGCGCGACTGATAAATCCGCGCCCATCCCAAAAATTGACTTTCCTGCTTTTACAGAACCACCAACGGAACCTGCAAAAATCTTTAATCCCGTTTGGCCAAGTTTAAACAAAGCCGCTGCTACACCAGCTTGGGCAATGGCTTTAATACCATCTCCACCTTTTGTACCTGCTTTTAAAACTTCACCTGTTGCAACACCTTCTGGAAACTGAAGATCACTTTCTACAATCAAAGCTCGGCGAAGTGGAATCGTAAATAATACACCCAAAATACCACCAAACACACAGATTGCTGCCGTTTGCATAAAAGGAAAGTCGAGCCAGTATTTGAGAAGAATCAGTGCTGGAAGTGTAAAAATAGCACCCGCCGCTAACGATTCCCCTGCCGAGGCTGCGGTCTGGACAATGTTATTCTCGAGGATATTAGAGTTTTTGAATAACCTCAATACCGCCATCGATATTACTGCAGCTGGAATTGAAGCAGAAACAGTCATTCCTACTTTTAAACCCAGATAGGCATTTGCACCAGCCAGAATAGCGGATAACACAAAACCCAGAATTACTGCTTTTACCGTTATTTGTGGCAAATCGTCTTCAGGTGAGACGAACGGAGTAAACTTTTTTGACATGACTTATTTATAAATTATAGTAAAAGTTTAAGATGGGATAGAATGCATCTTTTTACAAGCCTAGAATATAGTTCTAAAGCTACCATTTTGTAAAAATTAGTTCTTTATGTCAGTTTCCTGAGATTAAATATCTTTATTGAAAGATTCAATACTATGAAGAGCATGTCAATTACAGACATGGCAAAGACATCAAATTTCGATTACCTTAGCTTTTGTAAAAACGCTTAACAAATTTCGATTATAGACTATGAATATAACTGTTGATTGGCTTAAAAAAGACTTCCATATGGAAGCAGGAAACGAAGAAGGTGGGAAAATACGCATCGACGGAAACACTAATATTGGTGGTATCGAAGGGGGCATGAGCCCGATGCAACTCTTGCTTGCTGGTATTGCTGGCTGTAGTGCTATTGATGTAATTTCGATTCTAGAGAAGCAAAAACAAGAGCTCTCCGATTTGAAAGTTGAAGTGGATGGTGACAAACAAAGTACTGATGTTGGATATTCTGAGTTCAAGACCATACACATGCATTTTATTCTATCTGGAAACCTAGATCCAAAGAAAGTTGAGCGCGCTTTAAACCTCTCAATTACTAAATATTGTTCTGTTTCAAAGGCTTTAGAGAAAGGTTCTGAAATCAGCTACGATTACGAGATTGTTTAATACTTAACACTCGAACTTTAGATGAAAGATGGATTATTCAATTCATCTTTCATCTGAAAGCTATAATTCCATTTTTGGCTTATGGTCTAGCATTCGTTATGTTGTTGATAAATAAATTTCAACAAATCAAATACTTAACTATGGCTAAATGCGAATTATACAAAGATGTTAAAAGCGAATGGCGCTGGCGACGTGTTTCAAAAGAAGGCGCAATTGAAGCTCATTCAACCCAAGGTTTTGAAACTGAAGATGATGCCAAAAAAGATGGGAAAGATTGTAGTGAATGCACTAGCTACCAGAAGAAATTTTACTAATCCTATTGATAGATAACTGTTGTATCCCTACAAATACCCTGATTACTCTTGTATGTAATTAGGGTTTAGTCTTTCACTAGCTGCTCATCTAAGGCTTGCACAGCATTCAAGATAAGCTGTACTGATTTCTTGTAGAACTCCTGAGGAATAGTTTCGAACTCATCGGTTGCCTCGTGATAGTATTCATGATCTTCTACTCCAAAGTACACAAATGGAATCCCTTTCTGATGAAAAGGACCATGATCTGAAGCGGAGGTCCAATCATCATGACCTAAGTCAGGTGTATCGTGGCCAAATAATAAATTTAGATCACCTGTTTCAACCGTTTCGAGAATGGGTTTTAGAAATGGATAATGATAAGTCCCTGCAGCATAAATTTCGTTCTTATCATTTTGCGAAATCATATCCATATTCACATTAAGTACTACTTTCTGAAGAAATACGGAATCCTCAACAAAAGCTCTAGCGCCTCTAAGTCCGCCTTCTTCTGCATCAAAGGTTGCAAAAACTAAAGTATGTTTGGGCGTTTTTCCTTGGCTAAAGTAATCTGCTACTGCTAATACACCGGCTGTTCCAGAGGCGTCATCGTCAGCACCGTTATAAATTAAACTGTCTCTAATTCCTAGATGATCATAATGGGCACTTATTACAATCACGGAATCCGTTTCTCCAGGAATCATTGCTAATACATTGTTTCCCACAACCACTGTCCCATTTCTTTTCTTAAAAGTAAATGGATGAGCATAACCATCCCCAAAAGGGGCAACGCCGATTTCTTCAAATCTACTTATTATATAAGCTCTTGCTTTTGCATTTCCTTCAGTACCTACTAAACGCCCTTCCATCTCATCAGAAGAAATCACTTTCAAATCCGTAATAAGTTGATCCGTATTGAGCTTAGGTTCAGGTTTTGGTTCGGTACACGCCAATACTAACATGGAAATGAATAGTATAGATAGGAATTTCTTCATTGGATTCGGTTTATGATATTTACATTCAAAGTACAAAGTCGTCTCTCTTCTCTCAATAGCGAACTTAGCTTTTTACAGCAATTCAGTATAAAGAAAAAGCCTCGCACTAAACAAGTACGAGGCTTTAAAATAATAAATTGTTAAAACTAAATAGCTAGTTAAACAATTTTAGTAATTAAGTCAGCGGTTCTCATAGAGTAACCTGCTTCGTTATCGTACCAACCAATTACTTTAACAAGATTTCCGTCAACTTTAGTAAGCTGGCAATCAAAAATATTTGAATGAGGGTTTCCAACAATATCAGTAGAAACTAATTCAACATCAGCATACTCAAGAATACCTTTTAGAGGGCCATCAGCAGCAGCTTTAAAAGCAGCATTTACTTCTTCTAAAGTTGTTTCTTTTTTAACTTCGCAAACAAAGTCAGTTAAAGAACCAGTTGGAACTGGAACACGAACGGCACCACCATCTAGCTTTCCATTAAGGTGAGGTAGTACTAAACCTACCGCTTTCGCAGCTCCAGTAGATGTTGGGATAATGTTAATTGCTGCTGAACGAGCTCTACGCAAATCTTTATGTGGAGCATCCAAAATTTTCTGGTCGCCAGTATAAGCGTGAATGGTAGTCATAAATCCTTTTACCACACCAAATGCGTCATCTAATACTTTTACCATTGGCGCCAAGCAGTTAGTTGTACAACTAGCGTTAGAGTAAATAGAGATTGATGGGTCAATTTCACTGTCGTTCACACCTAGCACAACTGTTTTCACATCACCTTTAGCCGGTGCAGAAATAATTACTTTTTTAGCACCTGCAGTTAGATGCTTACCAGCGCTTTCTTTATCAACAAAAAAGCCTGTAGACTCGATAACTACGTCTACTCCTAGCTCACCCCAGTTAAGGTTCGCTGGGTCACGCTCAGCGGTTACTTTAAAGCTCATACCATCAATACTAATAACATCGCCATCAACGCTTACGTTACCAGCAAAGGTACCTTGCGAAGAATCATATTTGAAAAGGTGAGCGAGAGTTTTTGTATCAGTTAAATCATTTACACCAACGATATCAATTTGGTCACTGTATTTTGAGAGTATAGCACGAGTAACCATACGGCCAATACGACCAAATCCGTTAATTCCGACTTTAATTTTTGACATATCAAATCCTATTTATGTAATTATTGATTGATTTCAGTTACATGGATTGAAATGAAACCAACAAAGATTAAGTTCTTATGAAGAACCTAAAATTACCATTAGTCGTGCCCATTTTCAAAGATTTTCGTAAGGTTTAATTTGTTATGATTTAGCTTTTAAATGGGAGCGCTTTTTTGACTACATTATCAACGTAATTTTTTTAGTGATGATAAAAATAATTTTAGCGTCATCGATTTAAACTCCAATAGTGAGAGCTAAAACCCATCTTTTTTATTGAAAAGAGTTTATTTATTTGAAATTAAGTTCGAAATTATTTTATCGGTTGACAGCCTAAAAGCCTCTTTTTGTTAAGAATCGAGGCTTTTTTTAATTACTTTAATTCCTCTAACTAATTTAAAAAGATGTCCAAAACACATTATTCAGAAGAAGACGTAAAAGAGATTATTCGTAAAGCGGCAGAAATGCAGCAGCAAACCAATCAAAATTCTGAGTTGGAAAAAGGTTTATCAATGGATGATCTATTGGAAATTGGTGGCGATTTAGGGCTAGACCTTGATCATATTAAAACAGCAGCCGTTGAATATTCAAACCAAAATGTAGAGCGATACAGTGGTTTAAACGATACTCATATTTTTGAAGAGCGGGAGTTTGAAGCTAATGTAAGCGAGGATGTAATCTGGGATGAAGTAGTAGCAGAGTTAACCCATCACTTTGGCGTTGATATGTATGGCAAGTCCAAAGAAAATGCGCCGAAAAAAGAATGGACACACACAAGCATGTCTGGCATTGCCACCGTTGTTACTCTTTCAAAACGCAACTCGCGTGCTAAACTTCGAATTTCACAGCGTGTTGGCTTAGGGAGTCCTCTTACCGAAGGCGTAGCGTATGGTGGTTTTGTAGCGCTTATACTATTTGGTGTATTAAGTGCGGCTTTAAATCCATCTCTTATAGAAAGTATAGCCACTGGTTCTGCGCTATGGGCGCTTTCCTCTGTGCTAGTTTATAGTTTAGACGTAGCATGGCGTAAAAGAAAACTCCAAGGCCTCAAAACGCTAGTCGATAAAATACTCTCTATAATTCCTTCCGATTATGAAGAAGTGAAAACAAAATCCGCCACAAGGAAAAAGGGCCGGTCAATCGAAATTGAAATTCCACCTGAAGAGATAATCGAGAATAATAGTACCAGCTCTACTTTGAGAAACGATCTTAAAAGCTGATAACTAGTCTAAATCTACTTCGTCAGGCGCTTCTTCATCTGACACTAAATCGTCGACATCTGCGGAGTCATCAATTTCGTTTTCGTCATCATCGTCATCATTTTCTACAACAGGTGCTGGCTTTTCTTTTGGTGCTTTAACCTCAGGTATTGCGCCAGCACGTTGCAAGATAATTGCGATGTCATCATTCTCGTTTTCAGTAGCAATCATCATGGCTGTATCGCCATTTTTGTCTCGTTTCTTCACATCTGCGCCACAGGCTATTAGATGTTTTACCACCAAATGATGTCCATTTTTTGCCGCCAGCATTATTGCTGTATGTCCCCAACGTTGTTCAGCATCAACATCTGCACCTTTCTCGATAAGTAATTTTACTGCATCCAAGTTTCCAATACGTGCAGCAACTATAAGAGCTATATCTCCGATCTCAATTCCTTTATCAAAAAAGTATTTCATCATCTCAATATTGCCATTTTCTGCAGCTTTATTAAGAGCGGTACCACCCATTTTGGTAGCCATATTGAGATTTGCACCCGCCTCAACTAAAAGCTTTACAGTATCGAAATGATTCTTTTCGGTAGCTAGTATTAATGCTGTAGCTCCACTTGAGTTCATTTCATTAATATCTGCTTTTGCGCTAATCATTTTCTTTACGGTTTCTAATTCACCGTTTTTGGCAGCTAATAAAAATTCAGACTTTTCCATGTTTGTATCTTGTTCTTCAACTTTGCGTGATGATAAAAAACACTACGTTTAACTCAAATTAAATCTTTGTTAGAAAGTCAGTTTTTTCAACTCAGAAAACCTTCTACTTCATGACCTCGAGTGTACTCTGCACCAGATACTCTTTTCTTACCTGGTAGTTGGATTTCCAACAGTTCTACACTCCCCTCATTGCAACCTACAAATAATCGATTCTCTTTAGCGAGAAGCTCTCCGCTTTTAAGCTGTAAACCTATTGCGAGTTCCGAGCTATAGATATTCATTTTTTTATTCCCCCACATAGCCCAAGCTGTAGGAAACGGGCTTAAACCACGGATTTTATTGTGAACTTGCTGCGCACTCTCGTTGAAATCAAGATGTGTATTTTCTTTAAATAATTTTGGTGCGGGGCTAGCTAGGTGATCATCTTGTTTTATGAGATCGAATTTTTGGCTATCAATAAGCGCCACAGCTTTTCCCAGCTGTATACTTCCTTCAATCATTAAGCGCTCGTACAAAGCTCCTGTGGTTTCGTTCTCACCAATTTTCATCCTTTTTTGAAGGAGGATGTTTCCTGTATCAACTTTTTCATCAAGAAAGAATATTGTACAACCAGTTTCCTGCTCGCCATTTATAATAGCCCAGTGAATGGGCGCTGCACCGCGATATTTAGGAAGCAACGAGGCATGTAAATTTATAGATCCTATCTTGGGAATTTGTAATACGTTTTTTGGCAACACTCTAAAAGCCACAACCACAAAAAGGTCGGCATTAAGCGCTCGGAGTTTAGATTCAAACTCTTCCGACTTTAAATCTTCTACTTCAATTACGGGCAATCCAAGTTCAATTGCTTTTGCTTTGATGGGTGTTGGCGCAGTGTCTGAGCCTCGCCCACGTCTTTTGTCGATATTGCTTACCACTGCCACAATGGTATGTTCAGAATTGTAGAGTCTTTCAAGGCTTGGAATCGCAAACTCTGGCGAGCCCATAAAAACGATATTCATCGTGTATCCTTTTTTAAAAGAGGTTATTTTTTTGGAACGGTTTGGTACTCAACTTCAGTGATACCACTCTCAATATCTTCCAAGTCCTTTTTGTGCATTCTTTTTCTAAAAGCACTTAGGTAATCGATGAATAAAACTCCTTCTAAATGGTCGTACTCATGCTGAATAATCCTAGATATCCAGCCTCCTATTTCAACCTCGCACTCTTCAAAATCCTCATCCAAAAATTGAACTACAATCGTTTCTGGACGAAATACTTTATCTCTTACATTGGGGATGCTTAAGCACCCTTCATCAAGCGGAATTTTCTTCCCTTTTTTTTCAACTATTACAGGATTGATGAAAGCCATTGCAGGAAACTCTTCCTCGTCGTCTTCTTGCATTGCTTCGCCATCAATAACAAAAAGTCGAAGCGCCTTTCCAATCTGGGGAGCAGCTAGGCCGACACCATCAGAGTTATACATAGTCTCAAACATATCTTCAATGAGCAGTTTGAGTTCGTCGTTAAACTCAGTTATTGGTGAAGCTTTTTCCCTTAAAACGGGGTCATTATAGGTTACAATAGGTAAAATCGACATGTACAAAAAGTTAATACGTTGCGTCTAGATAGTTCTGTAAGATAATAGCTGCGGCAATTCTATCCACGCGTTCTTTTTGTCTTCTTTTCTTTTTTGGAATTCCAATTTCAATCATCATACCCTTGGCCTTGTTAGAAGTATAACGTTCATCTATTTTTGAGATAGGAATATCTGGGAACTCTTTGGTTAGCTTGGCAATAAATCGGGTTACCATTTTAGTAGCTGAACCTTCTTCGCCATCGGTTGTAAGAGGCCAGCCGATGATAATCCTCTCAACTGGGTACTCTTTCGCGATTTGCCCTATCTTCGATAGAACGTCTTCAGGTGAAAAAGTACCCACAGGAGAAGCAATAGTTTGCAATAAATCGGTTTGAGCAAGCCCTATTCTTTTAGTACCTACATCAATACCGATTAATCGTGCATAATTTTGCACTACAACTTTATTTTTTTAAGTCTTCTAAAGGCTGACGAAGAAACTCTTTTAACAGCTTACTAGGCTTGAAATGAGTTTTACGGTGCGCAGGCACGTAAATAACTTCGTTAGTTTTAGGGTTTCTCGCTTTTGGCTTGGCTTTGGTTTTTTTAACCTCAAACACGCCAAAATCACGAATTTCGATTCTACATTCGGTGTCTGCCGATAGCATGATTTCTCTTAAAGCAACGATAACTGAATCTACCCAAGGTTCAGCTTTAATCATTGGCTCATCCATAGCTTCAGCTACACGACGTACTACATCACGTTTTGTATAAGTCATTATGATATTGATATTGTTTATCTTAAATGTTGAGTTTTTCTCAACTGTCCTTCCTGATTATTTCTCGACTCTATTATTATTTCCTTAAGCTATAAAGTAAAGCGAATATTAATCATTGCGCAGAATATAAATACATCTCAACACTCTCGAAAATAAAGATTGTTAAATTTCTATTTATTCGTATCGAATCACGCTTTTAACACCCTCTACACGCTCTAAGCGCTTCATTATTTTAGCCAAGTGACTTAAACCATCAACATATAAAGAGATAATTCCTTCAAACATGCCACTATCGCTGTTTACATTTATACTTTTCATGTTGGTTGAGAGCGATTTCGACAGAACATCGGTGAGGTCGTTAATTAAGCCTACTCGATCCTCTCCAATAACCTTAACGGCTCCTAGGAACTTATTATCAATATTCTTAGCCCAGTTTACATCAACAATGCGTTCGCTTTCAGTTTCGATCAAATGCTTAGCATTATTACACATAGATCGATGAATTTTGATGTCGCCATTTCTACTTATAAAACCAAGCACGTCATCACCAGGAATAGGATTGCAACAGTTTGCATACGCATATTTCACGTTGCTCAGTTCGCCATTTATAATTAACGACTGTCCATCACCTACCGCACGTGCTGCAGCAAAATAATGCTCTTGAATTTCATTTTCTTTAGTAGAACTTCCGGCCACTTGTTCCTCTTCTAAACGGCCTGTGCTTTTGAACTTTTTAACTTCTCTGAACAGTTTATTCACATCAAATGAACCCAGACCTATCTCGAAGAAAAGCCCTTGAGTGGTTTCAAACTTGAACTTTTTAGCAAAAGGAGTTAATTCTTGATCTGAGATTTCTACTTTCCCTTTCTCGGCACGTTTAATCCAAATCTCTCGGCCTTCGTCCGATACTTTTCTTTGTTTCTGCTTTATAAACTGGCGAATACGAGATTTAGCTTTATGAGTAACTACATCGTCAATCCAGTCTACATTTAAATTAATTTTGTTTCCCGTAACTACTTCCACTTGATCTCCATTAGATAGTTTGTGCCTAAGAGGAACCATCCTTCCGTTTACTTTAGCAGAAAGAGCTCTTTCGCCAATCTCGCTATGAATATCGAAAGCAAAATCGATAGGTGTAGCCCCACTTGGAAGTGTTTTTAGCTCACCTTTGGGAGTAAATACATAAATCTCATCATGGTAAAGATTAAGTTGAAAATCTTTAACAAAATCGGTTGCTGCATCTGGCCTTGGATTGTCAAGAACATCGCGCACCCAGCTTACAAATCGGTCTAGATTTTTAGCGCCCATATGCTCGCCTTCTTTATACTTCCAATGTGCCGCTAAGCCTTTCTCCGCAACATCATCCATTCTACGAGTGCGAATTTGAACTTCAACTTTCTTACCTCGGTTTGTAATTACTGTAGTGTGCAGCGATTGGTATCCATTTGCTTTTGGAACCGATATAAAGTCTCTAAATCTCTCTGGAATTGGAGTGTACCAATCTGTTATAATTGAATAAACTCTCCAGCAATCTTCTTTGGCATGTGGGTCTTCTAGAATGATGCGTATGGCAAAAAGATCATACACTTCTTCAAAAGGCTTTTGCTGCCGTTGCATTTTCTTATAGATAGAATAAATATGCTTTGGGCGACCTTTAATCTCAAAATTGAACTCCAATCCTCGAAGCTGTTGTTCAATCGGTGTCATAAACTCATCAATAAATTGCTCGCGCGATTCTTTTTTCTCTTTAAGTTTGCGAACTACAAACTTATACGAAGTAGGATCTATGGCTTTAAAGCACAAATCTTCGAGTTCATTCTTAATAGCAAACAAGCCAAAACGATGTGCTAACGGAGCATAAAGGTCCATCGTTTCGTTAGCAATTTTAATCTGTTTCTCTCTTTTGAGATGATGTATAGTCCGCATGTTGTGCAGCCGATCAGCAAACTTGATGAGTACAACTCGAATGTCTTCTGCCATAGAAAGAAGCAGTTTCATAAAAGCTTCTGCCTGCTTGCTATTTCTGCTCTTAAAAACACCTGCTATTTTTGTAACACCATCAATAATCACTGCAACTTCGTTACCAAACCAAAAACGGATATCTTCAATCGTTACGCTAGTGTCTTCGACCGTATCGTGTAATAAAGCTGCTATTACTGATATATCATCAATATTTATCTCTCGTGCTACAATGGTTGCAACTTCCACGGGATGATAATAATAAGGCTCTCCAGAAGCTCTAGTCATACCCTCATGAGAGTAGAAGCAAAGCTTAAATGCTTTTGTGATGAGTTCCTCGTTTACATCATCAATGTGCTCTTTACATACCTCAAGAAGCTGCTTCAAGTCCTCTCGTTGCGCTTTCTTCAGCTTTACGCTATCTAAATCTATATCTCTTAAAACTTTAGCTTCGTCCATCAACTCTCAATATTAAACTATACCGTTATATAACACACTTTTAATGGTTAAAACAATCCATAAATATAAAAAAAGCGGTTATGTAAATACACAACCGCTTTGCATCTAAATTTTCATTTTATAGACTTAAAACCACGCCAAACATAATGCGGCCAGTTTTGTCATCCATATTTGGAATCTCAATATCTCTACTAGTAAATCTGTATTCCACAAATGGTTTTAGTAGTGGTATTATAGTTACTTTAGCACCAATAAAAGTATTCCAATAAATATTCGATTCATCGTCGTCATCAGGATTAACGCCCACTCCTTGAAAATCCTTGTATTTTAAATCTACGTTCTCAGAACCAAGCCCTAAACCAATATAAGGTTCTATGAGACCTACAGAAACGCCACCTACTGCAGCAAGACCAAAGTCATAATTTTCTAATTTTTCTGAGTAAGAGAATCCTCCACCACTATCAATAGAATTTTCTTCGCTGAAATAACTGAAGTGAGCTCTTATTCCTAGGTTCACAAAAGGAATACTTTGCAAAATTCCAGACTGAATACGCACACCAAAACCACTTTGAGGCTCCGAATCTCTAAGCTCGTACGAGGCGCCAAGTTCAAATTGTGCGAAAGATGGTAAGCTTATACATACAAATGCAGCTATCAAAAATATCTTCTTAATCATAGTATTTTCTCGTTTTCTTTAGTTGAATTGAATTTACGAAACCTTATTTGTGAAACAAGTTTGAAAATTCTAAAAAAGTGATTGAAGTAGACGTTATTAAAGTTGTATATTTGGCGCTTCCTGTTAAAAGGAATTGGGAAACCAAGCCGCAGTGGTGGAATGGTAGACACGTTGGACTTAAAATCCAATGGGAGATAATCCCGTGCCGGTTCGAGTCCGGCCTGCGGTACAAAACGCCTCGTAAAAATTTGTTTTTGCGAGGCGTTTTTCGTTTTGGTAAAACATAGGTTCGCATATTTCTCATTTGTTTCTTTTTAAGCTCCTAAGACTATTTTAAACACTTTTCTATTAAAATATTCTAAAAGAATATTAACCTCTGTAATTACTAACTTTTTCTTATAATTACATTAGACGATTAATTAATTTCGTTTGATGTCGATACATCTTATTATACCCTCTCTTCTAAAGAATTGACTAAAGAAAGAATTATGAAAGAAAAACAGAATAAAACGGTGATGATTGTCGAAGATGATTTGATCCTAAACCTTCTGTATGAAAGCTATCTAGAGAAGCTTGGCTATTACGCTGAAGGTGAACTGGTTTATGGTAAAACCGCTATTGAAGTAGCAAAAAGAATCAATCCTGATTTAATATTAATGGATATTTCTTTAGAAGGTGATATGGACGGTATTACTGCCATGAAAGAAATCCGAAAATTCTCTTCTGTTCCTGTGATTTATATAACTGGTAACTCAGATCCGTATCACGTTCAAAGAGCTAAAGAAACCGATTATTTAGATTACTTAGTTAAACCTATAGAGTTTAATGACCTTAAAGAATCTATGGAAAGAAACTTCGAACAACTTTCTAAGTAGCATACCTCAAACTAATTTTATGCACTATGAGCAAAAGATGTCTTTTCGCTCTGTCCTTTTTTTTCGCAACGCTTTTAGCTTGTAGTTCAACTCAAACTACAATCGAAATCCCACCTAAGCTGCAAAGCTCACTCGCAATCGAAAGGCCGATTCCAAATCCTATCGAGTTACCTTCCTATTTTTTAGAATCCATTAAAAAGGGAACGCGAACAAATAATGGCGCTCCGGGAGAGAACTATTGGACCCAATATGCGGACTACCAGCTTAATGCAGAACTCTCTCCAGTAGATACCACACTTAGTGGCTCGGCAATTATCACTTATTATAATAACTCTCCCGACAAACTTCCTCTTGTCTTATTCGAGCTCGCTCAGAATTTGCATGCCGCGGGTACTCCCAGACTTGAACCCGCAGAAATTACTGGAGGAATGAATATCCACTCGATTTCTGTAAATGCAGAACCTGTTGAATTAAGCACAAGCCCTAGACTTGGAAATGCTTCCTATGGAATCCAAGGCACTAATATGTACGTGGTTTTGGGAGAATCATTAGTTTCAGGTGGAAATGTTACCATAGAAATTGATTTCTCATTTAAAATCCCTCGTGAGGGAGCTTCGGGTCGAATGGGATATAGCTACGACAATCTCTTTTATCTAGGTTATTGGTATCCACATATTGCGGTTTATGATGATTTAGAAGGTTGGTTTAAAGACACTTTTACTGGTAATGCTGAATTTTATCACGATTTCTCAGATTACGATATTACCATCACAGCCCCCCAAGATTGGATAATAATGAGTTCGGGAGAGTTTACAAATCCCGAAGAAACCTTATCCCCTGAAGTATTGTCTAGATATCAGGAAGCTATTAAAAGCGATACGGTTATCACTATTATTTCGGAAAGTGATTTTGGAAAGGCAACACTATCAAACGAAACTGGGAAATTAGAATGGAAATTTCGAGCTGAAAATGTTCGAGATGTTGCTTTTAGTGCTACCAAAGAATCTATTTGGGATGGCACGAGATCCAAAGTTGGTGATCTTGATGACGACGGCGTTCTTGACTACGCTCGTATCAATTCTTTTTGGAGAACTTCTGCTCCCAATTGGCATCAAAGTGCGCTTTTTGCTCAGCATTCTATATCCTTTCTCTCAAAATTTTCGGGTATTCCTTACCCTTGGCCACAAATGACAACCGTTGAAGGTGAGGGTATTATTGGCGGTGGCATGGAATTTCCTATGATGACGATTATCGGCGCTTATAACGGTAGAACACCTCAAGCTTTTTACGATGTAATAGCGCATGAGCTCGCACACATGTGGTTACCAATGATTGTAAGCTCTAACGAACGCCGTAGAGCTTGGATGGATGAAGGTGCTACCACTTTTCACGAAGCTAATGCTCGATGGGACTTTTTTGAATTGGAAGAAGACTTAGCGCCAGAATATGCCGGATTTCTTAGACTTTCGGGAAGCGATAAAGAAGGGGAAGTAATGCGATACTCAGATTATCATTACTCAAGTACTGCATATGGAATAGCTTCGTACACAAAACCAGCTTCTACTCTATTTACCTTGCGAGGTTTACTTGGAGAGGATGTATTTATGAAAGCTTGGACAACTTACATCAGTAGATGGGCATACAAACATCCAACACCATACGATCTGTTTAATACTTTTGAAGATGTAACAGGCCAAGATCTGGACTGGTTTTGGAGAAGCTGGTACTTTGAAACATGGGAACTAGACCAAGCTATTGAAGAAGTCAAAATTCAATCCAACTCTGTAACTGTTAGTATTAATGACCTTGGCAACATTCCAATGCCAGTAGACTTAACGCTCTTTTTTAAAGATGGAACGGAAATTGAAACTAGAATTGGTGTAGACCAGTGGTTATTAGGAAAACGAAGATTATCCATCACTTTGCCCATCAATTCATCGTTGCAAAAAGTAACCATCGATAAAAATTCGATCTTTCCAGATGTAAACAGAAGTAACAATACGTGGAAAAAATATTAGAAGTAGCACACTTTTAAGCATAAATATTAAGAGTTTGTTCACGTTTTTTTACTTTATAGGTATATGCAAGGCAGGCAAATTCGTTTAAATTGCCATACTAAATTAATCTAAACTTATGTTAGCACGTAACCGAGCATTCCGCTGGATTTTATTAATGATGGGGCTTGTAGCCATCATCGCTCTTACAGGCATGAACCTCTATTCTTTGTACGAAATTCGAGATAGAGTTACAGAGGGCGAGAGTTCTCGCCAAATACGTAAAGCAGAAGAAATCACTTTAAAAGTTAGAAGTGAGCTTTACTCTCCTTTCTTTAGTCTATCTCGCTTGGAGCTAGAGCCTTTGGAAGAGTCGCTCAACAAAAACGGTCGTTTTCCCGAAAATATTCTAAGCATCATGAAAGATGTTTCTAATAATCCCATTTATACTTCTATCTATTACACTCCCGCTAATGTAGATCCTTGTGTGGAAAACTCTAACGTGTACATGTTTAATAGTAATGTGTCTAAGATGACTCCAACCCAAACCTACAGCCCTATACTTTGCGACGGTGTTGGTTTGGTAAGAACAAAAACTCGGATTCAATTAAACGACTTCGATTATCAATGGAATACAATTATTGTGTTTGATACCCATCGAAGTATGAACATTGGCTTGATTAATCTCCCAGAAAATAGAGTGATTGGATACTTCACCTTTCTAATCAACAAAGATTATGTTATCAATGAATTAATAGCTCCAATGATCAGCGAGTACTTTGATTCAGGAGAAGAAAATGGAACTATTGTTTGGCTACACGATTTTGGTAAAGGAGAGGTACTTGCCACAAACGACACAAGCGTTCCATTTAATTTTGATTTGGTTGACGCAAGAGTACGCTTCCCTAGGTTTTTTGATAACTGGAACATTAAAATTGCATTCCTAGACTCTCAAATTGCATCTGCTTACAACGCCACCTTTATTAAAAGTTTAATAGTACTAGGCTTTGCCGTTATGTTCTTACTCGGAGCATTACTTTTCATGTTTTTTACTGCCCAACGGGAAAGGAATCTATCTCAACGACAAGCTGGTTTTCTAGCAAATGTTACTCATGAACTTAAGACACCTCTTGCTGTTATGCAGGCAGCGGGAGAAAATATTTCTGATGGACGAGTGACAAAACCATATCGGCTAAAACAATATGGTGAACATATATACCAAGAATCGATTCGGTTGCGGAAAATGATTGACAAGCTCTTAGACGTTGCAAAATATGATTCCGGCCATAGTCTTATTAAAACTGCGCCATACCAAATACACTTTCTTTTGGCCGAGTACATTCACCAAACTAAAGAGTTTATTGAAGAAAAAGGCTTTGAGTTGAATTTCAGTGTTGAGGGAGACATTCCCTACAGCAACATTGACCCAGTGAGTGTCGAGACCATCATAAGTAATCTCTTAGAAAACGCTGTTAAGTATAGTTTGGAAGATAAAAAGATACTTGTTCGTGTTTTTATGGAGAAGAAAAATATAGTTTTTGAAGTCACTGATCACGGAATGGGTATCAAGAAAAAAGAGTTGAAAAATATTTTCCGGAAATTCTATCGTGTGGAAGATTCCTTAGTAGCAAGAACAAAAGGACATGGACTCGGGCTTAGTATTGTTCGAAGCCTTGTAGTTTTAAATAACGGAACCATATCTGTAAAGAGTGAGTATGGTAAGGGAACTACTTTTAAAGTAAGTTTTCCCACTATTGCCACGCAAGAAGTTGCACAGCACTCAAAAAAAAGTGGTATAATCTCAACTGAACATTCTAAAGTAAATACCAGCCATGTCTGATAAGAAGAATAAGATTCTTGTTGTAGAAGATGAACCAAGCTTAATTTTCACACTACGAGATACGCTCGAAAGTGAGGGCTTCACTGTTTTTGTAAGTGAAGACGGTGATAGTGCCGTAAATATGGTGAAAGAGCATAAACCAGATCTTATGATTCTTGATATCATGTTACCTGGTAAAAGTGGGTACGATATCTGCCAAGAAATTCGTGAGCTTAAATATACCTTCCCAATCATTATGCTCACCGCAAAAGACCAAGAGCCCGATAAAGTAAAAGGTTTAAATCTTGGTGCAGATGATTACCTCACCAAGCCTTTTGGTGTAAAAGAATTACTTGCTCGCATCCAAGCTAGGTTGCGTAGAGCTGGTACTTACTCAAACTCTGGACAAGTAGATATTCTTCAGTTAGGGGAAGTTAAAGCCGACCTTACCGAAAGTGAAGTGGTTCACCCAGGCGATAAAGTTATTGAACTTACCGCTCGTGAAGTAGAACTCATTAGATACTTACTTTCGCACGCAAACAACCCTGTATCCAGAGACGAGCTATTAGAAAAAGTATGGCGCTACGAATATAGCACCAATACTAGAACTGTTGATGTTCACATTTCTAAGCTCAGAGCTAAAATTGAACTTCACCCAGACGACCCAAAATACCTCATTACCTTACACGGTGTCGGGTATATGCTAAAGCTTAACTAAGATCTTTATTAGCTTTAACAAATTTAGTGAAATTCTTTACTTGTGAAATGAGTAGCCCTTGAGCAAATTCATTTTTCAAGCCTTCTTCAGGATTGAACTCTTGATGTACACGTTGTATAAAAACGCGCTCAGGAAACTGTAGTGCGTTTCTATAATTCGCAATCTGCTGAAATTGTTCTACCGCTCTCAATGCACCAAAAGCACCAGATGCTTCTCCGATAAAAGCCATTGGCATCTTTTCAAACGCGTTTGGGAAAGGAAGATAATCCACAAACAATTTTAAGATTCCAGGGAACCCACCATTGTATTCGGGTATTACAAATACCAATCCATCTGACTCTAAAATTGGTGCACGAAAGTTCGTTACCGACTCTATTTCTTTCCCATACTTACCTCCAACAACATCAGCAGCCGGAAAATCTTCCAAACTTATCACTGATACTTCTACTCCTTCAGCTTCATATAATTTCTTTACGTAATTCGAAACCGCTAAGGCATTTGAATTGGGGCGATCCGTAGAGCTTATAATCTTAATATCCATGTATACTATTTTATTCTTTTACCTTGATGAATGTCTTTTAATACAAAAACCGTTCCATAGTTTAACATTAAACTATTTATTTACTCGATTTTCTAATTTCGTCTAATCTCCTAGCCAACAACCCTTCCCGTCCTTCAACTCCTGGTGTAAAAAATGTCTTATTCTTTAAACGATCTGGCAAATATTGCTGATCAACCCAATGGTTCGGGTAGTTATGAGGATATTTATACTCTTTTGATGCGTTCTCTACATCCAAATAACGTGACGATAGTTTATTCGCTGTTCTATCTTTTAGATATGGAGGTACTGGTTGCGCCCCTCGATCTTTGATTAAGGCATTTACTTCGAAAATAGCGGCTGTGCTATTACTTTTCGGGCACATACTTAAGTACAAGCAGGCATGCGAAAGAAAATACATCCCTTCAGGCATTCCACATTTCATAAAAGCTTCTTGGCAGGAATTTACAATAGTCAGCGCATTAGGCTCTGCCAAACCAACATCCTCGCTGGCAAAAATTAACAAGCGCCGGAATATAAAATTAGGATCGTCACCACCTTCGAGCATAGCAATCATCCAATAAAGTGCGCCGTCGGCATCAGAGCCTCTCAATGATTTTATGAAAGCAGAAGCATAGTGATAATGTTCATCCCCCGTTCGATCGTAACGTACATTACGTCTCTGTATGCTTTCCTTAGCGATATCTAGCGTAATTCTAACTACACCATCTTCATCCGGTTTGCTCGACAGTACCGCCACTTCCATCGCGTTGAGTGCATTTCTAACATCGCCACCTGCATAATCAGCAAGGTGATCCAACGCTGCTGCTTCTACCTCAATATTCTTATTACCCAAGCCACGTTCTTCGTCTTCCAACGCACGTGTCATCATTCTTCGAACATCATCTACTTGTAGCGGATGAAGCTCAAAAAGCTGACATCTAGAGAGTAATGGATTTACAAGCGAATAAAATGGATTCTCGGTAGTGGCGCCCACCAAAGTTATAATTCCAGATTCTAAATGAGGAAGTAGCGCATCTTGCTGTGCTTTATTCCAGCGGTGAATTTCATCTACAAATAAAATGGTTTTGCGTCCATTAAGCTTTCGCAATTTTTCGGCTTTTTCTACTACTGCACGAAGCTCCTTAATTCCGTCAAGTACGGCATTTATTATCTGGAAACTCGCTTTAATCTCTCTAGAAAGAACATGAGCCAATGTAGTTTTACCAGAACTTGGTGGACCGTAAAAAATCAATGATCCTATAATTCCACTTTCAATCATACGACGAAGCATCTTTCCTTCGCCAACCAGATGTTCTTGTCCTGCAAATTCTTCTAGCGATTGTGGCCGCATCCGTGTTGCTAGAGGCTCGTTATAATCCGTTTTAGAAGGCTCATTCACCGAGCTTGTAGGTTTATTTTCCTGAAAGAGGTCCATTAATAATGGGTAAAATTAAAATATGTGCAATGTATGTTTCACATCCACTCGAAACAAGTGCATTAAGCAACTTTAGAGTAAGCTTTTTTGGCTTCCGAATTCCTGTAAATATTGAGTGAGTTTTATTTTCTTCCGAGCGCTGTCGCTAGTCATATATCTGAGTTTCCCAAAAACATGTCGCTCTTGCCAGGCTCTGTCAAATCTACCAAAGCACCAAAAAATGCCCGAATAGCTATTTGGATCCCTTCCATCTATGGCGTATTTGTTATTCAGCTCAATTAGATATTCGAGTGCGGTTCTGTGATTTGGCGTCCACTCAATTACCTTTTTTCCCCATAACATACGCAAATAGTTATGGATGATTCCTTGCTCCCTTAACTGAGTTTGCGCTGCATTCCAAAGTTCATCATGTGTTCGGGAAAACTCAAGTTCTTCCAAACTATAAACATATTCACGAACATCATCGCTGTGTTTTTCCATCGACTTAATAGCCCAGTCAGGTAAACTTTCGAACGCATCGTAGTTGGGTGTGTGGTGTGCAAAATGGAAGCCAACTTCTCGCCAAGTAATAACTTCATCCATAAAACTCTCGATACTGGCATTGCCATTAAAAAAGCCTGCGTTCTTTCCTCCGTTAGGTGTTAACGAGTTCAAATCCCAATCTTCGGGCTGCTCAGCTAATGCTGCTTTAACAATTTCGTACTCGCTAATCTTTCCAAAATGAAGCCACGGGCTTAATCCACTTGTCTTTTTTTCGTCGGGATGATTTCTCTTCTCGTCATAATCCAGCAAATCGTTTGTTGTAAATTCACTCAATCGTTCTAACGCGGCTTTTCTTGTTCCCTTCAGCTCTAAAGCTTTTACTTGGTGATTGATGTCGAGACCCGCAATAGTTTTCGGGATGTCGTCAAGTTCCTTTTCAATTGGAGGATATTTCTCCAAGAACTCTTCTGGCAATGAGATAACTGTTCTATTTTCTAATGCCGATATCGGATTTTTCTTTGGTGGATTGGTAAAACCTTCCAGAAAATGTTGCTGCATAGTTCTACGGAAGAGGTAGGCTGAGTATGGAGCTTTTTCAGTGATGCCCAATGGAATGATTCCGTTTGAATCGACGGTGATGTAGGCAATCTTTACTTTTTGAGAAACATGTTCATTATTTGTGCGCATGATGAAAACAGGAAATTCATCCGAAATAATTGCACACGCTCTTTCGGCTAATTGGTAAATAAGCCCTTTACCTGCTCCAGTCTTTGGCTCCAAATAACTGTAGTAATTCAAATCTTGTTCTCTGGCAAAGAGTGCATTTTCTTTCATCCCTTCCATTAAAAAGCTATGAAACCGATCGCTGGCCCAAGGGTAATTTATACTTAGTCCTTCATAAACTAAGAGTGGTTTGTTCAATTTATTGGCCCATGCAATGGCGTATTCTAAAGCATAATTATACTCGAAACGTCGATTGATTTGCATCCAATAAAGCACATAATCACCCTCTTCATTCACGGGTTCAGTGTTTTTATCGAACTTCCTGTAGCTATTTATATTCTTCATATACTTTTTATCTGTAGTAGCTCATCAACCAAAATAGCTTTGCGCACATTCCTTAATTTGTTGATTACTTAGTGAAGAACTCTATTTCTCATTCTCTGAATACTCTTTTTTCCAAAGAATAAAAAAGCCATAGATTTTAAAACGACAACTTCGTTAATTCATCTATGGATACAAACGCACAAGTTATTACCGATTTTTATACTGCTTTTCAGAAAAGAGATTATGCCGCAATGAATGCGAGCTACCACAAAGACTTACATTTTAAGGATGAAGTGTTTGATCTACACGGAAAAGAAGCACCTGCCATGTGGCATATGCTATGCGAAAGAGGCACTGATTTAGAAGTTACTTTTTCAGACATAAGTGCTAACGGTGAAACGGGAAAAGCTTACTGGGAGGCTATTTACACTTTCTCTCAATCGAAGCGAAAAGTTCATAATAAAGTACATGCCAGCTTCCGATTTAAAGATGGAAAAATTATTGAACATATCGATCAGTTCAATTTTTGGGCTTGGACTAGAATGGCACTCGGCACTGTGGGTACGCTTTTGGGTTGGACAGGTTTTATCAGAACAAAAGTACAAGCTACTGCTGGAAAGTCACTCAAAGCTTTTATTGCATCCCATCCAGAATACCAGAACAACTCCTCTGAATCATAGATTATAACTCCATCCAATAAATCACACAATGCGACAAAATTTGCTTAGCGAAGGAGCTAAAGAACTAAGTTACGAGATTCGTGAAATCGTTAAAAAAGCGAATCTCCTTGCCAATGAAGGATTAAAAATCACTTGGGAAAATATTGGCGACCCCATCCAAAAAAATGCAACCATTCCTATTTGGATGAAAGAAATTGTTCAGGAGTTAGCGGGTAATGACAAGAGCTACGGTTATTGTGACTCCAAAGGTATTCTTGAAACACGAGCGTTTCTAGCAAAACGAAGTAATGCTTACGGTGGAACTCAAATTACCGCCAACGATATTCTTTTCTTTAATGGATTAGGTGACGCTATTGCAACTATGTACAACTATTTGGATGCAACCACGCGAGTTATCGGGCCATCACCAGCATATTCTACGCATTCATCGGCGGAGGCTGCACATGCAAACCATCAGCCACTTACCTACAATTTAGACCCAGAAAATCATTGGTATCCTGATGTTGAAGACATTCGCAATAAAGTAAGGTACAATCCCAATGTCGTAGCTATTCTCATCATCAATCCTGATAACCCAACAGGGATGGTGTATCCGAAAGAAATTTTAGAAGAAATTGTATCCATCGCTCGCGAATACGATTTATTTTTAATTTCCGATGAAATATACCATATGATTACCTACAATGGTGCTCGCGCTTACGCTTTATCAGAAGTTATTGGCGATGTGCCGGGCATTGCAATGAAAGGAATTTCAAAAGAAATGCCTTGGCCAGGTTCGCGTTGTGGCTGGATAGAATGCTACAACAAAGACAAAGATGTTGAGTTCGCTCGGTTATGTAAATCCATAGACGATGCCAAAATGATTGAAGTCTGCTCAACTACACTTCCTCAAATGGCTATTCCTAAAATTCTAGGCGATGATAGATTCCTAGCTTATCGCGAGGAAATGAATATCAAAATTGGAAAGCGAAGTAAGTTTATTGCTGAAACTCTTCAAGAAGTTCCAGAGCTTACATTCAATCCTACTTATGGTGCTTTTTATAATACCATTGTGTTCAAGTCGGGTAGCTTAAAGGATAACCAATCACTCGAAATTGCCAACCCAAAAGCCAAACAATTGGTTGAACGCTGGGTAGAAGGCGTTTCCTTAGATACTCGCTTTGTATATTATCTACTCGGTGCTACTGGCATTTGTGTGGTTCCCATTTCTTCGTTCTGTTCCGATTTAATGGGTTTTAGAGTTACGCTATTAGAGGAAGATGAGGAATTGCTTCAACGAACATTCAAAACCCTCAAGAAAGCTATTCGTCAGTATTTAGATTCTTGAAGTTGAGATTGATTCCAGTTAAGAAAATTCTGTAAAAACTTCCCAAAAAATAGTCGCTAAAACTATATTGAGAAGCACTTAAATCTCCGTACCTTCTATTTCTCAAATATTTAACGAATTACTGAAGTCTTGAGCGATCAAAAAATTATTTTCTCCATGGTTGGGGTTAGCAAAGTGCATAAACCTAACAAAACTGTTCTAAAAGATATCTATCTATCCTTTTTCTATGGCGCCAAAATTGGCGTACTTGGATTAAACGGTTCTGGTAAATCTACCTTATTGCGCATCATTGCCGGCGAGGATAAAGATTATATTGGTGATATAAGTATACAGAAAGGTATCACATTTGGCTACTTGGCACAGGAACCACATCTTGACCCAGAAAAAACAGTTAAAGAAATTGTTCAAGAAGGCGTACAAGAAACGGTAGATCTAATTAACGAATACGAAGCCGTAAATGTGGCTTTTGGTGATCCGGATGCTGACTTCGACGCTCTTATTGCCAAACAAGCTAAGCTTCAAGAAAAAATTGACCATCTCGACGCTTGGGATTTAGACAGTAAACTAGAGCAAGCAATGGATGCTCTACGCTGCCCTGATGGCGATACTCCTGTAACTGTACTTTCTGGTGGTGAAGCTCGTCGTGTAGCTCTTTGCCGTTTGTTACTTAAAAAACCTGATGTGTTACTACTTGATGAGCCTACTAACCATTTAGATGCTGAATCTGTTGGTTGGTTAGAGCAACATCTTGCCCGCTACGAAGGAACTGTAATTGCAGTAACTCACGATAGGTATTTCCTAGATAACGTTGCTGGTTGGATTCTAGAACTTGACCGTGGTGAAGGACTTCCGTTTAAAGGAAACTATACCTCTTGGTTAGAGCAGAAGTCAGAACGACTACAACAAGAAGAGAAGCAAGAATCAAATCGCCAAAAAACACTTCAACAAGAGCTTGAGTGGATTCGCCAAAATCCTAAAGGCCGAAGAGCTAAAAGCAAGGCGCGTATTAACGCCTACGAAGAAATGTTGGCTAACGACAATGAGAAGCGCAACGACGACATGCAGATTGTAATTCCTGCGGGTCCACGTCTTGGGAACAAAGTTATTATTGCTGAAGGACTTTCAAAGGGATTTGGCGATCGTCTGTTAGTAGAAAATTTAGAATTTCAATTGCCTCCTGGGGGAATTGTTGGAATCATCGGGCCGAACGGTGCTGGTAAATCTACTTTATTCAAAATGATTATTGGGGAAGAAACTCCTGATAGTGGAAATCTCGTTATTGGCGAAACGGTTCAACTTGGTTACGTAGATCAAAAACGTCCGTTAGATCCAAACAAAACCATTTGGGAAGAAATTTCTGGTGGACATGAAATCTTGAAGTTAGGCAACCGAGAAATAAACTCTCGTGCATATGTATCTCGTTTTAACTTCGCAGGAAGTGATCAACAGAAAAAAACGGGAGAGATTTCTGGTGGTGAAAGAAACCGAGTTCATTTAGCAAAAATGTTGAAAGAAGGCGCCAATGTATTACTACTTGATGAGCCGACTAACGATTTGGATGTTAACACGCTCCGTGCATTGGAAGAAGCTCTCTTAGAATTTGCTGGCTGTGCAGTGGTTATTTCTCACGATAGATGGTTTCTAGATCGCGTAGCAACGCACATCTTAGCATTTGAGGGTGATAGCCAAGCTTACTGGTTTGAAGGCAACTACGCCGAATATGAAGAGAACCGCAAACGTCGACTTGGTATCACTGAAGACCAACCGCATCGTATTCACTACAAAAAACTAACTCGTTAATTTCGAGCTTGGGTATAGCACCCATCAGTTTATAAAGATTGAAGAAGCCAGCCTTTTGCACAAAGAGGTTGGCTTTTTTGTGGGTAGATGTAGGGTTAGATTATAGATTATAAAATAATTCCTACCACGGATAAGTCCTCCATTGAGGGAGGTGGTTTTTGGTATTTCCAAAAAACGGAGGGTGTTCTTTGGAATCGTAGCTAGTGGACTTGAAGCTTCATCTTTTCTGGAATTGTTATAACGAACACCCCTCGAATCATCCAAAGAACTGTTTGGATGATTATCTCCCCTCAATGGGAGACTTTTCGCTATCCAATGTGAACATTCATCACCGCGCGATCCTCACCCTGAGACAAAACAAGTTTTGCCTCCGTAACTCCTAGTAAGCATTCGGAACAAAGTTAAACCTTCACATATTTATAGTTCTGAAGGTTCTTCGGAGGTATCCTCAGAATGACAGTGATCGTTGTTTAATTTATTAGAACGGGTGCCTAGCTTACTCATATCTAACTACTAAATACTAAATACTCCCATCTTAACATTAAATCTATTGACATCCCTTCAAAAAGCTTGTAATCTTTTGGCGTACTAGGTTTCTGCTGAAATCATCATTTCAGTAGAATGAAAAGGGAATCCGGTTAGAATCCGGAGCTATCCCCGTAGCTGTAAACTCTCAACAGCTGTTTAACAGAGACCACTGTTCGTGTAAAGCGGATGGGAAGGTGTTAAACAGTAGAGTAAGCCAGAAGACCTGCCTAATACACACTGAACATTCAGGCTTTCGGAGGAAAGGCCGGGAATAGACTCCATTTTTTGGCTTTATACGCCTGTTTTGGATTTGCTCCCTCCCCTCTTTTTATATAATTGATTATAAAAAACCGAAAGCTCATTGGTAATCTAAAAATTAAGTTAACACCATGAGCAAAATCAAAATAGCTATCATATTTGGGGTCCTTTTGTGCACCTCTTCATTGCAAGCACAAAACACACAAACTGCCGATTCACTAGAATTAGGCACCATCGTAGTAACCGCATCTAAAACGCCAACATCTAGCAGAGAAACTACACGTCCTGTTATTGTTATCAACGAGAAGCAAATTCAACAAAGCGCAGGCAGAGACCTTGCAGAACTTCTAAATCAACAAAGTGGCATTGTTATAAATGGCGCACTTAGCAACCCAAGTAAAGACAAAGGCGTTTATTTGCAAGGCGCTTCTACGCAGTACACACTCATCCTTATTGATGGACAGCCTGTAAACGATCCTTCTGGAGCTGGCGGAGCTTTCGATTTAAGATTATTCCCACTAAGTAGCGTAGAACGTATTGAAGTTGTGAAGGGAAGCATGTCTACCTTGTACGGTTCGGATGCCATCGCTGGAGTAATTAATATCATCACAAAAAAAGCGAGCGATAATTCCGTTCAAGTTAACGGTTTGACTTCTTACGGTTCTAATGCAACCTTTTTAGGATCCCTTGGAGTGACCGGAAAATTAGATCGCGTAGGCTATGCTTTAAATTACAGCCGCGAGCAATCTGATGGAATTAATGAAGCTACAGACCAATTGAATGCTGGAAACTTCGACAAAGATGGCTTTTCTCGAGATGCCGTTGGTGCTCGTTTGAATATCGATGTGTTAGAAGGATTGTCCGTAAGTCCGTTTCTAAACTACTCTAGCTACGATGGCGATTTTGACGCCGATGCTTTTACCGACGGTGCCAACAGTTACCAGGCTGAGTTAATTAACCCAGGTGTAAATGTTGACTACAAAAAAGATGATTTCACACTCAAAGGTGGTTACCATTTGAATAAGGTTGAACGCATTTTTAACACCGCTTTTGGTTCTAGCACCTACAAAGGGAATATGCAAAATGCAGATGTTTATGGAACTTATTTGTTCTCCGAAAACATCAAAGTATTGGGTGGATTTAACTTCCAGAATGTTGTTCTTGATGATGGCGATGCTGCTACAGAAAATCCTGATGCAACGCTCTACAGCCCTTATGTAAATGTACAATTAAACTCAGGAATTGGCTTAGGTGCTGAGTTAGGATTCCGTCTTAACCAACATTCTGATGCAGGCTCAAATGCCACATACAGTTTTTCTCCTTTCTACAATCTCTCAGAGAACATCCGTGTGTTAGGAACCTTAAACACAGGTTTTAAAGCGCCAACATTAAACGAACTCTTTGGTCCATTTGGCGCAAACCCAGATTTGAAATCTCAGAAAAGTCGCTATGCTAGTTTAGGGTTAGAGCTTTTTGCACTAAACGGAAGAGTAAACGCCAAGGCATTGTATTTCAATCGCCATATTGATGATGTAATTATCTACGCTTTCCCAAATGGTTATACAAACCAGGACAAACAAGACGATCAAGGTTTTGAGTTTACCACTAGCTGGATTGCCAATGAAATGATTTCTGTAGATGGTTTCTATAACTACGTAACAGGCGAAGCAACCACAAAAGATGGTACAGGACAAGAAGTGAAATCAGATAACTTAATCCGCCGTCCAAAGCATAATGTTGGATTAAATATCAACCTACAGCCAATTGAGCAACTATCCGTGAATATCGGTGGAAATTACACTGGCGAAAGAAAGGATTTATTCTTTAACCCAGCCAATTTCTACGCTTCCGAAGGAGTTACGTTAGATGCTTATACACTTATTAATCTGTATGCTGAATATCGTTTCGTTTCTCCAGGCATCACTCTTTTCGGCGATGTAAAGAATCTTTTCGATGCTGACTATACCGAAGTTTATGGTTACAATACGCTAGGTACTTCTGTAAAAGTAGGCTTACGCTTTACACTTTAAGTATCCTAAAGAATCTGCCTTATGAAGAAGATACAACTTGATTCAAAAGATTGGTTTGCACTGCTGTTCATTTTAGGAACAGCAGTTTGGCGCGTTATGATGTCGTACGAGGCAACTCGGATTCCAGAGTTTAGCAACTTCACTCCTGTTGGGGCGATGGCTTTATTTGGTGGTGCATATTTTTCCAAATGGAAAAGTTTTGCCTTTCCAGTACTTACCCTTTGGCTAAGCGATGTGGTTCTTAACAAAATCATGTTCTACGGCGAATGGATTCTTTTTTACGATGGAGCTTTCTGGACTTACGGTGCATTTGCTTTAATGGCTTTAGTTGGCCGTTTTGTGATGAAAGAGAAAAACGCTCAAACATTCATCAGTTCCTCATTAGCCATTGTCCTCATTCATTGGATTATTACCGATATTGGAGTTTGGTTGTATAGCGGAACCTATCCTCAAACCTTAGCTGGCTTTTGGGCATGTTTAGTAGCTGCAATTCCTTTTGAAATAAATTTCCTACTTGGAACACTTTTCTACGGAACTGTTCTCTTTAGCGTTTTTGAATATATGAAGGCTAAAGTACCTGCTCTTCACCCCATAAAAGTTAATACAGACTGATATGAAAGTAAGTTCTTTCCTTCCTGCCGTAACACATATGATTTACGATATGAACCTTCAGCATATGCTTGAAGGTATCACATTCGAATGTCCGCCCGCAGCTTTAGCCGAAAAACAGGTTGTTGTTCGTTGCGTGCTTGAAGGAAAGAACTATACTAGCATAGAAATTGACCGCATCTTCTCGGCAAGTAAAGCCGAAGGACGAAGTTTGTATTATGTTGAAGAGGAAATCCTTCAACAGATACAACCTGATATCATCTTTACCCAAGATGTTTGTGAAGTGTGCCAAATTGATACGGAATGTACATCGCGTGCCGTGGCAAACTTAGACAAACAGCCCGAAATCATCCCGATTACACCACAATCTCTGCAAGACGTTTTCAATTCTGTTATCACCATTTCTAAAGCGATGGGAAAAGAGGAAGTAGGTTATAGATTTCTTGCTAAAATTATGGAACGTTTGGACGTTATCACCGATAAATTACGTGAACACCGAGCTCCTTTAAAACGTGTTTCTTTACTCGAGTGGATTGATCCGATTTACAATTGCGGACATTGGATTCCTCATCAAGTTGGATACGCTGGAGGTATTGATATGCTTTCCAATCCATCAGGCGATAGCATTGTAATCCCGTGGGAGAAAATTGTGAAATACGATCCCGAAGTGCTCATCATTGCTCCTTGCGGTTTCGACATAAAGAGAACTGCGGAAGATTTAAGTATGCTTACTAGTCGCAAGGAATGGAACAATCTACAAGCTGTTCAAAACAACGCTGTTTATTTAGCCGATTTCGATCTCTTTACTCAACCTTCTGCTGGAACTATTATAGAAGGTGTTGAGCTTTTGGCAGGGCTAATTAATCCCGACATTTTCGAAGTTCCAAGCCATCTTGCCCATAAATATGCACCTGTTCATCAACTTCTAAATCTTGAAAACAAATGAGTGCAGCTAAAACCGTTTTTAATTGGAGTGGTGGAAAAGACAGCGCCCTAGCTTTGTTCAAGATGAAGCAAAATCCTCAGTTCAGTATTGAGAAGCTATTAACCAATGTAAACGCTGGGCTAGACCGTGTGGCAATGCATGGTGTGCGTAGAGAACTCATGACGTTACAAGCCGAAAGCATCGGCTTACCTTTGGCTACGCTTGAACTTCCTGAGAACCCGAGTATTGAAGAATACAACGATCTGACTCAACAGACATTCAAATCACTCCTTGATGAAGGTTTCACCGATACCGTTTTTGGTGATATTTTCTTGGAGGATCTCAAGCTTTATCGTGAAGAACAACTTCAACCCATTGGCTTTAACATCCACTTCCCACTTTGGCAAGCTAATACTAGGGATTTGGTGCTAGAATTTATCGAACTAGGATTTAAAGCAGTGGTGGTTTGCGCTAAATCTGAATTGTTGGATAAAAGCTTTGTTGGAAGAACACTTGATAAAGATTTCATTTCCGACTTACCCGAGAATGTAGACCCTTGCGGTGAAAATGGAGAGTTTCACACCTTTGTGTATGATGGTCCCATCTTTAAAAAGCCCGTTCCATTTTCTATTGGAGAAATGGTATTTCGGGAATACAAAGCACCAAAAAGCATCGAGACAGCTTGTCCCCTTTCTTCAGAAACTGATTCGAAAAGAATGGGTTTCTGGTTTTGTGATTTAGTGCCTGATTGTTATTACTAGCCAAATAAAGATTTTCAAAAATACCCCGTTTGGGTGATTTAATACTGCGCGCTACCTCCTCATTTTGTACAGCAAAATCAACAGGAGTACACAATGAAAAAAACAATCGTAGTATTAGCTAGTCTTTCAATTTTATTAACAGGTTGCGCTACCGTTCAATCCAAAATGGGTGGGCTAGTGTTAAAAATGATGACTAAAAAAGAAGCCAATTTTAGCGAAATGGCCGCAATAGGAAGTTATCAACTCAATGTAACTCCCGCAGATGCAGGAATTACCACATTAGGAACAGAGGACTGGTTGGGCGGTGAAAACCTCGTGGGTGTTCAATTTGTAAAACCAGCGGGTGCTATTGGCGTAATCAGCTTTGATGGAACGGTTACTATAGGCGGAAAGGAGGCCACAAGTTATGGCGGAGGTGCTTACTTCGCTCGCTTTGATGGCGACGACAAGGCTACAAAAAAAGTAGTAATGGTGAGTTCAAATGGAGAGTCTACCGAGTTCTCTGTCTCGCCTTTACCAAGTATTCGAATTAAAAGTATTAATGGAAGTGCTGAAAACGCAACTATTGATGTAAATGCACCTTTAGAAATCGAATTAGAGTATGACGCTGCTGCTAAAGGTAAACGTGTTACGATTTCACTCATCACCAAAGCGGTTGGGTCAAAAGGTTTTGCTTACTTCCAATCAGCTATCGTAGGCGACAAAATTAGTATCTCAGCCGATGCTTTTAAGCACAAGCATATTGCCGGCGCTGGTCCAACAGGTAAAGATGTAACTAATTGGTCAACTGGAGAGAATTATCTTGTGGTGAACATTATAGAAAACGACCGAAGTGAGACTGGTCAACCATTCCCATATTTCCGTAAAACTCTAGGCTCTGGCGACTCAAAAGCTGTAACCGTTACAGGTAATTCGGAAGGCCGAGCTTACGTGAAAGTATCCGGTAAATCGAAAGAAGCAAATGGCGAGTTTGGATACGAAGCTAGCTCTTCTAACGCTTGGTACGCACGTCCTTTGGATACCGATATTAAGAGAATGGGGATTTCATCACTAAGCGTTTCAGGTACTTTGTACAAAAGAGATGTATCAACCTCAGAGCGCGATAATTACGCAACAGGATTTACTGAAATCACCACCACTACTACCACTTTTCAGTTTCCCGAGTTAGATGATAGCTATTGGAATCAGTTTCTAGAGAACATCTATTCTGACTTGTCTTCAACGTTGAAGAATGACTACGGCGTAACTATGGTAGATGTAGATGAGATTACTTCAAACCCAATCTATGATGAGTTCTACACTCCTAAAGATGCAAATAATACCGAGTACATTTCGAAAAACTTACGCGACACCAAACGCCTAGTTGCTAACTCTTTGGGTGAAATTCTTGGCGACAGAACAACAGCTCTTATAGCTGATAATAGCCCTGCTGCTCGATTGACTCGAGATATGAATATGGACGCTTTTATGGATGTTGTGATAAACTATCAGGTTGCTGGCGGAAAAGACAATACCATTGTTTTGCTTCCAAGAGTTAACTATCGAGTAACAGGCCAAAACCAAGGTTATGATGGAACCTCATCAGTATGGCTACAAGGAAGTATCGAAGGTCCTGGTGTTTCATTTAGCGAAGATGAATTCTCTGACTTAAACGCGCTAAACAGAATTGGCCAAAAAGATGTGATTGTGAACTTAATCCGCCAATCTCTTAAAGAGCTATCGGAAGAACAAGACAAATTTGGCTACCAAGCAATTTGGAACACGGCGCTCAAACAGAACTAATCAACTACGATAAGTTGATAATAGGAAGCCTTGTAGGAATGCAGGGCTTTTTTTATGGCTTTGGTTTTTGGACGAGGAGATGGTAGCTGTTATTGAATTACCTTTCGTTACGAACGTCCACGTTCGTAATGTAGTCTAGAAGCTCCTGCTTTCTTAGGGTGGAAGTAACGAAAGAAAACACAGTTCCCCAGTTCATTACCTATCTGCAAACACTTTAACTTTTGTTGTATCTATGAAGTCCGTGTAGTTCTTAGCAACAGGATTATCATATATAAATATTTTCTTTAATGAATCGAGATTATTCATTGTTTCAGGGAGGTCTGAAAAATTATTACTTTTAGCATATAAAAGATTCAAAGACTTAAAATTACCAATTGAATTGGGCAAGCTTTCCCATTCATTATCTTGTATCCAAAGTACTTTTAAATTTTTAAGATTTTGCAATAACTCGATTGTTTCTTTGGGATCCAATTTAGGATTACCACCTATATAAAGTCTTTCAAGATTAGAGAATAATAAAAGCTCTTTGGGTAAAGACTCTAGATTAGAATTTACAAGAGATAAATGTTTTAAAGCTAGTGGGTTTTCAATCATTGAAAATGATACCTGTAAATCCATTTCAGGATTCACTGATAAACTAAGATCTTCCAAACTATCAATATTGGCAATTTCAACAGGTAATATTTTCAGATTTAAATCATTAAGAAGTACTAGCCTAATCTTACTTTCATTAACATTAGAGAAGTCTCTTACATTGGAGTCAGTATCGTACTTTACATATTCTGTGGAATCAGGTCCTCTATAATTGCTGTACGCGTAAGGATTTCTTTCTAGAAACTCATTTTCTAAAACTTGATAACCGATTAGTAAAATTAAAAAGCCTGCAATCACACCTAAAAATATACCAGCCGTACCAAATAAATAGGTCTTTAAAAATTTATCTCGTTCTAGTAAAAATGAAATAATGGGTGTAAGAATCAATAATTGAGCAATAAGACCGATTAAAGAAAAAAGCATTATTCCTAAATCTCCACCAGATTCGCCCCAAGCTCTAAAGAAAATGACACAATAATAGATTACGAAGATAAGGAAGTTGATTAGTACTGAAAGAGTTGTCTTTTTCATTTGAATTGTAGGTTACCTAATGACCCCGCGTTTAAGCGGTGATCCGTGTTAATAATATAAAATAGAACCCTATTCGGGCACGACTTGAAACGTTGAATTTAAAGTAGGTCAGACAATTTTTCTAAAAGTAAGTTTTTCATAATGCTGAATGGTATAGAAATACTCTGTTCTTTGATTTTATCTTTTACACTGTTCCAGACCTTCTCATTTTTGGCGGCATCTAAAAACTCATGTCCATCCCAGCTAAGACCATAAATCCGAATTATTCTCATTCTACCACCTAATGCTCGATCAACTTCACCTTCAATTAGGTTTGCCTCTATTAATAAGTGGCAGTGATAATAAATTTTTTGGGAATCGTAATCCTCTAATGCAATTTCATAAATAAGTTCATTAGTCTCATGTTCTTCAATTCTTTTAAGAATCTTTTTCACGAGTTCCATGTCTCTTTTCATATTCGATATACCTCTTGGGAAATCTATCTAACATTACCCGAATAAGGTTTTAGTACATAGGAAACTTATTTCCATTCAGCACTTTGTAGCCACCATTCGGTTTTTATTGAAGTAACGAAATTTTGGAATTAGAACAAATTTGGTGAAGACTTAGCTAGAGTGGATTATCTTTATATAAATAAGATAATTAGTGAACAAGTTTGGAAATTCTTTAAGTCTCGGTCATCCCTGTAGATGTTAGATAATTCGTTGACAGTTTTAATAAATTAAACTAAGCTCACCGTCATCCTGAAGATACCTCTGAAGGATCTTCCCAGCTAATAAAAAGCAATGGTTTTGTTCGCAGGTGATAGCTGA
>CAXBMW010000010.1:0-133582 GCA_963977025.1 uncultured Balneolaceae bacterium | reverse complement strand
TCGTGAAGGCGGTCGTACAGTAGGTGCTGGTGTGGTAACTAAAATTTTAGACTAAACCACATAATAATTTATTGAAATTGCGGTACAAGAGTAGGTAGTTTTCGCTATCTACTCTTCCGCGTATTTACGGGCGTAGCTCAGTTGGTAGAGCACTGGTCTCCAAAACCAGGTGTCGGGAGTTCGAGTCTCTCCGCCCGTGCATTAATTTTAAAAAGGCAATATGGCTAAATTATCTGGAATTTTTGATGGAGTAGTAACTGAGTTTAAAAAGGTCTCTTGGCCGACTCAGAAAGAACTCGTTGATAACACTATAATAGTAGTAGTGTTTTCAATAATACTGTCGATATTTATTTTTGGCGTTGACCAAGTGTACAGCGCAGCTTTAGAATTTATATACAAGTAATGAGTAGCGAAACGGTACATGATTGGTATGTGATAAGATGCTTTTCCAGTCATGAGAAAAAAGTAAAGGAATTCTTAGATCGTGAAATAGAAGAGCATGGCCTTCAAGATAAGGTAAGCGAAGTTCTAGTTCCTACTGAGACTGTAGTAGAAATTCGTGGTGGTAAGAAAAGAACGCGTGAAAAGAATTTTTTTCCCGGCTATATCCTTATCAATACGCACTATGACGAAGAGGTAAATAACCTTGTTCAAGGTGCGCCTTCATGTTTAGGTTTTTTAAAAGTGGGTAAAACTCAATTGGTTCCCCACCCATTAAAAAAACATGAAGTAAAAAGAATAATAGGACGAGTTAAAGAAAGCGAAGAAGATACTCAGAATGTTAGAATCCCATATAGTGAAGGGGATTTAGTGAAAGTTATTGCAGGGCCATTCAAAGATTTTGATGGAACTGTACAGGAAGTAAACACCGATAAGTTAAAATTGAGAGTGTTAGTGTCAATTTTTGGACGCCGAACCCCTGTAGAAGTAGATGTGAGCCAAGTTGAATCGGCCACTTAAAAAGAAACTAGTTAATCTAGCTATTACGCGAACAAACAGAAGTTACTAATTATTAGGATCCTGATAATCCATGGCTAAAAAAGTTGAAAGAATCCTGAAGCTCCAAATAGTAGGCGGCCAGGCAACCCCTGCCCCACCTGTAGGACCGGCACTCGGTCAAGCAGGTATTAATATTATGGAGTTTTGTAAAGCCTTTAATGCTAAGACTCAGGAAAAAGCCGGAACTGTTACACCTGTAGAGATTACAGTGTATGCGGATAAATCGTTTAGCTTCAAAACGAAAACCCCGCCAGCACCAGTACTACTCAAAAAAGCAGCTAAAGTACAGTCCGGATCAGGCGAGCCAAACCTTAAGAAAATAGGTACGGTTACCTGGAGCCAATGCAAGGAAATTGCCCAAGAAAAAATGGAAGACTTAAATGCGTTTGACATTGAAGCTGGTGCAGAAATGATTGCAGGTACGGCTCGGAGTATGGGTCTTAGAGTAAATCGCGACAAATAAGGAAATGTGATCATGGCAAAAAAAGGAAAAAAATACGAACAGGCTGTGGCACTTGTTAATCCAGGGACTGAATATTCTCTGGAAGAAGCATGCGATCTGGTTAAAAAAACTTCCAATACTAATTTTGATGCATCTGTTGATATCGACATCCGTTTGGGTGTAGATCCTCGACATGCAGATCAAATGGTACGTGGTACCGTGAGTTTACCTCATGGAACTGGAAAGGAAGTTCGCGTTTTAGCACTCGTTAACGAGTCTAAACAAGACGAAGCCAGAGAAGCCGGTGCAGACCATGTTGGTTTAGATGATTACATAAAAAAGATTGAAGATGGGTGGGCAGAAATCGACGTGATTATTGCTACACCTGATGTAATGGGAAAACTCGGTAAACTTGGACGTTTTCTGGGGCCTCGCGGTCTCATGCCGAACCCAAAAAGTGGAACCGTAACAATGGATGTTGCAGCTGCTGTAAGGCAGGTTAAAGCTGGACAAATTGATTTTAGAGTTGATAAGTTCGGAATTTTACATACATCTGTTGGTAAGGTTAGTTTTAATGTAAATGACTTGACAGACAACGCAGCTGCGTTTCTAGCAACTGTTATGCGCTTAAGACCATCTTCCGCTAAAGGTATCTACGTAAAAAGTGTATTTATTAGTAGTACCATGGGGCCAAGCATTCCCATAAGCAGAACCGCAGTAACATCCCTTAACTAGGAGGAATTGAATTATGCCTACTGCAGAAAAGCAAGCAGTTCTTAATGAGATTACCGAAAACCTGAAAAATGCCAATGGCGTTTATATCGCTAAGTATACAGGTATGTCGGTAGCCGATGCCAATGAACTGCGTGGAGTATTCCGTAAGGGAAATATTTTCTACAAAGTTTATAAAAACAAGCTAATGAAATTAGCTATGGAAGAAATTGGAGGTTACGACAAAGTACTCCCTTCTTTAGTTGACCAAAACGCTTTTGCATTTGTAGAAGACGAATTGTCGGCACCAGCTAAATTGTTGAAAGAATTCTCTAAAGATAAAAAGAAGCCTGAGTTTAAAGGCGCTTTTATTGATGGCGAGTTTTACGGACCAGATCAGTTGGAAGCCTTAGCCGCTATGAAGTCGAAAGACGAAGTTATTGGCGATATTATTGGCTTACTACTATCACCTGCTACTAACATAGTGGGCGCGCTTACAGCGCAGGGCTCTAACATTGTTGGTGCTTTAAAAACCATCGCTGAAAAAGGCGAATAAAACCCTTATTAACCTGTCTATTTTAGACAGAAAAATTTTACTAAAAAAACACTGGAGATAAAAATGGCTGACGTAAAAGATCTAGCTGAACAGCTTGTCAACCTAACTATCAAAGAAGCTAATGAGCTTGCACAAGTATTAGAAGATGAGTACGGTATTAAACCTGCTGCTGCAGCTGTTGCTGTTGCTGGCCCTGCTGCTGGTGGCGATGCTGCTGCAGAAGAGCAAACAGAGTTTGACGTTATTCTAACTTCTGCTGGTGACAAGAAAATCGCGGTAATTAAAGAAGTACGCGGTATCACTGGCCTTGGTTTAAAAGAAGCTAAAGAACTCGTTGACAGTGCTCCTAGCGCTGTTAAAGAAGGTGCTTCTAAAGACGAAGCTGAGCAAATCAAAGCTAAGCTTGAAGAAGCTGGTGCTCTTGTAGAGCTCAAGTAAGCGCTTGTATTACATTCGTTCGTAGCCAATATCGTGAAAACGGTATTGGCTATTGGCGTCTATATCACTTAACCCTTGGTTATCGAGGGTTTTTACCGTTCATTTTACCTTCAACAAAAAGGAGAGGTTCCTTTTGAGCAAGAAGATGCAAACTATTCCGCACACGGAGCGCCTATCATTTGGGCGTACCCAACAAGTTTTAGATTATCCTGATTTTCTGGATATTCAACTAGAGTCATTTGAGAAATTCGTACAGCTTGATATTGCACCAAATGAGCGTGCAAATCAAGGGTTACAACGAATATTTTTAGAGAATTTCCCAGTCCAAGATACTCGCGAAACTCATATCCTTGAATTTCTTTATTATAACGTGGATGTTCCTCGTTATACCATCAAAGAATGCCAAGAGCGAGGCTTAACATATTCAGTGCCGTTGAAAGCGAAACTTCGACTTTCTTCTGTAGATGATAGCGATGAAGCTAGTGAAACAATTGAGCAGGAAGTCTTTTTAGGAGACTTACCTTGGATGACTAACCGTGGTACATTTATTATAAATGGCGCTGAGCGTGTTATCGTATCTCAACTTCATCGTTCTCCTGGTGTTTTCTTTGGACAATCAGTTCACCCTAATGGTACTCAATTATATTCTGCAAGAGTTATTCCTTTTAAAGGCTCTTGGATAGAATTTACTACCGATATTAGAGACGTGTTGTGGGCTTACATTGACCGCAAGAAGAAGATTCCAGCCACAACTCTTTTAAGAGCATTAGGTTTCTCATCTGATATTGAGTTGCTTGGACTTTTTGAAATGTCAGAAGAAATTAAATTTGGTTCAAAACCAGACTTTAATAAAAAGATTGCTGGCAAGCGTCTTGCTCAGAACATTATTGTTGAAGAACTCGAAGAAGTTGTTGACGATGAAACTGGTGAAGTATCAGAAGCTTTAAATAGAAAAATCATTTTTGAACGCGACCATGAGTTGACTGAAGATGATTATGGTATGTTGAAAGAAGTAGAAACTAAAACTGTTTTAGTTCAAACTATTTCTGCCGAAGAATCTGAGCGTTCTGTTATAATGAACACTTTGCGTAAAGATCCTACTTGGGATGAGCATTCTGCTCTTGGTGAAGTATATCAGCAGATTCGTTCTGGTGAAATGCCTGATCCAGAAACAGCTCGTGCTATTCTAGAGCGTCTATTCTTTAGCGATAAAAAATATGACTTAGGTGAAGTTGGTCGCTACCGCTTGAACAAACGTTTACGTTTAGAAGGCAACGAAAAAATACAGTATCTAACGAAAGAAGATATCGTTGCTATTGTAAGAGAAGTAATTCGTCTTAAAAACATGAAATCTCAAGTGGATGATATTGATCACTTGAGTAACAGACGTGTTAGAACTGTTGGCGAACAACTAGGGCAGCAATTTGCGATTGGTTTAGCTAGAATGGCTAGAACCATTAAAGAAAGAATGAACTCTCGTGATGCTGAGCAGTTAACTCCTCAAGATCTTGTTAATGCTCGTACCATTTCAAGTGTTATTAATACATTCTTTGGAACGAATCAGCTTTCACAGTTTATGGATCAAACCAATCCATTAGCAGAATTGACGCACAAACGTCGTATGTCTGCGCTTGGACCTGGTGGTTTGACACGTGAAAGAGCCGGTTTTGAGGTTCGTGATGTTCACTACACGCATTATGGTCGTCTTTGTCCAATTGAAACACCTGAAGGTCCAAACATTGGTTTGATTTCTTCTTTATGTGTTCATGCAAAGATTAATAATTTTGGGTTTATCGAAACCCCTTATCGTAAAGTTAAAAACAGCAAGGTTTCTAACCAGGTTGAATATCTAGCTGCAGAGCAAGAAGATGAAACAGTAATTGCTCAGGCTAATGCTGAACTTGACGATAAAAACACTTTTGTAAACGAAACTATATTCTCTCGTATGCGCGAAGGCAACTACATTGTTGCTAAGCCAGAAGAAATTGAATATATGGATGTTGCTACAAACCAGATTACTTCTCTGGCGGCTGCAATGATCCCGTTTATTGAGCATGATGATGCAAACCGTGCATTGATGGGCTCTAACATGCAGCGCCAAGCAGTACCGTTGCTTCGTCCAGAAGCACCTATTGTTGGAACTGGCCTAGAACACAGAGCAGCTCGCGATTCCCGCGCTATCATAACAGCAGATACTAGCGGTGAAGTTGTTTACGTAAGTGCTACTGAAATTCGTATTAAGTACGACAGAAGCGACGTTGAGCAAAATTGTTATTTTGATGGTGGTACTAAATCGTATTTCCTAGATAAATTCACTCGTACTAACCAAGATACTTGTACAAATCAACGTGCTATTGTAAAAGTTGGCGACAGAGTTAAATCTGGCCAAGCAATTGCTGATGGTTGCTCTACCGATGGTGGAGAACTTGCTCTTGGACGTAATCTATTAGTTGCTTTCCTACCATGGAGAGGGTACAACTTTGAGGATGCGATTGTAGTTAGTGAGAGAATTGTACAAGACGATATTTACACTTCTATTCACATTACTGAATTCGAACAACAAGTTCGTGATACTAAACGTGGTGAAGAAGAACTTACACGTGAGATACCTAACGTAAGTGAAGAAGCTACTCGTAACTTGAACGAGCAAGGCATTATCCGTATTGGTGCTAAAGTTAATCCAGGCGATATTCTTGTTGGTAAGATTACTCCAAAAGGTGAATCTGATCCTACTCCTGAAGAAAAACTATTACGTGCTATCTTTGGTGATAAAGCTGGTGACGTAAAAGATGCGTCGCTAAAAACACCTCCAGGTGTTTCTGGTACCGTTATCGATACAAGATTATTTAGCCGCAAAAGAGATGAGCTTGTTTCTCGAAAAGAAGAGAAAAAACGCGTTGAACAAGAAAATGAACGCCATACTCAGCAATTAGCGGACCTGAACCAGCAATGGGCAGACAAGATGTACTCTCTTTTAAGAGATAAAACATCTCCAGGTGTATTAGACTACAGTAATGTAGAACTCATCCCTAAAGGTGAGAAATACAAGAAGTCTGTATTCGAAGAAATTGATCCAGTAAATATTAATGAAAATATTGATTGGGCTACTGATCAAGAATTAGTAGCACATGTACGTGTATTGTTCCATAACTATCGTGAGCTTCGTCGCTCTATCGATAGCGAAGCAAAACGTCGTAAGTTTGCTATCCAAGTAGGAGATGAGCTTCCTCCGGGAATTATTCAGAAGACAAAAGTCTACATCGCCAAAAAGCGTAAGCTTCAGGTAGGTGATAAGATGGCTGGTCGTCACGGTAACAAAGGTGTGGTTGCTAAAATAGTACCACAAGAAGATATGCCATTTATGGCCGACGGGACTCCTGTTGATATCTGCTTGAATCCGCTTGGTGTACCTTCTCGTATGAACCTTGGTCAAATTTATGAGACTATTCTAGGTTGGGCTGGTAAAAAACTTGGTGTTACTTTTGCATCACCAATTTTTGACGGTGCAACAATGGCAGACGTACAAGAAAAGCTTAGAGAAGCTGGTTTACCAGAAGATGGCCGTGTAATTTTACATGATGGTCGTACTGGCGAGCCTTTTGCTCAGAAAACTACCGTGGGTCACGTGTACATGATTAAATTGAATCACTTGGTTCAAGATAAGATGCACTCTCGTTCTATCGGACCATACTCGTTAATTACGCAACAGCCATTGGGTGGTAAAGCTCAGTTTGGTGGTCAGCGTCTTGGTGAGATGGAAGTTTGGGCACTTTATGCATACGGTGCATCAAGTATCCTAAAAGAAATGCTCACTGTAAAAAGTGATGATGTTAAAGGACGTTCCAAAGTTTATGAAGCCATTGTAAAAGGTGAAAACCTTCCTGATGGAGACGTACCAGAATCATTTAAGGTGTTATTACGAGAGCTTATGGGTCTCGGCCTTGAAATTCACATAGATTAATTTACTGTTAATAAAGTAATGGAGGAAAACCCTTGCCTATAACTAAAACATTAGCAGTCACTAACGACTTCAGCAGTATTGGTGTTTCACTAGCATCTGCTGAGACTATTTTGTCGCGCTCTCATGGAGAAGTATTAACTCCGGAGACTATTAATTACAGAACCTTTAAACCAGAGATGGACGGCCTTTTCTGTGAAAAGATCTTCGGACCGGTTAAGGATTACGAATGCCATTGTGGCAAGTACAAGCGTATTCGTTATAAAGGTATTATTTGCGATCGTTGTGGTGTTGAAGTAACAAGAAAAGCTGTACGTCGTGAGCGAATGGGGCATATTACCCTTACCGTTCCTGTAGTTCATATTTGGTACTTCAAATCATTACCAAACAAGATTGCATATCTGTTAGGATTATCATCTAAGAATCTTGACCGAATTATTTATTACGAAACTTTCGTCATTATTAATCCTGGTGTGGCTCGTGATTTGGGCTATGCAAAAGGTGATATGATTTCTGAAGAAGAGAAATATGATATTTTCGATCAATTACCAGAAGATAACTTCGAGTTAGATGATGACGAAGAAGATAAATTCATTGTTAAGGAAGGAGCTGAAGCTGTTCAAGCAATGCTTTCTGATCTTGATTTGGACGAATTAGCATACCAATTACGTTATGAGGTGAAGAATGAGACTTCACAAATGCGTAAGAAGAAGAAGCTAAAGCGCCTTCAGGTTATTGAATCGTTCCGTTCAGCTTCAAGACACACAGAAAACCGTCCAGAATGGATGGCTCAAGGTGTTATTCCGGTAATTCCACCAGAATTGCGTCCACTAGTTCCTTTGGAAGGTGGCCGTTTTGCAACGTCTGATTTGAATGACCTTTATCGTCGTGTTATCATCAGAAATAATCGTCTTAAGCGATTAATGGATATCAAAGCTCCTGACGTTATTTTGCGTAACGAAAAGCGTATGCTTCAGGAATCAGTAGATTCTCTGTATGATAACTCTCGTAAATCAAATGCAGTTCGTAATAATAACCGCCCGCTTAAATCTTTAAGCGATATGTTAAAAGGTAAGAGTGGTCGTTTCCGCCAGAACCTTTTAGGTAAGCGTGTTGATTATTCTGGACGTTCTGTAATTGTGGTAGGTCCTGAGCTAAAAATGCATGAGTGTGGTTTACCAAAAGAGATGGCGGTAGAATTATACAAACCATTTATTATTCGCCGATTGATTGAACGCGGTTATGTTAAAACCGTGAAAAGTGCGAAGAAAGTAGTTGATCGTAGAGATCAAGTAGTTTGGGAAGTTCTTGAAAATGTAATCGATGGGCATCCCGTGATGCTTAACCGTGCTCCTACTCTTCACCGTTTAGGTATTCAAGCATTCCAACCAGTTCTTATTGAAGAAAAAGCAATCCGTCTTCACCCATTAGCATGTACGGCATTCAATGCCGATTTTGATGGTGATCAGATGGCTGTTCACCTTCCGTTAAGTAATGATGCAATTCTTGAAGCATCTGTTCTTATGCTGGGTTCTCATAACATTATGAGCCCTGCAAACGGTGGCCCAATCGCAGTTCCTTCACAGGATATGATTTTGGGTCTTTATTACTTAACCAAGTTAGGTAATGGCAAGAAAGGGGAAGGTAAAACTTTCTCTAGCGTGGACGAAGTACTTATAGCTTACGATCAAGGTGAACTTGATTTACATGCTAAAATCAATGTTAGAATTGCTAATATTGATGAAGAAGGCAACGACATTATTGAAGTTATCAAAACTTCTACAGGTCGTGTAATCTTCAACCAAATTGTGCCTAAGCAAATGGGTTACATCAACAAAACGTTTGGCAAGAAAGAGCTACGTATTTTGATTGGTGATATCCATAGCGAAGCTGGAACAACACGTGCAGCTGCATTCTTGGATGATATGAAAAAGCTTGGTTTTGAAAATGCTACCTTGGGTGGTCTTTCATTTAGCTTGAATGATATCATCATTCCTGATGCAAAAGCTCAACTTATTAACAGCGCTAAAGATGAAGTAGCTGAAATCCAGAATCGATACGAAATGGGTTTCATTACTGATAACGAGCGTTACAATCAGGTAATCGATAAGTGGACAAGTACCACAAACAGAGTATCTGAAACGCTTTTTACAGCGCTAGCTAACGATAGAGACGGATTCAACCCTGTGTTTATGATGGCTGATTCTGGAGCCCGTGGTTCTAAAGAGCAGATTCGTCAGCTTGGTGGTCTTCGTGGTTTGATGGCAAAGCCGCAAAAAAGTTCAATGCAGCAGGGTAATGAAGTAATTGAAAACCCGATTTTATCTTCTTTCAAAGAAGGTCTTTCGGTACTCGAGTACTTTATCTCTACTCACGGTGCTCGTAAAGGTCTTGCCGATACTGCACTTAAAACTGCAGATGCTGGTTACCTAACCCGTCGTTTAGTTGATGTTGCTCAGGATGTGATTATTACTGAAGATGACTGTGGTACTCTTCGTGGTATCAAAATGTCAGCTCTTAAAGATAACGAAGATGTTATCGAGCGTTTAGAAGACCGTATTATTGGTCGCTTCTCTCTACATGATATCTACGACCCAATTTCTGATGAGCTTATTTGTACAGCTAATCAGATGATTGACGAAGCTGTATCTAAGAAAATAGCTGAAACATCTATTGAAGACGTTGAAATACGTTCAGTACTTACTTGTGAGACTGGTCGTGGTGTTTGCGCGAAATGTTATGGACGAGATTTAGCACGCGGTAGCGTAGTTGAAACTGGTGAAGCAGTAGGGGTAATTGCTGCCCAATCTATTGGTGAGCCTGGTACTCAGCTTACACTTCGTACGTTCCACGTTGGTGGTACGGCTTCTCGTTTGGAAGCAGATTCTCAGCATAAAGCTAAATTCGAAGGTAAAGTTGAGTTTGAAAATATTAGAGTTGTTGTTTACAACGACGGCGAAGAAGAACATAATATTGTTCTAAGTCGTGCAGGCGAACTTAAGATTGTTGATGACGAAGGCAAAATGCTTATCAGTTACAACGTGCCTTACGGTTGCGAAATGATGGTTGAAGAAGGTGACACTGTTCCAAAAGGAGCTCAGCTCTGTAAGTGGGATCCTTATAATGCTCTTATTTACTCTGAAATTGATGGTACTATTGAGTACAAAGATATTATTTCTGGTGTTACTTTTACTGAGGATACAGATTCTCAAACAGGTCACCGTGAAAAAGTAATATCTGACTCTAAAGATCGTACGCTTGTTCCAACTCTTGTTGTTAAAGGCGATGGCGATATCTTACGAGAAAGTACTCTACCAGCAGATACTCACATCATGGTTGATCATGGTGATAAAGTAGCTTCTGGACAAGTAATTGCTAAGATACCTAGAGCAACTTCTAAATCGAAAGATATTACAGCGGGTCTTCCTCGTGTAACCGAGCTTTTCGAGGCTAGGTCACCAAGCGATCCTGCAATTGTATCTGAGATTGATGGTATTGTTGAAATGGGTGGTCGTAAGAGAGGTTCTCAAGAAGTATTCGTTAAATCTAAAGACGGTACTGACGAGAAGAAATACTTAATCTCTCTAAGCAAGCACATTCTAGTACAGTCTAACGACTTTGTTAAAGCAGGTCAGTCGCTTTCTGACGGAATTATTCCTGCACAAGATATCCTAAATATACTTGGGCCCTATGCTGTACAATCTTATTTAGTAAATGAGATTCAGGAAGTTTACCGTCTTCAAGGTGTGAAAATTAACGATAAGCACATTGAAGTTATCGTTAGCACCATGATGCAGAAAGTTGAAATTACGGATCCAGGCGACACAATGTTCCTTGAAGGTGATAAAGAAGATCGCTTTGAAGTGAGCCGTAAAAACGATGAGTTAATCGGTAAGTTTGTGGTTACAAACCCAGGCGGAAGCGAACTCAAGAAAGGAGCAATCCTTGATCGTCGTCAAGTACGTGATTTGAATAACCAACTAATTAAAGAAGAAAAAGAAGAACTAGAAACACGTGAAGCAGAACCGGCTATTTCTAAGCCAATCTTGCTCGGTATTACTCGTGCGGCTCTTTCTACTGAAAGTTGGTTATCAGCAGCATCCTTCCAGGAAACTACGAAAGTACTTACTCAAGCTTCCATCGAAGCTAAGAAAGATTTCTTGCGTGGCTTGAAAGAAAACGTAGTAGTTGGACACAAAGTGCCAGCTGGTACAGGTCTTCGTCAGTACAACGACATTATCGTTGGTGCTAAAAGAGACATGGAAGAAAGCGATGTTGAAGTTGCTAAAGTATTCGAAGATTTAGGCGGAAATGGTGAGGAACCAGCTGAAGCTTAATTAGATTTCGATATAGAAAATTAAAAAGCCTCTTCTGTTTACAGAAGAGGCTTTTTTTATGCAAAAAATTTCAAAGAAATTGTATTGGACTTATTATATATGGTGATAAGAATACTTGTCTAGCATATTATATATTCGTTTTTAGAATTCTTATTGAGGTAGTTAACTGGTATCTCATACTTACGAACTATATCACGTAGTGCCGCATATATTTTCTCTCCTTTTAAACCGAAAATTACTTTTTTGATAACGATTTCTATATACGGGTTATCGGAATTACATTCGTGGAATAACCGGTATTCATTTTCATTAGTCCAACTCGGAGCTTTTGAAATTAAAATACCGGTGTCCATTACTTTAATTTCTCCATCAATGATTTTTTTCATTTGATCTAAGCTAAGTTTAGCTTTACCATCATATTTCATTTTTCGAATATCGTATTTGTTCTCATTTATTTCGAATTCAAATACAACCCCACTAAAACCACCGGCATAGTATGCCCAAAGCAAAACATCAGTACAAGTATCTGTAAGGCTAGTGAATCTGATAGAGTTAACTTTATTGCGGAGTTCGTAGGTAATGTTAAAACTGTTTTGATTATATATTTCCTCTCCGTCCCAATCTCCCTCTTCAGTATCGTTCATTTCACTACATGTAGAAAGATAAATCCGCTTGTTTACAATGATATCTAATGCATGTAAAAGCCCATCACCATATAAATTTTTGTATTTGTATAAAGTCATGTGATTAAACCAATCTTGAGTTTCTATATTCGGAATTCTAATTAGGAAAAAAATTCTGTTTTGGGCAAAAAAATCAATGTTGCGCTAATGCAGAAACGAATAGATGGTATTCAATCTGTAAATAGAATTAACATCACTTTATCAAAACCATTTGTCTGGTTTTGGTTCCGAAATTCCCCATCAATCTATAAAAGTAAACGCCACTAGCCAAATTGCTGGCATCAAACTGTAAAGTGTGAGAACCAGCCGTTTTTTCACCATCCAATAATCTTTGTACCAGTCTTCCCGTAGAATCATAAACATTCAATTCTACAGATTGGTTACTGGGTAACTGGAATGATATTTGTGTTGTTGGGTTAAAGGGATTCGGATAATTTTGCTTCAAGTCTACATAAGTAGGGAGGTGCGATTTCTCTTCGTTAGCAACAATACTTTCCAAATCAGTGATTTCTATATAATCTATGCTCATCCATCCCCAACTAGTATGTATTGCTATTTCATGAGACTCACTATCGTCAAATTCTACAAGAATAACCTTATTTAGCCAGCTAGTTTTATCAGGTGCTGTAAATTTGATGTTCTGAAGAGTATCACCATTAACTACAAGGTATTGATACTTTGGTGAAGCATAAGTAAGCTGATAACGAATATTAACTAATTTCTTGCCCGGCTTATCCACAGTAAATTTAGGGAATGTCATCGACCAACCGCTTTTTAATTTCACATATTTTTCCCCACTTGTTGATGGATCATCCTCAACAGTTGCTCCATCTGTGAGTGCAGCATTTTCAGCTTCCAGTCGTGTGAAATTTCCTTGGTCTACATAAATTATAAAAGGAGCTGACTTTACTTGGATGTCATCATTGTCAGTAACAATTGCAGAAATAGAATATTCTGCTAAATTCTCAATGGTAACATCGGCAGAGTAGGGTGCTTCTGTGTCAGTTCCAATCAGTTCTTCATTTGTATAAAATTGTACACTTTGAATTGGACTAGTTGTAGTTTCAACCTCTGCAGTTACAGTGGCGGAGGTGCTTCCTAGTCCAACCAAGTTTCCAAAGTCGGTATCTAATAAAATAGATGGAGGTTCAATTGCTGAAATTGCACCGTAAGCTGCAATTTCAAATAGGGAGTAACCAAACTTTGTAGCTCTCTGTATGCCCTGCATTTTAAGATACCGGCCTGTAGCTGGTGTATCTAAAATGATATTATCTTCACCACCATTTCCACCGCGCTCCTCGTATACAGTTTTCCAAAGAAAACCATCTAACGAAACTTGTACATCATAGGCTGAGCCATAAGCACCTTCCCATTGAAGAATAACACGGTTCAAGTCATAATAAGCTCCGAGGTCAATGGAAATCCATTCGTCATCAGCGTTTCCATCATAGTTAGGATCTAATTTCGTAGTTCCTGTCCCGTCACTCCAAGCGCTACTCCACCGGGTTTCTAAATCGCCATCAACGGCAAATTCTGGTACACGTTCTAAACTGCAACAATTTTCAAAAGTAGAAGAAGTAACAGGTCGTTCAAGAGCACGATTCGTTTGTGTTGGGTCTAAAATTTCTACCGTAACAAAAGCAGTATCGGTTTCGGCAGGATTATCTCTATTGACGGCAATTAAGCTATACGTTGTAGTAGAGTCTGGTGACACCTGCTTAGTTCCTACGCTATCAACAAGCTCTCCATCTAATGTAATCGAAGAAGCATTGTAAACTTTCCAATTTAGGGAAGTACTTTGGCCTTCCTCTATAGCTGTACGAGCGCTTATAAACTTGCCAATTTTGAAGCCAGGATTAATTTCTGCTTTAAACGGAGCTGTTGGTAAACCCTCAACATTATAGAGATTGAGTGTTTGAGGGTTGAACTCCCATGCAAAACGAATGTAGAGAGGTTCAGGAATGTCATCATGCCAGATTGTAACTTTATCTCCATTTAGAACTGCATTAGCCCATTCAAAGTCTTCGTCTTCGCCAGCTATTGCAAACATATGAAGCTCATCATTTTCTGAGTCACGGGCAACAAGTCCACTTCCAGTTTCATCAAAAGAGATAATGACTTTTCCACTATCTGCTAATGTATTACTTCTGTATCGAGGGCCAGAGGCTACGATGTCTTCTCCATAAATTAGTTTACGAGCAACCAAAGCTAAACGTTCTCCCACGGGTTTTTTATCAGGAGGATGAACCGTAACAGTGCCAAGATCGATGGCCAGGGCTTCACCTGTGTTTGGTAGCTTGAGCGCTGCAGATAGAGATGCTCGGAGTTCTGGAAAACCTAAACGAGTTGATGGCTTATCTCCCGCAGGACTATCAAAATTTTGAGTTTGAACCCATATAGTTGGTAAATCTCCCAAGCCAATACTATCGCGAATAGCGGTGATCATTGTTTGAAATTGTTCTTCGTATGCAAGAGCATCAACTGAATAATAACCATTTGTTTCACCTTGATACCATAACCACCCTTTATACCGAGCCTGAAGTATTGGATGAACCATTTTATTATAAATCAAAGTGGGCTGTTGTTCAGTTACGCCACTTCCTATTACACGTCCTGTCTCGTCATAACCTAACATTTGTTCACTCATAAAAGCTTCAATGCGTGCGCCACCGTAAGTATTGTTAATGAGCCCAATTGGAATTCCTGTTTGTGCATAAATATCTTTGGCGAAATAATAGGCAACTGCTGAGAATGCAGCAGTAGAGGAATAAGAATTGGCTTTAGACCAAGTTCCAGAAGAAAGTTTATCGGAGATTTGGGTGGATGTAGCTTTTGGGATTTTAAACTGACGTATTTGAGGAAAATTTGCAGTAGTTGCTTCAGAGCTTCCACCGGTTGCACTGCTTAATCTCCACTCCATGTTAGATTGGCCTGTTACTAAAAATACATCACCAATAAGAATGTCTGAATAACTATATGATTGTGCACCACTCGTAATTTGCATAGTATAAGGGCCTCCAGCTACTTTAGCAGGGAAGTAAACCTTCCACTTACCGTTTGAGTCAACGGAGGTGGTTCGAACTGAATCAGCAAAGGTAACACTTACTTCTGTACCGACTTCACCCCAACCCCAAATTGGTATTTCAATATCGCGCTGAAGAACCATGCCATTATTAAACATCTTAGATACAGATATTTGAGCTTGTGTAGCAACAGTCAGAAGTAGGAGTAAAGATGTTATTCCTAAGAATGGGATTATTTTGCGTAAATACATAAGACTAGAATGTGTACTGAATATTATATGAAGGGACATGAAAGCGCTTCTAGTCGATATTAATCAATTTAATTGATTAATTAAAGTGCAGTAGTTTTAGATGATGTAAAAGTGAGGATGGGTGGGGAATTATCCTCAAAAAAAAATCAGACTAGGTTAGGCCCAATCTGATTTTATAATTCTTAAAGTGCGATTCTAAAAAGCACAGAGGTAAATTTCTGTTATTTCGATTTCTCGATGGTAGCTAATAAACCTTCTGCTTCCTTAATTAAATCGTCGGCTTTTTGTTTTGCTTCCAGCACAACTTTATCGCCTTTATCTTTCGCTTCCGAAACTAAATGTCTCTTTTCTTCACGTAGTTGATCGATTAAGTCAGTCAACTCATCTTTGTAATTACTTAGACGATATGAAAGGCGATCGCGTGTATTTTTACCCGTATCGGGGGCGTAAAGTAAAGCTAGAATAGTACCAGCCAATGCACCACTTATAAAACCTGCTAAAAAATTTCCTGATTTACTCATAATAATCCCTTTTTTGAATCAATAATCTTTTCCAAGAATAGCTAATTGGAGCCCCAATTACCACTACTTAGGAAGGAATATTTATTCGCTAATTTGAATTGAATCAACTTCAGCCACAGCATCTTTTTTTGTAAATAAATCTTTAACCCAGTTAATAACTTGGTTAAAACCCACTGACAATGCAGGGGTAATAAACAATGTAAGTACAGCACCAAAAGATAAACCTCCGATCACAGCTTTACCAAGTGGCGACCAAACTTCGGAGCCAGCACCAAGTTCTAGTGAAAGTGGAATCATCGAGCAAATTGTAGTTAATGCAGTTAACAAGATTGGACGCATTCTTCGTCTACAAGCTTCTATGATGTGAACCATAAATGGAGAGTCTCGTCGTGTATCAAATTCATTCCCTTTTGAATAAAGATGCATGTAATCTACGAGTACAATCCCGTTGTTTACAATAATACCTACCAGCATTAATAGTCCAATTTGAGCGGTAGTAGAAAGAGGGTCGCCTAAAATGGTTAAAAATATAAGAGCACCAAATGCCGCCATAAATATACATAGCCAGATAATTAATGGATCGCGGAAATTCTCAAACAAAGAAGCCATAATCATAAACATCAAAATAATGGCGGTAATTATTGCTATAAAGAATTCACCAGCACCTTGTTCGCTTTCTCTAGTGGCTCCTGTAAATTCATAACGGTAGCCTTCTGGCATGATGATTTCGTTTTTTATGAACTCTGTAATCTGTTCACGGTAGGCTATGGCATCGCCTTGAACTTGAATATTTACATCAAGTAGAGTTTCGCGGTCTCGGCGTTGAAAGGAATCAACTCCCATTGTGGGAATAAACTCTCCAACAGCAACGATTGGTATACGTTGGCCGTTAACTTCGAGCACTTCAACATCAAACAAATCATCTCTACTTTTAAGTGCTTCCTTTCGAGTTCTAACTTCGATAGGAATTTCTCGTCCGCCATCAATATAAAAGCCCGCTTGGTTACCAAGAGTTTGAGTTCTTAATGCACTTGCAATGGTGTTTAAATTGGTACCGAGTAAACCTAAACGTTCTCTATCTGCATAGAAATGTAGTTCAGGTGTTGGATCGGTTCGACCATTATCAACTGAAATAATTTTCGGATCTTCAAGAAGTTTTGCTTCAATTTTATCAGAAATGGCAACGAGTTTATCAATCTCTGGTCCAATTAAACTAAGTCTGATAGAACCTCCGCCCGATCTAAAACCTCGTCCAAATTGCAAGCCACCACCTTCAACAGAAACACGTACAGTTACCCCTGGAGAAGTAATATTTTCACGTAACCAAACAGAGATGTCATTAGTGCTTCTCTTTCTTTCCTCTTCACCCACAAGTGTTAGGCTTATTTCGCCACGGTTACTTTGGGTAGTGAATCTGCTTCTACCAATAGATGTAATCAACGTTTCCAATTCAGGTAGAGAATCAATTCTAGCAGCAAAGGCTTCCATAACCTCCACCGTTTTTACCAACTTACTACCTTGCGGAAGGGTGATGTTAACGTCAATTTGTCCCGAATCTGTATCAGGAAAACCTTCTTTTGTAATATTTTGGTATAAGTAATAAGAGCCACCAATTAAGCCAATCATTACAATAAAAGGGATCCATTTGTGATATAGAAACCATGTAAGAGCTTTAGTGTAGCCACGTTCTAATTTGGCAATGCCTCTAAAAGCTAAGTTTTTACTGTTAAATTGATTTCTATCGAGTACCAAAAGCGAAATTACAGGAACTAAAATGATGGATGATAAAAAGGAAAAGCCAATTGCAAAGCAGATGGTATAAGCAAACTCTTTATAAAAAGCTGCTTGTGTACCGGTAAGCATAATGATTGGAATGAACACTCCTAGTGTTGTTAATGTAGATCCAAGGAGTGCACCAATAACTTCATTGGTACCTTGTAAAGCGGCATCAAACCGCGTAGCACCTTCCTCAAGTTTTCGAGCAATACTTTCAGTTACCACAATTGAGTTATCAACTAAAAGTCCAATGGCAAGGGCTAATGCTGATATGGTAAGAATGTTGAGGGTTAAATCGGCAAAATACATGGCCGCGAAACTAGCCGCTATAGAAACAGGAATAGAACATGCAACAACTAATGAAATTCTCCATCCCCCCATAAAAATGAAAATAACGATAACAACTACCACCAAAGCTCCTATAGCAGATTGAGAAAGGTTGTTGATGGAATCGTCGATAGAGCGGCCTTCATCTGAAAGCACTTGAATTGTTACGCCAGGAGGTAATATATCGTTAAGCCCAGGAATAGCGTCTTTAACAGCATTTACGATATCTAGTGTATTTGCATCAGAGTTTTTTTGAATATCTACTGAGACACTATTATTACCGTTCACTTTTACTAAGTTTGTAACTTCGGTAAAGCCATCAGATACATCAGCAACATCTTTTACTCGAATTGGTATTCCGTTTTCCGAGATTTTTATAATAGTATTCTTTATCTCTTCAACATTTTCAAAGGTTGATTCGGCTCTAATACTATAGCTAAGGCGATCTGTAACAATATTCCCTATAGGTTGTTGAGAGTTATTTGAGCTTAGAGCATTTTCAATTTCAGAAGGCATTAGCTTATACTGAGCGAGGGCCATCGGTGAAATATCGATATAAATTCGACGTTCTAATCCACCTTGGGTTTCTGCTGAAGCAAGCCCTTCAATGCGTTCTAAGCGAGGTTCAACTATTTCAAGCCCTATATTTCGAAGATCGTCGAGCCCTCTGTTAGGAGCAGAAATACTCAGCTTCATGATTGGGCGACTTTCAGGATCAAACTGAAAGAGAACCGGTTCTCGAGCTTGAGTAGGAAGTTCATTTTTGATTTGATCAATGGCTTTGCGAACTTTTAACTCTGTCTTTCGAATGTCAGTACCGTCTTTAAGACGCAGCATAACAAATGCACTACCGCGGCTAACACGCGCTTCCAATGATTCAATTCCTTCTATAGCAGAAACAGCTCCCTCAATGGGGTTTACAATAATACGGTTGATATCTTCTGGCGCCACATTTGCATAACCAGAGGAAATAGCAAGTACCGGAATATTAATGGAAGGATATAGCGTTACACGTAAATTTGTAAGCGCAAAGAGCCCAAAAAATACCACAATCAAGGTTATCATAATAACCGTGATTGGGCGCTTTAAAATGGAATCAGCAACCGTGAATTTTTTCATGAGTTTACCTCGCCCTCATTTGCCAAAGGGTCTATTTTATGTATTGAGTCGAAACCAAGTTTTTCTACGCCAGAGTTTATCAACATGTATAAACAAGGCACAACAAAAAGCATGAGTACGGTAGACATTGTTAAACCACCGATAACAGTTCGCGCCATTGGACTCCACGTTTCTGAGCCAGAACCAATTTCTAGTGCAAGAGGCACCATTGATAGGATAGTGGTGAACGCAGTCATTAAAATTGGGCGTAGTCTTCGAGTAGCACCATCAACAATAGCTAAGTGTCTATCCACTCCACGTGCTTGTAGAATTTTGATGTAATCAATCATCACAATACCGTTATTTACCACAATCCCAGTAAGAAGTATTAAACCTACCATTGAAGTAACACTAATGGATGTGCTTGTTGCCCAAAGAATGAGTAACACACCGGTAAGCGCTAGAGGAATAGTAAAAATGATAATGAAGGGCTCTACTAAACTTTCGAATTGAGAAGCCATCACCATATATGTTAAGATTCCAGCGATTGCAAAAGCAATCATTAAAAAGTTGAATGACTCCGCTTGTTCTTCTGCGGTTCCTGCCATTTCGTATCTGTAACCGTCGGGCCATTCAACTTGGTCTAGTAAAAGGCGAGCTTGTGCCGTTGCAGATTTTAAATCCATTTCAGATAGATCGGCAGTAATTTCTACAACTCGCTCTTGGTTTATACGGAGCACATTTGTTGGGCCAGTATAACGCTGAAGTTGAGCAAGATTTTTAAGAGGCATCCAATTCCCACCAGGTGTCTGAATTTGGATGTTGGCTAAATCAACCGATTGAGATTTATCCATAGGATCAAGCTCTACAAGAACTTCAAATTCTACACCTTGGTCTACAAAAGTAGTGGCAATACTACCCTGTACGGCATCACTAACAGCTGAAGCGACTTGGTTTGTAGTCATACCCACTCGTGAAATTCGCTCACGATCCATAACTAAACGAAGTTCTGGTCGGCCTTGATCTGAGGTGCTAAAAACAGTATTGATACCTTCAATAGAAAGTATTTTTTCTTTTACACCTTCGGCGAGGCCTTTCTTAATCTCAGCATCGTAGCCAAAAATTTGAACAATTAAACCATTCTCACCATCAGGACTTAGTGGATCAATAATCAATTCTTTAATTTCTACACCAGGTACAATTTCCAGTGTTTTAAGAAGTGCAGAGGTGATTGCGAATTGAGTTCGACTGCGTTCATCTTGAGGGATAAGTTCTACTCGAACAGTCCCTTGATATCCTCCTGGACTATCAGCGCCTTCAATACCTTCTTTGTCGCCATAATCGGATACCACAAGACGAGCTTCTGGAACTTCTTGCTTGATAATTGCTTCTACTTGCGAAATAGAGCGTTCAATTTCGAATAGGTTTACTCCTGGTTCACGTTGAACTTCTAGAGTAAATGCGTTTTCGTCAACACGAGGGAAAAACTCTCCTCCAAGTAAGTAGAAAATAGGCAACGAGGCTGCAAACAGAATAACTGAAGCCGTTACAATGAGCCCACTTTTATTTAAAGCTTTGTCTAGGTTGCGTCTGTACCATGCTTCCATATTGTCGAGTAAGCGACTGAAGAAATTGGCGATACTGTTTTTTGCTTCAAAGCTTTCTGTAGAATCTTTAAAAAACTGAGAGGTCATCAGTGGGATTAACGTAAGCGCTACTAGAGATGAGATAGATAGCGAAAACGAAATAGTTAGCGCCAAATCTCTGAAAAGAAAACCGGCGATTCCGGGCACAAATAAAATCGGTAAGAATACAACTAGCGTTGTTAACGTAGAGATTACAACAGGAACAGCTACTTCTTTGGCACCTTTAATAGAAGCTGATAAGCGATCAGCACCTTGTTCTCGGAACCGGAATATATTTTCTAACACCACTACAGCATCATCTACCACCATACCAACGGCAAGTGTTAAACCAGATAGGGAAATGATATTCAAACTCAAATCGGTGAAATCCATCACTGTAAAAGTTGTAATGATAGATACAGGAATTGAGATCGCAATTATTAAAGCAGAGCGTCCACTTCTCAAAAAAGCTAAAAGAATAAGCACTACAAGAACAACGGCCTGAAGTCCGGTAAGCAATAAGTTGTCTATGGATTGTTCAATAAAATCAGCTTTGTTGGTTAAAACGTTAATTTCAACATCGTTAGGAAGGCTTTTTTTGATTTCATCTAAACCGTCAATAACTTCGCGAGCAGCCGAAACTACGTTGGCATCACTTTGGCGATATACGTTTACAACAACGCCATTTTTTCCATCAATATTTACGTTACCAATAGGTTGGGCTATGCCATCTTCCACATTAGCAACATCTTTAAGTAGTAAAGCTTGGCCATTTCTAACTGCTACAATGGTATTTCTGATTTGATCTACATTCTTAAATTCACCAATTGTTCGTAATGAATAAATAGTATTCCCTTCAGTAAGCTGACCAGCAGGGACTTGAATGTTCTCTTGGCGTAACTTATTCGAAATATCAGATATTGTGAGGTTATACAACCTCATTTGCTCGTTGTTGATCGTTACATTAATCTGGCGATCTAATCCACCTGAAGTTTCTGCGGAGGCAATGCCGTTTACACGTTCCAAGCGTTGCTCAAGAACTTGCTTTGCATACGTTCTTAGTTCACGTGCACTTCTGGCATTAGAGGTTACCGTTAGTACAACAATCGGCTCCTGGTTTGGATCGTAAGAAAATACAAGTGGAGATTCTGCGTCATCAGGAATAGAGCGTTCTACAAAGCCTAATTGCTTTCTAACATCGTTTTCGGCTTCATATAAATCTGTTCCCCAATTGAAGTTCAGCTTTACAACAGAAGCACCTTGGCTAGAAAGCGAGCGGATTTTTCTAATCCCAGAAATACTACCAATAGACTCTTCAATAGGACGAGTTACTAGGGTTTCTATATCCTCTGGGGCTACACCTTCGTAACTAGTGTAAACCGTAATCGTTGGGAAAGAAACGTCAGGATAAAGGTTAAGTCGAAGATTTTGCAATCCGAAAATTCCAAATCCAAGAAGGATTAGGGTAATCATCGTAAAAGTTATCGGGCGGTCTACCGCCAGTTTGGATAAAGATCCCATTACGAACGCCTAGTTTTTTGAAGTTGAATCTGCTGGTTGCTCGCGAAGTTTTTGCATAAATGCACGACGTTCCTCTGGAGAAAGACCTTCCATTTGTTTACGTACTTTGGCTTGTTCTTCCTCGCTCATGTTTCCGAAGGGGTTAGGTCCTCCAGGTTGGCCACCGCCATTTCTTGCTCCACGAACTCTAGCGTTAGAGTCATTAGCACCATCAATTGTTTGTTGTGCTGGCGCTGAAAAACGATCGCCTGTTGCAACTACAATTCTTCCACCATCTTCTAATCCTTGTTGTCCAATTACGATGATTCTATCGTTGGGACGTAAACCACTTAGCACTTCAATTTTATCTCCTTGCTCAATTCCTAGTTGTAGCTCTCTACGCTCAGCAATTGAATCTCCTCTAGATACAAACACCGCATAGCTTTTGTTTAAATCGATGGTGTTTGATTCTGGATTAACAACAGTTTCAATCTTCTCTACGAGCGCACTTCTAGGAACTGTTAATGCTTGGTTTTTTGTAATAATATTAATTACGTTTTCTGCTAAAACACCTGGGTAAATAGAAGAGCCAACGATATTAAGAGTAATAACTACTTCTCCAAGACCTGTAGTAGCGTCAAGCTGAGGGCTTTTCTTAGATACAACACCAAATGCAGTAGCTTCGGATTCGTTAGAAACACGAAGGCTTACTTCTTGGCCAATGGTAACTTCACGCCAATCTTGTACAGGAACAAAAATTCGCGACTCATATCCAATGGTGTTTGCAATCTCAAACAAAGCTTGCCCAGAACTAGCAAGGTCGCCTTCTTCAAAATTCCTAGAAACAACAACACCATTAACAGGTGATTTAACTTGTGTATTATTAAAATTTTCTTGGGCTTGTGTAAGAGAAGCCACAGAAGATAGGTATTGAGCGTTAGAGCTTCGGTAAGTAGCTAAAGCAACGTCGTATTCAGCATCGCTGCTAAGACCTCGGTCGTACAATGATTTTTGGCGAGCAAATTGAGTGCTATCTCTTCTTAAAGCTACTTTACTTTGTTCTAACTGAGATTTTGATTGGCTTAGCTGATCTTTAAATGTAGCATCATAAATTTTAGCAAGAATTTGCCCAGCACGTACCGTATCGCCCAAATCTGCATAAATTCTAACTATTCGATTACTAACTTGGGGAGTGACTTGAACTATGTTTTGTGCTTTTATATTACCATAAGAACGAACTTGTTCAGAAATGGTTCCAATGGTAACGGGCTGAGCTTCAACACTTGTAGTTCGTTGACTGAAACCGCCACCACCACGACCGCCAAAACCTTGACCGCTTTGAGAGTTATTTTGAGAATCATTTTTACTACCGCACCCGATAAAAACTAAAGGCAGAAGGATGACTATTAAAAGAGATTTTTTCACGTCGTTATGTTTGTTATTTAATTATGTGAACTAAAACCCAAAGGTCGGAGTTTCGTTCTCTATTGTTAAGCTAAGCTTGTAAAAAAACGCAATTCAAAGAATATTTTTACATTATGAAAAGCTTGAATTGATTGCGTAAATTGGACGACAAACCTCACACAAAATCACGCAAGAAAATGAAATTTTTTATCGACACTGCAAATCTAGAAGAAATCCAAGAAGCTAATGACCTTGGTGTTCTAGATGGAGTAACAACGAACCCAAGTTTATGTGCCAAAGTGGGTGTTAGAGACTTTGAGGGCCACATTAAAAAGATTTGTGATATTGTAGAAGGGGATGTTTCAGCGGAAGTAGTTTCTACTACTTATAACGAGATGATTGAAGAAGGCATGAAGATTGCTAAGATTGCAGATAACGTAGTTGTAAAAATTCCACTTATTAAAGATGGTATCAGAGCAATTAAGACTTTTTCTGATCAAGGCATTAAAACAAATTGCACATTATGCTTCTCATCAACACAAGCACTAATTGCAGCTAAAGCAGGTGCAACTTATATATCTCCATTTATTGGCCGTTTAGATGATATCTCAACAGATGGAATGCAGTTGATCGAAGATATTGTAGATATTTATGAAAACTACTGCTTTCCTACCGAAGTTTTGGCTGCGAGTATTCGCCACCCAATGCACGTAGTTGCTTGTGCAAAAGCAGGTGCTGATGTTGGAACTATGCCTCTAAATGTAATTATGGGAATGCTAAATCACCCTCTTACTGATAGTGGCTTAACAAAGTTCTTAGCTGATTGGGACGCATTACAAGCTAGCTTTAAAAGCTAAGCGAATCTTATTTGAAAAAAGACCTAGCGTTTAAAGATTCTAGGTCTTTTTTTTTACCCACTATTTATTTTACAACCTGATAATCCATTTCAGAAAACGAAATAGATTTCCCACCAACCTGTCGATAAATGAGTGATCGGTTTAGTTGGCTTAACTCAGAGCAACCGGCTGCCGTCATCAGTTCCAAGAAATCATGAACAGCTTCCTTCTGATAGTTTTTTACGCGTTCCCATTTGTCTTGAACTACTAAACCACGCATGAGGCGTTCATTATTTGTTGCTACACCAGTTGGGCATGTATTTTCGTGGCATTCTAAAGCTTGGATACAACCTAATGCTAACATCATTGCTCGGGCAGAGTTACAGAGATCTGCTCCTAAACAAAGTGCTTTTAGTATATCAAAACCGTCAATAATCTTCGAGGATGTTATAATTTTGATATCTTTCTTGAGGCCGTGTTTGTTCAAAGTGTCGACCACAAAAATAAGTGCGTTTTCCCAAGGCATCCCAACATGATCTGAAAAGGTAATAGGGGCCGCTCCGGTTCCACCTTCAGCACCATCAACAGTAATGAAATCTGGTTTTATACCAGTTTCTACCATTGCTACACAAATATCTTCGAATTCTTCTCTACTACCCACACATAATTTAAATCCAACTGGTTTCCCTTCTGATAAATCTCTCAATCTTTGAACAAACTCTAAAAGCCCTTTAGCTGAATTAAAGGCTGAATGGCCAGGAGGAGAGAGAACCATTGTATGTGGCACGACTCCTCTAATACGAGCAATTTCTTCGTTGTTTTTAGAAGCTGGTAAAATACCACCATGCCCAGGTTTAGCGCCTTGGGAAAGTTTTATCTCAATCATTTTAACTTGAGGAATAGAGGCAGACTCTTGAAATTTTGATTCAGAAAATGTTCCGTCTTCAGCGCGGCAGCCAAAATACCCAGTTCCTATTTGATAGACTATATCTCCACCCATTTTGTGATAATCAGAAATACTTCCTTCACCTGTATTGTGATAAAAATTACCAGCTTTTGCGCCCAAATTAAGAGCTTTGATTGCGTTTTTACTGAGCGAGCCAAAGCTCATCGCGGAGACGTTCAATAAACTCGCAGAAAAAGGTTGTTTACAGTCGGGCCCTCCAACTATAACCCGGGGTGTTTCTAAGGGCATTTGCGCTGGATATATAGAATGTTTAACCCATTCCATTCCTTCTTTTTGTAAATCGTGTTCCGTTCCAAAAGGATGAGAACGATTATCTAGCTTTGCCCGAGAATAAATGTAGGTACGTTGGTTTCTATCTAATGGCTTTCCTTCCGTATCCGACTCAACAAAATACTGACGAATTTCAGGCCCAATACCCTCTAATAAATATCTAAAATGCCCAACAATGGGGAAATTCCGAAGAATAGTGTGTTCTTTTTGAAGTAAATCGTACAAGCCAATTATAACAATGATGATAGCTAGACCGATTAGGCTCCAAATTGGAAAAATAAAGAGGAGATAGAATAGCACAAAAGTACCCGCTAGGGCAAAAATAAAACGTAATACGTGTTTCATAAAGAGATGATTTACTATTTAAATTCGAAAATGGAAAAACAATATCTAGGAGCTGTGATAAAAGACACTTCGGCAAGGAGTAGAAAGAACCTGCGAGCTACAAAGAACGTTCAATTTTCTGCTGAATGTGAGATTTGACATGAGAGAACCATTCCTGTTTCAGAATACTTAAAACAATGCTGTCTCTTCTTCCATCTGAACTTGCACAATTTTGTCTTAGAACACCTTCTTCAACACAACCAATGCTTTTCATTGCAGCAATACTTCGTTTGTTATTGAAGTCGGCTCTAAATTCAACTCTTTCTACGCCAATAACTTCGAAGGCAAACTCGAGCATTAAAAGCTTACAGTGTCTGTTTAATCCAGTCCGTTGGAATTTCTTCCCATACCATGTGTACCCTAGTTGTACGGTGTTATGTATTTTTTGATAATCGTAGAAGCGAGTGCTTCCTGCATATTCTCCAGTTCGCTTGTCAAATACTATAAATGGGAATGAAGAGTGCTCTGATTTACTCTTAAGGGCCGATGCGATATAATTTTGGAGATTTTCTAAGCCACTGGCAGGGGTAAGTGAATATTGCCAAAGTTCAGGCTCGTGAAGTGAAAAGCCTTTTAAGTGCTCAAAATCATCAGCTCTGAGAGGCCGGATTAGAGCTACATCATTTTCTAGAACATAGTCAGCATTAAAATCGAAAGTCGCCATGTGGCAAGAACCTTATATTAGTTTCAATTTTAAAATGAAAAATTTGTAGTATAATTCAAAAGCTAACTTTGTGCGATTAGCTTTTGAATTACTGACTTGTAGGGTGTTTGAGTGGGGGCTGCTATTTCTTCACAAATTTTGTCAAAATAACAATCTGTTGACCATTTACACGGCCTTCGATATGTTCCACATTGTCGTAAACTAGAGAGATGTTACGAACGGGTGTTCCTCTTTTTGCGGTGAAGTTAGCACCTTTAACATTCAGATCTTTGATAAGAACAACCGTGTCTCCGGATTCAAGAGTTACGCCGTTACTATCAACATGCTTAGCTGTGTCTTCTGGATTTTGTTCTGTAACTGTTTTTTTTGCCCAAGCTAGAGTTTCTTCATCTAGATAAAGCATATCCAGTAAATCTAGTGGCCATCCTTCAGCACGTAAATCGTTTAGAATTCTCCATGCAGTTACTTGTACTGCTGCATTCGGATTCCACATACTATCATTTAAACATCTCCAATGGTTCGTATCTATAGTACCTGGAGCATCAACATTGTTAAAACAAGTTTCACAAAGGAGTACGCTGTCGTCTAATGTTTCGGAAGATGATGGCGGGACTGCATACACTTGCAAGTTTTCTGTGCTTGCACAAAGTTCACATTTTGATTCGCTACGATCTAAAAGAAGTTGTTTAATGCTCATTGAGGAATTCCTGAAATAATCTAAAAAATAAAGCTATGCCAAGGTTTTCCAACCTTGGCAATTGGAAGCATCAAAAATAGGGATTTTAGAAATTTAAAGTCCCTGTATTTTCATCAAAAAAAGAGTTTTATCGTCTTTTTGGCTTAAAGCTTTTTCTAGGGGACGAATTTGAGCTTGCATTATGGCTTTTTGGAGCGCGACTTTTGTTAGAACGTTGTTTTTTAGCGGGTGTCGCTACGTCTTCAGAACCATCATCTACAAAAGGATGATCACTTACTACTGGGATATCTTGCCCAATTAGTTTCTGAATATCACGAAGTAAAGGCTTTTGCTCAAAATCACAGAACGACATGGCTACACCGCTTGCTTTCGCTCGTCCAGTTCGTCCAATACGATGCACATAAGTTTCGGGCACGTTAGGTAAGTCGTAGTTAATCACTAGCGAAAGTTCAGAAACGTCAATTCCACGCGCCGCAATATCGGTTGCAACAAGAACTTTTATATCACCATTCTTAAAACCTGCGAGTGCACGTTGACGTGCTCCTTGAGATTTATTTCCATGAATGGCATCGGCGTTAATGTCTGCTTTTTCAAGAAATTTCACAATCTTATTAGCGCCATGCTTAGTTCTAGAGAACACTAAAGCAGAGTCGAAATCTTCTGTTTTAAGAAGGTGAATCAATAAATTGGTTTTATACTTTTTGGTAACCAAGTATAAGAGTTGATCTACTTTTTCAGCAGTTGCTTGCTCTGGTTTTACAGTAACCTTCTCTGGATTACCCAATATTTTGCCTGATAGACTTACAATATCAGAAGGCATAGTTGCAGAGAAGAACAAAGATTGACGCTTGTTTGGGAGCCTTGCGATAATTTTTTTAATATCGTGAATAAAGCCCATGTCTAACATGTGGTCAGCTTCATCAAGTACGAAATATTTAACATCGCTTAAAGAAATGAATCCTTGCGACATTAAATCTAATAAGCGACCTGGAGTAGCAACTAAAACGTCTACTCCTCTACGGAGGGCTTTAGTTTGAGAGCCTTGTTTAACACCACCAAAAATAACGGTATTTCTGATGCCTGTAAATTTTCCATAAGCAGTAAAGCTATCGGCAATTTGGATTGCTAACTCTCTAGTAGGAGTAACGATAAGAGCTTTTACTTTGCGTTGAGCACGGTCGTCTTCTTTTTCATTAAAAAGGTGTTGTAATATAGGAATTGCAAAAGCGGCTGTTTTGCCGGTTCCTGTTTGAGCGCATCCTAATAAATCTTTACGAGATAATAATATTGGAATAGATTGCTCTTGAATAGGGGTTGGGTGAGTGTATCCTTGAGCTTCAAGCGCTTTCAGGATTGGATCGATAATTTCTAGTTCTTTAAAAGTCATTCTTTGGTTTATAAATGCAGTAATACTGCTTAAAAATTTGGCTTGATTGATTAATATGATCTTAAGTCACGATAGATAACTAGAGAACTTCAAGGGTTGAAGTAGAGTGTTAGTTAACTAATAAAATCATGTGCCGGAAAGAAATGCTTGATTGAAATTAACCGGCTTAATATGTATTGGTGTTAATTCAACAAAGAGAGTTTCATAGAAACGCTACTTGTATTAACATTAAAAGGGGTGTCACGTGGATATAAATGAAAAAAGCCCATCAATATTGATAGGCTTTTCTTTTGCAAAAAAATTAATGAGTAAGTATTAAATTACTTTGACATTTACTGCATTCAATCCTTTTTTACCTTCCTTAAGTTCGAATTCAACGGTATCGCCTTCGCGAATTTCGTCGATTAATCCAGAAGCGTGTACGAAGTATTCTTGTTTTGATCCGTCTTCACTGATAAATCCAAAACCTTTAGATTCATTGAAGAATTTTACTGTGCCTTTATTCACTATATCTTACTCATTATTTTAAATTAATTATGCTATTTGAATAGCATAGGGTAAAAGATACTATTATTAATTTTCATTTAATAACTTTTTTGTATTAAACCCTAAAGTGGTGCGTGAATTCAAAGAATTATTTAGTTCAAGGAACGAATAATGTGCTAAATGATTCTTTAAACGTAGTTTTTAAGAAAGACTATGAGAAAGAGTGGTTTAGCTAAAAAGTGAAATAATTGGTATGGAACGCAAAGAATACTAAAAGAAATATAGGAGTTTTGAGAATTCACTTTATTGGAACCCAAACTTCTTCTTCAGAGTCTGGGTTGTTAATACCTAAGTATTTTTCGGTTAATTTTTCAAAATGAGGTAGGTGGTTTAGGCTGTAACCTGAGGTTGGGAGCCATTCTTGATAAATGAAGTTTAGAGTATTCTGGAATTCTGCCATGGGTCCTTTATGAATGAACACTGCATACTTACCGCCATCAAGCTCTAGGGATTCCATTCCATCAGGAATAGATTCGAATTGAGTTACTGGTGTTGCGGCCCAATATTCAAATATTGTATTCGGAGTGAAGTCTTTAAGAGAGAGTGCTTTCTTGTAAATCTGAATAGAGTAATTCTCACTGCTAGCTATATTCGAAATTTGTTTTCTTCGAGGCATAAATTGTTGCCAAAGCTGAGGTGATCCAAAATTTGCAAGCGAAGTTTGGATGCGCATACCTACTAACTTTAAGGGAGGTAGTTGGGTGATTTTAGGTGTCATAATCTGTGTAAATTTGATGTTTTAAGGTGCTAAAAGAATTAAGAATTTCATAATCATTATTTGTTTTAAATAGCTGTATATTTAAGGCTCTCAAAATTTCATTTATAAACACGTTAATGTCACAGCAGCTTAGAAATATTGCCATTATTGCTCACGTAGATCATGGTAAAACAACCCTAGTAGATCAAATCCTTAAACAAAGTGGAACTTTTAGGGATAATCAAGAAGTAGAAGATAGAGTAATGGATTCCGGCGATATAGAGAGAGAACGCGGGATTACAATTAGCTCTAAGAACACTGCAGTGCAGTGGAAAGGTACTAAAATCAACATTATTGACACTCCTGGTCACGCTGATTTTGGTGGAGAAGTTGAGCGGATTTTAAAAATGGTAAATGGCGTAATACTTTTAGTAGACGCTGCTGAAGGCCCGCTTCCGCAAACTAAGTTTGTGCTCCGGAAGTCATTAAGTCTTGGGTACAGACCTATTGTAGTTATCAATAAAATTGACCGTAAGGATGCTCGCCCAGACGCAGTGTTGGACGAAGTTTTTGATTTATTTGTAATGCTAGACGCTACTAATGAGCAGTTAGACTTTCCTGTGTTGTACGCAATTGCAAAAGAAGGTAAGGCGAAATTTAGTTTAGATGAAGAAGGCGAAACCCTATCCCCGCTTTTAGATACTATTGTATCTCATGTGCCTAGTCCAGACCAACCGATTGATAAAACATTCAAAATGCTAGTAAGTAGTATTGAGTGGAATGACTATGTAGGACGTATTGCAGTTGGTAGAATTGAGCAAGGTTCTGTTAAGCTAAATCAAGAAGTGGCTTTAGTTACAGGGAAAGGTGTTCAGAAAATGAAAGGCCGTGCTACAAAAATATTCACATTTAATGGTTTGCAAAGAGAGCCTGTTGAAGTAGCTCTCGCTGGTGATATTGTTGCATTAGCAGGTTATGATACAGTAAACATAGGTGATACTCTTACTGCGGCTTCAGATCTTACTCCTCTTGAGTATGTAGATTTAGATAAGCCAACCATCGCTATGTATTTCAGAGTAAATAACTCTCCATTTGCAGGAAAGGAAGGAGATTACGTTACTTCGAATATGATTAAAGATCGTTTAGAAAGAGAAACGAGATCTAATGTTGCAATGAAGGTAGAGCCAACAGACAGTCCTGACGCTTATAAAGTTTCTGGTCGTGGTGAGTTACAGATGGCTATTCTAATTGAAACAATGCGCCGTGAGGGATTTGAATTCGCGGTTTCACGTCCAGAAGTGTTATTGCAAGATCATGATGGTGTAATTCATGAGCCTGTTGAGGAAGTTGTAGTTGACGTACTTACCGATTACAGTAATAAAGTAATTGACAACTTGCAGAAGCGTAAAGGTATAATGCAAGGAATGAGTCAGGAAGGTGAGAACAACCGTATTGAGTTTAGAGTGCCTTCTCGTGGATTGATTGGTTTTAGAGGTGAGATGCTTACTGAAACTCGTGGTACGGGTATAATGCATCAGCAGTTTGATGGTTACGAGCCTTACGCAGGTGAAATACCAGGAAGAACTCGTGGAGCATTAATTGCGCTAGAGTTGGGTGACGTTACAGGTTACGCTTTAGAAGGTGTGCAGGATAGAGGTTCATTCTTTATAGAACCAGGTGACCCTGTTTATGCGGGAATGGTAATTGGTAGTAATAACCGTAGCGATGATATGGTTGTTAACGTTGCTAAGAAGAAAGCACTAACAAATCATAGAGCTTCGATTACAGCAGATGCAATACGAATATCACAAGCTAAAAAGATGAGCTTGGAAGAATGTATTGAGTTTATTGGCAACGATGAGTTGCTCGAAGTGACGCCTAAAAGTTTAAGAATTCGTAAAAAATTCTTAGATCATAATGAGCGAAAGCGTGAAGAGAAGAAAAAAGTAACTACTTAGTATAGAAAAAAGGCATCCTAGAAATAGAATGCCTTTTTTGTTTAAAAAACACAAAACGATAAGATTTAGTTCTCAATTCTATCTTACTTCTTGGCAGTAGAAAATGAATTTCAAGAATAAAAAAGAACCATATATATTTGTGAATTAATGCTAGCCAGTTTTTGAATTGTCGTTCTTCTCTTTTAAAGCTTCAAGAAATTCTTTATTTGTTACTCTGCAAGACTGGCAAGCTTTGAATACTTCTCCATTAATTTTAGCCGTTGATAATTGAACCACGTATTGTCCTACGGGTCTTAATTTGCCCTCAGTAGAGTTGCAATAATCGCAACATCTTTCTGTATTTGTTTCAGTCCCTTTTGTCATTTTCCCAGCGAATTGTTGATTACCCAATATTATTTTGTCCTTTTTTAATCTACAGCATGTTGGTTAGAAATTCCATAGCTGTAGAGTTTTTGTGGATAATAAATATTGGTTCTTTAATCGCTCTAAATATTTAAAATATTAATGAATATAGGCTTGAATAAGCGGATAGGGTTTGAAACTCTGGAATAGTGTGTGGTTTATAAGGAGATTTCGTTGATGTTGAAAATTTTTTACGAAAAGTATATTATGTAAAAAATTGAAAATAAGTATTAATCTCGTGTCTTGTTTTCTGTACTAAAAGCTATTAGTGTTGTTTTTGTAGATATAATTTATTTTAATTTTATTATTTTAGATAAAAGTCAATACTTAATAGACTGTGAAGAGGTGTTTATGTTATAAGATAAATCTTGTTTGGTGTTTGGAGTGCGCGTTTGAATGTATATAATTGGAATAAGTGGATATACTATCTGCCTAAATACAGCATAAAATTCAATTTAATTAATCAGCAATATGAAATGTAATCTTATACACTGTAAGAAAGAGGTATTACTATTTATCTTTTTGCTTATACCCAGTTTAATTTTTGCACAAGGTTCGATAAAAGGAACTGTTACGGATGCGCAGACGGGTGAGCCTCTAGCAGGAGTGAATATCGTAATATCCGGAACGCAAACAGGTTCTCCTACAAATGGAGAAGGAGAATATGAGTTAACTGATGTTAACGCGGGCACCTACAATATAGAAGCGCGTTACATTGGTTACGAAACAATTACTAAAGCGGTAACAGTTGTAGATGGCCAAGCTTCTACATTAAATTTTGAGTTTTCGTTAGCCACTACGCTACTTGATGATGTTATTGTAACAGCATTAGGGATTTCTAGAGAGCAAAGATCTATTGGTTACTCTACGCAAGTAGTAGATGGAGAAGACCTATCGCTAACCAAAGAGAAAAATGTATTGGGTTCTTTAGCAGGTAAAGTTGCTGGTGTTCAGGTGGTAGGCTCTTCAGGAGCAAGTATGGGAGGAACGCAAAAAATTAAAATTCGTGGCGTTAATTCTATCAATGGTGGCGACCAACCTCTTATTGTTGTTGATGGGACTCCAATTTCAAACGCAAACTTTGCTGGTAGCACTGGTAGAGATTATGGAAACCTTGCTCAGGATATTAACCCTGAAGACATTGAGTCTGTGAACATTCTGAAAGGACCAGCAGCATCTGCCCTTTATGGAATTAGAGGCCAGTTTGGTGTGGTTATGATTACTACAAAAAAAGGTAAAAAAGGCGTTGATAAATTTACTGTTGAGTTTAGCAGTGCACTTTCTTTTGAAAAAGTAGGCAACATCATGCCATATCAAAACTTATATGGTGCGGGTTCAAGCCAAACTTGGTCTACGCTACCAAATGGCGAAAAATATGTACGAATGATTGATGAGAGTTGGGGGCCAAAGATGGATGGAACATTAGTTCGCCATTTCAATAGCTTTTACTCGCAAGATCCAGAGTATGGTCAATTAGCACCATTTAGCCCACAGCCTGATAACATCAAAGATTATTATGAAACAGGTACAAACTTTAGCCAAGGTGTTACTATTTCAGGTGGTGGTGAAAAATCAAATTTCAGACTTAGTTTTAACAACACAAACATTGGTGGTGTAGAGCCTAATACTTTTCTAGATCGTAATAACGTGGGCGTTAGTGCTGGTGTTGATGTGAACGAAAAGTGGAGATTCTCTACTAACATTAACTTTGCGACTAACAGCGCACGTAGACCAAGCCAAGGTGTTGAGTCTGGTTCAAGATATTTTGGACAGTGGTTCGAGCGTAACTTGGATATGAAAAGGCTTAAAGACTACAAGTATGAAGATGGAACTTTCTTACACTGGAATTTGAGAACACCAAGTTCATCAACGGGTGAGATTTCTAACTTGTCGCCACTTTATTTTAATAACCCATACTTCAATGCGTACGAAAATACTTCTGAAGATAGAAGAGATCGTTTGTTCGGAGATGTTGGTGCGACATATAAAGTGATGCCAAATCTTGTTGTTAGTGGTTTCATTCGTACAGATATGTACACTCAGAACATTGAAGGCAAAACAGCTTTTGGTGGTACTGATACTCCTGGTTATTCTGTAGGCAAATATCAGAATAAAGAAATGAACTACGAATTAATGGCTCAGTATGATAAGAGATGGGATGAAATATCATTGAGTGCTACCCTTGGTGGTAACGCCTACGATAGAAGATATTCGTACATTTCTCAATCTACTGTTGGTGGACTTTCGTCTCCAGGATTTTACAATATAGATGCTTCTATAGATCGCCCAAATACAAGTTCGTATCTATTAGAGAAAAAGGTATTAAGTGCTTATAGCTTAGTTTCTTTGGGTTACCAAGATACTTACTATGTTGATTTCTCACTCAGAAATGATAAGTCTTCAGCGCTTCCTAAAAATGATAACTCATACTGGTATTACTCTGCTTCTGGTAGTTTCGTATTTAGTGAGTTGATAGATTGGGAGCCACTAAGTTTTGGTAAATTAAGACTTAGTTACGCAAAAGCGGGTTCTGACTTGAGTCCATATCAAACAACTCCTGTTTATACTGTAGGTACAAATTACGGTTCTACGAGTACGCTAAGTGTTCCAAACACGCTTAACAATCCTAATATTAAGCCATCATTTACGCATTCGTATGAAGGTGGAGTTGATGTGAGATTGTTTAACAGACTTGGTTTAGAGGTTACTTATTATCTCCAAAGAAACGAAGATCAAATCATTAACCTAGATGTTTCTGGAACTAGTGGTTACAGTGCAACCACCATTAACGCTGGTTTAATTGAAAATAAAGGGATTGAGATAAGTCTTAATGGAACACCTATTGAAACCAAAGACTTTGTTTGGGATGCTTCATTCAACATTAGTAAAAACCAAAGCCAAGTAGTTGAACTTTACCCTGGTATAGAAGTCTACCAATACAGTTCTACACGATACTCTAGTGTTTCTGCTTATTTGAATTCTTACGAAGGAAAGGCTTTTGGTAGTTTAGTTGGCCAAGCTTATGAAAGAGATCCTGCTACTGGGAAAATCCTTTTAGATAATAATAACTTACCAATGTACACAGATGCTACACATAACTTCGGCAGTGTAATGCCTGATTTTACTGGTGGTTTCCAAAACACATTTAGTTATAAAGGATTTAGTTTAGGTGCTATGATAGACTTTCAAGTTGGTGGGAAATTCTTTAGCCGTTCTAAATCATTAGCTGACAGAACTGGACTTTCAAAAGAGTCTGCTGAAATTAATGACAAAGGCTTCAATGTTAGAGATGATGTTGCTGATGGCGGTGGTATAAAAGTTACCGGAATCTCAAATGCTACAGGTCAAGAAGTAACAGCTTATGTAGATGTTAAATCATACTACAATGTTGTCGCTCGACGTATAGCTGAGGATTACATATACGATGCGTCGTATGTGAAGCTTCGTGAAATTCGTCTTGGTTACGACCTTGGTGCTGATTTAATGAGCAAGCTTCCCTTCCAGAATGTAAGAGTAGGTTTAATCGCTCGTAATCCATTCACTATTTGGCAAGATGCACCTGCTGGTTTAGACCCATCAGAGCTGTCTACGGGTAGTCAATCTATCAGCTGGTATGAATCTGGCCAGCTCAATACTGTGCGTTCGTACGGTATCGATATAAACATCACTTTTTAAGGATTTTAATTATGAAGAAATTATATATAACACTTATAGCACTCTTTTTAGTAGCTAGCTGTGATATTTTAGAGTTTGACGACTCTATTAATAACAGCCCTAATTCCCCAAGCGAGGCAGCTGCACAACAGCTATTAGCAAACGCTATGATGTCTCTTTCGGGTATAAGCTCTAGCACTACTGGTGAGTTTTTAGGGCAATACTTATCTGAAACACAGTATGTAGTAGCATCGCAGTACCCTTCGGGAGGATCAAGTTTTTATGGATGGTACCAAGGGCCGCTCATAAATCTTGAATCAGTATTAACTGGTGAATTCAAAACGGTGACTTCAGAAAACCAATTAGCAGTAGCTAAAATTCTAAAAGCTTACTACTTCTGGCATCTTACCGATAGATGGGGAGATGTACCTTTCACTGAATCATTAAAAGGTGGAGAGAATATCACACCAGTTTATGATACTCAGCAATCTATTTACAACAATCTCTTTGCATTGTTGAAAGAAGCTGATGCACAAATTGATGTTGCTGGCACTCTTCCAAGCGACTTGATTTACTCAGGAGACATGAGTAAATGGAAAAAGCTGGGTAATACCATTCGTATGTTGATGGCATTACGATTATCTGAAATTGATGCCGTAAAAGGTAAAGCTGAATTTAACCTAGCAGTAGCTGCTGGTGTTATGAGTTCAAACAGTGATAGTTTTGCATACAACCATTTAGCTGATGCCAACAACCAGAACTACTGGTATGGCCAAATAGAAGTTGATGGAAGAGAATGGTGGGCACTTACAAAAACTTTGGTTGACTTGATGGAGCCATACAGTGATCCACGATTGGCTGTTTATGGTGACCCTGCAAGAACAAGTGGAAACTATGTTGGTTTACCAATTGGTTCTGCAGCAGCTGCTGCTAATACGGAAGCATTTTCACTATTAGGTACTGCCATTAGAGCACAAGATGCACCTGTTTATTTGGTTACCTATGCGCAGGTTCTTTTCGCAAAAGCTGAGGCAAAAGAGTTGACTTGGATTACTGAAGATGCTGAAACCAATTACAACGCAGCTATCGAGCAATCTTTCTTGCAGTGGACTGGTAGTACCGCTGGCCTAGCGGCTTTTATGGCTGACCCTGATATTGCATATGATGCGGCAAGAGCTGTAGAGCAAATTGCCACTCAGCGTTATGTGCATTTGTTTATGCATGGCTATGAGGCTTGGGCAGAATGGAGAAGAACAGGTTTCCCTGCATTCGCTCTTTCAGCAGGAAATGCTGTTCCATTGAGACAAAGCTACACTGAAACAGAGTCGTTTAATAATACTGAGAATTATAACGAAGCTGTACAACGTCAGTTTGGTGGTACCGATGGTATTTACGAAGCAATTTGGTGGGATAATTAGGTTTATTGACACACCCAAGTAATCTTGTTAAAGCCCGTTTTGTTTATTCAAAACGGGCTTTTTTATGTCACTTTTCCAGAGTTAGGATAATTTCAGATTCAAGAAATAACTAAATATATTATTGAAGTAAAAGATCAGTCTAGTATCTAAATAAAAAAATCCCCAGATATTTCTACCTGAGGATCATCTCTCTTCTTATTGTGTCGTGTTATTAAGTGATGGACACTATTGGGAGGGGCCAAGTCATTTCAGGTAAATCTATTCTGATGAAGAATACTTAAGAAGCCTTAGTACTTTTAACTTCAGTCCTTTTGTTTCTGTCTTTCAACTTTTTCCAGGCATACACACCCCCAGTAGCTGCAAGTAATCCGAGTCCGCCATCGATTGGGGCTTGATTTGGAGCGGAGGGTAATGTTGGTTGTGTGAAAGCTATTGTGGATACTGTTAAGGTGATTATGATAGTGATTGAGAGGATGAGTAAATATTTCATGATTGGGATGAATTGGGATTAAGAATTCAAATTAAGAACAGGAGATGTTCCTAGTTCTTAATTTTTCATTCTACATTTGGAATTGCCAGGGCAGTTTATTTTATAAGGGTTAATTTCTTAGTTATAATTGTGCTTCCAGCTTGTAGGCGATAGATGTACATCCCAGAAGCCAAGTTATGAGCATCGAAGGTCACCTTATGGCGACCCGCTGTTTTGTTTTCTCCACTGAGCAATGTGGTCACTTTTCGGCCAAGGACATCAAACACTTCTAAAAACACTTTACCATTTTCTGGTAATCCAAAAGCTATATTTGTTGTTGGATTGAATGGATTAGGGTAGTTTTGCTGAAGTTCTACTGTGGCGGGTAATTCATTAATCGACTCGTCTGTTAGATCAGAGTTTTGTTTAATTCGAAGAGAAAACCGTGATTGTTCACTCTTAGATTTTGTTGCCAATTTAATAGGAGAGGATGGGAGTGCAAGCTCTTTAGTAGTACTTAATTTAGCTTTCTGGTTTAGATTAAATTTGATAGAATCTTGATCCATTAAGTTCAATTCCGAATCTGTTAGGCGGTCTATAAGTGATATTTGCCAATTCTCTGGAATGTCATTTTGTTTCCATTTCAGAGTAAACACTCCGTTCAAGTTGGTACCAAAAATATCAACCTCTAACTCTGTAACTTCTCCATCAAATGGCAATGATTGTATATCCATAGAGTTCTCATTTACGAACGAGGTGCCGAGTAGGATATGCTCTTCGTTTAATGACTGTAATTTATAAGCATCGTAGGCATCCTTACTTTTCTGAGCCTCTTTATGGAACATAATTACAGTGCTAGAATACATTTCCCCACCCGATAATTTAAATTTGAGGTTAGGAATTGTAGATTGCTTGAAGAGGTTTGCTCCAGTGCTTTTTACAGAGTCGTTTAAGCTTATACTTGGTTCATCGGCATTGGCCTTAACCCAAAAACCTTGCCAAGGTGCTACTTTACCATCTTGGAGTGTGCCAGTAATCCCATTCCAACTTAGGTAAGCACCCGACCCTCCATTTGCTGATTCGCTCCAAACATAAATTGTTTCGTCTAAATTAGATCTGTTCCATCCGTTTTCCGAATCCCAATTGATGGAGGTGCCAAAAGGGTTTCCGAGTAGGTTCCAACCATCATTTGAAAGATTTCCAGAATCACTGAAACTTAAACTTGGGGAGGCTTCACCAGTAAATTGCGATTCATTATTTGTAATAATTTTTGGAAACCCAATAACACCCTCTGTATCTGGGCCGTTATCATCCTCATAAACAAATAGGATAAATCCGGTACCGGTTTCAGGTATTTCGTCGGAGCTAGTTGGAGCTCTCCATGTTTGGGTTTTGCTGTTCCAAATTAAAACATTTGGAGCTGAAGAAGGGGAGTCTGAGCCTGGATATCCTTGCGTCCAAAGAGTATCTAACAATGTACCAAAAGATGTGTTTTCTGTTGGTACAGCCATCATACGCCAGCCTTCGTTGCCAAAAAGTCCAACTTTTTTGTATCCAAACGTTCTCAAAAAGGGATATCCAATGCCGTCTAAATGAGCCCAATATGTTTCGAAATTATATCCTGAAAAGCTAGATGATTGTTTCATTTGGGCTGTTGTAAGTCCCGTACCTCCATTTGAGTTTTGTTGTCCGGTAGTTTCTTTGTCCCAATAGCTATTTATAGTCGTTCCGGAGACTTTTTCACCGACTAAACCTCCGTTACCTGATGGTGCAGAAACATGTCCAACACCAAAACTGTTTTCTATAACTCCACTTATTAAACGCCCAACCAAAGCAGATGCACCAAAAGTAGAACTAGAAACGGATGCCGTTGAGTAGGAGTTGCTCACTAATCCATTCGATGAGCCGCCAACACTTTCTAATGCGCCAACAAGGCCTCCAGAATGATTAAGCCCAGCAACAGTTCCTGTTGTGTAGCTGTTTCTAATCTCAGAATAATTGAGGCCAACTAATCCTCCACTATAATTTCTCCCTGTGATATTAACATCTTCTAGTGCAATATTCTTAAGTACAGCACTGAATGTTGAACCAAACAGTCCGATGAAGTTCTCAGAGGGACGGTTTATATATAGATTTTTAATCGTAAATCCATTCCCATCAAACGAACCTGAAAATTCTTCGTTACTAGCGTTAGTACCAATAGGCATCCAACCTTGGCCTGTGTTATAAGGCTCAGTATCTAAATCAATATCATTAACTAAAACGAAATGATGAGTGAGCAAATTTCTTATAGAGTTTAACTGTTCTATGGTCTCAATTTGATATGGATTTGCAAGGGTTCCTTCGCCGTTAAGAGAAATAAGTAGGCTATGGCCTGGCTTATCAATAGGTTCAGAATTTTTTAAATATGGATAACTTATATAAGGACCAGAAGTAATTGCCCATATAGTTGAGAAGTCCCAGTCAGCGAAAGTACTTTGGGTTTTCATCTCTTCGGTGCTTTTACTTGTTCCACCGTAACTGGAATTCTTTCCGGAAGTCTCGCGATCATAAAAGCTATGAGATGAACTTCCTGAAGATGAATAACCAATCAATCCTAAAACGCGAGTTCCAGATCCTGAAACTTGTCCTGTTGAATAGCTATGGTCTACGGAGCCTCCATTATTGAATCCGACTAAACCACCTATATAGTTTTCTGCGCCACCATCAACGTCGGCGATAGAATAAGAATTTGATATTGAAGCTTCCAGTAATTGTCCTACTAGGCCTCCAGTTGCAGTACCTCCGAGAATTAATCCTGAAACATAGCTCTCTGAAATAGTCCCATCGTTAACAAAGCCAACCAAGCCACCTGTATAGTCGCTTCCAGAAACAGATACGTTTTGCAGTCCGATGCGTTTTAAAGTTCCACTGCTTTCCCCAAATAATCCGATATTGTTTTCATCACTTCGATTAATTGTGAGGTTTGTGATTGCAAATCCATTTCCATTAAACTCTCCAGAAAAGCTATCGATAGGATCCCAGTTGGTTATTGATTCTAAACTTATATCTGATGTTTGGATGAAATAAGAGCTGCTATTTAATCTAACTCTATGTAATTGAGACGCATTTGCTACTTGGAACGGCTCTGGTTGAGTTCCAATTCCCCCAGCATAGGTTTGTTCTATTCCTGGTTTCTCTGTTGATTCTACTTCTCTTAAATACGGGTAACTAATTGTACTAGATTGTTCTATAGCCCAGATGCCTGTAAAGTCCCAATCACTAAATACAGATTCGGTTTTCATATTTTCGGCATTGACTCCAGTTCCTCCTTCACTAGATGTTTCTTCAGCCGTTTCGTAATCAAAATAACTTTGAGTTACTGAAGCCCCATCTCTGGCAAGTGCAACTAAGCCACCTAAACGATTCCCCGACTCTTTTCCGTTTAGAGCTCCTACAGCATATGTTGTGTGAATGTTTACGTTATTACGAGCATACCCGATCAAACCACCAGTGGCATCGCCTCCTGTTACTGAAACGATAGAATAACTATTCGTAATTGAGCTTGAATTCAAAGCGTAGGCAACCAAACCGCCTGTAATTGTACCTCCGTTTACAGTGCCTGTTACAAATGTTTTTGAAATAGAACTGCTATTTGTTAAGTAGCCAACTAGTGCTGCGGTATTGTCAGAACCCCGGACATGAACATTTTCTAAGCCAACGTTTTTGATAGTACCATTATCAACATGGCCAAAAAGCCCAATATCAGATGAAGTTGGTCTATTGACTCTCAAGCCTATAACTACATAACCAGCACCATCAAGAACACCTGAAAATGGAGCGCTAGATGTTCCGATAGGATTCCATCCTTCTGCAAAATTATATCCAAAGCTGCTTATATCTATATTATTTGAAAGCAGAAAGTAGCTTGATAGAAAGTTTCTTATTTCATTTAATTGAATTCCGTTTTCGATTTTAAATGGATCCTCAGGTGTTCCTGTTCCTCCGGCAAAAACTGGGTCAGACTGTAGATATGGATACCCATTATTTACACCAGAATTTATAGCCCATCTTGATTCAAGGTCCCAACCATGGTTTGAAAAAGTGCTCTCTGTTTTCATTTCCGAGGTAGACTTTCCACTTCCCCCGAGGCTTCCCGTTTGTCCACTTATATCAACATCCCATAAACTATTTGAAATAGAGTTTACTCCTGAAGATAGATTTTCCAGCCTACCGACCAAGCCTCCAGCTTCAATACCCTCAACGGAGCCTGCTGCATAACTTAGTTGAATGTAATTATTTCCACCATCGGCAACTTGTGCTCCGACTAGCCCACCAACATATACAGAGTTTACAATATTCACCTTCGAAAAACTGTTCTGGATGAAATTTTGGCCACCTTCTGATCGTTGTTCTCCAACCAGTCCGCCTACGTATGTATTTCCATCTAATGAGCCAGTTGCATAGCTATTTGCAATCGTTGAACTGCCTGATTTTGACATCTGTAAGCCTGCTAATGCACCAGTTCTGAGGTTACCATTTATATCTACGTTTATTAAACCGATATTACTAATAGAGGCTGATTCAATTACGCCAAATAGCCCCATGTAGTCTGTTGTACTATTGTTGATAAAGAGACCATCAATCTTGAAATCATTTCCGTCGAAAGTGCCTCTGAAAGGTTGTTGGAAACTACCAATTGGAGTCCAACCTAATCCCGTATTAAATGGAGCTATATCAGCATTTATATCAGCGGTAAGAATAAAGTTACCTGTTAAATATTCTCTTGCTTCATTAAGCTGTTCCATCGTTGAAATTTGATAAGGGTCGAGTAACGTACCAGTGCCTGCAAAATGTACTGATGATGTATATTTTTTTAGTGTTGGATAGCCATCGTTCTTTGCACCATTAATTTCCCAAATATCTGAAAAGTCCCAAGAAACATTCGTAAAAGTACTTTTTGTTTTCATTTCAGTTGATGTCCTTCCTGATCCTCCATCACTACTATTAGTTCCAGCTGTTTGTGAATCCCAGTAGCTCGCCATTATGATATTTGTTCCACTATAATTAGTATTTCGAAATCCTACAAAACCACCTTTATAAGTAATAGAAGAAACATTTCCTGTTGAATAGCTGTTTATTATTTTATTAGAACTACTGAGATTAGAAGAAGCCATTCTACCGACCAAGCCTCCAGCAATAAAATTTCCAGAAACTTGAATACGAGCGTAAGAATTTTCTATAGTATTGGTTCCAGAGGTAGCCTGTTGCCTTCCCACAAGCCCGCCTGTTTCTGAGTGTGAACTTTCGACACTCCCTGTGGCGTAGCTATTCCGGATCGTATTACTTCCAGCTGATTGTACATATTGAAATCCAACTAAAGCACCAACAAAATCTGATCCGAATATATCTACATTAGTCAGACCAACATTCTCAACAGTTGCATTTGAGGTATAGCCAAAAAAGCCAATATTCACAGAGCTTCTATTTATATATACACCATTTATAGTGTATCCATTTCCATCAAAATTGCCTGTAAAAGGAGTTTCTGCAGTTCCGATAGGTTCCCAACCATTGCCCTGATTGTATGGAACTACGTCTAGATCTATATCGGAGATAAGAATGTAGTAATTGCCAGGATAATTTTTGACTTCATTCAGTTGATCGGCTGTCGCTATTCTGTATGGATTGACATCGGTTCCTGCACCCGATTCAAATACTCCTAAAATAGGTTTTGGAGGTTCGGGTGCTATAATGTTGCTTTGAACAGCGCCACTCTCTCCAAAGATATCACCTACAGTTACCTCAAAGCTCAAGTATTTATTTTTATCCCAAGAGTTTACGAGGAATGAAATTGTATTGGCGTTAGGAATAGCGGTTTTGTCAGAGCCAAGTTCATCAGTATAGGAATACCATTGAAACGAAAAGCTTTCCTTTGAGTCACCGTCTGGATCATAATAATCATACGAACCTCTTAATGATTCCCCTTCCCTGTGAGAGCCATTTATGGTTACATTTAAAGCCAAAGGCTCCGAATTTGAAAACTCTCCAGGATTACTTGTTGAACTTAAAGATCGTGAATATGGATAGCTAAAAACTCCATCTGAAGATCTGTTTTTAATATTCCACGTCTCTTCAAAATCCCAAATTTGGAAACTTTCCTTTTTCACCATCTCCACAGTTGATAGCCCGGTACCACCACCAGAACTGGATGTCTGCCCAGTTTTATCTCTATCCCAGTAAGCGGAAGCAACTGCATCTGAGGGTAGATTGAATTCACCGACTAATCCCCCAGTTCCTGATGCTGCAGAAACACTTCCTGCAGCATAACTTATTTGAAGCCAACCGTCATCAAAGCGACCTATCAATCCACCGGCACTATAATTATTAGCAGAAACAGTTGCTACAGAATAGGAATTAGCTACTGTAGAACTAGACGAGCTAGGTTTTACAAGTCGCCCAATTAGCCCTCCAGCATGGTTTTCAGCTGATACGCTTCCTGAACTATACACGTTTTTGATGCCTGACGAAGCTTCCCCAATAGCAGCCCCTACATAATTTCCACCAACAACGGATACATTTTCTAAGCCAAAGTTCTCTATAACGCCGCCGTTAACAACGCCAAAAAGGCCAACATAATTTTCAGATGGGCGATTTATGGTAAGGTTGCTAATGATATATCCATCGCCGTCGAAGTTCCCAGAAAAATTGTCTATTGGCTCCCAGTTACTCATAGAGGATAGGTCGATATTATCAACCAAAATAAAGTAGTTGGAAGAGTAGTTTCGAACTTCATTTAGATGAGTAGCTGTTGCTATCTCAAACGGTTCACTTTCCGAACCAACTCCATTGTTAAATGGCGGTCTTTCTTTCAAAAAAGGGTATCCGTCGTTGCTAGAGTTAATACCCCAAACGGTATCGGTATTCCAACTTTCTGAGATGTAAGTACTAAGGCTTTTCATTTCAGAAGTATTTTTTCCTACCCCTCCATTACTTGTAGATTGGCCCGAAGTTTGAACATCCCAAAAACTTGAATATACGAGAGCTCCATTATAGCCTATAAGTCCACCTACTTCGTTATTTCCAGTAACCGAACCCGTCGAGTAGTTTCTGCGAGTAGTTGAAGTACCAGATATCATGCCAAACGCACCACCCACTCGAGTATCGCCAGTTACAGAGCCTCTTGCATAGTTATCATGTGCATCTATACTGTATAAAGACCCCACTAATCCTCCAGCATAATTTCCAGATGCTTGTATTGTAGTGGAAGTATAATTTTTATCAACTACCCCAGACCAGGCCATACCTGCTAAACCGCCCACAACATCAGAGGCCGTTATAGATCCTGAAACTCCAACATATTTTATTACTGTATTACCAGAGAACCCAATTAATCCTCCAACATTTTGATACCCCGTAATATTAACGTTTAAAAGCGTCAGGTTTTCTACACTACCATTGTTGGTTGCACCTATTAGACCAATCTCTTTTTGACCAGAACGATTTATAAATAATCCACTAATCTCGAAGTCATTACCATTTATATGTCCCGTGAACCTTGAGTTATAGCTGCCGATAGGTTCCCAACCGTCCCCAGAATTAAAGGGAGATACATCTAGATCTATATTGGCTGTGAGGATAAAGTATTTGTCTTTATAATCTCTCACATTATTCAAATGGGTAGGGGTTGATATCTGATATGGGTTGTCTGAAGACCCATCTCCTCCTGCAAACTGTGCTTGTAATGGAGTAACCATTCCTATTAATAGAATAAATATCCAAATACATCCTAGAGCTCGAAAGGCGCCATTCTTTATGGTCCCTGGCTTAGATTCAGTTTTGCTGCTGTACTTTGTACCCATTGAAATTTCCATACGTTAATAGTTAATTGTCGTATTCTAATTTTCACAGAAAACTATCTTCTATGGACGTAATAGACGTGTCAATTTTATTGATAAACGTTTCAAAACGATGTGGTTTGAGAGATATGGCTTTCAGTTATTAAGCACTGAGTACATTTTATACTTTGAAACTGTTTTGTAGCGGATTGTTTTTATAAAAAAACTTATAATTAACCATAAAAATAAAAGGCTATAGCACAGAGGGTTTTCTTTAGCGCATGGGTGATTTATACTTAACACCAATTTCTATACCACTGTTAGCAAAATTATTGCTCTCAACTATCATTACTATATATATAGTCCTTTTTATCTCTAAGAATAAGACAGTTAATTGGTTTTGTGGGTATTTAGTTGGCTATAGTTTGTTAGATTTATTCGCGTTTCTCGGCCAAACTATTCATGCCGATTGGGCTGTTTTAAATCTACCGTTTCAATACTTGGCTAGTTTTTTAATGGCATTTTCTTTTCTCCAATTTTCTTATTTCTTTAAAGAGAGTTTATTTAAAATCGAGCAACGGCGAGTTCAAAAACTAGTTGGCTTTTTAGCATTAATCTGTACTGTTATTGTCGTTTATATTATCTCAGCAAAAGGTTATGGCGACTACACCTCAATTAAGCTTTTTGCTATTTACCCCGTGCTATGTTTGATTTGGGCAACCGTCGTTTTTTTTAGGAAATATCTAGTTGCCAAGAAAGCTGAAAGCACATCTAAAAATGCTTATTTGTCTTTCTTTATAATTTCTACTCTATCCATAATTATTTCTTTCAGTGTTGTAATTGACGCAATCGGGCTCATTAGTCCCATTCAAAACATGATTGTTTTTTTCGTATTTAACTTAGTAATAATCTCTCTTCTCACGACAAACTTCATCAATTATCTAGCTGAAAAAACGACAGTATTAGTTAAAATTGTAGGGCTTTCCCTTGTCCTTTTTATCACTATAATTGGTCTTCAGGGTTTTCTTGTTATGCCAGATTTTGAACAAGGGCGAAGTGTTCAAGGGAGTCTTTTATCAGAAGCAGACTTGCAAATGGCTCATAACCAGGCTGAACCTTATGCGTGGTTCTTAATAGGAGCCATTATCTTCATCGTAATTATTTTTCCATTTTTCTTTAACAAAAGTGTATTAAGCCCACTTAAAACATTATTAGATGGAGTGGATGAAGTTAACAGAGGCAATTTAAAAGTATCTATCCCAGTGGTAAATCAAGATGAGATTGGGGTGGTAACAAGACACTTTAATGCCATGACGAGTAATCTTGAGAAAGCAAATTCAGCGCTTAAAGATTATGCTGAGCAATTGGAAAAGAAAGTTAAGAACCGTACAAAGCAGCTAAATAGTCAAAATATCACCCTAGAAAACATTAATCGAAAGCTTGAAAAGCAAACCCAAGAATTAGAACGTTTGGATCAATTTAGGTCTAAACTATTTATGAATATATCGCATGAACTTAGAACGCCACTTACATTAATTTCGGGCCCGATAGAAAGCTTACTTACACAAACGGCACTACCCAATGCTGTTGAGCAAAAGTTGAAAATATCGTTGCGAAATTCTAACCGCCTAAAACAATTAGTGGAGCAAATATTGGATCTAAACCGCTTAGATTCTGAACAACTTGTTCTTCATATCTCTGAACTAGATGTATCTGAAACAGTTACTTTTTACATTAACTCCTTTCAGAGTTTGTTTAAGTATAATAATATTTCATTTGTTTCGAATATACCAGAAGTGCTACCAAAGCTTTATGTTGACTCTGATAAATTTGAAAAGGTTCTCACCAATCTTATTACAAATGCGGTAAAATTTACCCCACAAGGTGGGTCAATAACATTAAATATCACTTGTACCGACCAGCATGTGATATTTGAATTTACTGATACCGGAATTGGAATTGCTCCAGATAGATTAGGCTCCATATTTAATAGATTTGAAACTAGTGCAAAAATATCTTCCGATTATAGTGAGGGGTTAGGACTCGGGTTAGCCATCACCAAAGAATATATCGAACTTCATGGAGGTACTATTTCTGCAAAGAGTGAACTTGAGAAAGGAACTTCGTTTTTAGTAACGCTTAAACAAGGCACAGAGCATTTAAACAAAGCCATAATAGCGAGTGATCCTTCTATATGTACATTAAATAAAGAGTATTCAAAAGACTTTGTCAATACAGACCATTCAGATTTAGAGACTGACACGCTTGGAAATTTAGGTCAAATTCTTTTAGTGGAAGATAATTTCGATATGGGGAATTATATCGGATCTATTTTACAAGAAGAGGGGTATAAAGTTAGCGTTGCTGAAAATGGAAAAGTGGCACTTGCTCATCTTAAAACTTTTAAACCAGACCTAGTAATTAGTGATATCATGATGCCCGTTATGGATGGAATGGCGTTTATGAAAGAGCTCAAGAATATTGATGCTTTTAAAAACCTTCCTACTATATTCCTCTCGGCTCGTTCAGATCAAGAGGGGCTTATCGATAGCCTAAAGATTGGTGTTAACGATTATTTAGTAAAACCTTTTCACACTGTAGAGTTACTTTGTCGCGTCGAAAATTTATTAGAGTTTAGCCAGTCAAGGCAAGAATTTCTTATAGAGTTAGCGGAAGAAAATCATTCCTCAGTAGATCAACATTTTATTGAAAAGCTCACGAAACTTGTTGAAGAGCGTATTTCCAAAACTACTTTTAATGTCGAAGAATTTGCTGGAGAACTTGCTATGAGCCGAAGTACCTTATATCGGGAAATAAAAAAGGCTACAGGGTTTTCGGCGGCCGCTTTTGTTAAGGAAATTCGGTTGCAGAAAGCTCGACAATTATTAGAAGCTAAAGCTGTAGTCCGTTTGAATGAACTATCCGATTCCATTGGTTTTTCTACCCCAAGTTATTTTGCAAAGATGTACTACAAACGTTTTGGTAAGAGCCCTAAAGATTACCTCCATTCGTAATCTGAATAGTCAACATAACGGATATGGTTAAAAAGTGAGACCTTAAAACTGGAGATACCTTGCTCGGTGAAGTTTCTATGTGATTCTCGCTAAATAAGAATGCTAGCTTTAAAAAAGCTCTGACATGGTTTGAGTGATAATATTTTGGGTTAATTAGATAAATCAACAATCCGATAACTCTAAATCAATCTAATGGGTGCCCGCCAAAGCGTTCTTTATAGGCTCTCTTAAATCCCTCTGTTGTTTTGTAGCCCACAGCTCTGGCTAACTCATCTAGTCTCAGGTTCTTATTATTAGCAACCATTGTTTGCGCTGTTGTAAGACGGACTTCTCTAATGAATTCTGCGGGAGTCATACCTACCTCTAGCTGCAAATTCCGATACAACGACCGTCTACTTTGCGAAAAGTGCTTGGCAAGTCTATCAACTGACATACTTGAGTCTTCAATATTCTCAAAAATATATGCTGCTGCCTCTTCCTTAAATCCCTCTACTTTTAACAGCTCTTCATTAGAAACGGTGACTTTGAGTTTCGTTTTTTGGTGATAGAACTTGAGTAGGTTTCTTGCTTTTAGCATCAGCTGTTCAGGTAAAAATGGCTTAGTTATATAATCTACAACACCAATTCTAAGCAAGTTCAGCTTATCTTCTAGTGCTTTTGCAGTAAGCACAACTACTGGAATATTTTTCCATTCTTTATGTTGTGAAAGATGCTCTACCAATTTTTGTCCACCCATTTAATCCAACTACAACAATCGGATTCTCAGTACCAAAAGCTGGTAATGTTACCATTGGTGTATTCAACAGTATGGGGCAGCAAGTTAGAACCATTGCTAATAGATCTTTTTCATCAGGAAAACACACCATTAATTTTGATGCTTCTAGTTTGGCTTCGGGTACTTATTTCTACACCATCAAATCTGGTCAATTCACTGAAACTAGAAAGATGACGTTGATTAAATAACCAACTAATACATTACAAAGCGAAGAAACTCTTTCTTATACTAAACCTCGGACATTGAATTGTCTGAGGTTTTTTTGTTTTAAAGCTAGTAAAATAGAACACATTGGGGGATTCGCTACACCACGGATTTCGATCAATGCATCCGCTGTTTTTAATGTGTATTTCCTTCAGGGATGGATAAGTCACAAACAAAAACAACGCTGTCATTTCTACGAAGGCGGGAATCTAGATTTATATATCAACCTAAAGCCCTCATTTACAGTCTAGATCTCGGGCATGCGTCGCGAGATGAATGTGGGTTTTTACTTACTTTTCAATCCAGAACAAAGTTCATCATTCAGCACTTATTGCTCAAAAGCTCCGTCTTACATCGTACTACTTATGCCTCTAATCCCTACTAGCTCCACCTAGCTTCTTCCACTTATACGTACCATCGGCTGCCACTTCTAATTTCATCGGTTAGTGGAAACGCGGTATTTACGAAGCAATTTGGTGGGATAATTAGGTTTATTGACACACCCAAGTAATCTTGTTAAAGCCCGTTTTGTTTATTCAGAACGGGCTTTTTTTATGTCACTTTTCCAGGGTTAGGATAATTTCAGATTCAAGTAAATAACTAAATAAATTATTGAAGTAAAAGATTAGACTAGTATCTAAATAAAAAAATCCCCAGATATTTCTACCTGGGGATCATCTCTCTTAACTATCGTGTTATTCGTGGTGTGCTAAATGAAAGCTTTTACTTTCGATAGCTCTTGTGTACCCCTTTTATCCTCTCCCCTAAGAGAGAAACTGTACTACATTTTCTATTCCTAACGCCCAAAAAATAGTGAATCACAAATAGAATTCACTTATACTATTGTATCTATAATTTAAAGTATTGTATCATTATTAGGGTTTATGAGGGGTTTAAAAGTTTTTGCATTATGTGTGGGGTTGGTTTGTTCATCTCAGGTTGAAGCTTACCAAGGGAATCAAATTCCATTTAGTTGGGATGATTTGTCAAACCAGTATTTAGTTAGAAATTTCACGGTTGATGATGGTTTGCCAATTAATTCCATCAATTACATAGCTCATCATGGTGATGGATATGTATATGCCGCTACCAATGATGGACTAGCTCGTTTTGATGGAGATCGCTTTTTTGTATTTAACACTTCCAACTCCAAAAAAATGCAAAGCAATAGAATTAAGTGGGTAGGGAGTGGAAATTCAAATGAGCTTTGGTTTCTAGATATAAGCGAGAACTTGTATCTATTAAAAAATGGTGTTGTAGCTTGGTTTCAGGGAGAAGAGAAGTATAAAGACCTTAACGTACAGAAAATAGATTGGTTTGCCGACGGACGTGTTATCATAACTTCGAATAAAGGGTTTTTAATTCAAGATAATAACGGAGAATGGTTACAAGAAGCCAAAGCAGAAATTCCAATTCAAAACAGCTTTGTGTTAGATGGAAAATCAATTTCATTTTTTAATAATAAGGGATATCGGAATCTGTATAACGGCACTGTTACCCAGCAAATAAGTTCAGCAGATTTATTACTTAAAGAAGATGGGATATTTAATGTGATTCCCACCAAAGATGGAATGACTTGGTTTTTAGGTAATGAGAGTGAATTGTTACGTATCGATAAAAAAAACAATCAAACACTTTATGACTACAAGGAATTAGGGAAATTTAGATTTTGGGATTTGAAAGAGCTGAATAGCAATGAACTAATTATCAGTACAAAAAAAGGCTATTTAATTTTTAATAGGCAAACAGAATCTTTTACGAAGACTTCGTATGTGTCGGAATCGGAACCTTATTTTGAGGATAATGCATGGGCTATGGTAAATGATAAATTGATAACAAAAGTTGGTGGAAGTGTATTCATAGAGGGTGAAAAAGTCCTAGAGTCGGATAAGCCGATACCATTTTTGACGGTTGATAAGGAAGGTGGAATTTGGGTAGCAACCAATGGTGATGGGCTCTATCAAATTATTCAAAAAAAGCTCATAACCATTGGTAAAGAAGCTTATCCAGGTTTAGAAAATGTTTATGGAATAGTAGAAGACGGGGCGAACATCTGGATAGCTAGTTATGAGAATAATGTTTTCAGAATAAATGATTCCACCATAACGAACTGGAGTGTGGAGAATAGTAAACTAGACTACATGTTTTTCAGATCTGTTTATGTTAATAATAGGGGGGCGACCTACGCAGGGAGTTACAATCTATGGGAGTTTGAAGATGATGATTGGAACTTGATCCCAAGTTTTGAACCTGGGTACGAACAGATTGATGCTTTATACGAAGATAGAAATGGCCGATTTTGGGTGGGTACTGATGAAAATTTATATACACTATATCCAGAACATAGAGAAGTATTTAGAGACATTAATGGCACTGGTTTAACAAACGTAAAAACAATTCAAGAGAATAAGGAAGAGCTTGTAGTTGCAACAGTTGAGGATGGTATTGCAATATTGTCGAAAGATCATGAATTCCGATTTGTTACCACTCAACAAGGATTGAGCAGTAACCTTATTAGAGACATCTTTATTGCAAGTTCAGATACTTTTTGGGTTGCCTCAGAAGATAGAGGTTTGAATAGAGTAGTATTTAATAAGGAAAAGGAAGTAGTAGAAGTAAAAGTAATTACAACTGAAGATGGCTTGGTAGACAATTCTCTTCATCGGATAATAAAAGATCAGTTTGGGTATTTTTGGATTAACGCAAACAAAGGGATAATGCGAGTTTATGAAAAAGCGCTGAATGCTTTTTTAGATGGAACGAGTAATGATGCACAGGTCCAAATTTATGGGAAAAGAGATGGGCTGTTGAATGTGGAAGGAAACGGTGGCGTACAAAGTGCGGGAATACTTACTAAGGATGGGAAATTATTGCTTCCTAACCAAGATGGAATTGTATATACGCGGCCAGAATGGTTTTTGACAGATAGTGAAAGAACGCTTGCGAGCCCAATTTTTGAATCTATAAACTATAGAGGGAGCAGTCAGCTTCTGTATGGAAAAGAGAGCTTAATATTGCCCAAAAATGTCAGAGATATTCAAGTGAAGGTTACCATTCCTACATTTATAGAAGCTCAAAAAATGGAGCTTGAGTATAGAATTGATGAGGTAAGTGAACAATGGCAAAAGGCTGGTACAGACCGTTTGGCAATATTTACGAATTTACCCGCGGGCTACCATACATTACGAGTGAGAGGAAGGTTAGAAGGTGGAAGTAAATATTCTGTTAGTACCATTATAATAAAAGTACCTGCTTTTTTTTACGAGACCATATGGTTCATAGTGTTAATGGCAGTGGTATTTATTATTTGCCTAGGATGGGGGCTAGAATTGATTCTTAAACGTGCTAAGAATACAGAAACAAAGCTAAATATAATTGTGAATGAGAGAACCAAAGAACTTGTACTCGAAAAGGAAAAGACAGAGCAAGCTTTATACCGAATCCAAAAGCTTGATAAGGCAAAATCTCAGTTTTTTACCAATTTCACTCACGAATTAAGAACGCCTCTTTCACTAATTCTAAATCCTATTGAAGATGTACTAGCAAGCGAAGAAGTATTTCACACAAAAAGCGAAAGTAGAGATTCCTTAGCTCTTGTGAAAAGAAATGCCATTCGGCTAAAAGACTTAGTAAATCAGTTGCTGGATATATCAAAACTAAATGCGGGAGAGCTTAAGCTCAAATTCGAACTCGTTGATATTGTAAAACTCACTAAACAAGTAGCCACGCAGTTTGAACATGCTTTTTCAAAGAAAGGAATTAGACTCAACATCTCGAATAGCAAAGATATACCATCCCTTTATATTGATAGTAATGCCTGGAATCACGTTTGTACCAATTTATTTGGCAATGCTCTGAAGTTCACGCCTGAAAATGGTTCTATTTCTTTAGACTTTACAGAAGTAGATAACCGAATGGTAGCAGTTACTATTAAGGATTCTGGAGTCGGAATAAGTGAACAGGATCTTCCTTTTATTTTCGATACTTATTACCAAGGAGAAACTTCGATAACAAAAGCAGGTGGAACAGGAATTGGTTTAGCTTTGGTAAAAGGTTTGGTTGAAAGAATGGGGGGTGGAATATCGGCAAGTTCTAAAGAAGGGGTAGGAACCATATTTCGTATCCAACTAAAAGTGGGTAAAGAACATATCTCGCCAACAGATGTAATTAAAATAGCACAGCACACAGTAAATGTGAAAGACCTAACCCTAGAGGAAAAACCATTACTTCCAAAAACTAAGAGAGCACCCAAAAAAAAGGTCAAAAAGAAAAATATAGAAAGCAAAAAAGTGCTTTTGGTTGAGGATAATGAGGATTTTAGAGCTTATTTGAGTTCTGTTATCGGTACCGATTATAATATTGAAGTGGCAACAAATGGAAAAGAAGGTCTTGAAGTACTAGCATCATTCAACCCTGATATTATAGTCTCGGATATTATGATGCCCGAAATGGATGGATACGAGATGATGAAATCAATACGAGGTATTGAAGAGTATAAAAATATTCCATTCATTTTTCTGAGCGCAAAAGACAGCGCCGTAGATATTGAAGTCGGCCTAAATATTGGCGCAGATATTTACCTACCCAAACCTGTAGATAATAAGGTGCTGCTTACTCAAATAAAGGTGCTTTTAAGGAGAGAGGAAAACCTAAGGCAAAATGCTCAAATAAAGTTGAATGAGGCTGTGCCACCACTTGTAAGAGATGTTAGAGAAATTATACAACGGCACTTGGGCAATCCAGACCTTAACATCGAACTCATAGCTGAGGCTATTACAATGAGCAAGCCAACTCTTTATCGAAAATGGAGGGGAGAAAGTGACGAAAGTATCAATCAAGCGATAACAAGGCTTAGGTTTGAAGAAGCAATTAAACTTATTGAAGAAGAGGGCCTAAGTATTTCTGAGGCTATTTACTCGGTAGGGTATAAACATCTTTCATATTTCTCAAAGGCATTTAAAAAGATGTATGGAGTACCGCCTCAAGAATATGTTAAAAGAAAGAAATCCCCAAAGAAGGAAATACCCAAATAGTATAAAGTCTGTTTTTCTAACATCTACAGTAATGATGGGATATTTGTAAGGAATATGGTTTTAAACCATAACTCTAAAGTCACAATTGACCATTCCCTAGTAACTAATTTGAGCCTTACCGATAAGATACCAGAACAATTTCAGCACGCCTCTATCTTGTTATAAAGCCCCAAAACATAAATTCATCCAACTTTCACATTTCGTACCTATAGTATTCTACATAGATACTAAAACGGGAGTTATCATGAAGCGGATTATTCGAACTATGGATGGAAATGAGGCAGCTGCCCACGTCGCATTCAAAACCAATGAAGTAATAGCTATCTACCCAATTACTCCGGCTACCCCGATGGGCGAATGGGCCGATATGTGGAGTGTTAAGAAACAGAAAAATATCTGGGGTGATATTCCCAAAATCGTTGAAATGCAAAGTGAGGGTGGTGCTGCAGGAACCGTTCACGGCTCGCTTCAAAATGGAGCTTTGACAACTACATTCACCGCTAGCCAAGGTCTCCTCCTAATGCTACCAAATATGTATAAGATTGCGGGAGAGTTGACTCCAACGGTGTTTCATATTGCAGCTCGCTCTATAGCAACACAAGCTCTTTCTATTTTTGGCGATCATACTGATGTGATGGGCGTACGTTCAGCGGGATGGAGTATGTTATTTGCTAATTCCGTACAGGAAGTCATGGATTTTTCTCTAATCTCCCAAGCCTCCACCTTAGCTTCTCGAATTCCTTTCCTACATATTTTTGACGGATTCAGAACTTCTCATGAGATTCTAAAGATTGAAGTGCTCTCTGATAGTGTGATTCAGAAAATGATTAATATGGATCATGTAAATCAGCATCGAAATCGAGGAATGGATCCAAACAATCCATTCATACGCGGTACTGCTCAAAATCCAGATGTCTTTTTCCAAGGCCGCGAAACTGTTAATCCATTTTATAACGCCACTCCCGAGATTGTAAATAACGTAATGCGAGAGTTCGAAGAACTCACTGGCAGAAGTTATCATCTCTTTGATTATGTAGGCGCTCCTGATGCAGAAAAAGTTATTATTGTAATGGGTTCTGGGGCCGATACGGTAGATCAAACCGTACAACACCTCGTTTCTAAAGGTGAAAAAGTGGGCGTTATTAAAGTCCGTTTATTCCGACCTTTTTCTATTGAACACCTCCTCGACGTAATGCCCGAAACGGTAACCTCTATTTCCGTATTAGATAGAACTAAAGAACCTGGCGGAATGGGAGAACCACTTTATCAGGATGTGATTTCTGCGTTGTTCGAAGACCAGTCTTCAGAAAATCCAAAATTTAGTCGAATACCCAAAATCACGGGCGGTAGATATGGATTATCATCCAAAGAATTTACCCCTGCAATGGTAAAAGCCATATTTGATGAACTTGGTAAAACTCATTCCAAAAACCATTTCACCATTGGTATTAAAGACGATGTAACCCATACCTCGCTAGATTTCGATGCCGAATTTGATATCGAAACCGAAGGTACTACCAAGGCGGTGTTCTGGGGTTTAGGATCAGACGGAACTGTGGGAGCGAATAAGAATTCCATCAAGATTATTGGTGAAGAAACCGACCTGAATGCTCAGGGTTATTTCGTGTATGATTCGAAGAAATCAGGTGCAAAAACTATTTCTCACCTTCGCTTTGGTAAAGACCCAGTAAACCGCCCCTACCTTATTAAAAACGCAAATTTCGTAGGTGTTCATCAGTTTGGATTCTTGCAGCGTTATGATACTCTCGCTTTGGCAGCAAAAAAAGCTACCGTTCTCTTAAACAGCCCATTTGATGCCGATACAGTGTGGGATAATCTCCCAAAGAATGTTCAACAACAGATTCTGGACAAAGAGCTTAAAGTGTATGTGATAGATGCCTATAAAGTAGCTCATGAAGCAAAACTAGGGATTCGCATCAATACTGTAATGCAAACCTGTTTCTTTGCGATTTCAGGAGTGTTACCTAAAGAACAAGCGATTACTAAGATCAAAGAGTATATCCAAAAGACCTACGGTAAACGCGGTGATACCATTGTTCAAATGAACTACAACGCCGTGGATATGTCTTTGGCAAATCTGCATAATGTAAAGATTCCCAAAGAAGCGACTTCACAGATTCTGGTCAAAGGAAGCATGCCGAAAGATTCACCAGAGTTCGTTCAAAACGTGATTTCTGAAATAATTAATGGTTACGGAGATGAACTTCCTGTAAGTGCACTGCCTTGTGATGGTACCTATCCTTCTGGAACTACCAAATGGGAAAAGAGAAACCTTGCTATGGAAGTCCCTGTTTGGGACACCGATATCTGCATTCAATGTGGTAAATGTGTATTGGCTTGTCCTCACTCTGTAATCCGCTCTAAAGTTGTGGAACCTGAGTTACTGGATAATGCTCCGGAAGGTTTTAAACACACTAAAGCACGTTTCAAAGAACTTCCTAATCAAGAATATACCATTCAGGTTTCGCTAGATGATTGTACTGGATGTACTCTTTGTGTGGAAGTTTGTCCCGTTAAGGATAAAACCAACGTGAGTCGTAAAGCGATTAACATGGAACCTAAATTATCCATCCCAAAAGAAGATGAAAAACACTGGGATTACTTTGTAGACCTTCCTTCTATGAAGTTTGAAAATCATCCTGAAATCGAGTTCAATAAAACCAAAGAAACTCAATTACTAGATCCTTATTTCGAATTTTCGGGTGCATGTGCTGGTTGTGGCGAAACACCATATCTAAGCTTACTAACTCGATTATTTGGCAACCGAATGATTGTTGCTAATGCGACTGGATGCTCTAGTATTTATGGAGGAAACCTGCCTACTACCCCTTGGAGTAAAGACGACAGTGGCTGTGGCCCCGCTTGGAATAACTCGCTATTTGAAGATAATGCAGAGTTTGGATTAGGAATGAGACTAGCTCAGGATAAAAAAACTGAAACTGCATTAAATCTAATTAAGCAAATGTCTGGAAAAGAACTTCCAGAAACGTTAGTGAAAGAACTTAGTTCTGCCGACCAATCAACAGAAGCTGGTATTCAGGCGCAACGCAAACGTGTTAATGAGTTACTTAAACGTCTCAAAACCAAACCCACAGACCAAGCACGTAGGCTCGAAGAGTTTTCAGATTCACTCATTAGAAAGTCCGTATGGATTATTGGTGGAGATGGCTGGGCGTATGATATTGGCTTCGGTGGTTTGGATCATGTTCTGGCTACCGGAAATAACGTAAACGTCTTGGTAATGGATACCGAGGTATACTCTAATACTGGTGGGCAAGCTTCTAAAGCAACTGGACTTGGCGCGATTGCTAAGTTCGCCGCTGGCGGTAAAGCAACCCCTAAAAAGGACCTTGGGAAAATCATGATGAATTACGGCTACGTTTATGTAGCTCAGGTTGCTCTAGGCGCAAATGAGAACCAAATGATTAAAGCCTTCAAAGAAGCCGAAGCTTATGATGGCCCTTCACTAATCATTGCTTACAGCCACTGTATCGCCCATGGTATTGACATGTCAAAAGGATTCAGCCAACAGAAACTAGCCACCGAAAGCGGTCACTGGCCAGTATATCGTTTTGATCCAAGACTTAGAGAGGAAGGTAAAAATCCACTTCAACTGGATTCTAAAAAACCGAAAGTGCCTCTTAAAGATTACCTCTATAACGAACAGCGCTATAGCTTACTAACACGAACAAACCCTGTGAAAGCAAAAGAGTTCTTGGATCAGGCTCAAAAATCTGTAAACGACCATTGGGATACACTTTCCGAATTGTCGAAAGCACCCATCACAAAAGAAGAATCAAACTAGCAGGAGAATATCATGAACCTTTCAACTAAGTATCTGGATCTTGATTTAAGCTCTCCAATCGTTCCTTCAGCTTCTCCTTTATCTCAAAATCTGGACAACATCAAACTTATGGAAGATAATGGCGCCGGTGCTGTAGTGATGCATTCCTTGTTTGAGGAACAAATTGACATAAATAGCATTGAGGTAGAACATTTTCTCACTCACGGTGCTGAAAGTTTTGGGGAAGCTCTGAGTTACTTCCCTGAAATGGATTCGTACGAAGTAGGGCCTGAAACGTATCTAGAAAACATACAAAAGGCTAAAGAAATGGTGGATATACCCATTATCGCTAGCCTGAATGGAGTTTCTAATGGAGGTTGGGTTAAGTACGCTCGGTTAATGGAAGAAGCTGGAGCAGATGCACTCGAACTCAACATATATTTCATAACAACAAACCCTGAGGTATCAAGCTTTGAAGTGGAAGACATCTACTTGAAAACACTGCGTGAAGTTTGCAAAAGAGTTAAGATTCCTGTAGCAGTAAAGTTCAGTCCTTTTTTCTCTTCTATTCCCAATATGGCACAAAAAATGACAGAAGTTGGGGCAAAAGGGCTTGTGATGTTTAACCGTTTTTACCAACCCGATTTAGATATCGAGAATTTTGAAGTGAATCCAAACTTAGTATTAAGCACTTCGGATGATCTACGTTTGCCTTTACGTTGGACAGCCATACTGTACGGCCATATCAAATCAGATTTTGCAATTACTGGTGGTGTTCATACTGGGGAAGATATTGTGAAGGGAATTCTCTCTGGAGCTACCGTAACTATGATGGCGGCTGAACTTCTCAAAAAAGGAATACCTCGTCTAAATGAGGTTACAGAAGAATTACTTTCCTGGATGGATAAACATGAATATGAATCTGTAACCCAAATGCGAGGTGCGATGAGCCAACGCAACATCAAAGAGCCCGCCGCTTTTGAACGTGCAAATTACATGAAAGTTCTTCAATCCATTAAGCAAGATCCGACTGGGAAATTGTCGTGGTGAAGTGAGAATTTAATAGATAGCTGATAATATTCTCATTCCGAACTCAACCCATCACCATAAAGTTACAATTAACCAAAACTGTCAGCGAATAACCTAACATCTACAAGGATGACTTAGCTTGTTATAAATTCTCCAAAACCCCTAAGCAATCTAATTATTAGAGCTTTAACTCACATAGCATATGAGGATTGATGGTGGTCAGTCTAAGTTACTCTCGTCCTTCTTTGCTTTCAACTTCTTCCAAGCATATGCGCCACCAGCAGCTGCGAGTAATCCAAGTCCGCCATCTATTGGGGCTTGATCTGGAGCACTTGGTAATGTTGGCTGGGCATTAACAAGAACTGTTAGCATTAATACGATACTGAGTGCGAAAAGGAGGAGTAGTGGATATTTCATAATTGGGGTGAATTAAGGATTTAGAATTCAAAATTTAGAATTGATAATTTGCCTTGCCAGAGGCTAATTACTTGATGAGGGTTAATTTCTTAGTTATAACCGAGTTTCCAACTTGTAGGCGGTAAATGTACATTCCAGAAGCAAGGTTTCTCGCATCAAAAGTGATTTGGTGGAAGCCTGCCTCAACCCGTCTGTTTACCAGTTCCGCAACCTGACGGCCCAACACATCAAACACTTGAAGCTGAACTTTACTGTTCTCTGGTAACTTAAACCTAATTACTGTAGAAGGGTTGAACGGGTTCGGGTAGTTTTGATCTAAGGATACTTCAGTTGGCAAACCTGTGGTTACTTCGTTACTAACCAATGAAGCACTTGGTTTTATAATGATTTGGTATCTTGATGTTGCGGTTTTGGCTTTCTGAATAATTGGTGTTGGGAGTTTAGGTTGGGGAACCTCTTTACTCGCAACTTTGGTAATGTCTAACCTTAAAATCGTGCCTTCTTCAATCAAGAATGTCTTTTCTGTTTCAGAGTCAATAAGACTTATATCCCAACCATCAAAAGCCTCTAAACCTTCAAAATAAAGTGTTGCAATCGTGGAGTCTAGCTTACCAGAAAGATGTATTGGAAAACTAAGTTCTTCAGTTTGGTCTATTGGAAGAGCATTTATCTGAAGCAGTTCTTGGTTGTCAACACTAGTTGCTAATTGTAAATAGGTTGGATTTAACGACTGAAGAGCCAGGCCATCAAATTTATCTTTTGTAACTTTGCCACCTTCCTGAAAACTAAACCATGCATCAGATATTAAACCGCCAGATTCAGCACTTATTTTAAATGCTTTAGGCTCTGTAGTGTTAGGAATTTTTAAAAGTTCTGTAATATTATTAGCCCCATTATTAATTCGGGCAGATTCGGTAATATTAATGCCGCCCACCCCTCCATCGGCTTGGATAAAGAACGATTGAAAAGCAGAAATTCTACCAAAACTTATATTGCCTACCGATCCATTCCAACTCTGAAAAGTTGAATTAGCGGCGTCATAAATATAAATGGTATTTGAAAGATTGGTTTTGGTTACAGAAGCTCTATCCCAATCGATAGTTCCGATATAGGGATTTCCCATAAGAAAGAAAGCACCATCAGCTAAATCAGAAACGGGTGTTATTGTTCCGGCGTTTAGTGTTCCAACTCCACCATACTGACTAGCGTTAATCATTTTAGGAAACCCCGCATCTCCAGCAATACCGCCATTATCATCAGAGAAAATATAACTCAGAAACCCATTACCAGCGGGTAGAGTATTTGTGTTTTGATTGGTGAGTGTAGTCCAAGCCTGAGTTGCTTGGTCCCATGTCCAGACATTAGCAGTTCCTGAAGCTTCATCGGCTCCGGTAAAACCTTGAGTCCAAACACTATCGAGCAATTCATTAAATACGGTTCCATTAGTGGGTGCAGAAAGCATTCTAAAGCCTTCATTTCCAATAATTTTTTTGGCTAACGTATTAAATACTACATAAGCTGCACCTCCCAAATTAGCCCCACCTACATCTTCATTTTCAACCCCAATAAATATTTCATCTACTCCATCCCCATTAAAGTCGCCTACAGAATTTGCGAAACCAACTTCGTCATCGGCTGCGGCTCCAGTAATGGCAAAACCTGTGGTGCCATTTAAAGAGGAAAAGCTAATCGAAGCTGCAAAACTACTCTTTCCAAAAACCACATAAGTTGCACCTGCTTTATTTATGGCACCAGCATCAGCTTCAGGAGCTCCTACGATAATATCGTCAAAATTATCTCCATTTACATCGCCACTGGTTACATCTATTCCCGCTCTATCTTGTATTGTAATACCTGTGAGTTTAAAGCCATTGGTGCCATCTAATGAGGATAAATCTAGGGATGAAGCATAGCTGCTCTTACCAAAAATCACGTAGGCTTCTCCTGCTTTTGTCCATGGTATTTCTAGGTTCTCTGCGCCAATTACTAAATCGTCTGTTCCATCTCCATTTACATCCCCATTAGCCACTGAAGACCCAAAAGTATCACTTTCAGAAATCCCAAATATTGAAAACCCGTTGTTTCCATCTAACGAAGACAACTCTATGGTTGTAGTAAACGCCGTACTTTTTCCAAATAAAACAAATGCCCCTCCTTTAGTCACACCTCCCGATTTAGCTCCTATAGCACCAATCAATACATCATCGATCCCATCATTATTAAAGTCTCCGCTTGATACATCACCACCTGATGAAATTGTGTTTGCGTTGCCATTGATTGTAAACCCATTCGTCCCATCAAGATCAGAAATAAAGAACGTGCTACTAAAACTATTACTTCCATACACTACATACGTTTGCCCTGCAGAATTTACCTCATTCGGATCTGCTTTTGACGCTCCAATGAAAATATCATCGATTCCGTCGTTATTGATATCTCCACTCGAGACACTGGTACCAGCTTGGCTATTACCTCCTATCCCTTTTATAGTCAAACCAACCGTTCCTGAAAGTGAGCCAACACCGATGGAAGCTGGAAAACTACTTTTCCCATAGACAACGTAGACATGACCTCTCTCTGTTTCTGCAAAAGGTGCCCCAATGATAACATCGTCAATACCATCTCCATTAACATCTCCGCTTGAAAGAGTTTTACCAATTTGATACGAAGTATTGTTCCCATTTACTACAAAGCCATTTGTACCATCTAAGGTAGAGAGATTAGTACTAGCTCTAATTCCTTCGTTTGAGCCAAATACTACATATATTTTTCCGGCTGAAGCGGAAAAATTAACATCAGCCCGATAAGCACCAATAATAAAATCATCTAATCCATCCCCATTAATATCGCCGGAGGCTGTAGCATTTCCCGTATTATTAGTACCTTCATCCCCTCTATACCTTAACACGTTATGTCCATTTCTATCTGATAAACTAACAGAAGTTTGAGCCTGTATTTCTGGTACTGAGAAGACTAAAACTAATGCAATTACTAAGCCTGATGTAAGCATAAAAGCTTTAATCGAAAATATTTCGTTGGAACTTTTTTTATGTCTGATTAAAGTGTGTAATAATGATTTCATAAGATCGAGTTGTTTATTTTTGATGCTCTGTACTATTGTTTAGTGTGTTCTTTACTATTTCGATTAGCCTTTCAGAATCGAAGGGCTTGTATAGTATTCCTGAGGTATTCAGTTTTTCTAACTGGTTGAGTTCTTGCATAGAAAGTTCTTTCCCTGTAATCACAAGAATTTTTACTCTATTGGTGTTTCGTATTAATCTTAATCTTGAAATAAGATCGAACCCATCCATTCTCGGCATAGTTATATCTGTAATCAATACATCGGGTACTCTATGTTCAATTTCTTTAAGAGCAGCTTCTCCGCTACCAACCGCAATCACCGTTATGTTTATGAAATCACTACTCAAACAATCATGGATGTACGTAGCCAAATCATAATCATCATCCACTACTAAAAATTGAATCTCTTCTTTCTGCTTTTGTAAAGATGGCTGTTCTGATTCATAGAAATCTTGCAGCATTTCTATTTCGAATTGAATGGAGTTCGGTGTACTTTCTGTAAACAATTGAAGTGTAGTTTTCATAGGCTTTTGTATTCGTAAACAATACCTAAAGCTTATTCTACTTGTTTGATTAGACGGGAAATTCTGTTGACAGTATGGGAAAAAGATGGGCTTCCCAGTCTATTATGATTGGTTTCTCTTGATTTAACTGGGAATTAGTTGGTGAGTCGATGCAAGGAAAAAAAGTCCTTGATTATCCTGCAGATACCTATGAAGAATCTTCCAGTCTATTAGAAAGCAATAGCTTTGTTTGTAGGCGATAACTGACCGTGCTTTCACATTTCTTTCGTACTAGTTATCACATCCATCTCATTTATGTCGGTACTTTTGGTCCGCCCCCGAATGCTCGGGGCAGGCGAGTACCAAAAGCTCTCGACAAGAATTATTGGCGCGAACGTCATTACATCGACTCAATTATTTCAAAGGTCTTCGTTCATCTTTTGCCACATTCAAACCCGAGCTTGTGTGGAATAATTGCTCCTTACGGAGACGTAGATTCCATTGCGTTCTTTTCCCTCCAATAATTTTAAACGTCGATGTGGTTTGGTGGATTTTTTGAAACTCTGGGACTTATAAAACATCAGGTACTTTATGAACAAAAGAAAAAGCTGTTTCTGTCAACAAATTATCTAAACTCTACAGAGGTGACGTAATTACTCGGAAGCAGCAGCAACTTCACTTGGTTTTGTTTTATAACGCTCCTTAAACACTCTGGAAAAATGTGCAATACTTTTGAACCCAACGCTATATGCGATTTCACTTATTGTTCCCGCATTTGCAGTTAGTAGCTGGTGAGCTGTTTCAAGCCGAACCTCTCTAATTAAATCAGAAGTACTTTTATTGGTGATTTTCTTTACTCGATTATGGAGTGTTCTACGGCTCATTAAAGATTTTGTCGCCAATTCTTCAACACCGAAATTCTCATCTTCCATGCCGGCTAGAATGTAATCTCTAATTTCTTCGATAAATGCCACATCTGCTTTCGGAATTTCAACAGCTGGCAGTTCTAAAGTTATTCCTGATTTAGAGTACCTATCTATGAGTTTCTTTCTGGATTGAATCAAATTCTTTGCCCTAGCTTTTACTTCTTCGATATCGAAAGGCTTCATGATGTAATCATCAGCCCCAAGTCCCAAGCCTTCTAATTTGTCGCTTTGTTCTGCTTTAGCTGTTAAAAGAATTACAGGAATGAAATCAGTTTCGGGATTACTTTTAAGCACCTGGCAAAACTCATAGCCATCCATTTTGGGCATCATTACATCACAAATAATAATATCTGGAAGATTCTCTTTTACTGAAGCAAGACCATCAAGCCCATTGTCTGATTCCAGAATGTTATACAGCGGAGACAAATGTTCACTTAAATAGGATCGTATTTCCTGATTATCGTCAATAATCAAAATAGTGGTTTTTCCTACTTCCTGGTCTTTTCCCATGTTCGTTTTTACTTCTTCAATGGGAATGTCAATCTCATCCAAACTTACAATTTCTTCGGCTTCTTCAACAAATTCATGCTCTTCAAAATGAGCTCTTCCTTTCTTTAAAGTTAGAATTATGCTCAATCCTAATCCAAGTTCACTTTCGGCTCTTATACTTCCTTTATGTAATTCGATAAGCTCTTTTGTTAACGCCAATCCGATACCTGTTCCAACCTGATTTACAGCATTAGATTCATTGGTTTGATAAAAACGATCAAAAATATGTGGTAATTCATTGAGCTCTACGCCTGGTCCTGAATCTTTTATTTCAATCTGGATATGATTTGCATCATCTTTGATGGATACTGAGATTTTTCCAGAAGGGGGTGTAAACTTGAAGGCATTGGAAAGAATATTCACCATTACTTTTTCTATTGAATCTGAGTCAAGATATAAAGGAATGCTATCGGCAAAATACTCTTGGCTTATCGACACTTGCCGCTGTTCTGCTAAGCTTCCAAAAGCCTTGATTATGGAGCGTATCAATATGACAATATCTACTTCTCTCACTTTGAGTTCCATTGTTCCAGACTCCACTTTTGAAATATCTAGAATCTGGTTTACCAATTTTAGTAATCGATTCGAATTTCGAAGAGCGAGCTTCGCTTTTCTTTCCGTTACTTCTTTAGTTATTGTAGCGGTGTTCTTGGTAATATCTTTTAGTGGTCCGATAATTAAAGTGAGGGGAGTCCTAAATTCATGAGATACATTGGCAAAGAATTTAGATTTTGCCTTATCTAGTTCTTGAAGTTTCTTTGTTTGCTCGGTTAGCTGTAAGGTTTGCTCGTCAACCAATTTTGATAATTTATTAGCTCTTTTTTCTGAACTTCTGATTCTCCATTTAAACCAAGAATAAAGTAACGCCAAAACTCCAAGTAGAACAAACATCTTAAACCAAACCAATTCATAAAAATACTTTGAAACAGTAACTGGAAACTCGCTTTGGGTGTCTGGCCAATCTGAACCAAATAGAGCTGCCTGTACAACAAAAGTATAGCTACCACCTGACACATTTGTATAATATGCTTCTTTCCTACTTCCTACCTCAGTCCATTTATCATCATATCCTTTTAGTTGGTACCTAAATTTTATGTTTTTTGGGGCAAGCTGAAAATTAAATCCAGCGTAATTGAATTGAATATCCCGTTCTTCCTTTTTCAATCTTAAGGGATTAGTTGTAGAAGTGTAACTTGAATCAGAAGTTATTAACCCATCAATTCTTGATACAACCTGAGTCATACTCTCATTGACCTTATCAGGATCTATAACCGCAATTCCTGATATCATAGAAAAAAGGAATCTTCCATCTAATGTCTTAATACCAGGAGATTGCACTCCGCCATTGGCTTCAATTCCTGGTAAGCCATCACTTTTTGAATACACTGTTGAATGTATTTGTGGGATTTTACCCAGAGCATAATTATTAAGCTCTTCTTTTGATACCCAGAAAATCCCACTGTTACTACTCATCCAGATTCTACCATAATCGTCTTCTAGAATAGAATGAATAACCTGACCTTGTAATCCGTTAGCTTGGTTGAAATAACTAATGGTCTCAATTTCTTTATTAGGATATAGCTCCATTCTAACCAATCCAAAGCCTTCTAATCCTACCCAATATGTTGAATCTTCATCCTGATACATAGACCGAATGGATTGGTCTTCAAGGAGTGAATTTCCCTTAAATATTTTGATCGCATTTTCATTTTCATCATAATAAAGCAACCCAATGCTATCGGACCCAAACCAGATTGTCCCGTTTTGATCTTCATAAACAAACCGAACACCTATTTTTCCGTCATGATTTGATATGCTAATTCTTCTCCATCCCGTTTCTTTTGAAAATGATAGAATATCATTTTCACTTCCCACCCAAATAGTTTGTCTACTATCTTGAAAAAGCCCTCTTACGAATCTTAAATCTGTATTGATATCAGGCTCTACTAATTTGAATTCAGACTTTCGATCCCAGAAACCCAACCCATTAATAGCACCAAACCATATGTTATTCTCAATGTCTTCTAGCAACGAAAAATAACGTCTTGTTTTGAAAAGTTCGGGATCATTGAATTGTTCAAATTCTGAAGCTTGCTTTCTAACTACATTTGGAGCTAATAGCCCAGCCCAAATTGTTCCTTCATGATCTTCCAATAGGGGGTATGTATTTTCTATGTCATGAGTCTGTTTGGTATAAGAATCAAACAGATTTCTTTTTAAATAGTGAAGTTCTCCAACTACCACGAACCACATTCCTCCAGCCTTATCAACTTTTGAACCTCTAATATCTTGGTCTAGTTCTAGAACGGGGTTTCCATCATAGTAAAATGTATTGTTAACCCTTAGCCAGCCTGTTCCTTTATTCCCTCTATTTTTGGGGGTAGCTAAAGAAAATCGTTGCCTTCCAGAATCTGAACTGTTCTGAACTATTGGTTCCAGAAACTGAATTTCACCTTTCGTTACTACATACTTACTATTGGAATAATCACCAGCAGTTTTATAGATAATCCTATCATCCAAAGTAGGGTCTTCATTAAGTGAACCTCTACCTTCAATAAAAGAAAGAAATTTTTCATGCAAGAAAGTCGCTCTCCCGTCCTCAATAATTTCTATCCCATTACTTGTTAAGAACCAAGCGTTCCCATTTTTGGTAACTACAAATGATGTTATTCTGTCTGAAGTTAATCCCTGTTCTTTACCAATCCGTTTTAGCTCCCCATTTTGGATTCTATATAATTCATTTTTTGATTTCGCTAACACCCAAATATCGTCCCGTGAAATCACTTTAAACTCTAAATAGCCCTCCACATCCATTTTTATTGAGGGATATTCATCCTTCCAACCTTCTTCAGAAAGGGAGTACACTTTCCCGTTTCTAACTACCCAAAAAGTGCCCTTACTATCCAAATGAGCCATGTCATAAGGAAAATTCACTTCGGTACTTGTAACTAAATTCTCAAACTTTTGATTGCGATATCGAACTACAGATTGAGATTCCCCAACTTTATTCTCTAATACAAGAAATTCAGAATCACTGACTTCTAATATTTTATATAAGCTGTTTGTAGAGAATGCCTTGTTGTTCCCTTTATTGAATACCTTAAATAGATTCCCTTCAGAATGTGTTAATCCGTCAAAGCGAACCATTCCGTTATGGGTGCTAATCCATACAAAGCCATCATCAGTAACGGTTATATCGTTCAACGAATTAATGGGCAAACCTTCGTCAATAGTCCAAACCTGATGATTAAAACCTGGCGCAATAGTTTGTGCTTTTGCTTCTTCTACAAAATGCACCGCACCCAACAACCAAACTATTAATAAGTACCAAAATCTGTTCCCCATTAAAGAATGTACTTATTTCTGTACGATATGGAGAATTTTTATTCAGACAAATCCCTGCAAAATGTGTTCGGGGATATAATGGTGAACTACTCCTTCGACGAGAGTATCCGAACTTAGCTTGCGTAAATATCTAAAACCTATCTTTATAAAAAAGCCCCGAGCATATATATGCTCGGGGCTTTAAAATTTTCTAGTAGCATACAAGGCATGCTTCCATGCCTTTTGCTAGATTAGTTTAGATTCGCGCCTTCCTTGTTCATTCTAATACGCAGAAGATGACGATTATGGTCGGTGAACTCACCTCTACCGTGTAGCATAGACTTATTATTTATAAAGATTAAGTCCTTCTCTTCAAGGAAAAAGTTTTGTGTGCTTGGGGAGTTCAGAATGATATCCTTAAGCGCATTATATGCTTCCACTTGAATATCGGTACAAAAATCAGGTCTCAATCTTAATGCCTTTTCAAAGGTATCAACTCTAAATCTAATTTCGTTTTCACGAAGAATAGGACCAAAATTAAATTCATTATCTTCTGTATCTGACTTCTTAAATACATTAGGAACGATGAATGGATAATCCGTTTCTCGTAGAGTTTTTTCGAGTTCTGCACCATTAGGCAAAGCTCTAAGCTCTGTTAAAATATCTTTCAGACTTAATAAGAAAGACTCTCCACCACCGCATTCAGCTGGTTTTAGGGTAAGTAATCCAAAATAATCTTCGGGATAGAAACTGTACTGACTATCTGTATGCAATTCTGCTTCGTGGCTGTGCTCAGAGTATGTCTTAATATTACTAGTAGATGCTGGATTAGACTTGATATCCCAAATAATTGAGTTAACGGCATCATGGGATATTGGTGTACCAACTAAAGAAGATATATGAAGCATTGCTTTGCCAGAGGCTTCAACATCATTGGTATCAACATCAAAGTTTTTGATTACAATATATCCAGTAGTTTCTAATTCTGTCAAAACTACATTTACCAATTCTTCTTGATTATCTGTGTACGAAGTATAATCTAGGGTATTTAATTGTTTTGTTTCCATGTGAAGTTGAGTGAAACTGAGTGAGTTGTATTATTAAAAATTGTTTTTATCCCTTCCACAGAGTTGGGAAGATGTTTTCGTCGGAGTAATTAGGGTTCCCTAAATCGTCTTTACCACAAAGTTTGTCGTAACTAATTTCAATTAGATCTCCGTTATCTTTGTATGCTTTTACATAATGATTGCTAGCGTCTTGCATGTGAATTGCTAATGCCATTCTATTAATTTGGCTAACATTTGTAGAACTACTGTGTATAGTATTGCAGTTATGAAAGCTAACTTGTCCTTTTTTAAGTAACATCGTAGAACGTTTGTGCTCTGGTTTGTTCTCTTTAAGAAATTGCTCAAACTTGCTAAGGTCTTGATTATTGAAAGAGTAAAATTGTCTCAAGTCTTGCTCATTTCTCCAATTATGACTTTCATCAATATGCATTAGCGATCCCATATCAATAGTTACATCTTGAAGAGGAATCCAAGCGGTCAACATATTATTTGAAGAGCACGTTGGCCAATAGGCTTTATCAGAATGCCATCCTACAATACCTTTGCTTGTTGGTTTGCTTGGCTTCTTATTAATTAAAGAATCTGAAAAGAACCTAATGGCATCGGTGCGTGCTAATTTTGCGGCTATTGCTCCTATAAGGGGATAAAATGCCAATGCATTAAGCTCTTTCATTTGCAGGCTAACAAACTCGTTATTTAGTAAAGCGGAAGATTCGTCAACGCTATCGTTTGCAATTTCAGAATCATTCGAAAGTATAAAATCTCTTTCGCCTTTATAAAATCTATCGGCGCCCTTTCTAGCTTCTTCTATAAGTTCATCAGAAATAATCTTAGGTGATGCATACCAACCATTTTTCTCATATAGCTTTATGTCTTCTTCTGTTGGGAGCAATGAAAGCTCTTGTTCTGTTAGTTGGCTCATATTAGTTGAAGTAGTGTTTAAGGTTATGCTTTATTGTTGGATCATTCGACGAAACAACTAATCCTGCTGCTTTTCTATGATCCGTTTTATTGGTTACGGGAAAAGAGGAGGTTCTAAACTCGCCCAATCCAAAATAATTGTCATCAAAAAAAAGGAGAGTTCCTGTTATATAATCGTTCACGGGTTTACCCTGTACAGTTCCTTCAAAGGTTCGTTGAGGAACCCATTCTTGTACTACAAATTCACCAGACTCTACACCTGAAAGAATTTCTTCCCATTCTTCTTTCTCGGTTACTGGGCCAGCAAAAACACTTTGGCTTTTACCTAAAGCACGGTGTTTTAAAATCCATTGGTCTTTATTCGTATAGACCTTTTCCCAAAGCTCATCACCTTTAGAAACCGTGTACGTTGGGATATAGAATTTTTTAAAAAATTCTATATCAGACTTTACTAATGCATCTTTTAGGAATGCCTCATCTCTAAGTACAGCAAAGAATCTCTTATCGTGAATTAAAAAAATTGTTCTGAAATCGTTAAGAACATTCAAATCGACAAGCTTTGAAACGGTATCTAAATCCATCGCACAAATTTCATCGAACGACAGTTCAGGAATTATTAACGCATCGTCCATTTCAGAGAGATACAACGGGACATCTTTATAGTTAACTTTGTAAGTGTCTAGTCCAATTCTCTTAAATATATCTAGATAGATTTTTGATTCGTTTTTTTGATCATCTCCAGTAATTACAAAAACTCTACTTTTACCTTCTATAAACTTTTCAAGGTGATCGTATATTTCGGAGAAAGAATCTTCTATTTCCTGATCAGGAAATTTGTCTTTGTTGAACGAAGTCCCTTGTTCATGAAATATTGCAGTTTGAAATATTCCATTCAATGCAAACCTACAGGTGATTTCAATTAGTCTGAATTGAGAGTCGTCATCAAAAACGAAATCAGTGCGATATGTTCCTGGTGAGTAGGGTTTCTTTGCGGCGAGCTTTAGAATAGCTTCCACTTTTTCAGAAACGGGCATGAGATGCTTATACTCCTCGTAATTCTCTACAAAATGAACTACTAGACGATACATTACTCCTTGTAACCGTTTGAGATCCTCATGCGTATTTTTACTAAATACAAAGGGTTCATCAAATGACCATTGTTTAAAGTAGTCCGCTTTATCTTCTACAAATATATCAACGGATTCTTGTAAGGATATCATATTAATTGATAGCTTTTTAATAGGTTACGAGTTTCATCTATTCCATTATGCATAAGCACATCAATAATCGAAAGGCCTGGAACGAAAGGTGATTTGAATTGCTCGTAAACTATTGGATCAGTTTTGACAAACGATATTTCTAAATCAGATTTTTGAAAATCTTCTCTAGAATACAACTCCAAACCTCCAATAGGATTGATATAATGGTTGCCGCCATAATGTTTACAAAGCTCAATTACTCTTTGTGTCATGGTATTGTTTCCAGATTCTTTTGCATTAGCTTCAAGTGAGTTTTCTATAAATGCACAATCTGTATTAACGGCAATAATTGTTGTTTCTATACCCAGAAGCTTACAAACATATTCAATTGTTTTAGCATTATACGAGTGAAGATTCTGTTCTTCACAATACAGAGAATCCTTCAGGCCTGGATATATCTCGTCAAAGAAGGGCGCTTTTTTATAATTATAATAAACCAAGTTAGCTATGGCTTTAACTCGTTCTTTCTTATGAGTCAAATTCACCGTTGAGACTATATCACCAATACTTTTTTTCGAGACAGAAAGATTGATATAAGTTGGCTCATTCTTACCCTTATCCAGAATTCTATTTCTAGTTACCCAAGATCCTTTTCTAAAACTCACGTATTCGTAGATAACAAATAATTCTACAGACTTGATAAGTTGGAAATAACCTATGTACGGAAAGAAATAGGCTTGCATAATCGCAATGTTCATCTAATAATAATTTTTAATGTCCTGTGTCCTGGATGCTAATAATTCATTAGCACATTTTTTGAAGAGGGAAAGCTATAGTAAAATAGCCCTAGCAAAAAATATTTTATTCTAATGTAACAATTGAAGAAGGGAGTTAATTGCTACTTTATTCTTGGTTCTGGGAAGCCAAAAATCATGTGATTAGTGTCTTTAAAGATGATATATACACTTCTAAATACGATTACTTGTGCATTCTGTGTAACAATCCAAGTATTTGGGGGGTTAAATCGGTGGTACTAGCCATTGTAAATTCACTCATTAGTAATTTATAATATTCACTTATGCTAAAATGCTTCTCAATACAGGACCAATCTTTCAAGTGGACTTGATGGAGCCGTTTTCTTATAGGTACTTAGATAAAAGTTGAAAAGAGCTTTTGGGTAGAAAAAAAGCCCTGAGCATATATATGCTCAGGGCTTTAACCCAACCAAGATTTTTAAGGAATTAGATATAATAATCTAAAACCCCACCTTGTTTTACTTTACCCCTAGTTATTATTCTTTTCTTTTAGTTTTTTCCAGGCATATGCACCACCCGCTGCAGCTAGCAAACCAAGTCCTCCTTCAATAGGAGCCTGATCAGGAGTTGCAGGAAGGCCTGGTGGTTGTGCGAATATCGCTGAGCTTGTTATTATGATTACCGCACATAAAACAAAGAATAAGAAGCCTTTGTTTTTCCATTTCAATATCCAATTCGCGTTCATTTTTTTCTCTTTTATAGTTTGTTTATAAACTTCGTTTTTAACACTCTGGTAGCAACCTTGGCATGCCTTTTTCGCGTCACCCTGATACTCCAATTCTTTCAGTTCTACAATATACCTGCCAACTGGTCTCAGTTTTCCATCTTCAGCATCACAGAATGAGCATTTAAAGATAGTGCTCGAAGTCGTAGTTTTGGTTTTATTGTGTTTGAGTAATTGACCCATTATGTCTCCACTATTTTATAAGTGTCATTTTTTTTGTTAATACGTGGTTCCCAACTTGAAGGCGGTAGATGTACAAGCCAGATGCTAAGTTTCGAGCATCGAAGTTCAGCGTATGTTGCCCAGCTGATTTGTTTTCTCCATTGAGCAACGTGGCTACTTTTCTTCCTAACATATCAAATACTTCTAAGCGGACTCTACCACTTTCTGGCAACCCAAAAGCAATACTGGTGGTTGGATTGAAAGGATTCGGATAGTTCTGCTGAAGTTCTACGCTTTGAGGAAGGTCAATGGTAGGCTCGTTATTCACAGAAGTTTTGGAGTTAATCTGTATTGTAAATCTTGATCCAGTAGACTTAGCCTTCATCACAGTTGGTATAATCACTTCATGTTGAGGTACAAAATCTTGCGTATTCACTGGGTTCTGCGACTTTATAGCTTTTGCATTGGCTTCGCTTTCCATTTCGAAGCTAAATGATGAAGCTTTGCTAAGGTCGATTTCGGTTCCAGTCTTGCTATCTACTAATACTAAAGTAATTTCATTTGGTAGATTAGATGGATTCCAGCTCAATTCATATTCGGCACTCATTTCATGACTTTCGAAATCTAATGGGATAGAAATTGGTGCTTCAATGGCAATTGGTAGAGCATTGATATCCAACGCAGAGCCATCTTCGAGTTTGGTAAACAGACTCAGGTATTCCGCATTGAGCGATTGGAGCTTGTAGGCATCCAATCCATCTTTGTTAATTTCGGCACGTTCATCAAACATCATAATTGTTTGCGACGACATTTCCCCATCAGTTAGCGTAAAGCCAAGTGTAGAAACGGGAGCTTGCTTTCGAAGAATGCCACCGGAGCTTCGAATTTTATCGTTTAGTGATAATGCCGGAGATGCTGCATTCGCTTTTACCCAAAAACCTTGCCAAGGTGCAATTTCTCCACCTGATAATGTTCCTGCTGAACCATTCCAACTTAAATATCCTCCAGAGCCACTATTAGCGGAAGAACTCCAAACGTAAAAGGAAGCATCTATATTAGTTGAAGTAAGTCCTGAAGTGGCATCCCAATCAATGGTTGAGCCGTAAGGATTTCCAACCAAATTCCATCCGTCGTTTGCTAGGTTACCTGAGTCTGTGAATGTTAATTCAGGAGATGTGCTTCCACTAAATTGAGTAGAATCTATTTGGATAATTTTAGGGAATCCGTCTGCTACGCCGTTTTTGTCTTGGTCGTCATATACGTAAGCAATAAACCCAGTTGCAGTAGCAGGAATGTCTGTTGCGTTATCAATAGCGCTAAAACTTTTTGCTGTTTCGTCCCAAACGAGCACATTTGGTGAGAAATTGGCGTTATCAGCACCAGTGAAACCTTGTGTCCATAGAGTATCTAATAAAGTGCCATAGGAGGTGTTTACAACAGGAGTACTAAACATACGCCAGCCTTCGGTTCCTGTAATTACTGTTCCATAAGGATGGGTATCGTCACTTTGAGCTACGTCACCAATTAAATCTCCTATAAATTCATTTGAGGATTTATCATTAGTTTCTAATCCATTTTCTTCGTTGAATGGAAAGTACGCAACTAAGTTGTTTTCATCACCCGAAAGAGCTTGAAACATATTGGTTTGAATTTTAGTTATGCCTCGTACTTCGTTCCAAATTCGAACTTCATCTAAGTTTCCATCAATAGAGCCTGCAGAACTAGTTCCTCCAAGTAAAAGAGGATTAGCGCTGTTATTTGCGGGCGTACTACCTGTTACATATCCAATCATTTTACCATTTACGAAATAGGTAGCGTCATTATTTGGATCAAATGTTACCGCTACATGTACCCATTGGTTTGTGGTAAAAGTGTGATTCATTTGATACTCATTACTGCCATTAATGATTAAATTAATATTAGTATTCTGAATGGTAAGCGTGTAGGCACCTTCTTTGTGGATGATAGGTTTTGGATCTTCCCCAAAAGAAGTTTTTACCCACGCTTCTAATGTAAAACTATTAGTAAGATCGAGTGCATTGGTGTCGGCAACTTCTATATAATCTGCTGTGCCATCAAAAGCTAAACTACGCCCCGCGGTACTTATAGGAATCCCGTTTTCGTACCAAGCTAACTTGTCGTCATTAGCAGAGCCGGAAATCACATCAAGATCACCATCATTGTCAACGTCGGCCACAAATAGCCCCCAAGCCCCATCGGCTGAATTACTGAGTATTATTTCAGTGAAAGTTGGGTTAGAAGCGCCATCATTTTTGTACAAAGAAACTTTGTCATTAGCAGAAGAGGTAGATATGATATCAATGTTTCCATCAGCATCCATATCGGCAGCATATACAGCACGTGCTCCATTTGCAGTAGTACTTACCACATGCTCGGTGAAATTTTCAGATCCGTCATTTTCATACCAAGCTATTTTATTATCACTCTGGGAAGCAGACATCAAGTCAATGTCGCCATCACCGTCTAAATCTGCAGCAAATACAGTATGTGCAAAATTAGCGTTTGTGCTAACTACACGTTCAGTGAAGTTTTGAGAACCATTATTTTCGTACCAAGCAATTTTATCATCTTCGGAGGAAGCCGATAGCAGGTCCATATCGCCGTCGCCGTCTACATCAATTGCAAACACATCAAAAGCTCCATCAGCGTTTGTGCTAACTATGCGTTCGGTGAAGTTTTGGGAGCCATCGTTTTCATACCAGGCGATTTTATCATCTACAGAGGAAGCCGACATCAAATCCATATCTCCGTCACCATCCACATCTGCGGCAAATACGCTATTGGCACCGTCAGCGGAAGAACTTACAGAATGCTCTGTAAAAGCTGGGTCGGTAGCACCATCATTTTCATACCAGGCTATTTTTTGATCCACAGCAGAGGCTGACATCAAATCCATATCTCCATCACCGTCCACATCTGCGGCATAAACATCCCGGGCATAATAAGCGTCAGTGCTTACCACTCTCTTAATGAAGCTTTGTGCACCGTCGTTTTCGTACCATGCTATTTCATCAATATTCTCAGAAGCCGATAAAAGGTCGATATCCCCGTCACCATCTATGTCAGCTGCATGCAAGCTTTGAATATTATCAGCAGAAGTGCTAACCACATGTTCGCTGGAACCGGCATCTCCAAAATCCCCGCCTCCGGTAATAACAGCAAAGAGTATAGCTAAGGTATCAGAAACATTATCAGAGGTACGCTCCACACTTATTTTGTAATTGCCACCAGTTACCGAAGGTGTCGTTACTATTAGTTGAGTAGAGTTTCCAGAGATTACTGTAGCCGTAGTTCCTGTTCCACCACCAGCTGGAGTAAAGGTAACAGTGTTGTTACCTGCAGGAGTGTCAAACGCTGGGCCATACAAAGTAATGGAAGTACCAGAAGTTCCATTTAAAGGTTGAATTTGCATAATTCTTGGAGGGGGAAGCACCCAGGTTTGAGATTCATAAGCGCCCATGTCGATGGTGCTTTGGTAAACCCTTGAATTGCCAGCCATATCTTTATCGGTAGTAGTATTTCCACCAGCATTGGTGTATAAACTATTACTCCCGGCATTAACGATTACAACATTATCTTTTATACTGTAATCGCCATTACTTGGATTAATAAAAATATCTGTACTAGAAATACTTGTACCATCTAAATTGCCACTATTGGTACTGCTTAATCCTTGTAGTAAACTGTATTGTATATCGGGTGTGGAATTAGTTGTGTTCGTATATATACCGGGGTCTGTTGTAGCTGTGTTACCCAACAGAAGAGTATTGTATATTTTTGGGGAAGAAGACAAGTCATTATACATCCCACCGCCGAGCGCTGCGGTATTACTGCTAATTGTAACATTTATGTACTTAGCAGAAGAAGTAATATTAACTACACCGCCACCGCCATAAGTAGCTGTGTTATCGGTTATTAACACATTTTTAATCACTGGTGAAGAAGAGTAATTGTAGATTCCACTACCACTATTTTGGTAGATGGTTTTTCCATTTACCGTAATTCCAGTAGATCCATTTGCATTTCCTTCCTTTATAACAAAACCTTCTACTAACACTTGCTCTACTGTATTTGCACTTACTACCACATGGTAAGCGTTATCTGTACTATCGGCAGCGGTTCCAATATCTCCACTTAATATAGTTGGAGTTCCGCCTGTTCCTCGGTCGCTCAAGTTGGCTTCGTTACCAGAAAATCCGCCATGCAGTTTTACATTTTTAACTAGTAGAAATGTATTATCACGACCTCCATCGGTATAATTTGAGCCGTCTATTGGGCTGTAGGCTGGAGTATAAATACCCTTAGCTACCCATATTTGTAACGGAGTACTTGCATCCCATAAACTCTCATTTCTATTTTGATGCGCCCACTCAACAGCTTCGGCTAAACTTGGCATAGCATTGCTCCAGCTGTTGCCTGATACATTGCCACCACTGATATTTTTGTTTACATAAAGAGTATTATTTGCGTCCATTGCAATTGGAGCGTTAATCTTAATCCAATCACTCTTTGTTGGGTCTTCTAACACATCAGAAAATCCATCATCAGGAATTACCTCAAATGAAATGTATTTGTTTAAATCTACTTCAGCTATAGTATAGGTTATACTTGTAGCTCCGCTGATAGCTGTTTTGCCATTTCCAGAAGCATCATTTGCAACGTACCACTGATAGCTAGTGCCACTTTCGATGTCATTTTCCACATCTGAATACTCATACGATGCCGTCAAAACTTGCCCTGTTCTATAAGAACCAGAAATTTTTAAGTTTACCGACGGTGCTGTCTGTGCTTCTCTTTGTAGTTCAGAAGCTCCCATGTCAATATTATCTACAGAAGGTGTTCCAGAGTACACCCTTGCATTTTTCATCGCATCTTTGTCGGTAGATAGATTTCCACCAGCATTGGTGTATAAAGTATTGCTTCCTGTATTAACCACGGGAGCTGTATTATTTAAACTATAGTCACCATTTACATGGTCGGTATAAATATCAGTTATTTCATAATTTGTAGCATTAACATTGCCATTAGTAGTATCACTCAGCCCTTCAATATAGCTATGCTGCGCGTCTATGTCAGCGGTGCCATCAATGCCGAATAATATGGTATTATATATCTTGGGAGCTGAACCTTCATGGTTAGTCATCCCTGGTCCATAACCACCATTGCCACCAGTACCATGTGCATTATTACCAACAATGGTTACGTTAATAAGTATTGGAGAAGAGCTGCTGTTATAAATGCCACCGCCCCAAGCCAACCCACCTTTATATTTACCCCAACCGCCATTTGATGTATTTCCACTTATAAAAACATTAATAAGTTTAGGAGAAGAGTTCCAGTTAAATATTCCTCCGCCTTGACCTCCTCCGGCGCTTCCAGCTCCAGCACTGACGGAACCACCAGTTACTGTATTACCACTAATAGTTACATTAATAAGTGTAGGAGAAGAGTTAGAGTTGTGTAATCCTCCACCTGTACCATTAGGTGCAGGGTAACCGCTACGACCAAATACAGTATTCCCACTAATAATAAGGTTGCGAAGCATCGGCGAAGCGTAACTATTGTAAATCCCAGCGCCTTGATCAGAATCCCGTCCACCAGTTATTACAAAACCATCAAGAACAGAGGCTACGGTCATTATGGTGCTTTCATTAAAACCATTATAAATTACTCGTTGCGCACCATTGCTTTTAAGAATGGTTGCTTTAGAAGAGTCGTTTGCAAAATCGCTCAAATTACGTTGAGAAAGCGAAGTCTCGGTTCCAGCAAAACTGCCGTAAATCTTTACCCCTTCTTTCATGAGGATTGAAGTAGTTAGGAGATACTTACCTTTTTCTACAAAGATAAAATCCCCATCGCTACTAGCATTAATAGCAGTTTGTAGGTCATTAAGGGAAGTAGCCCACGTTGTGCCATTATTGGCGTCATCTCCATCTAAAGAGACATAACGAGTGGTCTGTGCAAATAAAGAACTACCGAAAAGTGTGGTAAACAGAAAATAAAGCAAGTAATATTTATTCATGGCGAATATATTAATTAGAAAATGTTTTGTGTTAAGGGTACCTTATTCTATCTCTGAATACGTCTAAACATTCTCTCAAATCATCTAAATAATTTCTAAAATCGTCTATCGTTTTTTATGCTTTTTCAATTTCTTCTTGGGATGTTACTTTTTTTTGTCCCTCAATTATGGCAAAGCGATGAGTTGAAGCAGGAATATCTGATTCGCCATTATACCATTGAAGACGGGCTACCTGTGAACTCTATAAATGGGATGGTACAAGACGATGATGGCTATCTATATATCTCTACATATGATGGATTGGTACAGTACGATGGTTATACCTTTAAGGTGTATAATTCTGGGAATACAAAGGGGTTGGGAACCAATCGATTTTTAGGTTTACTTAAATCCCAAGAAAATGATATCTGGCTATATAACGAAGGAGGGGTGGTTACCTTAAAAACGGAAGATACTTTTAAGACGTACCGTACTTCTGAAGTCGCAGGTTTCGCTAATCGAATTATTGAAGGAACAGATGGACGGATTTGGGTTGCGGGAAAAGAAGGCTTGGCCTTTTACGATACAGAGGTTTCGTCTTTTAAGAAATTAGAAGACCCACTTTTTAAAGACGAAGTAGATCTTGTTGGGGAAGGGTTAACTGGTAGCGTGCACATATTAAATAAATTTGGGCTGGTTTCCTGGAAGAATAATACAGCATCGGTATTGATGCCTATGAACGATTACCCCGAACTTGATTCCTTATATTTCACACAGATTAAACAATTTGAAGAAGAAAGTGTTTGGCTGGTTGGAGTAGAAAATATTTATAACTATAACTTGGTTACCAAGAATTTGAGGAAGGTTGATGTTCCTCACGATAAGATTATCGCTTTTTGGAATATGACTCCCAAAACAAATAATGAGTATCTACTTTCCGCTTCCACAGGGTTTTACCTACTTAACTCAAAAACTCTTAGCTTAGAAGAACTCTCTATTGAGGTGGATTCACAGATTCTTCGTACAAATCTGGTGTACAATGGTAAAAATGGCGAAGAAATCTATATTGGCGATGATGAAGTTGTCATAGATGGCAAAACGGTTCTTCGAGCACCATCACTAAAGTTTGGCTTCTTAGATAGAGAGGGGTCTATTTGGGTAGGATCAGAAACAGACGGACTGTACCAAATAAGGAAAAGTAGTTTTGTAAACCTTACAGCTTCAGAATTTCCAGGCATCACAAACATTTACTCAATTATAGAAGACAGAAATGGAGCTATCTGGGCGTGTGGGCTTTCCGAGGGAATTGTTAGAATCTCAGGATCTGAACTTACACACTGGAATTCATCGAATAGTTCGCTCAGCGGTAATTTGTGTAAATTTGTTTATGAAGATACAGATGGAGCCATCTATGCTGGATTAACAAACAATGATGGGATTTGGAAGTTTGATAACCAAAAATGGATACCAGTTACGGAATTTAATCCATTGCTTAAACGCACACAATCAACTGCGGAGGCTATGCACCGTGTGGGAGAAAGGCTTTTGATTGGAACTCATAGTTCACTGTTAGTGCAAGTTAAGGGAACACTCGACTATTTCGACGCATCTGACCCTTTAGAGTTAAATGGTGTTCAGGTTTTTGCCGAGAATTCACAAGGAGTTATTTATGTGGGAACATCCGCGCATGGCGTAACTCGAATCGGTGAAGATTCTTATACCAATTACTCTACTGAAGATGGAATTTTGAGTAGCGATATTATCAGAGATATTTTTATTCAATCAGATGATACCCTTTGGATTGCTACCGAAAATTTAGGGCTGAACCGATTGATACTGAATAAAAAAGGTCAGGTTCTTTCTTCGACTAGTATTACTACAAACGAAGGATTGATTCATAACTCTCTTCACAGGATTATTGAAGATTTGTATGGTTACCTCTGGGTTAGTTCTAATGGCGGGATTATGCGTATCTCCCAAAAAGGGTTGAATGAATTTGCTGATGGTAATATTGCTACACTCCCTCTTCTTAGCTTTAATGAGAATGATGGAATGATTAATCGTGAGGCAAATGGAGGAGTGCAATCTTCAGGTGTTTTAGCATCAGATGGAAAAATCTGGTTTCCTAATCAGCGTGGAATTACTATTGTTGATCCCACCGATTTTGTAGAACAACAAAATATAAACAACCCGCGGCCTATTTTTGAATCTATGGTGTTGGAAGAGGCTGAAGTATCAATCTCTCAGAAGAGTTCAGTTACGCTTCCCATTGGAAAAAGAGATGTGCGGGTGAATTTTACAGCCCCAAATTTTGCAAATCAAGATCGGGTTAACTTTTTCTATAAACTAGAGGGTGTGAATAGTACTTGGCAAACAGCTAACAAATCTAGGCAAGCCGTATTTACAGGAATTCCCGCCGGAGATTACACGCTGGCTGTTCGCACTGAGTTTTTGGGAGAGGTACCTGAAGAAACTTCTGTATTAATTTCAGTGCCGTACTTTTTTTATGAAACCAGCTGGTTTGCAGCACTGCTTTTTATAAGCTTATTAGGGTTGATTGCAGGTTTAATCAAACTAAGAGTTAGAAGTCTTCAGCAAAGTGAGCAAAAATTACAGCATCGTGTTAAAGAACAAACAAAAGAGTTATACGAAGCCGCCGAACAAAAAACACGCTTTTTCACCGGTATTACTCATGAATTGAAAACACCGCTTTCATTAATCGTTGGGCCGTTGGAAGATATGGCAGATCAGCCATATCTAATGGCTCCTAATTTACTTCAAAGCCGTATTGAGTTAATGAAACGTAATGGATACCGATTACAGCATCTTATAGATCAGATTCTGGAAGTATCAAAACTCAATGCCGACGCCATAAAGCTAAGTCTTCGGCCTGTAAACCTACCTGAACTAACGAAACAAGTAGTGGGACAGTTTCAGTCTAAACTAGAACAAGAGCAAATAACTCTGGATATCGATTTTAATGAAATTGACGAGTATCTATATATAGATGTTGAAGCTTGGGAACGTATAGTTATTAACTTGATGAATAATGCGATTAAATTCTCACCTGAGGGGGGGATTATATCGCTTACACTTAGAGATAATGGTGTTCAGGTTCAGTTTCAAATAAAAGATAACGGAGTGGGAATTCCTCCTGCATATCATCAAAAAGTATTTGAATATCTTTACCAAATGGATGGACATAAAGCTGCCGAGGGTACCGGTATTGGCTTATTTTTGGTAAAAGGTTTAGTTGAAGAAATGGGTGGGAGTATTGTGCTGTATTCTGATAAAGGGTCAGGAACCGAGTTTGTGATTACTCTCAAAAAAGGACATTCGCATTTTGCTGCAGTACATAGTGTAAAACATGAACCTTTGGTAGGTGATAACAAAAACACGAAGTCCTTTATAAATGAGGGTAAAGCAGAGGTAGGAGTTTCAGAAAGTATTTTTTCTGAACAAATTCTAATTGTTGAAGACAATAGAGACTTTCGTAGTTATTTAAAGTCTATTCTAGGGGTTAGATATTCAGTGATTACTGCCCAGAATGGAAAAAAAGCGCTTGGTGTTTTAGAGAAAGAAACACCCAATCTAATTATATCAGATGTAATGATGCCGGAAATGAACGGATTGGAGTTTGTAAATGAAATACGAAAGAAAGCATCCTTCAAACATTTACCGGTTATTTTCTTGTCAGCAAAGAATATGGAAATTGATATTGAAGAGGGGCTTTCAACAGGGGCTGATATCTACCTCACCAAACCAATCCGCAGTAATTTATTGCTTACTCAGATTGAAGCAGTTCTTCGACGTGAACGTATTCTTCATGCTGAGGCAGAGTCGCACCAAGATTCAAATGAGCCTGAACTCAAAGTTAAAGTTAAAGAGATTGTGTACAGACAATTGGCAAGTACATCTTTAACAGCAAGTATGTTGGCAGATTCTTTATATATCAGCCGTGCAAAGCTTTATTATGAGTGGAAGAAAGTGAGTGAGATTAGTATTAATGATTATATTAAAGAACTGCGATTAAAAGAAGGCAAAACTCTTATTAAAGAACATGACTTCACTATTCAAGAAGCAGCAAAGGCAGTTGGGTACTCTAACCCAAATTATTTCTCTACTAGCTTCAAAAAAGAGTTTGGATATCCCCCATCTAAACTGACGAAGTAGAAATACTATTCCTTCCGCTTTTGGATTTAGGTTGAAAATCTTAAACCCAAATATTCTTTTAAGTTTTCGTCATCCGTGTAGGCGAGAGGTATGCTTTCTTTTAGACAATGAACACCAGTTTATATTTTACTACTTATGTCTTATCTCATTCCCATTTCTCCGGAGCATCTTCCAAGCATAAGCGCCACCGGCAACTGCAAGTAGCCCAAGTCCTCCATCAATAGGGGCCTGATCTGGAGTTGATGGAAGTCCTGGTGGTTGGGCAAAAGCAACGGTTACAGATATTAGAATTATTGTGAGAACCAGAACGGTAAGTAATAGAGATTTCATAATTGGATGAATTGAGAGTTAAGAATTCAAAATTAAGAATTGGGCTCTGCGTAGCTAAACAGCTCCCAATTTTTAATTCTTAATTTTTCATTTTGAATTACTTAATAAGGGTTAATTTCTTGGTAATAACCGTATTCCCTGACTGTAAACGATAGATGTACATGCCTGATGAAAGGTTTTTGGCATCAAAAGTTACTGAGTGTCGACCAGCTATTTTATTTTCGCCATTAAGCAGCGTGGATACTTTTCTTCCTAATACATCGAACACTTCTAAGCGAACTGTGCCACTTTCTGGCAATCCAAATGCGATACTCGTTGTTGGGTTAAACGGATTCGGATAATTTTGCTGAAGTTCTACGGTTTGTGGAAGGCTAGATACTTGCTCGTTACCTACAGAAGTTTTTGAGTTAATCTGTATAGTAAATCTAGATTCTGTAGATTTAGCTTTCATTACTGTTGGGGAGATTACCCCATGCTGTGGAGACGTAACATCTTGCGTCTGTACCGCTTTTGCACTGGCTTCGCTTTCCATTTCGAAGCTAAATGATGATGCTTTGCTAAGGTCGATTTCCGTACCGTTCTCTGAATCTACCAACGTTAAAGTCATTCCATTAGGTAGATTAGATGGATTCCATGAAAGTTCATATGAGCCCGCTAAAGAACTACCATCAATGTCTAATTCAACAGAATAAGATTCTTCTAAAGAAGCAGGAAGTGCGTTTATATCTAAGCCTGAACCATTAGTAAGTCTAGTGAATAAATTCAAATACTCCGCATTGAGAGATTGAAGTTTGTAGGCATCTAATGCGTCTTTTTCCAAAGAAGCATTATTACTAAACATCAGTATGGTTTGAGAGGAAAGCGATTCTCCTTTCAAAGCAAAACCAAGTTGAGAAACGGGCGCTTGTTTGCGAAGAATTCCTCCGGCACTTCGGGCTTCGTTATTGAGTGATAGTGTTGGAGAGGTGGCATTAGCTTTTACCCAAAACCCTTGCCAAGGAGCAATTTCGCCATTACCAAAAGTTCCAGTTGTCCCGTTCCATGATAAATAAGCTCCAGATCCGCCGCTGGCTGAATCACTCCAAACATAAAACGAATCGTCCAAATTAGTGGCAGTCATTCCATTTGAGATGTCCCAATCAATAGTGGCACCATATGGATTTCCCACAAGATTCCAGCCGTCATTAGCTAATACTTCGGTACTTGTAAATGATAGTGTAGGAGCAACGGTTCCGGTGCGCTGAGTACTATCTGTTTTAATCATTTTGGGGAATCCGTCACTCGTGCCATCATAATTATTGTCATCATATACATAGGTAATAAAGCCAGATCCAATAGCAGGCACATCGGTAGCATTTGAAATAGAAGTGAAAGCTCTTGTGCTTTCGTCCCAAACTAGTACATTTGAATTTTCGCTAGTTGGAGAATCGGCTCCAGTAAAACCTTGGGTCCAAAGAGTATCTAATATTTCCCCATAAGAAACGCCAGAAACAGGTAAAGTCATCAAACGCCAGCCTTCGTTGCCTGTAATGATAGTGCCAAAAGGCTTTTCGTCAGTACTTCGGAGTGCACCGCTTATAAGCGTTGCATTATTATTGTTCGAGGTTTTATCATAAGCCAATACAGAATTCACTTCATCCAATGGCCAGTAACCAATAAGATTAGCTTCGTCTCCATTCAAAGATTGAAACATATTTACTCTAATTTCATCCTGAGTACGAACATCATCCCAGATGCGAATTTCATCCATTTTACCCTCAAGGTTAGATGACGTCCAATTCAAATCTCCAATTCGAATAGCTCTTGTATTGTTGAGAATAGCCCCACTTCCCGTACCGGTATTCGCACTCGATACATCCTCTCCATCTAAGTAAATGGCTATATTGGTTCCATTATATGCTACTGCAACATGATGCCAAGTATTGAGTTCTGGATTGATGTTTGAACTTACACTAAGACTTCCGCCTGCAGTTACAATCACAGCAGATAAATCATTATTAAAATCAACCCACCAACCGGATGAAGGGCTTTCGTGCTTTTCAATAATTCCGTTTCGCCCGCTAGAATTAAAATAGACCCAAGCTTCTAGAGTTACAGTGGTAAGATTATTAAACACTGCAGCGTGAGTTACCGTCATATAATCATCACTTCCATCGAATGAAATAGAACGAGAATTTACAGTAACCAAGTCATTTTCATACCAAACTATATCGTCAGCTCTAAAACCTGCTCCAACAATATCTGGAGAACCGTCTCCATCAATATCAGCAACTATAAATTTTTCCGGTTGATCTATAGAACTATCAATAATATGCTTAGTAAATGAAGGGCTAGCTAAACCGTCGCTCTCGAACCAAATAACTTCATCTTCGAGCAATGAACCAGAAAGCACATCAAGGTCACCATCAAGGTCTAAATCAGCTACTTCAACTACGCTGGCATTATCGTACCCACTCACAATTCGAACTTCAAAAAATGAAGGGTTTGCTGCACCGTTATTACGGTGCCATGCTATATAATCACTGACTTTATCAGACCAAACGACATCCAAATCCCCGTCAGCGTCGATATCGGCGAGGTCAATTTGTTCCACTCCTAGTGCATTTTCATCAACAAAGTTTTTCGTAAAAGATGGGTTTTCAGCACCATTATTTTCATACCAAGCAATATCATCTTGGTCGGCCGAACCAACAACAATATCCAAATCACCATCGCCATCTAGATCACCAATTTTTAGAGCCTCAGCTCGTCTAAAATTATTGTCGATGGTTTTTTTTGTAAAAGAAGGATTAGCAGCGCCATCACTCTCAAACCACATTACCGATTCATAACCAAGCCCGGCACTTCCCGATGTTCCACTATCAGTAATTATAATATCCAAGTCATCATCCCCATCTAAGTCAGCAATTTCAACATTCGCAGCTGTACCTAATACCATCCCTACAGTTGAACGGGTAAAAGTTTGGGTGGCACCACCGTTATTTTCGTACCAAAAAATATTATCTACAGTAGAACTTCCATCAATGCTATTAGCTGAAATAATATCTAAATCTCCATCATTATCAAGGTCTATAACCTCAACATCTCTAGGATACTTGGTGGTATCGTCAATACTAATTTTCGTGAATGTTGGATTCATTCCTCCACTACTTTTATACCAAGATATTCCTCCAGAGTAGGTGGCTCCACCATAAAGAGAGGTTACAATGATGTCTAAATCTCCATCACCGTCAAGATCGGCGGGGTACGCAGTCTCAGGAGTATCGAAACTGCCATCCACTGTGTTTTTAGTAAAAGTTGGTACGGTTTGTGCTTTTAAACCAATGGGAAAGAATGCACAACATACAAATAGTAGAATAAATCGGACCTTCATGACGGGAGAATTTAAAGTGGGTGTTGAGTTTGAACCTGTAGCAGAAGATTAGAGTTTTTTATCTTTGAATACGTCCAACAAATCTTTAAAATCGGTTTTAAAATTGATTGTCAAATCCTCCAATAGCTACATATAAGAACATTTGAAGACATTTTTTATAATTACAACATTGCTAATGTCTTGGACGGGTTCTTCATTTGCTCAGCAAACCGAATACCTCATTCGGCATTATGATATTGAAGATGGATTGCCTGTGAATACTGTAAACGGAATACTCCAAGACGCGGAAGGTTACTTGTACGCTTCTACCTATGATGGGCTTGTCCGGTTTGATGGATACAATTTTGAGGTTTATAATACAGGTAACGCTAACGGTATGTTAACCAATAGGCTAGCGGGAATGCTGGAAGCCTCGGATAGCACCCTTTGGTTATTTAATGAAGGTGGTACAATCACTTCAAAAAAGGGATCTAAATTTAGAACTTATACTATTGCAGAACTCCCTGGTGAAATAACTAGAATAATCCAGAATAGTGATGGACGTATTTGGGTTGGAGGTACAAAAGGCATCGCTTATTATTCACCTATAGATTCCACTTTTAAACACATTGATTTCTCTATATCAGAATCAATAGTAAATGTACTTTATCCTGGTTTAGAAACCGATCTTTTCGTTTTAACCGACGATGGTTTGTTTGTAGTTGAAGACAATATGGCTAGTCAGTTATTGGCTAAAGAACATTTTACAATCCCTTCCGAAAATGTTCGTGATATTAATCGCATTAGTGAGAATAAGCTATGGATAATTGGTACTAGTGGCGCTTTTCTGTTTAATATAAATACGGGTGAAATTGAAGAGACTATAGAAAAAAAACCTAGTGAAATTATACTTTCTTCTACAACTAGCCAACAAGGTGGCAAACATATATTAACTACTGATTCAGGATTTTATCTATTGGGAGATGACGATCAACCATATAAAAAGCTGAATATTCCTTTTAAGTCCAAAGAACTCGATTTAAGTATCTACATAAAAGGCATGCAAGGGGAACAAATTTTCATTGGAGAAGAAAGTGTTATTATCAATAACCAACTTGTATTGGATGACCTTATCGTAAAATCTGTAATAGTGGATAATGAAGGTTCGTTATGGATTGGTTCTGATGTCAGTGGTTTATATCAAATACGTAGAAGCTACTTTAAAAATATCGGTACTAAACAAATACCTGATTTTATAAATATCTATTCAATCATTGAGGACCAAGAGAAAGCTATTTGGGCGTGCAGTTTTACAACTGGGATTTTTCGTCTGCAGCCAAACCAAAACACTAATTGGACATCTTCGAATAGTAACCTTCCAAATAATTTATGCAAGTTCGTGTTCGAAGATGCTAACGGTAGTATTTATGCGGGATTAAACTTTGAAGGCCTGTGGAAGTTTAATGGTGAAGATTGGAACATAGTAGATACGAGTAGTGACTTAAATGGTGGAGGACTATATGCTCCAGAAGTGATGCACCGAAAAGAGAATGAGCTTTTAATAGGCAGTTTTAATTCTATGGCTATTCTTGAAAATGAAGAATTGAAGCTCTTTGATTCAGAAAAACCAGAAGAACTTGAAGGTGTTCAAGTAATTCGAGAGAACAGTAAAGGCGAGCTTTTTGTGGGAACTAGTGGGAGAGGTATTACTAAAATATCTAGCTTGGACTATACCCATTATTCAACTAATAATGGCGTTTTATCAAGCAATGCCATTAGGGATATTTATCTCCAATCTGATGATAGCCTTTGGGTAGTTACTGAAAATGTTGGGTTAAGTCGCATTGTGCTTAATCGAAAAGGAGAAGTTACATCATCTAGCCATATCACTATTCGTGATGGTCTTCCCCAGAACTCACTTCATAGAATGATAGATGATGAACTAGGTTATTTCTGGATAAGCGGGAATAATGGAATTTTTCGTGTTTCCAAAAAAAACCTAAATGATTATGCCAACGGGACTAACAATCAGTTACAAACTCTCAGCTTCACGGAAGCTGATGGAATGGTAAATAGGGAGGCAAATGGAGGAGTCTATTCTGCAGGAATTTTAACTGCCGACAAAAAGCTCTGGTTTCCAACTCAAAAAGGTATTTCAATTATTGATCCTATAATGTTTGCCAAAAGTAAGAACCTTGATTCGCCAAAACCCATTATTGAATCGATAGAGCTATCCAATCATACAATAACTATTGAAGGAGAATCTATTATTACACTTCCTGAAAATGAGAGGAATATTAGGATTAATTTTTCAGGGCCCAACTTTGCAGAACAAGACAGAGTTAGTTTTAAATATATTTTGGAAGGTATTAATGTAACATGGCAAAATGCTAAACAAACTAGACAGGCAGTATTTACAAATATACCACCAGGTATTCACGCTTTTAAAATTTCTTCTGCTCGAATTGGGAGTAAACCCATTGAAACAGTATTAACTATTAAAACACCTTTCTTTTTTTATGAAACTTTGTGGTTTAAAACGTTGGTAAGCTTTTTGGGGATAAGCTTTCTATATCTAGGATATATCTACAGAGTTAGAACGTTAGAGTTAAGGCAAAAAAACCTTGCTAAATTGGTGGATGAGAAGACGCATGAACTTAAAGAGGCTGCCGAATTAAAAACGCGCTTTTTTACTGGGATTACACACGAATTAAAGACCCCTCTTTCTCTCATAATAAGTCCAATTGATGATTTAGTAGAGGAATCAAAGTCTGGAACTTTAAATTCTAGCTCAAGTAAACTGCCACTTATTCAACGCAATAGTTACCGGCTAAAAAACTTAGTTGATCAAATTCTGGATGTATCAAAATTAAATGCTGATGCTGTAAAGCTGAAAATTTATCCTGTAAGCTTATTTCAACTTACACGCCAGATAATTGGTCAATTTCAATCTAAGTTAGAGCAGGAAGAAATATCAGTAGAGATTTCAAACACTGAGTTGGACGAACTTATATATGTAGATAAGGAAGCTTGGGAGCGTATTATTATTAATTTGATGAGTAATGCGATTAAATTTTCCCCAGCTAAAAGTATCATAAAGATTTCATTTGTGGATTATGAGAATGAGATTGAAGTAAAAATTCAAGATGAAGGGAAAGGAATAGCTCCAGAAAATCATCATAAAATTTTCAATTATCTATATCAAGAGAAAGGGGATAAAGCGGCTGAAGGAACTGGAATTGGCTTATTTCTGGTAAAGGGATTAATGGAAGAAATGGGAGGATCCATCACTATCAGTTCCAACACAGGAAAAGGAGCTGAGTTTGTACTTACCTTGAAAAAAGGACATCAACATGTTGAATCAAAACATACTCTACTTCATGAACCACTTTTAAATGACGAAAAAATTGCTATAGCACAAGTTGAGGAAGAATCGGCGTTGCCAAAATTGCAGAATTTTTCGCATGAACATCGGGTTCTAGTAGTAGAAGACAATTACGATTTTAGAAGCTATTTGCAATCAATATTGGAAGGGCAGTATGAGGTTTTAACGGCAAAGAATGGTAAAGAGGCATTGAAAATACTTAAGAAAGAAATGCCCGATTTAATAATTTCTGATATCATGATGCCTGAAATGAATGGTCTTGAATTTGTTAACTCATTACGATCTAAAAAGCAGTATCAACATCTTCCAGTTATTTTCTTATCTGCTAAAAATGATGAACAAGATGTGAAAACGGGCTTGTCTACAGGAGCCGATGTTTATCTTTCTAAACCTATTCGGAGTTCCATGCTCCTAGCCCAAATAGTAGCTATTCTTAGACGCGAAAAGATACTTCATAGTGGATTTACAAATTCAGTAACTAAGGATAAAGAGCCAGAACTTTTACAACAAGTTAGAGAACTCATATTCCGACAGTTGGCTAATCCATCTTTAAATGTGGGGCAACTTGCTGATGCTCTATATATTAGCCGGTCTAAACTATATTCAGAATGGAAAAAGGTGAGTGAGGTTTCGGTTAACGAATTTATAAAAAAGACTCGCCTTAACGAAGCAAAAGTATTGTTGAAAGAAAAGGGCTTTACTGTACATGAAGCAGCTCGTGCTGTTGGATATGCCGATGCCAATTACTTTTCAACGAGCTTCAAAAAAGAGTTTGGGATAAGCCCGTCAGAATTGATGAAGTAGGCATTGGGCAATTGAGTCAACCTCTACCGGGCGCAAATCATTTAATCCCGAAGGCTTTAAATCAAAGGATAATTTGATGTACTACTAGCCAGAATGTTCTGCACGACAGCTAACATCAGTAAATTTCTAGAAGCGAAATTCATCCCCTGAGTTTGAGCGTAAAATGCTTTTATAGCATTAAAAACCAATATTTGGCACGTTTGCATAGAAAGTTGGCACGTCTGCGTAGATGGGTTTAGATAATTTCTTTTAGAATTATCTCCCAACATAAATCCATCGGGTACTATGAAAAAGCTCTGTGTTTCTTTTCCCCTTTTATTACTACTTCTAGCATTATCAACTTCAGTGCTGGCACAACTTCCTAGTTCTGGATTGCGGCTCCATCTTAAAGCAGATGCAGGAACATCTACCACAACCTCAGGGCAAACATTAGCTACTTGGGCAGACCAGAGTGGAAATGGTTACCAAGCTTTTCAAGATAACCCAGCCCAACGACCTTCATATATCGTGGAAAATGGCATTTCTATGATCCGGTTTAATCCAACCTCCCCAACCTCTATGGATTTGCCAAAACCATCAGAGATGGGTTTCTCCAGTTCTGATTATGAAATATTTATTGCAGCCAAGAGCTCTTCATCAGCTGTACAGTTCTTAATTGCTGGTGGTGTAAATTACCATGAGATTCAAATATATAATAACGGAGGTAGATATACCGCCAGATCAGGGATATTCATAGACAATCCTAACGGAGTTAATAACGGTAGTTTTCATGTAGTTAATGCTATAGGTACCACAACAGAAGCAACTTTGGGTTTTGATGGTGTGTACTCAACTGTAGCTACTGATGCCACTACTAGTGTAGATTCTAAAATCATTTTGGGTAGCCGGGCTACAGGAGAATATCGGTTAGACGGTGACATTGCCGAGGTAATTATTTACAATCGAAAGTTGACTTCCCAAGAAAGCATGCAGGTAACAGAGTATCTAAGAGATAAATATTCTACCCCTTTTACAGCCTATGCTGCGCCGGGAACACCTGCCAGTAACCTGAATTTCTCATCGGTTACACAAAACTCGATGAATCTAAATCTAACTAAGGGAGGAGGAACTCATAGGTTGATACTCGCTCGTAAAGGAAGTGCAGTAAACGCAGCCCCTGTAAGCGGAGTGTCTTACACAGGTAACTTAGCCTTTGGATTAGGGAATCAAATTGGAAGCGGAAACTATGTAATGTATGCAGGAACTGCTGGCACTACAAATCCAATGACCAATATGGAATTTGATGAGACCTATCATTTTGCGGTCTATGAATATTATTTAATCAATGGTGTTCCTCAATATTCAGCAGCATCTACAGCAAGCCAGGCAACTTTAAATCTTACGCAAACTAGTAACCTCCAAATTACGGAGAGAACAGCAAATTCATTTTCCGGCAGTTTAACCCCGGGAAGTGGGGGTAGTCGACTAATAGTTGCTCGCCAAGGTGGGGCTGTAAATTGGGGGCCAACAGATGGTGTAGAGTATACAGGAAATACTAATTTTGGAAGTGGCTCGCAGATTGGAACTGGCAATTATGTAATCCATTCAGGTAATAATGGTACTGGTTATTCAATGACCAATCTTGAAGCAAGTACGGTTTACTATTTGGCAGTGTTCGAATTCACTTATTATGATGGTTCTCCCAAATATCTTGATTCGAATCCTGCCACAGCATCAGATATCACATTCCCAGGTACACCAGCGAGTAATATTCAATTTTCGAGTGTAGGACTAAATGAAATGACTGTTTCATTCACACCAGGAAACGGGAATAAAAGAATAGTTGTGGCAAGAGAAGGCTCGGCCGTATCAGCAGGCCCTACAAATGGACAGACTTATTCAGCAAGCTCTGTATTTGAAAGTGGCCAAGATCTTGGCTCAGGCAATTATGTAATTTATAACGGAACGGGAAATTCAGTAACTCTTACCGGGCTAAGCAACACCACAACGTATCATTTTGCGGTATATGAATACAGTGGATATGACGGACTGACTTCCTACCTAACAACCAGTCCAGCAGTGGGTTCCAATAGCACAACGGTAGTACCCTTCCCAACAATTACAGAAGCCACCTTTGGAACGGGGACATCAACTTCAAGGCAAATAACCGGTTTGGTAAATCCAAACGGGTATGAAACTACCATAGAGGTAATTTATGGAACGGATGCTGGAAACCTGAATAGCACTACTGCTTCCCATAGTATTGGTAGCGGAATTGTAAATGTTGCTGATACAGTTGATGTAACCGGGCTTACCACCGGGCAAACTTATTACGCAAAAATAAGGGCAACGAATATTCGGGGGGCAATCGAGTCGAATACAGTAACTTTGGTTCCGTTAAATCTCAGTTCTTTAGTTGGCTGGTATCGGGCAGATATAGCAGAGGTTGACGGGGCAAATAAAGTTTCAACTTGGTATGATTACTCAGGAAATGATAATGATATGAGCAACAGTACTTACTCCCGTACTCCCTCATATACACCAACAGGAATAAATGGCAAGCCTGCATTAATTTTCAATTCCACTAGTCTGAGCTTTGATGCTTCAGAAATGGGAATTTTTTCCTCGGATAAAGATTTTTTTATAGTCTATAAATCGTCGGTTAATACAACTCAAATAATGATGAGTGATCAGGGCTCATCATTAATAAGGTTGAATGAGGGAGGTTACGGAATTGATATACAATTTCATGACATTTCATATGGTTCCAGTGGTGATTATACAGATGGAAATGGACAGGTTATACATTATAAAGAAGATTTTGCTCTAGGTAGTAATACTCAAACTAAACTGAGAATGAATGATGAAGAATTTATCAGTACAAATGGAGCATACTTTTTTCTATATGGAGGTACGACAACGGTAGGTCGAGATAATAGTTACCAAACATTTAATGGCCAAATTGCAGAAATAATGTTCTTCAATCAGCTATTACCCTTCGAACAGCGCAAAGAAATAGCTCAATATTTGTCTGACCGCTATGCAATTTCCATGTTTATTCCCTCGGTTCCTGAAACAACAGCCAGTAGTTTGAATTTTACTAATATTGGAGCCACTAACTTTGATGTTGGTTTTATAAAAGGAGATGGCGAACGTAGAATTATAGTTGCAAGATTGAGCGGTTCAGTAAAAACAGCCCCCACTTCTAATACAGTATATTCAGCAAATGCCAACTTTGGCAGCGGCTCTAATTTGGGGAATAATAATTATGTCGTATATGATGGCACGGGGAATTCGGTAGCCATCACCGGATTGTCCGCAAATTCAGAATACACAATCGACGTGTATGAATACAACAACATGGAGTTAGATCCTCAGTATATGTTGAGCTCACCGAATTCTGCTACTCAGGCTACTCAAAATGTATCCCCTCCAACGGTACAGTTGTCCACAATCTCAACTCTTGGAAATAATACAGTTACGATTCCTTCTCTTATCAATCCGAATGGATTTCAAACAACTTTTCAAGTTTCTTACAGTACTAATTCTGAATCGTTGAGTTCTTCTACTTCTGTACAAGCGGTTGGAAGCCAATCAACAGCCCAAGCTATGAGCACTTCTCTAACAGGGCTGACAGCAGGTACAAAATATTATTATAAAGTTACGGCTACCAACATTGGCGGAACTACAGAATCCTCTATCGATAGTTTATTTACTGGGTATTATGTAAACCAGGCAGGGGTAAGCTTACCATCGCTTCAATTTTGGGTGGCAGGAGATGGAGCAACATATACTGCAAATTCCGGCGATCCTGTAAGCAATTGGGCGAATCAGACGGCAGAAGTAACTTCAGCCTATCAGAATCTCAGTGAATACCGTCCAAGCCGTATTACAGACAGCGGTGTTTCGTTCCTGAGATTTGATGGGAATGCCGGCGTTAAATTTTTGGAAATGGGGATTGCTGATTCATTAGGAATATTGAACAGCGACTACGAAATATTTATGGTGGCTCGAAGTTCGAGTTCAAATATAGGATTTCTGATGGGTGGTACCGTTGGGAATTTTGAAATTCATACTCGCCCAGATGGAGGAGTCGGTACCCGGTTTATTCCAAAATCAGGTTTGTATGTAGATAGTCCTGTGAATTCAACCGATGGGAATTTCCACATTTTTAATGCAAAAGCCACATCAACGCAAGCGATGTTGAGAATTGATGGAAATAGCACTATTAATAATCAAGATGCGCACTCAAGTGTAGCGAGTCAATTGCTAATGGGAGCTCGCAGAGATGGAAGCTCAGCCTATAATTTCGATGGCGATATTGCGGAGATATTGATTTATAATGCTGGTTTGTCAGACTCCGAAAATCTACTCATTTCACAATATCTTGCTAATAAATATTCTATAACTCTTACGCCATTCATCACCCCAACCGAGCAAGCCAGTTCTGTAGTCTTTTCAAACTATGTTGCAGAAGGAATAACCGTATCTGCTACAGCAGGAAACGGAACAAATCGGCTGTTTGTGATGCGCGAAAACGGAACGGCAGCAGTTGCTCCAACCAATGGAATTGTATATACGGCGAATTCAATTTATGGCAGTGGATCGACCACAGGAACTGGAAACTATGTGATCTCAGCTTCGTCTGCTACCAGCGTAGATGTAACCGGATTAACTGCTGAAACAGTGTATACGGTAGATGTGTACGAATTCAATCCGGCGGGAAGCGATCCTCGGTACATTACAAGTTCCCCCGCTTCCGGAGATATCGATATCCTGAACTTCGATGATCACGAAGGCAAGATTGCGTATTTGGTTACAAACGTTTCTGATAATGACACAGGGACCGGTAGAAACGGAACCTTACGTTACGTAATGAATGCAATAAATTCTCATGCTTCAGACTCAACTTCTCTCATTGACTTGAGATTACTGGAAGGTACTATTACTCTTACCAGTGCCCTCCCTCCTATAAACTATAACACGATAGTTCTAGGACCTGGGAAAGAAGATTTAACGGTGAGTGGGAATGATCTATACCGTCCATTTTTTGTAGGAGCAGGAACGGCTCCGTTTACAGCTGAAGAACCGGCTTCTCCTAATGTAACCCTGAAAGATTTTACCATTGCAAACGGATTAGGAAAAGGTGGTAACGGAAATAGTGCAGGGGGTGGAGCTGCTGGAATGGGAGGTGCTCTTTTTATTAATGATGGTGCGGTTACTCTTGAAGGCCTTAATTTCTCTGAAAACAAAGCCCAAGGAGGAAATGCCGGAGCTTCTAATGGTTCCGGAGGTGGGGGCGGTTTTGCAGGAAATGGTAATAGTTCAACAGCTGGAACAAGTGGATATCTTGGAGGTGAGGTTCCAACTTCCCCAGGCGGAAATGGAGGGCCGGGGGCCGGAGGTTTAGGGGACGCTTATGTTGCAGGAGATGGAGGTTTTGGAGCCGGTGGCGCAGGGGCATTATATGTAAATACTTATGGAGCTACTACCATTGGTGGAGACGGAGGTTTTGGCGGTGGCGGTGGCGGACATGGCTTTATCAATGCTGCTGCAGTTTCAGGAATACAAGGCATGGGTGGTTTTGGCGGAGGTAATGGAATTAGCTATGACACTTATTATACACGAGGTGGAGGCGGAGCCGGAATGGGTGGGGCTGTTTTCAACAGATTTGGGAATGTCGTCATCAGGAATTCATCTTTCACCGCTAATTCTGTTACAGGAGGTGTAGGCGGAAATGAAACAACGCCAAGCAATGGAAGTGAATACGGTGGTGCTATTTTTAATTACCAGGGTGTGATCTTATCCTCCAATGTTAGCTTTGGAACAGGCGAAGATGCAAACTCGGCAACGAATGAAGCCGATTTTTATGATTATAATGAATCTAATTTGAACTCATCGGTTATATCTCTTTTAGATGCATCTGATACCAATAACTCCTCATTTACTGTGAATGCTGAAATCACAACCTTCGGGGTTTCGGGTTCTTATTATATCGCTCATGGTTCAAATAACTCAAACCTTTCTGAAACAACAGCTACAGTAAATTTCACTGGAGAGACTGCAGAGAAAACCCTAGCTGTACCACTTAACGGACTCGATCTTAGCGCTGAGTACTATTACAAAGTGGTGGTCACTAATGAGTTCGGAACTTATGAGTCAAGTATTGAAAGAGTAATTTCTGAACCGACTATTATAAGCTCATTGCCCATTATCTCTGAAATTTCTACCACAAGCATAAGCGGAAGTGTTTCTAAAGGAAATGGAAGGAAACGAATTATACTCGCTAAAAAAGGAAGCGCAGTAGATGCTCAACCTGTTGATGGGCAAATCTATACATCTAGTTCAGTGTTTGGGTCAGGAACTGAAATTGGAAGTGGAAATTTTGTGGTATACAATGCAATTGATTCAACTTTTTCTATTACAGGGTTAGATACTGGTGAAGAATACCACTTTTCAGTGTTTGAATACAATGGAACGGATGAAACAGAATATCTAACAAGTTCTGTATTAAAATTTTCAGAAAACACTATATCAAGCATCCCAGAAAAATTAGCGGGTTCGGCTTTGAAGTTTGGGGGTGCTGACGAGGAAGTTGTTATTCCTATAAACTCGGTTATAAATACTAGTTCAACACTTAGCCTTGAAGCATGGATCAACCCAACTGAAAATACAGCATTCGCCCAGATTATAGGTAACATCCATGATACGGGTATTACAGAAAGTGGATATGGTTTAACAATGGATGGCAATGGAGGGCTTTTCTTTGCTGTGAAAACACAATCTGGAATTATTGAATACCTATCAAGTGGAGGAGGTATCAACTTAAATGAATGGCAACATGTGGCAGGAACCTATGATGGAAATACCAAGCGAATTTATATAAATGGGGTTGAAGTAGCTTCATCCACAAATGGGACAGGAACTATAAATTATACTCCTGTAAATAACCTTAGAATAGGAAGGTATAGTGATGATGACGAAAGCTATAGTTATGCTGGCAAAATTGACGAGGTACGGATTTGGAACACGGCTAGAACTCAGGAGCAAATTAATGAATACATGAGTAAACCGATTCAATCAAATTATCAAGACATGATTGCTTACTGGCAATTGAATGAAGCAACAGGAATAACTGTAGTCGACAAAATATCGGGATTGAATGGAACTCTCCAGAACTTTGAGTTTGATGCTAATAATGGATGGATAGCCTCAAGTACAACTTTTGTGGATGAATCTAGTGTACAAGTGACACTTACAGGAACCGAAGGATGGAGATTGCTTTCTGTACCAGTTGTCGATTCTACAATTGCACCATTGCTAAGAAATATCTGGACTCAAGGATTTACGGGTGCTAAAGCAACTTCAGGCAGTTCCAATGTATACACATGGTCTACAGCAACTAGTGGTAATTTTAACTGGACAGCATTAACCGATATCGCTAATTCTCCAGGGGTTGGATCTGGCTCTCTAGTTTATGTTTATAGCGATGATAATTATACGGAGCCCGGCAATGCTGGATTTCCAAAAACCTTCCAGATTGAGGGGTTTGAACCTGTTGGAGACCAAACCTTAACTTCTCTTCTTAATACTCATGTAAATGGATATGCCTTATTAGGAAATCCGTTCAAAAAAGATGTGGATTGGGATGATTTCACGAAATCCAATCTCTCAAATTCAGTATATGTTTATGACAACAATTCGGCTGGATGGAAAGCTTGGAACGGAACCTTAGGCAGCTTAACAGATGGTGTTATCGGAGCTTTTAATGGATTTTTTGTTCAAACAACGGGTGCTAATCCAAGTATTGTTATTCCAGCTAGTGCTAAACAAGATTCAGTAAAAAGCTTTTTGGGCAAGCAAGTGGAACAAGCGGATCCGTTCTACTTCTCGCTGGAAGTCACAAGCGATTCGGGGCTGGCTAACAAAGCGTGGTTTCAATTCTCGGAAGACGGAAACTTTGGGGTCGATGCTTCCGATGCTTTTCAATTCGCTCCACTTTCTGAACATTATGTGAGCTTAGCATCAGTTCTTGATGACACCACTAAACTGGACATCAATAGTCTGCCTTTTATCACGGAATTCTTTGAGGTTCCACTTGAACTCAACACCACAGAGGTTGGAACACATTCCTTCGCCATAGAGGATGTAAATTTTCCAGAAGATTGGGAAATAGAACTCTTTGATAGTGAAACGGAAACCAGTTCTAACCTAAAAGAAGCCTATGTGTTTACGGTGAATGCTAGTAAGGCAAAGCGTGAGCTCGAAGGGGTGCAAAGTACAACGACTCCATTGGAGAACACTTCCCTACCATCAATTGCTAGTATTGTAAGTCAGAATAAATCGAAGGTCGCTTCTTCAACAAGGTTTATACTAAAAATCAAGCCATCACAGCCAGTGTCAAGTGAAATCACTCCAAACATTCCGCAGGAAATTGAGCTGGAACAGAATTATCCGAATCCTTTCAACCCAAGCACGACGATAGCATTTGGAGTTCCAGCCACAAGTAAAGTTCGGCTAGAAGTGTTTGATTTGCTAGGCAGAAAAGTAGCCACTTTGATTAATGACGAATCGATGACCGCTGGTCGCTACAATATTCAGTTTGATGCAAGACATTTAGCTTCTGGGGTGTATATCTATCGCTTCCAGTCGGGAAATACGATTATAACAAAGAAATTAACTTTAATAAAATAGACATCCTTCGGCAATTCAAAATGTAGAATTCAAAATTAAGAATTAGGTGACATCTCTAATTCTTAATTTTGAATTCTTAATTCATCCCAATTATGAAATATCCACTATTATTCCTTATCACACTCACAATCGTATTAATACTAACCGCTGTTGTTTCAGCCCAATCGATGCTGCCTTCAGCTCCTGATCAAGCTCCAATCGATGGCGGGCTGGGGCTTCTTGCGGCAGCTGGTGGCGCGTATGCCTGGAAGAAATTGAGGATAAGAAGAGGATAGATATCTGGTTATTTGTTAGTGGCTTAATAAAATCAACAACTGATTACATCTCTAACGGATGTTTTCCAAAACGTTCTTCGTACACTTTCCGGAAACTACTAGCGCTTTTGTAGCCAACAGCTATTGCTAGTTCTTCAAGGCGGAGGTTCCTATTATTTGCAACTAAAGCTCTAGCAGAAGTAAGGCGTACTTCACGAATAAATTCTGCAGGAGTCATACCTGTTTCTAATTGAAGGTTACGATAGAGTGATCTTCTGCTTTGAGAAAAATGATTGGCGAGCATATCAACCGAGAGGTGGGTGTTACTTAGATTTTTTGAAATATATGCCGCAGTCTTTTCGGAGAGTGTGCTGTCTTTTGGAAGATCTTCGACCTTGAGCTTAACTCGGATGGCTTTTCGTTTTAAATAATAATTGAGCAAGTTTTTTACTTTCAACATCATTTGTTCTGGCAAAAAGGGTTTGGTTATATAATCCACAACTCCGATTCTGAGCAAATGCAATTTATCTTCTTCTAGAGCCTTTGCAGTAAGCACCATTACAGGGATTGATTTCCATTGCTCGTGGCTTTTCAATCGTTCTACTAGTTCTAACCCACCCATTACTGGCATCATTAAATCGGTAACGATGATATCAGGAGCGAATCGCTCGAGTATCTCTAAGGCTTCTTTCCCGTTTTGTGCTTTTTTAATAGTTCCCAACTCTTTGAGAACTCCACTCACGTATTCCATCATATCTAGGTTATCTTCCACTATAAGCACATCAAAGGTTTCAGTAGCTGGAGATGACTCTGTTTCCTCTTGCAAGTAAAGTAAATCTTCATCTAATGAATCCATAATTGGGGTGATTTCACCCTCTTTTACTGCAACTATTGGAACGGATAATTTGAAACAAGCTCCTTGTTTATATGACATATCAACAACAATATCACCTGAATGCAACCGAGCCAAGGTACGGCTGAGTTCAAGCCCAACACCCATTCCTTCTACATAATTGGTATCATCTCTTTTGATTCTGTGAAATCGTTCAAAGATAACCTCTATTTCTTCCTCCGGAATTCCACTACCATTATCCTGAACAGTCAATTCAAAACTCCCCTTTCTTACCGAAGTCATAATTCGAATATCTCCGCCATCTGGGGTAAACTTAATGGCATTTGAAATTAGATTGTTGAATATAATTTCAATCTTAGAGCGATCGACGTATAATATTACGTCGTTGGCATTGGGAGAAAATTCAAATCTGTGGCCGTGATATTCTGCCAAGGAACGAAATGATTCTACCGAAATTGAGACTAGGTTATCCGCCTGGTAATAATTCCTATTCAATGTTAAATGATTCTGATCCGATTTTGTAAGATCGATAATCTGGTTCACCATAACATTAAGCCGAGACATATTCCGCTTTACAATTGATAAGTCATGTTTGATAGCTGGAGGATTATCAGCAGAACTAGTGATAATTTTATTTACAAGTCCATCGCTAATTGTTAGTGGAGTTCTAAATTCATGAGAAATATTGGCAAAGAACCGACTTTTCATCTCATCCAGCGCTTCTAATTGTTGGTTTTGGGCGCGAATTTCTTCAGTTCTATTTGAAACCTCTTGTTCCAATTCTTGTTGGCGTTCTAACAACCCGCTTTCCCGCCATTTCACGAAAGCAATAATACCACCAATGCCAAAAACTCCATATAAAATGTATGCCCACCATGTTCGATACCAGGGTGGGAGCACCACAAAAGAGAACGATGCTAGTTGAGAATCTTCGGGATACAAAGTGTATCCACGAACCCAAAATGTATAGGTTCCTTCATCCAAATTCGTGTAATCTCGATATCTTTCATTCGTTGTAGGCGACCAATCATCCTCTAAACCCTCTAATTTTACTTGATAGAAAAGTCGGTCTTCAGGCAAAAAGGCAATCATTCCATAATTGAACCGAATCTTATTATCCTGGTACGAAATAGGAGTTTCCAAAACCGAATGAGATAGACCTCGTGGTTCCAACAGCAAGGAATCAGAATTTATAAGTACCGAATTTATATGAGCATTTATTATAGGCAAAGGTTGTCTGTACAGAGAAGAATCGAAATAGGCGAGGTTTTGAGCAAAGGTTTGGAAATAAATACGGTTTTTCTCAGTCGGGTAAATGAAATCTATATCTCTGTAAGGTGCAGTACGAGTAAATTCTCCATCATTCCATTCAAAAATATCCTTTTCAGAATTGTATACCGCTTTTCCGATATGTGCCGCTGCCCATGCTAACCAAATTCCCCCATTATTGTCCTGAACTACTGGCCAAACTGCACGGTCTTGCCCAAAAAACACATTATCAAAACGATGGTCAATAATAATGGAATCCCGCTCCGAATTAAGTCTATAAAATCCATCAGAAGTTATAAACCCAACATCATTACCTACCGACATGGTATAATTAAACCCATTGGATGGAAGACCATGCTCTGTAGTAAATTTATGAACATGAGATACAGAGACTATTATGTTATTCTCTTGAATTGTCTCAAACTGTAAATCTCCATTTCTACCCGTTCCAACCCACAAATCTCCGTTAATATCTTCAGTAATGGTGTGGCCTCCTTCCTGAAAATCAACCAATTTAGAATCCGTAAATTGAGTTTCGGATGTAAGAATTACTTTCCTAAGAGCATGAGCATTATGAGAATAGTAAACAACATTTGGATTATCACGGTCGGAGAGAATCAAATCCACTCGGCCTTTTGAAAATAGCGAATGAAATTTTCCATTTTTATCTAACAACTGTAGGCCTTTATCGGTGCCAATTAGCAACCCCTTGGGCGTTAATTCGAATGCATACACATCTTTATCAGCGTAAATTTGACGAAATTCCCCACTATCCCATACAAATAACCCATTATTTCCACCAAGATAGAGAGAGCCATTGAAATTCTTTAATGTGGCCGAATACTCTGGAAAGTTATGGGATGAGGGTAAAAACTCTCGCATTGCACGTCCATACTCTAAAACGCTCACACCAACCATACTGCTTACCCATATATTCAAGGCGTCGTCTTCGTAAAGTCTCGATAAATTATTGTCGCAAAGCCCATCCGAATCATAAATAGTGTGAATGTACTCGCCTGCTTGATTATAGGTTATCAAACCATTTGAAGTAGCAAAATGTATATAACCTGATTGCGACCACAAAAAGTCTTTGATGATTAATGAAGATTCTGAAATATCTTTGGATAGATTTAGTAGCCTCAGCCATGAATTTGACTCGTTCAATTCCCAAATAACGAAATGTTCGTCCAACATGAACAATCGGTTTTCAGAAGCCGAAAGCTTTATAGGTTTTGCTTTTGTATTTGGCGGAGGTATAGTAAATGCACTTCCTTCTATAGTTCGAACAATTTTACCATTAGAGTCTAGAGTGGCGATTGAATTATGCCATTGAGCAGCCGAATAAATGGGCGTTGTATTCCTTTTCCAGCTTATATCACCATCAGAATATATGTACAAAACATCGGGTGAAATGAAATGGACTTGATTACCCTGCAAAAAAGTAAATTCTACATTTTTAATATTTGCAATGGAATCGGGTAAGAGGTAAGCCAAGGATGTATAAGATCGTCGCAATAATGTATCACGTTTCAGGTAGCCAAAATCATTCTGCCCACCAACAAAAATGGTTCCATCCTCATGTTTTGCAAAGGACAAAGCAGCTGAATTTTTTTCCATTCCGATATTTCTCCAGGAAAGCCCATCCGATTCCTGTATTCCATATCTCGTATTACCAAAATATAGCATTCCATCATCAGCCCGAGTTATTCCCCACGTCTGCCTGGCACCTGCAAACTGTCCTCTTTGATACGTTTCAATGAATGGAAACCCAGTTGGCTCAGATGGCTGAGCCAAGAGAAGTTCTGAGCCGAATTGGTTGAGAAAGAATAAAAAAAATAAAAAATGACTTTTCTTCACAATAACTATCAGTGTAATTATAATTCATGTGATGTAAAAACTAAGCTACGGGTCATAATTATTCAGAGAAACCAAACCCTGTTAACGAATCTAAACTAACAAATACGTTGTTTGCAACCGTAATAAAAATAACTTGTCCGAAAACTCAATCACCCTTTAGGCAATGATTCTTAAAAGTGAATATAGTTTATAATATCAGATTTAAAGAAAAAATTATTTCACAGAAAATTATTCTAATAAGTAAGTAGGAAAGTAATACCTAATACAACCCAGAATCTTTTCATTGGGATTCATCATACCTCTGAATACAGTATCAAATTGATTGGGAAATAGTGTTTAAAAATCCTATCTCAAGTAATCGCTCGCGTCATAAAGAACAAAAACCCCATATCAAATGAGGTGTCTTAATTGTTTACTTAACGTCAATATGATAGTTCTCGTAATTGGATGAATTGAGAATTAAGAATTAGAGATGTCACCTAATTCTTAATTTTCCATTCTACATTTTGAATTTATAAAGGCAGTTTACTTAATAAGAGTCAATCTTTTAGTAAGTATAGAACTCCCTGCCTGCAAGCGATAGATATACATTCCTGAGGCTAGATTCTTGGCATCGAAGTTTACAGTATGTCGACCGGCAACTCGGTTTTCGCCATTAATAAGCGTAGCTACTTTTCTACCGAGAACATCGAATACTTCTAAAGTAACTTTACCCGAAGTTGGCACTCCGAAGTTAATAGAAGTGCTTGGGTTAAACGGGTTCGGATAGTTTTGTTGAAGTTCTACTAAATTTGGTATTCCAAGTTCATCTTCTGCAGACAAACCATGGTGTGACACGAATACTTTGTATTTAGTAGTAGTTGTTGAATCAATACTTATATACTCAAATGGAGAAGTAGGTTCTCTTAAAGATGTAGAAACGAAGGATGAACCTTCAAAATCAAAATCTAAAGTGATGATTCCCATGTCAGAGATATAGGAAACTTCGTCCGTTTCTGTATTAACGAGTTTAACTTCTACTAAACCAAGGTTTTCCTTCTCCACAGAGAGGGTCAATGTATTAGGTACATTCAGTGCCTCTAAATGAATATCAAAGCTATACTCAGTACCAACTTGGAATGGCATAGCTTGAGTACTCATTGGTGGTCCATCTAGAAAGGAAGTGGATATAGATAGTGATGTATCGTTAAGTGAGGTAAGTGCAAAAGCATCATATTCATCCAAAAACTGGCTTGCCAAGCTTTCTTCAAGCATGAGAATATTTGCTTTGGAGAAAAATGTTCCATCAGAAAGAATAAATTCAATTTGTGATACAGGTGCTTCTTTCTGGAAAACACCTCCAGAAGCTTTCACAGAATCTGTAAACACCAATTCTGGATTTTCTGCTGTCGCTTTAATCCAAAATCCTTGCCAAGGGGCAATTTTACCATCAGGCAGCGTTCCAGTGATTCCATTCCAATTGAGGTAAGCACCTTGCCCTGCGCCAGCAGTATCGCTCCAAACATAGAACGTATTGCTGATGTTATTTTTTGTCCAACCAGTAGGGGCGTCCCAGTCGATTGTTTCTGCATATGGGTTGCCAACTAAATTCCAGCCAGTTACTTCACCATCGCTAGGAGTTGTGTATGCTAGGTTAGCATTGGTAGTACCAATATGTGGTGGCAAGCTAGTGCGTAATTGTTTTGGGAAAGTCTCTGGAGTTCCGTCGTTATCATCATCAGCAAAAACATACACCGCAAAACCTTGTCCGTTGGCAAGTGGCTGTGCCATAGAAGTAGGAACTTCCCAGCTCTGAGTATCTGCATTCCAAAGGTAAACGTTGGAAGTATCGGTAGTTACGTTTGTTCCTGCAAAACCTTGTGTGCGAATGGTTGAAAGAAGACTGTCAAGTGTCGCTCCCTCAACAGGACTAGCAAATAACCTCCAACCTTCGGTACCTGTAATTGCCAGTGTATTGTAATCAGATTCTTGATGGAATGGATATCCAAAACCTTCATCAATAGACCATGTTGTAGCAAAATCCCAGTTTGTGTAGGTTGCTCTTTGGTACATTTCTGCGGTGGTAAAGCCAGTTATCCCATCTGAGCTTCCATTATCTACTGCAATATTTACACCACTAGATTCTTTATCCCAAAAACTGCTTATCACTTTGCTGTTCGAATAAGCATAGGCAATAAATCCCGACGGATCAAAATTACTGGTCACTGCCCCTGTAGAATATGAATTCACAATGGTACTATCATTAGAACCAACAAAACCTCCAGCAGTAAAAGTAGAATGTACATTTCCTCTTGAGTAACTGTAGGAAATGTTACCTTTATTGTATCCTACCAAACCACCACTTGTATTACTTCCATTTATATTACCTGTTGAATAACTCTTTGTTATAGAACCTCTGTTACTGCCAACAAGTCCTCCAGAATAGAGGCTTGTAGCTGTTATATCTCCAGTCGCATAACTATTTATTATCGTGATATAACTACTACCAACAAGACCCCCAACTTCACTAGTCCCAATAACTTTAGCAGAAGAATAACTATCTCGAACAACCGTCGCAGTAAAAGTGGATCCTATTAATCCACCTACGTCCCAGGTGCCAGTAACCGATCCTGTTACAAAAACATTAGTTATGGAATCCCCATCCAAATCACCTACGAGACCGCCGGTAGATCTGTCCCCTGTTATATTCACATTCGTAAGTCCAAGGTTTGAAACCGATCCTCCTCGGATAGTACTAAACAGTCCCACATCGTTATCGTCAGGACGATTGATAAACAACCCATTTATTTCAAAATTATTTCCGTTTAAACTACCTTCAAATCGGCCATTTGGGAAAGCGATGGGTACAAAGCCAGCTCCTGAATTCCAATCACTTGTGGTGGTAGCATCAATATCATTAATGAGTTCGTAATGAGCGCTTAAGTTTGTATTCATTGCTTGGAGATGCTCTAGGGTAGAGATTTGGTAAGGAAACTCCTCAGAGCCGAAACCACCAGCAAAAACACTTGAAGGCACTGCTTCAGTAGCAAATTTTTCTACACTTTCTCCTTGGTTAAATACATCGCTTGGAGTAACTACTACACTTAAAAAGTAAGCTTTGTCTTCTTCTTGAATTACATAAGAAACAGAATCTGCACCCTCAATAATCTCTTTTGCTGCACCTGAAGCATCTTTAGAACGATACCATTGTATTTCAGATAGGTATTCTGGATCGTTATCGGTATCAGTGAAGGAATAAGAAACACTAAGAGTATTTCCTACTTCAACAGTTCCTAAAATGGATAGATTACTTACAACAGGAGCATTTGTGGTAGGGGTTGCAAAAGCTCTTAGAAAAGGGTATCCATCGCCATAAAAAGGGTGCAAACCCCATACGGCTTTGAGATCCCAATTCGAAAAAGTATCAATTGTTTTTACCTGAGAAGTGGTTTTGCCTGTTCCAGCAGCAGAAGTGGCTTGTCCACTTGTTTCCGTATCCCAAAAACTAACTGTTACTGAACCACCGATTACCTCTCCAACTAATCCACCAAAAGTACTCGTGCCATTATCAACCGCACCAATGGAATAGCTATTAGTGATAGAACCTTTGTCATTTAAACCTACTAAACCACCAGATTGTGAATTGCCGTTGACATGAACTTTTGCAAAGCTATTGATTATACTTCCACTATTATTATGGCCAACTAATCCACCAAGAGCAATGCCACCTTCTATTTCACCGATTGAATAGCTTTCAGAAATTGAACCAGTGTTTTCACCAACTAATCCACCAATATAGCCGTTTGATTGGATTACGATACTTTCGGCAGAGCTTTTTGAAATGGAACCGCCATTTTTTCCAACAATTGTACCTACTATAGTATCACCTGTTAAATCTGCACTAGATATCATAGTGTTGGTTATTTCTGCAGTTGAGGAAGTAACACCGAACAGACCAATCATTTCTTCAGAAGGACGATTTATTGTAAGACCAGATATAATGAAATTAGCGCCATCAAAACCACCTGAAAATGTAACGTTGTCATTACCAAGAGGAATGAATCCTAAATCACCATTCCATGTAGAAGTAGCTGAAGCATCGATGTAGTTGTTGAGTATGTAATACGAATCTAGGCCAGTGTTAATGTTTTGCAATTGTTCTACTGTTTCAATCTGAAATGGATCCTCTTTGGTTCCTAATCCACCTGCAAATATATTGGCAACGCTTTGAGTTGTGGATACAAAAACGGCTTCTCCAGCGCTAGTTACATCATGAGGAGTAATTTCAACACTAATGAAATGAGCTCTATCAGCGCCTGTTATTGTGTAGGTTGTGTCAACTGCGCCAGTAATTAAAACTCTGTCTGTTCCAGCTTCGTCAGTTGAGCGGTACCACTGTATTTCTGGCACATATTCAGGGTCGCTGTCTGCATCAAAATAAACGTATGATAGTGTTAAGGTGCTATCTACTTCAATGTCTCCAGAAATAGAAAGACTGGAGGCTATCGGGGCATTAGCAGAAACTTGAAAATCTTCAAAAGCACGTAAAACAGGATAGCCATCATTAGAATCCGTTAGTGTTGCCCAAACTTCATAAATATCCCATCCTCCTTGAATATACGTAGAAGGAGAGGTCATTTCAGCGGTGGTTTTGCCTTCTCCACCAGCAGAGTTTGTAAGTCCTGATGTTTCTATATCCCAAAAACTATTAACAGTCTTTGCACCATCACCAGAAGTGCTTCCTACCAAACCTCCTTTTGTGCCACCACTTGTTACATTACCTTTAGAATAAGAATTGGTAATAACTCCACCGCTTAAAGCAATTAACCCACCGGCATCTCTATTAGATGCAGATACGTTTCCTAAAGCGTAGCTGTTTGTGATGTTGGGAGCGCCTCTACCAACTAGCCCTCCTGAATATGTACTTCCTGTAACTCTTACATCAGCAAAACTATTATTAACTGAACCTAAAGCACGGCCAACTAACCCTCCTGTAGCATTAGAACCAGAAACTCTACCTGTAACTGAAATATTAGTTAATGTAGTAGAACGTGTTTCCCCAGCTATTGAACCAGTAGTTGAAAGCCCAGCAATATCGACGTTTGTTAGATTAACATTCGAAATGGTGTTGTTTTGGGTGTAACCGAAAAGCCCTACATATGAAGACCTATCAATAAAAAGGCTGTCTATGGTGAAATGCTGTCCATTGAAATTACCTGTAAAACTATTTGAGCTACCCGAACCAATAGGTTCAAACCCATCTCCAGAGTTCCAGCTTTTTGTTTCCGCCGCGTTGATGTCATTAATAAGAATATAATGAGCACCAAGATTGTTCTTCATATCCTGAAGTTGCTGCAGTGTACTGATTTGATAAGGATCAGCTTGTGTTCCTGAACCTCCTGCAAATTGTGCAAAAGAGCTGGAACTAATAAATAAAAAACTGAGAGTAAGAAGTGTGGTTAGTATTGTCCAATTTTTTGGAGACAAAATAGATAGGAGTCTTAACATAGAAAATTGATGAGGTTAGGTAAATACATAATTTCTAAATGGTAGAAAAAATGATTCAGTAATGTCCTTTAATAATAGTAAAAATTGTTAAATGTAATAGGGTTAAGGCTTAAGGTGTAGGAAGTAAACGATAGATTAAGAAAAGAATTAGAATTCTATATTGATGAGTGTAATCATCATTTCTAGCAAAAAGAGTTTTAGAGCCTCCAAAACCTTTCCTCGTAACGATGAGGATTGACTCAGGCCAGTCTATGCTGCCCCTTACCCCAGCTCTAAATTAGGAACCAAACTTTCATAACTGAGTATTAACTGATAAATCGTTATTCGGGAAAGTGAGTAAATCAGTGAATTATTTAAAAATTGGAAAGCAGACCGTATTAGAATTTATCGATAATAAGCCGATGAGTTATAGCTCATCTATCGCATTTTACGTGATTTTATCGTTGCCCGCAATGCTCATGATAATAATCACCATTGCAGGAACTGTTTTTGATGATGAAGTGGTAAGACAAACACTGATTCATGAAGTGGAAAACCTCTTTGGTGGTGAAAGTGCCAATGCAACTGAGAAAGTGTTGGAGAACACTCTAGATGTTGGAAACACATTAATCGCAAAGATAACTGGGGTAATAGTTCTGATATTTAGTGCTACCACAGTTTTTATTTCACTGCAAGATGGTTTAAATAGTATTTGGGGAGTAAAGGCAAAACCAGAGAAAAATTTTATAAAATTTGTGCTAAACAGGTTGCTCTCTTTTGCTATGATCATCAGTATAAGCTTTATACTAATTGTTTCATTAGCACTAGATACAGCAGTGGCATTAATAAATGAAAACGTTTTTGTGGGATTCCAAGATGCACCAATTCTGCTAATTAAGGCTTTCAACTTTGTACTTTCATTTTTTCTAACATCAGGTGTCCTGTCTGTCATTTTAAAGGTGCTACCTGAAGTTCATACAAAATGGAAAGATGTTTGGGCAGGTGCTTTTTTCACCACAATTTTATTCACTATAGGTAAATATCTGATTAGCATGTATTTGTCTGGTAGTTCTCTGGGCTCAATTTACGGAGCAGCAGGTTCATTAGTTCTACTCTTAATTTGGGTGTACTACTCGTCCGTAATTCTACTTTTAGGTGCTCAATTTACAGTTGAATATTCTCGGGAAAGAGGGAGTTTAATAAAACCGTACAGCCATGTAGTAATTGTTAAAGAAATTGAAAGAGAAGAGGGGAGCGTGAATGAAAAAAAGTAAATTCTACTTTGGACGGCGGTATCAGTAACTATAATAAGTCTACTAGATTAATGGCTGTGTATTACCTGATCGAAAACTTTAAATGGCTAACGGTTTTCAAGAAAAGGAATGATTTCATCACTCAATAATGTAAAGATTGGATCTTTATAACTTCTTCTAGAACTTGTATTAAGTGTGGAAGATGTAAGAACAACTACAGCGTCTAACTCAGGAATGATGAATATATATTGGCCTCCGTTTCCCCAAGCAAAGAAAGTCTTATGCCCTCCAATTTCTTGATTCCACCATTGGTAACCATAACCATAGGGATTAAAATTGCTAAAAGTATAGGTCTTAAAAGATTCTTGAATCCAGGCAGGAGATACTAACTGTTTACTATTGTAAACTCCATTATCGAGTATGAGTTGTCCAATTTTTAACAGATCAGTTGGCTTTAGAGAAAGGTTGTTTCCACCCATATAATATCCTTGTGGGTCTTTGTCCCAACCCCCAATTCTGATGTTCATCGCATTAAACAAATATTCTTCGGCAAATGCTTTTGTAGTCATATCGCTTGCCTTGCTGATAATAACAGACAGCAAATGTGAAATACCTGTACTGTAAACCATTGTCCCTCCAATATCCTCAGTGAAATTTTGGCCTAACGCGAACTCAATCCAATTATCACTAATTACCCATGCTCCATAGTTTCGAGAACTTGTTGAGCGTAATCCAGCCTGCATACTCAGTAGGTTTCTAATCGTTATAGATTCTTTTAAAGAATCGGGATGTTCATCAAAGTAATCAGGGAAGTATGTTTTAATTGGCTCATCAATAGATGGAATGAATCCTTTTTCAAGAGCAATACCTGTTAGTAACCCAATTATACTTTTAGAGGCCGACTTTATATTGAAAGGGTGGTTTAAGTCTCGGTCATCAAAACCCTCAGCTGCCAATACATTGCCTTTTTGTTGAATAATAAGTGAGCGAACGGTCGGTATATCGTCAGCGTTTTGAACGATGCTTTCCAGGATTAGGGAATCTGGTTTCTGTGAAACGGCGAGTTCGGTGCCAAACAGAATAAAAAAGAAAGGGAGTAAAACATACTTATCAATCTTGATGCTCATAAATACTGTAAGTTATGTGGGTAGAAGGTTTATGAAAAATCGCAATGCGATAAATTCTCTGATAGGATAGGAATATGTAAATTACCCCATTCCATAAAATTCAGCTTTTTCTTTATGGTAAGGCACAAAAACCTTTTTAAGGCTTTGATGCTCTGGAAGGTTTAATTCTGCGTCGGTTGTTATTATATCGCGAGCTTTCTCTTTAGCATTAGCTAGAATAAATTGATCTTCTACTATATCAGCGACTTTAAAATCAGGAAGCCCACTTTGCTTCGTTCCTAGGAAATCACCAGGTCCTCGAAGTTTTAAATCAGCTTCGGCTATCTTGAAGCCATCGCTGGTTTCTTCCATTGTCTTAAGGCGAAATGCGCCATCCTTACTAATCTTCACGTCAGGCATAAGTATACAGTAGCTCTGGCGCTCGCCACGCCCAATTCTACCTCGTAACTGATGCAGCTGTGAAAGCCCAAACCGTTCGGCATGTTCTATAATCATAATAGAAGCATTTGCAACATCAACCCCAACTTCAATAACCGTAGTTGATACTAAAATTTGAATCTCATTTCGAATGAATGCCTTCATCACCGCATCTTTTTCATCCGATTTCATTCTTCCGTGAAGTAGCCCAATTCTAAAATCAGGAAACCGTTTCTGAATTTTTTCAAACCCAGCGGTGGCGTCTTTTAAGTCCAACGCCTCAGATTCCTCTACTAACGGGAAAATGATATACACTTGTCCGCCGTCAGTAACCTCGCTCTCCACAAATTGATACACAGAATCTCTTTTCTTTTGTGTTCGTATAGCGGTTCTAATGGGTTTTCTACCAGCTGGTAGTCCTTTTATAATAGAGATGTCTAAATCTGCATAAACCGTCATTGCTAACGACCTAGGTATTGGTGTGGCGCTCATCACTAAAATGTGAGGATGTTCGCCCTTATTTAGCAACTCAGCTCGCTGCTTCACTCCAAAGCGATGCTGCTCATCAATTACAGCTAATCCAAGGTTAAAGAACCGAACGTCCTGCTGAATGATAGCGTGAGTGCCAACAACAATGTGGCAGTTTCCACCTTCAATATCAGTAAGCACATCCATACGGAGTTTAGACTTTTGGCCACCAACTAGTAATCGTACATGGATTCCCAAACCTTCAAGCTGTGTTGTAAGTGTTCTATAATGCTGTTCAGCTAAAATCTCAGTAGGGGCAAGAAATGCGGATTGAAAACCACTGTCAAGCGCCATCAGCAAAGCCCCAATGGCAACAATGGTTTTTCCGGCGCCTACATCGCCTTGAATAAGTCTATTCATTTGACGGCCCGAGCGCACGTCTTTTTTAATATCGGCTAAGGAAGTTTTTTGACCCTCTGTAAGCTCAAAAGGTAACAGTTCATTAAAATAAGTGGAAGTGAAGTTCCCAGAAGAATTGAAAACATGCCCATTTTTACGTTCTTCAATTGTATGGTGGATTTTCTCCATACTCATCTCAAAAAGAAAAAGCTCTTCAAACTTAAAGCGCTCTAAGGCTCGCTTCCTTTCAATGTGAGTATTTGGGAAGTGAATCATCTTATACGCTTCCTCCCTAGATGGAAAGTTATACTCCTTAATAATAGATGTCGGAAGAAAATCAGTTAGCGTAGTTGCATTAATAAGTTGCTGAATCCAGCCGCTAACTATTTTACTAGTAAGTCGGGCTTTACTGAACTCTTTATTACTAGGGTAAACTGGGACAATTCGAGAGAAGGTGTCAATATCAGATTGTTCTGAAATTTTATCCACCTCAGGATGAGCGATGGTTATAGATTTTCCAAAACGTTTTGCTTGACCGTAAAAAGCAACGAGGTCACCTTCCGTAAAAAATTTCTGAAAATAAGAACTGCCTCGAAACCATACACCCTTCAAACACCCAGACTCGTCCTTAATAGTAACTTCTAGTCTTTTGCTTTTCTTGAAACCCACCATTTGAATAGAAGTAACTTTACCCATAATAGTAACCTCTTCACCTGAGCCTAAAAGATGACCGATTTTTTGATTGTTACTGCGGTCTATGTAACGTCTAGGGAAGAAATTAAGTAAATCATTCTCAGTTCGAATGCCTACTGATTGTAATGCTTCGAGCTTCTTTGGAGTAAGATTATGTAATTTGGAAATATTCAACTGATATAGTGATATATATCTACGGTTATAAATAAAACAATAAAAGAACTAATAAAAGGTAGTTTAAGGTATTGTTAGTGAATTATATGAGTTTTTATGAAATAATATGAAGAAATATTTTGTACAAATGACCAAATGTTCCCTATATTAGCAAGCTCTCGATTTGATGGCGATAACCAAACAATGTGAACCGTGCCAACTATACAACAACTCATTAGAAAAGGTAGAAAAAGTAAAGTTCGAAAAACAGCATCCCCTGCTATGCAGAGCTGCCCGCAGAAACGCGGTGTTTGTACTCGAGTTTACACAACTACTCCTAAAAAGCCGAACTCAGCATTACGTAAAGTAGCTCGTGTTCGATTAACAAACGGAATAGAAGTTTCGGCCTACATTCCAGGCGAAGGTCATAACCTGCAAGAGCATAGTATTGTTTTGATTCGTGGCGGACGTGTAAAGGATTTACCTGGTGTTCGTTACCACATCATCCGTGGTACACTTGATACTGCAGGTGTAAGCGGACGTACCCAGAGCCGAAGCTTGTACGGTACAAAGCGTCCAAAAGGATAGTAAACAAAGAATTTTAGATTAATCGAGCATGCGTAGAAGAACAGCAGAAAAACGAGACGTACAACCAGATCCAATATTTGAGGATAAAGTTATAACTCGTTTTGTAAATAACTTAATGCGGGATGGGAAAAAAAACGTAGCCCGTAAAATTGTGTATCAAGCATTTGAAATTATAGAGGAAAAAACTGGAGAGGGTGGATTGGATATTTTCAAATCAGCTCTTCAGAATGCAACTCCAGTGGTAGAGGTTAAGTCTCGCCGTGTTGGTGGTGCTACCTATCAAGTGCCAATGGAAGTTCGTCAAGAACGAGGCGTTGCTTTAGGGATGCGTTGGTTGATTCGTTCAGCTCGTAGCCGTAATGATAAGTCAATGTCTTTGCGTTTATCTCGCGAGTTGATTGATGCTTCCAATAATGATGGCGGTGCAGTTCGTAAGAAAGATGAAGTACACCGTATGGCAGAAGCGAACAAAGCATTTGCTCATTTTAGATTTTAATAGATTTTATCAATAGTTATGTCAGAAGTTAAAACAGCACACGATTCCCAAGTTATAGACCTAATGCGCCGCACGCGTAATATTGGTATTATGGCGCATATTGATGCGGGTAAAACTACTGTGTCTGAGCGTATTCTTTTTTATACAGGCCGTTCTCACCGTATTGGTGAAGTACATGATGGCGCTGCTACTATGGATTGGATGGAGCAAGAGCAAGAGCGTGGTATTACTATTACATCTGCTGCTACTCACTGTATCTGGAAAGATCATAGAATTAATATCATTGATACTCCAGGTCACGTAGATTTTACAGTAGAAGTGGAGCGTTCTTTGCGTGTTCTTGATGGTGCAGTATTTGTATTGTGTTCAGTAGGGGCGGTGCAGCCTCAGTCTGAGACAGTATGGCGTCAAGCTAACAAGTATAAAGTGCCTTGTATGGCATTTGTAAATAAAATGGACCGTACGGGTGCTGATTTTTACAATGTTGTTGGTCAACTTGATTCTAAATTACACGCAAATCCTATTCCAATTCAGATTCCTATTGGAGCTGAAGAGCATTTTGTAGGCGTAGTTGATTTAATTAACATGCGTGGTATTGTTTGGGATGAAGAGTCTTTAGGTGCTAAATACGACGAGATTGAAATTCCTGCTGAGTTGACTGAAAAAGCTGCTGAGTATAGAATTAAGATGCTTGAAGCTATTGCTGATCATGACGAAAGCTTGATGGAAAAATATCTGAACGAAGAAGAGATTTCAGAAGACGTTATACTCGCAGCTATTCGTAAAGCTACTATAGCTAAGGATATTACACCAGTTATGTGTGGTACTGCATTAAAGAATAAAGGTGTTCAAGCGATGCTTGATAGAGTTATCTCTTTCATGCCTAGCCCTCTTGATGTTCCTCCAGTAATTGGTATTGATCCAAGAACGGATAAAGAAGTTGTTAGAAAGGCAGATGTAAACGAACCGTTTTCAGCACTTGCTTTTAAAATTATGACTGACCCTTACGTAGGTAAGCTTACTTTTACTCGTGTATATTCTGGTCGTTTGGATAAAGGTTCTTATGTTCTTAACTCATCTACGGGTAAGAAAGAGCGTATTGGTCGTCTACTTGAAATGCATGCTAACGAAAAGAAAGATATTGATTTTGCACAGGCGGGCGATATTGTAGCGGTTGTTGGTGTAAAACAAGTTTATACAGGTGATACATTTTGTGATTTAGATAACCCAGTTATTCTGGAGCAAATCACTTTCCCTGAGCCGGTTATTAAATTGGCAGTTGAGCCAAAAACAAAAGCTGATAGTGATAAACTATCAACTGGTTTACAGAAATTGGCTGAAGAAGATCCAACATTCCAAGTACGTACTGACGAAGAAACTGGTCAGACTACAATTGCGGGAATGGGCGAGCTTCACTTAGAGATTATTGTTGATCGTCTTAGAAGAGAGTTTAAGGTTGAAGCAAATGTGGGTGCTCCACAAGTTTCTTACCGAGAAACCATTACTAAGCCAGTTACACATAGAGAAACATACAAAAAACAAACTGGTGGACGTGGTAAGTTCGCAGACATCCAGTTTGAAATTGCACCTATATCTTACTTCGATAACTACGAAGGAAAGAAAGATAGAATAACTGAATCTGAAGGATTTATGTTCATCAACGAAGTAGTTGGTGGTAACATCCCAAGAGAATTTATTCCATCTATTGAAAAGGGTTTTAGAGCAGCTTTGGATAATGGTATTCAAGCAAGCTATCCAGTTCAGAATATAGCTGTTCGTTTATTTGATGGTTCTTATCACGATGTGGATTCGGATCAATTAAGTTTTGAATTAGCAGCTAAGCTTGGTTTTAGAGAATCAGCTAGACGCGCTAAGCCAGAATTATTAGAACCAGTAATGAAAGTGGAAGTATCAACTCCAGAAGAATACATGGGTGATGTTATTGGTGACTTGAACAGTCGTCGTGGCCTTATTCAAAGTATGGATTCAAACAAAGAAGGTGCTGTAGTGAAAGCTAATGTTCCACTTTCTGCAATGTTTGGATATTCAACAGACCTTCGATCATTGACTCAAGGTCGTGCAGTGTACGCTATGGAATTTGAAGAGTACACAGCAGTTCCTGATAAGATTGCTCAGGAAATCATCGAAAGTCAATCATAAAGAATTAATTTAAACTGAGATAAATCATGGCAAAAGAGACCTTTCAGCGGACGAAACCGCACGTAAACGTAGGTACAATTGGACACGTAGATCACGGTAAAACTACCTTGACTGCAGCTATTACCACAGTAATGGCTAAGACCTATGGTGGAGTAGCACACGCATTTGATCAAATTGATAACGCTCCAGAAGAGCGCGAGCGTGGTATTACTATTGCTACCTCTCACGTAGAGTATGAGACAAACAACCGTCACTACGCACACGTAGATTGTCCAGGTCACGCTGATTATGTGAAGAACATGGTTACCGGTGCGGCTCAAATGGATGGCGCGATTGTAGTAGTAGCAGCGACTGATGGTCCTATGCCGCAAACTCGTGAGCATATCTTGTTAGCTCGTCAGGTTGGCGTGCCTCAGATTGTAGTGTTCATGAACAAGGTTGACCTTGTAGACGACGAAGAATTATTAGAGTTAGTAGAGCTAGAAGTAAGAGAATTACTATCTACCTACGAATTTGATGGTGATAACATTCCTGTTGTTCAGGGTTCTGCACTAGGGGCTCTAAACGGCGAAGCTCAGTGGGAAGAAAAAATTGTTGAGCTTATGCAAGCAGTTGATGATACCATTCCAACTCCAACAAGAGATGTAGATAAAGCATTCTTGATGCCAGTGGAAGATGTGTTTTCAATTACAGGTCGTGGAACTGTAGCAACTGGACGTATCGAGCGTGGTATTCTTAAGATCAACGACGAGATCGAGATTGTAGGAATTATCGAAGCTCCATTGAAGAGTGTAGTTACTGGTATTGAAATGTTCCGTCGCTTGTTAGACCAAGGTCAAGCAGGTGATAACGCAGGTATCTTATTACGTGGTATTGCAAAAGAGCAACTACAACGTGGAATGGTATTATGTAAGCCAGGTACTATCAAGCCTCATAAGAAATTTGAATGTGAAGTGTACGTGTTGAGCAAAGACGAAGGTGGACGTCATACGCCATTCTTCAAAGGCTACCGTCCACAGTTTTACTTCCGTACCACGGATGTAACAGGATCATGTGAGTTGCCAAGTGGCGTTGAGATGGTAATGCCAGGAGACAACGTGAAGTTGGATGTGACATTAATCCAACCAGTGGCGATGGAAGAAGGTCTACGTTTTGCGATTCGTGAAGGCGGTCGTACAGTAGGTGCTGGTGTGGTAACTAAAATTTTAGACTAAGGAGTTCTGATCCGTGGCAACACAACAAAAAATCAGAATAAAATTGAAGTCGTACGATCATAATTTGATCGACAAGTCAGCTGAAAAGATTATTCAGACTGTGAAATCAACAGGTGCAGTAGTTTCGGGTCCTATCCCACTACCTACCAGAAAAAGTATAATTACTGTTAACAAATCTGTGTTCGTAGACAAAAAGTCTCGCGAGCAGTTTGAATACCGATCTCACAAACGTTTGATCGATATTCTTTCAACAGGTTCTCAAACAGTAGATGCATTGATGAAGTTGGAATTACCTTCCGGCGTCGATGTAGAAATTAAAGTGTAACAAAGGATTCAGAACACAATGAGTGGTTTGATTGGAAAAAAAGTTGGAATGACAAGCGTCTTCGACAATTTAGGTCGCAGTATCCCTGTAACCGTTGTTGAAGTACCAGCCGCTGTTATCACCCAAATCAAAACAGTTGAAACGGATGGCTACAATGCTACCCAAATCGCTACTTTTGATAAAAAAGAAAAAAACATTTCGAAATCTCTTAAAGGTCATTTCAAGAAAGCAGGTGCTTCGGCCAAAGCTGTTGTTCATGAGCTAAGAGATTACGCACCAGAAGGTCTCACGGTTGGCGACGAATTGACAATTGATACCATTTTTACAGTTGGTGATCTTGTTGATGTTGCTGGTACTTCTAAAGGACGTGGATTTACTGGTGTAATTAAACGACATAATTTTAGTGGTGTTGGTGATGCAACTCACGGTCAGCATAACAGACTTAGAGCTCCAGGTTCTATTGGTGGTGCTTCTGATCCTGCTCGTGTATTTAAAGGCATGAAAATGGCTGGACAACATGGTAACTCTCGTGTTAAAGTTAAAAGCTTGAGTATTGCTAAAATTATTTCTGAATCAAACCTTGTTCTTATCACAGGATCTATTCCAGGACCAAACGGTGGTTACGTTGAAATACTAACTAAACCATCATTATACTAAGATCATGAAAGTAGATATTTTAAAAATAGACGGCAGTAAAACTAGCAAAAAGGCTGAGCTTAGCGATACAATTTTCGCGATTGAGCCTAATGAAGGTGCTATTTATGAAGACGTTCGTCGCCACATGGCTAACAAACGTCAAGGTACTCATAAAACTAAAGGCCGTAGCGAAGTAACGGGTAGTAGAAGAAAGTTATACCGTCAGAAAGGTACTGGTAATGCTCGCCGTGGCGATGCAAAATCTCCATTATTGAGAAAAGGTGGTACTGTTTTTGGACCACAGCCAAGAGATTACGGTTTCAAAATGAACAAGAAAGTTGTTCAATTAGCTCGTAAGTCAGCGCTTTCAATTAAAGCCGCTAACAAAGCTATTACAGTAGTAAGTGATTTTAACTTTAAAGAGCCTAAAACTTCCGAATTTCTAGCGCTAATTAACGCTCTAGAGCTTACAGGCAAAAAAGTATTGTTGCTAACTGCAGATACCGATATGGTAATCTACAAGTCAGCTCGCAATATCCAAAAAGTTGAAGTATTAGAAGCTAACAAGCCAAATACATATCAAATTTTGCATGCTGATGTAATCATATTACAACAAAGCGCAATTGCTGTACTTGAAAACAGTATTGAACCTAAAACTGAAGAGGCTGCAGCATGAGTATCCTAATCAGACCAGTAATCACTGAGAAGTTAACACGGATTCAGGAAGAAACTGGCAAAGTGACATTTGAAGTAGCGCAAAAAGCTACAAAACCTGAGATTAAAAGAGCTATTGAAGCTACTTACCCAGGCGTAAAAGTTGCTAAAGTAAACACGCTTATCATGCCATCTAAACCTAAGGGACGTTTTACAAAAGGCGGTTACCAGGATGGTAGAACAAAAACGTGGAAGAAGGCAATTATAACCGTAAAAGAAGGCGAAATAGATTTCTTCACAGAAATTTAAGATCTGAGAAATTATGGCAACTAGGAAATTAAAACCAAATACTCCGGGTACACGACACAGAATAGCACCTGTTTTCGATGATGTAACGGAAAGTAGTCCTTTAAAAAGACTAACAGCTGGTATCGATAAATCTGGTGGACGTAACCACCACGGTAGAAAAACCTCTCGACATAGAGGTGGTGGGCACAAGCGCCGTTACCGTATTATAGATTTTAAGAGAAACAAGTTTGATATACCTGCTAAAGTTCAAACGATTGAATATGATCCTAATAGAACGGCTCGTATTGCTCTTTTAGCTTATGCAGATGGTGAAAAAAGATATATTATTGCTCCTAACGGTTTAAAAGTTGGCGATACAATTATCTCTGGTTCAAAAGTAGCTCCTGATATGGGAAATGCTTTAGAATTGAGACATATGCCTCCAGGTACTTTCATTCATAGTATTGAATTAAAGCCAGGCCAGGGTGCTACTATCTGCCGAAGTGCAGGTACCGTAGCTCAGATTTTGGGTAAGCAAGAAAAGTATGTTAGTGTGAAACTTCCATCGAGTGAAGTGCGCATGATCTTAGGTACCTGTTTGGCTACTGTAGGATCAACAAGTAATCCGGATCACATGAACACGACTATTGGTAAGGCAGGACGTAGCCGTTGGTTAGGTCGTCGCCCTCAGACCCGTGGTGTTGCAATGAACCCGGTTGATCACCCAATGGGTGGTGGTGAAGGAAAATCTTCAGGTGGACATCCTCGTTCTCCTTGGGGTACTTTCGCTAAAGGAAAGAAGACAAGAAATAGAAAGAAATTGTCTTCGAAGTACATTGTCAGAAGAAGAAACGCTAAGAAATAACATAGTAAAGTATGCCACGCTCACTAAAAAAAGGCCCATTTATACATTACAAGCTTCAAAAGAAGGTTGACGAGGCCAATGAAAGCGGAAGTAAGAAAGTGATTAAGACTTGGTCTAGAGGATCTATGATTACTCCAGATTTTATGGGTCTTACACTAGCAGTGCACAACGGAAAGCAATTTATTCCTGTGTTCATCACAGAGAATATGATTGGACACAAGCTTGGCGAATTTTCGTCATCGCGTACTTTCCGTGGTCATCCAATTAAAAAGGGTAAATAAGGTAGTAAGAGATGGATACTATAGTACTTGAAGCACGTGCAGTGCAAAGACATTTAAGAAAAGCTCCTCGTAAAGTAAGATTGGTTGCTGACGCTGTAAGAGGCGAACAAGTAAACAAAGCTCTTAAGAGACTACAATTCACTAAAAAAGGAACTACTTTAGAAGTTTCAAAAGTGATTAAGTCTGCTGCAGCTAATTTACGTGATAAGTTTCAGGATGAGCGTTTCAATGATGAAGATCTTTATATAAAGACTATCTTTGTTGATGAAGGTGTAACTTTGAAGAGAATTCAGCCTGCACCGCAAGGCCGCGCGCACAGAATTAACAAACGTAGTTGCCATATCACAGTTGTTGTGGCCAAGCGTGAAGAAGAAATTGTAAATAAATAAACGAGCAGTACCTTGGGACAAAAGACACATCCAGTAGGTTTTAGATTAGGCATCATTCGAGGTTGGGACTCTAACTGGTATTCAGAAGATAATCAGCCAGCCCTAATACTTGAAGATACAAAGCTCCGTGAGTACTTACACACACGTCTTCGTAATGGTGGCCTATCAAACGTAGTAATTGAAAGAACTCCTAAACGTATTCTTTTAACTCTTAGAACTAGCCGCCCTGGTGTTATCATCGGGAAAGGTGGAGAGCAGATTGAACTGCTTCGTGAAGAGCTTAAAAAGATTACAAACAAAGAAGTTCAGATTAATGTAAGCGAAATTAAAAGACCTGAACTTGATGCAAGTTTAGTTGCTCAGAATATTGCGCAGCAGCTTCAATCCCGTGTTTCTTTTCGTCGTGCGATGAAAACAGCACTTGCTTCAGCAATGCGTATGGGAGCTAAAGGTATTAAAGTACGTTGTGCTGGTCGTCTTGGTGGTGCTGAAATGGCACGTACTGAACAATACAAAGACGGTCAAGTTCCATTGCATACATTACGTGCAGATATTGATTATTCTAATGCTACATCAAACACTATTTATGGTGCAATTGGAGTAAGCGTTTGGATTTATAAAGGTGAGATTATTGGTAATGTTGATTTAAGCCCAGGAGCTCAAGCTCGTAAAGAAGCTGAAGCTAATGCTGGCAATAATCGACGTGGTGGTGACGATAGAGATCGCCGTAGCCGTCGTCGTAACCGTAATCGCAACAGGTCTAATAACCCAAATAGCTAAGAAAAACGATGTTAGAGCCAAAAAGAGTTAAACGACGTCGAGTACACCGCGATAAGCTTAAAGGAAATGCTAATCGTGGGCATCTTATAAACTTCGGAGATTTTGCATTAAAAGCTATTGAACCTAAGTTTATTACAGCTCGTCAAATCGAAGCTTGTCGTATTGCAATTGCAAGATCATTACAACGTGATGGTCAAACATTTATAAGAATATTCCCAGATCGTCCTATGACAAGTAAACCAGCCGAAACTCGTATGGGTAAAGGTAAAGGTTCTTTGGATCATTGGATTTCTGTAGTAAAACCAGGTCGCATCCTTTTTGAAATTGCAGGTGTATCTGAAGAACGTGCTCGTGAGGCCATGCGCCGCGCATCTCACAAGCTTCCAATTAAAACTAAGTTCGTAGTACGTCGTGACTACGACGGTAATTAATCAAGGAGCAGCAGATGAAAGCACTTGAACTAAGAGAATTGTCGAATACCGAACTAAATGCTCGTCTTAAAGACGAAAAAGAAGCATTACAAAATTTAAAGTTTTCAAAAGCGGTTACTGGTCAGTTGGAAAACCCAGCTCGTATCAAACATCACAGACGTGAAATAGCGCGATTGAAAACCATTATCAATGAAAAAATTAGTGCTGAGTAAGCATTAGGAATTGACTATGGCAGAATTAGAAAGAGCACAACGAAGAGAACGTGTTGGACGTGTAGTAAGCGATAAAATGGACAAAAGTATTACTGTTGCCGTTGATCGTCAGATAAAACATCCTATTTATGGAAAATTTATCACTAAAACTACCAAATACATGGCTCATGACGAGCAAAACGAAGCGAAAACTGGGGATATTGTACGCATTATGTCTACACGCCCTTTGTCCAAGCGCAAATCATGGCGCCTGGTATCAATCGTAGAAAAAGCTAAATAAAGTTTAGGATATAGAACGATGGTACAAACGCAAACGATATTACAAGTAGCAGATAACAGCGGCGCAAAAAAAATCATGTGTATTAAAGTATTGGGTGATTCCAAGCGTAGATATGCACGAGTTGGAGATTTAATCTCAGCTTCTGTTAAAACTGCAATGCCCGGCGGTAACGTTAAAAAAGGTGACGTTATTAAAGCCGTTATAGTAAGAACTAAAAAAGAGTACCGCAGAAGAGATGGTAGTTACATCCGATTTGATGAGAATGCTGCGGTAGTTATTAACAAAGATCAAGAGCCTGTTGGCACACGTATTTTTGGCCCTGTAGCTCGCGAACTTCGCGAGAAGAGCTTTATGAAGATCGTGTCACTAGCTCCGGAAGTACTTTAGAGGATTAGAGTAATGCCACGCAAGTTTAATAAACAAAACAAATTGCACGTTAAGAAAGGTGATGAAGTTAAAATTCTCACTGGTAAAGATTTAGGCAAAACAGGCCGAGTACTTATGGTACTTCCTGAAAAAGGTCGAGTTCTTGTTGAAGGAATCAACATGAAAACGCATCATGACAAGCCTACTCAAGACAATCCACAAGGTGGACGTCTCAAAAGAGAAGGAGCTATTCACGTATCTAATGTGATGGTGATAGATCCTACTACGAATGAAGCATCAAGAATTGGTCGCAAGCGAATTGAAGAAGATGGCCGTGGCCGTTGGGTTCGTTATGCTAAGACCAGTGGCGAAATTTTGGACAAATAATTTTAGTGTGATTTAAAATGGCTGAAGCAAGACTATACACACAGTACAAAGAGGAGATTGTTCCTAAATTAAAGGAAGAATTTACTATTGAAAATGTGATGAGCATCCCAAAACTTGAAAAAATTGTTATCAACGTAGGTGTTGGTGAAGCAATTCAAGATAAAAAAGTACTCGACACTATTGTTGCAAACATAGCGCAGATTACTGGGCAAATGCCTGTAACTACAAAAGCAAAGACATCTATCTCTAACTTTAAGTTAAGAGAAGGAATGCCAATTGGTTGTAAAGTTACAATGCGTTCACGCATTATGTATGAATTTTTAGATCGATTCGTAAACTTAGCATTACCAAGAACACGAGATTTTCAAGGTGTTCCTGATAAAAGTTTTGACGGGCGTGGAAATTATACGGTTGGAATTAAGGAACATACAATATTTCCTGAAATCGATACCGATAAAGCTACAAAGATCCATGGTATGGATATTACCTTTGTAACGACAGCAGAAACAGACGAACAGGCATTTGCATTGTTGAAGCACTTCGGAATGCCTTTTAAAAGAAGAAACTAAGAGATACTCCTATGGCTAAGAAAGCTTGGATAGCACGTAACGAGAAAAGAAAAGTAACCGTTGACAAGTTCGCGGAAAAGCGAGCAGCGTTAAAAGAAGCGGGTGATTACGAAGGACTTCAAAAGTTACCTCGTAATGCAAGCCCGACTCGTTTGCGTAATCGTTGTAGTATCACTGGAAGAGGCCGTGGCTATATTGGCCGTTACGGCGTATCACGAATTAAATTTCGTGAACTTGCTCTAGCTGGCAAGATTCCAGGTGTAAGAAAAGCAAGCTGGTAATTTTAATTCAGGGAAATAATGACCGATCCAATAGCTGATTTTTTGACCCGTATTCGTAATGCCCAAACAGCCGGGCATCGCAAAGTTGATATTCCTGCTTCAAAACTGAAGCGCGCACTTGCAAAAATCCTTGTAGATAAAGGATATATTGCAAAGTTTATCAACATCGAAGACGGTAAACAAGGTGTTTTACGCCTATTCCTTAAGTATGATTCTTATGGACTACCTGTAATCCACGATATTAAACGCGTATCTAAGCCAGGCCTTAGAGTGTATGAAGGTTCAGAAACTGTTCCTCGCTCTCATAATGGTTTAGGTATTGTTGTACTTTCTACCTCGAAAGGTGTAATGACAGATAAAGAAGCTCGCAAGCTAAATGTTGGCGGCGAAGTTCTTTGCACCATTTATTAAAAACTGAGTTTAGACTATGTCTCGAATAGGAAAATTACCTGTACCGCTTACCTCTAAAGTCGATTTCAGCATTGGTGCTGACAATCTGATTACTGTTAAAGGTGAGAAAGGTACCTCCACATTACAAGTGCACCCTAATATTTCAATTGAGAAAACTGAAAGCGAAGTATTAGTAAAAAGAATCAATGATGAAAAGCAGAACAGAGCTCTTCATGGTTTATTCCGAGCACTCATTAACAACATGGTTGTTGGTGTTACTGACGGTTACACAAAAAAACTAGAAATAGTTGGTGTTGGTTATCGTGCTGCTATTAATGGCGATGTATTAGAGTTAAACTTAGGTTACTCGCATCCGATATTTTTTGTAGCACCTGAAGGCATTACCATTGAAGTGGATACCAAAACAAGCAAGAACGCTATTATTGTAATAAGCGGGATTGATAAAGAATTAGTTGGCCAAGTTTCTGCGAAGGTACGATCTTTCAGAAAGCCAGAGCCATACAAAGGAAAAGGTATCCGTTATGTTGGTGAACAAATCCGTCGCAAAGCGGGTAAATCAGCTGGTAAATAAGGAAGTTTGAAATGAATAAGAATCAGAATAAAACAGAACGCAGAAGTAAAATTAGACGCCGTATTAGATCTACTATAAAAGGTACATCTGAGTGTCCAAGACTTAGCGTATACAAGAGCAATACTAGTATTTATCTTCAGCTTATAGACGATACAGCAGGTGTAACACTTGCTGCTAACAAAGCGGCTTCTGGTGTAGATAATGCAAAAGGAGCAGGCCAAACACTTGCTAAGTTAGCTCAAGAAAAAGGAATTAATAAAGTTGTATTCGACCGAAGTGGATACAAGTATCATGGAATTATCAAAGCGGCTGCCGAAGGTGCCCGTGATGGTGGTTTACAGTTTTAATCGAACGGTTTAAGCAATGCCTAAAGTAAGAAGAAAACAATCTATTCCAGCCGCAAACCTCAATCTAGAGGAAAAACTAGTACACGTTAACCGTGTAGCTAAAGTAGTAAAAGGTGGTCGTCGTTTCAGTTTCAACGCTATTGTAGTTGTTGGTGATGGAAACGGTGTAGTTGGTCACGGTCTTGGAAAAGCAAACGAAGTTTCTGATGCAATTCAGAAAGGTTTCGACAATGCGAAAAAGAATTTAATTCGCATTCCATTAACCAAAACTAAAAGTATCTACCATCCAGTGGTTGGTAAAGCTGGCGCGGGTAAAGTTTTACTTCGCCCTGCTTCAGAAGGTACTGGTGTAATTGCAGGTGGTGCTGTTAAGAACCTTTTAGATGTTGCGGGTGTGCATAACATCCTTTCTAAGTCTCAGGGTTCATCAAATCCACATAACATGGTAAAAGCTGCGTTTAAAGCTCTTAGTGATCTAACAGATCCTATTGAAGTAGCTCAACGCAGAGGCGTTTCTCTTAACAAAGTTTTTCAAGGTTAATACCTAAACGAGTTTATAATGGAATTACATAATTTAAAAGCACCCACCCCAAATAATAAAGACAGAAAACGTGTTGGGCGTGGTGAAGGTTCTGGAAAAGGTGAGCAATCTGGACGTGGACACAACGGACAAAAATCAAGATCTGGTTATAAAAGCCGTGCTTGGTTCGAAGGTGGGCAGATGCCATTGCAACGTCGTATTCCTAAATTTGGTTTTAAAAACCCAAACCGTGTAGAGCACCGTCCTATTAATGTTACCACTATTGCTGAATTTATTGAAGCAGGTAAACTTAATGAGACAGTGACAATAGCTGACCTTGTTAACGCTGGTCTAGCACACAAAAATGATCAAGTTAAGCTTTTAGGTCGTGGTGACCTTACTGCAAAACTTACTATTGAAGCACATGCCGCGAGTAAATCAGCTTTAGAAAAAGTTGAGAAAGCTGGTGGAACCATTACTTTAATTAATAACTAACACACGGGCCTAGGGACGAATGAGTCTTGTAGAAAACTTCCGCAATATTTTTAAAATAGAAGACCTGAGGAATCGCATTCTTTATACTATAGGTATATTGATGGTGTATCGAGCAGGTAGTTATATCACTCTTCCAGGGGTAGATGCATCAGCGCTAATTGATAGCGGTGGTAATGCATCTAGTCTTCTTGGACTCTTTGATCTATTTGTGGGAGGTGCTTTCTCTAGAGCAGGCGTTTTTGCGCTTGGTATCATGCCCTATATTACGGCATCTATTATTATCCAGTTAGCTGGAGCAATAGTACCTTATTTTCAGAAGCTTCAACGCGATGGAGAAGAAGGTAGACGTAAGATAACAAGGTTAACACGTTACGGTACAGTATTAATTACAGCGTTTCAAGCTATAGCATTTTCAATAAACTTGATTGCTACTGCGCCTCAAGCAATAGTTGTAAATCATTTAGCATTCTCAATTACTGCGATGATTGTATTGACTGCAGGTACAGTATTTGTTATGTGGTTAGGTGAAAGGATTACTGATCGTGGGATTGGAAATGGTATCTCACTAATAATCATGATTGGTATTGTGGCTGCTTTGCCAGCTAACTTCTATAACGAGTTAGTAACAAAGCAAAATGCAATCCTAGTAATTATTGAGTTAGCAGCTTTAGTTGCAGTAATTGCAGCAGTTGTGTTACTAACACAGGGAACTAGAAAAGTTCCTGTGCAGTATGCAAAGCGAGTGGTTGGCCGTAAGGTTTACGGAGGTACTACACAGTATTTACCACTGAAAGTTAATGCTGCAGGTGTAATGCCAATTATTTTTGCACAATCTATTATGTTTATTCCAAGCACAATAGGACAATTTTTCCCAGAGAATGAAACAGTACAGTTTATGACTTCTTGGTCAGCTGATTTCACAGGAGTTATATACTCGATTGTATTCTTTTTAATCTGTGTGTTTTTTACTTTTTTCTATACAGCAATTGCTATCAATCCAAAAGAGATGGCAGATACTATGAAAAGACAAGGTGGATTTATCCCAGGTGTTCGACCAGGAAAATCTACTGTAGAGTTCATTGATAACATTTTGACGAAGATTACCTTACCAGGTTCTATCTTCCTATCATTTGTAGCTATTCTTCCTGCTATAGCAACAGGCTTATTAGGTGTTACACCTGGCTTCGCATTGTTCTACGGTGGAACTAGCCTTTTAATTATTGTTGGAGTGGCATTAGATACTCTTCAGCAAATTGAGAGTCACCTCATGATGCGTCATTACGACGGATTTATGAAGACCGGTAAGATTAAAGGAAGAAGAAGAGCGTAAGAATGATTTACTTGAAGAGCGAAAATGAGATTGAGAAAATGCGTGAAAGTGCGCAATTGGTCTCGAGAACTCTTGGAGAAGTAGGTAAACTTATTGAGCCTGGTGTTGAAACAGGAACATTGGATAGAGTAGCTGAAGATTATATTATTAAAAATAATGCTCAGCCAGCTTTTAAAGGATATGGTTCTAGAAAGAATCCATTTCCTGGAACACTCTGTATTTCAGTTAACGAAGAAGTAGTTCACGGAATACCCAGCAATAGAAAGTTGGTAGAAGGTGATATTGTTTCAATCGACTGTGGAGTAGAAAAAAACGGCTATTTTGGCGATCACGCTTTTACATTTGCAGTAGGCGAATGTGATGAAAAAGCCTTAAATTTGTTGAGAGTGACTTTAGAATCGCTCTATAAAGGAATTGATGAAGCTATTCATGGTAATAAAATTGGTGATATAGCTTCAGCCATTCAAACACATTGCGAAGGCAATGGATATGGAGTGGTAAGAGATTTGGTCGGGCATGGTTTGGGGAAATCTTTACATGAAGATCCCTCAGTTCCAAACTTTGGCAAGAAAGGCCGAGGTGAACGACTTAGAACAGGAATGACACTTGCAGTAGAACCAATGATAACTATGGGGAGCTGGCGAGTAAAAACATTGAATGATGGTTGGACAGTTTGTACGGCTGACGGTAGCTTAGCAGCACATTTCGAACATGATATTGTAGTTCGTGAAGGAAAAGCTGAAATTCTCAGTACTTTTGACTATATTGCCGAGCTATCAAAAAATCAGGAAAATATTATTTACCATGGCTAAACAAGAGCCCATTAAACAGGACGGAGAAATAATCGAAGCTTTACCCAATGCACAGTTCATTGTGAAGTTGGATAATGGGCACGAATTATTAGCACATGTTTCTGGTAAAATGAGAATGTACTATATAAAAATACTACCAGGAGATCGTGTGGCGGTAGAGATGTCGCCCTACGATTTGAGCAAAGGTAGAATCACATACCGATATAAATAACTAAGGTTATGAAAACAAGATCTTCAGTAAAGAAAAGAAGTGTAGACGACAAAATTGTTCGACGAAAAGGCCGTCTCTACGTAATCAACAAGAAGAACCCGCGCAATAAACAGCGTCAAGGTTAATTTTTTAATAGCAGATATATATGGCACGTATTGCTGGCATTGATTTACCAAAACAGAAACGAGGCGTAATCGCACTTACCTATATTTTCGGTATTGGGCGTACAACCTCAGAGCAGTTACTAGTTCGAGTTGGAATTGACCCGAATCAGAAAGTTGAAGACTGGGATGAGGATCTTGTAGTTGAGCTTCGAAAGATTCTTGATGAAGAGATTAAAGTAGAAGGTGCGCTTAGAAGTGAAGTGAACGGCAACATCAGACGTCTGATTGAAACCGGTAGCTATCGCGGAGTGCGTCATAGAAAAGGCCTTCCTGTAAGAGGGCAACGCACAAAAACTAACGCTCGTACCAGAAAAGGCAGAAAACGTACTGTTGCTGGTAAGAAAAAAGCAACGAAGTAATAATAACACAGTTTAATCATGGCTAAGAAACAAACTAAAGCTTCAGCAGCAGCTGCTGCTAAGCGAAAAAAGAAAAAGCAGATTAGCGATCCTAATGGAATGGCTTTCGTTAAAGCTACTTTTAATAATGTGATTGTTACTATTACTGATGGCACTGGTAATGTGTTATCATGGTCTTCTGCTGGTAAAGAAGGTTTTAAAGGTTCTAGAAAAAATACACCTTATGCAGCTCAGCTTAGTGCTGAAACAGCCGCAAAAGTAGCGTATGAAATGGGCCTTAGAAAAGTTGAAGTGTTTGTGAAGGGGCCAGGTTCTGGTCGTGAGTCAGCAGTTCGAGCAATGGCTAGTGCAGGTTTGGAAGTATCTTCTATTAAAGATCGTACACCAATTCCTCATAATGGATGCCGCCCCCCAAAACGTAGAAGAGTTTAATCGTAAGTCTTATTTATAATGGCAAGATATACAGGCCCAAAACAGAAAAAAGCTAGACGTTTCAAAGAAGCAATCTTTGGACCAAGTAAAGCTCTAGAACGCAAACCTTATGGCCCAGGCCAGCATGGACGTTCTCGCTTTAACCGTAAATCTGAGTACGCTGTTCAGCTTGAAGAAAAGCAGAAAGCAAAGTACACTTACGGTTTACTGGAAAAACAATTTCGTAATTTATATGAAGCTGCTAGTGCCAAAGATGGTGTAACGGGTGAATTATTATTGCAATTTCTTGAAGGCAGATTAGATAATACTGTTTATAGAATGGGATTCGCAAAAACCAGACGACAAGCTCGTCAATTGGTTGCACATAAGCACATTGTTGTAAACGGTGGCCTTGTAAATATCCCTTCTTATAGCGTTAAGCCTGGAGATGTAATTTCATTACGTCCTAAGTCTAGAGGATTGGAAGTTGTTGAAGACTCTTTACAGGGTGCTTCTAGAAATAAGTACAAATGGGTTGAAACCGATTTGAAGTCTAAATCAGGTAAAATGTTATACGTTCCTACTATGGAAGAAATACCTGAGAACATAAATGTTCAACTTATTGTTGAGCTTTATTCTAAGTAATTTTAAAATTTATTTATCATGAGTAATTACAGTATTCAAATGCCTGATAGTCTCGATGTAGTCAAGGACGACAATAACTTTGGCACATTCGTACTGCAACCACTCGAAAGAGGATTTGGAGTAACTATAGGAAATTCTTTTAGAAGAGTTTTGCTATCCTCTTTACCAGGTATTGCAATTACTGCTGTTAAGATAAATGGTGTTGATCACGAATATTCTAGCATCAAAGGTGTTAAAGAAGATGTTTATGAGATCATTCTTAATTTCAAGCAAGTTCGCTTCAAACAAGTAGAACAAAGCAGCGGAGTTATCCACCTTACTAAGAAAAGTGGAGCAACGTTAACTGCACAAGACATCCATGATGCTACCGCAGATTATGAAGTACTTAACCCAGAATTAGTTATTGCTAACTTAGCAGATGATGCTGAGTTAGAAATTGAGCTAAGAGTTGGTAGAGGCCGAGGATATGTTCCAGCTGAAGATATTTCTTTTGAAGAAGAAGATGTAAATCTTATTCCGATAGATGCTATCTTTACTCCAATCAAATCGGTTAAGTACAATGTAGAAAATGTTCGTGTTGGTCAACGTACTGATTACGAAAAATTAGTTATGGATGTTGAGACTGATGGCTCTGTAAATGCAAAAGAAGCATTAACAATAGCTGGAAAAATCCTCAAAGAACATATCGAAAAATTCATCACTGAAAAAATTGATGAGCCTTTCACTCAAGAAGAAGAAGAAGTGGATGCTGAAAAGCAACGCGTAGCAAATCTTTTACGTACAAGTATTGAAGATTTGAACTTGAGTGTACGTGCTTATAACTGTCTGAAATCAGCTAATATTAATAGTATTGGTGAATTGGTTTCACGTGATGAGCAGGATCTCCTGAAATTCCGTAACTTCGGTAAGAAATCTCTTACAGAGCTTCTTGAAGTAATTGAAGAGAAGAATCTTCAGTTCGGAATGGATGTATCAAAATATTTGGACTAAGTATTAAAGGAATAAAGAAATGCGCCATAGAGTAAAAGGTAAAAAACTAAGTCGTACAGCTGCTCACAGAAAAGCTACCATGCGTGCGCTTGCTATGGCTCTTATTAGAGAGCATAGAATTCTAACCACGGTAACTAAAGCAAAAGTGCTTAGAGGCTTTGTCGAGCCTTTAATTACCCGGTCTAAAGTTGATACACATTTGAATAGAAAGGAAGTTTTTTCTTCTGTTCAAAATAAAGAAACTGTAAAACTTCTTTTTGGTGAAATTGCTCCTAAAGTGGGTGATAGACCTGGTGGTTATACTAGAGTTATAAAAGCTGGATTTAGACAAGGTGATAGCGCAGAAATGGCTATTATAGAGCTTGTAGACTTCAACGATTCAGAAGCGGAAGTTAAAGCTCCTGTTAAGAAAAAGACTCGTAGAGCTGGTAAGGCTAATAAAGCTACAGCTCCAGTTGTAGAAGAAGAAAATGAAGCGTCTACTGAAGAAGTAGTAGGTGAGGTAGAAGAGTCTACTAAAGAAGTTGAATCAAAAACTGATTCAGAAGAAAAGAAATAATAATTTCTTTTACGAATAGGTGCTTTCCCGTATGGTATGGCACTTATTTTTTGCCCTGTAATTAATTTCAAAGATATTAATTACAGTTTTGCCAAAAAAAAGTAGAAATATTTAAAAATAAAGTTGGCATCTAATCAAAATTACCTTATCTTTGGTTTCTGTTTCAGAAATGATTGAAACACGAAAAAATGTTCTTTGAAGAGATGTAGAAGCATAAAACAGATTGTTTGAACGAGCTTAGAAG
>CAXBMW010000009.1:0-170072 GCA_963977025.1 uncultured Balneolaceae bacterium | reverse complement strand
AAGAATAATTGGCGCGAACTTCATTGCAGCGACTCAATCATTCCAATGGTCTTCGGTCTTCCTTTGCCACATTCAAGCCGAGCCTGTGTGGAATGATTGCTCCTTGCGGAGACGTCGACTCCATTGCGTTCTTCCTCCGCCAATAATTCTAAACGTCGATGTGATTTTGTGGGCGTATTGACACTCTGAGGGAAATCAAAAAAAATTATTTCTGTCAACGAATTACTTAGCATCTACAATCCTGAGGATACTTCCGATGAATCTTTCGGTTTATTACGTATTAGAGCTGTGTAACAAGGAAAGAAGTCAGAGACTTCTTGTTTATGTATACTTTTAAGTCACCGCTCCGCTAAAGACTTAAAAGAGCTTTGGGGAGCTTTGGGCAGGTAGGTGGGGCTGATAATTCTAATTACTAACTACCAAACCTCCAACAACGTCATTCCTGCGCAGGCAGGAATCTAGATCGTTGTAACGAGAGGAAGCTCCGTAGGAGCGATATATTTGTAGCAAAAAACAAAACAAAACCCCAAGCTCCAGCGGAGCGACACCATTCGATGCTTGAAGTGAGCTAAAGCTTCAATTTTCAACCTGAATATCCATCGGCAGTAGCCTCTAGATGACGATTATCAACATATCTATCTCAGATAAAAGCTGACAGCTAACAACACATTCCCAAATCTTTGAACTATGATTTATATGATTTGTTGGATTTTGCATGATTATCCATAAAACACCACTATCTAAATATCTATCTCCTAATGCCGTTCGCTCCAATAATTCTTGTCGAGAGCTTTGGGTAACGAGGGAATACAAGTTTCCAAAAATGCACTCTCAAAGAAGCGCTTCCATTTTGTAAAGAATGTAACCCCTTACATTAAATATAGTCGTGAATATTAGACATTTCGGATAGACAGTATACTATTCATAAGAGCTGAATTATAACAATATTGTACTGTATAGTCTAATTCAGCATGGTTTAATGATTCTGTAATTTCGTATTTCTTTGCGATGAGAAATAACTAAATAATCAAAAATTATTAAAAAAAGTTTAAGTTTTGATTGTGAAAATGTAAGCGCTTTCATTATTTTATGTCAGTAGGAATTACAAAGAGTACAATGATTTTGAACAACCGTCAGAAATTGTCTAGCCTTATTCTTTCGTTTACTGTAATGTTGACGGTCATTTCTGCGTGCGATAAACCCATCCAAAAAGACGTACTTGCTCAAATTGAAAACTTCAAAGTTACTGAAGTTCATTTCGAAAATGCTTTCAAAGAATATTACTACCGAACTGGCCAGGTTTTAAGTCCTGATGAGCGCACAAAATTGTCTGTGTTAAATACCACCTTCAATACATATGTACTTGCAACTTTTGCAGAAGATGAAGGACTTGACAAAACCCAAGCCGCCCTCTACAAAAAAGAAGAAATTAAAGCTCGTGTCTTAACTGAAGAGTATCTGAACCAAGTGGTGCTTGCAGATATTAAAGTTCTTCCTGAAGAAGTGAACGAATATTTCGTTCGATTTAATACCACATTGAGCGCTTCACATTTATATGCACAAGATTTAGAATCGGCCAATGCCTTATATAGTCGCTTACAATCAGGTGAACGTTTTGAAGACTTAGCTAAAGAAGTTTTTCAAAATCCCTACCTAGCTAAAAATGGTGGCGATATTGGTTCTTTCACCACAGACGATATGGATATTGCTTTCGAGAACGCCGCATTTGGGTTGAAAGTAGGGGAGATTTCAAATCCAGTTCAAACAGCTCAAGGCTATAGTATCATTAAGCTCACCAATCGTTTCACAAAACCAATTCTTACTGAGTATGAATTAGCGGTTAAGAAACCACAGATTGAGGGTTACGTTCTTAAAAAGAAGCAAGAGCTGACTATGCGCGCCCGAATGAATGAGTTTATTAACTCTATTTATATCAGCGAGGAAGCGCTTTTCCGTATCTGGAATCAATTCAACGAAAATTATGAAGGCGCGATTTCTAAAAGTCCTGAATTTTTGGAGAATCTAAAAAGTGATGAAGAGTTTGCTACTTACAGAGACTTCAAGTTTGAGATGGAAGATTTCATAAGTGAACTTTCTATCACCCCAACACAATACATTAATACTATCAACAGCCCAAAAATGCTGAGGAATTTTGTTCTGGGAACCGCTTACCGAGCTTACATGGTTCAAAAAGCCGAAGAGAACGGTATTGACAAGCAAGCGCTAGTTAAAGAATCCATCGCGGAAACCTATTACCATTATTTAGCAGATGAAGCTTCGGCGCATTTAAAGTCTACCATTACCAATACCGATCAAGAGCTTAGAGTTGTTTTTAATGAGAATAAAGCTCGATTCGAGAAACCTATGCTGATTAATTTACAGCGTATTGTTGTGGATAATGAAGAAGAAGCGAATCAAATTATTAAGAATTTAGAAAAGGGTGCTTCTTTTAAAGCATTAGTAAAAAAGCACTCTATTAATAACGAAGATTTATTTACAGATGGTGAGCTCGGTTATGAGTCTATTAAATCTTACGGTTTTATGTCTACTAAGCTGGCGAATTTGAATGTTGGTGATATTTCGGAAGTAATACATTACGAAACTGGTAAATATCACATCTATAAATGCTTGGGAATAGAAGAGGCTATAGGGGTGAATTTTGAGGAAGCCCGTGACCAAGTGAACAATTTTTTGACTACAAGAAAACTAAAGAGCTTACGAGCTTCAACAATAGAAGATGTTAAGAAAAAGCATAACGCTGTTATTGATACTCAGAAGCTGAAAGAATTAACCATTCAAATTTGATAATGGTGCATGGATACTCTTAAAAAACTCTTTTTATTCGCATTATTTTTGGCTGCTCCGTTGGGTGTTTTAGCGCAATCAGGAAAGATAACTGGACAGGTTGTTGATGTTGATGGCGAGCCGTTAATTGGAGCAACTGTTGGAATCCAAGGAACTACTAAAGGTTCTATCGTGGACGTTGATGGTAATTATTTAATGCTGAACGTTGCACCTGGAACGTACGTATTAGAAGCCCGTTACATTGGTTATGCTACTGGCGTAGTACAAGAAGTTATTGTTAGAACGGACTTAACTACCAACCAGGATTTTGTACTTAGCTTAGAATCTTTTGAAGGCGAAGAAATTGTAGTTACTGCTGCTCGTAAAACAATTATTAAAGATATAACGAGTTCAGAATCGCGTGTGAGTAGCGCTGAAATTGAAAAATTACCTGTTCAAGAAGTGACAGATATCATTCAGCTACAAGCGGGTGTAAACGTAGATAATGGTGGTGGAATCCACATCCGTGGTGGCCGAACGTCTGAAGTGTCGTATGTAGTAGATGGTATTCGTGTAACAGATGATTATGATCGTTCAAACGGTGTTCGTATTGAAAATGAATCGGTACAGGAACTTCAAGTTATTTCTGGGTCTTTTAATGCAGAACACGGCCAAGCACTTTCAGGAATTGTGAACGTGGTTACTAAATCGGGTGGAAATGATTTTGAAGGCTCGGTGAGTGGCTGGGCTGGTGGTTACATGGCCACCAATAAAAGTTATTTATATGATGGTATTGGAACTAGTTTGAGTTCTTTTAATCCAACAAGAATGACCAATTTGTCGGCTTCTTTATCTGGGCCAATTATAAAAGATAAATTGACCTTCTTCGCAACTGCTCGTCGTTTTGAAAACAAAGGCTACTTAACGGGGCGTAATGCTTATTCTCCGCATGGTGCATACCAAGATACCTTATCGTTAGGTTCAGATTTAGCAGCTTATCGAACCATCTATAACGAACAAGTTGATTTAAACAAGCCATGGTATTCTATTGATACCGTGGTAATAGCGGGCAATCAAAAGCTGTTAATTCGTGATAATGGTAAACGTGACAGCGCACGAGTTGATATGAGTGCTTACGAAAGCCAAAGTTTTCAAGGAAATCTAGAATTTAAGCTTTCAAAAGGCTTCAAACTTAATGCAATTGGTACTGTTGGTAATGAAGAAGGTGGTGGCTACGATCATCAGAATAAATTTGTACCGTTCGGGCGTTCTACTAGCTTCCGCAACAATTACTCGTTAAATCTTAAAGCAACGATTACGCCATCAAACACTACTTTTATTACGTTAAATGCTGCCAACAGATATAACGAGCAAAAGAATTATTTGTATGAAAATCCATGGGATCCTCGCTACTTTAATTCTGAGAATATTTCTAAATATGGCTTAGACATACCTGGTAACGGGCAATTTAGTACCTACGGTAATGATACAGGTCGTTTTGAACGTTCTACAAACACTTATATCATAAAAGGTGAAATCTCTAGCCAGTTGAATGAGCACCATTACATAAAAGCTGGTGTTAATGTTCAGTTAGATGAAGTGAATTTTGAAAGTATTTCATTGATTCCTCTTTCTGGTGGTTCAGACATTTCTCTTCCTCCAAACACACCAACAGAACTTATACCTTTTGTTGAATTAGGGTATCCAGAGGTAAATACTCCTGGTTATCAGAAATACTCAGAATCTCCTAGAAATTTCAGTGCGTACATCCAAGATAAAATTGAGTACGATCAGTTGATTATAAATGTTGGTTTACGTTTCGATTACTTCGATCCAAACGCATTAATACCGGCTGACCTTGAAGACCCGGATATCTATTTTCCTACTAAACAAGAAAATCAGTATCGCGATACCAATAAGAATGGACAACAAGATGTGGGAGAATCATCTTTAACACTAGAAGATAGAGAAGGATACTGGTGGAAAGAAGCGAGTGCAAAGTATCAAATTAGTCCTCGTTTGGGTGTAGCTTATCCTATTAATGATAACGGAGTTATATATTTCTCTTACGGCTATTTCTTCCAAATTCCTTCATACAACTTATTGTATACTAATAGCCAAATTTTGCTAGCGCAAAGTGGTGGTAGCCAAGGCTTATTTGGCAACCCAGACTTAAAGCCAGAACGTTCAACCCAGTATGAACTAGGTCTAAAGCAAGAAATTGCCGAAGGTACTTCTATAGAAATTACAGGTTATTATAAAGATACCAGAGATTATGTTTCAAGTAGACCTCAGGTTACAGGCGCATCATCTATTACCTATGGTCTTTATTTCAACAGAGATTATTCTAAATCTATAGGTTTGACGTTTGCTTTCAATCAGTTTGTAAGCCGCCAGTTTAACTTTGGTTTGGATTACACTTATGGTAGAGTAGAGGGAAGTAATTCTGATCCAAATGCCGAGTTTTTTGCTATTATAGGGCAAGGTGGAAAGATTGATTCAACCAATCAAGAGTCGGCTTTAACAAAACTAGAGCAACCGCTTGATTGGGATCGTCAGCACATTATAAATGGCTCTATGTTTTATACTGGCAACAAGTGGGGAGCTAACTTATTAACGCGTTTTAGCTCAGGAACACCGTATACACCAGCATCAGATATTCCAGGAGTTTTAGTTGGCGAAGTGGCTTCAACTAGAGATTTACGAAATACTTCAAGACTTCCTACTCGCTTTACTATCGATTTAAACGCGTACAAAGATTTTGATTTACCTGGCAACTCCAATTTACAGGTATACTTTAATGTGTATAACCTGCTAGATACAAAAGTAGTAAATGGGGTGTATAGCGATTCTGGAAACCCAAATTCGCCATTACCTGTCAACATTAGCCCTAGTACCGACAACGGATATTATTCGAACCCTGGTATGTATGCAGAGCCAAGACGTATTCAATTTGGTGTTCAACTTTCTTTTTAAACTATGATTCAAGCACTCATGAACTTTAAGGCATTTCTAACATTATTTTTATTAGTTCTTATCTCAGGATCAGTAGTAGCACAAACTACACCTAGTAAGGAGCGTTCTTCTTTCGAGAGAAGGAAAAACTCGATTATGGATGGGAACCAACTACGTGCAACATACCATAATACAGGCCATGCTGGCCGACGAGGAAGTGGTAGTTTAGACGAACTTCTTTTTGAGTTTCCAAAAAACTCGAATAGAGAGTACATGTACTTTATGAGTGTAATGTTTGGTACTCAAGTACCTGATGCCACTAATCCAAATGATCCTCTTGAGCTTGTAGATGTTGCTTCATATAAAACTAGTAGAGACGGTAGAACGAATTGGTCGTTAAACCCAATTGTGGGATATGTGCGTGACGATAGCGACGAAATTGCGAGAAGTGACAGAGGTCCTGGTTCTGTTCTGGGAAATACTTGGCCCGATATTTGGCCCGATAAATTAGGGAATGGCGGTGATGGCTGGGCAGGGTCTTGGAATGGTTTTTTTGGTAGAGATCAGTTTAATGCGGATGTAGAGTTTTATTACAAAGCTGGTGATGATACATATACCAAGTATGTGAATACTAGCTATTATCCAGATGAAACAGACCCCTCTAGAGGTGGTTTAGGGATTATTTTAGATACTAGAGTTTTAGCATGGTCACAAACGCTTGTAAACCCTACTCATTTCAATATTTTTGAAATTAAAAACGACGCAAGCTTCGATTATCCAAGAATGGCTTTCGGTTTATGGATTGCTGATTTCGTTGGTAGTAATACCAGTGGTGATGAGCCAGATTTTGATAATATTCGTTCTATAGCTTACTTAACAGATACACAAAGAGAGAATGGTGGTTCTGCTTTTAATGGCACCAAAATTGGTGAAATGGGACTTAAGTTCTTAGAAACACCGGGTAACGCAAGCGACGGGATTGATAACGACGGCGATAGCGACACCTACAACTCAGGAAGTACAGGTGGAGGGCAGGCAAGTGTCTTCAATGAGGATAATGAAGATCTTTATAGAAGGCTAACCACAGATGAAGATGGTTTTTATAGTTATGTAGCTCTAAGAGATACTGTGATTCCAGTATTTAAAGCAGCTGACTTTGCTGATCGTACGGTTAATATTGGCGATAAAATTGTGTTGATTCAAAGTGACAATAGTAGAGTGGTCAAAATCCATGATGGTACACCTTTTGTTTCGCAAGGCATTACCTTCAATTTTACGGGAAGTTTTACAGCTCGTGAAGATTTGTACCCAAGTTCAGATCCGCTTTCGGGGGTTCATACTGATGGGCTTGATAATGACTTTGATGGCTTAATTGACGAAAATAGACCTAATCATTTCAATAAGGCGACGTTTATAAATGGAGCAGAAGCAATTCGCTCTGTTCGGTATATCAACTATCTAAGTTTTGCTGATGGAGATACGCTACAACGTGGATTGATTGTACCAAATCAAGTTATTAGAGATAGAATGGCTAATGATGCAACTTTTGCGACACTAGTTAATGATACCTATGGCGGCCGCTATCAAAATTATCATACCAGTGCCCCAATGATTGATGAGGGCAGAGATGACTATTTTGATAATGATAATGACTGGGACGAACTAATTGATGATGTTGGTATAGAGGGTAATCCTGATAATTCTAGCGTAGGCCAAAGCGATGGAAAAGCTACATCGGGTGCAGGGACGTCTTTTCCGGGAGAACCTAATATTGATAAAACGGATGTAAGTGAAACCGATTTAATCGGGGTTTCTAGAGTTACTATTTTTGATGCTGGTGGTCTTTTAGTTGATCAGGATACAGATATCTGGGAGAATTACTTAACACCAGGCGATTTTGTTGAAGATGCTGGAACAGATTCTGACATCTTTGTGGCATCAGGGTTATTCCCTCTAGCTAGAGGAGCTTCCGAGCGTTTTGCAGTAGCTGTTACAGCTGCTGCAACCAACAGTGAAACTGCGGCTGGCGATAGAGCACAGACCAACAGAAACTTAGAGCAAGCTACCAAAGCTTACGAATCTGATTATCAATTTGCGGTAGCTCCTCGTCCTCCTGTATTAACAGCTGTTCCTTCTGATGGAAAAGTAACGCTCTATTGGAATACAGAATCGGAAGAAACTTTTGATCGCTACATTAACAGAATTACAGGAAATGGAAATGATTTTGAAGGGTATAAAATTTATCGTTCTTCTGATCAAGCTTTTGAAGATGTACTGTCAATTACCGATGCTTATGGAACACCTCAGCTTTTCAGACCATTAGCAATTATTGACAAAGAAGATGGAATTTCAGGTCTTCATCCAGTGCCAATTAATGGTGTTCAGTTTAACATGGGCGATGATTCCGGATTAGAACGCTTCTTTGTGGACGATAACGTGGTAAATGGTCGTAAATACTATTACGCGGTTACCGCCTTTGATTTTGGGTTAGAGATTGCTGGAATTGCACCATCAGAGTCACCAATACAAATTTCAAGAAATCCTGATGGAACAGTGATTTTAGGACAGAATGTAGTTGAAGTACGTCCTGCACCATCTGTAGCTGGGTATATCGACCCAGAAAACCCAGGTGCTACTTTAGTTTCAGGCTCTCCTGGTGGTAAAGTTATTGTAGATATTATTGATCCAGATGTACTTAAAGCGGATAATTTGTATGAAATTACCTTTGAAGATTCGTTGTACGATGGTGGCGTAAATCAAGACACGCTAAAGACCAAGAATTTCACACTTCGCAATGTTACTGGTGGGGCAAGTGATACGCTAATATCTCGTTCAAAAAACTTTAATGGCGAAAGTAATCCTATTACCGATGGCTTTTTGGTTACTCTAACTAATATTGAGAAGCTTCAATTGGACACAGGTCGTTCTGGCTGGGTTACTGAGAATTCAAGTAATATACCAGGCTATTCATTTAGTGTTAATAGTGGTGGGTTTCCGAAAATATCAGATTACAGTATTGTGATAGGCGATAGTGCTTTCGGGAAATCTACTAAAGCTGATGTTAAAGTAACGCAAACAGCAACTATTACGGTAGACTCTATTGCCACTAATTTCAAAGTAATAAATACTTACACTGGTGAGGAAATCAAATATGCATTCTTAGATTTGAATGCAAAAGGAGCTCCACAGGCACCATTTGGCAGAAGAGCAGCTTGCGACCCAACACTCAATCCGCCATCAAATTATGTATCGCCAAGTTTAGGCTTTTTAAGTTCTGTAACTAGCCTAAGTGGTCCGTGTTCAGATATTATCTACTTCATTGAAGATTATAGAGGGACTCCAGACTCATTTACTTACCAAATTGAGTTAAGGTCTAGTATTGCGAATAATGCTTTAACTACGCGTAATCCGATTCCAGGCGATACGTTGAAGTTATTTACAACTAAGCCATTTTCACAAAATGATAGATTCCAGTTTAAAATGGACAAAGAGAATGTGCCGCAAATAAACGAAGATTCTGTTAAGGCAGACTTAGCGAATATTATGGTAGTGCCAAATCCTTATGTCGTTTCTAACATCTATGAGGCTAGTATTACCAACACCAATAAGCAACAGAATAGAGAATTGCACTTTAGGGGACTTCCTTCTAAAGGCACATTGCGCATCTTTACAGTTGCAGGGGTTCTGTTACGCGAAATTGAAATTACAAAAGATAAGTTAGTTGGAGCTAATAGCGGGACCTACATTTGGAATATGCTCACCAAGGATAACTTAGAAATATCTTATGGAATTTATCTGTACCAAGTTTCAGCTCCCGGAATTGGTACTAAAACAGGAAAGTTTGCAGTTATAAAATAGTTGATGACATGAAGAAATTATTATTACTCCTTTTACTAGTTCCAGCTTTGCTAAGCACACAAGATGTGTTAGCTCAGCTCTCGAAAAGAGGAACCACCGCTTCTGAGTTTCTTAGAATGCCTGTTGGCGCTAGATCTTCGGCTATGTCGGCATTTGCTGCATCGGTAAATGATCCTTCTGCAATGATTTTAAATCCTGCTGGGTTAGCCGATATCAATGCGAACGAAACGATGATTGAGTTTACCGATTACTACCTAGATATGACGCACAGTTATATTGGGGTTGCCATTCCTACAAAAAAAGGTGTTGCAGGTGTTCATGTACTTGCTATGAATTATGGCAGCTTTAAAGAAACAACAGCAGAAGCTGATGGATATACCGGACGAACTTTTGATGCTTACTCGGTTAGTTTTGGTGGCTCGTATGCACAGTATTTAATTCCACAATTCTCTATTGGTGGTACAGTAAAAATGGTGTACGAGAAAATTGCGAATAGCACAGCTTCTGGCATTGCTTTCGATATAGGAACGATGTATGACACTCCTTTTTATGGTGTACGTTTTGGAGTAAGCGTAACCAACGTAGGTTCCAAAATGCAAATGGATGGAAATGATTTAATAATAGGCTCTGACCTCGATAGAAATTCGAATGGTAACTATGAGCCAGATGCAAAGTTAGCTACTAGTGCGTATGACTTGCCTTTAATGTTGCGTGTTGGGCTGTCTTGGGATGCTATTAACAAAGAAAATATTAAGGCCACTTTAAATATTGACGGAAATAACCCAACCAATAACGTGCAGAGTTTTAGCGTAGGTGGCGAAATTTCATTGATGAACGACTTAGTGTTTTTACGAGGTGGTGTGCCTTACATAGGTCAAGACGATCGTATTGAAAAATTCAATGCTGGACTGGGCGTTAAGTACAAGGTTGACGACAATCTTAGTATTGGATTTAATTATACTTACCATAGAACTAAGTATCTAAATGATCTTAGTAAAATGGGCTTACAAATATTCTTTTAACCGAAACAATAAATAAAATAGGAGTCACAAAAATGACCCATATTTACAAAAATAGCATGCTTAGAAAAGGCATGTTTAGTGTGATTGGCTTTTGCATGATGTTGGCAGTTTCATTTACTGCTACTCAGAGCACATATGCACAAGAAAGCAATGCCGTAGCTGCTGCGGTAAATATAAAATTTATAGTAAACACTGCTACTTTGGCTGATACTGTTATGCCTAATCATTTAGTTCAAATGAGAGGTACTACTATGGGACCAAATGGAACTGATATTGGAATTACTTGGGGCGATGATACTGCTTTAATAGGTTCCAATGTTGGTGGCGATTACTGGGAATTCAATTTTGATATGATGCCTGGTGATACACTTGAGTACAAATTTTGGGTTGGTGTAGATAGCGCTAATCCTATTTCAGGTGGCTGGGAGTCAAGTAATAACCGAAAGTTTGCTCTTGCTCTTGATGCTACTGGCGAGCTAACAGCACCAGTGCATTATTTTAATAGAGAAACATCACCGTTTGAAGCAAAAGCTGATACTATAGGTGTTCTTTTCAGAGTTAACGTTGGTGCTCAAATCCAATTAGGTAACTTCGATCCAGAAGCTCATACTGTTTCTGTACGTGGTGGATATGCACCTTTAGGATGGGATGATACAACTGTTAAGCTTGATGCTGAACCAGCTGGTCCTGGAGACAATGCTATTTATTCTAAAATAGTTTACTTCCAAGCTGATTCTATTCTAAACCATGTTCCATTTAATTATAAGTTTTTCTTAGATAATGGTAGTGGTGATGGTGGATACGAGACAACTTCAGATCGTCCGTTCAATATTACAAATGCAGCTGATACTACTTTGCATTTAGTGAACTTCAATAATAGTGCTCCTATTCAAGGTTCAGTTCTTGAAACAAACCTCAACTTCGAAGTAAACGTAGGTATACTTGAAGGACTTGGCTTTTTCAATGCAACCATTGATACGGTTTTTGCTAAAGGTGACTTCAATGGTTGGGGTACTTCTGATATGATGACATTCAATTCATTCTCAGGTACTTTTGAGAAATCTGGTATTCCATATACTTCTACTGTAGATGCTACTGTTAACTACAAATACTTCATCAAATGGGATAATCGTCGCGACATTCCAGAAAGCGAGTTCTATTTATCAGGAATTTCAGCTGATGGTTCAGGTTGGGAAGAACCAGGTGTAACTGGTGGTGGTAACCGTACATTTAACTTAGTTGATGCAGAAAGCCAAGCAGTACGTTCTGAGTTTTATAATAGTGTTGAACCACAAGCTCTTATCACTTCAGCTAATACTGACGGTGGTGCTGTAACGGTAACATTTAGTGTGGATATGACACCAGCATTGAATGCAGAAAATGCTTCTCCGGTTTTCAAACCTTCTAGCGATTCTGTTTTCTTATTTGTAGATACTCCTTTCTTTGCACTTACCAACAACATTACCGTACCTGGTGATGATGGTAATAAATTTGGAACAATCGCACCAGAAGAGCGCGAAAGATTACGTTTTACAGATGAAGATAGTGATGGAATCTATACTTTAGAGTTAGATCTAACACTTCCTACACTTAACAATATTGGTTTCCGTATTGCTTATGGCGAACCAACTTCTGAAAACGGTTCTTTATTCATCAATGGTGGTGGAACTGAAGCAGGTCGTCGTCATTACCAATACATCAAACCGACAGTAGATGGTTCAGGTAACGTAACTTGGCCTTCAACGTTTGCTTTCCCAACACTTACTTGGAAGAAAGACAATCTGCCTTGGGAGAATCCACCTAGCTATCTTGCAACTTCTAATGAAGAAGAAATTGATGGCGCTAATACTTTTAGTTTGGATCAAAACTATCCAAACCCATTCAACCCAACTACAAACATCAGGTTTAACTTAGCTAATACAGCTAATGTTACTCTAAGTGTATATAACGTATTGGGCCAAAAAGTGGCTACTCTTGCAAACAATGCTAGATATACATCTGGTAGCCACATAGTTTCATTCGATGCTAAAGACTTAGCTTCTGGCGTATATTTATACCGCATTGAAGCTGGTAACTTTATATCACAAAAAAGAATGACACTTATTAAATAAGAGTTTCTCTCTAATAAGTCTTCGTGGGTGCTTTGAACGGCGCCCACGTTTTTAAATTAATTATCGAAATTGGCTTCAACAATATACGACATCGCAAAAAAAGCAGGGGTAAGTATTGCCACTGTATCACGGGTTTTTAACCAAAGCTCAAGTGTTTCTGAACGTACACGTGACAAAGTATTGGCCATTGCTGATGAAGTTGGTTATCACCCTCAAGTACATGCTCAAGGGTTAGCTAGCAAGAAAAGCAATACCATTATGGCAGTAGTACCTGTAATCTCTAATTACTTCTTTATGGAAGTTCTAGGGGGTATTCAGGATAAATTGCGAGAACATAATTACGAGCTGAATATTTTCAACGTTACTGCAGACGCCGATTTTTTTAATCAGGTTGAACACGTTCTCAAACGCCGATGGGCTGAAGGCTACCTATTTATATCCATTCACTTGAAAGATGAAGAATGGGCACAATTAAAGAAATTTGGAGTTCCAATTACTCTTATTGATGAGTTTTATGAAGGTTTTGATGCTGTTAGTGTGGACAACGTTCAAGGAGCATACAGAGCAACCAAAAGTTTGATTGTGAATGGATATTCTAGGATAGCTATGCTTTCTGCTCTCGAAACTTCCAAACCTATTAGAGATCGTAAAGACGGTTACAGAAACGCTCTTCAAGAAGCTGGAATCCCTTATTCTGAAGAACTAGTAGTTAGAGGCGATACTCTTTACAGAGATGGATTTACCGAACGAGGTGGTTACGAAGCAATGCTTAAAATATTGACGATGGAACCTGCAGTAGAAGCTTGTTTTTGCGCTTCTGATATTCAGGCGGTAGGGGCTCTAAAAGCTATGCAAGATTTAGGGAAAATGATCCCGATTATTGGATATGATGATATTGAGCTCGCAGAATACATGGGACTTTCAACTATCCGGCAGCCAATGCATGATATGGGTTTCTTTGCTACTCAAACATTGATTGATCGCCTTAAAAATCCTCAAAAAGCAATCTCACAAACTATTTACACTCCAGAACTTATTCTCAGAAGTTCTACGGATTAACCCGAATACTTTTCTACTATGAAAATTAAACTTAGCATTCCTCACTTAACATTATTTTGTCTGTTAGCTCTGTTTTTTCAGCAAAATACCTTTGCACAAGTGGTCACTTTTCAGCCATCTTTTGCAACCCAAAATGATTCTCTAACTATCGTTTTTGATGCCACTAAAGGCGACGCTGGATTATCTGGTTTTACGGGTGATGTGTACCTTCACTCGGGTGTAATCACAAATAAAAGCACAAGCAGTTCCGACTGGAAATATGTTCCTTTTGGCTGGGAAACGCATAATGCTAAGATGAAAGCAACTTCCCTTGGAGATAATAAATGGCAATTCAAGTACGCCCCCTCAATACGCGAGTTTTTTGGTATCACCGATGCTACTGAAAAAGTTGAGAAAGTAGCTATCGTATTTAAAGGTGTTACTGGTGGCACAATTACTAAGCAAGGAAAGGATGAGGGAGGGAAGGATATTTTTATTGAACTTTCTGAAGGCTCTGTAAATGCTCGGTGGGAACTTCCAACTAACAATGCAAACATTGTTGTAGTGGGTGATTCTGTAAAATTTCTGGGTTTAGGAAGTTTCGAAGGAGGGACACCGACGCTTAGTCTTTTTAAGAATGACGAGCTTATCAACTCCGTTGAAGCAGATACTATTCGCTATACTTTTTTAGCTAATGAAGGAGGAGACTTCTCGTTTAAGCTCGTTGCACAAGGTGGAAGCTCTGTAGATTCTACTTATAAAACGGTGGTTGTTCGCGATAATAATGGAACGCTAACGGCAAGACCAAATGAATTGCAGGATGGTATTTCATTAGGTCAATCTTCGGCAACGTTTTCATTGTTCGCTCCAGGAAAAAGATATGTGTATTTAGTTGGGGATTTCAATAACTGGACTCCATCTTCCGAGTATTTAATGAATAAAGATTCTGTAAGTGCTACTAATGTGTGGTTCTGGAAAGAAGTTACAGGCTTAACACCAGGACAAGAATATGCTTTTCAGTATTTAGTTGATGGAAACCTTCGTGTTGCAGATCCTTATTCTGAAAAAGTATTACACCCAGATGACAGAAATATTTCGAGTGCAACCTATCCTAACTTAAAACCTTACCCAGCTGGGCAAGAGTTTGCCGTGGGAGTAATTGAGCCAGGTGCTTCTGAATTTGAATGGCAAGCAAACGATTACACACGTCCAAATAAAGAGAATCTTATAATTTATGAGCTTCTTATTCGCGACTTTATTGCGGCTCATGATTATGCTACACTAATCGATACTCTCGATTATCTCGAAAATTTAGGTATCAACGCGATTGAGTTGATGCCAGTAAACGAATTTGAGAATAACGAAAGTTGGGGCTATAATCCTTCTTTCCACCTTGCAGTAGATAAATATTACGGGCCACAAGAAGATTTGAAACGATTTGTTGATGAAGCTCACAAACGTGGAATTGCTGTAATTTTAGATGTTGTGCTAAACCACGCATTTGGTCAATCTCCACTCGTTCGTTTATGGAACGAAGGTGATTTTGGAAAACCGACAAGCGACAATCCATATTTAAATGTAGATGCAAAACATCCATTTAATGTAGGCTACGATTTCAACCATGAAAGCTCTTCAACACGTTATTTTAGAAATAGAGTAGCTAAGTATTGGATTGAAGAATTTAAAATTGATGGTTTTAGATTTGATTTGTCGAAAGGTTTTACTCAGACAAATAATCCAAATAATGTAGGTGCATGGGGTAATTATGATCAATCTAGAATTAATATCTGGGAAGATTATTCAGACTACATGTGGTCGGTTGACCCTGAAACCTATGTGATTTTAGAGCACTTTGCAGATAACTTAGAAGAAAAGGCGCTGGCTAATCACGGCATGTTGCTTTGGGGAAATGCGAATCATACCTATAATGAATCTACAATGGGTTATGTATCAAATTTTTCTGGAGTTTTGTCAGAATCACGAGGCTTCAATAATCGCCACTTAGTAGGTTATATGGAAAGTCATGATGAGCAATGGTTGATGTTTAAGAATATCAAATTTGGCAACTCTTCAGGTAGTTATAATATCAGAAATCTGGATACAGCTTTAGATCGTCAAAAACTTGCAGGTGCTTTCTTCTTGACTTTACCAGGCCCTAAAATGATCTGGCAATTTGGTGAACTTGGCTACGGTTACGGTGATGCCGGTGAGCAATGCTTGGAATCTTCAGATTGTCCGTCTTCAGCCCCAGGAAGAACTGGAAATAAACCAATTCGTTGGGATTACTGGACCTCAGAAAGTAATGTTGCCCGCCAGAACTTATATAAAACTTGGAGTGCACTTTTATCTCTGAGAAATAGCAGCCCTGCATTTGTTTCGCCTTCCAATTTTTATCAAGAACTAGGAGCCTCTGCTAAAAGAATTCTTCTAGAACATGATGATACCGATGTTGTTATTGTAGGTAATTTTGGAGTTACAGCAACTAGTGCATTTGCTGGATTTTCGCAAACAGGAGCGTGGTACGATTACTTCGCGGGTACTGAGTATGTCGTAAATTCTACCGACGAGAATATCTCGCTCGAGCCAGGTGAGTTTAAAATTTACACTACCAAAAAATTTGATAACCCATTAGTGGTTGTAGGGAATGAAGAAGAGTTACTTTCAGAAGGACCTTCAACTTTCCGATTAGAACAAAATTATCCAAATCCTTTTAACCCTGTTACTAACATAAGCTTTGATGTTGCAAAAGCTGGCGCTGTAAAGCTTGAAGTGTTTGATGTTTTGGGAAGAAAAGTAGCTGATTTATTTAATGGTAATAAAGCTGTAGGCAGTTATAACGTAGCATTTGATGCTTCCAAGTTGGGCAGTGGTGTTTACTTAGCTCGCTACACAGCAGGTGGAAATGTATTTATCCAAAAAATGACCTTAATTAAATAATATCTGGATGGTTCAGTCTATGAAACAATTTCTGGTTCTCGTATTTCTTATAACTTCTTTTTTTGGAGCTTGCTCCTCAAAAGATGAAATTAAATACGGAGATCAGATTATTGGCTTAGGTTCTCCTATCGCTCTTGGGTATGACTCAACAGTAGTTCTACTTCAAGACTACTTTATGAGTCCTGAGGAGCTAGATTCAGTATCTATTTCTTCTGGCTTACATACAGGGTGGAGTTCTGATAATAAAAAGCTGACTATCACGGGAAGAATGCTTCCAAAATTAGGAATTCTATCTTTTTGGGATGGGGATGTGAAGTACGATTTGCTCCTCAAAAAAACCAATAAAGAAGAAGTAGTTTTTAGAATTAAGAATAAGAACTACAAAAAAGTTCAAGTTAAAGGTGAGATGAATAGCTGGAATCCTTCGGCTACTCCATTAACCAAAAAGGAAGATGTTTGGGAAGCCAAAATGTTGGTCAACCAAGGCGTATATCAGTATTTATTTGTCGTTGATGGCCGCGAAATGTTGGACCCAGAAAATGCTGATCGAGTTTCAAATGGAATGGGCGGATTTAATAACCTTCTAAAAGTTGGAAACGCAGATAATTCTACACTTCCTGTAATAGAAACAAGTAAATACTTCAGTAACGAAATCACATTTTCTGTAAAAAACACAGATAGGGTTTACGTTTTGTGGGAAAATCACGAACTCAAAACTACACGAGACGGTGATTTTGTAACGGTTTCCATTCCTGCCGCTGCTTCAGATTTGGCTCAATCAAAAATTAGAGCTTGGGCGTATAATAGTAGTGGTGTATCTAACGACATTCTTATCCCCCTAAACTATCGCTACGTTGTTGAAAGTCCGCTTAGTTTAGAGCGTACCGACCCGCATTCATGGAACATGTACTTTGTGTTGATTGATAGGTTTAAGGACGGGAATCCCGCAAACACACGTAAAGTAAATGACCCAGATATTTTACCCAAAGCCAACTATTATGGTGGAGATTTAGCGGGAATCACCCAATCCATAAAAAGTGGATATTTTAAAAAGATTGGTGTTAACTCGTTGTGGCTTTCTCCAATTTCTCAAAACCCAGAAGAAGCATACGGACTTTGGGATAAAGGTGGCGTTTACACCAAGTTTTCTGGCTATCACGGTTACTGGCCTGTTTCATCTTCCAAAATTGATGACCGATTTGGAACATCCGACGAATTTAAAGAACTCCTTGATGTAGCTCACGAACATGGAATGAGTGTGATTTTGGATTATGTAGCAAATCATGTGCATGAACTTCATCCCGTTTATCAAGAGCACAAAGATTGGGTAACGGATTTGTACTTACCAGATGGTAGAATGAATACCGAACTTTGGGACGAACAACGTCTTACTACCTGGTTTGATACGTTCATGCCAACACTAGATTTCTCCAAGCCAGAAGTAATTGATACCATGACTGATTCAGCTTTATTCTGGGTTAAGAATTACGAATTAGATGGATTTAGACATGATGCGACTAAGCATATTCAACTTGAGTTTTGGCGCACTTTAACTCGAAAAGTTAAGGAAGAAGTAATTGCGAAAGAGGGTAAGAGTGTATTTCAGATTGGAGAAACCTACGGAAGTAGAGAACTTGTAGCTAGCTATATCAACTCTGGAATGCTAGAAAGTCAGTTCGATTTTAGTATGTACGACGCCAGTTTAAACGCTTTTGGGCAAGGGTTTTCTTTTAAAGGATTACAATCTCAACTTCAAGAAAGCTTCAATTATTTTGGGTATCACAACACTATGGGAATTATTTCTGGTAACCATGATAAACCAAGATTTATCAGCTTAACAAGTGGAGAAGTAGCTTGGGATGAAGACTCTAAGTTGGCAGGTTGGACTCGTGAGATTGGAACTCCAAAAAGCTTTGCTTACGAGCGCCTTAATATGCTGTTGGCGTTCAATCTCACCATTCCTGGAATCCCCGTAACTTATTATGGTGATGAATTTGGAATGCCAGGAGCCAACGACCCTGACAACCGCGGGTGGATGAAATTTGAAGACAGCGAACTCTCTGAGCTTGAACTTAGAAATAGAAGCGTGTTTACCATGCTCTCAGAACTGAGAAGTTCCAACATGTCGCTTATATACGGTGACTTTAAATTTCATGTAAGCGAAGATGACGTGCTTGCTTACTCACGCGCTTATTTTAATCAACAAGTAATTACGGTATTTAATAAATCGAACATTACAAAAGATGTAAGTATTCAATTACGAAACGGTTTCGATTATAGTAAACTAATAAGCTATTTCGGAAATCGATTCAAAGTAGAGAACGGTGTCTTAATAGTTACACTTCCTGCAAATCAATTTGAAATTCTAACCTTATAGAAATCCCGATGTTTAAGACTTTATTTAGAAATTTATTTTTACTGCTTATAACAGTTGGTTTCTTTGCATGTTCGCCAGCAAAGGAAGAGAACCAAGAAGAAATCACAAGTAAAGTAGATCAACTTGAGTGGAGCAAGAACTCAAGTATCTACGAGATAAATGTTCGTCAGTATTCTGAAGAGGGTACTTTTGAGGCTGTTCGTAAAGATTTGCCGAGAATCAAAAGTATGGGCGTTAGAATTCTTTGGTTCATGCCTATTCATCCCATTGGAGAAATAAATAGAAAGGGCGGGTTAGGAAGTCATTATTCCGTTCAAGACTATAAAGATGTAAATCCAGATTACGGTACAAAAGAAGATTTTCGAAAGTTGGTTGATGAAGCTCATGAAATGGGTTTCAAAGTTATTATTGATTGGGTTGCTAACCACACTGCTTGGGACAATCCTTGGACACAAAACAAAGATTGGTTTGCTCTAACTGAAGAAGGCGATTTTATGCCACCAACAGGAACAGACTGGTCGGATGTTATTCAGTTGAACTATGAGAATGAAGAAATGCGAGCAGGCATGATTGATGCTCTCGAGTTTTGGGTTCGCGATTTAGACATTGATGGATATCGTTGTGATGTTGCAGGAATGGTTCCTACCGACTTTTGGGTTGATGCTAAAGCTGCTTTAGATGAAATTAAGCCCGTATTTATGCTAGCCGAAGATGGTAATCCTGAGTTGGTTATCGAAGCATTTCAAATGAACTATGGTTGGGAATATGCACACATCATTCGTGAAGTTGCCAAAGGAGAACGTCCTATCTCTTCCGTTGATTCTCTATTTGCTGAAGATGAGAAGAGATTCCCTTCAAGTGCTTACAGAATGTACTTTACCTCAAATCATGATGAAAATTCGTGGAACGGAACCGATCCCGAAATGTATGGTGCCAACTTCGAGAATTTCGCAGTGTTATCGGCAACTATTGGTGGAATGCCACTAATCTATAACGGCCAAGAGTCTGGACTAGACAAGCAATTAGAGTTCTTCGAAAAAGATCCTATTGAATGGAAAGACTATAAGTATCAAGATTTTTACACCACATTGGTTGGCTTAAAAAGAGACGAACAAGCTCTTTGGAATGGTGATTTTGGAGGCTCACTAGAAATGATTGATATGCCAGAAGGTTTTTATGCATACAAACGTGTTAAAGGAGAAAGCGAAGTGGTAGTTATTATGAACTTCGGTAATGAATCTGGAAAAGTAAAATTAGCGGACCTTGGCGTGACCGAGAATTACACTACGTATAACTCAACAAAATTAATGATTACTTCTGAAGAAATCAGTTTCAGTCCAAACAGATGGGCAATCTTCGTTAAATAAATCAATGTTAAATTAGGTACAACAATGGAAACAACGTCTGCACAAAAACCCCACCTTAGCTTTTGGCAAATCTGGAACATGAGTTTCGGGTTTCTAGGGATTCAATTCGGTTTTGCACTTCAAAATGCAAACGTAAGTCGAATTTTCGAAACACTAGGTGCCGCCGTTGAAGACATTCCAATTCTTTGGGTTGCAGCTCCGCTTACAGGTTTGATAGTACAGCCTATTATTGGCCACTTTAGTGACAAAACGTGGAATGGTCTGGGAAGAAGAAGACCATTTTTTCTAGTGGGTGCAATACTGGCTTCTTTAGCTTTATTCTTTATGCCAAACTCTCCAGTTCTGTGGGTTGCCGCTGGGATGCTTTGGATTATGGATGCTTCTATAAATGTATCCATGGAACCGTTTAGAGCCTTTGTGGGCGACATGCTTCCAAACGAGCAACGAACCTCGGGATTTGCCATGCAAAGTTTCTTTATTGGAACAGGTGCTGTTGTCGCTTCTATGTTGCCTTGGATGTTTACCAATTGGTTTGGAATCTCAAATACTGCCCCAGAAGGAATTATTCCTGATTCCGTAAAATTCTCATTCTACATTGGTGGCGCAGCGTTTTTATTAGCTGTACTCTGGACCGTTATAAAAACCAAAGAATATTCTCCAGAAGAACTTGCCCGTTTTGAAGAGGCTGAGAAACAAGCCGCAGGACTAGCGCAAGCAGATACAGAAAACGACAGCACATATAACGTTAGTGAGCTAGCATCAAAGCAAACTAAATACGGGATTGTTTCTATTGTAGTGGGCGCAATACTTACATTTTTGGTTTTTAACGGTGGCTATGATCAACAGCTCTATATTATGGGCGGTGGGATTTTAGCTTTTGGTATCGTAATGATGATTTCTTCTATGATGCAATCAAAAGGCGCTTCTGAAAATGGTTTAGTGGAAGTGATGAACGATATGTTGATGATGCCAAAAACGATGCTCCAGTTAGCAGTAGTTCAGTTTTTCTCATGGTTTGCACTTTTCGCAATGTGGATTTATACCACCAACGCAGTAACAGCTCATATATATGGTACAACCGATGCTACTTCAGCACTCTACAATGACGGTGCAGATTGGGTGGGTTTCAGCTTTGCTGTATATAACGGAGTTGCGGCATTGGTTGCTTTTCTATTACCTGTGATGGCTAAATACACTAGTAGGAAAATGGTACATACCATTTGTTTAACTTTGGGTGGCTTAAGCTTAATCTCCATTTATTTCATATCAAACCCGAATATGCTTCTGGTTTCTATGATTGGTATTGGGCTAGCTTGGGCTAGTATTCTATCTATGCCGTATGCTATTTTAACAGGTTCACTTCCGGCTAAAAAAATGGGAGTGTATATGGGGATTTTTAACTTCTTTATCGTAATTCCTCAGCTTGTAGCAGCTAGTATTTTGGGCTTTTTAACAAAATCGATGTTTGGCGGCGAAGCTATTTACGCACTAATAATTGGTGGAGTAGCCATGATTTTGGCTGGTATATTCACATTCTGGGTAAAAGATGTAGACGCTAAACAAGCTTAAAACATTGAAGTAGCAACAGAGATTTGAATAAGTTGCAACTATATATTAAATTGGTTGCAACTTATATTTAACCGAAATATCATGGCTGATAAGAACAAAAAAGATGTTGTTTGGTTCGGGATGAAATTAACTCCTGAAGAAAAGCAGAAGATCGAACTTCTTGCTAAGAGTAAAGGAATTTCAAAAAAAGAAGCCGTAATGAATGCTGTAAATGAGGTTTTTACAGAATACGAGGTAGAAGCGAAGCCTGGGTCAATGTTGGAAAGGTTGCAACCCTACATCGGTGTAATTAAAGACGGTCCTTCAGATCTCTCCACAAATCCTAAATATTTGGAAGGTCTTGGTGAAGACAGTATTTCTTGATACCGGCCCACTAGTAGCTCTTCTTAGAGAACGAGATCAATTTCATCAGTGGGTGAAGGTTGAACTTAGTAGAGAAAATTTTCGATTTATAACCTGCGAAGCTGTTCTCACTGAAACGCTATTCATTACAAAAAATGCGTTTCCAGTTGTTAATGCGATTTCAAGTATGATTAAGCATAACTTAATCGAAATAAAATCCGCAATAGGTAGCGATCAAAATAAGGTGTTTGAGTTGCTCAATAAGTACAATGATCAACAGACTTCTTTAGCAGACATCAGCCTTCTAGTTCTTTATAATGAAAGCAAGGATGCTTCAATTTTCACTACGGATTCAGACTTTTTGATTTATCGCGATTCAAATGGTAATCCGCTGAACTTAATTTCACCGTATATAAAATGAAAATCTCGTATCTCTTTTCCTCACTTCTGGTTATAACTGCACTTTCCTTCACATCATGTAAATCAGAATCGAAAGGAGCGAAAGAGTATACTAGTCCTGAGTGGGCAAAAGGAATAGTTTGGTATCAAATATTTCCTGAGCGGTTTAGAGATGGAGATTCAACCAATCAACCAAATAGAGAACGAGCTAGAGGTCCTGAAGGCTGGGAGATTACTTCTTGGACTCAAGACTGGTATGCTCGCGATGACTGGGAAAAGAATCACTCCGACGATTTCTACTCCATAGTAAGGGAACGTCGTTATGGTGGCGATTTACAAGGCATCATTGATAAGCTAGATTACCTCAAAGAGTTGGGAATTGGAGGGATTTATCTTAACCCCATTTTTGATGCACAATCAATGCATAAGTACGATGCCTCTTATTATCATCACATAGATCGTAATTTCGGTCCAAATTCTGATGCGGATGTCGACCAATTTAATGCAGAAGACCCTGGGGTTTCATCAACATGGGAATGGACTAGTGGCGACAAGCTTTTCCTTCAGCTCATTCAAGAAGCTCACAAACGAGATATGAAAGTGGTTATTGATGGAGTTTTTAATCACACTGGAACTGAATTTTGGGCTTTTCAAGACTTGGTGAAAAATCAGGAACAATCACGATACAAAGATTGGTACATCGTTAATAAGTTCGACGATCCAAACACCGAAATTAATGAGTTTGATTACGAAGGATGGTGGGGATTTAAAGGCTTGCCGGTTTTTCGGGAGGAAAATGAGAATTTATTGAGTCCAATCAGGAATCATATTTTTGAAGTAACTAAACGCTGGATGGATCCTAATGGGGATGGCGACCCAAGCGATGGCGTAGATGGATGGCGTTTGGATGTAGCAGAAGAAGTAGGTAAAAATTTCTGGAGAGAATGGCATGAGGTGGTTCGGGATTTAAACCCAGAAGCTATTACTATTGCCGAAATTTGGACAGACAAAGCCAAAGAATTTATAAGTGCAGATATGTTCACCACGGTGATGAACTACCGTTTTGCGTATGCAGCTAAGGATTATTTTATAGATGAAAGAATTAGCATTTCGGAATTTGAACAACGTTTGAATCAAGTTGAAGAGGATTATCCGAAAGAGGGTTTAGATGTACTTCAAAATTTAATGGATAGCCATGATACGCCTCGTTTAGCATCTATTATTGTAAATCCAGGTAGAGAATACGATAGAGACGGTTTACCGAGAGATGGTTTCAATCCGCGTAAACCGAATGAAAAGGAAAGAGCCGTTCAGAAGTTAGTAGCCATATTCCAATATACTTGGAAGGGCGCACCGATGATTTACTACGGAACTGAATCTGGAATGTGGGGTGCTGATGACCCCGACGACCGGAAGCCCATGGTTTGGGAAGACATGAATTATGAGTCTGAATCGAATCATCCACTAGGAGAGCCAAGGACAAGTGATGACAATAATTTCGATTCTGAACTTTTTAATTTCTACCAGAAACTAGCCGAGATTAGAAATACATCTTTAGCAATTCAAAAAGGGGAGGCTCAGTTCGTAGAGCTCAATAAGGAAACAGGATTGGTGGTTTTTAAACGTAGTTCTAAGAATCACCATAGTGTGTACGTAGCTTTAAATCGATCTTCAGAACCGTTGATGTACAGCATCAATAGTTGCTCCTTTACAGACCTAATGAGTTCCGAAGCGGTTGATTCAGATGATTGTACAATAGAATTGATTGTTCCAGCAATCTCAGGCAGAATAGTTGAAGTTGAAGAGAGGTAATATCAGCTTATTCGTTCACTTTTGAATGGGAGGGGAATTAAGAATTAAGAATTGGGGAAGGGGAAATTTTAAATTATGGATTATGAATGTTGAATGAGGAAAACTAAAAATCAACGCCCACTACTTAATAACTCAATAATTTAATCTCTTAAATCTCCCTAAACAGTTATGAATTATGAATAAGGATTCGAAGCTTGCCCCCCCTAACAACTAAACCCACATGCTTATCTTGCCAAAACATCAAAAGAGTAACAACATCAAAAGTGAAGTTAAAAAGGGGGTAAATTTTCAAAAATGATGGGTAGAACTTTCTTAACTTACATCTATGAGAATCGACAATAAATATTTCCCAGCTTTTATGGCAGTAATGGCGCTAGCTTCAGCTCTAATTATTGTGTACTCCTCTTTTTCGTATAAAAAGACCGAGCAGAAACGTTTTATCAAGAGTATTGTCGAAAACGATTCCTTAACTACTCATTCATTGAATTATATCCTTAATGATGATAGTGTTTCGGTAAGTGATTTTGAAGGAGAGCATGTAGTCCTCGTATTTTTCTCGAGTTGGTCGGAAAAATCGAACTTTATGCTACAAGAAATTAGTAGCCTAGCTGATGAAGTTGGTTCGATTGAAGTTATTGCGGCAGTGGTGAAAGATGCCACAGACACTATTAATTTTGATGAACTTCCGCCGACTTTCAATTACGTTGATGGGGTTTCGCTTTATAATGATTTAAAAGTGCCTGGCATACCAACCTATGTGTTGTTCGATAAAAAAGGGAAATATGTATTTGCTCACACTGGCTATCAAGAAGGTTCGGGTTACGATTTACTCATAGAACATCTGGATGACTGATTCTCCTAAATATGCTTTGTTAAATGGCGAGCTTATTCTTTCCTCAGCTTTGGCCATTTCTGTCTCTAATCGTGGTTTTATGTACGGCGATGGTTGTTTCGAAACATTTAGAAGTTACCAAGGCAAGTTCCTTCATCTTGATGAACATTTCGATCGACTGCAAATAGGATTGAATTATCTTGGAATGGATTCCCTCATAGACTCTGAAACACTTCTAAAGCAGGTTAACCTGTTACTTGAAAAGAATGAATTGGAAGATGTTGATACCGCTTTTCGTATTCAATGCGTAAGAAAAGGAGGTGCTGGCTTTGTAACAACTTCAAACAAGGCCGATTATGTGATTACCTCTCGCGCATTACCAGAAGTGAAAAAGGAAATCGTTCTTAAAACAGTCGAGACTCGTGCAATTCCTGAGGCCTCACTTTCAAGAAAAGTAAAGCTCACAAATTCTATCAACTATATAAAAGCAGCGCAGGAAGTAACTCAACTTGGTGGAGATGATGCGCTTATGCTGACCGTTAATAATATGGTGAGCGAAACAACAATCGCTAATATATTTTGGGTGAAAGGAAGTAAGATTTTTACTCCAAGTACTAACTGTGACTTACTTCCTGGAGTTACAAGGCAAATAGTAATCCAGTTGGTTTCTGAAGTGGCTGATGTCGAACTGATAGAGGGTGAGTTTCAGTTGGAAGAGTTAATCAGTGCCGAAGCAGTGTTTTGTACCAATTCTCTACGCGAAATTTTTCCAATTGCTCGAATTAACAATACTTCATTTGATGAATTAAACCCAGTAGTAAAAAGTCTGCAAAAAGACTTTGAGCTATATAAAGCATCCAAACTTAAGTAATGTATACATTCGCTTCGATAGCTGATGTATGGTCTTATCTTGACCGAATACCCAAGTTTCAGGTTCAAGGCGCCTCAGCGGCTAAATTTGGGCTCCAAAACATCACTGAGTGTTGCCAAAGGCTAGGGAATCCACATTTGCAATATCCTACCGTTCATGTAGCAGGAACGAATGGAAAGGGGACAACCTGTTACTTACTTGAACAAATTTATTCTGATGCCGGTTATAAAACGGGATTGTTTACATCTCCACATTTGCTACGCTACAACGAGCGAGTTCGCGTGAATAAAGAAGAAGTTAGCGATGAGATGTTGCTACAGTTTTTTAGAGAGGTGGAGCCCATCCTAACAGAACTGTCTCTTTCATATTTTGAAATCAGTACCGTGTTAGCATTTTGGGTTTTTGCTCAACAAAACGTAGACATCGCCATTATTGAAACGGGACTTGGTGGACGTCTCGATTCAACGAACATTGTGGAACCGTCTTTGTCTATTATCACCAGTATCGGACTTGATCACCAAGATGTACTTGGGGAAACCGAAATAGAAATTGCTATCGAAAAAGCAGGAATTATTAAAAAGGGCAAGCCTGTTATTCTAGGGAATATGTCCGGCGATTGTGTTGAAGCTATTTCTAAAGTTGCAGAAGAGAAGAAATCAGCCTTGATTCTTGCTCAGGAATACGAACCATTTTGGGAATGCGGCAGGTTTTTGTTGAAAGAATTGGCAATCGATATCCAAACAAACCTAATTGAACGTGTAAATAGATGGAATGTGTTAATGGTTTTATTAGCACATGAAGTGTTATCAAATCAATTTCCTATTGAAAAAGAAAAAGTAGTTCAATCTATTGCAAACTTTAAAGGCGTTGCCGCTAGGTTCGAAAAATTACTACCAGACAGAGATTGGTATTTTAGCGGAGCGCACAACCAACAGGCTTTAGAAGGTACTATAGAGACGTTACAGCAGTTTGAAGGAAAATCTCCAGTACTTATTTTCTCTTTGATGAAAGACAAGGTTACTGTGGATTCTATCAAACTTTTAAGTACATTTAGACCCAGATTCTTCTTTCAACAAGAAGGCGAACGCGCGGCCTCAACCGAGCTTATTCGTTCAAAAATGGATGTTGAACTTATTTCAGAAAAGAATAATCAAACTATTTTAAAAGAACTTGAGACAGAGTTAGTAATTATTGCTGGAAGTTTTTACTTTTACCCTATAATTAAGCGGTGGATGAAAGACTTAAAGTAGTAACACCGACTCTTTTCCTTACCTGATGAATAACCCAGAAAGCGCTATCTCTTGTTGATGGCAGGGTGTTCACTTCAATTTCAGTAAGAACTCATTATTTACTTAACAGCTACAATTTTATATGTCAGATAATCAGACCGTCAATATTACGGCTGGGGAGCTGGTTTCCTTAGAAAAGAAAAAATTACCAGAGCTTCAAACTATTGCTAAAGCATTAGGCATTAAGCGGGTTACCGGTGTGAAAAAGCAAGATTTGATCGATCAGATCAAAGAAAAGAACGTAAAAACTCCTAAAGGAGTAACGGTTAAGCTTCGCCCTCGAAATAAAAAACCGACTGAGGTTACTAAATCTCAACCTTCTTTAATTTTTAAGAAATCAGAGAAAGTTGATCTCGAAGAAATTACCAATGTGGTGGCTAAGGAGCCGGAAGAAAAACCTGCTGATAGATCTACACAAAAAGAAGATGAATTAACCACTTATGGTGGTCAGTCTCATATTGTTTCTTACAGAAAGAAGGACGAAGAGACTAAAAAACCCGCTCGCAAAAAGCCTGTTCACAATAACAATAATAACAGGAATAATAACCGCCGAACTGAGCACGATCAACTTCCAGAGTCTAACGCACCTACTTTAGAAGAACGAATTACTGAACTCGAGCCAAAATTAGGGCCGTTTTTGTTCAATGAAGGTACGTTAGAGATATTACCTGATGGATATGGCTTTTTACGCTCTGTAAATTATAATTACAAAGCTAGCCCCGACGACATTTATGTATCACCCTCGCAAATTAAACGCTTTAGACTAAAGCAAGGCGATTGCGTGATTGGTATTATTCGACCGCCAAAAGTGGGCGAGCGTTATTTCGCATTACTTCGTGTTGAAGGTGTTAATGGACGTATTCCTACAGATATGGATAATCGCCAAGATTTTGACGATATGCTTCCTATACATCCAGAAGAACGCTTTGTGATGGAGCATAATCCAAGTGATTATTCTACTCGTTTTATAGATTTGTTTTCTCCGTTAGGGAAAGGGCAACGTGGTTTGATTGTAGCCCAGCCTAAGACGGGAAAAACTACACTGTTAAGAGGTGTGGCTAATGCAGTCGCAAAAAATCACCCCGATGCAAAGATTTTAATTTTGCTTATTGACGAACGTCCTGAAGAAGTTACCGAAATGGAACGCTCTGTTCAGGGCGCTGAAGTAACAGCTTCAACCTTTGACGAAAAGCCAGAAAACCATATTAGTTTGGCAGAGTTAGTGTTCCAAAAAGCAAAACGCTTGGTAGAAAGTGGACACGATGTAATTCTACTTTTAGATTCTATAACTCGCCTTGCAAGAGCATATAATGTTGTGGCGAGCAACAAAGGTCGTACAATGTCGGGTGGGGTTGACTCGGAAGCTCTTAAAATTCCACGCCAACTATTTTCCTCTGCTCGTAACATCGAAAATGGTGGTTCACTCACTATTTTAGCAACAGCGTTAGTTGATACGGGTTCCAGAATGGACGATGTAATCTTCGAAGAATTTAAAGGAACCGGTAACATGGAATTGGTTCTCGATCGCAGAATTTCTGAACGCAGAATGTATCCAGCTATCGATATTTTCAGAAGTGGGACTCGACGTGAAGAATTACTCGTTTCGGAACAAGAAAGAGAGAAAGTGGTGTTATTACGTCGCTACCTCACTAACATGAATGCTTTCGAAGCTATGGAATTTCTGCTTAAGCAGATTAAAGGAACTAAGACGAACGAAGAGTTTCTAATTTCAATGAATAAGTAATTTAGTTGTATTGAATTTCTTTTTTGATTAGTTAGATAGTTCGAGGACGATGTGGGTTATTATAAAGCATTAGTCATTTTGAGGGATGAGCTAATTCACAAGCTTATACCACGAACACCCCTCGAATCATCCAAAGAACTATTTGGATGATTATCTCCCCTCAAGGGGAGACTTGTTCTAGCTTTTACTTTAAATAGTGGATTACAGATTCTAAGTCGACTTTAATATCTACATCCCCTATGTGAACAATGATTACTCCTAGGGTCTTTAGTTGCTGATCCCTTAATATGTCTTTAATATAACTCGTTGGATTGTCATGCGTGCTCCCATCTACTTCAATAGCTAGTTTTAATTCATGACAGTAAAAATCTATGATATATCTATCAATGGGTACTTGTCTGTGAAATTGAACTCCTAATTTTCTCCCTTTTATTTCATTCCATAACAAAATCTCACTTAATGTAGAATTAGCACGTAATTCTTTAGCTTTTTCTCTTAGGTTTGAACGATATGGCAGAATCTTGTTCCTCTTCATACTGAGTAAGATTCATTTCGTATCCATTCCTTACACTACATTCTGCCGCGGATAAGTCCTCCATTGAGGGAGGTGGTTTTTGGTATTTCCAAAAAGCGGAGGGTGTTCTTCGAATTGCCTACCAAAAGTTTTGAAGCTCGTTATTAATTCAAAACCTACCACAAACACTCCCCGAATCACCCAAAGAATTATTTGGATGATTAGCTCCCCTGAAGGGGAGACTTTACTAGTTAACGCACTTAAGTTTCCTATTTTCGTCGGAATGACACCGTTGTGTAAGTAAAGCCACAGCCATCTCCGAAACATGCCCGATATTTCTGTCTGCGAAGCAATGCTACTATTTCTCGAAGAGGTACAATACAGCGTTTGGTGTATTATTTTTTTCCGCAGATAAATAATATGTGGTAGGTGAGATTTGGGTAATGCCTTCAACCTGCTTGGAGCCTGTTGGGAAAATTTCAATTCGATTTACTTTCCCTTTAGAGAAGTTATTCCCTTTGAAATCAGAGATCTCTAGCAGAAAATTGGAACTCACACCATAACCTGAAAGCATAATGGAATTCAGTTTTTGATTATAAGTAGCTCCTGTTACTAAGCCTAAAGCATTAATACTGTCTATTTTTGATAGCGTATAAGCCCCAGGAGTTTTGGGAAATGCATATATATTTGTCCATCCATTCGACCAGTTTTTAGAGAATATATATAAACTATCATTGATTGAAACGAGAGCTTCAGCATCAAAGTTGGTTTTTCGATTGGTTTTTTTGAAGCTGCTTTGATCCGCATATTTAATAGATATAGTTTCTGCTTTTATAGAGTCCAATTTTTCATCCATAAATGCTGAAATAAGGACGCGGTAGATTTTAAGGTTCTTTCTTGAACCTCTGTTGTTACCAGTGTCAGCAATGTAAATGTAATTCTCGTCGTAGGTTAAATCTTCCCAGTCAATATTTTTAGCATTCTCGATGTGAATTTTTCGAATTACTTCACCCGTTTTAACATCAATTTCGAATAGAATAGGTTTTCCACCAGAATCATTGTGAGTGATGAGTTTACCATTCAAGTAAATAAGGCCAGAGGTCTCATTAACGGAAGAGGAGAGAGGGGAAATTGTTGTAATGGTTTGCGCTTGGCAAACCACAGACAATGCACTAATTATTGAGAATATCAGAAGTCGTTTCATAAACTACGAAGGATAAAAATTAGCATAAAGTGTTAAAGTAGGAAGGCTAAAAAACCTTCTCCAGAATGAGGAGAAGGATTTACTTTTAAAATTGTTCTATAATAATGAATGGAGTTCTTTAGTCGCTTTGACCATCAGAGTATCCATTTTTGCCATCAAAGGTATACAGGTTCTCGGTTTTGATACAGTCGAGGCCAGCGTTGTTTAAACTTTCCAAAAGTTGAACAACGGTCTTGTATTCTATCTCACTGTGATGTCCACCATCAGCTATAAAGCGACATCTCCAATGATCCGTACAGAATGTATTTGGAAGACCTTCTGGGTAAACATTTACGCCACGATTTGAAATCATGTTAAGCGTCAAGCCCTCTGTAGTATTTTCTTCAACAATCTTACCTAATACTTGAGGGTTGCGATTCGACTCATTCCAATCTAAAAATATATCTACACCAATCAGCTCTTTCTTTGGTCGTGTATATTCTCTGAGTTTGATATCAATTACATGCTCATTAGAACCATAAGAAGCTGATTTCAAAGATTTAGGCTCTTGCCCTAGGCGATCGATGATAGCTTGTGTGAACGCTTTTGTACCTACTAATTCTCTGGTGTATTCTTTGCTCTGTAAATCCGCAGTATGAATACCATCCTCGATAGCAGTGAGCAAAGCATTTATGATTAATTCTGCTTTATCTGGTTGACCGATGTGTGCGAGCATCATAGCTGCACCATGTAATAAACCAGCTGGGTTTGCGATGTCTTTGCCTGCAATATCAGGAGCTGAACCATGAATAGCTTCGAACATGGCAAAATCGTGCCCAATATTTGCAGAGCCGCCTAAACCTACAGAACCAGAAACTTGAGCAGTGATGTCAGAAATGATATCACCATATAAGTTTAGTGTTACCACAACATCGAACCAATGAGGAGTATCAGCTAAGCGAGCAGCGCCGATATCAATGATAAAATGATCGGTTTCAATTTCAGGATATTCAAGCTTAATCTCATCAAACACTTGATGGAACAAACCATCCGTTTGCTTCATGATGTTATCCTTGCTCATGCAAGTAATTTTTTTACGGCCATAAGCTTTAGCATATTCAAAAGCGTAACGAACAATGCGTTCACAACCAGGGCGAGAAATAAGTTTTAGGCATTGCACAACCTCTGGAGTTTGTTGATGCTCTATTCCCGCATAAAGATCTTCTTCATTCTCTCTTACTACTACTAAATCCATCATATGGAAATGGCTATGCACAAAAGGAACGAGTGCTTTAACAGGACGAATATTCGCGAATAGCCCAAGTGTCTTGCGGATGGTAACATTTAAACTTTTATAGCCGCCGCCTTGAGGAGTAGTGATTGGCGCTTTAAGAAAAACTTTATTCTTAATAAGTGTATCCCAAGCTTCTGGACGCATTCCAGAGTCGATACCACTTTCGTAAACTTTCTTTCCTATTTGGATTTCTTCGTAATTAAGATTAGCACCAGACGCTTTAAGTATCTGAAGTGTTGAATCCATAATCTCTTCGCCGATTCCGTCTCCGCGTGCAATCGTAATTGTGGTTGGAGTAGTACTCATGTCTATTCTAATAAAATTGATGAATTGGTCAGCATAGCGCTGAGGTGATTGAATAAGAAGTGTGAGAGAGTGAGAGTGAGAAAAAAAAGCATCGTGCTTTTAACACGATGCTTTTTGAAAAAATGACTTAAGCGTTCTCTAACATTCGCTTAAGAGTTTCGCCGATTTCAGCAGGACTGTCAACAACGGTAATACCAGCTTCTGAAAGTGCTTTTTTCTTTTCTTGAGCTGTTCCTTTACCACCAGAAATGATTGCACCAGCATGGCCCATACGTCGGCCCGGAGGCGCAGTAGAACCAGCAATAAATGCTACAACAGGTTTAGTAACATGTTCTTTAATATAAGCAGCAGCTTCTTCTTCAGCTGAGCCACCAATTTCACCAATCAATACAATTGCTTCGGTGCCTGGGTCAGCTTGTAAAAGTTTTACAGCATCAAGGTGAGTTGTGCCGATAACGGGGTCACCACCAATTCCGATAGCAGTACTTTGGCCTAGTCCTGCTTTTGTAAGCTGATCAACAGCTTCATAAGTCAAAGTTCCAGAACGAGAAATTAAACCAACAGTGCCTTTAGTGAAAATACTACCTGGCATAATTCCAACTTTAGCTTCGCCAGGAGTTATAACACCAGGGCAATTAGGCCCAACGAGAGTAGCACCTCTGCTTTTTACAACTTGTTTCGCCAAAATCATATCCTTAACAGGAATTCCTTCAGTAATACAAATAATTACTTTAATACCAGCGAAAGCAGCCTCAGTAATGGCGTCGCCAGCAAAAGCTGGGGGAACAAAAATGATAGAAGTATTTGCGTTAGCATGCTCAACTGCGTCTGCTACAGTATTAAACACAGGTCTATCAAGGTGGGTTTGTCCACCTTTTCCTGGAGTAACACCACCAACAACATTGGTACCGTATTCAATCATTTGTTCTGCGTGGAAGGTTCCTTCACTTCCAGTAAAGCCTTGTACAATTAGGCGCGTATCATTTCCAACTAAAACACTCATTTTTGCTCGTTAGGTTCAAAATTTATGGGGATGGAATATACGATGCTTAGTAGATAGTTGATAGTTCATATTTTTGGTAACTCCTTCTATTTATTCAATCCAGTTTAGTCCATTTTAAATGCGAAATTAGCTTTATTTCCATCCTCAAAATCGCCATTTTCAATTGTGGTTACCGAAGACAAAAAAGAAGAAGTACGAGATGCTGCCGACATAGTGGAGGTAGTATCAGATTATGTGAAGTTAAAGCGCTCAGGGAGCGGTTTTACAGGACTGTGTCCCTATCACAATGAGAAAACACCTTCTTTCCATGTAACCCCAAATCTGGGAATTTTTAAATGCTTTGGGTGCGGTGAATCGGGCGATGTGTTCAAATTTATTATGGATCAAGAAGGCATCGGGTTTAGTGAAGCTGTGCGCCAGCTTGCCGAGCGATATGGCGTTTTTATCCAAGAAGAAGAGTCTAAAGAGCCAAGCGAGAGTCATCAATTAAAAGAGGGAATCTACCATGCATTAAAATTTGCGGGTATTTATTTCTACAGAAATTTAATTGAAAATCCAGAAGCTCAAAAAGCACTCAAGTATTTAGAGAATCGTGGTTACAATCGCGCGGTTTTTAAAAAATACGGCTTAGGATATGCGCCATCTTCAGGAAATGACTTATGCAATGCAGCAAAAAATGCAGGTATTGATGAACAGTATTTGCTAGAAGCAGATTTAATTAAACCGAGCCAACGCGATGATGGTTTTTACGACACATTCCGTGGTCGATTGATGTTTCCCATTTTTAGCCCAACAGGTAAAGTAATTGCTTACGCCGGCAGAGTATTAGGCAACGAGAAAACCGCCAAATATATCAACTCGGCCCAAACTAAGGTGTACAACAAAAGTGAAGTTGTGTATGGGCTTAATTTTGCGAAGAATGAAATTCGAAAGAACAAAGAAGTTATTCTTGTAGAAGGCTATACCGATGTTATAACGCTAAACGAACACGGTATTGGGAATGTAGTTGCAAGTTCAGGAACCGCCTTAACTTCTGGACAAATGAAGATTCTGCACCGTTATGGTGAACGAATCATTATGATTTATGATGCGGATAACGCCGGACAAGCCGCCATGAAAAGGGGAATTGATATTGCATTAAATGAAGGGATGGAAGTGCAATTGTTGGAACTTCCGGATGGTGAAGATCCTGATTCCTTTGTAAAACAATTTGGCAAAGAATCGTTTACCGAACTTAAGAATAAAGAGTCGCTAGATTTTGTAGACTTTTTAATGTTAAAAGCCGATGAAGAAGGTCGCCTTCAGAATCCAATGCAGCAAAGTAAAGTGATTGGCGAGATTTTAGAAGCCATTGCTAATATCGGTGATGATATCCAGCGCCAAGTGTATGTTCAGCATCTGCACCAAAAGTCGCAGAAATTTAGAAGAGGAACAGATAGGGAACTGTTCGAAGAACTCGAACGCGTAAGAGCTCGAAAAAGAAAAGAAGATCAACGAAGTAAAGATAGAGAAGTAGCTCGGAATGCTCGAAAAGGGAATGTTGATGAAGAAATTCCTTTTATCCATCAAGATGAACATGCCACTTTTTACGACGAAGAGTTTCATGAGGTAGCGCACTTCGAAGAAATACCTGTAAAAGCGCGTAAAAAAGCAGATTACGAGAAAGAACTCGTTCGTTTGATGCTCTTATTTGGTAAAAGTATGGTGGAATATATTTGCTCTTTTACACACGATAAAATGTTTGAAGACGATGAACTCAGAATGTTTTACGAAGATATTATCAAGCGTTATAAGGATGAGAAAGAGATTTCTATTGCGGCTTATTCGAGTTTAGAATCTCCTTTTCCACGTTTGTTGGGAGATATAATGCTTGAGCAACATTATGCCAGCGATCGACATCACGAGAAAGTGGGGCTCAAGTATGTTAAAGATAAGAATCCGTTTCTATCTGCTAAAAGCTCTATGAAAGCCCTGGAATTGAGCTTTTACAAGCGGAAAAGAGGAGAGTTGGCTGAGTTATTTAAAACTGCAAGCGCTGATGAGAAGAAGAAAATTATCAAAGCTCAGGCTGAAGTTCAGTCTAAAATTGGAAAATGTGAAGTAACCGATTCAGACGAACTTTACCGCGACCCTGAGGATGACAAGGGGAATCTCGTGACTGAGAAAAAGTTTGAGTATAAAATGAAAAGTGAGAGATAAAGGTATCAGCTTCGGCTAAGATTTAATTGCCACTTCACTCCAAATTTATCGGTAAGCATTCCATAGCGAGCACCCCAGAAAGTATCTTGAAGCTCCATCGTAGTAACACCACCTTTTGCTAATGTATTAAAAACCTGTGTTTGTTCTTCCTCATTTTCAAAAGAAAGTGTGAGGTGAACGTTATCCCCAAGCTGTATTTCTTTAAAAGGCGCCCCATCCGAAAACATAAGAACTACTTGCTCATTCACAGTAAGTTCAGCGTGCATAATCTTATCTCGGTAGTTCTCTTCAACTGGCATCTGAGTATCACCAAACCTTTGCAGTGCAGTAACTTCTCCACCAAGATTTTCTTTATAAAAATGAAGTGCTTCTTCGCAATTTCCGGGAAAGAATAAATAAGGATTAATGCTTTTCATACAAAAGAATGTGAGTTAAAAATTTGTAAGGGCGTAAACTAAAATATTTGAGCCCATTTCCAATGCTTTTTGTCGGATGGATGCAGGGTCGTTGTGAACTTCAGCATCTGCCCAGCCATCAGCAAGATTAGTTTCATAGCTGTAAAAAACAACAAGTTTTCCATTCCTAAATATCCCAAAACCTTGAGGTGGTTTATTGTCGTGCTCATGAATTTTAGGCAAGCCATTGTTATAGTCGAACAATTGATTATAAATAGGGTGCGAAAAAGGAATCTCTAGCATTTCTTCGTCTGGAAATACTTTCTTCATCATGGAACGAGCGTATTCGTCTAAACCGTAATCATCATCAATATAAAGGAACCCTCCATTCTCTAGATAATTCCGAAGATTAGTAGACTCTGAGTTGTTTACGGCAATATCTCCGTGACCTGTTAAAAATAGAAAAGGGTAGGAGAATAAATCGCTACTCCCCAAGGCAACATCTTTATACTTTTGTGAAATTGATATTGGTGCGTGCTGTTTAGTAAAAGAAATGAGATTAGAAAGAGAGGAGGGATCGTTATACCAATCCCCTCCGCCTCTATACTTTATACGAGCTATTTCAAATTCACCCTCTGTTTGCGCCATTACAGGAAGGCTTGCTAAAAGTAGAAACCCAATAAATACTGTTCTGGAAAATGTTCGAAACACAGAGTATGCTTTTTGATTGTTAAGAATTACGCAAATAAAATACCAAAATACTAGCTAATCAAAAGCCTGCAGGTCGGGTAATATTTGTTTGGATAGTATCTGCAGCGATAGAACCGAAAACACCAATTCCACCTTCAATATTATATATAACATTCGGTATTTCGCCAGGAGAAATGGATGATCCACCTAGTTGTACACTTTGTGAACGGAGAAAATCATAAATATTCGTATCAATAATATTCGTCACAATTTTAGTCTCACCATAAAAAGCTACTGCTAACCATGGGTATTTTAGCGTAACAGTTCCGTTGTTGTTATTTTCGAAATTTCCCTCACTCACAATACCAGAGCTAAGAGTTGAGTAATCTGATAACACATCTCCTTCTTCTGGATCGTAAAAATCGCCATAAACAGGAGTGAAGTTTTCTACAGATGCTTCAAGTGCTAGTGTAGTGAAAATGAAGTAATTCTGTCGCGCATTGGAATTACTAGCAGGAATCACCACCTCAATTTGGTTTTCGGATTGATATTCCACAGAATTAGGAATGGTATTAGCTGCTGTGAAACTATCTGGAATGGTAGTATGACCAATAATCTCTTCACTAGTAGAAGGAATGGTTATGTGTAACTGATACGTACGCGTTGGCAATACATTATGAGCTACTGTAGATACAAACACGCCAGGACTATCAAGTTGATACGTGAAGGTTTGTTCGATTGCTGATCCGATTCCGGTTTGTAGAAGGCGAACTTCGACGATAGCCGCAGAAATCGCAGTGTCTTCAAAATTGTACTCGCTACTAACAGGTGCTGTAGTTGAGAGATACAATGCTGGAAGCTCCATATCTGCAACCAAATATGATTCTACTACATAAAATTCTTTGTAGTCGTCTTGAGGATACAAATCGCAGCCACCTACTATAAGAAGTAGGGAAAAAGAGAAATATAGAAATAATGATTTCATATCGATTAAAATTTAACGGTGTAAGAAATTGTTGGTAGAAGTGGAAGCAAGTAAACAGCTTCTTTCTTAATGGGGTTTTCATCAAAGTCGTAAGTGTAGAACCAAACGTTTCTACGAGATAGCAAGTTTACTATCTGGAACTGCCATTCCGCTTCGCCTAAACCAAAAAAGGTACCATATCTCGAGAAGGAAACATCCACACGTTGATAAGCAGGAAGGCGAGATGCATTTATCTTTCCACTTACAATGGTATCATAAACTTGGTTATCCCAAACAGGGTTGTTCAACGAATAACGACCTAAAGGCTCTGTATAAGCTTGTCCCGTTGCATAGTTAAAGGATGTGGTGGCTTTCCAACGTTTACTTAGTTTATAGCTCATTACTAAGTTGATGTCGTTACGACGATCGTATTTAGGAGGATAGGAGCGACCTGAACCGTTCGGATTTTCAATTTCATTATTGTAGTTAGGAAAGCGGCGCCATGTATATGAATACGTGTAGCCAATAAATCCAGTGAAATCACCAGCTCTTTTCTCAAAGAAAACTTCAGCGCCATATGCATCGCCACTACCAATACGGAAAATATCAGAATAAGGAAGTCCTGAAACATCTTGGATGAAAGGATCGAGTTCAAACAAATCATTCATTGTTCGGTAATACACTTCTAGATCTAATCCGTAATCCTTAAAAGGAATTGTTTTGGCTCCTAACACAAACTGATCTCCAAATGCAGGCTTGATTCCTTCATCGGCTGTTAGCCAAACATCAAAACCAGAGAAAGCTTCGTTGGAAATGAGTGTTAAGAATTGGTTATAGCGACCATACGCGGCTTGTAACCGAATTCTATCTGCTGGCTTGTATTCAAGAGAAACACGAGGTTCTGGTCGCAAATAATCGCCATCTGAAAAGTAATTGAGTCGAGTTCCGTAAGTTAGCTTCCAGCGGTCGGTTGGGCGCCAAGTATCTTGAACATATAAAGAAGCGTAGTTAGCTTGAATACGAGAACTAAAGCTTTCTTCATTATCAAAACGATCCTTCAGAATAAGAGTCATAACTCCACCCCAAACACCAGTCTCAATCGTGTGCTTGTCGTTTATTAAATACTCTAAATCACCTTTTACCGAGAAATCATAAATGTTATTATCTCGTTCGAAAGGAGTTCCACCAAGTTCAAAAGTAGGAAAATTGAAGTATCTAGAGCCTGTAACTACAAAACTAGAAAATAGTTGTTCGTTAAAAATATGCTTCCAATTACCACTCACGGTTTGATTACCATAATTCAAATTAAACTCGGCATCGTCAGCAAAAGGAAAGGAAACCGCATCTTTACCCGTATAGAAAGAAAGACCGAATTTATCGTTCTTGCCAGCATCAAAGTTGATTTTCCCGTTCATATCATAAAAGTAGAAACTGGATGGAATATTGTCAGTAGTTTTGCGCAATGCCGCTAACAACGGCTCTAGTGTTGAACGTCGAACCGCTAAACTCCAAGAACCATATTTGTATGGACCTTCAAGCGAAGCACGAGATGAAAGCATTCCCAAAGTAAGAGAGCCATGCGTTTCATTTCGATTTCCATCTTTGTTATAAATACTGAGTACAGAGCCTAAGCGTCCACCAAATTCCGCAGGATAACCACCTTTATAAAGACGAACATCTTTAATGGCATCTGGGTTAAAGGTTGAAAAGAAGCCAAAAAAGTGACTTGGGTTATAAACCGTAGTTTCATCAAGTAGAATGAGGGTTTGGTCAGGACTTCCACCACGAATGTATAAGCCACTAGAAAAATCAGAAGCCGCTTTTACGCCAGGAAGGAGCTGAATAGAACGGAATACATCCGCCTGAAATACAGAGGGGAGCTCTTTAATAAGCGATGTCCCAATTTGGGCAACACCAATTTCTTTCGCTTTCTCTTTTTCAGCTTCGGAAGTGACAATGATTTCTTCAAGTTCTTCAGAAGTAAGAACAAGTTCCACATCTAGGCGGAGATTCTCATCCGCCTTTAAAGTCACCTTTTTCTGAAAAGTATTGAACCCGATATAAGTACATACCAAAATATACTCTCCAGGGGCAATATTTGTAATGCTGAAATATCCTGAAGTATTTGAAGAAGTTCCCTTATTGATATCTAGAAGTGCAATGTTTGCACTAATTAGTGTTTCACCAGATGAAGAGTCTTTTATATAGCCATTTATAGAGGCTGACTGTGCTAATGTTGTTTCTGTGAGGAGGAGTAACCCTGCAAAACACAGAATGAGTGTTCGTATCATAGAATAATTTTAATAAATGCTGTAAACTTTTAGGAAGGCCGTTACACGCAAAGTATAAGTTAAAGTTAAGCTCTAATGTGAAGTTATTGTTACTATTTTTAGTAAATATGAAATTAGTTTGGATTAAAGCCCGAGACTTGGTGGAGCTGTCTGTGTAATCGGAATTTTTAGGTTCGTACCCACTTTAGCATTTAAACCTTTTATGAAATGCGCAGTAAGAAGAGGAGACTCCAATTCAATATTCTGATGAATGAAGAAATAGAGTTTCTCTAAACCATGTTCTTTCCAAAGAGCTATGCGTTCAATCCACTCATCAAGTCGTGGATAGTCGCTAGCATGGTTTGCACCCACATAACGCACAAAGGCAACGGGAGATGTAAGTCGCATATGTAATAAATCACGCCGACCTGCGGTATCGGTAATGATGTTTGCCACATTATGTTTCTCAAAAAGCTGATACACTTGGTTGGCAATATTTTCGTCGTTAAACCAATCGGTATGGCGCAATTCTATGGCTAGTGGTAAATCGGTAGGCCAAATTTCCACGAAACGAACAACACGGTCCATATCTTGCGGTTTGAAGTCATCGCGAAGCTGTAAGAAAAACATGCCCAGTTTATCGCCCAAAACCCGAAAGGGAAGGGAATACTCTTCCACCAAAGCTTCCACGCCTTTAAGACGTTTGTAATGGCTAATGCTGTTCACAACTTTTGGGAAGAACTTAAACGCATCACCCGTTTTATCACGCCATCCTGAAATCACATCCTCGCCATACAACTTGTAATGAGTGGCATTGAGTTCTATAGAATTAAACTGAGTCGCGTAATAAGCAAGTTCGTCTTTAGTGCCACGAGGGTAGAATCCTTTCAAGTCTTTCTTATTCCATTTAGCGCAACCAACAAAAGCTTCAAAGTTAGCTGAATTACCGTTTCCAAGTACTTTAAGAGTATCTGGATGGTCGGATGGAAGACTGAAATCAATATTTTCGGGATCGGTTACACTACCAAATTTCATGTGTTTAGCACTCGTTTATTATGAAGACATTTACAGAACTCCAATTTAACACATATCGTTTAACGAAATTGCAAAGACTGAAAAAAAAGTTAGAAAGCATATCCAATAAAGAGCGATAAGATTCGTATATTACGCATCGTTCTTTAACGTATTGGGGGTGTACTGGATTCGACGGGATGAGTACTATCGCAGGTTGCATGTCGAGAGTGTCCAATGGATCTCGTAATAATATCCATTATGGCATATATATAATTGACAACAATTATTCATACCGCCTAGCAGCGTAAGCTGACTAAGCCGTTCCCTTGGTTATCGTGCCTATCAGTGCCAAGCCGAACGCCATAAAAGATAGGATAGCGTAACACGGTTTTCTGTCTTTGTTGCGTAAAATTTCACAGAATAGTATGAAGTCGCTTTGTTGTTGGGCTAGGCTTCATGCGAAATTCAATCAGCAACTAAGCATGTAGATGTTTGCAGATTTGCCGTTTCGGACCGGGGTTCGACTCCCCGCACCTCCACCAATACTTAAAAAGCCAATTCGAGAAATCGAGTTGGCTTTTTTTTGTTTGTATACTTTAAAAGCTATTGTGAGCTATCCCTCAACCCTGTAGATCCTTCGGAGGTATCCTCAGGATGACGCCTTACCGTATCTCTAACCCAGACCGCAAATCCATTAACTAAAGCTAATCATCAACAGCTATCCCCAATTAACCAATAACCCCATTCAAAATTCATAATTCATAATTTAAAATCCCTTTTCCTCAGCTCCATCGGTGTTACTGGGAGTCCGTAAAAAATGGCTTTTTCGCCGACAATTTTTCCACCTAGTTGTAGAATCATATCAACAGTAATATCTCTAGCATCAATTAGAATGGTTTCTATTCCCATTTGAAATGATTCCTCTAAAGATTGCATCACCAATTTTTTGCCAAGTCCGAATCCGCGTAGCTTTTCATGAATGGCTAATCGTCCCCAATGCCATTCGGAATTGATTTCCCAGATTGCGGCAGTCCCAACAATCTGATTACCGTCTTTTATGGCCCACCATTTTTGCTGGTCAGCCACTATAGGAATGAGTTCTTTGGGTATATTCTGCTCTATGCTAAAAACCTCTTCAAGAAATATTAAAGCAGAATTAGCTGATGTTGAATCCAGCTGTTCTATGTGATATGTGGATGAGTTCATGTTGTTTGTAGTCATTTATCTGTTGCCCGTTCAAATTCATCCAAACATTCATCTAAAGGTGTTCCATTAGTATGAATGCATTCGCAAAAAGAGGAGCCAGCAATTTCAGTCGCAGAGTTTTCAAATTGCATATTACAATCTGATAGTGAATTTCTCGGCATGGCTTCATGTCCATAACGAGCTAGAGCTATTGTTAGGCCTACAGTGACGATTACTCCCGTGAAGAATAGAAATGGGAATTTTGTATTGTATTTATTGGGTTTCTCGATGATGCCAAAGCTTGAAAATTTCCGAAACGGAAAAATGTGTTTTAATCGATCATAATTCCACAAAAGGATATATAAATTGGCAAGTACCATTAAGGGTGAGGTTACAATAGAACCTTCAAAACGTAGCGCAAAAGACAGTAACCAAATGTTTACAATAATCGGTAAGTATAGCAATGCTCCCAGAGTTACAGTTCTAGGTATGATTAGTAAAATTGCAGCTACCACTTGGGCAATTCCAATGAATGTGTAATAATAACTGGTATGATGTAAAGCTTCGAGGTAAGCTCCCATTGGATGATTGACTGATAAACCACTAGCGAATCGTTCTCCAAGAATCTTTACCATTCCTGCAGCGATGAAGGCATAGGCTAATGAAAATCGACAAAAGATCGAGAAGAGCCAATACCATCTATTTTCCTTAATTTTTAAATAGAATTGCTCAAATGTAGATATGATGTTGAATGGAGGAATGGGTTTCTTTATTAGGTCTAGATTCTAGTTCTGTTCATTGTCGCGGATTAAGATGAAAAAAACAGATTTTAATTCAAAGCGGCATGAAAAACGTATAGCTCAAGACCATTGGAAGCAGGAGCTTCCAGACTGCATTACGCAGCAGAGCTACGTAACGAGGGAAAACTCAATCCATAATCCATAATCCATAATTCAAAATCTAAAATTCTGAATTCACCAATCCCATCAGCTAAAACGTGTAGCCTACATTGATGCGGAGGGAGAATGGGCCGTTTATGTCGTCGCCATCAAGTATCAATTCTACAGGTCCAATAACGGTTGGTGTACCAAAAGAAAAGCCGAAACCGTCTTCTAAGTTTTTGTAGTTCGCATCCCAATCCCAAGTATTGCTTAAGTTTGCGATGTTAAACAATCCTCGTAAATAAAAATCTTTGGCAATGTTGAGTTGACCTCCCAATTGTAGATACTGGATATTTGGTCCCCGAAGTTCTTGAACATTCTGCCCATAAAAAGTGAATTGATGTTCTTCGAATAGCGTGGAGGGCAAAGTTCCACCAGCAAAATAATAATAATGCAATGGTATGTTGTAGTTATTGCGGACGGTTCTACCCAAAACAATTTTCGAAAACATAGAAAATGTTGGAGATAAGGGAACGTATTGATCCCAAAGAAAAGAAAGCTGACCTAAGTGTTTGCTTGTATCCCAGCCTTTTTGTGAAGCCTCGCCTTTAAGCAATAACTTGTAGCCTTTGGTTGGATACACACTTCTGTCATATGTATCGCCATTAATAAGAATTTGGGCGGATGCATTACTGTTAATCTCTTCAAAGAGAAGCGTTTCGCCCACTTTTTTGTTGATATTATAGGCCTCAAAGTGAGTTCCGGCAGAAACCGAAAAATTCTTCATAAATTGAAGTCCTGTAAGTACATCTAGGGAGAGAACTTCCACATTTACCGAGGAGCTTAAATTCTGATTGGTGTAGATATTAAATGGGCTGCGCTGCACCTGCGTAATTAAGTTTAAACCAGACGTTCTATAAAAGGTAAATGGCTTAAAGTAATTCACTTTTAGCTGAAATTGGTCGCCTACTCTAAGGTTGCTAAATAGGAGGTCATTTTCGTAGAATACGGAACTCAGATCTAAACTGAAGAGCAAAGAGGCTTTGTAGAAGCTATCGTATCGTGCACCAAAGGCAAATTGCTCCTTGTCATAGCTGGTAATCATAAATACAAGTTCTTGGCCTTCATTATTGGGTTTATTCTGAAGGCGGTAGGTAATCATATTAAAAAGCCCTGTACCGTAAAGTTTATCTATAGCTTTGTCTAAATCACGAATACTTGCTTGGTAGCTAGACTTGAAATTGAGTATCTGCTCAGCAATCATTTTATCATCGCCAGAAATACCTTCAATAAGAATTTCATCAAAAGTGATAATGTCTTTTAATTCGATTTCCTTGAAGCGTGATTGGTCGGCGCTATAGGAATATTTTTCGAGTAGTTTTTTTAGCTCTGGAATTTGCTTTCTGGTTGCTTCTTCGCCAGCATTTATTAATTCTTGAACTTTTCCGACATCGTAAATGGTATAGTCATCAACAGGTGGCCGAATATAAAAATCTGAAAGGGCAATTTGCTCGAGATCCGATTTCTTCATTGCAAAACCCATCGCTTGGTTCATTACGTCAAAGAAGGAGGATAAGCTATCTGCCGATTTAAGGTCGCTGGCTACATCTGAAGCGATAACAAAAGTAGCGCCTAAATCTCGGGCATCTGAAACGGGAAGATTTCGGACTAAACCGCCATCGATATAAGTTTCATCGCCTATTTTCACAGGCTTGAATGCACTTGGAAATGAAATACTTGCCCTGATTGCTTGTGCGAGATCGCCATTAACAAAACGTTTTCCCTCACCATTTCGCAGGTTAGTAGCTACACAAGCAAAAGGAATTGGAAAGGTGGTGAAATCGTCAACATTATGATAAGGAAGAGTGAGCTTACTAAGCATCAAAGAGAATTTTTGACCTTCCAGAAATCCTCGAGGCAACGAAAATTTACCATCGTTTAAGGGTACTGAGACAATATGCTTGTCTTCTAAAGTTCGCTGGAAAACTGATTTAGCTTCTCGAGTTGGGTTCTCATTAAAAAAATCAATCCAGTTATCACGTAAAGCAATTTCTTCTAACATTGCAGGGCTGTATCCAATAGCATAGAGTGCACCCACGATACTTCCCATGCTTGTACCCGTTACCACTTGAATCGGAATGCCTTCTTCTTCTAAAACCTTTAATACACCAATATGAGCAAAACCTTTTGCACCACCTCCACTAAGAGCAATACCAATGGTAACAGGTGGTTTCTGTTCTTCTAGCGACTGTGATAGCAGATAAGGAGAGAACAGTAACGCACACAGCGTGAAAACAAAAGCTTTATTCTTAGTATGGGAAAGAAACATTGCTTGGCTATGAAGGTATAGAATTCAAAAATAATATTGAGTGCGAAGATACTCAATAAAAAGGGTTTACTAGATATATATTCGAGAGCAATTACGCAAAAATTTAAAATAAGATTCGGAAATCTAAATGCGAGATGCTTGAGTTACTTTAGCGATGTATGGTAAGAGACTAAAAACTTAAGGAAGCTTTTAATGAAGGTTGAAAGCCTAAATCGTATACCGTTATAAAGGCTGTTTCCCGTAGGAGTGTGGAAGTATTTAAGCCAACTTTAAGATCTGCGTAGATTGGATTATCGCGATCAGTTAGATTATATGCTGAAATCGATAGCATCGCTTTTTGGCCTGATTCTGAGATGTGAGTGTAACGAAGGCTTAGGTCAATTCGAGAGTAGGCTGCTAATCTATCGCTTTCGTTTGATTCAATTACAGCTCGGTTTGGGGTTCCTGTGGAATAATTCCAAGCAGCGAAAAGTTCAAACCCTTTGGATAACGTTGTTTCTACGTTGAACGAAAGCTGATTTTGACGATCCCAGTTGGCGTAATAAGATTCCCCGCCATTAAGCCGTGGGTTTTTAATTTTGATGGATGAAAGCACGTAAGTAGCAGAAATAGTTGTTCTTTGAATCCTTTTTCTTCCAAAAAACTCAACTCCTTTTCCAGTACCAGAATTTGAATATAGCCAAGGCAATTCTTCCTCTTGAAAGGTATTTGAAATAAGCCCGGTATTAAGCGTATGGATTCGCATGTTTTTGTAGAGCTTGTAATAGCCTTCAATTTGGAAATACCAATCGCTACTTGGACGAATTTTAAGATTGGTTGTAAAATAATCACTTGAAGAGGGCGGTTGATCTTCATTGGTAATAATCCAGAAATCGGTACTGTTTATGTTATAAAAATCTAAACGGTGAAGGAATTGATAGTTTTTACTATAGCCAAATCCACTCGAAATCTGCTTTTCTGGATAAAATTGAGCTTTAAAACGTGGAGACCATTTCACGTACTGCCCATTACTAAAATAATGTAATCTGCTTCCCATTTGTACTTGGGCAATTTCAAGGTTATTTAAATCTACCTGGGCAAACACATCTACAAGTTGGCTTGTACGGCGGCTCAGGAATGATTCATTGCTCAAGCTAAGCTCTTTATAACTTACCTGAAAATCACTGTAATCAATTCCATAGTTTATATTAGTGCGCTCAAGCGAAGTTGAAAAGCTTTGTTTAGCACTAAACTCTTTAAGGCTATTATCTAGAACTAATGATTGTGTTGAAACTGAAACGTTTCGTTGACCATTGCCGGTTTCAACCTGCAAATTTTGAAATCTATAATCTTCTTTTAGATAGTTGGCAGAATAATCACTCCAGCCTAAACTTGAAGAAGAAGAGGTTTGAGAAGTAATTTGATTATTATATGATGCGGATAAAATATTACTCGACCAATCGTTTGTTGTGCTATAATCAGCGCTTATAAACCGTGAGAAAAAACGTTCATAAGTTTGTGAGGCTTCATCGGCCCCAAAATACCCGCTTAAAATGAATTGTCCACCATTCTTTTGTTCAACATAAAGTTTTGTGTTGATATCATAGAAAGAAGCAGAAGTATTTTTAGGTACACGGCTAACCTGAATTAGCGGAATAATATCTTGGTCCTGAAAGTCGTAAGGACGGTCTAAATCCAAACCATATTCGATGATATCACTATTATTAAGCCAGTTGGCTTGGTCTATGTAAGAATGTCGACCAGAAACTAGAAAGCTGGAATTCCCTTTCTTTATGGGACCTTCCACGCTAATGCTTCCTGTTGTATTACTGAGCCCTAACGAAGTGCTAAACTCTTGAAGGTTTCCCGTTTTTGTAATCAGAGCTAGGATTCCACCATGAGGTGCTTTAAATGATGCTGGCGTTATATCATAATAAAATCCGCTTGTTCTAAGAACATCGGAATTAAGGGCGTCGATTAATCCAAAAAGATGGTTTTGATTGTACAGTGTTTGGCCGTCAAGCAATACTCTAAATCCATCGGGCGGACTTCCTCTAACATTCAAATTTCCAGTGATAGAACTACCACTTTGTACCGAAGGCAATGCTTGGAGGGATCGGATGGAATTTTGATCGCCCAAAGGACTAAACGTTCCTATTTTAACCAATCCGTTTAAAACGGTGTCTGCTGCTGTGTAGGCATTAAAACCACGAACCACAATTTCTTGTCCAGCATAAGGAACGGGATTCAAACGAATGGCTAAGTTGTTCCAAGAATGTTGTTCATTCAGATCAAAATCGATGGTTTTTGCTTCATAACCGGTGTAAGAAAACAAAATTGAAATGGGCTGTTGGGAAGAATTAATCTTAGTTGAAAAGGTGCCATTATCGGAAGTTGCAATTCCTGTGAGTTGTCCATTTTCAAGCCAAGCGAGTGTTGAGTAGGGAAGACGTTCTCCTGTTTCGGAATCCAAAACATATCCTGAAATGGAGAGTGAACTAGTAGTCTCTTTTTTGGAAGAAGTAAAAAGTAGAGCCTGATTTCTATGTTCGTCGAGTCTTAGGCCAATATTCTGATTCGAAAGTTCTTTCTGGAGCGTATCAAAAATGCGTTCTTTTGTGGCGCTAAGTGAAATTTTGATATCGGCAATAAGCGCTTCTCTATACAAAAAATGAAAAGGAGTTTGGTCTTCAATATCGTGAATTACAGATAACAAAGGTTCGTTTGTATATTCAAAATGCTGGGCCTTTACCTCGTTTGAAATAACTAGATATACTAAACAAGCCAGCAGTATTGAGTAAGTCTGTTTCATCAATTAGATAATGGAATATATTGGTAGCTATTTGAATTGGTTGATTTGAACGTTCCACCAAGTATAACTCCCAAATCATTAAGTGTTTTGTCTACGCCATCAAGGGGGATGGAACCGCTCACCAGTTCACCTCTATTTGCAATTGCAGAGATATCAATTCCTACGTGATAATGTTGCTCAATTTCAGAAATAGCAGCTTGTATAGATGTTTGATCTAGGCGAAGTCGAGATTCTATCCAATCTTTGAAAACATCGGGATTCGAAATTTCGATTACTTCAAGTTTTCCATTTTGGAGGGAAGCACTTTCACCAGGGCTCAATACAACGGAATACTGCTTATCATTACTAAACTGAATTTTGCCTTCTTCAAGAAAAACTGAAGTTGAATTTCCCCAAGTGCTAACATTGAATTGAGTTCCTAAAACAGTAATAAAGCCTTCACCGGCATCCAATGTAAAGGGTTTGGTAGGATCTTTGGCTACGTGTAAAAAGGCTTCTCCTGTCAGTTGATATGCTCTTTTCGTATCAGAGGATTCAATTTCGTATAGTTTTGAATAAGGACGAAGTGTAACTAAGGTTCCATCGGTTAAAGTTACTTCCACTTTACTAGCCATACTTTCTGCAACAAGCTTGGGCTCTAAAAAGGTGTTCATCCAAAAAATGCCTAGAAAAGCAACTAACAACACAGCGGCTGCGCTAGCCCATGCCCAAGAATTTCGTCTATAAAAAGGAAGTATGACAGGAACATGAATGGGTTTGGTTTGTTGAGTGATGAGATCCCAAAGTCTATCTGAATCAAGTTCAGTAGTTTCTAGCTCATCAAGTTCAGACATTTTGAAGGTGGTAATAGAATCAATAAACGGATTGTTTAAAGATGTGAAATTTGAACGCGACTCCAATAGCTCCCCAATCTGACGGGCAAGCATCAGGTCTGTATCATTATTGGGTAGTTGGTTATTTGCGCTCATAATTCTTTTTAAAATGAATTACAGCCTACTTCCGCAGACTGTAATTCGGTTTTTTCGGGTAATCTATTATTCTTCAGTACTTCCGTCTTTAAGTGAGAAACGTACTACTTTTGCAATTTTTTTGAATTTCAAGAGTGCTGTTCCATCACCAACTAATTCAATTTCACCAGATATTTCTTTCAGATCTGATTCGTCACCCAAGGTTCGGGTAATATTCATGCTGTAAGTAATGGTGCCAGTAACGCCTTGTTCTAAGTTACCAAAGGCTAATACTGAATCTTTTGCGATACTAACATTAGTTAGCTTAAAGGTTACGTCGAAATTTCGAGAAGCTTCAGTTCCATTTCTAAAGGTTCCTGAAGTATTTCCAGTGCTTTCGTGCGTTCCGTTAATTCCTAGCGTGTTACTTGTGGAATGTAAGCCAGAGATAAAGAAAGAATCTGCACGAGCGAACTCAGATGTTCTATTTGGTGCAGTAGAACTACCATTACGATTACTTGAGTAATCAACACTTTCTATGGTTGAGTAATCAACTTTTGGGAACTCCACAAATCCGTTTTCTGGAGTTAAGAAAAGATGGGTGTTTACAACGCTTACATTTTTTGAGAATAATTCGGTCACAACATTTCTACTATATTCGGATGTGTGTATTCCAGTAGTACTATCATAGGAGTGAGTAAAATTTCTCTCTTGACCACGGCCACTTCTACCATTCTCTGGACCTGCTTTTTGATGACTTTGGTTTCCATAAGTGATACCGGAATTATCAACAGTTGAAACAGCGTCGTATAAACTATTCATCACGCCAGAGTTATCATCCGACATAGATTCTGCAATAACTTCAGCGGCAATGGCGATATCGTCGTCTGTTAAAGATTCTACGTCGTTATTTACTGCAGAGCACCCTATAAAGAGTGTTGTGAATGCCAATGTTGCAATGGCGGTACTTATTTTAAGGGAATTTGTTAAAGTTTTAATAATGTGTTTCTCTTTTTTAATTGAAAGGTTTTATGTGTTATTCATCCTCAGTACACATCACTTTTCAAATCCCCCTAATTTTTTGTTTAATTTTTTTCTATGAACAAAAATCTTTGGTTATACATCCTTTTTGGCTGTTTATCTATATTTCTCAAGGGAAGCTCGAAGGTCTTTAAGAGCCAGTCCCATATGATTTTCTATCGTTTTGATGGAAACATCAAGAACTTCAGCACATTCTCTGTAGGTAAATTCTTGGATGAAACACAGTCTAAAAACTTCTTGTCGCTTTTTGGGCATGCTTGAAATTGCATTCTCGATGGCAACTTTAAGAGTTTCAGAGCGATCTTCCTCTTCTTTGGTACTGTCAGGGTCTTCAATATCGATGTGGTCTGTATTATCAAACTTGGCAGAATCTCTATAAAGATTTAGAAGTCGTGTATAGGCGATTCGAAACAGATAAGATCGTAGCGATTTGTTCTCATCTATGGATGCCCGTTTTTCCCAAATCATTACAAAGGCTTGTTGAATTAAATCCTTCGAGGTGTCTTCAGAAGCCCCTTTTTTCAGTAAGAAGTAATACAAGTGTTTATGATATTTATCAAAAAAGGTCTTGAAGGCATCATGTTTACCGTTCTTAATAGCTAGCAGCAACTCCGGATCGTCGATATCATCGGATGCCGTTGTTGCTAAAAGTATGATGAGTTGTAATATTGCTGTTTGCATGCTAGAATATAGGAGCAAGATTAACTATTGCACAATGTTATATAGATTGAATATTATAGGAGTATGAAAAGTTTACTAATTTTTGTTGGATTATTTATTTCTACGGCGCTTTTTGCACAAGATCAAAGCGTGATTCTCTCTAACCAAGAAACAAGAGATGGAGTGGAAATCTTTGCTACAAATAAGAATTTTTACCCAGTAACACTAGAAGTTATAATTGAAGCTACCAACTTAAAGTCGGATAAGAAGGCGCGTTTTACAGAAGTGCTTTCTAAGAACGAAGAGAGAAAAATTGCCACACTAGTTGTTAACAAGAAAAACGCTAAATGGGGTGTTTCGTATAATTACACCTATTACATGGGAAGCATTAACGCAAAACATGATGACAGCTTTGCCTATAGATTTCCTTTTAAAAAAGGAGAAAGTTTTAGATTAGATCAAGGTTACGGTGGTGAATTTTCCCATAAAGATGACGAACTTTACTCGTTGGATTTCAACATGCCTATTGGAACTCCTGTTTACGCTGCAAGAAGTGGAATTGTGATTGAGTTAGAGGAAAAATTCACAAAGAGTGGAACTGACAAAAATTTAATGAGTGAAGCTAATTTTGTAAGTGTACTTCATAATGACGGAACCTTTGCAGTGTATTCTCATCTTAGAAAAAATGGTGTGACTGTTCAATTGGGCCAACAAATTCAACCAGGCCAGCAAATTGGTTTTTCTGGCGACACGGGATATTCTACAGGGCCACATTTACACTTTGCAGTTATGAAAACCAAAGAAGGCGGCGGCTATATTACTCTTCCCACAAAGTTCGCTACCCAACAAGGTATTGTGAGTCACTTAGAAAAAGGGCAGAAGTATTCGGCTTATTAGGGCTAAGAAAGCAATTAGGTATAGCTCGATTTTCTATTGAAAACACCTTCAGCGTGGAATACTGCTTAAGTGTTCTGTTGGAAGAATTACACTATCTGCGATGAATTTAGAATAAGCTCGATCTCCAAAATAGCGGTAATTCTTTTCCTCAAAAGGAGTTCCGCTAAGCATGCTGTGGATAAAACCATTACGCTCTACCTGTACGGAATGATAAATCTTATTATTGGGATTCGTTTTTAGGATAAACTCGATTCTCCTTTGAGGAGAAGTATACCAAAGCAGTGAATCTTGCTTCACTTCATCCAGAGGAAAAGACTTTGCCAGAAAGTTCTTCATTTGTTTGCTGCGGTACCATGTTCCTCCCGTAGGCGAGACCAGAGGTTTGCCATTATAAACTACCACACTATCATTATAGGCGATTACAGCAAGTTTGGCGTCTTTAGTGGAATTCAACCAATGAACGAGTTTAGGTCCGTGGGCTTCATCTTCGTAACCATAGTCGCTATCCAAGAAAGCGATTCGCTTTATGGATGTTGGAATGTGTTCTACTGCATCTAGATAATTGAAGATAAATCGACCTCCGCCACTATGGGAATTTAGCACAACCTCTGGTTTCCAATCAGCGAAAAGGGCTGTGATTTCATCTACTAGCTTCTGTGTATCCGAAAGGTAATTGGGATTTTCTCTTTTCCAAGAAGGCCAGCTTTTTTGATTGGCTTCTAAATACACTACAACAATCGTTTTATGATTGATTTCTTTTCGCAAAAACCGAGTTTGTGCCCCAATATGTTGGATGTTAAAATGCCAATCATCGGTTTCCGTTGTAACCTTTCCGAAAGTTTGTTCAATGGTATTTCCATTTGGAAGGGCATAAAATACTAACAAAACCTGATCCGACTTTTCAAATCCGTCTAGCGGAGCATTGATTAAAATCCGAGTGTTGGTTTCTTCACTTTTAATAAGAAGTTGTTGTTCATCAAAAGAATCCGAAGCTTGAAATCCTGGCAAAAGCTGAGCCTGTACCCAAAAAGGGAAGAGGCAAAGAAGGAATACGAGGGTTTGGGTTTTCATTGGGGAATGAGAAGGGTGATTAAGAGTAGTATTGGGGCTCTATTGTCTGAACTTTGATTCCACTTGATTCCACTTGATTTTAGGATTGCCTTGATTCTTTTGGTTAAACTTTTTATTGGATAAGCGTTTAAACTCTAAACTCTTTGAACCAAAATTTACAAGTAAACCAACTTCCAAATCGTATGCCTCTAAATAGTTGATTGCTTGTGCAAGATGGACATCTTCTAATTTCGTTAAGGCTTTTAATTCTACAGAAATTTTTCCTTCATCCAAAAAATCAACTCTACGGGTTCCTATTTGTTGGTTCTTGTAATAAACAGGCATTTCAAACTCTCTACTAAAATTTAAATCACCTTCTGCCATTTCTATCTCTAGTGCACGCTGATAAATTACTTCCTGAAAACCACACCCTAATGAATTATGAACAGTCATACTAAATCCAATAATTTTTGAAGTCAAATCACTGTATTTGTAATTTTCATTTATCATAGCATATCAATTAATCATTAATCAATCATGGTTCAGACAGTTTTTTATAGATTTTTTTATTCAGCACATTGTAGCTAAGAGAAAAGCGGTGAAAAACATATTCATTATTACAGAACAGAAGAACTGGGGAAATATTCCCCAGTTACCAATCTCCTTAATTACGAATAATAATCAGCTTTTAACCTTTTTTGAATCGATGATGATATCTTCCAAAGAAAGGCCAGACATTACCGCATCATAGTTTGAAATGTCTTTAGGGAGGATGATGTTGTTTTCCTCACGTCCAAGCCCAGATAGCGTGCCAAGGTATTTTTCGGCAAGGCGCAGTTGCATGGCTTGTGTTCCCATTGGTTGAGAAAGAGCTTCAGCAATTTTCTCGATGGATACCGCTGTTGCTTCGGCAAGTGCTTCAATTTCGTTAGCTAAACCTTCCGCTTCGTTAATTTGTCGCTGCATCTCGGCTTCAGAAATGTTAATCATCTCTGTTTTTAAACCTTCAGCATCGTTTACTTTGGCACCTTTAAACCCTTCAGACTTCGCAATTACGGCACGGCGATCACGTTCTGCGGTCATTTGTCGTTCCATAGCATTTTGAACCGTACGTGGAGTTACAATGTTCTTTATTTCGTAACGATGAACTTTGATTCCCCAAGGTATTTCCATCTCACTTAGCACTTCAACAACCTTCTTGCTCATTTTAGCACGTTCTTCAAAAGTTTCATCTAAGTCCATGAGACCGATTACAGAACGAGTAGTTGTTTGCGCTAGCTGAATAGCAGCGTAGCGATAATTGGTAACGCCATAGCTCGCGTTTACAGGATCCATCACACTTAGATATATGACACCATCAACTTCAACCTTTACGTTATCTTTGGTGAAGCACTCTTGGGGTTCTACTTCAATGGTTTCTTCCCGTAAATCTTGCTTATAAACTACCTTGTCCAGAAAGGGGATAAGCGCATGAAAGCCAGGCCCCAAGGTTTTCTGATAGTTGCCTAAACGCTCTACAATAAAAGCGAATTGGTTGGGCACCATACGTAACGACTGGATGATTTTGAACACTAAAAATATGCCAAAAAGACCAACTAAGACTAGACTGACTAATTCTACAATTTCCATTGTTATTTTCCTCCAATTTTGGTTGAAGAAGCACTTTCAGTGTGACTACTGACTGTTTTAACTCCTTCAAAAAATGTTTTTAGATTAGCCGTTTCTGTAGGGAGAACAGAGATATTCGAGTTCTTTACAATTTTGCCAAACTCGTTAATATACTGTTCTACTAATTTTGTTCGAACTGCCAACTCTCCACCAGGTTTTTGCATGGCTTCAGCAATTCGTTGAAGTCCTTTTGCAGTTGCGGTAGCAACCAATTCAATTTCTTTAGCTTTACCAACAGCTTCGTTAATACGACGCTGACGTGCACCTTCAGAGAGTAACACTTGGCTTTGTTGTTCCCCTTCAGACTCGTTAATTCTGGATTGTCTAAAACCTTCAGAGTGTGTTATTTCAGCTCTTTTTTCTCGCTCCGCTTCCATCTGTTTCTCCATCGTATCAATGATTTCGTTGGAAGGGCGGATATTTTTAAGTTCGTATCGAAGCACTTTAATTCCCCATGGATCGGCTGCTTTGTCAATTTCACGAACAATATTCTCGTTCATTTTTTCACGTAGTGAAAAAGTATCATCAAGTGTAATTTTACCAATTTCGCTACGCATAGTTGTCTGTGCAAGGTTTACGGATGCGGCTTGGTAGTTGGCAATTCCATAACTCGCTTTGTATGCATCCATAACTTTTATGTATACCAAACCATCTACAGCAACTTCAATATTGTCTTTGGTAATACATGTTTGGCTGGGAACGTCTAATACTTGCTCGCGCATTTCTCTGCGGTACGCAGGGCGATCTGCAAGAGGAATGAGAAAATGAAAACCTGGTTTAAGATTCTTCTTGAATTTACCAAGTCTCTCTTGTATAACCTCTTCACGCATCTCAACAATGATGAATAACCGTGTAATAAGGAAGTAGAGGAATATCAGTGCAATAAGTGTGGGGGTCCAAATCATAATTAGCCTTGTTTATTCTTTAAGTTTATTTGAAATGGGTTGCTCAATAATGTCAATAGGTTCAACAATCCAAGTGGTGTTATCTCTATACTTTATTTTAACTTGTGTACCTGCGGGAACGGTTCCGTCTATAGTGCGAGCTTGCCAAGAAATTCCTTGAAAGCGAATACGCCCGCTGTTGTCTTCGTCGTTAATGGGTTCAAGCACATCAACAACTTTGTCCATGGCTTCGTAATCCTCGTCGGCATATTTAAAGGAAGTGTCTCCACCGAAGTACTTTTTAATAAGTGGGCGAATCATGATGATTAATCCTACGGAAATAAAAAGCCATGCCATAGTTGCAGTCATTGGGTTTTCAAGAATTCCCAGAAATCTTAGAAGCCCAACCATTACTCCACTAAACCCCAAAACAAACGCAGTTCCACTTGGAATTACAGTTTCAAGTATCATCAGAACGATGCCACCAATCAGAAAAATCCAAGTTAATAATTCGCTGTCCATAGGCTCAAATTCATATTTATTAGTCTACTTAGTAGATAATAATTTGTACATAAAAAAACTCAAATACTTGGCACTAATTTTGTTACTAATGGGTTTTAAATCGATAGTATGGCAAAAAAAGATTCTTCCCTTAAAAAAAAGTACAGTGTAGCAACTCTAAAAGAGACACTGGTAAATATATTTGCGCTCAGCAAACCTTATAGAACGCGTTTTTATTCGGCTACAGCAGTAGTTCTCGTTGGTTCTTTAATTTGGTTAAGTGTTCCTCTTGGCTTGAGGGAATTACTAGACGCGGTGTTTGATAAAGGTGACGAGAGCCTTTTAAATATGTTGGCACTCGGGCTAATGGGACTTTTTGTGCTTCAAGCAGCCTTTAGTTTTACTGGAAATTATTTTCTGGAGTGGGTTGGTGAGCGTGTTATTACCGATTTACGAAAACAAGTTTACGAACATCTTCACAGGTTGGGCTTCCGGTTTTTTGCAGAGCGAAGGTTAGGTGAAATTACTTCTCGTTTAACCAATGATGTGGGCTCGATCCGAGTTGCTTTAACCGATTCCTTGCCGCAGTTACTTACGATTTCTTTTTCTCTGATTGGATCTGTAACCTTAATGGTAATTCTGAATTGGCGTCTAAGTGGGGTAATCTTTTTAACCGTTCCTTTTATAACTATTGCTACACGCTATTTTGGTCAGAAAATCCGAGAGCTTTCAAAAAGCATTCAGGATGACTTAGCTGACTCTACCGCTGTAGCTGAAGATGCACTAGGAGCCGTTCGCTTGGTTAAAGCTTTTGTTCGCGAAGACTATGAAGTAGGACGTTATTCTACGGCTATTGAAAAGCTGTTTGTTACTGCACGTCGGAAAATGGTGCTCACTCAAGTTTTTTGGTCTGGCGTTGGCATTATGTTTATGGGCACGCTGGTAATTATTTTTTGGTATGGTGGTAAAGAGGTTCTTGCAGAACGACTTACCGCCGGTGACCTCGTAGCATTTATCATATATGCGTTGAATATTTCACGTTCTATTAGCCAGATTTCGAGATTATATACGGCAGTGAATACCGCAGCGGGAGCTTCAGAAAGAATCTTTGAGTTGTTAGAGGAGAAACCTGAGATAGAAGATGAAAGTCATGCAAAAGAAATAGACGCTGTAAAGGGCGAAATCAGTTTTGAGCATATAGATTTCGAGTACGATTCAGGTAGAAAGGTGTTGAACGATATCAACTTTGTTGCCAAGCAGGGACAAACAATTGCGTTGGTAGGACCTAGTGGCGCTGGTAAAACGACGTTGTTGAATTTGATACCGAGATTCTATGATCCAACTTCGGGAAGCATCAAAGTTGATGGCGAGAACATTCGGGATTTAAAAGTGAAATCCTTTAGAAATCATATTTCGATGGTTCCTCAAGATGTGCATCTTTTCGGCGCCAGTATTGAAGAGAATATTAGATACGGTAGATTAGATGCTACACGGGAAGAAATAATTCAAGCGGCTAAAGATGCCAATGCTCATGATTTCATAATGGACACACCAGAGAATTATGAAGCGACCATTGGTGAGAAAGGTGTGAAGTTGAGTGGCGGTCAGCGCCAAAGATTAGCCATTGCTCGTGCTATCCTAAAAAATCCTGAAATTCTACTGTTGGATGAAGCTACTTCGGCACTCGATTCAGATTCTGAATCTCAAGTTCAAGAAGCTTTATACCATTTAATGAAAGGTAGAACAACATTTGTGATTGCTCATAGACTTTCAACTATTCAGCATGCAGATAGGATTTTAGTTCTTAATGAAGGTGAGATTGTAGAAGACGGAACCCATCAAGAATTGTTAGCTCAAAAAGGACTTTACAGTCACCTATATGAGCTTCAATTCCGTGATTTGGATAAAGTGCAGGGCTAGGGCTAGATTTAGGACTTAAGATTTAAGACGTACATCTAATATCTGATTTGTCCTATAATTTAGACTTAGCCGTAATAGTTTGACTTATTGAGCGGAAGTACTATTTTATACGAGCGTTGGAAATTAATTTCTTACTCTTTCGGGTAATTATGTCATACTGCAATTAGATGCTAAGCGTGCCTAAAACCTTAGAACTTAACTTCTAAAGCTTTATTCAAAAACTTAAATCAAGATGATGAAACCACTAAGCTCGGTACTATTTATACTATTATTATTTGCTGCCTGCAGCCAAGAAATTCCAGAAGAGTATATAGGTTCTGTGGAAGCAATTTTCAGCGATATTTCCGTTTCTGAGGAGCTCAATCTCTATATTGATGATGACAGACAACTTGCTGACGGGCATTACACCTCCAACTATCAAAACGGGGCCATGCAAGCCGATCTTACGTTCAAGGATGGGATGATTTCGGAGGGTGAGATTTTTAATAGCTCCGGGAGACTAAGGGCCCGTTACTCCACTGAACGTGGCATGATGAAAACATCCTACTACTCCACAGCTAGCCATCCCACAATGGTAACTCTCCATAAAGATCTATCAGATTATATAGAGTTCCACACTTGGGCTGAGGACGGCACTCAGTTAGTAAAACAAGATCAAACTGTTATGAAAAGTTGGCTCTTAAATGGACAACAGTTGTTTGATTTTCCGTTGAAAGATGGAGAATTACACGGCAAATCGGTTAGATGGTTCGAGAATGGCCAGATGAAATCCGAGGAACATTTTGCCAATGGTGTGGAACACGGAACTTTCCAAGAGTGGGATGAAAAGGGAAATCTTATCAGTAAGAAGGTTTACGATATGGGGGAATTAGTTTCGGAAAATGAACAAGCCCCGTAATCTGGAATAGTAACTCTTATGAGCTTCAATTCCGTGATTTGGATAAAGAGAGCAAAGGATTTCAGTTGTCGGCTAAGTAAGCTTGTATAATTTCAGAGTAACTCATATCGTCGTATAAATCGCGATTATCTAATATGGTTAAAAACTCAACAGGAACATCGGCGTTGTACAAACCAATGATTGCGGAGTAAGATAGATCATCTAGAAAGCCAGCTTCATTTAAATTAAAAAGATAAGTAATGGGAACATTACCATTGTACAATCCAATAACTGCTGAGTAAGAAAGCTCATCTAAATACCCAATTTCATTAAGTTGGTTAAGATAGTTGATAGATACACCACCATTGTATAATCCAATAACCGCGGAATAAGACAATTCATCCAAATAACCAGCTTCGTCTAAGCTTGTAAGATAAGTACTAGGAACGCCACCATTATATAATCCAATGACAGCAGAGTATGATAAGTCATCATAAAAGTCGGCATCTTCCAGTTGCTGAATATATTCAACGGGAACACCACCGTTATATAAACCGATAACGGCAGAGTAGGAAAGTTCATCTAGGAAGTCAGCATTCTCTAAACCCGTAAGATAGGAAAGAGGAACGCCACCAGAATACATGGCTTGAATTCCATTATTAGAGAAGCTTTCAGTAAAACCTAATTCTGTAGCTTGAGCTAAGTAGTCTACGTAATCACCAGTAAGTCTAGGCTCATTTACAACGGGCGGTAGAGGCGGAGCTGGAAATCTACTTTCAAATGGTTCTTCAAAACTTGCTTCAGCATTAGTGATTTGATCATTTGAGCTAAACATTGAAAGAGGGTCACTTTTTATAAACCAAAAAGAAGGCAAAACTATAAAGAGCAGTATAGCAATTAAATTTCGTTTGGTAGATGTTTTTGGGGGTAATGGGTGATAGTACTCTGAGGTGGGGGATTCAGCTGCTGATTGTGCTTGTTCTTCGATATATGCATCTAAATCAAAGTCATCATCGTTATCGTTGTTATTTAAATCGTTTCGGAATTTTTGTGTAGCCATAGTAGTATTTAAATTTTGAACAAAGACGATAGAAACACATGTAATGTTTCATATCTGTTAGCAATTTTAAACTCACAGTATTCCAAGCTTTATTATTGCCAAGGCAAACTTCCTAAGTCTAAGTTTCCTCCGGTAATGATAACGCCTACTTTTTTCCCTTTATAAAATTGAGGGTTTCTAAAAATGGCTGCTAGAGGAACTGCTGAAGAGGGTTCAACAATCATATTCATTCGTTCCCAAATAAAGCGCATCACGTCAATAATCTCCTCTTCGCCAACAGTTTGAATGTCGTCAACATAATTCATAATAATAGAAAAAGGGAGCGTTCCAAGCGAAGTTCTTAGTCCATCAGCAATTGTATTTGTTGTGATAGCTGGAATTAATGTTTTCTGTTGGAAAGATTGAAAAGCATCGTCCGCTTTTTTAGGTTCTGCCCCAATAACTAAAATTGACGGATTCAATGATTTTGTTGCAATAGCAGTTCCACTAAGTAGCCCACCACCACCTACAGGAGTTATTACGATATCTAGTTCAGGGTTTGTATGAAGTAGTTCCAAGGCCGCTGTTCCTTGTCCTGCAATAATTCTGGAGTCGTTGTATGGATGGATAATCGTTGCTTTTGTCTTCCGAACGACCTCATCTAAGGTGCTTTCACGAGCTTTCAAGGTCGCCTCGCAAAATGTAACTTCTGCTCCATAGCCTTTAACCGCTTTAACTTTAACTTTAGGAGCGTTTTCGGGCATAACTACGTAAGCTTTTATTCCACGCAATTTGGCTGCCAGAGCTAAAGCTTGGGCGTGGTTGCCGGAAGAATGTGTTGCTACACCTAAACTTGCTTCTACATCACTTAAACTCATTACCGCATTACAAGCTCCTCGAAATTTAAAAGCTCCCACTTTCTGGAAGTTTTCACACTTAAAGAAAACAGAAGCTTCAGCTCTTTCATTAACGCTTGAAGAAGTTAATACAGGTGTTAAATGCGCAAATGCAGTGATAAGCTTATGAGCTTTTCGAATTTCTAGAAGAGTGGGAGGTATAAGAGTATTTAGCATGTTAATGAATAATTACACGAAAATTGATGGATTGAATAGGGGATTGGGGGTTGATAAATGTCATTGAAGCAACCGCCAAGTTACTAAAGTGATTATAAACATCAAGCTTAATTATAATTATTAGGTTGCTTGCTCAAAAATACTGGATTGGAATATTGCTAAGAACTCTTCTCGTTTTACAACTCGCTTTAATTTTTGCGGTACAAGCAAAGGCTCAAAATGCTATTAAACTTACCAAAATAACTTCCCCAATTACGCTAGATGGTGTGATTGATGAAGCTGCATGGCAAAATATTACTCCGTTCACAATGGTACAGTATGAACCCGTTTTTATGGGCGAAATGCAAGAGAAAACGGATGTGCGTGTAGCCTACGATGACGAATATTTCTACGCAGCAGGGAAGATGTATACTAAAGATGCATCAACAATAGCGGCAAATAGTTTGTATCGAGATCGTTATAGTTCGGATGATGTATTTGCTATTATTTTAGATCCATTTAATGATAACCAGAATGGATTAAGGTTCTTTACAACTCCAGCAGGTGTTCGATTTGATCAATCTATTTCAAATGATGCAAATTCTATTGCGGGCTCAAACGCTGTGAATGGAAGTTGGAATACCTATTGGGATGTGGTTACTACTGAAACAGACGAGGGATGGTTTGCAGAAATTAGAATTCCGCTTTCAAGTATTGGATTCCAGAGTAGCGATGGCGTGGCAGAAATGGGACTTATTGTTTACCGTTGGTTGGCTTACCATAACGAGCGTTATATCTTTCCAGCTATTCCTCCAAATTGGGACCAAGGAAATATAAAACCTTCTCAAGCTCAGGATATAATATTGACAGGCGTTGAGTCTAAGAAACCGATTTATTTCACTCCGTATGCAGTAACAGGATTTACTCGCGAAAATCAGCTTAATTCAACCAATACAGAATACAATTACAAGGACGATACAGCTGCTGAAATCGGATTCGACTTGAAGTACAACGTGACCTCTAACCTAACACTTGATGTTACCGCAAATACAGATTTTGCTCAAGTGGAAGCAGACGACCAGCAACTAAACCTAACAAGGTTCTCATTGTCCTTCGATGAAAAGAGACAATTCTTCCAACAACGATCGGGGCTATTTGATTTTAGCTTTGGCAATACAAAATTATTCTATAGCCGAAAAGTTGGATTAGACAATAGTGGCAACCCTGTGCGTATTTATGGTGGAGCGCGTCTAACGGGCCGAGTTGGTGATTTAGATGTTGGGTTTATCAACATGCAAACAGCGAGCAATGCTAACCTTAATTCAGAAAATTTTAGCGTTCTGAGGCTTAAAAAGAAGGTGGTTAATTCGAACTCTTATGTAGGTGGATTGCTCACTAGCCGTTTAGATGCAGAAGGGAACACAAACTTGGTGCTGGGTATTGATACTGACTTCAATATTTTTGGAGATGATTATATCGAAACTAAAGTTAGTCAGACGATGGATAATCGAGTTCCTGATGAACGACGTTGGGGAATTGATAATAATAGCATCTTCAGAATTACATGGCAACGTAGAGCATCTGTTGGCTTGTACTACAGATTCTTTGTAAACCGAACAGGTGCAGATTTTGAACCAGGTATTGGTTTCTACCGCACTAAGAATACATCCGATTATTACTATAGTTTAGGTTATGGAATTCTAGCTCCAAGCAATTCCGTATTCAAGAAAAATACTTTTCAGGTTTCGAGTTATAACATTTCAGAAAATGAAAGTTTTGATTTAAGAAGCCGTTTTATAGGAGCACAATGGGATGGAGAATTTAAAAGTGCAGGCAAGGTTGGCGCAGAAATAAAGTTGAATCAAGAGCACTTACTTCCTAATGAAGCTTTTAAATTAGTCGGTCAAATTTATATTCCAGTTGATAATTATGCTTTTGTGGAATCTATTTTTAGCTATGAAACACCTGAAAACAAAAGTCTGAAAAGCAAATTCAGTTTAGAGTATGGCGATATTTTTGATGGCAAGAGAACGCAAGTTAAAGTTGAACCGAAATGGATTGCCAACATCCATTTCGAATTAAGTGGTAGTTACCAAATCACAAAACTAGATTTCCCATCAATAGCTGGAAGAGATGTAGAGAAATTCACTGCACATTTAGCTCAATTACGTGGACAATATGCTTTAAACAAGAAACTATCGGCTAGTTTATTTGTTCAGTATAGCAATATCTCTGAGTTAGCTGGTGCTAATTTTAGGTTCAGATATAACTTTAGTGAAGGGAGAGATTTTTGGGTAGTTCTTAACGAACAACAGTACACGAATAGAGATCCACTTCAGTTTGGGTATCCACGTTTACCAAATGTTCAAAGCCGTTCTGTATTGATTAAATACACACATACTTTTACCTACTAGTTATTTGATAGTAGCTTTTATGCCAGAAAGTAAAGCTTGCCACCAATAGCCGAAAACTCCCTTTCGGTTATCCCATTTGTAATGAATTTTAGCAGGCTCAAGTTTTGAGCCTGTGTTGCTATCGTCTATTATAAATGTATTAGCTATAAAGCTAGAAACACGACTTGCTAAAGGTTTTTGCGAAGTATCATGGTCTTTCAGTAAGAAAATATTGAGATCTTGATAATCCAACAAGATTTGACCATTTGCAGCGGTACGATTTACGTTAAAATGGAACTCGAGGGAATTAACCTGTCCGCTTTTAGCTTCAATACTGGCAAGGTTAATGAGTGGGCTTTTCAAAGCAGAAGTGTGGATGGAGCCTAAACTCCCCCAAACGCGGTGATATTCGTCTTTATCGAAAAGAGCGTAACGAGCTTTAAGATCAAGTTTAGAAACACCCATAAAATAGGTCGAAACATCTAGCTCGAGAGAATCAGTTAGGAAAGTAGGGTATCCTGGAGTGGAAATATTACTGATTGATCCTGAAATATCTTTAAATGTGACTTCGCCAGGTTCTTTAACACCTTCTTTGTGTTCTGTATAAGTGACATCAAAATTATTAATCAGAACTTCGTGCAATCCAACTTGCGCAACGGTTGCTTTACTGATGGCTTCACTCAATAATGGTCTAAAACCAATGGTAGTTTTAGATGGGATTGTTTTGTTTTTGAACATAGCTAAAGCCCCTTGTTCAATGGAAATCTTCTCAACTTCAATTCTCGGGATATAAAGAGAGTCGAGGTTGACACCTTGGAGATTGATTTTGTCAATATTCAGCTCAACACGGTCAGAGGAATAGCCTTTAATCTCTGAGAATCTATAGCGAGGTAACACAGGAATTAACGCGATATTTTGAACTAAAGCTTGCTTCTGAACTCGATCAAAAGAAAACGCCCCAACTTCAAGACGATACAGTTTTTCATCTAATCGCCAGGTTAAGTTTTTACCCGACAGGATTAATTCATCCAGAAAGGGGACACGAGACCCATCTAGAATTTGATTTACATTTACTTTGGTAGCACTTAAATCAAAGTGCTCTAGCATCACTTCAGTTCGTCCAGATGGTTCAACCATACGCGCTTTGCCATCTATTATGTTCAAGTCAAAACTGGAAAAGTTAATGGAGTTAGAAGACGTGTCGGTGATAGCGCCACTATTGTTACTAAATGTAGAAGAGGTAAAAGGTCTGGAATAGATTTCAATCTCGGGTTGCTCTACAACAACTTTACCGAACTGTGGGAAATCTTCGGTAATGAGACTAAGCCATTTTATTTCCTGAATCTCAAAGGAGTGGATCTGAATGCTTTTTATGGTTTCTCGATCATTTTTTGGAGAAATAGAGATTGAATCGGCAGTTACACGTCTACCCCAAAGAGAAATATCTAATTCCTGAAACTCCATCGTATAACTGCTATCAGTTTGGATAACAACTTGAGCTTCTAAAGCCGTTTTGAGTTTCCCTTCCAAGAAATCGGGTCCAAATATACTTGCTAAAAGCAGAGTGATACCTAGAATGAGTAAACCAATTAGAATGCTTTTTTTCATAGATAAAGTAGAGTATTGAAATTCGTTCGATTTAGAATACCACATTCTGATAAAAGGAAGAAAATTATTAACTCTAATTTACAGTAGGTATTTAATATCGAGTAGATTAGAAGTTTTTTGATTGGACAAATAATAACACCACAGATTTAACTCTTATTTACGTAGAATTTTAGTAGTCTTTAGCAAGCAACTAACTAACTACAAGTATGAAAAAACTATTACTACTTCTATTCTTTTTAGGGATGAGTACACTTCCCGCATTCTCACAAATAAAGCAAGCCATCGAACGGTTTCAGTTTGAAACGGATATAAGCTTTGACTCAAAGATTCCATCTCCCGAAGAATTTCTGGGATATGAGCTTGGTGAGGAATACACGTTCCATCATCAAATAATGGATTATTTTCGAGCACTTGCCAAAGTATCGGACAAAATCACCTTCCACCAATATGCTACTAGCTACGAAGGACGTGACTTGAATTATGCGGTTATAACTTCAGCAGCAAATCAAGCTAATATTGATGACATAAAAGCTGCGAATCAAGAAATCGCCTATAACCCAGAAAAAGCAAACATTGCTGATCAACCCGCTGTAGTGTGGATGAGTTACAATGTGCATGGCAACGAGCCTTCCAGTAGTGAAGCTGCAATGCAAACAGCGTATCGTCTCGTGGCGGCTAACGATGCAGAAACCAAAGAGTGGTTAGATAATTCTGTTGTAATCATCGATCCCGTAATTAATGTAGACGGTAGAGACCGTTATGTGTATTGGTATAAATCTTCGCAAGCAAACATCTTAAATACAGATGCTACTGATTTAGAGCATGATGAGATTTGGCCTGGTGGAAGAACAAATCACTATTGGTTTGACTTGAACCGTGATTGGGTTTGGTTGGTTCATCCTGAGTCGAGAGGAAGAATTAGTGTATATAAAGATTGGATGCCTCAGGTTCATATTGATTTCCATGAGCAAGGTTTTAACAACAATTACTTTACCATGCCAGGTACGACACCGCGAAACCATGAATTGCCTAAGGATTACGAAAAATTTGCTGATGTATTTGGCAGAGGTGCCATTGCTGAGTTTGATAAAGCAAATGTAAACTACGCAACTCGCGAAGCCTTCGATTTCTTTTATCCAGGTTATGGTTCTTCTTATCCAAGTGTGATGGGAGCTATTGGTATGTTAGCCGAGCAAGGTGGCCATAGCCGTGGTGGACGAGCTGTTACTACGGATGATGATTACGTTCTTACTCTACGTCAGCGTGTTTTTGATCATTACAGAAATGGTGTTTCTATTGTTGGAACTTCAGTTGAAAACCGCAAGGAATTGTTGACTTACTTCAAAGAAGCGAGATCTCAATCAACCCAAAAAGGAAATACCAAAGCCTACATTCTGCCTAATAATCCAAATGATTATACTTACCAAGTTGTCAATTTGATGAATAAACATGGCGTTGAAGTTGAACGTGCTACTTCAGATTTTTCTGTAAAAAAAGCATATAGCTATTGGGATGGAAAAGCGTCATCAAAAAGCTATAAGAAAGGTGATTTCATCATCAAAACTGATCAGCCGGCGCATTTGTTGATTAACACGCTCTTCCGTAGACAAATGGAAATTAAAGATTCAGTGATGTACGATATGTCAACTTGGTCTATTCCATTAGCCTACAACTTGGATGCTACATGGAGTACTGAAAACGTATCCGTAAAAACGGAAAAGATTACGATTGATATACAGCAGCCAAACAGCGTTACCAACGAAAATGCTAGCTACGCTTTTGTAATTGATTGGAGCCAAAAGAATGCACCCAAAGCACTTTCTATGTTGTGGGATATGGGGTACAACGTGAGAAGTGCTGGTAAGAAGTTTAAGAAAGATGGCGTTGAGTATTCCGAAGGTAGCATCATAGCTTTAGCTGGACGTAACTTCGATAAGAAAAATAGAATGCGTGCTGATTTCAAAAAAGTAGCCAAACAAGCACAAGTTAAAGTGATTGGTTTTGATACAGGAAGAATGGACGAAGGAATTGATTTAGGATCTGGCGACAGCCAACCTATAAAGCAGCCGAAAGTTGCTTTGATGATCGACTCAGGTTTCAATTCTTACACGGCAGGACAAATCTGGTTCTTATTTGATCAATGGACCGAGCTAGGAATTTCTAGAATTCGTTCGGGTAGTTTCTCCAGAATGGATTTGAATGAATACGATGTAATTATTCTTCCAGGAGGTTTTGGGTTGAATGGCGTATTTAGTGAATCAGCTCGAAAAGATCTTAAAGATTGGGTAAGAAGCGGTGGTACGCTAATTGGTACAGAATCGGCCGGCGCTTGGTTGAGCAAAGAGCAATCGGGCATTTCTAGCGCTGAATTATTCGAGCCAAAGAAAGATAAAGAAAGCGATAAGATTAAAGCCAGCGCTTACACAACCTATGCAAATAGAAGTGATTCCTCAGGATTGAAACGAATCCCAGGTTCCGCTTTTAAAGCCATAGTTGATAATACTCACCCACTAGCATTCGGAATGACAGATAAGCTATACTCGCTAAAATTTAGCACCAATGGATTAAAACCAAACGATAGCTTTAGCACCGTAGGTTATTATGTTAAAGATGGTGAGCCAGTTTTAGCATCTGGTTATGCTTCTCAAGAAAATCAGCGTAATGCTGCGGGGATGGCTTTTGCAGCCGTACAAAATGTAGGTCGCGGTAAAGTGGTTCACTTGCTTGATAACACTCAGTACCGAATGTTCTGGGTTGGACCATCAAGAATGATGCAAAACGCTGTAATGCTTTTATCTGGGTTTTAATACTAGAAACAAGCTTAGAAATATGGAAGGAGAGAGAAGGCTGGTTTTTAAAACAGCCTTCTCAAACTTCTTAAAACTACTTTCTCTTTAGTTCGAAAATATCGGTTCTACGATCTTTTAAGTTTCGAACACTTCCTTGCTCATGAAGTTCACGAAGTAAATCGATATCCACATCTGCAATTAGTATCATCTCTGCATTTGGAGTTGCTTCAGCTTTAATTCCATTGGTTGGAAAGGCGAAATCGCAAGGCGTAAATACCATCGATTGCGCATACTGAATGTCCATATTATGCACTTTCGGTAAATTACCAACACTTCCCGCAATAGCCACATAGCATTCATTTTCAATGGCTCTTGCTTGCGAACAATGGCGAACTCTAGAGTAACCGTTTTGAGTATCGGTTAAGAAAGGAACAAACAAAATATCCATTCCTTCGTCGGCTAGTATTCTGCTCAATTCTGGAAATTCTGAATCATAACAAATCAGGATTCCAATTTTGCCGCAATCCGTTTCAAAGGTCTTGATTTCACTACCACCTTGCATTCCCCAAACTTTGGATTCATCAGGGGTTACATGAATTTTCTCATAACGTTCTGTTTGGCCATCACGCTTGCATAAATAGCCAACGTTGTACAGAAGATCGTTCTTGATCTCAGGCATGCTTCCTGTAATAATATTGATATTATAGGAAATGGCTAATTCTGAAAATTTCTGAACGATGGCGGCAGTATGTTTAGCCAATTCACGAATGGCATCTGCTTCTGAAAGGTGATTGTTTTCGGCCATCAACGGAGCATTAAAAAACTCTGGAAAAAGCGCGAAGTCAGCCCGATAACCGGAAACAGCATCCACAAAGAACTCAGCTTGTTGTAATAAATCGTCTAAGTTATCGTACGGCCTCATTTGCCACTGAATCAACCCTAAACGAACAATTTTCTTTATAGTGGAAGCTTTCTTATTGGGTTTTTCATAGTAGATGTTATTCCACTCAAGCAACACCGCATATTCAGCAGATTCTTTATCACCTTCTAAGTAACCCTTCAAAACCTTTGTAGGATGGAAGTCGTTGGAAATTTGAAAGCTCAATACAGAATCGTGAATCTCTTTACGCTTTACGCTATCGATGTATTCTTTTGGAGTAAGCTCCCCAATGTAGTTATGGTAATTTGGAATTCGTCCACCAAAAGCGATTCCTCGCAAATTCAATCGTTCACACAATTCTTTGCGGTATTCATAAAGTCGACGAGCTAGGCGAAGTCCACGAAACTCGGGTTTAATAAATACATCAATTCCGTATAACACATCTCCTTTTGAGTTGTGTGTATCGAAGGTGTAATTCCCCGTGATTTCTTTGTAAGTGTGATGTTCTTCGAAATCATCATAATTCACAATTATAGAAAGGGCACAACCAGCAAGCTGACCATTCGCTTTAATAACTACTTGCCCATCGGGAAATCGGTCAATTAGCGAAGCCATGTGGCTTTCACGCCAATAAGCATCAGGCATGGCAGAATAAGAGGCTATCATAGCAGTTTTAAACTCTTGATAGTCGCTAAGACTTAAATAGGTTAATTCAATGTTTTCTATTTCTTGCATGGTATAAAAAGGTGAGGGATAAAAACGATGTAAGAATTGGTAAGCTATTCTTCAACCTAAATATACGAATAGAAAACGTGCTATTATATAATTCCGAATGGGAAGGGAAGAATATTTTAGCTCAAATATACTAAGAAGAAAATGAAGGTTAGGTAAGCCCAGAATAGAGATAGCAAAATGTGAATAGAAGTTTCGAGTGGTTTTCCTTTCCAGAGTTTTGATGAATAGCCCCAGAATTGAGTTAAGAATCTTGCAAACCAGAACAAGCTAAAGCCAAGCGAAACCTTTCTACCTAATGAAGTATGGATTAATTCTTTTGCCGATTCAATACATAGAAGTCCCATAAAGAAAACTACAAATGCTATAAAAAATGTATGCACATACATCATTTGCCTATTAATCAAACTCAGGTTTTCTAACTCAGATTTCCAATTAAAGTACCGAGGGAATAAACTATGGAGTATCCCTAAAACCATTAACAGAACCCCAATTATGTTAACTTGATATTCCATTTTTAGATAATATGAAGGTTGTTACAAATGGAGTGATTTTAATAACGGAGTCTACTGAGAAATTGGAATCATAGAAAGTTTTATCCCAATTTTCTGCTCCAAAGAAGTGAAAGAATCCAAAGTTGTAAGCCAAGAAGTTAGGTATATCTCGTAGTTGTTCTGTTATAACTAGTTTACCGTTAGTATTTATAACACGGTGTAATTCCTTAAAAAATAGAACTCTTCCCTCAATACTTCGGATTTCGTGAGCTGCAAATATTGAGAATGCTAAATCTACAGAGCCATCTTTTAGAGGGATATGAGTTGTTTTTATCGATTGAGTGTTGGGGTATGGTGGGTATGCTTTGCGAGCTCTTCTGATTGAAATCTCAGTATGTAAATCGGGATTGTAAAAGTCGAAGACATAGAAATAATCAGGATTATATTTTTCACTGATAATCCCGCTTGTCTCATCAAACCCAGCATTAAGATTTAAAATGCTTTTAGCTTGACCCGATGTTTCTATTGGTAGCCAATTAAAGGTGTATAGATTGGAAAAATCGTAGATATATGCTGAAACGGATAGAGAAACTAATATGCTTGTAAAAATTACTAGTGCTGCATAAAGAGGAATCCCAAAAAAATAAGTGCTAAAAAATAGCAAGAAAATTGCAAAGGACAATCCACTAACAAAAAAATGCCAGTTGAATCTTATAATATTGAACACACCTTGAAAAGGTTTTCTCACTTGGTGCATTTATCAAGCTGTCCTTTTTCCCAATAGTAGGAAATATTCTTTGTGATGAACGCGCTGGCAAGTTGTATTCCTTCCAGTTTCATTTCGTTAATAAAAGAGAATGATTGCTCTATGATTTTTATAGGTTCTGGTTTCCAGTTTTTACGAACTCCCTTAATTAATAAGACTTCTTTTGTGTCGGGATTCACAGAAAAAGTGTATGGTAAAGGCCCTGCGTATTTTCTAGCTATTTCCCAACTTTGAAATGGGGAACTACTAGGTAATGATACTTTTTGCGCTGAATCCGAATAAATGATTTGAAAGTTTGAGGAGGATGAATTTATTCGAGTTTGATTACTGTCATCTACCTTATTGATATCTGTTGTGGTGTATTTATAGTGAGTAAAAATATTACCTAAGAATTCCATTCTTTTTTTATCAGTCTCTGATTTCAAAATGAACAATCCTCTTTTACTCTTTCCCTGGCTAGTTTTATAGTGTACAAATACTCGATATCCAACTAAATAAAAATCGCTACCAAAAATTTTTGGCAACCCTTTTGGTCTAAGATCTTTTGTTTGAACTAGTGCCACAGCAATAAAAGCCCACTTATCATCGAAGGTGTCTAACTCTAGACAACTCGGAATAAGATTCATTAATTCGTCTTTTGGGATGGCAAAAGTTAGTACGAGAGAACTTTCAAAGTATGCCTCTACAGGAAATGGATGATTTTGCAGGAATGAAATCACGTTAGTTTTTGATGATCTAGTCTCTTATCGATTACAAACTCAGTGGTATATACCATAAAAATAAACAATATTGCGAATAGGGCATTAAACTTTCCCCAAAATAACAAATCGGGTACGAGAATAAATTCTAGAGTATTCATTGTTGCAACAACAAGTATTTGAATACTAGCATGTATTTTGGATTTAAATCCACTTAGTACCCAAATAGCCATTATTATCTCGGCAATACCTATCAATAATGTTAATGGTCTAGAATATTCTTCCCCTAAAATTGCTGCTACTATTTGTTCGTGGCGAGGAACAAGGTTTAGCACCTTGCAAAGGAGTCCATTAACTAACCAAACAAATGAGATAAAAAATGTAAGTCCTTTTTTAAGTGCCATTGTTTGGGATTTAAAGTGAAGTTTATGTCTACTTTGATAGAGTAAGTCTAAACTAAATAACCTGCACTCGAATTTTCTTTTTCTTGAGGCGTGTTTGGTCAGTTAGCTTTATAACATCTTGTGTTTTCGATGTTGGAACAGCTACAAAGGCACAATCTTGTTTTAATTCAATGGAGCCAACTTCATCTTTGTTGAGCTTTCCTTGCTTAAAGAACAATCCTGCAATATCACCTTTAGAAATCTTGTCTTTGCGACCACCAGAAATGTAAAGCGTTTGCCATTTGGTACCTAGCGGCTGACTAGATTCTTCGAGTTCAACAAGTTCTTCATCGGGATGAATAAACTCGGGTAATTTCTCACCTTCCCAAATCAAGACATAAGCGGTACCGTTGCTATTCATTCTAGCCGTTCTACCATTCCTATGCGTAAACTCTTCGTTCTTTATTGGCAAGTGGTAATGGATAATAAAACCAATTTCAGGAACATCGATTCCACGTGCTGCTAAATCGGTTGCTAGCAAAATATGGTGGGTTCCATTACGAAATTTGATAAGAGCATTTTCGCGATCCTGTTGCTCTAAGTCTCCATGAAAACAACCGTGACTAATATTATTATCGCTCAAATAATCACTTACACGCTGAATAGAATCTTTGAAATTGCAGAATACAATTCCTGGTTCATTCCCAATATGCTTTAGTAAGTTACCTAGCGTCTCTAACTTGTCTTTTGAGGGCGAGATTACCGTTTTTATTTTTAGAACCGAGCTTCCTACATCGCTAAAATCGACAGTAGTTGGGTTTCCCAATTCCACAAATTCAGGAATTTCAATTCGGTTTGTAGCTGAAGTTAAAATCTTCTTTTTAATATTCGGAAGTGCTGAAATTATCTCCATCATTTCAGCTTCAAAGCCTACTTCAAGCGACTTATCAAATTCATCCAAAATAAGCGTTTTAACGTGCTCTACTGAAAAGGATTCTCTTCGGATGTGATCGGCAACTCGTCCAGGTGTTCCCACCAAAATAGCAGGAGGATGGCTTAAATCGGCTTTATCTTTCGACATTGCTCTTCCGCCATAAACCGCATTTACTTTATAACCAGTTCCCATCTCGCGTGTAACTTGCTCAATCTGTATAGCTAATTCCCGAGATGGAACTAAAATGAGAGCTTGAACCTCGGTATTCTTTTTGTCTAACCCCGCAATGGTAGGAAGCATAAAGGCAAGTGTTTTACCTGTTCCAGTTGGGGAAAGTAAAATTACTTCGTTGTTTGAATGGATGGCGTATTTAGCTTCTTCTTGCATGGCATTGAGTTGCTCAATACCGAGTTTAGAAAGAATGCTTTTCTGATTTTTTATAGTAGATGTAGACATGCCCCAAATTTACAACTAATTAAGATGGAATATTTACGTTTATTATTGATAAAAGAAGAGATGATAATGGAGGAACTCATCTATCCATCATCAATAGTTTATTGGAGTGGCTATTGATTTAGGGCTTTCTGTAAAGCTTCTTCAAGAAGTGGCGCCATAACCGCATAACCAGCTGAGGTGGGGTGGACACCATCGTTAGAATATTCAGCTTTTAATCCATCTTTTTCGTCAACCATGGCAGAATAATAATCTAAATAGATGTGATTGTGGTTCTCTGCATATTGTTTAATCATAGTATTAAGCGCGATAATTTTAGGAGCTGGATTAAGTCCTTTTTTCCAAGGATAATCGTAAACAGGAAGCACCGAACTAAGCACTACTCGAATTCCATGTGCTTCAGCAAGTTCTGCCATCGAGAAAATATTACCTGCGATCATCTTTAAGGTAATAGGACCAGTGTTTTCAGCGATGTCGTTGGTCCCAGCTAAAATCACAACAACAGCTGGCTGCAAATCGAGGACATCTTGCCGAAAACGAAGAAGCATTTGGGGAGTTGTCTGTCCGCTAATTCCACGATTTATGTAAGGTTTATTCTGGAAATATTCAGGAACCTTATTCTTCCATCCAATTGTAATGGAGTTTCCCATAAAAACTACTCTTTGTTCATTCGGGCTAGGCTTTTCTAGTAGTTCATTCTCTTTTTTGAAACGGTTTAGATCTGCCCAATCTTGAGCTTTAACGGTAGTGCCAAATAGAAATGCCATTGAAATAATCCCGAGTACAAAAAATGTCTGCTTCACAATAGTCCTATTATGTGGATTTAATATCCTTAAAACGCTTACGATTTTTTCGTTTTGAAAGGTAGGGGACAAGAAACAAATAAATTCCTGTAATCCATAAAACTAAGACAATGATACTTGAGGGGAGGAAAATCCAAAGCTTGGCGCTATCATGAAACCAAGTTCCGTCATGTAAGGATTCAATAATATTTGTTCGGCGGAATTCTGTTTGAAGGATTTCACCAGTATAAGTATCAATTTGAACCTCCCAATTGTTAACCGCTCGAACTTTTACAATACCTTTAGTAGGACGGACGTCAAGTCGATCGATATCAGCCCAAGTTTGAATTTCTGCTTGCGGTACAGTTTTGGCGGTTTCAAGAATTTGGTCAAAACTTATTTCAGGCGAGGGCTGTGCTCCATTCTGAGTGATGGGTTGAATCCATGCCACATCTTTCTTTAGCTGAAGGAATAATCCCGAGATTAAAACAATTAAAAAAGGGAGCGCAATAATTATCGCTCCCCATCTATGAATTTTGCGAGAATCTCGCCTAGAATGCCATGCCATTTGTTACTGTAGAATCTAAGTTCTTAAAAAAAATATCTCACGCCCATTGAACTGTCAAAGTAGAACATCGTATTGGGTTTTATGCTTAATGTTGGTGCAACATCCATATAAATTTCAAGAGGTTGGTTTTCTAATGCATACTCTACACCAATTGGAATTCTAAATCCAATTGAAGCGTCGCCGCGCTCTTGAAAAATTAGGTTCAAGCCAATCCCATAATAACTTCTAAGTAGTCCAGACTCTATGTTGAATTGGTCTTTTGATCCATTTAAAATGAAATTTCCTTGAAGTGTGATGTAATTATTGAAATCGTTCAACCTAAAAGATGTTGCCCCTGTAATTGATGAAGATTCTGAGATAGCATATTTCGCAGATATGCCCGTTGGGCTAAAGAGTTGAGCACCAAGGGCAAAACCTTTGTTCTGTGCTTGAACAGAAACGGTTAGAAGAGTAAATAAACCAGCGATAAAAATCTTTTTAATAATCATAATAGTTCTGATTGGTTAGTAGTATTTAGTACGTAGCCTAATGGTACTTCATTTTAATTGTTCTGTTCCAATGTGCTGAGGCAGTAATTACCTAACACAAAAAAGCATATACAAGAATTTATCTGAAAGCTATTTAAAATAAAAGTTTGTAGGCGTAAAAATGCGTTACAATAAAATGGAACCTTCATGCTTCAATAGCCACTCTTTTCGTTCTCTACCACCAGCATAACCAACTAACTTGTTATCGGAGCCAATAACGCGATGGCAAGGGATAACGATAGCTATTGGATTCTTTCCATTGGCATGCCCAACAGCTTGAGCAAAGTTTTTATCGCCTAGCTGTTTTGCAATACTGCCATAGCTTGTGGTACAGCCATTCGGAATTTCGTTTAACTTGTCCCAAACAGAACGCTCGAAGTCGGTTCCGTCTGGTAGAAGCGTAAGACTAAACTCATTTCTCAACCCGTCGAAATATTCCTTAAGCTGCGTTTTAGCAGACTCGGTGTGGATGTCAGGATCATCTGGACCATCATAATCCAGAAATTTAATTCCTGTAATTCCGTCACCGTTCGACAGTATCCTTAAGTATCCGATGGGAGTTTCTATGTAGCTTACGTAAGTCAAAGTATGAGATTTTTATTTTAGGATATCAACAACTCCGGATTTATCAAAATCAAATGCTGAAGTTTTAAATATTGGTAGGGAAGAGCCAACATCTGCATTTCCAGTGATACTGTACTGGAAAGGTTTTCCATCAACTAATGCCTTTCTTACTTCAGAACCAAGCTCAAATAAATTTAAACTTATAGGAAGTGTAAGTTTAGAACCAGATTTCTTGAGAACGTTAATGGTACTCTCTGATTTTCCAGAAATTGCTTTAATGCCGTTTAATGCAAAATTGTAGTTCAAGTTATCAAAGTTAAGATCAAAAGAGTTCGGGTTATCGATATCTACTTGAACTTCTAAATCAATTTTTGTGAATGATAATTTGGAAACTTTTACGCTGCCAACATTGATACTTGGAAATTTAACAACAGGCAATTTACCTGTTTTGTTTACAGGGATGGTAATTTTACCAAGTATAGGAACATCGATCTCAGCATTGGCTGCAAAGTTAAAATCAGTTTCGTCTTGATCTTTTAAAGAACTAGCAAGATCGTATAAATCCTTAAATCCGAATGAAACGGGAATTTGAACGATACTTTTTCCTGAGGCTTCAACACTTGAATTTGTTGGCTGGCTACCTTTTACTAAAGATTGAGAGTTTAGCTGCAAATCATAATCGTATTGTGAAAGAGCAACAGTAACCGGATTTGGATTATCAACTTCCATATCAAAAGTTAACTCAATGTCCTGCAATGAAAAATTTGTAACCTTAAAATCACTAATTCTAGCAGTTGGTTTCTGCATGCTTGCAAAGTCTTTAATGGTAGCACAACTAAGTGACACAAATAGAAGTAATAAAAGTAAAAATTTTTGAGAATAAAATTTAAAAGACATTGTATGTATTGTTTTATTAGTTTCTTACACAAATAAATAAACAATTTATTTATTTGTAACATTATCAGTTTAGAGCTCTCTTTTAAGTTGAGAGAGATTTACTCGATTACCCGTCGAGTAAAAAATAAAAGAGCTACTCCTTAAGCTATATTATCAATGGACCTCAAGACTGATTGTTTTGAGGTCCTTTTTTTATGTCAGAAATATACGCGATAAAGTAGACTAATATTCCTACCAGGTTCAGGTCTTAAATCTTTTATTCTAGAAAGGTGGTTTTGATATTCAGTATCTAACAGATTATTGATGTTAAATGAGATTGAATGCAGTAATTTTCGGCTATTAAATCGATATTGGCTAAAAATATCTATTGTTGTATATGCATCTGTGGCAGTTTCAAAATTCCCAGTTCTATCTTGTTTTGTTGCATGTTGAATTTGTGATCCTATTTCAAATTCATTCTTGACATACTTTAAAGATAGTTTCCCTTTTAGGGGTGGTATTTGAGGAAGAGGTTTTTTCACATCTTCGCCACTATCAATGGAAACTTCTTGTTGACCAATAGTTTTACTAACAGATAGTTGGGTTAAGAAGTTTTTTGAAAGCTTAACTTCGCCAGAAAATTCGTAACCATATAACCATGCTTTATTACCTGTAAACTGATAATCTTGGAGGTCAGATCTTGTAGGGTTTATTCTCCCCGTATTTTGAGCAAACAAGAAATTATCAAAGCTATTATGGAAAACCGCAGCTGTAAGATTTAATCGATTTACTTGGTAACCTACAAAGACTTCTTTAGCCCAGGCACGTTCAGGATCCAAATCGGGATTTCCTATTTCGAATGAATATGATGCGAGATGAGGACCTTCAGAATACAACTCTTCCATTGATGGAGCTCTAAAAGAACGAAGAATACTAGCACCAAGTGAAAGTCCTCCACCTAAATTATAGATTGCTGCAATAGAGCCAGAAAGAGCTTCAAAATTTCTGTTTTTATATGAAGTGGAATCTATTGCTCCAGACTGAATGCCAATGGGATAAAACACGCCGGTAGAACTACTTCTAGTTCGAACCATATCAAAGCGTAACCCAACTTCTAAATGTAAATCATTCAAATCTTTTTCTTGAATGATATAGGCTCCCATACTAAAATTATCAGCAGGAGGAGTTCCAGATCCCTCAACCATATAATCTTCAAATTGGCCTGTGATTCCGAATGTTCCGTTTTCAAATAAACCAAAATGATTGTTTTTGAAACGAACATCCGCGTTTGTAGTTTTTAGATTGAAGAATGTTCCAACTACATCGTTTCCATTAAAATCTTTTCCCTCAATTTCTTTGTGTTCGTAGTCTTTATAAGAGGCGTCGATCTCAATAACCTTTATGAAATCTTTATTTACTACAATTTCTGTTTTCGCATCATATTGAAGTTTGAACATTTTGATATCAACTCCACCAGCGTGACCGTTGGGATCAGGAGGTATGCCATAATTACTTGCGTAAACACTAGTCGAAAAACCTGCATATCCCCAAGGACGTAAGTAGCTTAGGCCGATAGCGTCGTTAGTTGTGCGGAAATAGGAGTTATCAATCTTGCCAGCGGGAGTTTGTGTGTCGCTAGAAAAACGCCCACTTAAATCAGCTTGAACAGCAAATGTACCAACAGGAATGGTTGTACTTAGAGCACTAGATAATCCTGTATTCACAGATTGACCATTTAGAGAGAAGGTTCCATTAATTTTGCTAGGTAGAGTAGTTGTAATCTGATTTTTTACCACATTAATTACACCACCGATGGCATTTGCGCCAAAAGCGAGTGCTGCAGGACCACGAGCAATTTCAATCTCATTGGCTGAGGCAGGATCTATGGTTACTGCATGATCTGATGATTGTGCAGATATATCTCCGGAACTCATTCCATCTTGAAGAATCACCACTCTTTCATCACCCAGTCCTCTAATTACAGGCCTTCCTGGAGCGGCACCATTAGAGCGCTGATCAAAGCCCGGTAAGTTACTGAGTGTTTGGGAAAGAGTACTCCCGAGATTTCTTCGCAAATCTGCGCCGAATACTTTTTTTGATGCATGAGCTAGGTTAGCTCCAGATAAATCACTTTTCTCGCCAATTACTTCAATCGCTTCAGAGCTAAAAACAGAAGTTCGCAACTCGATTTTAAGCTCTATGTCGGCATTATCTATGAAGATTTTACGCGACTGTGTTGCATAACCAATTTGATGAATGGTAATTGTGTAGACACCTTGAGGTATATTTTTTAATTCAAAATACCCGTCAGCTGTTGAAACAGTAGTTCTGTTTAGCTCTTCAAGATGAACGTATGAAAAGGGGATGACATCTTTTGACTCGCCATCAAATACATTGCCCTTAATTGAATAAGCTAGATTCTGTCCAATGGCTGGCATTACGCCAACCATTAGGAACAGAATGGTGAGAAATAATTGATTTCGAACCATTGTTATTACCCGTTAAAAGTTAATTGTAACAGGTAGGGCTTTTGATACAAACTCTGCAGAACCTTGGTGTTTTAATGTAATTGTTAGTTTCGCAGAAGAGCCTTGGACACCTTGTAACCCAAAGTCCATATTCTGAACGGAGGCTTCAGGGCGTGTAATAGTAATATTTGTTCCATTTTCAGAGGCTGTAACATCGATGGTGTGCTCTGCTAAATCTGGAACAAACTCGTCTCCGTCTTCAGATACAAAAACAACGGTGTAACTAGATAATTCTCCAGAGATAGTGAAGTTGCCTGTAACACCTGATAAGGATTGTTCTACAACTAACTGACCAGGTACACCAAGTGAAGTAGCTGAATAAACTTTAAACCCAACGGCTTCTTCTTCTTCATGATCATGATCGTCTGTTGGTGAACTGCATGCTGCGAAGAAGGTGGTTATAACAATAGCGAGGGTATAAATAACCCTCAATGAGATATTTTTTTTCATGGCTTATGAAAATTATTTTAAAATTAAATAGAATAATTATTTGAATAACTGTGGGTAATTAAGCCAAGAATGGAGGAGAGCGTCCTAAATTAGGATGAATATAACCGTGATTAATTTTCTGTTCTGCTTGAGGTAAAACAGTATCTAGAACTATAAGGTCGATACCTTTACTAAGTGTAGCGGAAAAATCAGAACTAAGAACCAGAGAACAGAGGGGGCAAACATCTTCATCAGGGGTGAAATGCTTTTCACCTTGATGTTGCAAGCACTCTAGCGATTCACTATGATAGTGAATGGTAGACATAAACATTCCTAAAATAGATAGGAATGAAAGAAATGCTACGATATGTTTTTTAGTTGATAACACAGAGTGGTTCTGATTTTTTACTAAAATAGCACTTCAAAATTATTAAATGCACTAATCTAAATCATTATTGCAAAGTATTACATCAAACATATTAGTGATTATTAAATGGCTGAATTTATAGAGATTGTTAAAGAGTGGTTTTTGGGTTTAGGTGAGAACTATGGGGTAAACCCAATAATTTTTGGCGCTATTTACGTAGGTGCTATTCCATTTTTTAGTATCTCACTAGCTTGGTTGGTAAAAAATATTCGTTCGAAAAAACCTATAGTACTACCTGCATTAAGCACTACTTTTTTCTTCGTTTCAGCTTACTTGTACTTAATTGTAGCTGGGAAGAATGTGCCTTGGTGGGTGTATGTAGTGGTGTTTCTAATGGTTTTATTTGGAGCATACTCAACCTTAGCTAAAATTAGGAAGAAAGTTGAGAGTGAACCAAAAAGTATCAGCAAAGAATGAACACCTTGATTTTCATAAGTGTTCTAAGATGTTTAAATAAAAGAAAAGGGAAATAAGTGGCTAAGTACGATTTTGATAGTATAGTTATTGGAGGCGGTTCAGCTGGTTTAACCGCCGCTGGAATAGCGGCTAACTTTGGCGCTAAAACAATGATGGTGGAAGCTAATTTATTAGGTGGTGATTGTACTTGGACAGGTTGTGTGCCTAGCAAGTTGCTTCTTAAAGCTGGGAAAGTAGCGCATCAAATAAAAAAGGCGAGTCAGTTTGGTCTGCTCGACTCTGAGCCAAATATTGATTTCCAAAAGGTAATTGAGCATGTACATACAGTAAGAAATGAAGTGTACGAAGAAGCAGATCGACCAGAGATATTCGAGGAAATGGGAATAGAAGTCGTTTTTGGTAGAGCCTATTTCATAGATGCACATACTATTGAAATCCAATTAAAGGACGGGAAGTCTAGAAAAGTTAGTTCGAGATACTTTTTTATAGCTGCTGGAGCGAGTGCAATGGTGCCGCCAATTCCAGGAATAGATTCTGTAGACTATTTAACCAATCATAATTTGTTTGATATAACTCAGCTTCCTAAAGAGCTAATCATTATTGGTGGCGGTCCAATTGGAACGGAAATGAGCCAAGCATTTGCACACTTGGGGAGTTCCGTTACCGTTGTGGATATGGCACCTAGAATAATGATGAATGACGATCCCGAGCTTGTGGAAATTCTTTTTAACGAATTGAAAGAGCAAGGGGTGAAGTACGAGTTAGAAGCTTCAGTGAAAGAAATTCAAAATCAGGATTCCAAAATCAGAGTTGTTGTTGAACGAGATGGGGAGCTTCAAAATGTTGATGGTGATAGCTTACTAATGGCAACGGGGCGCAAACCCAACTTAGAAGGCTTAAATTTAGACGCTGCCGGCATTGAGTACTCCAAGAAGGGAATTACGGTAAACGATTCATGCAGAACGAATGTGAAGCATATTTACGCAATTGGAGATATTAGCGGTCGCTACCAGTTTACTCACATGTGTGAACACATGGCTAAAGTGGCTACATCTAGAGCATTGCTTAAAGTTCCTATGAAAATTGACAGCAAACACGTGCCATGGGTAACTTTTACTTCACCTGAGTTGGCTCACGTTGGCGCTACAGAAAAAGACCTTCGAGAAAATAATGTGCATTTTGAGGTTTATAAATTTCCGTACTCCAAAATTGACAGAGCTATTACAGAAGGCGAGACGACAGGACTAATAAAAGTTTATGCCAAAAAATTATCTGGGAAGATTCTGGGAGCATCGGTAGTCGGCTCACACGCTGGCGAAATGATATCTGAATATGCTCTAGCAATGAAAAATGGAGTATCCCTAAGAAAATTTGCGGATACTATTCATCCATATCCAACATGGAGTTTAGGTGCACGAAGAGCAGCCGACCAATGGTATATTAGAAATCAAAGTACTGGAACTGTAAAATGGATTAAACGAATTTTCGGTTATAGAGGCGATATTCCAGATTATAGCGATAAAGATCGCATTGTTTAGCTTCTACTTCTCTAGCATACTGTTTATGAGTTCTAAATCAGAACGCAAGGTGCCGTCAGATGAATGAAAACTGAGTCCTTCTAAGATATAATCTTTGGCTTTAGGATAATTCGCTTTTCGGATTTGTTGCATTGCTAGTTCATGAAAAACGATGGATGAAAAAGATTTTAAATAGATGTTTTCGGGATGAATAGATTTTGCTAATGCCAAGTCATTCGAAAATTCATCCGCATTGGCTTCAATTTTTTGTAGCGGAACTAGTCCTGCAATTATAATCTGAACACGGGCATCAGCCACAACGGGGTAATCGATTGGATACTGAACATGTAGGGAATCGATGATGTTGCGGGACTTCTTCAATTGCCCGAGGTGAGCTAGTTGAAGTGCATAATTACTTGTTAGGGAAATAGAGTAATTTCGTAATCGCGTATTTAACGGAGCAAACTCCATTGCTTGCTGCAAATACTCCAAAGCCACTCTCGTTTCACCTTTTAGAGCTGCATTTTCAGCTTTTGAAGTATAAAAATAGCTCTTCAACTCAGTAATTCTTTCTGAATTTGTTGCAGTAGGATAAATCTCACGGTCTGCAAAATGAATAAGCTTCTCGGCTTCGTCAAAATTATCTTCGTTCTTAAGAAGTTTATCAATAAGTGTAGCGAGGTGATAAACGAAGTTCTTCGAAAGAATGGAGTCTGTTTGAGTTGATTCTAAATATAGACGAACTAAGCGAACTTTATCATTTTCTAAAAGGCTGAAATCATTTTGTGAATTCCGAAAACTGGTTTCATAAGCTTTAGAAAATTGAGAATTTTGATAGAGTTTTAAGGCGGTTCCAAATTTTTGAAAAGACTCCTCATACCTCATTTGTTTCTGTAAAAGTAAACCATCGTTATAGTATTGGATAGCTAGTAATTCTTTTTTTGAGACGGGGAAAGTATCCTCCACATATTCTCGAAATAGTTCATCGGCACCTTTTTGCTCTAGCTCATCTCTAGAAATGAGTTTACTGTTTACCAATGTTTGAATTATAGACTCATTGTTTGCATTGAAATCGAAGCCCGATTTTGGGAGAGTTAATTCTACAATGGCTTCGTCTTTCCCGTCTATGACCGATGCATACACATGCATCGGCGATTCATAAATTTTATACGGGATATCAAACTCCTCAGCAATGCTTACAAAAAAGGAAGTAGCAGTTACACAATTATACTGATTATTGTTAACGAGGGAAGAAACAGTTGAGTGTAGATTATAGGTTTTAAATACTTCTCTGTGCAGGTATTCAAAAATAATTTTCGCATTCTTAATGTGGGAATTACGTTCCTTAATATTTTTACCAATCTGCTCTTTATGCTGAGAATAGAATGCTAGAAATTGAAGGGACTCGTTCTCATTTGTTGCCGAAGTTACGACAAGCTGAGGAAATGACTTTGGATAAGTTAATGTGAAAGAAACCCAGTCAAATGAACCTAAAGTATTTGATTTAGACTCAGCTTTTTGGGCTTGAACAGGATTTCCCGTTGTAAACATAAAAGCAGTAAGTAAAAGTACAGAGAAGTGTTTCATACTTATCTACCATGTTTAGGAAATTAACTATTTTGAATTTCTTGCAGTTTGGATAACGCTCGTTCTTTCAAATTTCCAAATTGATCTTCAGGAATCAGTCCAATAGTGTATTGATGGTATAGCCAAACGATATAGGTCGCAATCACATCTTCATAACAGTAATGCTCTATCAAGTCTAGTTCCTTCCGATTAAACATAGCGAGTACTTCATTACCTTCGCCTGTTTGCTTAAATGGAATTCCGATTAGTTGACCTAAATGTTTTAATTTCGGCCAAGAACTTGCTCCGTAGTTGCTGAATTCGTCAACTAAGTCAATGTTATGTTTACTATAGCGATAACGAATTTCATAATCATTCATCCGAATGGGCATTTGAAGTCCGTGCTTCATGGCTCTATAAATCAAAACAGGAATATCAAACCCTTTGCCATTGTGGTGAATGAGTCCAAAGTCTTTAAAAGAACCGATAGCTTCAAAAATTTTGGAGAGGCCTTCTTTTTCATCTTTGCCACTCCATGCTACTTTTTGGCGAGGTTGTCCCGAATTCTCAATCCAAAGCCCCACCCAAGAAACCATACGATGGTACATTGGTGGGAGAAACCCAGATTTATTGCGAGCTAGTTCTTCACTGGCAATTTCTAGTAAAGTCTCGTCGTCAGCTTCATAATTGTTCAATACTTTGCGAACAAATTCGAAGTCGGGAATAGTTTCAATATCAAATATAAAATACATGTCGTCTTTGTTTTAACCGAGTATAGCTAAACCGAAGCAAAAAAGCATAGGTTCGTTAAATAATCAAGTTAAACGGTTACTTCCTCAGCTAAAGAAAGTTGAAATTGTTCTTCAATTTCAACTTTTGACTCATATCGAGCTAATAAATACATCATTTTTGTAAGAGCGGCTTCTAAAGTCATATCTCTACAAGAAATGGCACCCGCTTTAATAGCTTCTCTTCCAGCAGGATATTTGCTAAGGTCTACGGCATCAAAGTCGGCTTGAGAAATTATCGCAACAATAACGCCATTTTCTCTACACTTTTCGAAAAAGGGAAGAAGGTTGAAAGCTCCTTTAATTGGTATATTGCCACTTCCAAAACTGCGCACAATAACTGCCCGTAGTTTGGTAAGATTGATACACTCTAAAAAGGCAGGATTCATGGATGGATGTACCGTGAGAATAAATACCTCATTAGAGTACATAGCGTTATTATAAAAAGGGTCGATGGTTTCTTTAGGGGAGACTTTCAATTCAATATTGAGCCCAATTTGTGCAATTGGTGGAACATTAGGAGAGGCAAAAGCATCAAAATCCCCAATGCTCATTTTTGTGGAACGGTTTGCTCTAAAAACATGATCGTTAAAACAAATAGCTACTTCATGAAGGGTCATGGTTGCCATTTCAATGGAATTAATGAGATTTCGTTGTGCATCGCTTCGAATACTACTCATTGGAACTTGGCTTCCGGTAAAAATGACAGGCTTAGCGAGGTTCTGTAATCCAAAAGAAAGTGCGGATGCTGTATATGCCATCGTATCGGTTCCATGAAGAACCACGAATCCATCGTATTCTAAATAATTGGTATCAATGCAACGGGCTAAATTAACCCAATGATCGGCGTTTAAATCAGAGCTATCTTCAAAAAATAAAGGGTAAGTATGAATCTCAGCTAATTCAGCTAATTCAGGAATTTGTTTATATAACAGGTCCGACCATGAATCAGGATCAAGTTCTACGCCCTCACCTTTAGCGCTCATTGCAATAGTTCCACCTGTTTGAATGAGTAGTATTTTTTTCATCTTGATTATTACCTGTAGTCGCTTAAATTATTTCTTCACATTGTTTTCATTTAACAATGCCAAGTTCATTGACAAATATAAGTGCAAAAAAGGAAGCACTTCAATTTTATTAAGAAAGTGCTTTCAATTTAATCTTTATTAATTCAAGGAGAATAGCCATGAAAGTATATAATCCCGACCGAATTCGTAATGTAGTTTTGTTGGGGCACTCTGGCTCCGGTAAAACAACACTAGCTGAAACGATGTTGTTTGAAGCTGGAGCCATAAATAGAAGGGGTAGTATTGAAGAAAAGAATACTGTTTCAGATTACGATGCATTAGAGCATGAAAAGGGGAAATCCATCCATTCCTCTTTTATGAATTTAGACTGGAGAGGCCACAAAATTAATCTTATCGATACTCCAGGTACCTCCGATTATATTGGAGAAGTTGTTGGCCCACTTAGAATTGCAGATACAGCTTTATTTACTCTCAACGCTGAAAATGGGGTAGAAGTAGCGACGGATGCACTTTGGAAATACGCAGAAAGCTTTAATATACCATCCATGTTTGTGGTAAATAAACTGGATAACGAACGTTCAGACTTTTGGAAAACAGTAGAGGAAGCAAAAGAGCATTATGGCAGAAAAGTTACTGTAATACAGTTTCCATATAGTGAGGGGAATGACTTTCATGCTATTGTTGATGTATTGAAAATGAAAATGTATGAATTTCCTGAAGGTGGTGGAAAACCTGACAAATTACCTATTCCTGACTCTTTAAAAGAACGCGCAAATCAACTTCATCAAGAGCTGATAGAGATTGTTGCAGAAAATGACGAGACCTTGATGGATATCTATTTTGAGCATGGTGAATTGGATGAGGAGCAAATGCAAAACGGTTTGCATCTTTCCTTGGTGAATCGCCAAATATTCCCACTGTTCTGTGTTTGTGCTGCACGCAATATGGGTACAGGACGTGTGATGGGCTTTATTGACAACGTTGCTCCAAATCCTTTAGAAGTGAATCCTCCTAAAACTGAGACAGGAGAAGAACTAGCTTTAGACCCAGATGGAAAAACTATTCTGTTTCTTTTTAAAACACATTCTGAGTCTCATGTAGGCGATCTGATTTACTTTAAAGCTTATGGTGGTTCAGCAGTTCCTGGAATGGACTTGGTGAATAGCTCAACTTCAAATTCAGTTCGTTTGGGTAGTTTATTTCTTACTGAAGGCCATAAACGTATTGAGGTGAATGAAATCAAAACAGGTGATATTGGAGCTGTTGTTAAACTCAAAGATGGTGCTGTAAACGATACACTTGCAGAGAAAGGAGAGACTATTGCAATGGAAGGAATTAAATTCCCTTCAACAACGATTAGAACAGCAGTTAAACTGACTAATGAAGGAGACGAAGACAAGCTCGGTAGTGCTCTAAATCAAATTCATAAAGAAGATCCATCCATCGTTATAGAACATAGCCAAGAACTTCGTCAGATAATCATCCATGCTCAGGGCGAAGAGCACTTAAACGTTGTGGAATATCTACTTCGTAACCGCTATAAGCTTGATATTGAATTTATAGCTCCAAAAATTCCGTACCGAGAAACAATCACCAAACCAATAAAAGCTACCTACAAACATAAAAAACAATCTGGTGGAGCTGGGCAGTATGCTGAAGTTCACATTATGATTGAACCTTATGAAGAAGGAATGTCAGATCCTACGGATATGAAGGTGAGAAACACCGAAGTACATGAACTTCCTTGGGGAGGAAAATTGGTATTTAATAACTGTATTGTTGGTGGAGTAATCGATAACAGATTTATGCCTGCGATTCTAAAAGGTGTAATGGAAAAAATGGAAAACGGCCCCATGAGTGGCTGTTGTGCACGAGATATCCGTGTTTCCGTTTTTGATGGCTCGATGCACGCAGTAGACTCAAATGAAGCAGCGTTTAAAACAGCCGCGCGAATGGCTTTTAAAGATGGATTTCTAAATGCTAATCCCCAATTACTGGAACCTATTTATTCTGTGGAAGTAATAGTTCCAGCTAATTATATGGGTGATGTATTGGGCGATTTGGGCACTCGAAGAGGGCATATTCTTGGAATGGATACTGAAGGAGCTTTGCAAAAAATTAAAGCTACAGTTCCATTAGAAGAACTTGACCATTATTCAACTCGTCTAAAGTCTATGACACAAGGAAGTGCAACTTATTCGCGTGAGTTTTCTCATTATGCATCGGCACCTGTTGATGTTCAAAACCGAGTAATGAAAGCTAATATAGAGTTAGAGGAAGTGTAGGTAAAGTATATAAAAACAAAATCCCAACGTGCTAATAACATGTTGGGATTTTTATCAGATAGTTTAATCTACTATGTAAGTTAGAATCTTAATATTTTGCTGGTGTACCTGCAGAAGGAAGAGAATTCTTGATAAATTCTCGAATGTCATCGTTTGCATTTTTCAAGTCTTCAGCTCTTAAATACATCATGTGGCCACTTCTGTAGCCTTTAAAGCTAAGCCTATCCTTTAATCGACCACTTGGGTCAAGATTCCACATTGTATACTTGGCATCAAAATAGCTTGTAGCGCCATCATAATACCCACTTTGAATCATGGTATGGAGATAAGGATTTTGAGCCATTGCTTGGCGTAAGTTATCTCCAGTTCTATCACCATCATTATTCCAAGGATGCACAGGGCCAAACATATTATACTTGAGATCTGTTTTGAAATTTAAATCATTTCTGAAGTAGTAATTAATGGCAGGAGTAAAGGAATGTAGCCAAGAAGTAAGTTCCGCGTTGTAGTCAGGACGAATGCCAGCTTCCATTTTATCAATTCCTTTGTATCGGGAATCTAATCGACCAACAGTATAACCTTCGTCTCTAAGCAAGTCTTTCCAAAAGAAAGAAGTGGGAACATCTAGGTTGTGTTGCTCAATAACCTTTGGGTTAAGTCCAGAGTAATAGCTAAACATTTTTATAGCTTCGGATTTCTCATTTTCTGTTGCCCAAGCACCTTTAGCCATTACTGGCAACAATGAATTGATTGCATAAGTTTCAGCTTCTTCTAAAACTTCAATTAAGTCTTTACTCTGGAGTGCTGGAGCAAGTTTTTTGTGAAACCAAGCTGCTGCCGCGTAATAAGGCAAACGATTTGCAGCTTCAACTGGACCTTCTCTTTTAATTCCTAAATCGGTTGGAGAAACTAAAATCACGCCATTAAGGTACATCCATTGCTGATTTTGTAGAGCTAATGCAAGTCCTGAAACTCTAGTAGTTCCATAACTTTCACCAATTAGATATTTTGGAGAATTCCATCTATTCACACGAGTAACAAAGGTTCTAAGCCACTCAGAAAGGTATTTTATATCTTCATTAACACCGAAAAAGTTTTTGCGGTCGGCATCTTTATCAAAAAGGCGAGAGTAACCAGTATTAACTGGATTTACATAAACGATATCAGCAACATCAAGCACGGAGTGAGGATTATCTTTTACCCCATAAGGTTGAATTGGGTAACCTTCCTCGTCGATGTTTAAAACTTTAGGGCCAGTGTATGCAATGTGCATCCAAACAGAGGCAGAACCTGGACCACCGTTAAAAGAGATTAGCAAAGGACGACGGTCTGTGTTCGAAACTCCTTTCCGTTGATAGTAAGTGTATAATAAGGTTGCTACGGGTTTACCGTTATTATCCCATACGGGTTGGGTGCCAACTGTTGCCGAATAAGCAACTTTCTTCCCATTTATTACTACTTCATGGTCCGTTTTAGTTGAAGAATCGATAGCGATTGATAACTTCCCATCTTGTGCTTTAGTCTGACTGAAACCGAAAAGGACAATTAACGCAATAGAGAGTAATTTTTTCATGTTACAAAATCTTTTAGATTGGTTTAATGAATTCCAAGTTGCACAAACAATTCGAGATTATCTGTAAAAATTAGTGTTTAATCTATTTATTCTGAAATTCGATAAATCGTTTTGGAAGTGAGAATGGACGTTCTAGTGAAATGGGAGGGAACTTACCAACTGGTTTTAAAGAAGGCCGTAAAGGTCTAAGTTCGGGAGTCCATACATAACCTTCTAATCTACGGTTTGCTAAATCGGTGTATTCGGGTAGAAACAGTCCCTGGTTTTTCCCCATCCAAGCTCTTACCAATGCTCCATCCTCGAAGGACAGAATAGTTTTTGGAGATGTGTTTTCCATTGCACCGTCGGGTTCTCCATTACTGCTTTTAGTGTGGTAAAGTATCTCGCTATTGGGGTACACTGTAATTTGAGAGATATCACCATTGGTGAAATCAGCAATGAGGGTATCACCTTTAATTTGGTTTAATCGACCTGTCGCAGAGTCTTCTTGAACCGCAATAGTTTTGTAATAAGAAGTAAGTTGCTTTACACTGCTACTATCTAATTGTACTGAAATGAAAGGGCCTGTAAGCTGAATCTGTTTATGCCAAGCTTTTGGTTTTTCTCGTAATTGAAAAAGTTCATCTCTTGAATTGTAGAGTAGGGTGTCGGATAACGATGAGAACTTTTGAGACCACACTTTAACTTTTGTATAAGCATCAATAAAAGTTGTAGAATCTTTTTCTTGTAAGAGTATTTCATTCGCAAATATATGAGTGGTGTCGGTTGTATCTGCGGAAATTCTTCGTAAATACGCATTACCATCAATATATCGGCGACCTGTAGAATCGGCTTCAAGGTAGTTACCTTGGAGAATGGAGTTATTTACACTATCCGCTACAAAAATATTGTTGAAAAGGCGAGTTAATTTCTTTTTCCTATTGATAAAAAGGCTATCACTTTCGGCATATTTTGCGGAGTCGGTTAGTTGGACATTTCCTCGAAACTCAGCACTGTCTTTTTGTTGGTAATAGATGCCAGTCTGTGCAGTTAGTGTTCCTTCAGTATCTTCTAAACGAATGTTGTCGAGGAAGTATGCTTCTTTGGTTAAGAAATTGTAGTCAACTTTATTACCAAAAAGGAGAGTACTGTCTTGTTTAATAATTACTCTGCCACGTAATTCACTCAGTTCTTTATCTGTGAAATAATAAAGAGTATCTGCCCAGATATGTTCTGTTTTAGTATCAATTTGGATATTTCCGAACGCTCTTACTTCATTTCTATCAATAAACTGCCAAGCGCTATCACATACTAAAGTTACGTTTCCTGTGCTTAAACGTGCATCATATAGTTTACGAATAGACTCTCCATTCATGGTTATATTCTCAATAATTCTGGAACGCTCAATGGTTATTACACTTTGAGAAAAAGCACTAGTTGTTGTGAAAACGAGAATCACAAAAAGTAGTAATCTAGAGTATAATTGAGTGAAAATTTTCAATGAATCACCGTTTGCCCTGTTACTTCATTCAAGGTATAATTGGTTAAGTCAGCGTTGCCAACTAAGCCCATTGCGTTTATGCTATCACTGGGTGTAACAATAGTAACATATTCATTAGTGCTAATTATGTCGTTTGCTCTTTCCCACTTAAGATACTCTGTGCGTAGTCGTCTTCCCGACGTGGTAAACACTTTCACAGCTCCAAACAGTTCGAAACTAGAAGCAGAGGGTCTATATAAAGCGCTGTCTGAAAAAACTTCGGTTTGAAGTGTGTCAGCTTCAAATATTTGAATACTTACAGGTCCACTTAACGTGGTGTATTTCACATCGTTTTTTGAATAACTGACAGCTTTTGAACTTTTGAGATTTAGAGAGATAAATCCGTCTTCGATAATATCCATATCAATATCCCAGCTAGATGAGCTGGAAAGTAAAGAGTCGCCAAGAACTTCTTTTATGCGTTGGTTATCAAACTCAGTGAGTTTTGAGCAAGAAAAAGTGCATAGAAGGATTACAAATAATATAAAGCTATTGCGTACCAAAATAACGATCTCCTGCATCTCCCAAACCAGGTACAATAAATGCTTGTTCGTTTAATTTCTCGTCTATTGCGGCAGTAATTATAGGAACGTCCGGATGGTCGTCTTGAAGTCTTTTGATGCCTTCTGGTGCAGCTATTAAGCAGACAAAGCGGATATTTGTTGCCCCTGATTTTTTCAAGTAACTAATGGCATGAGAACCACTCCCTCCAGTAGCAAGCATTGGGTCTACAACAAGAGTGTATCCATGCTTTATTCCATTTGGAAGATTGTCGTAATAATTAACTGGTTGATGTGTAGTTTCATCTCTGTACACACCAACATGGCCAACTTTTGCTTCGGGGATAAAGTTGATAATACCATCAACTAAGCTTAAACCAGCTCTAAGAATGGGTACTACAATAACATCGTTTGCAGGAACAAATCCTTTAGTTTTTTGAATAGGAGTTTCTACTTCAATTTCTTGAAGGGGCAAATCACTTAAAGCGTGATAGGCCAAAATATTGCCAATTGTTGCCATGGCGCGGCGAAAAGAAGCCGTATTAGTAGTTTTATCCCGTAAAACGGTGATATATCTTTGAACTACAGGGTGATCAACTACTAATACGTTTTCCATAATTTTATTAAGACTTAGCTTCGTTCATTTTTTTGAAATAGGTCTTAGTAGATGTTGCAACAACACCAGAAAGAGCAAATAAAGCAATAATATTTGGGAAAGTCATAAGACCTAATGCGATATCACCAATGGCCCAGACGGTTTCGAGCGTGAGAATAGCACCTACAAAATGCATTGCTACATAAACAAATTTATAGTAAATGATGGACTTATCGCCTGCTAAATACTGAATGGCCCTATCGCCATAATAACTCCAGCTAATAGCGGTAGAAATACCGAATAGAAGCACACAAAGGGTTACAATGTATTTACCCCCAGGGAAAAGAGGGGCAAGACCGTTCTCAAAAGCTAGTGACGTAAGTGGCGCCCCATTTTCTACAATATCAGCATGTAAATCTTTGACTACAGTTCCCGTCTCTGTGGTAATAAGCGTTTTACCATTGTCAACTTTAATAGTTCCAGAAAACTTCTCTTTAGAGCTACTACCGCCAACAAATATAACACCCGTTGTAGCTTCATTTACAATTATTTGGCCATTAGTTGGAACGCCTTCATCAACTATTAAAGTGGAGCCAGAGTCAATATTATAGCTCACTTCTTTTCCATTTGGATTGAAAGGAATGTCGTGGCGTTGTTGATAAACACCTGTACTCACAATTACAAGACCAGTCATAGTACAAACTACTAACGTATCAATAAATGGTTCTAACAAAGCAACTACGCCTTCACGTACAGGTTCTTTGGTTCTTGCTGCACCATGAGCGATAGGAGCAGAACCTTGTCCGGCTTCATTGGAAAACAAACCACGTTTAATACCCCAAACTAGCGTTGTAAGGAAAGCACCAGTCACAACTCCATACATACCTGCTTGAGGATTGAAAGCGCCTGTAAAAATAGTTTTGAAAGCAGGAATGATTTCTTGGAAATTAATAAGTAGGATTATAAGGGCACCAAGTACATAAATTAAGGCCATAAGTGGCATTAAGCGTGCAGTAACGTTACCAATTCTCTTAATTCCACCAATAATCACAACTCCAACGATAGTGGCAGTTACAATACCTGTAATCCAACCAGGAAGGGCGAAAGTACTGTAAAGCGTGTCGGCTACAGTGTTAGCTTGAACTGCATTACCAGTTAAGAACGAACATATTACTGCCATTACTGCAAAAAACATGGCTAACCATTTCCAATTTGCACCGAGTCCTTTTTCGATATAGTACATTGGACCACCAGAAACAGATCCATCCGCATTTTGGACTCTATATTTAACTGCAAGAGTACATTCAGTAAATTTAACGGCCATCCCGAAAAAAGCGGTAACCCACATCCAGAATAAAGCTCCTGGCCCACCATAATGAATTGCGATGGCAACCCCAGCTATATTACCAATTCCAACCGTAGCAGAAAGAGCCGTTGTGAGAGCTTGAAAATGATTTACATCTCCTATTGCGTCAGGGTCGTCAAATTTACCCATAACAGAGAGTATGCCGTGTTTGAACTTTCTAATCTGAATAAATCCCAACCGTAGCGTAATAAAAATCCCAAAACTAAGTAGAAGAGCTACCATTAGTGGGAATTTAGAAGGTTGAGACCAAACCATGTCGTTCAGCCAATTAATAACATTTTCAAACATTTCCATAAGATTTGCTAGATTACTTTGTATTTACACATTCAATTTATGCATGTGAAAGTAAAAAAGATTTAGCAATAATTACGAGGAACATTTATAGAAGTCCAAAATATCATACATTTGAGCTCTGGAACGATTTAGAGAGTTCTGTGTTTTAACATATTGAACAGAGAAAAATTAACATAAAAAACCGCCTATTATGACTAAAGCAGACATGGTCGATATTATTTCGGCATCAGTTGGCCTTACAAAAGTAGAAACAGAAGCTGTTGTAAATGGTTTTCTTGAAACTGTTATCGACGCAATGAAACGTGGCGATTCTATAGAATTAAGAGGTTTTGGGAGTTTCAAAGTTGTTAAAAGAGCGCAACGAGTAGCACGAAACCCAAAAACTAACGAAGAAGTTATTGTGCCTGAACAGTTCGTTCCGGTGCTCAAAATGTCTAAAGAATTTAAAGAAGCAGTGAACGTAAAAATGATGATTGAAAATTGATTTAGAAAAGCATCAAAAAAGTTCTTATTTTTGAACCGTTCGAACAAAAAACAACAACTAGTAATTTCTGGTGATCATCAATGCCAAGTGGTAAAAAAAGAAAGCGCGCTAAAATTGCAAAACACAAGCGTAAAAAGCGCCTGAGAAAAAACAGGCATAAGAAGAAAAAATAGATTTTCAGGCTTCGAGTTACATCGAAGCCTTTTTTTTGCCGTTTAGTTTAGGTTTTACCCTAAAATGTCACCGAAATTTAATTTTATTGAAGCTGGTTGGTAAGGCAAAATGGGAAGAAGCCGAGTCTATACTTTTAGTAAAATAAATGTATCAGAATGATAATCTGCGTTATGTAGGTTTACTTGAAGAGAATATGAACTGTACTATTCTACTCCGTAATTTGAGCTCTTCCTCGCACAGAAAACTGATTTTCTAGCATAAAAGAGTTCGGAAAAAGCTTATGCAGCAATGGTTTCACTCAGAATTTCATCAGCAATAAAAAGAACCTTGTTTGCTTTAAGTAGTAAATCGTGTAAACGACGACTAACATAATGTTTCACCTCATTAAGGCTTTTTGGAGTATCAATTCTGTATTGAAAGTACGAAATAAGGTTAATGGCAGATAGATACTTTCCATTCTCATCACCTTCAATTTCTATATGCCAGCGTGTAATGATGTCGTCGTTTACTAATAAGTGGTTTACTTGGCGGTTAATCGACTCCATCCAAGCACTAGCTTGCTCAATTCTATAATTTCCGGAAAGCTCTGGGACTTCGGGCTGACAAAAATTTACATCAAAAAGCCAAGCCATTTCTACATCAATGGTGGGAACAATACTACTTTCATTTAATTTATCAATCTTTAGAAAAGGGTGCGAATCCATCCCTTCAAGTTGTTTCGCAAGCGAACGTTCACGAAATCCATCCCAATCAAAATTGATTGATAGTGATTTCATATATTGAGAAACTTTTGATAAGCCAATTTCTAACTCTAAACCGGTGGCATTAATTTTACTATTTTCCCAAGTACTGAATGTTTCGGCAGAAATCCCACGCTTCTCGAGTTGCGTATCTACCGTATTTACGATGGAACTGAATATTGGATAATGCATAACTTTCTTTATTTCTCTCCCTTTCTTCAATGAATTACTACGAACTAATATATTTAAAGAACGTCTTAAAACACAATTTGATAGGTGCCCAAATTGTGTTGTCTACCACAAGATTCAAAAATCTAATAGAGTTTCATGTGGAATCAGAGCGGGAACGAATGAAGCTAGTTTTTAGTACGGCTCCTGGAAATATAGCGTTGTTTTTGGATACCTATTCTCAGCCGAAACAAAAAAATAGATTAGCCTTTTTCGAAGAACTTGACGGCCTCAAAATTTCTGATATTTATATCGCAGAAACAGACCGAATTCTCACAATAGTTATAGAGAATGATTACGAATTGGTTTTTAAGCTATTCAGTAATCAAGCGAATGTATTTCTCACAAAAAAAGGTGTTTTTGTTGAAGCTTTTAAAGGAAGTTCAAATGATATACCGAGTTCAAAGGAAATCACGCTTTATAAAGAACCAAGTTCTGATTTAAGTATTAAGGAAAAAATCACAACTATAAATCCTTTACTACCTAGAACTCATTTATCAGAACTAATCGAAGAACATAAACTTTCTGAGTTGAACAGTATAAATCTTATTCAGAAAATTGAGTTGTTCACAAAGAGTATACTCGAAGAACCAGTATTTAGATTACTAGAAAATGGGAATACTACACTCTTTCGCCCGAGTATATTAGCTATTCCGACTGACCGAATCTTTAACTCTGTGAACGACCTAATTGCTTACAGATTTAAAACCTACTCGCACACCCAGCGATTAAGACAGAAAAAAGGGGAGCTACTTAAATCGCTTAAAAGGCAAATAAAGAGAACCGCATCTGGTCTAAAAAATCTTTCGTTAGCAGACAAAGGGTTATCTCGTTCTGAGGAATATGAAAAATTTGCACACTTATTAATGGCAAATGCGCATTTAGGAAAAAATGTAGGAAATAATATTATTGTTGAAGATCTATATGATGCTGGAAAAAATATTGAGATACGATTAGACTCTAAATTGAATATCGCTGAAAATGCAGAACGGTATTACGAAAAGGCTAGAAACTCTGCGATATCTTATAAAGAGGCGTTAAAGCGTATCCCACTTTTAGAGGGGCGAAAAGAAACACTGGAGCTACTAATTGCTGAATTTCAAGAAATACGAAAACTATATGAACTTCAGGAATGGGAAAAAACACACAGGGAACAACTGCTTGAGTTGGGAGTTGGTACAAAAGAAAGTAATGCTGACTCGAGGCATCCATTCCATCTATTTGAGGTGCAAGGTTTTACTGTTTGGATAGGGAAAAATGCCCGGAATAATGATATTTTAGTGCAAATGGCACATAAAGAAGATATTTGGCTACATGCACGTGGAGTTTCAGGTTCGCATGTTATAATTCGCATGGGAAATAATAAAAAACTTCCTCCTAAAACGGTGATCCAAGAAGCAGCGGCTTATGCAGCCTATAACTCTAAAGCGCGTGGAGCAGAGTTAGTACCTGTTATCGTCACTAAGAAAAAGTATGTGCGTAAAGTTAAAAAAGCAGCACCTGGAGCAGTGATTGTAGACCGTGAAGAAGTGGAATATGTCGCACCAAAGAACCCTAGTAATGAATGAGCATCGTTTAAAAAAGTATGTAGATAGCTTCTATTTATGTGGTTTTATGGCCACTGGCAAAAGTAGTATTGGAAGTTTACTCTCAAAGAAATTAGAATTGCCATTTCAAGATTTAGATCGATATCTAGAAAGAAAAGAAGGCAGAACAATCTCGGGTATATTCAAGGATGAAGGGGAGTCTTACTTTAGAGAAAAGGAACGAGAGTACTTGATGGATTTATCGACTAGCTTTAAAGGCATTTTGGCTTTGGGAGGCGGGTCGCTTCAAAACCAGAATATTGTTGACCATCTTAAACTTCACGGACTTCTAGTTTTTATTGAAACACCAATGGATGTAATTGTTAAGCGTGTTCTTCGTAATAAAAAAAGACCGATTGTTCTTGATAAACAAGGAAAAATAAAATCGAGAGAAGTCCTTCTTAATGAGCTTAATATGCTATATTCCAATCGAGAAAATTTTTATAAGCAAGCTCAAATACAAGTTAAAAGTGATGGCTTTGGTACAGAAGAACAGCTTGTAGATATTATTATTGATAAGATAAAAAAACATGTTTGACCCTTTAATTCTTAATACCACTACTTCTGATTCTTATAAAATTAAGGTAGGCTATAATATATTTAACGAAGCAATTAGCTTTATTGAGTCTGAATACTCTACGCAGAAAGTTCTTGTTCTTATTGACGAGAACGTAAATAGTTTACACGGTGAAACTATTTTTGGGGAATTAGATACAGTTTTTGAAACGGTAGTAAAGCACATCATTCCTGCAGGAGAGAAGAGTAAATGCATAGTTGAGTACTCTCGTATTTTGGATGTAGTTCTTAGTGCGCAGATTGAACGCAAAACACCATTACTTGCTATTGGCGGTGGTGTAACGGGAGATTTAGCTGGGTTTGTAGCCGCTTCTGTACTACGCGGTATTCCACTTATTCATATACCAACCACTCTTTTGGCGATGGTCGATAGTTCCATCGGAGGCAAAACAGGGATTAACCATTCAACTGGAAAAAATCTAATTGGAGCTTTTTATCAACCCAAAGCTGTTTTTGCGGATCTTCAATTTTTAGAAACTCTACCAAAACAAGAATGGATTAGTGGCTTAAGTGAAATCCTAAAATATGGCTTTATCCAAGATAAAAAGATATTTGAAGAGCTTAGAGAGTTGATTGTTGATCAGGAATTTAAGGAGCCAAAAGCTTGGAAGGAACTAATCGAAAAAAGTGCGGCAATAAAGGTTGCCGTTGTTTCTAAAGATGTGAAAGAGGCTGGTATTCGGGAGTTTCTAAACTTTGGCCACACTTTTGCACACGTAATTGAAAGAAAAGGTGAATACAAAAAGTTCACACATGGCGAAGCGGTTTATATGGGCATGTTGGCTGCTGTGTTTGTTTCAAACGAGCATGGAGCGGAAATTGATTTTGCAGATTTAATGCGTTTTAAATCTCTGTATAATTTGAGTCTAGATAACTCGTTACTTCCAAAAGAATTAACTACTCTAATGTTACAAGATAAGAAAGTTGCGAATTCAACCATTCGCTTAGTATTATTGAAAGATTTAGAAAAGCCTTATACAAAGAAGTTCGAACAAACACAGGTAATATTAGAAGCTTGGAAGTTTATTTTGAAGGAGTTTAACTAAGTGCCCTTATTACGTTGGTTACATAAAAGCTGGAATGCCTTTTGGATCTCATTTGGGATTATAGGATTGCTGCTGATTGTAATTGGAGCAATCGGCTTTGGTATTCTGCAATTACAAGTAACCAAAACATACATTGCCACTCAAATAGAAAAGAACTTTAGTTCGAAATATGAAGGTGTTTTAACAATTGGACAGCTTCGTGGCATTGTGCCAATGAGCTTCGAACTCAAAGAGGTAAACCTCTACCCAGACTCCTCAAGTACAGAAGCAGTATTTCATGCCGATAGCCTTTCGGCAAGTTTGGATATTTTTGCATTACTACGGCAAGAATTCGTTGTAACAGGACTAAGCGTTAGTGCGCCCACAGTTATAATAGACGGAACAAAAAAGGATGCTTTTTTAGCAGCAATAAAAAAGAAACCAGAAATTACTCTTACTGATAAAGAAGAGGCTGAAAAACCTTTTTTCGAAATCTTGGCTCCCAATGTAATTGTACGCTCTGGAACGGTAATTATAAGGCAATTATTTAAACCTCACCAAACATTTTCGTCAAGCGATAGTCTCACCTTTAGAGATATCGACTTGTCCATGTTTTTTGAGTATAAAAGTAGCCAGCGCTTTTTAGATATCAATAATCTAACCATGAGTATTCCTGAACTGGACGTTCCTAAAGCTCAGGTTTATGGACAGATTTATAACAATAACCGGTTTTTAGAATTTAATTCATTCAACTTAAATACATCAGATACCTATTTAAAATTTAGTGGAAAATCTAATGATGTAGATTTATTTAAAGGTGAACTTTTAGCCCAATTAAGGGCAGCCTCACTAGATATTGATTTGAATGAGCTTATTGTGGCTCCAAAGCGGATTAAGCAATTTATACCTAATGCTCCAACATTAGATAAACCCATTTTTGTAGCCATGAATATTGAGGGCGATTTGGATTTACTTTATGTTAATGATTTAGCGCTTCAATATGGAAACTCTGGGTTTAAGGCAACAGGCAATCTTACTAGCCTGCTTAACAGTAGCGAATTTGCATATAACTTAAGTTTGAGAGAAACCATTTTTGATAAAGTAGATGCTAAGTCTTTGTTAAAAAAAATATCGCAAACTCAATTAAATGCGCTTAATAATTTAATACTAACGGCAGATTTAGAAGGAGACCTGAACAGGTTAAATGGCATTGTTGAGGGAGTTAGTGATAGAGGATATATAAAGTTAGAGGGAGAGCTGGGGTTACAAAGCAACCGGGATTTGAATTTTAAATTCCGTACCGACTCTTTAGATCTTGGTGGAGTGTTAGCAGGTAGAATTACTACTTCAAAGCTTACTTCAAAAGGCTCAATTAAGCTAAATGATTATCGTGACTTTAATACTATACAAGAGTTGAGAGCCAATTTCCAAAAAGGGCAGTTTAATGGTATTCGCTTTGATATGTTTGACATAAATGCGCCAAGTAAGAACGGCTTAGTAACCCCAATTTTTACACTAGTTACAAAGAATGCAACGTTGAGTGGAAACGGAGTACTTGACCTTAGAAATGAGACGAAAACTCTAAAACTCGAAGGAAATGGTGCTAACGTTGATCTGAAAAATTTAGTTCAATTAGAAGCCATGGCTAATGCAATTGTGGATCTAGAGTATGTGATAGATATTTCTGGAAGCAGTATTGATAATGCCTTCGGAAAATTAAGTATAGACATCCCAGAAGCAATAGTAGGTAGTGATACTCTTTTGCCTCATTTAATTTATGCAGATTTATCTAATAATCAGAACGGAACCAAGTTGCTTCGGTTAACAACATCCGCATTAGATATCACCATAGAAGGGGATTATTATCCATCACAGTTGCCAAAGTTAGCGATGTATTGGAGTAAATTTTTCAAAAAGAGACTTAATGATGAACTGTTTTTTGATGATGAAGGCAAGGCCCTAAATAAGCAAACTCAATTTGAGAATCACGACTTTAAGCTCGTTGCTCAATTAAAGAACCTAAATTATGTGAAAGCATACTTTCCCGATACACCAAATTTTTATAGTCAAGCAAAAATCACCTCTAATATTTCTGCAAATAATAACCGGCTGTTATTTAATGTAGATATTTATGACAAACTACTGAGTTTTAACGACAAACGAGCTGATAGCGTCCGAGCACAACTTACAGGTAGCTTCAGACATGACGAGAGAATTAGAGATTTTTCAGGTTTTGAACTACAAACAAATATTGAACGTCTTACTTCTAATATGTTTGAAGCGGAAGGTTTCGAATTGCTAGCATCCCTAAATAGAGATTCGCTAACTATTTCCCAGAATATTAAGCGAATTGGTAATGATGTTTCTTTTAATATGGAAGGAACGGCTGTGATTCAGGATACTTCTGTTACTATGAATATTGACAAATTTAAGCTAGGTAGCGACTTCTATAACTGGGTAAATAGAGCAACACCTTCACTAACTTTCACGGATAAAAAAGAATGGATTGTAAAAGACTTTATTTTTGAGAGTGAACAACAATACTTGAATGTAGAAGGAATTTTTAGTGATAACGTAACTGATTCGGTGAATTATCTGATACGTGGGGTAGATTTAGGCAAGATATCAGACATTATTAGAGGAGCTATTAGTTTTTCAGGAAATCTGAATGGAACGTTTACCACACGTTCACTTTCCACTATTCCGTCAATAGAGGGTTTAATAGATCTTCAACGATTTGCAATGAGTGGCAATGTAGTAGGAGATTTAGAGATATCAAGTAATTTCAACAACCCTCTTAATCGATTTGATACAAGTATAAAAATCAAAACAGACTCAGCAAGTTACCCTGAATACTTTGCTAGAAATGATAGAGAAGGTCAGAATATTGAAATAAACGGCTATGTACTAGCTCCCAAGAATGGAGAGTTCCCAGCGGTAGATTCCCTCTTTAACTTCGATATAGATTTAAACTCCGTTGATTTATGGATTATTCCGTATTTGGCGCCTAAGGTTTTTACCGAAATGGCTGGTATTGCACAAGGGAAGGGAAAAATTTGGGGAAATTTAGAGGATTACGACTTTTATTTGAATTTTGGCATCGGAATGGAAGATGCCGTTTATATGAAGCCACGATTCCTAGATACATATTATTATGGGCAAGGACCTGTTAGTTTTTCAAGAAGAGATGGACTGGTTTTTAAAGATATATTTCTCATTGATCCGTCTGGTGGGTTAGCAACTTTAGATGGCTATTACAATTTCAATGATTTCTCAGGCGTCCACAGTATGGATATCAACATTCAAGCTGATGAGTTTCAGTTTTTGAATAGCCAATTTGCTGCCGATTTACCCTTCTATGGTAAAGCTTATGGAAGTGGATTAATTAGAATGTATGGTTCAAATCTTAAACCAGTAATAGAAACTACTACACCATTTGTACTTTCAGACTTCTCAGAGATTGGGCTGCCATTGCTTGAAGAAACGGAGTTTGATGAGGACAGTAAATTTATTCGTTTTGTGGATTCTTTTGATATTTTCAATAGTGACTCTACAAAAACAGGAAACAATTCGATATTTAACAACTCTAAAAACACTAATCCATCTAATTTAACTTTTGCAGAACGCTTTACGTTAGACTTACAGTTTGTCGCGAATAACCCAATGACGGTGAAACTGGTTTTCGATCCAGTTACAGGAGACGTTATTACAAGTGATGGAACAGGGCGACTTAGAATTAGGCTTCAAGATCAGGACCTGAGCATTTTCGGAAGGTTTGATATCACTGGGGGGACATACCAATTTGTGAGTGGGGATATTTTTACCCGTAAATTTACGCTAGAATCAGGTGGTAGTATTGTTTGGGAAGGGGAGCCTGCTAATGCAAGGATCAACCTAAACGCTGTGTTCTCTGCACGACCTGATATTCAGACGCTAACTTCAGTTCGTACTGAAAGAGATCCATCAACGGTTCAAAGAGTTCCAATCGATTTGGTGCTTAATATCGGCGGATCATTATCAAGTATTCAGAATAACTTTTTTTTCAGACTCCCTAATAATTTTGAATCAAGGCAAAATTCAACTTTGTTAGCACAGATTAATGCACTTAATCAGAATGAAGAAGAAAAGCTCTTACAAGCAACAAGTTTTCTTTTACTAGAAGATTTCATTCCTTCTAATTCTTCAGTTGGTGGTGCAGGTTCGTTAACAGATAACTTATCGAGCAATGCTGGTGCTGCGGTATTAAATCCGTTGCTATCCAGCCAAGTAATAAGCCCGTTACTATCTAATCAAATAAATTCGCTCTTAAGAAGCGATTTGAGTACGTTAGATGTAGATTTTAGCCTAAATACGTATAATCAGATTGATTTAGGGGTTGCACTTAGGTTGTATAACGACAAAATTATATTACGTAGAGATGGCCAGATTACTGGAGCACAATCTAATATTGGGGACCTTGGGGCAACCTATAGAATTAACAGGACGCTTTCAGTGTCTGCTTTTCATAGGCAAGATCCTACCTTTAATGGAAATGAAGGTGGTCAGCAAACCCAACAGACTCAAGATATTAATGGAATAGGTATAGAAACGACTTATGGTTTTAACTCATGGAATGAATTCTTCAAGAAATTGGCTATTCCTTTTAGAAAGATTTTTGGGATAAAAGAAAACAAAGATGTTGCTAGTAATGAGCAAGAAGAGAATCCAAGTTAATAGTAAAGGCACTAATGAGTAGAAACTCAAGACTGAGTAGTTTAGAAGAAATAGTAATTGATCTAGTTAAGAATAGCGCTGAAAAGCGGCTATCTACCGATGTATTGGCTAATGCTTTAGCCATGAATAGCAATAAAGACATGGCGCGTCTTAAAAAAACGATTACCCGGCTAGTAGCAAGAGGATTGCTTTTTAGACAAGGAAATGTGATCCATTTCAAAGCCGCACTTAAGAAAAAGAAAATAGATCGTAGTTTAGTAGAAGGGAAAATAGAGATAACCCAAAGAGGAACCGGTTTTGTAATTGTCGAGAATCTTGATGAAGATATTATGATCTCTCGCCATGACACGGGCATAGCTTTACCAGGAGATAGAGTAGCCGTTAAAATCTCAGGAAATAAGAGAAATGGTCAGCCAAAAGGGAAAGTAGTAGAAATCATAAAGCGTGGCAAAGAATTTTATGTAGGTACACTTAAGAGTACAGGGGTGAATACGTACATTATCGAGCCAGATCAAAAATCTGCTCATACTGATTTCTTTGTATTAGAAGATTCTTTGAATGGCGCCGAAGATCAAGAGAAAGTTATTTTTAAACTTAAAAAATGGATTCACGCTTTAGCCTTACCCGAAGCCGAAGTAATGTCGAGATTAGGTAAAGCTGGTACTAACGACGCTAATATCCTTTCCATTTTAGCGGAAAATCAGTTGAGATCTGACTTTCCAGAAGATGTAGATAAATTCGCAGATCAAATTCCGTTAGAAGTTCCTGAAGAAGAAATTGCTCGCCGTAGAGATATGCGCAAAGAAATTGTATTTACCATTGATCCGGTAGATGCTAAAGATTTTGATGATGCTTTAAGTATTTCGACATTAGAGAATGGCAATTTCTATTTGGGAGTTCACATTGCAGATGTTTCTCATTACGTTCGCCCAGATACACCATTAGATAAAGAGGGATATAGCAGAGGAACAAGTGTTTACTTGGTTGATCGAGTGATACCGATGTTGCCCGAAAGGTTGAGTAACGGTGTTTGTAGCCTAAGACCAAACGAAGACAAGCTAACTTATAGCTGTTTTATGGAGCTAGATAATAAAGGGAACTTGGTAGACTACTCGATTGAAGAGACCGCCATTCATTCTAAGCACCGATTTAGTTATGAAGAAGCTCAAGAGGTGTTAGATGGTAAAAGCCACAAGATTAATAAAGAGCTTAAGACGGTTGAAAAATTAGCTAAAATACTTTTAGAAAAACGTTTTAGAGAAGGGGCCATAGATTTTGATACACCAGAACCACGATTTATTCTGGATGAAAAGGGCAAACCAATTGAAGTAGTTATTAAAAAAAGGATATTTGCTCATCGACTAATTGAAGAATGCATGTTAATGGCTAATAAAACCGTAGCCGGACATATTGATAATCTTAGAAAACAATCGGGTAAAAAGAAAACTAAAGAATTATATCCATTCTTTTACAGAGTGCATGACAAACCAAACTTGGAGAAATTAGCTGGTATTGCTGAACAAGTTAGCCCTTTAGATATTCACTTTGAAGTTGGTGACAACATTTCCCCAAAAAGGCTTAATGAGCTACTACAAAAGGTAAAAGGCACCTCTGTAGAAACCATTGTAAGTGGCCTAATGCTTCGCGCAATGGCTAAAGCAGAATACAGTCCTGCAAATCTTGGACACTTTGGTTTAGGATTTGAACATTACGCACACTTTACAAGCCCTATTCGTCGTTACCCCGACGTTATTGTGCACAGACTACTAAAAGGGTACGCTGCTGGTACAATGGCTTATACATTTGACGGGCTTTCAAAAGATGGAGAACATTGCAGCGAACGTGAACGTGTAGCGGTAGATGCAGAAAGAGATTCTATTAAATTGAAGCAAGTTGAGTTTCTTAGCGATAGAATTGGAGAAACTTTTGAAGGAGTAATAAGTGGTGTTACAGAAAGAGGAATTTTTGTAAATCTGAAAGATGTACACTGTGAAGGAATGATTAGAGTTGGAGATATGAAAGGTGATTATTATATATACAACCAGTCACGACATGCATTAGTAGGTAAATCATCAGGAAAAAGCTTCCAACTTGGCGATACAATTAAAGTAAAAGTTCAAAGCACAAATTTACAGAAAAGACAAATTGATTTTGGTCCAGCGTAACTATTGATGGAGATAATATGAAATTAAAACTGTGTTTAACTCTTCTCTTAGGCTTGTTTATAATGAGTGGAGTTTCGGCTCAATATTTCCCGTTTGGAAAGAATAGGGTACAATACGATGAGTTCGACTGGCGTACCATTAAATCCAAACATTTTGATGTTTACTATTACTCAGCTCAGAACTATGAATTAGCTGAGTTTGCTGCAATGAGTATTGAAAGCGCCTATAAGCAATTGGAAGAAGATTTCGATCATGAGATTTCAGATCGTATTTCAGTAATTATTTATGATTCTCATAACGACTTTTCACAAACCAACGTAGTTACACTTCCAACTAGCGCGGAAGGTATTGGTGGGGTAACGGATAAGCTCAAAAACAGAATGACTATTCCGTTCTCTGGAGATTATGCAGAATTCAGAAGAACTTTACATCATGAACTTGTACATGCCGTTTTTAACGATATGTTTTATGGCGGTTCCATACAGTCTATTATTCAGAATAATATTCAGTTAGCATTTCCTCTTTGGTTTGAAGAAGGGCTTGCTGAATACACCGCCCTCGGTTGGGATACAAATACCGATATGTTTATACGAGATGCCGTAATAAATAATTACTTACCTCCGATTCCATATTTAAGCGGTTACTACTCCTATAGAGGTGGGCAATCGGTTTGGAATTATATTGTAGAAGAATACGGTAGAGAGAAAATTGCTGAAATATTACAGCGTATTAAAACAAGTAGAAGTGTTGAGTACGGGCTTACACTTTCTTTGGGATATTCTTTAAATGAGCTATCCGATAAGTGGCAAGACGCCCTTAAAAAACGTTATTACCCAGAAGTAGCAGAAAGAGAAAGCGCTGATAATATTGCTACTCTTCTTACCAAAAGAGGCGTTTTTGGCACTTATAATACTAGTCCTGCAATCTCTCCCCAAGGAGATAGAATTGCATTTATAACCAATAAGCGCGGTTATTTTGATGTTGTGGTAATTAACACCATTAATGGACAAAAGCTTAAAACTCTTATTAGAGGAGAGGATAATCCTGACTTCGAAGAGTTAAATATTCTAAATCCGAATCTTACTTGGTCTCCCAATGGAAGGAAGCTAGCTCTTTCAACAAAGTCGAAAGGAAGAGACGATATTGCTATTATAGACTATGCAACTGGGAAATTAGAGAAGCTTAAATTCCCAGATTTAGATGCAATTGGTTCCGTAGCTTGGTCTCCTGATGGAACAAAAATTGCATTCGATGGAAATGTTGGTCCATACCAAGATATTTTTGTTTACAATCTGGAAACAAAAGAGCTTGTAGATTTAACTCAAGATTTTTTTTCCGATCGCGAACCTGCGTGGTCTAGTGATTCCAAATCGATTTACTTCACTTCAAACCGTGGAGCCAAAACCGATTTAGGCACGTATACAACTGAGTATAATTTGCTCAATAATGAGAGCATGTACCAAACTGATATTTTTCAGGTAACATTGAATTCAAAAAAGGCTATCCGATTAACGAGCACACCGAATTGGAATGAAATGCAGCCAAGCTCAACCTTAGATGGTAGGATTGTTTTCATATCCGATGAAAATGGAATTCAGAATATTTATACACTTGATACGGCTACTAGAACATCTACACCGTTAACAGATTTACAAGCAGGAATTTCACAGCTTTCTATTAGTGCAGATGGTACAAGAATTGCTTTTGGAGCAATTAACCAAGGATATATCGATGTTTTCCTACTTAAGAGTCCTTTCAATAGAAAGAAAAATACTAACCTAAAACAGAACTATTGGGCTCAACGTAGAGACTCTGAAACGGAAGAACAAAGAGTTCCAGCAACAGCATATGCTCGCCAAATGTTTACCTCAGGAGTAGCCTCAGTTGCCAAGATTGAGGAAGAGCAGAAAAAGGAAAAAGTTGTTGAAGAAGAGGCAAAAGTGGAAGATGGAGTTATCGATTTTAGAAATTATGTTTTTGCCGATGATGTAATTCAAGACACAACATTAGTACTTAAAGACGTCATAAACTTTGATGTAAAAGACAATATAACAGATGATGGTAAATACGTACCCGAAGAGTATCGATTGAAGTTTGATGTTGATATTGCATATAGCCCAACTTTTGTAGCATCAACATACGGTTCTTCAGCATTGGCTCAGTTTTTAGTAAGTGATTTACTTGGAGACCATCAGATCGCATTAGGCACAAATTTTGTATTTGACCTTCGTGATAGTGACTATAGTGTGCAGTACGGTAATTTCAAAAATCGTTTGAATTACTTTGTAAGCTATTTCCATACTGCTAGGAAATACCAAACTTATTATGGCGAACTAATTCGGTATAGAACTTATGGCTCAGGGATAACTCTTCAGTATCCCATTGATAAATTCAAACGCTTCGATTTCAATTTAACAATGATCGGCGTAATTCTTGATTACAATACAGTTTATGGAGTAATTGATGATACTGGTGCTTCTTCTAACACAAGCAGAAACCCGAATGAGAAAAGTCAGTTTATCAATCCTGAGATAATATTTACAAGTGACAATACATTGCCAGGTTTTATAACACCAGAAGGTGGCTCACGTTACTCTATTGGGCTAAGCGCAAGCCCAGCATTTAGTTCTTCGTCTCCACAATTTGCGTCTATCTTGGGCGATTATAGGAAGTATGTTGATTTAGGATCTCGTTATTCTATAGGGCTTAGACTTTCTGGGGGTGCATCGATAGGAAAGGATGCTCAAAATTACTTTATGGGAGGCAAGTTAGGATGGCTAAACCAGAAGTGGGCAGAGAATGGTATTTCAATAGACCGATTGGCAGATTCTTTTTTCACCGTTCCTGCGGTACCATTACGTGGCTTTGAATACAATTCTATTTACGGCAACTATTTTGGGTTAATTAATGCGGAATATAGATTCCCAATGTTCGCGGCTTTAGTACCCGGGGCTTTACCGATTTTACCTCTTTATAATATTACTGGGCTCGTATTTATAGATGCAGGTACTGCGTGGGGAGAAAATATTTCTTACAACCTTCTCGACACTAATGGCAATCCAATAGCAAATAGTAAAAGGCTTGATTTTACCGTGGGTAAGCAACGGATAGGTTACGCACCAGTAGGAAACAATCAGTTTATCGAAGTTCCTTACATCGATGGAGATGTGTTAATTGGCGCTGGTTTTGGTGTACGTTCGATTCTTTTTGGACTACCGTTTGGCTATGATATTGGTTGGGCTTATGATCGTACAGGCTTTAATCCCAAAGCTGTTCATTACTTTAGTATTGGAATAGACTTCTAATCGTTAGAGTCGAAATTTGTTGTAATGAGTAAACGCTGATAATTATACTCTGGGTCTCTGTAATACACAAAGCCAAAGTATTCTTGTTTCACATTAGTGATGGCATCATTTAAAGGCACAAAGTCAGAATCAGAGTATTCACTTTTCAGAAAGTACTTATAACGATATTTGCCCTGCTTCATTATAACATTGGTTTCCCAAAGTCCAGATTCATTATTTTTGAAAAGCTTGTATTGTGAATCTGTTCGCCATTGGTTGAAATCTCCTGAAACATAGATTTCTGGATTGGAGTTATTAATAGCTCCAAGTTCTAAACTGAACCTGACATTAGCATACCTATCAAAATTAGTTGAACTTGGATTTCCAAAGCTAGATGAATAAGTAGGAGTTGGGCTGGCCGAGAAATTAATAACATCTTCTTTAAGAATAATACGAGGTGGGGTAATCTCTGGCTGCCAATCAACAATCCTTCTATTATTAATATTAAGTTCGGAAAGGTCTAACGGAATAAAATCAAATTCTGCGGAAAATGAGTTTCCTCTAGCTGTATAAAAACGAATTTTCCCTGGATTACTTACATCTTTTTCGGATGGACTGATATAATTTCCCCAGAATCTATTTTGTACGTACGAAAAAGTAAGATCGAATTGAGGCATGGTAATATCCTCAGGATATTGATATTCCGAGAAAAGTTGGTTGATGGTGGAGTATCTAGAGCCACTATTATAAACAGTTTCACTATTGCTAGTAATGGCACCCATGTCTTCTGTTACGAAAAAAGGTAAACTGAATAGTTCAGTATTAGATGAAAAGTCATAGACATGAAGCAGATAATTACCACTTGCTTTAAACTTAATCTGTTGATTTGGGAATTCAGTTTTATATCGATAAAAATTTGGCTGAGAAAGTCGATTAACATCTCCGTTTTGTACTAACAAATCATTAATGCCATCTAGAAACCAAACATCAGGAATATTACTAGAACTCCAATCTTGGTTATGATGAGTGAATCGAATAGTATATTGACCACTTAAGGAACTAAGCTCATCAAACTCCAAGACAATGCGCGCCGAAGTGCCAAGTTTTATAATGGGAGGATTCTGCTTATTTCCCTTTCTATATAGCTGAACGCTTTTGATGGATTGTGGAGCAGGAAGTTGGTCTTTAACTAGCAAAGGGCTGTACAAGCTGTAATCGAGTGCAACAAAACTGGGGTTGCTATGATTAGTTCGTTGTAAGCCAGAACACGAAAGTAATAAAACACAGAGAGCAAATACGATGTGAAATCTATGCATTAAACATACCGCTGAATACAAAATTAGCAGGACCTTTGAGTTTGGTTTTTGTGTAGATACTTTCAGAGTTATTATAATCAAACAAAACCTGAAGTAACCCACCTTTCACATTCACGTTTGTTGTAAATGTTCCATCAATAGAACCATTAACGTGGTGAGCAGCAATGGCAGAGGCAATAGCTCCTGTTCCACAAGCGAGCGTTAAATTCTCAACACCTCGTTCATAAGTTTGTAATTTGATATTGTTAGAATCGATTTTATGGACAAAGTTTACATTACTTCCTGGGGGATTTAAGGTATCGTGCCAACGAATTGAACTTCCTTCAATAACCAATTCCTCTTCAATTTCTAGAGCATCAGAAGATACAAATTTAACAACGTGTTCGGTGCCCGTATATACTTGAGATAGAGGTCGATCATCAATCGTCAAAGGAGTCGGATTTTTTACATCAGGGAAACTAATTTGCACTGTTTGCTGCATCTCATCAACTTCTGCGGTATAAATTGCTTTATGGACATTAAAAGTATGAACACTACTAAAGCCTTTAGTTACAGCGTAAAGTGCAAGGCAACGGCTACCGTTTCCACACATTCCAGCATCGCTACCGTCTGCATTTCTGTAAACCATCGTATAGTCTACATTTGCGATTTTTGGATTCTCTAAAACCAAAATCCCATCCGCACCCACACCGAATTTTCTATTACATAGCTTGGGTGTCATCTCAATAATTTCATCAAGACTAAAAAGATTACTTCGGTTGTCAATAACTATAAAATCGTTACCAGCACCTTCCATTTTATCGAAATAGATTTCCGCCATTATTCTACAAATGCAGGTAAATGTTTCCAGTTTTCATTGCTGCCTATTATGGGCTCATTGCCTCTCATTAAACTCGAAAAACGTAACGCTAAAACTACAAAAATAAGTTTCGCTGATACATTTTGGCGTAACATAGGTCGGCATTCATTTAAGTGTTTAATCATCTCTTCTAACTTTGCATTTTTTAAAGCGCTCACAAATTTAGATATAGAATCTATTTGGTCAACATTAGTTATAAGATTGGGGTTCTGTGTGGTTTTGTAAACCATAATATCCCGAATGTACATCTCCATCAAATTAGTGAGCGCAATCATTCCTTCAATATTATTAGAGCTTTGCCAATCTTGGGTAAGCTTGGAAAGTTGTGTAGCATCTTGACTGAATGAAAGCCGAAGGAAAGTTATGATTTCTTCGCGAGTCTGCTTTAATCTGCCAATATCAAAAAAACGAGTATTCGCGTAATTACCGCCTGAAACACGAGCCAGATATTTTGCATCATCAGCATTTATACCATCCACATGAATTAAGCCTTCTTCAACTTCAGTAGGGGTTAATGTTGCCAGAGGAATATGTTGGCACCTAGAAGTGATTGTTGGCAGTAGGTTTTCATAGCTTTCGGTAGTTAAAACAAACATGAGGCGATCAGAGGGTTCCTCAAGGAGCTTTAAGAAAGCATTTGCCGTTTCTTTTCGCATAGTTTCAACTTGTGTCATAATTATTATAACACGAGCACCTTCGTTTGGTCTTAACTTAGCTAGTGGGCGGATATCATCCCGAAAATAATCAACAGGGTAAAAAGCTTGTAGATTTTTTGAAGATTGACTGTCGTTTACTGAAGGACGTTGTGAGTAACTTATAATTTCATATGGATCTTTTGCCAGTAACTCTAACCTGCTTCTTAAATCCGAAATATCAACAGAGGTAGGTTTTGGAATAAAGATGTGAATATCGGGATGTGTAAACCAAGATGATTTTTTTGAGACCGTTTTGTCACCTAAATCAGTGAGGTTGCTAATTCCATTTATAATCTCTGCAAATGCAAGCGCAAAGGCAGTTTTACCTACGCCACTTGGCCCCGATATTAAATACGCATGGCTTATTCGTTCAGATTCTAATATTCGCTCAACCTGGTTTTTAGCTCTTTGCTGGCCAATAATACGTCTATTTCCAAATGCTATACTCAAACTCATTCCTCCCAAATATATTCAAAAAGTACAATTCCTGCGGTTATAGTAACTCCTATAAAACCTACAAGAGCCATTAAATCGTTTGTTACTCCTGCGTTCATCCCGTTTACAAAAGCCGCTTTAGTTAAATTAGTAAGTAATAGAATAAATGGGATGAAAAGAGGAATGGTAAGTACTGAAAATATAGCTCCTTTACGATCAGCCTGTGATACAATAGCTGCAATCATTGTAGACACGCTTGATAATCCTGCTGTTCCCAAGAATAAAATCATTACAAACGCCCACCAAGAAACGACAATAATATTCGCCAAAAAGATATAAAGCGTAAATGTTAAAAGATTGATAGCCAAGGTGAATAGCATGTTATAAACCATTTTTCCAGCAAAAACGGATGAACCTTGAGCGTAAATTCTCAAAACATTATAGGTATTCTTATCCGTTTCTACTATAAAGCTACGCCCCAATGAAGAAAGCGCTGAGAAAAGAATAATAATCCAAACTAAACCACTTTTAGGTGTGGGGTTTAAATCTTGAACTTTTAATGTAAACATGACAAGAAGTAAGGAGGCCACAACAAATGCTAGAACCATGTTTATGGCATGCTTTGTGCGGAGTTCTATCCTCAAATCTTTCTTAAAAACGGTAATGGTACTTGCTATCCAATGCATCCCTAAGTTTACGGATTTAGAAGGTGAAGATGTAACAGTAATTGATTTAGCGAATGAAATTCTAGAATCCTAAAGAATAAATCTTTCAGCTGGGTAAATTCCATCAACCTGAGGGAATCAAAAAGTTAAAAACTCTCAAATTAAACTTTGATAGAGTAGCCAAGTCATTCATATATTGCAGACCTAATAATTCACTCTTTTGGACTCGGCATGCCTATGAACTTATTCTCACTTCTGGATACCACAACCACTTTATCTCAGCTAAAGGTAAAGAATAAAAAAGAGTTGATTTCGGTGTTGATAGATACATTAGAACAAAAAATAGGTGTTGATAAAATTGCTGAAGTAAAGGCAGCTGTTCTCGAAAGAGAAAAGGTGATGTCTACAGGCGTTGGAAAAGGATTAGGAATTCCGCACTGCAAGACAAAAGCTGTTGAAGATAATTTCGCAGCATTTGCTTTGTTAGATGAGCCTTTGCCTTTCGATTCGATTGATGAAGAACCCGTTCGAATGGTTTTTCTCCTAGTAGGGCCAGATTCCAGAAATAGCTTACATATTAAATTACTAAGTCGAATTTCAAGACTTATGAATAGTGGTTCATTTCGCGAACAGATTTTAGCTTGCCAAACCCCAGAGGAAATTCTAGAAGCTTTTCAAGCTGAAGAAGAGAAATATTTTGTAAACTGATTATGAGATACATTCATCGTAGCGTTCTTTTTTTTCTATTCTTTATCTTTATTAGCAGTTCAAGCTATGCTCAATCACTAGATGAACTAATAAGTAAATTACCAAACCAAGAAGCATTGTGGAGCGTAACTATTCGCGCTGAAGATGGCTCAATTTTAGAGAGTCTAAATTCAAAAAAGCTAATTGTTCCTGCATCAAATCAGAAATTATACACCACCGCCGCCGTACTAGACCGATTAGGTAGCGATTTTAAATACACTACCAATATTTATAGCAAAGGCGAGTTGGTGGATTCTACTTGGATGGGGAGGTTGGTTATAAGCGGTTCAGGCGATCCCACAATTAGTGGCTTCCTTTACAATAACGACCGTGAGTTTGTGTTTAAAAGCTTCTTAAAACAGTTTCGAGCCAAAGGTATAGCTACCATAAATGGAGAGCTCATGGCCGAAACAAGTTACTTTGACCAAGATGTTTACCCTAAAGGGTGGGATTGGTACGATTTGAATTTTTATTACGGAGTTCAAATCAATGCGCTTTCATTTAATAACAATGCGTTCGATTTGGAAGTTTTTGCCAATGGGAATGTTGGAGATACACCGCGCATAGATTGGTACCCAAAAATTGATGCCATTGAAATTGTCAATAATCAAACTATTGTAGAGCCAGGAAAAAAATACGACGAGTATTACAGAAGGGAAATGGGACGCAATCACTTTACACTTGCAAGTGATTTACCACAAGGTTACTACGAAACAGAAGCGCTTTCTATCGATGGTGGAGATTTATTTTTTCTAGAAAGCTTTGAGAATTTTTTAGTCAACAATGAAGCTAGAACCAAGAAACAGGAAATTTTTGCATCGCAAACGAATCCCGAAGATTACTCGAACTACCAAATCCTAGCAACTCAATCTTCAAAGCCATTGGCTGAGCTTATTAAGTGGGCGAATAAAGAAAGCGATAATTTCTATGTAGAAATGTTATTGAAAACCTTAGCTGCAGAGAAAAAAGGTATTCCAGGTAGCTTTGATAATGGAATTTCAGAAGTAAGAAGTTTCTTAGCAGAGCAGAAACTAGATACCAACTTCGTACTTATGAATGATGGTTCGGGTTTAGCCGCTGGAAATTTCACCACAACAGCGAATATTTCTCAACTTCTATCGAGCATGCAAAAGCATAAAGAGTTTGAAGTGTATTACAACAGCTTGCCAATTGCAGGCATTGATGGGTCACTTTCCTACAGATTTAAAACCTCACCTTTGGCAAATAACTTAAGAGGAAAAACAGGTTACGTAGGAGGGATGAGAACGTTAGCAGGTTACTTTGTTTCAAAATCTGGAAAGATGATTACCTATAGCGTTGCTACAAATAATTTTACGGGAAAAGTTTCAGTGGTTGATGCTTCTCATCAGCAAATTCTTGAGTACCTGTATGCTAAATATTGATTAGTTTATTGTATGACGAATCAAAAAGCACATATCTTAGTTACCGATGATGAACGTGGAATCCGAAATACGCTCAAAGAGATTCTAGAGTTCGAAGATTACGAGGTTACCACCGCTGAAAGTGGGAGTGAGGCTCTTGAACTAATCTCTCAGAATAACTTCGATTTGATGTTCCTTGATATAAAAATGAAAGGAATAGATGGAATTGAAACGCTGAGGCAGCTTAGAACAGCCGGTTTTGATTTGCCCGTTATCATGATTTCGGGGCATGGTTCTATTGATATTGCCGTAGAAGCAACCAAAATGGGCGCGTACGATTTTCTAGAAAAACCGCCAGATTTGAATCGACTTTTACTCACGGTTAGGAATGCCTTATCTCAAAATAATTTAACTAAAGAAGTAAAGCAGATTCGGCGTAAACTACCAAAAATTCAAGCGATTATTGGAGAGAGTAAAGCAATTCTACAGATTAAATCCATTATTAAGAAAGTAGCACCAACACAGTCTAGAGTGCTTATTACCGGTGATAACGGAACCGGTAAAGAGCTTGTTGCAAAATGGATTCACGAGAAAAGTTCTAGAGTTAATGAGATTTTTGTTGAAGTAAACTGTGCAGCCATTCCAGCTGATTTGTTAGAAAGTGAATTGTTTGGACATGAAAAAGGGGCTTTCACAGGAGCTAGCGATCAGCGTATCGGAAAGTTTGAGCAAGCTCATAAAGGAACGCTGTTTCTGGATGAAATTGGAGATATGACTCTTGACGCTCAAGCAAAAGTGCTCCGTGCTTTACAAGAAAATAAAATCACTCGTGTTGGCGGCAATGAGAGCATCTCTGTTGATGTTAGAATTTTAGCAGCAACAAATAAGGATCTTAAAAAAGAAATCAAAGACGGGAACTTTAGGGAAGATTTATTTCACCGAATTAGTGTCATTCCTATTCACGTTCCCTCACTTGCCGAACGGAAAGAAGACATACCTCTAATCGCTCAATCTTGTTTAGAAAAATTGAAGACTTCTGATATAAGTTTTTCTGGTGTTAGTATTTCCGAAGCAGGTTTTAAAGCCCTTCAAAAAAGGTCTTGGTCTGGGAATGTACGTGAGTTGCAAAATGCGATTGAACGGCTAAGTATTTTGTCACAAAGTGATGTTATCGATAAACAAACAGTAAATGACATTCTTGAGTCCAAATCTGAGTCTGATGATTTAGAAGATATGGGCTATAAAATTGAAAATTTCCAAGATTTTAAAGAAAAAGTAGAGCGTGTGTTTTTAGTAAAGCAGCTTGAAAAGAATGATTGGAATATTTCACAAACTGCAGATGCAATCGGTTTACAGCGTAGCCACATCTATACGAAAATGAAAAAATATAACATAGAGCGATAATAATGAGTGCAGAAATAATTGATGGCAAAAAGGTAGCAGGACTTGTTAGAGAACGAGTTCGTGAGGATGTAGCTGACTGGATAAAGAAAGGAAATAGAGCTCCATTTCTACAAGTTGTATTAGTTGGGGATGACCCTGCATCGCTTGTTTATACTGGCGCAAAAACCAAAGCTTGCCAGGAAGTGGGAATAGAAACGAACACGATGGTTTTACAAGACACCATTTCTGCGAAAGAACTCAAAAGTGTTATTCGAGAACTGAACACCAACGACAATGTAGATGGAATTTTAGTTCAACTTCCGTTGCCTTCTCATCTTTCATCTTACGATGTAATAGAAACTATAGATCACCGTAAAGATGTGGATGGTTTTCATCCGATGAATGTTGGACGTTTGGCGTTAGATCAACCTTGCTTTAAAAGTTGTACGCCAGCAGGTGTGATGGAGCTTTTTAAACATTATAGCATTCCTGTAAAAGCAAAACATGCTGTGGTAGTTGGCGCAAGTAATATTGTTGGCTCGCCCATGGCTACCATGCTGTCCAGAGAAAATTCCACTGGTAAAGCTACAACCACTATTTGCCACAAATACACAAGAGATTTAACCTTACATACAATTAATGCAGATATTTTGATTGTAGCCGCAGGTCAGCCTCACTTAATTAAAGGTGAAATGGTGAAAGAAGGTGCTGTAATTATTGATGTGGGAATTAACCGTATTGCAGATGAAACTACTGAAAAAGGGTATAAGCTTGTTGGCGATGTAGACTTTGAATCGGTAAAAAAGAAAGCAAGTTGGATCACTCCGGTTCCTGGTGGCGTGGGCCCGATGACAGTAGCGATGCTTATGAAGAACACTTTGCTTGCTGCTAAAAAGAGTGTTTACCCTGAATAGAATTAATTATTGACTTTATAATCCTTGAGTGTAAATCGATCTTGTGAATACGAGAAATTCCCACCTCTTACATAAGTGTATTCAATAAGTCTGATATTATAATATACTTCATCATCGAAGTTGTCCTACTTATAAAGAGAACATTATTCGCGGGAAAAAATATATCTATCTGCACAGATTAATTTTCAGACACCTGAAAAATATTTCGCTATTCTTACTTTTTAAGCACTAGAATTGTGTTTTCTAATTTGAATAACCCGAGACATTGTATAATAATTCTAGATTATTAGCTAATAGTGAATATTATAAGTAATTAGCAGGGTTCAGTGTTTTAGAAGAACTAAAGCAGAGCTGTTTAATATTTATCTAGGAAGTATTTGTCTAAGGAATTTGATTATAAAAGAGTGGGGAATTCTAAAAAAAATCGAAAATGGGTTGAGCGGTATCTACCTGTATCATTCTCGATTTTTGTTTCTATTCTATTAGGGATGTTTAGTCTTAACATATCCCATGAAGTAAATAATCTGACAAATAATCTCGATAAATTTTATAAACATCCATATAAAGTAAGGAATGCTGTTAGCGATTTTAAGTTGAATGCACTGGAGATTGTGAATTTATGGTCTGGACATAGTGCAAATACTCTTTCTATATCAGAATTAGAGCTTACAGTGAAAAGAAAAATTGTAGTCTTAGACAGTGCATTCGTCATAATCAAGGATAAATATTTAGGGGAGGGCGAAGAAACCTTAGCACTATTGGAATCCTACAATTCATTCAAAAATTATATAAACACAACTGATTTTAGTGTTGATAAGTTAAATCATGCCGAATCTGAATTTGTAGAGATAAATTTACTTTTGCAGGATATTGTAAATAAGTTAGGACCGATTGATAATTTTGCTAGTGCTAAAGCAAAAGAATACATGAGTGAATATCTCATTGAAGATGGCTTCCTACTCCAAAAATTAAAGCAATTGTATATAATTACCATTGTATTCTTTGGTATTGGTCTATACTCAATCTTATATCTATTAATGGGTAAAAACTTGATTCTTTATCGGGAACAAGAAAGATTTTTACAATCCATTGAACTCTCTCTAGTTCCCATGGTAATCCACAAAAACGGAGTTATTATGCAGGTAAGTAAAGAATGGGTGAAACAAACTGGCTATTCAAAGGAAGATATTCCCACTATAGAAGAATGGTGTAGAAAAGCTTATGGAGACGATTATATGTCTAGATTAGAATTTATATATAAAACATATGAGTTAGAAACTTTACAAGAAGATGGTATTTGGACTGTAAAAACTAAATCTGGGGATGAAATCATTTGGAGATTTCGTTCAGGCCCGTTAGGTGATGGTATCGTTTTTAGTACAGCAATCAATCTAACAGAGGAGCATAAGAAACAACAACAAATAGAGAATTTTTATGTAGAAAAATTAAAATTAGCAACGGCAGTAGATCAAAGTCCAGCGAGTATCTTAATAACAGATACAAATGGTAATATCGAATATGTAAATAATTATTTTACTGAGATAACAGGATATAGTTCTGATGAAGTAGTAGGGCTAAAACCTAGCATTCTTAAGTCGGGGTTTCAAGATGCTAATTATTATAAAGACCTATGGGAGACTATTTCAAGTGGCAAAGTGTGGAGAGGTGATTTGCAGAATAGAGCCAAAGACGGGACTATATTTTGGGAGTTAGCTTCTATTTCGCCAATTACAGATGCACAAGGTAATGTTATAAACTACGTTGCTGTAAAAGAAAATATCACTGAAAAAAAACATACTCAGGATGCTTTAATAAAATCTGAGAAAAAATATAGAGATGTATTTACTAGATCAACGGATGCATGTCTAATTATAAAAGACGGGGTATACATAGATTGTAATAAAGCTGCCTTAATGGCTTTAGGGATGCGCTCCAAGAAGGCCCTTATTGGCCTTAAACCAAGTGATATTTCACCAGAATTTCAAGAGGATGGTTCCAGGTCAGATAGTGGCGCGGTTAATAAAATGCTAAAAGCCACAAAAGAAAAACACATTAGATTTGAATGGTTACATAAAAAAATTATTGGCGAAGTATTTCCTTCAGAAGTAATGCTTACAAAAATAGAAGAAGACGATGAAGATTATTTTTATGTTGTTTGGAGAGATATTACTGAAAGGAAGAAGCAGGAAAAACTGCTAAAAGAGAATTTAGAAGAGAAGGAAGTCCTTCTGTCAGAAATTCATCATAGAGTGAAAAATAACTTAGCTATTATTTCTGGCTTGCTTGAATTGCAAATATTCTCAGCTAAAAATTCTAAAGTTATAAGTGCACTTGGGTTAAGTGTACAAAGAATTAAAACTATGGCAATTATACATGAACAAATGTATGAGTCAGGAGATTTTACCGCCATTTCAATCGATGAGAGTTTGCAAGTACAAATTGAAAATTTGCGGAAAATATATGGTGTAAATAGAGGCAAAGTTATTGCTGTTACCTATGATTTAGAGGTTATTAAAATAAGTATAAATCAAGCAATTCCATTTGGATTACTGATCAATGAATTAGCTTCAAATTCATTCAAATATGCATTTGATGGTGTTGAACATCCTACATTAAGCATATTATTGCACGCAAAAAAGGATGTTATAGAGTTTAACATCCAAGACAATGGAATTGGATTTAATGTTGATAAATTCAACAATGAAGAAGATTCACTAACACAAAATTTAATAAATGTTTTTGTATCTCAGTTAAATGGTAATTTGGACATACAGAGCAGCCCTGATAAAGGGACAAGTGTAACTCTTACTTTTAAACCTACACTAAAGCGAGGTTCTAGTTCTAATTTATAATTATGAGGTCTAAGCATCATTAGAAGTGCAAATGACAGGTTTTAAATAAATCTTTTTAAGGTGACATAATGCTGTCACACGTTGTGATTAGATTTGGGTAAATCAAAAAACAAAACCCAACTATCATGACACCGAATGCATCTACCAAACCACATGTAGCTCCTCAAATTGAAACAACTCTTTTTGTTACTCCACTTTTAAATCGCATTAAAAAAGAGAGTAGACAAGAGTTTAATGAAATGGAGCAAACGTTTGAACTAATGGGCTGGGCAAAGTTACCCGAAGAGCTAAAGATCGAAATCTACAACGATGTTAAGTTTATGGTTCAGGAGCTAAAGGGCTATTTTTCTTCTTGTGATCCATATGTTCTACGTCGCAGAGAAACAGTTCACTATTGGGTTTCTTGTTACCAAGATGGAATCTGTTCGCTAATTACAGCTATAAAAGCCCTCAAAATTAAGCAGCTAGCATGATTTCTCTGATTAAGATTTCAGTTTAGAAGAGGAGATGTTTGATGTTTCAGTCAAATCTACTTCCTCTTCTATATGAATCCGTTGAGATTTACTGCTTCTTATTTTCTTGGAAATAGATTGTACAATATTCTGAAGTTTTTTCTTTTCTGAGTTGAAATAAAATTTCAAAAATGTCATTCCAAAAGAAAAACCAATAAGGCCTCCCAGAGGAGCGAAGAGAATGGCTGTAGTTTTTGGATAGCCTAAACCCTTCATAGCAACTAGTGCGAAAGTCGCAGATAGAAAGGTTGTCATTAGTAGAGTCATGAACTTTAAAGGCGACCAACTAGAAACATATTGAAATTTAACTTTCCCATTTTGTGGAGTTAGTGAGATATGTTTATATCCAAACTCTTGCTTTCTTTGTTCCCATTCTAATGACTTTCCAGTATTGCTTGATTTTCCAATACCGCCCGTTACTCTTCGGATTTCCTGAATAATTTCCTCCCAAAGTTCAGGTGAAACTTCACCATCAATTATTGAGATGTCTTGAATCCTACTGCTAGCACTTAACCACTTAAACGTTGATTCAAACTCCGGTGCATCAACATTGTTAAGCGCTTCAAGAAGAGAGTCTTTGTCTATCCCAACCTCTTTTGCTAATTCTAAAAGCTCCTGTTCCGTTAATCCATCTTTATTGCCATATAAATCCTTCTGAGTCTGAATCTCTGAAGCTTTAGATAGAATTTTTGAAATTTCTTTTTTAGAATAGATATGATTCGGTGTTTTCAAACTCGCGCCCTGTTATGTCCTTTATTCAATATAGTATCCTCATCTTCAACCGAGGTATCTTCATTTATAGAGATTTTCTTTTCGAATTTTGTTGATATAAGTTTCGAAGTATTATCAATAAATGTGGTATAAAAATTGGATTTCTTTTTGAGGTAACGCTTTATAAAGAATGAGCTAGATAGGTATCCAAATCCGGCCCCAGTAAGATTTAGAACGAGTGGTACAAAGTTAGATATAGAGTCTAAATTCAGCATGGATGAGATAATTGCGAAGGAAATAAATCCTGCTAATGATGCTATTATTTTAATTTTGGTTGAAATAGAAGAGTAATCTACATGAATTTTTAATCGGCTGATTTCTTTCCCAGATGAAATAGAAATATGAACAGCGGTTTTGTTTTTAGTTTTTCCAAACCATTCTAAAGTGTTACCGAAATGATTCGTTTGGCCTAGATCATCAAAATTAGTTCTACACTCACGAACTATACGCTCCCAAACTTCAGGAGTAACTTGATGCTCAATCAAACGTTCATGAGAAAAAATGGTATCCGTTTTATGTGTCAGGTAGTCGTTCTCTTCGCTCTCAAGGAATTGTATAGCTGCTTCAATTTTTTGTAAAGAAATACCAGATGTTTCAGCAATCTCAAGAATATCTGCTATTGAGAACTCTTCCTCTTTATTCTCTGAATGATTACTCTGAAGTTGTGAGGCAACTTTTATAATAGATTTAACCTCGTTTAAGGAATATTTTTTGTTTGAAGGCATAGATTACAAAACTTGAAAAGTTTGAGGGACGATAGAAGAGGATAATAAACTCTGAGTGAAAAAAATCAAAAAATGTGGAAGAACGGTTCTAAATCCTCTGCAGAAGTTCGTATCTTTGAAAAACTGCAAGCCAAATATACTGTTCTATGCCTAAAATGAACGAATCCTCACCGTTTGATCGAATCACTCGGCAAGGGCTCACCTACGATGACGTTCTTCTTGTTCCAAACTATTCTCAAGTGCTTCCACGCGATGTAGATACTAGCGTTCAGCTCACTCCCACATTAAAGCTAAATATTCCGATTGTAAGTGCCGCGATGGATACAGTTTCTGAGTATCGATTAGCTATTGCACTAGCTAGAGAGGGGGGAATTGCAATGCTCCACAAAAATATGACTATTGAGGAGCAAGCTGAGCAGGTTCGCTTAGTTAAGAGAAGCGAAAGCGGAATGATTGTAGATCCCGTTACTTTACATAAAACGGCTACTATTAATGACGCTAGAGCACTAATGAGTATGCATAAGATTGGTGGGATTCCGATTGTAGATGAGAAAGGGTTACTTATTGGAATAGTAACCAATAGAGATTTAAGGTTTGAGTCGGAACTAGGGCGCAAGCTGGGTGAAATAATGACCCACGAGAATTTAATTACTGCCAAAGAAGGAACTACGCTAAAACAAGCGGAGCAAATTCTTCAGAAGTATAAAGTTGAGAAGTTGCCTATTGTTGATAACTCAAATAAATTAGTTGGGTTAATTACATTCAAAGATATTGAGAAGAAAATGAACTTCCCTAATGCTTGTAAAGATGATTTAGGGAGATTAAGAGTTGGTGCAGCTGTTGGTGTAACTGCAGACACATTAGAGCGTGTAGATGCTCTGGTTACAGCCGGCGTAGATATAATTACTGTTGATACGGCTCACGGCCATTCTGATGGAGTATTAAAAACAATCACTCTCATTAAAGAAAAATATCCAAATTTGAATATCATTGGCGGCAATATTGCCACTCGTGCTGCTGCAGAAGCTTTAGTAGCTGCTGGTGCGGATGTTGTAAAAGTGGGTGTTGGGCCAGGTTCTATTTGTACAACGCGAATTGTAACAGGTGTTGGAGTTCCTCAGCTTAGCGCTGTAATGGAAGTTGCCGCATATTGCAACGCCAATGGAATTGGATTAATAGCTGATGGTGGAATTAAACAAACAGGAGATATTCCAAAAGCAATTGTCGGTGGTGCTGATGTTGTAATGATGGGGTCTATGTTTGCAGGCGTTGATGAAAGCCCAAGTGAGACTATTATTTACGAATCTCGGAAATACAAATCCTATCGTGGAATGGGAAGTATCGGAGCGATGAACAAAGGTTCAAAAGATCGATATTTTCAAGATGTGGAAGACGATATTAAAAAATTAGTTCCTGAAGGAATTGAAGGGCGAGTGGCTTATAAAGGAACTTTAAGTGAAGTTGTTCATCAAATGATAGGCGGCCTAAGAGCTGCGATGGGATATGTTGGCGCAAAAAATAGCCAAGATATGAGGAAAGCTGAATTCGTTCAGATCTCTGCAGCAGCCTACAAAGAAAGCCATCCACATTCTGTGCAGATTACTAAAGAAGCACCTAATTACTCTTTATGAACCAAGCTGTCTAAATGAAAAATGTTCTTTTCATTGCTTACTACTTTCCTCCTATGGGGGGGAGTGGAGTTCAGCGTCCACTTAAATTCGTAAAGTATTTACGCAAATCTGGTTGGAACCCGATAGTGCTCTGTCCAGAGCCGGGAGCCTATCACACATTCGATGATTCTTTGGCTGATGAACTAGAACAATTAGATATAGAAGTTCATAGAGTAAAAGGAAATACGCCTTTTCATAAAACTGGTGCTCAGAAAAAAGTAAGTCTACCAAATTGGTTAACTCAAATACTACGCAAAGTATCAGTTTTCTTTTGGCTCCCAGATAATAAAAAAGGATGGATTGAACCAGCACAAAAACTAGCTCTAGAGCTTATTGAGAAAAAAAATATAGAAATAATTTTCTCAACGGCAGCACCTTATAGCAATTTAATGTTAGCTGGCAATTTAAAAAAGAATACGGGGCTTCCTGTGGTTATGGATTTACGAGATGAATGGCTTGAAAGTCATCTCATTAAGTATCCAACAAGTTGGCATAAACAGAAAATGAAGAAGATTGAGGCTGAGACTCTTTCTCAAGCCAATGTTTTGACCGTTATCAATGAACCTTACAAGGAATCTATTGGTAGCAGATATCCTGCACTAGACATTAGAGTAATCAATCAAGGATATGATCCCGAAGACTTTGCTATTGAGTCTAATGAACAGCAAAAATCCGGCAAATTGACTCTTTTTTATAGCGGTTTATTCTATGGGGATAGAAAACCGGATCTTTTTTTAGAATCTATTTATGAGCTACTGTTAGAGAAGCCTGATTACAAAAGTAAGCTTGAACTTCATTTTCAAGGAGGTTTAGACGCTCAGACCTTATTGCTCATTGAGAAGTATAAGCTCCAGGAAGTGATTAAAGATTATGGATATGTGAACCATAAAGTAGCGGTTAAAAATATTATGAAAGCTGATGTGCTTTGGCTAATGGTAGGGCACATGAACCATTCAGATAAAGTTACAGTAGGCAAAATGTTTGAATATTTTGGAACAAAGAAACCTATTTTAGCTCTTGTGCCTGAAGGAGGGACAAGAACCTTGCTAGGTGAGTATGGTGCTTTTTATACTGCAAACCCAGGTTCAAAGAACGAAATTAAGTCGGAATTGCAGAAAATATTCAGAGATTTCGAAAACAAAACATTTCCGATTGCGAATTATAAATTCGTTGTGCAATATGACAGGAGTAGAATAGCAGCTGAATTAGCTAAATTATTCTCAGAAGTTATAGAAACCAATCAAGCCAAGCCGATGGAATCGTAGAATGAAGGCATTTCTAAAAAGACTTTTTAAAGAGCGTCATAGAACAATAAAGGTATTATTACTAGATGATTCTAGCCCTGGTAAGGATAACTCTTATATCTTAAAGCCTAATTCCTTATTTGGAACTTGGTTAATTACCTCCATAACATTGGCTTTGTTAGTGGTACTTATATTTATGCTCACCCCATTAGGTGGGTTGCTGTATAGTTCGGATGAAGCTGAGATTAGAGGGGAGATCGAAAATATTTCTGAACGGTTACTAGCACTGCAAGACTCTCTCGATGTTCGGGACCGCCAGCTACTAGTTATTAAAGATGTGATTCGAACAAATAAAGACACAACGCTAGCTCAAGATCAAAAGCTTACGGATGCACTTATTTCAAGAACGCAACTTGAAGAAAATTCTTTACAGTCTTTTGAATATGTAAATGTTTTTGATGAAGTTAATAATAGTGATTTTTTAACATCAAACATTATTAAAAGTGCTTCAGATTTCCCTTCCAGATATCCAGCTCAAGGAACAAATACTAGAGGGTATGAGCCTGAGAATGGACACTTCGGAATTGATATTGCTACAAAAAAAGATCAGATTCTAACCAACGTTGCTGATGGAACTGTGATTTCTTCTTCTTGGACGCTAGATTTTGGTTACGTACTATCTATTCAGCACAGCGATGGACTTGTTTCAACGTATAAGCATTGTTCAAAGCTATACAAGCAAGAAGGAGATAGCGTGCTAAAAGGCGACATGTTAGGGTTGACGGGTGATACTGGAATTTCAAGTTCAGGTCCTCACTTACATTTTGAAATATGGAAGAATGGAGTTCCTCAAAATCCATTATTATACTTAATACAATAATCAGGTATGTTTAACGCAAATAAAAAGAAGAAAGTCGTGAGTAATAGTTCTACAAATAACACAACACCATCGGTTAATATCATTAGTGAAGGCACTAAAATTAAAGGGAATATTCAAACTGGTTCAGATATAAGAATTAGTGGCTCCATTACTGGCGAGGCTGTATCTAAAGGTAAAATTATTATAACTGATAAAGGTCTGGTTAAAGGAAATGCTACTTCAAGCGACGCCGATATTGCAGGAAGAGTGGAAGGCGATATTCGAGTTACAAATAAACTTGTGCTTAGACATAGTGCTGTAATCGATGGGAATATATTTACGAAAACAGTAATTGTAGAAGAAGGTGCTCAAATAAATGGCTCATGCAAAATGGGAGCTGGGTCTTTAAACCTATCCTCAGATAGTGATGCTGAATTTGTACAAGAAACAAAAATGAAAAGCTCTTAGGATTAAACTTGGCAATATCCGAAGAATATGCTCAATACCTAAGTTTAGGCAGTGAAATCGCTGCCTCGCTGTTAATCCCTATTGGGCTAGGGTACGGGGTCGATTTCTTTTTTGCAACGTCACCTTTTGGAGTGCTAATAGGGGCGGTTGTTGGGATTGTTATTTTTTTCTTAATAATTATGAGAATCTCAAAGAGATTCGAGAACAGTAAAAAAATTGACGATCTCGGATAATGGTTTTACGCTTTTTGAAATTTAATATTCCGCTCCTGATTCTTATCGGGGTTCTGTTCTTTTTCGTTCATATTCAGCTAATCGGTTCAGGGTTACTAGGTTTCTTGCTAAGTTTTGTTTTCGTTTTAACTAGCGCTTGGATTAATGAAAGATTAATAGATAGCGAATGGGGTACGTTTACTGAGGTTTTTTTCTTTGCGATGTTCATTCGGTTCATCGTAGTGCTAGTAGCACTAATCTTTTTTCTACAATTAGAAAAAATTGACGAAATCTTCTTTACAGTTAGTTTTATAATTTCCTATCTTTATCATTCTGTAACGGAAATGATTTTATTCAACCAACTTTTACACAAAAAAAGTAGCTAATAGTAATGATCCAGACGCTTCGTCGCTTATTCCTCACATTTTTGTTTATTTCAGTGAGCACATCAACCACCTCTGCAGCTGAAGAGAAGAGCGGTGGCTCACCTTTAGATGTAATGGGAACTGTTGCAGACCACGATTATTTTAATTTATTTAGTATTCATATTCCGCTTCCAAGGTTAATTGTTTTGGAAAGTGCAGAAGGTAATGTGAGTTTTGAAGTTTCAGGAAGTACGCAAGCTGCTATTGAATCTGGGTTGTTTGAAGATGTTGACCATGTTTTAGTACCGACAAATGGCGGGCATATCGTAATGGATTTTTCAATTACTTCTCACCTAGTATACTTTTGGTTAGGAATGGGTTTAGCAATATGGTTTACCTTTGCTATGTCTAGTAGGTACAAAAAAGGTGTTGGGCAAGAAGTTGAGCCAAAAGGCTGGTTGCAGAACATGTTTGAAGTGTTATTCTTATTTATTAGAGACGATGTTTCAAGGGCTAACATAGACGATCATAAGGCTGATAAATACGTTCCTTATCTCTTTACAATGTTTATGGGTATCGCTTTTATGAACTTATTTGGTCTGTTACCATGGGCAGCTACTGCCACAGCAGATTTGACGGTAACAGCTACGCTTGCAGTAATTACATTTTTTGTAACTCAGTTTAGTGGAACAAAAGATTATTGGGGTCACATCTTTTGGTTCCCTGGTGTTCCAGGTTGGGTAAGAATTATTCTTACTCCAGTAGAGGTTTTGGGTATGTTTACAAAACCTTTTGCATTAGCTATTCGATTATTCGCTAATATGCTATCTGGTAAAATTATGATTATTGCCATTTTGGGCTTAATATTTATATTTGCAGAACTTTTTGGATCAATAGGGGCTTACGGAATCAGTATTGTTTCCGTTTCATTAACAGTAGTGTTATACGCACTTAAGGTTTTTGTAGGGTTACTACAGGCTTATATTTTCACCCTATTGTCAGCAGTGTTCATTGGAATGGCTGCAGAAGATCATCATCATGACGAAGAACATTATAATGCTGAACACGTAGCATAATATTTTTCACTCATAAACTTAAACAACAAAAAAAATAATACTATGGGACTTTTAGCAGCTGGCATCGGAGCTGGAATAGTAGCACTAGGTGCTGGAATTGGAATCGGAATGATTGGTAAAGCAGCTACAGAAAGCATCGCTCGCCAACCAGAAGCAGCTGGCGATATTCGTGGCGCAATGATTCTTACAGCAGCATTCATCGAGGGTGTAGCTCTTCTTGGTGCGGTTATCTGTATTCTTCTTGCTCTTGGAATTGGTCAATAAAAAGCGATAAAAGATGACTTTTCTTTTAGCCGGCGGAGGAGGTTTACTTTCATTTAACCCAGGGTTTGCGTTATGGATTTTAGTATCCATGATTCTATTCATTGCGGTGATGATGAAGTACGCTGTTCCACCAATCATGACTGCGCTTACTGCTCGCGAAGCTAGCATCAAAGACTCTTTGGAGTCTGCGGAAAAAGCTTTAGCAAGAGCAGAGCAAGTATCGAAAGATAACGACAAAGCGCTACGTGATGCAGAAACTAAAGCTCAAAAAATCCGAAAGGAAGCTTTAGAAGACGCGGAACAACTTCGAACCGAACGTATTTCGAAAGCCAAGGATGAAGCGGCTCAAATTATTGAGCAAGCTAAAGCCTCTATTGAGCAAGAAAAGAAACGTGCTCTTTTAGAACTTCGTAATGAAGTTGCGCAATTAGCTATTAAGTCTGCTTCTATCATTATAGATGCAGAATTAGATAACAATAAGAATAATAAGCTTGTCGATAATTTTATTAACGACTTGTCTAACAACTAAGCATAACATTAATGTTGGTATCAAAAGCAGCACGCCGTTACGCTATAGCATTTCTTGAAACGTCTAAAGAGGGAAAGTTTGTAGAAACTTCGCTTGAAGACATGCTTTCCATTAAAGCTACAATTGAGGGTTCTAAAGAACTTGCGCTTTTTCTAAAAAGCCCAATTGTTAAGCCTAAGGATAAGAAAGAAGTGTTGGCCTCTATATTTGATAGTAGAATATCAAAAGAGGCTGCTCAGTTTGTTTCTCTTATTACGGAAAAAGGTAGAGAAGATATTTTATATGATATCGTTTCTGCCTTTGTAATAGAATACAACAAGTATGCAGGCATCATTTCGGTAGAAGTTAGCACGGCACAGGCTCTTGATAAAGAACAGCTTGCTAAGCTTACTGACAGTCTTGAGAAAGCAACTTCTAAAAAAGTTGACCTTTCACAGAAAGTACAAGCAGATTTAATTGGTGGTATTTCAGTGAAAATTGAAGATACCGTCATAGACGCAACAGTTAAATATAAATTAAATCAGCTCGAAACGCTGTTCCTCGAATCATCGATGGAATAGAAATTGAACAGATTCAGAAATTAAAGTAAAACAATGAGCCAAGTCAGACCCGACGAAGTTTCAGCCATTCTGCGTAAGCAGCTTGCCGGCTTCGATAATGAAGCAGAAGTTTATGATGTAGGAACCGTACTTGAAGTAGGAGACGGTATCGCTCGCGTATACGGACTTTCTAAAGTACAACAAGGAGAACTTGTAGTGTTACCTGATTCGAAAGATGAAGAAGGTAAAAGCGTTACAGGTATGGTTCTTAACCTTGAAGAAGACAACGTAGGGATCGTATTATTCGGTTCTTCTAATGCTGTTGAAGAAGGCCACACTGTAAAACGTACTAAAGATATCGCTTCTATCAATGTAGGTGAAGGCGTTTTAGGACGTGTTATTGATCCTCTTGGAGTTCCAATTGATGGTAAAGGACCAATATCTGGAGATACTATTAAATTACCGCTTGAGAGAAAAGCTCCTGGTGTAATTTATCGTGAGCCAGTAACTGAGCCTCTTCAAACTGGTATTAAAGCTATTGATTCTTTGATTCCTATTGGACGTGGGCAGCGTGAGCTTATTATTGGCGATCGCCAGACTGGTAAAACTTCTGTTGCAGTAGATACTATTATAAATCAGCGTGCTACTCAGGATTCTGATAATCCTGTTCTCTGTATTTATGTTGCAATCGGGCAAAAAGGTTCTACAGTAGCAGGTATCCAAAAAGCGTTAGAAGATAATGGCGCTATGGATTACACCGTTATTGTTTCAGCTCCAGCAAGTGCAACTGCTCCTATGCGTTATATTGCTCCTTTTGCAGGCGCAGCTATTGGCGAGTACATTAGAGATACTGGGCGCCATGCGTTAGTTATTTATGATGATTTATCGAAACAAGCTGTTGCTTACCGTGAAATGTCATTATTGCTGAAACGTCCTCCTGGTCGCGAAGCTTATCCTGGCGATGTGTTCTATTTACATAGTCGTCTTTTAGAAAGATCTGCTAAAATCATTAGAGATGATAAAGTAGCTCAGTCTATGAACAATATTCCAGAATCACTTAGACCTTTTGTAAAAGGTGGCGGTTCTTTAACAGCATTACCTGTTATTGAAACACAAGCTGGTGACGTTTCTGCTTATATTCCTACAAACGTAATTTCTATTACGGATGGTCAGATTTTCCTAGATACAGATTTATTTAACTCTGGTGTAAGACCTGCAATTGACGTTGGTATTTCAGTATCACGTGTAGGTGGTTCTGCTCAGGTTAAATCTATGAGGAAATTATCAGGTACACTTAAGTTAGATTTAGCTCAGTACCGTGAATTAGAAGCTTTTGCTAAGTTTGGATCAGATCTTGATGCATCTACTCAAGCTCAATTAAGACGTGGTGAAAGAACCGCAGAACTTCTAAAACAAGATGTATACAAGCCACTTCCAGTGGAACAAGAAATTGTTCTTCTAAAAGTTAACAGTGTAGGCCTATTAGATAAGCTTCCTGTTAAGTCAATTAGTGGGTTCCAGGATCAGTTCCTCGAAACTGTGGGCATGAAGCATGATTCTGATATGAAAGAATTAGCTAAGTCTGGTGATATTTCTGACGATTTTTCTGAAAAAGTAATTGCAATAGCAAATACTGTTATTGATCAAATATTAGCCACTGAAGAAGCATAACTTATGGCTAATCTACGCGATATACGTAATAGAATTGGTTCTGTAAACAACACACAGCAGATCACAAAAGCCATGAAAATGGTTGCTGCTGCTAAACTTAGAAAAGCTCAGGAAAGGATGACTAAAACACGTCCTTTTGCAGCTAAGATTCAAGAAGTTGTAGGACGCTTAGCGGGAAGTAATTCCGATAATAATCCTGTTATGGAAATTTCGGAAACCAATCAAAATCTATTATTTATAGTTGTAGGTTCTGACAAGGGATTATGTGGTGGTTTTAATAACAACCTTTTTAAGGAAGTTGAAAAAACACTTCAATCTACTTACGCTAAACAGCTAAGTGCTGGTACTGTTTCATTGATAACTATTGGTAAGAAAGCTTCAAATCATTTCTCTAAGAGAAATTATAATGTAGTAGAATCTTTCCCAGGTTTCTTTGATAATATTGAATATGAAAAGTCTTCAAAAATAATGGAAGCTGCTACAAATGAGTTTGTAGAAGGCGTTTATGATGAAGTATTTATTGCATTTAATGAGTTTAAGTCTGTTATAGCTCAGAACAGAAAAGTAGAAAAAGTTCTTCCAATAGATCCAAATTCTTTAATTTCTGTTAAATCTGATAGTGCTTCTAATGATGTTAATGATTATATTTACGAGCCTAATTCAAAAGCGATTTTAGACAGGTTACTTCCACTGCATTTAAACATGCAAATATGGAAATCAATACTTGAATCGAATGCATCGGAACAAGGCGCTCGTATGACAGCAATGGATAGCGCTACTGAAAATGCAAAAGAATTAGAACGTACTTTGAAGCTTAAATACAACCAAGCTCGACAAAGTGCCATTACTACTGAGATTTCAGAAATCGTATCTGGTGCGCAAGCACTTAGTGGCGATTAAAAATAACGGAGAGTTGGCAGAGTGGTCGAATGCGGCGGTCTTGAAAACCGTTGAGGCGCAAGTCTCCGGGGGTTCGAATCCCTCACTCTCCGCAAAACAAATAGCCCCTTATGGGGCTATTTGTGTTTTAAATAAATGGTGAATTATTTCGTTACTGGTTCTTTAAAATCATTAAATTAGATATGAAAATACTTAGTATCCTTGTCCCACTTATTTTACTTTGTTCCCCAACTATCCACTCCCAAGATACTCTTAAAATTTCTTTTGAAGAGTTTGTGGACAAAGCGATTGCTAATTCAGGCCAGATTGATTACGAAAAATCTAAAGTTAATTTAGCCAATAATCGTGTTGAGCAGGCTAAAGATCAACGTTTTTTGCCTAAACTTTCTTTTCAATCTGAACATTCTTTAGTGCCAGGTGTTACATCTCCTAATAATTATCCAGAAGAAGAAATATATTTAGATCCAGATGCAATAAACGATTGGGATAAAGTTGGAGTTTTTACAAGACTTCGTGTTTCAGGTGTACAGCCCGTTTTTACATGGGGTGCAATAAATAAGGCTGTGAATGCCGCACAAATTGGCGTAAAGGCTGCTCAACAAGAATTTCAAGCTTCTAAACAAGATTTTGAGCTTAAATTACATCAATTGTATTACAGCTATGTATTAGCGCTGGAAATAGAACGGTTAATAAAAGACGCTGATGACAAAGTTGGCCAGATTGAGCGTGCTTTAAACAAAAGACAAGATGATGCGGAAACGGACGAAAGTGATATTTTTAAATTTAAAGTATTTAAATCCCAATTCGAGATTCAGAAAGTAGAAGTGTATCAAAGCTTGGAGTTTGTAAAGTCTGCATGGAAGTATGCACTTAGAAATGAGCAAAACACAATCTATGAGCCTCAAACAAAATATCTTGACCCTGTTTCTGTAGATTTACTAGGTTTGAATTACTATCAAAATAGCGCATCTATAAATAGGCCAGAACTGCGCGGTCTTGATTATGGCAAGGAAGCTATGCAAACTTATATATCTTCTTTAAAAGCTCAGAACTTACCTGGTTTGTACTTTGGTTTTACAACTACGCTTGCATCAACTCCGATTCGACCACGCCAACCAAATCCATTTATAAGTACACCTGAAAACACATTTAATACAGCTCTAGGTTTTACAATTCGTCAAAATCTTAATTTTTTCCAAGCGAACACAAGTGTAGAACGAAGTAAGATTGAGTTGCGTAAAATTAGTAGCTTAAGACAAGCAGCTCACGATGGTATTATCCTACAAGTTATTGAAGCTTATAAAAATGCCACTATTGATGAAACTAGAGTTCAGAAAACTAATGAAGCATTAGTTACTACAAAAGAGTGGCTTACGATGGAACAACTTGATTACGATTTTGGTATAGGTGAAGTGAAAGATTTAATTGACGCAATGAAAATGGAGCTCGAACTTAGGCTAAAGGAAAAAGAGTCTATCTTTGATTTTAATTCTTCAGTGGTGAAATTAAATATATCGGCAGGATTACCGTTAACAGGTTCAACGATAAAAAATTAATACTATGAAATTTTCAAAAATAATATTCGGGATGTTATTAATGGTTTTGGCTTCGCCCTTTGTACAGGCTCAAACACCAAAACAAGACATTGAGAAAATGCTTGAGCAAAGAGACCTGGAGATTAAAACTCTTCTTGGTCCAAAGGACTCAGAGTATACCGATGCACAACGAGATAAATTAAAAGATATCGTTAACGGAATAATTGATTTTAGAGCAATGGCAAAATTTGCTCTCGAAGCTACTTACGATACTATTGAAGTGAAAGAGAGAGAAGAGTTTGTAGAACTATTTGCTACAATAGTTCGCGATCAGTCTTTAAATAAATTAGATATTTATAGAGCTAAAGTAACATATAAAGATATTATTGTAAAAGACGATAACGCCGATGTAAGCACATATGCCGAGTTAGACGATGTAAGAACTCCTGTTAATTACTCAATGGCCTTAGAAGGGAAAGAATGGGTAATTACTGATATGATTATCGATGATGTGTCTACTGCTGAAGCGTACAACCGCCAATTTCAAAGAATCATTAGTAGAAAAGGGTTTGCCTCTTTACTCGAAAGCCTAAGAAAACGCGCTGCTAGAGCTTAGTGCAAGTTCAAGCTTCAATAATTGTTCGGTCGTACAATAGGGTACATGCTTTATGTGAATTAGTAGACAATTTGCTCAGTCAAGACTATGATTCTTACGAAGTAATAATTGTTGAGCAATCTACTAAATACGAGCAAAAAGATTGGAATAAGCTTTTAGAGCTTTCTAAAGATTCTAGAATTACCCTACTAAAGTTCGAACCATTAGCGGGGCCAAAAGCTAGGAATGAAGGTGTACTTAACGCTTCAGGAGAAATTCTACTTTTTGTTGATGACGATGATTTACCGGTTAATAATCAATGGATAAAGCAGCATGTAGAAGCCTATAATGATGAATACTTAGTTGGTTTTACAGGGAGGCATATATTTCAAGGAAAAAATCATCAGTGTACGTATGCTCAATCAATGAGGTACTTTATAAGAATGTGTTGTATGTCTTATAACTGGTTGAAATTTCCATATACTTTTGCCCAATTTGATGAAAACGTAGATAACGTTGGGTGGCTCCATGGTACAAACTCCTCTATTAGAAGAGATTGGGTTTTAAAAGTTGGTTTATGGGAAACAAATGTAGTCAATCAAGATGAGCATTCATTTGCCTTTAAACTGCATAAACATCTTAAGAATGGATACCGTTTAGATTTTAAGATAGAACCAGCTTTGATCCGGAGAATGGATATTGATGGCGGGATGGGGAAAAGAAAGTTTAGTATGAAAAGAAGTTGGAACAACCACTATTCTTACATGAAGAACATTATTTTTAAATTTCATCCTAATAAAAAAGCACTCTATCCTTTTATGGTTTTATGGATAATATATAAAGTACTTGGTGCAAAGCTTAAAGATTATAGTAAGGTATAAATGAATATATATTTCTTGTCAGATCAGTTTTTTCCAAGAACCTCCGCTGATTCTGAACAAATAGTATCGTCTTTATCTGGGCTTGCAGTTTCAAATCAGATTACCCTTGTATCATCGAAGTATAAAAGTAGTTCAAGCCTTAGCATTAATGAGCTCAATGCATATTATAAAACAAAGGGAAAGTTTAATTTAGAGTTTGTTTCTTACTGGTTTAGTAGTATTAGAGGAATTGAGAAAATTTTGTTTGCCTGGTCTTCAATTAAATTTCTAAAACAATCAAAACCAGACGTTGTTATAACTCGGAATATCCCTGTACTGATGATGGTACTTTTTCGTACTAACATTCCTGTAGCATTTGAATCGTACAGACCTTGGCCTTCAAGGAATATATTTGCAAAGAAATTCTTTCAAAGACTCGCAAAAAAAAATCAATTATTAGGCATTATACTTCATTCAAAATTTGCAGGGGAAAGCTTCAAGAGTGTTGGATTTACTGAGCAGAGTTTATTAGTAGCACACAACGCCTTTGACAGTAAAGATTTTTATATCGAGGGATTATCACTAGTTCAGATTAGAGAAAAATACGATTTACCCAAAGATAAGTTTATAGTCACTTATTCTGGGCGAGTTTCTCCACAGAAAGGTTTATTTCGTTTGATTAAACTAGCACAAGTATTTCCGGAGGTCTTATTTGTTATAATTGGAGTTGAGGGAGAAGGAGAAGGAGACGTTGAGAATGAAGCTCGAAATCTTGATAATATTAAATTAGTTGGATGGCTTGATAGGAGAGAGTTATTCCAAATCCTTCGAGCTTCTGATGTGCTGTACATTCCAACATCATTAATGGCTAGAGAGAAAGCTGGCAATACCGTTTTACCACTAAAAACATTTATGTACAAAGCTAGTGGTACTGCAATACTCGGACCTGATATTGACGATGTTAAAGAAGTCTTAACTCATTCAGAAAATGCTTTTTTAGTTCAACCAGATTCTTTTGAAGACGAGAAAAATGGTTTAAAAGAACTAATTTCTGATATGAACCTTAGAATTACATTAGGTGAAAAAGCTAAAGAAGAGATGGATATATTGACTTGGGAAAATAGAGGACAATTGATTACTTCATTCCTACAAAACAGACTAAAAGACCTTTCTTGATTGAGATAAGAATAATGCAAAAATTAGTATTTATACTACTTATCACCATAAGCTTTGTGCCATTGAGTTATTCACAAGAGGTGAATTATGAGTTTGGCTTACATTCTATTCTATCAAAAGATACCCCATTTTGGATTCAAAGTAATGAGTTTGGCAAAATAGAGGGCAAAGGAATTAATACCATTGGTGAATTTAAATCGAATGTTTTTTACGAAATTAATTCTTTAATAAGCATTGGTTCTGAACTTAATCTAGTCTCAAGAATTTCAGACAAGAGCACTTTTTTTGCTCCTTTAGCTAATGCTTCTATCCAGGTAGGGAAGTTTCAACTTATTGGTGGGCGCTTTCATTTTGGGCGTAATCAACAGCTCGAAGAACTATCAACGGGTAGTTTAACCATGAGCCAAAACGCAGTACCTATTCCTAGGGTGATGCTTAAAAGTGATTACATCTCATTTCCATTTACTAGCGATATTCTGCAAATCAAAGGAACATTTGCACACGGAGTAGTAGATGGAGATAGAGCGGTTTCTAAACCTTTTTTGCATGAAAGCAGCCTTTATGGGAAATTACAGTTTTCAAAATTCAATGTTTATTTAGGTTTACAACGCTATGCTTTTTGGGGTGGTCGTTCAATAAATCCTACTTATGGTAAATTACCAAGCTCGTTAGATGACTTTTTCCGTATCGTTTTTTCGAAAGAAGGAGGAAGTAATGCACCAGCCCTTGATCAAGATTATAAACTTGGAGATCAATTTGGGAACTATGATGGAGGTGTTAATTGGAATACAAACAAATATAAAGCAGAAGTATATTGGCAGAATTTTTTCGAGGATAAAGACGGTTTGACTTTAAAGAACTATACCGACGGATTATTTGGTGTTGCTGTTAAACTTAAAAAAACTCTATTGATTGATTCCTTTGTTTACGAGCATATATATTCAAAAGACCAAAGTGGGCCTTTAGCTGCTGATGGCACAAGAGGAGGTCCTGGTGGACAAGACAATTATTATAATCACTCTGTTTATTTAACTGGTTGGTCTTATCACCAAAGATCGGTTGGGACACCATTTTTTACTAGTTCAAAAGGTAGGGCCACGAACAATTTCTATTTTGAAAATAATAGAGTCGTTGTTCATCATATTGGTATTGGGGGAAGTTACAACTCGAACTTTAGATATAGCTTAAAAATTTCCACTTCCAATAATTATGGAAACTATAGAGATCGTGATTATGCCAATGCTAATGGATTCTCTTATGAGTTTAGTCCTCCCAAACGCCAAACTTCAATGGTAGCTTTGGTGGTATATACGCCTAAAAGTGATTCTAGATTTAGTGTATTAAGTAAAGTAGCATTAGATAGAGGAAGCTTGTATCCGAATAGTTTTGGACTGCAACTAGGTGTAACGTTTAAACCTACTAACTCGAAGTAAGCTTAGTTTTTACTTTCGAGATCAGATTTTTCCCTACCCCTAATGCAAAAATACTGAGTGTGATTCCCGCAAGCACAATTTGTGCAATAAAGGTTGACGTAAACCAAGGGATGTTAATTAGTGCGAAAGCGAGAAAAGAACCAGCCGCTAGCCCAGAAAGGTGTGGACGGATAACATCTTTGAAATAGATTGTAGTTTGAGCCACAAGTCTTGCTTCAATAACTTCAAAAATATTTAGGATTAGCATCGCAATAGTTGAGGCAATTGCAGCTCCAACCAGCCCAAAAGGTGGTATTAGGAGTATGTTTAGAATAATGTTAGTAGATGCTACAATGATGCTGTTCATAAGAGTTAAGCGAGAATGACCAGTCATAGCAACCACATTGCCAGCCAAACTGAAAGAACAGAATAGATAAGGAATTGGCAGTAGGAAAAACATAAAAGTAGTATTATCGGTATAGTCTGGATGAATTATGCCCAAAATTTGTGATTTAAAAATAGTAATGAGCAGTATTACAGGAATAGCTAAAGTAGCAATCCATCCTATAGTTTTTGAAAAGTGATGAGAAAGCTCTTCAAACTTCTGTTCCTTGTGTAAGCGAACTATAAAAGGGGCAAAAGCAGTAGAGAAAACCATTTTTATTGATCGTATTTCTCTAATAATCATGGAACCCGCACCGTAGAAACCTACCACAGTAGGGCTCACTCCGAATAAAGGCAACATCAAAATATCAATACCAGTAATAAAGCGATTAAGTGTCATATTAATGCTTTGAGGAATTGCGAAATCCAATAACTCGGTATTAATTTTAAACCTTAGAAAAGCACGAAATAGTTTAGTCCAGCTTAACTCACGGGTGAAATAATAAACAGAGATACAAAAGAGTAACATCTGAGATGTAAAGTAGGCGAGAGCCATCCCCAAAGCCCCTGGTTCTAATGTCCAGAAAAATATGGAAGTAATTAATAGTGAGATTGGACGCAACCAACCATTGCTAATAGCATCGTACTTCATGATTTTTAAGCCTTGTGTGGCTGCAAGTACAATACGCTCGAAGGCCATAAAAGGAATGGCTAGTATCATATATTTAAACATGATGCTTAGCCCTGTATTAAATTCTTCTTTGTAAGCGATATGGAGGAAATCGTCCCCAAAAATTATAGATATGATTAGGACAATGATGGAGATTCCAATACTCCAACTAAAAGCGTTAGCTAAGGAAATGTATAGGTTGTCGTGCTCATCATCATCCGCATAGCGCGATACGAAAATCATAGCGCCATCTTTGAAACCAGAAGTTAGAAATGCGATGATGATTTCAATTGCGATGTTAGCGGTAATAAAAAGTCCGAAAATATCGGTTCCATATAAACGGTTAACAACCACTAGAAGAATCGGCGCTGCCATCTTTCCAATAACGCCAAATAAATTGACAAGAGCGCCCGCTCTAAGTTCTTTACCTACGCTCATTGAATCTCGCTAATCACTTGTTCGTAGTATTTTTCAAGTAAGGAAACCTCTTTATTAATATCAAAATCAGCAATTATTCGTTTTCTCCCATTACTCCCAAATTCTTTAATAAGGCTTGGGTTTTGGATAAGTAAGATCATTTTTTCAGCTAGGCTATTAATATCTCGTTCAGGTACTAAAAGCCCATTTTCGCTGTCTGTAATTAGCTCAGGAATACCAGCATGATACGTTCCTATTACTGGAACTTCTACCGCCATGGCTTCTTTAATTACGGTTGGCAAACCTTCTCTGTCAAAATTTGAGGCAACAACACTAGGTACTAAAAGCACATGTGTGGAATTTAGTTTTGCTGCAATTTCTTCTGAAGGCAAAACGCCGCTAAATATGACTGAATCAGTGAGTTTATTATCGGAAACAAATTGTTTGCATTCAGTGAGTAAGTCTCCATCGCCAATAAAAGTTAGTGTAGCTTTATGCGCTTGATTGATAACTTTTTTAAATGCTCTTAGTGCATAAATGTGCCCTTTTTTTTCTGTAAAACGCCCAATGAGCAGAAAATTTGTAATATAGCTTTTCTCTTTTGATGTGGGTTTAAAAGCAGAAGTGTCAATTCCCAACCGGAAATGCTGCATTTTTTCTTCTGGGCATCCTATATTTTTTAGCAGCTCCATTAATTCTTTACTAACTACTAAGCCAAGGCTCATTTGAGCAATGATTTTTTTTATAAGAATGTTATAACGCCACTGAGAAGGGTGCTTTCTTCCAGGGCCAAATAAACATGCTACATCATTTCCGTGGAAGGTAACCACTAATGGGATATTAAACTTTTTAGCGTAATGGAGAGCGTAGACTGCGCCCGTACCAAAATGAGCATGAATTAGATCAAATTTATTCTCTTTAAATACTTTTGAAAACGGTGGCCAAAAACCAGCGTTCTCGTAAAACATTTTCGACAATTTATTTTTTGGACAATGAAAGTTCGAGTAAGGGAACCTTGTTTCATTCATCCTATTCTTACAAAAAACCTCGATATTATAATTCTCAGAATGTGCTTTTATCTCGTCATAGATAAACGTTTGAGAATAAGCTAAAAAGCTGGTTGAGAATAAAGCAATGTTTCTTGTAGTTGCCATCAATTATTGTGTATTTAAAAAGTGTTAGCCTAAAGATAAAAAAAGGCTTTACAAAAGGAGTTTATATTTTAACTGTTAAATACTGTATATTTGCGCCCGAAAATTGAATATATCCACGATACCTTCTTTAATGAAAATTCTGATTAAAGCAACAACTTTTGGTGCAGATCTATATTGGCTTACCCACTATTTGGATAAGATACCAGGCGTGACTGTAAAAATATTGCTTAAAGATCCTGAGAAATTTGAAGAAGAGGCTATTTTTAACATCTTTCCTTTACAGGCCGAGTTAATTAGAAAAAAGCTACTTAGTTATATTTTTAAACCTTCAGGTTTTACCCCAGATATAACAATAATGGACAATAAACTGCCATTAAAAGCTCAATCACCTAAAGGTTTTATGCTATGGCATGGCTTTGGATGGAAAGGGCCAAACGATATGGAAGAGTTCAGCTGGCTACATCGAGCTATCAAAACTGCTTGGGGAAGTGCGCTGGTACCAAACCTAAATTTTGTATGGCAATGTTTTGGGCAGTGGGATTTTGAACATCGTACTAAAGTAAGTGGGTTTCATCCTGATAATTGTAGAATTTTAGGCGCTGCAAGCCATGACTTATTACGAAATCCAGTTTCAAAAGAAGAACTTCAGCCATATTATCCATTCGATATTGTAAATCGGAAAACGGTTTTAATTGCTCCCACATGGCATTATGGTGAAGTGTTTGCGCATTGGGGAAAAGACAAAGAATTGTTTGAAGCTTTATTCAATAAAATTGACGAATACGACGCTAACGTTATTTTAAGGCTCCACGATTCTTATCGATTTGATAAAGAGTATGTTCGATTTTTGGAAGAACTTTCTGAAAAGCATCCTAGTGTCATGCTCAAATTCAAGGATAAAAATCCGGACAATCTAGCAGATTTAATGGCATCGGATATTTTGATTACGAATTTCAGTAGCATTGCCAATCTATTTTATGCAACACTGAGACCAACCATCCACATTTATCCTGTAAAAAGTGAAGACGAAGAATTTTATTGGAGACAAAGTACTGTTGTTGGAGTAAGAGGAAAAAAAGTCGATTCGGTAAAATACATCTGGAAATTGCCACCACAAGAGAATGGAGGGTTGTTAGCTGAAAACTTCCCTATGCTAATAGAACAATTAGAGCAAGCTTTTGAAGATCCTAACTGTTGCAAAGAAAAGTCGCAACAATTCTTAGACAAATATATGCTTGGGGCCGATGGTAAAAACTGCGAGAGAATTTGGCAAGCCATCCAAGATCAAGTAAACGAAACAAGTTTAAGATAGTATTACTTTAAGTTCATATTGAGTGTAAAAATCCTTAGATTTGGAGGATTAAAAATAGAATTTCTCTGAACAGTTTATTAATAAAATAATGTCTCAAATCAAACCTCATGAAGGCAAACTCTTGGTATTAACACCAGGAATGGGAGCCGTAGGAACAACATTTATCGCGGGAGTAATCTCAGCTCGAAATAATCTTTCAAAACCTTTTGGCTCGCTCACGCAAATGCAAGCTATACGATTAGGGGCGCGTTCGGAGAATAGAAATCCGTTAATTAAAGATTTTCTAAAGCTTCCAAACCTCGACGATATTGTTTTTGCTGGTTGGGATGTTGTTGGTGATAATGCCTATGAAGCAGCAAAAAGAGCGGATGTTTTAAAACCTCAACATCTTGAGCCGCTAAAAGAAGAATTGGAAAAGATAATTCCAATGCCGGCTGCTTTTGACCAACGATTTGTAAAGCTGCTTTCAGGTACTAATGTTAAGAATATCGATAATAAAATGGAGTTAGCTAACGCGCTTCGTGAAGATATTCGAAACAAAATAAAAGAAACAGGTGCTTCTCGAGCAGTAATGGTATGGTGTGGATCAACTGAGATTTACTTACGTCCAGCTGCGTGCCATGATTCTATCGAAGCTTTTGAAGAGGGCCTAAGAAACAACGACGAAGCTATTGCACCGTCTCAGTTGTATGCTTATGCAGCAATTAAAGAAGGCGTACCATATGCTAATGGTGCTCCGAATTTATCTGCAGATTTCCCAGCTCTTGAGCAACTTGCTGAACAAGAAGGTGTACCTATTGCTGGTAAAGATTTTAAAACTGGGCAAACCTTGATGAAAACCATCTTAGCTCCAGGCCTTAAAACAAGAATGTTAGGTATCAGAGGCTGGTTCTCTACTAATATTTTAGGAAATAGAGACGGCGAAGTATTAGACGATCCGGATAGTTTCAAGTCTAAAGAAGTAACAAAGTCTGGTGTATTAGATTCTATTTTACAACCAGATGTGTATCCTGATTTATACAAAGATTTGTATCACAAAGTACGCATCAACTATTATCCGCCAAGAGGCGATGCTAAAGAAGGTTGGGATAATATTGACATCTTTGGTTGGATGGGATATGACATGCAAATTAAAGTAGATTTTCTTTGCCGTGACTCCATTCTAGCAGCTCCTATTGTACTCGATTTAGCTTTATTCCTTGATATGGCAAAAAGAGCTAACAAAGCTGGTATTCAAGAGTGGTTATCATTTTACTTTAAGAGCCCACACGTAAAAGTTGGACATATTCAAGAGAATGACATCTTTATTCAGCATTTCCGTCTTAAAAATACTCTAAGAGTGTTAGGTGGTGAAAAGCCTGTTACACATCTTTCTGAGAATTTTGAAGAAGAAGCGTTAAGCTAATACATGCAGGAAAGTTCACATAGAAAAGGCCTCATTCTTGCAGCAGGTTATGGTTCTAGGCTAGAAGGAGTAAGTGTTGTTACCGATTTTAAACCACTTACTCCCATTGCTGGAAAACCTCTAATTTTTAGGACAATTGAAAGTCTTGAGAAGGCAGGGTGTTCTGGAATTGTAATTGTGCTAGGTCATGGATATAAAGAAATAGAAGAAGCTATTTTAACCAAATATGAAGGTAATATTCCTTTAGAGTTTGTTTTCAATAGCCAATTTGAGTTAAGTAATGGGGTTTCTGTTCTTGCAGCAGAAACCGTTCTTACGGATACTTTTATCATGACGATGGCTGATCATATACTTGGCGATTCGCTAATGGAAATTGCAGGTAATTATATACCGGCAGAACAAGGCGCTGCTCTTTTAGTTGATTACAAAATCGACACCATCTTTGATATGGATGATGCTACCAAAGTATTGTCTGATGATGGAAGAATTGTCTCTATTGGAAAGCAAATAACAGATTATAACTGTATCGATACAGGTGTATTTGTATGCACAAAAGGCTTATTAGTGTCTTTAAACAAGTATTACAAATTACATGGCGATACATCTATCTCAGATGGAGTTCAAGAGTTATCTAGCACAGGTAGAATGGTCACCGTTGATATCGGTGATGGTTTTTGGCAAGACGTGGATACTCCTGAAATGTTGGCATACGCAGAAAAGGTTCTTGGATTAGATAACTAATCCAAGAGCGTTGTGCTATAAAACACAGGAAATTTATTATTAATCAGTGCTGAGCCCCTTAGTTCAATAATATCTCCACCAAGAAACCTCTTTGCTAGCATCTTTTTAAAGCCACCAAGTTCATCTAACATTGAGATTTTCTCATTCATTTCGTTTATGGTAATGACTTCACAAGGCTGTTCTAGATAGCAAATTTTAATTTTGCTATAGATTTTCTCACCAAGGAATTTTTCTGAATCGAGCCTTTCAAGAGAAACTGGTTTTTTCAATACAAATTCCGAATTATTGATTTCGTACGCGTAGCCTACAACTTCGCTCTGGCTGTCTTTTGGGATAAGGAAATATCCAGCACTTATTTTCCCATCGTTTTGAGAATAAAAACGAAAACTATCTTGAAAGAGTTTTGTTCCAACATTAGTTTGGTAAGTTTGATTCATAGACGCTGTGCCAGTAACTTTTACAGTATCTCCATTTAGAGCTACAAAGCCTGATACACGAGCAAAAGGGATAGGGGTGAATAAACCAGCTTCATCATCATTGCCTAGCGAGAATTTCCCATTACCCCAAGTAAAGCCTGGTTTTATATCTGTGAAATCCAATTTGATATCAAAAAGGGTGCCATTCTTTTTGGTATTGAAGTTAATGAGATGTTGATTTGGCAAGCGGCCTTCAAACCAAATACCTCTTTCAGGATTCAAATCGAATTTATAGGAGTTCTCGTCAAAATTAAATTTGTCAAGATTGTATTCTCTAGCAGCATCGTAGTTTTTACCATTCCAATTGATAAGAGAAAAACGGGCACCACTTACAGCATCTCTAACGCCCCCATAATGAGTTATAGAATAGTTTAGATAGATTTCAGATCCGTTGTCTAGTGCAATATGATAATTCCAAAATTCATTGTAGTAACCACCTTTCTTCTCATGCTGTTTAATATTGTCACTGTCAATATATTCTATATTGCCATTTGGTACGGAAACATAGTCTTGACTTATAACATATTGTGGATTCAAGAATAGAATAATCAATAAAATAAGAGAAATAGAAACTCTATAAATCATATAACGATTAATTGAGGTGATGAATAGTTGGTAATATATTAATGTTGTAATACTAAAATTGTTTCGAGAGATTAAATAATAAATACTATTGATAATGATTATAGTATGTATCAAAGTAAAGAATGTCTAAATTTCTTATACTTGCCGTTCATAAAACCTAGTAGATGAAGAAGCTTTTAAATTTATTTCGCCCACTCCTTAAGTTAAACATAAAATACCCGTTTTTAGTATTGGGTATTTCACTAATTCTAGCAATAATAAGTGGTTTTTATGCTGCCAAGCTAAAAGTCGACACCGATATTGCAAATTTACTTCCTGCGGATAACCCAAATGTATTGGCGCTTGAAGATTTGAAAAATCAAGTAGGTGGCGAAACAGAAATGCAGGTGGTTATTAAATCTCCAAGCTTTGAGGCCAACAAAGCTTTTGCCGAAGCCTTAATCCCCAAAACTCTAGAGCTAACTTATGCTCGATATAACGATAAGTATTTCAAACGAGCAGAGTTTAGAAAGAATACAGAGATACTTAAAGACAACGCGCTTTACTTAGCTAGTAATGAAGAAATTGGTGAAATAACTTCATGGTTAAAGGATGAGATTACAAAAGCAAAAGAGGATGCGAATCCTTTTTTGTTAGATTTTGGTGATGACTTTGATGATGAAGAAGAACCAGAAGAAGATAAATCTGATAAATTTAAAGAAAGTTATGACGTTCTAGTTCCTTCAGAATATCCGATCAATGCTGACAGCACTATCATGGTGTTAAAGTTTTTCCCAACGGGTTCTAAAAGTGACATCCGTTATCTAGAAGATATGTTCGTGGTTTATGATTCACTTGTAACGGCAATCAACCCAGCATCATTTCACCCTGATATGGAAGTTAAATTTGGTGGGCGCTTAGAGCGACATCTCGAAGAACTGACCTCTATTATGAATGATGTAATTGGAAGCTTTGCATCAGGTATAAGTAGTGTAATTCTTTTAGTAATGCTTTATTTCTTTATCAAGAAATACCTTCATTACCGAAATGGTGAAAGTGAGGGACACACCATCTGGAGCCACGTTATTCGAATTCCGGTTCCTGTTTTAATTATAGGCATCCCACTTATTATTAGTTTACTGTGGACCTTTGGGATTACCTATTTCTATTTAGGAATGTTGAATACCATGACCTCAGTGTTATTTGTGATTCTTTTTGGCTTAGGTATTGATTATGGTATTCATTATTACGCAAGATACATCGAACTACGTTCTTCTGGTTTGAGCGTAGAAGAGGCTATTTATGAGACCAATGAGAAGACTGGCGAAGCTATTTTTGTTAGTGCAATTACTACAGCTGCTGCGCTATTTATTCTGATGATTGCGGAGTTTAGAGGGTTCTCTGAATTTGGGTTCATATCTGGTACGGGAATTATTCTTGCCTTTTTAGCAATGCTCTATGTACTTCCATCCTTACTTGTAATTTTTGAGAGATGGAATTGGATTCTATTTACTAAAAATGAGCCTCAAGAATCTGTTACTGTTCATAGATATCCCTTTGCAAGAACAATTGTAGTGGTTGGTTTAACTATTTCGGCTCTAGTAATTGGGTTTAGTGGGAATTTACAGTTCCAATACGATTTTGGTAAACTAGAACCTACATTTCCAAAATATGAAGCCTTTAAAAAACTTTCGGGACAAGTAGGGGATTCTGACAAAAGAAATCCGGCCTACATAATTGCAGAAAATGATGGGGAAGTTGATGAGCTTCTTACCGCAATTAACAAAAAGATTGCATTCGAGAAAGAGAGTGGTAACCAGACTATCCAAAGTGTTGAGGCTTTACAGGAACGTTTTCCTTCGAGTAAAGAAGAGGCAGATGCTAAGCTAGAATCCATAGCCAAGATTCGAGAACTTCTTAAAGATCCGTTTATTATTGGTAAGAAAGATGAAGAGCTGGATAAACTGCGAAGAGCATCTAAAACAACAAAGCCATTAAATATTGGAGACATTCCAGACTATCTAAAATCCCGTTTTATAACCAAAGACGGAGAAGTTGGACGTTTTGTGATTATCTATCCTGAAGGAAGTTTAGCAGATGGCAGAAGATCTATCGCTTTTAAGGACTCGATTGGCGAAGTAGTGCTAGATAATGGTAAGGCATACTACGCCGCTAGTACATCAATTGTAGCAGCTTCTATGTTGGATTTAATGAGAACAGAGAGTCCGTATATGGTTGGTGCTACTTTTATTTTCATTTATATCTTTATGTTATTCACTTTTAGATCATTCAGATGGTCTATGATTGCCATGCTACCACTTTTTGTTGGCTTACTTTGGCTATTTGGAATAATGATGTTATTTGGGCTACAATTCAATTTTTACAACCTCGTAGTTTTACCCGCAATTTTAGGTATTGGCGAGGATAGCGGAGTGCATTTAGCACACAGATATAGAGAAGAGGGTAGAAACTCGATGTGGAAAGTACTTTCAAGTACAGGGCAACACATTACCATGGGTTCGGTAACAACGATGCTTGGTTTTGCGGGCTTACTCTTCACAAATCACCCAGGCTTACAATCATTAGGAGTAATGGCTGTAGTTGGAATTGGAATGACCTTGTTAACATCTATTACATTCTTACCAGCACTCATTCAATGGATGGAAGATAAAGATCTGATTAAGTTTTGATTAATAAATACTATCAGATTTAAGTTGGCTCCCCGAATCCTCAAAGGGAGCGGGTTCAGATGTGTATTATTTTAACTGGGTTTACCCGTTATCACTTGTCTTTATGATTTGAATGACTATATTTAGTCCAATGGACGAGGAAGTTCGTACAATTTCTGTGGATATTATACGAACTAGAATGAGCAAATTAGTTCTGATAACATCTTAAAATATAAGCGTACGCTGTTTAAAGATGTTATTTCGGATTTTATCCGTACAAAACACCAAAATCCTTGTTCGAATAATATAATGTTAGGCAACATGTCAATGTCACCAGTTAGTATTCCATATCATTTGCTTGTCCCTTTTATAATCGGAATTTCTATTCTCGTCATTGTTGTATTAAAAAGAAAAGTGCTGTTTAAGCAAAAGTATCTTAAGTGGTTTTGGACAAGTTTTGTGGTTTTCATAGTAGTCTATCTTTATTTCATTGGTTCAGCACTTTTTGTTGACATCTATTATCAATGGCATTTGAATAGTTTTGATTTAAATAAGGACGGTTTTTTTAGTGGAAGTGAGATAACTCCTGAACAAAAAGAGGCTATGTTTAGACTAACCAATGATGTTGGTAGAAATTTTTCTTTTTTAACAAGCTTCATTCCTGCAATTTTTGTTTCAGTAATTTTCTACGTTGTAGGTTCCATCAGCGAAAAACTTAATTCAAAACAAAAGGGGGCAAATGTTGCCTAACAAGCGTTTTAAGGCTGACTCGGGTAAAAGCTCCGCATATTTTAATTTTCAGGTAACTAATTATTTCTGTTACTTTCAATTCAACCGAAAACCCTTCGCCGCTTAAACGCGGGGTCGTTATGTGCCTGGGCAGGCTCGTTTTTCTGTGGGTAAATCTGCTTTGCCTTTTCTCGCTTTTTTGCTACTAAAATTATTCGTCCGTTGTTTGTGGTTTGTCCTTTTCTCATTCCTAATCTGCACCGTCGTTTTTTAAGAATCTTCGTAAAGGTTCAGCATTCTAAGTTATTCCAGAAATCCGTTTGTGCTCGGGGCGTTGGTCAAAAAGCTTATAGAACATTCCGAGTGAGCCTGCCCAGTCAACATCCAAAAATTCGGGTTGCAACAATGCATTGCTTTTACCACATTTAGCGCTAGTTCTTGGGGCGTCAGTTTTCACATAACAAGCGTTTCAAGCGGACTCGAACAGGGTTCGGAACTTTAATAATTTTAACTCGGCTCGCCGCTTAAACGCGGGGTCGTTAGGCGAATTACCTTATACTTCTATGAATATCTTCACACCGAAACATGGCTGGGCGAATAAATATATCTGGTTAGATGTAGAGGAATACGAGTATGATGGACGGACATTTATTGAGCATGTAAAGACAGAAACTATAGTCTTTAAAAAATCAACGGGTACCACAGAAGCTGATGTTCTAGGTAGTACAACAGCCCTTTCGTTCTTTTCAGAAAACTTTGTTCAAATTTTAGAAACGAATTGTTCAAACCAATTTGAGAAATTTCAAGTTAAAACAACTCCAGACTTCAAAAATAATTACTATTACATTGAACCAAAGTTTATTGTACCAACTGTAAGCTGTGAAGACAGTTCAGAAAAACCAGATTTAGAAGTCTACTGTCGAGAAAAAGGAATTGAGTCTTCTAATCTGCTCATTATTACTGAGGATCTTTGGTATTTCTATGCAGACATATCAACAGTAGATAATCATCAAATTTTTAAAGCAGAGGGTTTTAATAAATTTTTCATTACTGATAAAATCAAACAGGCTTTAGATGAAATGAATCTCAAAAATTTAAAATTCAAAATGAATCAACGAGTCAAACAATTCGCCTAACAAGCGTTTCAAACGGACTCGTTTAGTGTTCGGAAATCAAAATTTTAACTCGGCTCGCCGCTTAAACGCAGGGTCGTTATACCAACAAAATAATCTCTATTTTGAAGAAAATTGTTCCATACATATTAGTTGCTATTTTTTTTAATGGCTGTACTATAAATACCGAGTATTATCTTAGAAACCTTACTGATCAAGAAATTGAGATTACTTTTACTTCTAATATTAATGACGAAATAGATTTCTTAGAAGAGAAGCCAAATTTCTACTACAAGAATGAAATCAAGGCAATTTCAAAAAAACTTTCTAAAGAATTAGATATTGAATTAGAACCTCTGGTTTTATCTTCTGATTCTTTAATAGTAAATGTACCTCCTACTTCAACTCTAAAATTTGATACCGATTTTTTCAATTTTGTGAGTTATTATTTTAGTTCTATGTCATTTAAAATCCGAGGTGAAAAAATAGAGGTCTTGTTTAGTCCTCATATAAACAGTGAGTACCCTATTGAAAAACAAAAAATCGATAGAGGTACTTATGCAGCTTATCTTGATATTAAGTAGTTGGCATAACAAGCGTTTTAAGTCGGACTCGGGTAGTGGCTCCGCATTTCTAACTTTCAGCTAACTAATTAATTCTGTTACTTTCAAAAAACCGAAAACCCTCGCCACTTAAACGCCGGGTCGTTATACGCTTAATCATGGAATTGAGTACGTTCGAAAAATCTGTAATTACTGCACTCATTAAAGGTGATTCAGAAAGTGAGTTAATTTCTGAGCAACTCAAAGATGCTACTGTCAAAAAAAGAGATTATACTGGCGTTGGCTTGTATACAGATTTGCAGATTAACGAAAATGCTCCAAGGCTCAATAAAACTAGTCGCTTTATTGAGGAAGTACCAAAAGCTCATTTAGATCATCCTGAATTATCAGCAGGTGCTGGTGCAATGCTTTGGATAACTGATGGACTTATTTCAACACTTGAATGCTATGCATATGATGAACAATGGCCAAAGGATGAATCGAAATTCACAATATGCGTATAACAAGCGTTTCAAGCGGGAATCGAACAGGGTTCGGAACTTTAATAATTTTAACTCGACTCGCCGCTTAAACGCGGGGTCGTTATGGCACTTTCCAAATTCTAATGAATGATAAATAATCTCATTTTTTTCGGTTTTATCTTTTTGTTTAGTCACTTGTTAATGCTAGAAGGATTTAAGAAAAAACTTAAAGAAGAATTTCCGGTTATTTACAAAGAGCTTGATAGTCCCCCATACGGGAGTCTAGATGATGGTAGCTCACAAAGAAAATACTTTAAAGGAGATACACCACGATTAAGAAAGTTTTTAAGAGAACGTGAATTCACAAAAATTGGAGATACTTCATTAAATTTTATGGGCTACTTTATTTTAGCAACCAAGGTATTAGTTTACATTACTTTGGTAAGCGTGCTTATCACGTTCATCGTGCTCTAGGTTCAAGTTTGAAGTGCAACAAGCGTTTCAAGTCGGTCTCGTTTAGAGTTCGGAACTGTATTAATTTTAAATCGGCTCTACGCTTAACAGCTATAAGTTAAAGTCTCTATATTAGCTATCAGTTTTCTCAGTCTACTAACCAGTTCCATTATGTTTGATCAAAAATTTAATAAAGCTACCAAGAATTTCATGAAATACAGAGTATCTTATAAAGGTTCAAATAGTACCAATGAAATTTTTAGATATGCACTTCTTGCCGAAGAAAGCCTTGATGAGGCTCAAAAATATTACAAAATTAGAAAAAGGGGAGTTTTTGGGACAGTTATAACCTATCTATTACATCTTACCGATGGCATAATCTCAAAGCCAAAAGGAGGTTTATTCAAACCACGGAGTTTTGATTCATACTTCGATTATAATTCAATCAACCTTTCATATGATAGGATTAAAATCTCGAAGGATTTCTGATGAATTTTAAAAATGCTCTCTTATATACATCATTTTTTTTAATCCTTTTAATTAATTGTAAAAGCCCCACTTCAAACGAGATTATAAGGATTAACCCCAATGACCCATTTAGTCAAAATTTTGATCCTAAATTAGCATTTAATTCAACTTTTGAAGTAAGTGCTTTAGATTTAAATACAATTAAAGTTTCATGGCCACAAGTTATTGGAATAAAAAAGTATGAATTATTTCGAAAAACACCTTATCAGAGTAGTTTTAATCTGATATATGAAGAAAGTAATGATGCTGATACAACTTACATAGATACAGTTCCAGAAACGGGAAACTATTCTTATAAGATTAATTATATATCGCACAATGCAGACACACTTTCTTTTATTAGTAATACTATACTTAGTAGCTGGATTGAAGGACCAAAGTTCTCGTTAGATGTAAATGAAATTAGGATAAGTCCCTCACAATCATTTTCTATGAAAACAGGAGAGAATAGTGCGATGATTCATTATTTGAGACCCAATAGCCAAACTCCGATTCTTACAAAACTAAACTTAGAAAATAATGAATGGAATATTATAGCCTATGGTGACCTTGGAGCAACTGAAGACTGGGTAAGATCTGACGATTTTTATAGAATAGATAACAATCGCTTTATTATAATCAAAAAGTTCACTCGACAACAAAGCAATTTAGGGTATGTTTGTGAAATTTCACCGAATTCATGTTCAAAAATAGGAACTAATACCCTCCATGAAGATGCTAATTTCAGATACATAAGTTTTACAAACCTAAACGATGGGAGAATTCTCTTTACGGGTGGCGAAGTAACCTGGACATTACTAAATAGCTTCGCCTTTATTTTCGACCCTGAATCTAATTCAGTAGTAAAAATTAGTTCTCCATTAAATAAAATGATACCCGAAACCCTTACATCCCTTAAAAATGGAAATGTTCTTGGATGTCAGTTGGGAATAGAAATAGACTCGTCACCAGTCTGTCAAATATATAATATACAAACTGATAAATGGTCTTCAACGAGTAGTATTCCAGAACCATTCTTTGAAATGAATTCCATTTTACTCGACGAGCAAAGAGTTCTCTTTATTAGTGGTGGTAATATTTCAACTCCAAAATATAATGCTTGGATTTATGATTCAGAATTGAACACTTGGGAGCCAACCAATTCTCCTACTTTTAGTACCCAACGTATTAATTTTAGTAGCTTCACAAACTCATTGGAAAGAACAGAGAAAGGTAACATTGTAGCTATTACACATTCTAATGATGAACAAAATCAATATGGAAAGGCTAATTATTTTTTAGAAGAATATAGTCCTGAATCTAATACTTGGATTAATATATATATGCTCCCAGATTATGTTAAATCAATTTTTAACTTTATAAAAATTGATTCAGGAAAGTACTTGATAACTTATAATAAGGGTCAATATCCAGCTGAACCTTATACTGCTGTAATTTATATTGAATAGTAAAATCTATTACATAAATATCAGTATAGGTTAGAAAGTATGGGAGTTCGCTTTTATGAAATTTATTGGGAGCAGGAGCTCCCAATTACTATCCCAAGCAGGAACTTGGGATACAGTTGAAAACGGACTCTAACAGAGTTCATAAATTTATAATAATAAACCATTCGTCACTTAAACGTGTGCTCGTAGATTAGCAATCAAAACTAATTCTACTGGTTCATCTCAAAGCTTATTCATTTCTGTAAAAAAGAAAACACCCTACATATTTGAAATGGATGAATCTAGCCAAAGCAATCGGTTTTCAATCCATTCTTTCAAATAATCAACTTCTTGCTGATGTGTTTCGCCTACATAATTATTCGGACGAACGTAAACGCCAAGAACTTCCCAAACACTAAAGTTTTTATCAACGGCTCCAGTTTCTTGAAGTAGCGTTGCATAGGCATCAATCTTTGCCATAATTTTAGATTCTGAAAACTGATTACTTCTAAGCTTTGTCCAACGTTCTTGAAGTTGTGTTACAAAAGCAGGGTCCTGTAGAAGCTTACTCCACCAAAAGGGCACTTGTTGGTAATGATTCCCACAGCGCTCGTTAAACTTGTACGCCCAAACGTTGGTATCACCAGAGTTACAATAGTCTACGTTGCCTAGGGCGTAGTTAAAGTCCCAAATAGGACCCATTGCCAACTTCTCGTTTTTCTCTTTATGGATGAATGTACTAAGTCGGTAAGCATCAACATTGTTGGCAAGTTCATTCATCAAGAAGAAATCGATAAAACTAGAAACATCTATGTATTTTAGATAACCGTTAACTGGGTCGGCGAAATCATCTGAAGCGAGTGTCGATTCAAAGCTAGATATGTAATTGGTAATATAATTTTTCTGTTGTGAAGTGATTTCGTCAGGATCGGGATACTCAAATACGAAATTCATTTTTTGTCCTTCTGTAGCAAAAGGTGGGTCGAAAGAAGAGGTGAAAAATGATCCAGCTCCGTCCGTTCTGTCAATTTTTATAATATAGCCACCAGTGATGTCCTCACCAGAGTTCTCATCGGGGTTTAGCTTATCAATATCAATTCGGTCTGGGCCGCGTTTAAGCTTTTCCAAAAGTATATATACACCTTGTAGCTCTTCATTAATACTTAGTTCAACAAAAGCGCTTCGGCTAGCATATCGATCAATATCTCGAGAGAGGTCGTACATTAGCATATTTCTCATAAGCGTTTTGTCGCTATAAGGACCGTTTAAAATCCAATCCTCTTCTTCGGGAAACTCTAGAAGTGAGACATCTAGGTCTTCGTTATTTTCATTTCGAGTTTCAAAGCTGTAAGAATTTTTAGGGAAACCAATGGATGATGAACCTCTTGTTTCAATTGCGATGTTGCCCTGGTATAATGTGACATCATCAGCATAAACCATGATGTTAGCGTTAATCTTGGGTTCGTCTAATATTGTATTCCCAGACGTAGAAATTTCAATATTTGGAATGATATTTTCTAAATCTATTGCTGAATTATCGTCATTAGCTGTTGAGCAATTACTTAAAAAAATGACAATGACTAGTAAAAGCCAATAAGGATAGAGTTGAGCAGATTTTACTTTATTGAGATACATACTTCTAAGACTTCCTACCAATAGGATTGAGAACAGTAATTATAAAACTGGTTTAAGATGCTGATTATATCTGAACAGGATAAGGGGAGAGGCTCACTTTATCAATCGGAAAGAATAGAAATGAGCCAAGTAAATGTTGCTGAAATATAGGAAGCTTATTGTCTCCAAAAAGATGGCGAGAAAATGATTAACACTGTGAAAATTTCTAAACGACCAATCATCATGAGCATAATGAGAACCCATTTTCCCAGATAAGGCATTTTTGCAAAGCTATCGGTTGGGCCAAACTCTCCCCAACCAGGGCCAATATTACCTAAGGCCGAGATGCTTGCTCCAATAGACGACATAAGATCATATCCGAAGAAGCTTATAATGAAAGCGCCTGTTGCAAAGATGAACATGTAGAGGATAAAAAAGCTCAACACCGTTCTTTGAATGTTTTGACTGATAGTTTGTTCACCAATACGAACTGGGAGAATAGCCTTTGGGTGAATGATCTGTTTAATTTCTCTACCAGTATTTCGAATCAGAATCATCCATCGAATCATTTTAATACCACCGCCAGTTGAGCCTGCGCTACCGCCAGTAAAGAAAAGTAGGAATAGGAAAAACGCTCCAAAGGAATACCAAACTTCATAATCGTTGGTTCCAAAACCCGTTGTGGTTATTATAGAAACCGCTTGAAATGCACCATATCGTAGAGCTTCCATCAACGAATAGCCATCGAAGTTCCAAAGGGAAAAGGTAATACCTACAATGCCAATCAATGTGATTAAGGTATAGAAACGAATTTCACGATTTCCCAAAAATATCTTGTAATCGCCTTTTAGAAGTCTAAAATGCATTGCAAAGTTTATCCCAGCAATGAACATGAAAACCGTAATTACCCAGTCGATATACACAGAGTTAAAAGCCTCTACACTAGCGTTTCTAGTTGAAAAACCACCAGTAGCCAATGTTGCCATCGAGTGATTTATGGCGTCAAACCAATCCATTGCAGGGTGAGCCCAAAGTAAAAGGAATTCGAGGAATGTAAATGCTACGTAAACAACCCAAAGTAACTTTGCGGTTTCTTGCACGCGCGGTGTAAGTTTATCGGTGGTTGGTCCAGGCGACTCTGCCTGAAAAAGCTGCATTCCTCCAATTCCCAACAATGGTAGAATAGCAATAGAGAGAACGATGATACCCATACCACCTAACCAATGGGCAAGTGAGCGCCAAAAGAGAAAGCTGTGTGGGATAGATTCGATGGATGGGTTTACAAAGCCATCGGAAGTAGTACCACCAAGAATAGTGGAACCTGTGGTGGAAAGTCCGCTCATTGTTTCAAAAACGGCATCGGTGTAGTTCGGGAGAATGCCAGAAATTGTAAATGGTAATGCACCCACTAATGAAAGGGCAATCCATGTTAAGCTTACAACTAGGAAACCTTCTCTAATACGTAACTCTTCTTTAGGTTTAAAGAAATACCAAAGCGTTCCTCCCGCTAAAAATGCAATTCCGGCTGAAATGATGAAAGCACTCCAAGTATTTTCATCATAAATAAGATCGATGATAGCAGGTAATAGTAGTGCAAAACCCATAAAAAAGACAAAGGCTCCTAGCACACCAAGAACTACTAAAAAATCTATTTTGGGTCTATTAAAGGCATTTATTACGCTTAAAGCCATTATTGAAAGAGTTGGGTTATTTTGTCAATAGCTTCTGGTAAACAAAATACCATTACACGATCGTTAACTTTAATCTGGGATGAACCTGTAGCAATTTCTACGCAACCATCGCATAAAATTCCACCAATAATACAGCCATCGGGTAGTTTTAGATCTTGAATACGTTTACCAACAATCTTAGATCCTGCTGAAGCAATCAGCTCAAGAACTTCTGCCTTAATACCTCGTAGTTCTGTAACAGAAATAACACGTCCTTTTCGAACGTAGCGATGAATTTCATTAGAAGCGGCGACTTTTTTGTTTACAACAGCATCAAGACCAATCGTTTGGCTAAGTGGAATAAAATCTGGTTTAGAAACTAGTGCAACTGTTTTCTTAACATCTAAATGCTTCGCCATTAAGCAGGAGATAATGTTGGATTCTTCATCGTCAGTAACGGCAATAAAGGCATCCATATCGGTAATACCTTCAGTAGCTAGTAAATCGGGATCGGTTGGATTACCATGAAGAATCATAGCATTCTTAAGCTCTATAGCCAGTTCTTCAGCAATATCATAGTTTGGCTCAATCAATTTAACCGACCAATTTCTTTTAGTATCACTACATAGCAAGCGGGCAATCATAGCACCAATAGCAGACCCACCAGCAATCATAATTCGGTTCAGTTGGGTTTCTTTTTTCCCAGTGGTTTTAATAATTTCAGGAATGTCTTCTGTTTTTGCCAATACAAAAACTTGGTCAGATACTTGTAATTTAACGGCACCTTTCGGCATTAAAGTTAAACCGCGTCGTCCAATTGCTACAACTCGAAATGTGATATCAGAATGCTCAGAAGCATATTCGATTAAAGATTTTCCTATTAATGGAGAGTCTTTATCTAATCGGATACCAATTAATTGCATCTGACCTTCTGCAAGGTCGATAACATCGCTAGCTGCAGAGCGCATTAGAAGGCGAGTTATTTCTTGAGCGGCACTCATTTCGGGATGAATCATTACATCAATCCCTAAATCGGTAGGCTTTAATGGAGCGTTCGGTTGTGAAAATTCATCACTTCGAACACGAGCAATAACCATTTTAGCCCCGAGTTTTTTACTAATCATCGAAGCAATCATGTTTACCTCATCAACGCTAGTTACTGCAATTGTGATATCAGAGGTGTCTACTCCTGCGTCCATTAAATCTTTTGCGGAAGTGGCATTACCTTCTTTAACTAAAACATCGAGAGTTTCAGAGACATGAGAAAGACAATCTTTTTCACGATCCAAAACTATAACATCATGTTTTTCTTTTGATAGTACGCTAGCAAGGTCATAGCCAATTTCGCCGGCACCAATAATAATAATCTTCAAGTGGATCGCTGTTGAGTGATTAAAGAACTATGAAAACTACCACCTTTTTAAATGAAAAGAAAGAAACATACCTAAGCCTAGAATGCTCGGTATGTTTCTGAAATTATAGAATTTTAAGAAGTACTTATAGCTACTCAGTAACTATAACAATGTCGATAGTAATAGGTTTAGATTGAAGAATGGCGTTATCTACCACCTCAACTGTAAATCTATTTTCACCCTTAATTAGTTTTACACCCATTTGAAGGCCTTCACCAATTACTTGGCCACGTTGTTTCCAAGTGTAGCTAACATCTGATAAGTCTCTATTAACTTCAGGGGCTGAAAGTATAAAGCTAGGGTTAGCAGGATTCCATGCAACTCGTTTCGGTGTAACTTGTTGTGTAAACTGTAATGGTGCTACCACTTCAATCTGAAAAGATTGAGTAGTAAGTTCTTGTCCAGCAGGAACCCAAGCCAAAGTAACATTTGATACGCCAGGGCTATAAGCTATCCAGCGATCTTCATAAATTGCTTGATTCTTAAACTTCCAAGCTTGAGGAACCATAATATCTGCTGTTGTAAGAGCACCACCAATAACGATTTTTCCAGGAACTTGAGGTTTAACAACTGGGAATGGAGTTGGGGTAAAGGTAACTACAGCAGAGTCTATAGAGTTAGATAAACCACGCCCGTCATTCTGAACAAGTGTAATTTTGTAGCCATTTTTGTCTTCAGCCTTAAAAGTAGGAGTAGGAACGGCTTTACCATTAACAAACCATGAGCTACTTAACATATCGTTATCTCGATCTTGAGCTAGCCCACTTTGGAAAGTAACTGTTTGATTTTGATAAACTACACCTGCTGGCATAACAATAGACGGTGTAGGAGCGCTATTAGCAAAAAATGTTTTCTCAGCAACCACCATGTTATTTTTTGCTAGAGAGTTGTCTGTAATTTCTAAACTAACCTTGTGCTGGCCAGGTGTTATAGCTTTAATGATTTCCGTAGCATTGTAGCTTACAAATCCATCATCTAAATACCATTTGTATTCTTTAATGTAACCGTCAGGGTCAGAAGAAGTGAGGGCGTCTAGTTTGATATCTGATCCTGCAGCAACATTTTCAGATAAGTTCCAAGCAATAACAGGTGGAGCATTAACTTTGATGCTTTTAGTTTTTATAACCGTATTACACGAAGTACCAGAGTTGGTAGTAAGTTCGAGTGTTACAAAATACTCGCCAGGAGTGTTAAAGGTGTAAGCACCATTAATTCCTGAAACAGAATCTTGAAGTTGTTCGCCGTCAATAATCCAAGTTGCAGTTTTGATACCACCCTCCGCAGTTGATGCAGAACCATCTAATGTAATAGTCTGGCCAGGTTCTGTCCACACTGGAAGCTCAAAATTAGCCTCAGGACCTTCAATAACTCTTACAGTAGCGGTAGTTTGACTTATGTTACTACAACGGCCTGAGCCAGATCCTTCAACGGTTAGAGAAACGTTGTATACGCCAGGTTCAGTAAATACGTGATTTATTCTTGGCCCAGTATTTGATTTACCATCGCCAGTATCCCAGCTAAAGGAGGGAAGTGCTCCTGAAGGATCGGTACTTGAAGAACCATCAAAAATAATACTTGAGTTCACACAAATAGTGGTATCGCTAATATTTAACTTCGCCACTGGGGAGCCTTCAATTATCACCGGAATTTTGGCTACCGTTTTCATAGTTGAAATTCCGTCATCAAGTGTAAGTTGGGCATTATATATGCCAGACTTTTCGTAAACATAAGATGGATTAGCTTCCTCAGAAGTAACGCCATTGCCAAAATCCCACTTAACGCTGAAAGGATCTCCATCGGGGTCAAAACTTTGAGAACTATTAAATAATACGGTTTGGCCAGTACAAGAAGCGATTTCAGATTCTACAACAGCTTTAACTGCACGGTTTATAAGCACTCTAATAGATTCGGTTGTTTTACTATTACTGAGACCTAAACCATCGTCAATAGTAAGGCCAACAAAGTGAACTCCAGACTCTGATGCTAGCCAGTTAAAGCTTGCTTCTTTTCGTTTAGAACCATCGGGTAACGTCCATTCAAAGCTCAAGGAGTTATTATCTAAATCGTAGCTTGATGCAGCGTTTAATTGAACATTAAGCGAATTGGAGCGAATTACAGTTTCTGTAACAATGTAAGGTTGATGGTTTACATTAGTTTCGCCTTCAATGGTAGTAGAGGAATTCGAAAGATCGTCGTTATCAACTACGGTTAAAGTGAATTTCTGAACTCCACTTTCACTGAAAATTCTTTGAATTTGCTTGCCTTTAAGTCGAGTACCATCAGCAAATTTCCAAAAATACTCTTTAATGATTCCATCAGGATCGTAAGAGTCTTCTGCTGTGAATTTTATTTCTGTATCTGGTACAATTTGATCTGGAATAGTTTTCCATTTTGCAACAGGAGGGGCGTTAACTCGCACAGATTTTGTAGCAATACCTTCAGCAAACTCATATCCCGAATCATCTTTAACACGAAGTGATACATTATGTGTACCAATGTTGTTAAATGTGATAGATGCACTAGAAGATGTGCCAACCGACATTCCATTTGCAAGCCACAAATAACTGCTAATGCTACCATCGGCGTCAGTACTTAATGAGCCATCAGTGCTAAAGGGCTCGCCAGGGGCAACAACTAACGGAGCTGTGAAATCTGGTTTTGGATATTGGTTGATAATTAAATTGTGCTCAACAGTTCTAATACTATTCGCGAGACCTTCGCCATCATTTACTGTTAATAAGATTCTGTACTGACCAGTTCTCTGGAAAGAATGATCAACATTAGGACCAGAGGCACGGTCACCGTCACCAAAATCCCAGTCATAAGATGCAATGGTTGTTTCGGAGTCAGAGCTTTCAAGCGCCGAGAATTTTACTGTAGAAAGCGAGGTTATTCTATCGGCTGAAATTACTGGGACAGGAGCAGAGTTAATTCTGATTTTCTTTGCAATTTGCTGGGATGAGTTAGAAACTCCTCTGCCATCATTAACCACAAGTTTGAATTCGAATGTTCCTGGGTCGTTAATGGTATAGGTTGTATTAGCTTCTTCTGCAATTAAGCTGTTATTCAGAAACCATTTGTAGTCAATTTTATCGGAATTGGCATCGCTTGAGGCAAGGGCATTTAGCTTAATAATATCGCCAGGTGCAGCTTTTTCAGCTAAACTGAAAACAGGAACAGGAGCTGCATTTACCTCGTATTTTTTTGAGATAGAATATGAAGCATTTGATGAACCAGAAGCATCATTAACAGTCAAATTCACATTGTAAATACCAGGTTTAGAATGTAGTACAGCAACTGATGTACCTGTCGCTTCACCATCTATACCATCGCCAGACCATCTATAGCTCAAACTATCGTTATCAGAGTCGTTTTGGTTGATGATGGTAATATTCTGTGCTTCATCGGTTCCAATTACTTGTAGTAAATCAATCTCTGCATAAGGCTGAGTATTTACTCTAATTCGAACTTGTTTCTGATCTATGCTACATGTAGATGAGACACCACCATCGGAAACTCGAACCGATATATTATACTGACCAGAAATAGAATTAGAAAATTCAAAAGTAGCGTCACTACCTCGTTGGGCACCGTTAACAAACCATGAATAACTAATAGGCTTACCTTCAAGATCATAAGATTTCTCTGCAGAAAGCACTACTTTTTCAGAAGGAGAGATGATTAATTTTGGTGCATCTAAACGAGCAATAGGCGGGGTATTTACAAAAATATTTTCTCTATACGTCCAATATTCAGGAAAATAGGTTTTCTGATTTGGAATAAGAATATCCATTCCTGTGTTGCCAGTATTTTGGAAACGAATAACTGGTCTGTTCCCTTTGCCAACGTTATCGTCATTCAAAATCCATTGTGCATTATTTAAATCAAATGCGGAAAGGTTTGTGCCACTAAGTTCGAATCCTTTTTCAACGCACTTGTTAGATGGAGTTTCGCTAACTACTAAACTTGGTTTAGCTAAAATATCAGTAGCAAGAGGTTCAAAAAGCCAGAGCACAGGCTTATCTGCACCATAAACGGTAAGAGTGTTTAACCACTCTTTAGAACCTCGGATAGTTAATCCCCAATTATTTTTTATACCGAAGCGGTTGGCAGGAATATTAGAATTACTAATTTCATACTTGTCTCCAAAAGAATCCATTTTTTCAATTTTGGAATCTTCTTCACCATTCGACTTAAGGTTTGGAGAGCTACTATCGCTAAGTAGGTAAGGTTTTAATTGGAATGATTTATTGGTAGATGAATTGTACAGTCCAACGGATAAATCAATGGCTATAATTTTCCAACTTGTGCCTGAAAGCACATCGCCAGTTGCAGAAACAACGCGGAAGTTAAAACTATTAATGTCATTGCCTTCATTGGCAGTAACTCTAACGATATATCCATCATTAGTAGTTGAAGTAATTTCACTAAGTGGAACCCATCTATTTTTAAAGCGCTCTTCGTTCTTAGTTATTAAGGTAGAAGTGGACTCTTGTACAGAAGTTTTTGCTTGCACTGATGTGCCTGCAATAGAATATGTTGAAGCGAAAGGAAATAGTTGAAAAGTAGTAGTAGTATTTGGAGTATTTTGCGCAATAATATCTACTACGCCACCAAGACCAGCATCAAAAATCTGAAGGCTACCATTTTGAGCACCACTTTCAGGCTTTATCCAAATGTCATACTGATGCCTAGTGTCTCCACTTTCAATTCCTGTGCTTTTACCAGAAATAGAAAAATACATTTCCTGAGCGGTAACAGTTTTTGCAATAAGCAGTAATGAAACGACAAGTGCGAATCGTTTAATCATGTTTCCCCAATGTTGTAGTTACTTTACTATGTATGATTTGGTTGAAATAGAATCTTCGAAATTAACAGCCTTTAAGGTAATAGAAAGTTTCCCTTCTTGCATACTCATTGTGACTCCCCATCTACCTTGAGAGTCAGTTTTTACAGTCTTTATAATATCATTATTAGAAATAATAACTTCCATTTCAGGATAAGCTTTTCCTGTAATAGTTATAGGAGTTGAAGATGAACTAACTTCACTAGAAATTTTCGCGCCATTTAGCGTGATATTAAAAAGAAATTCTGGAGTTAGTTTAACAAGTCTCACTTTCTTTTCAGATTTATTCATTGAGTTGTCAACTGAAGTAATCACAAAGCTTTGGTCGTCCGATAAAATTGGGATTACCGCAGTAAATGCGCCCGATTTACTCACGTTAATAGTCTTGCCATCCAAAGCTACTTTCGCATCAGGTTCAGTTACACCTTGAAGTGTAAAACTGTCGGATTTAGTAAATAAAATAGAGCCTTTAAGTTGATCCCCGAAAATTGGAGGTGCTTTTGTGTCAACATTTCGAATAACTCGGAGCGTTTCAGAGTAGGGGCCACGAAGTCCTAAATTATCTATTGACTGAACTTTTAAATAGGTTGTTCCTAGTGGAAGTTTCTCAATTTTAATTCTAGTCAAATTCGTTTCTGAATCTATAACGTTCTTATCGAAATTATAAGATTGGCTACTTTGAATGTGATACTTAGTAGCTTTTGGAACAGCCTTAAAAGCGTAGATGAAATTGTCTGCATAAATGATGGTATCTCTTTTTACAGATTGCAACTCGGGTGCAGCAAGAAGTTTAATTGGAGGTAGGGGCGCATTATTGCCTCTAATGATAGTCCCTTCATTTTTATTGATGGTAATAGTTATATCATTTGCTGTAACACTAGCATTTCCATCGTAATTGGTAAGTTTGACATTATCGCCACCAGAGTTTTCAGCGTAGAAATTTTGAGTTTTTAACTCGGTAGTAGATGCACCGGCATTTAAAATATAATTGCTTTTTTCACGGCCAACAGTTGATAGTTTGGAGAGTAAGCCACCTTCGACAAGTGTTATTTCAGTATCAGAGCTTTCATTAAGTCTATCAATTCTAGACTTTCTGATTACTGCGGTAGTAGATGCATCAATAAGAATATTACTACCATCGGTAAAAGAAAGAGTAGCAAAACTTTCTATGTGAGTTTTAATAGCATCAGATTCTTGGAATAAATCACCTTCAAGGGCCTCTAACCAAGAAGAAAGCAGTCCGCTTCGTTTATCAACTGTACCTTCTTTTTTAGATAATTGAGCCTGTACGTTTACTAATCTGTTTCTATTTAAACTAGCTTCCAGTGAATCGGTTGCAGGCTTGAGCTCAGTTCCAATAGAAAGAATTTTTTCCAAATCGCCATCATTTACAGCGGAGTAGTAATTGGTAACTTTAGAATTTACAATTCCCATCTCTTTTTTTGCAAAGACCGTAGCACCTTGGGAAATAAGAGCTTTTATGCGCCCTTGTTGCTTATCAAAAATGAGTGAAGTCTCTGATAAGTTTTTAAGTTGTGCTATATCAGAAGGAGTAAGAACAAATTTATTATTTGGAATGTCATGGTCAGCAAGCTTAACTAAAACAGGCCAATTTAAGGCATTCCCGCTATAGCGCTGCGCCATTTCTTGAAGTAAATCAGCAGAAAAGGAAACATCACTTTGAGCGTAGACATTAAACTGTAATATTGATGTAAGGAAAAGTGTTCCTAGAAAAACCTTCATATACTATTCTTATCTTTTCTTTGGGAAAATAATAGTGAATTTACTGCCAATCTCTGAATTTGATTCTAAAGTAATATCACCGTTGTGACGGGTCATAATCTCCTTAACATAAGCAAGGCCTAGACCAGTACCATTCTCTTTAGCCGCTTTAATATTCGATTTTACTCTAAAGAATTTATCAAAAACTTTCTTTTGATCTTCAACACTTATGCCAAAACCATAATCGGTAACACTTACAGACACATTAGAAATAGTTGAAATAACATCAATCTGGATGGTACGAACAGGGTCACCGTACTTAACTGCGTTGCTTACAAGGTTCTGTACTGCGTCGAAAAGGAGCTCTTTATTGGCAGAAATATTGAAATTTTTACCAACAGAAGTAATGCTCGCTTTCATTTTTTTATTAGTAAGCAGCGAGTTAGAAACCATTTTCACGTCATTAACTACTTGTAGAACATCAACAGAAGAAAAGTCTAAACTAGTATGACCAGCCTCTAGTTTTTGAACTTCTAAGAAACGATTTACTAGTTCATTCATGCGTTCGCCAGAGGCAAATACTTCTTTTAGGAGTACGTTAACTTCCTCTTTATTCATCGATTGATTGTCAATAATAAGCTTTGTTAAGCCTACTACCCCCGTTATTGGGTTCTTTAGCTCATGCACAATAACATTAATCATGTCATTTCGCTTGATGTCTAATAAACGATCTTCCGTTTTATCATGAATAATGAGATACGCACCTTTCTGAGTTTTGCTTTCATCAAGAATGGAAAGATGTTGGCAGTCATAGTAATACGTATTACCATTTGTGTGCATATGCACTAACTCTGCTTGCTCTACCTTTACAGTAAACGGATCTGGATAGTGGAAGGATTGATTCGATTTACTAAGTTTTAAATTCGGATGTCTAAAAACTTCTGTTATAGTAGACTCAGTAGGGTTTATTTTTAGAGACTCAAGAAACTGAGTGAGCTGATTATTTGCAAAGCTGAATTTTTGATGCTCATTGATAACACCAATTAAGTCATCAGAGTAGGTAACCATATATCGATTTTTCCACTCTTCCAGAATAATTTTCTCAACATTTAGTTTACGGTAACGCTTTAATGTGAGACGTATATTTTCTAACGTATCGTGCATGGTTTGAAACTCTGGCAGTGATACGGAGTTGAAGGAATGCTCGAAATCTAATTTAGCTAAATGGTCAACATCAGCAAGTAAAGATTTCACAGGCTGGTTAATTCTGTCGCTCACATACCAACTGAAGCCAAGCATCAGAACTAGCACAGAGCAAGCTGCTATTAAAGAGAAGCGAAGTAGTTGGTTCACAGGTTCTAAAATAAAGCTGTCTTCAACTGCAATAACATGCCAAAACGGGATAGTCTCAAATCTTGATGAAAGAACAAACCATTCTTTACCACCTAAAGGCATTACCTTTTCTTTGGAGTAGCTAGCTTCTCCCGCGAGCTCTTTTGGGAAAGTAAAAGAATTGTTAGGAACAATATTTTCTCCATCGGCACTCACAATATTTGCAACGTAATTTCCACCCAATGGAATTGCAATCAGATTATCGTTAAGCCTCTGGGAGTCGAAGTACATGTCTAGTGTGTATACGTCGCCATCAATCTGAATAGCATGTTGTGCAATAAAGAAGTCTACTGGTTGAGATGTGTCGGTAATCCAACTAATACTTACTTGTTCGTCAATTCGTGAAGGTCGCCAAGTTGGTATTGCTGTTTCGAAATCGACAGTTTGGTAGATAGACCTTATAATATCAATATTCTGCTTTGTTTTGATGTCGGTGATCAAAATTCGCATTAACCCAGGTGTGTAGTTAACAGCTTTTGAAACTAAAGATTCCGTTTCGCCAGGGTTAAGAACCAAATCTTCAGCTAAGCGGTTAACTGAGTTTATCCAGTTATTAATAGTGTTGTCGGTTTGTCTGAGCGTGTATTCCTGAAGTTGAGACACAATGGTGGTACGTTCAGAAATGATAGTCTTTTTGTACTCTGGACGAACGAATAGCCAAATCAAACCCACTGCAAGCAGTATTAAGCCCGAGGATATAAAAAATATTCGACCGCGAAGTGTGAGTTTTTGGAACATATCAATTAAATAGTATAAAAGAATAAGTTCTTCTAATTCTACTTCAATTGCGATTAGAACATCTTAAAGAAACAGAAAAGAGAAATCTTAATAACAGCATCATATTTAGGTAACCATAACTTTATCTAAGAAGTGGATCCTTGTCAATATAATTAGAAAAGGGATGTATGCTAATCGGCGCTGATTTTAATAGAAATGCAAGGGTTTTACTTAAACACCTTGCTCAATGCAGCAATAATACAGTAGGAGAAGTAGTTGAAATAACTTCTATCTGTGAGAAAATGGGCATTGATAAAATACAGGCTAAGAATTTATTAGAGTACTTAGAGAATAAATCGTGTATTGTGATACACACTTTTGGCGGGCCATATTTGTATCACGATATATCTATTACTAAAAAAGGATTGCAGAGTATTTAATAAAAAAGGCTCCATTAGGAGCCTTTTAAGATCAGTATTATTTAGGGTCTAGCATAGCATCAATACGCTCTAGAACATCTTTTAAATGAGCTTGAGTTGCTCTATCAGTTCTGGAACTAACTTTTCCAGCTACTGTTTTTCGTAAGGCATCTAACTCGTATCTCAACGCAGGGCGGATGTCAGAATCTTTTATGTCAATACCTCTATAGCTGTCGTCTTCAAAAGAAGATTGGACTAAACTCAGGTATTCGCGCTGCAAACTTCTGCGATAAGCGTCAATATTCTTATTTCCAGAAGAATAAACCTCACTCCAGATTCCCTTTCTCAGATCTTCGAGCATTTCTTCAAGTGAGTAAGCATTACTACTGAATGCGGCTTGCTCAGATAATCTCGTCATTATTCCTGGGTTTGCCGTTGAGCGTAGAATCCCAGATTGAAGATTCTTAATTCTATCAATGGCACCAGTTGGTTCTATTCTGCGTAAAATATCGGCATCTAACAACCATGTTGGAGTGTTAAAAGCATTTTCATTTAGGAAGTCCATTGCACGTTGTTGGTCTTTTTTGGAAACTGGCGTATAAACCATGCCATCTTGATCAGATGCTTTTCTACTTTGGTACACACCGCCTACGTTTGTTGCCACATGGCGTGCATATCGAGACCATTGACCAATTAACTCACCATAAATTTCTTCTAAATCTGAATAACCTTCCCCAGGCGTTGAAGTCCATTCTAGTAAATTTGGTACTACACGTTTCAAATTCATCAAACCGTAGGTACTCGCTTTTACGGGATCGTCTCCTAAATCTTCAGTTTGAGAAGAAGGGTCGTAACCAGTACTTGATGCAAAGCGATAGATTGGATCGTCGGCTTTTTCTTCAATCCAGCTATCTAAAATTGCTTTCTCATCTTCAGGAGTCTCAGCATCCCGAATTACTCGGTATCCCCAGTTAATTGAATAGCTATCATATGGGCCAAGTTGACGAATAAAGCGAATTCCTTCGTCTCCAGGCTGAGCTACATAGTTTTGGCGAGCATATTCCATAATGGTTGTAGCGATACCATATTTCTGAGTGAAACTACCAGAACGAAGCGAATCTACAGGATATGCAGAACTTGATTGCATGTTGTGAGGCAAACCAAGTGCATGACCAACTTCGTGAGAAATTACACGTCGCATGGTTTCGCCAATTAAGTCATCGTCTAACTTTAGTTTTCTAGCCGCAGGATTTGCAGCACCAGTTTCAATCATCAATCTGTTTCTGTAAGAGCGCATGTGGTTATGATACCAAACGATATCACTTTCGATAATTTCACCAGAGCGAGGATCTGAAACACTAGGGCCAACTGCATTTCTGATGGTGCTAGCAACCCAACGAACGGTAGAATAGCGAATGTCTTCAGCACTCCAATCTGGATCTTCTTCAGCAGATGGTGGTTCTTTAGCGATAATAGCGTTTTTAAATCCAGCAGCTTCGAATGCTTCTTGCCAATCCTCAATACCTTGAATAATGTAGCTTCTGTATTTGGTAGGTGTAGCAGGATCTAAATAATATACAATTGGCTTAACGGGCTCAACTAATTCACCGCGAGCATAAGCCTCTGGATCTTTTGGTTCCAATCTCCAACGGCGGATATATTCATTGGTAGCTGCTTTTTGTTCATCTGATCCATAATCAATTTGTTTAACAGAAAACCAACCTACTCTATAATCAGCAAAACGTTTGCGCATTGGTTCTTCAGGAAGTAGCACCATAGACTGGCTCATCATCATAGAAATAGTAGCCGTTTCTTGATCGGAAGGAGGATTACCAGCCATGTAAGTCATTACATGTCGAACTTCTATATTCTTTGGGAAACTCTTTACAGATTCAATATAACTACGTTTAGAATCTTGGCGACGAACTTGGTATTGTTTCCGCAGAAAGCTTACTAAGCCACTTATGGCTTCCACATCCGATTCATAAAATTCGGTTACATCTATAACAACGCCAGATGAGTCTTTGCTTAAGGCTTCAATTGGGAAAGCTGCAAGAATAGGCTCGAAGTTATTAGCTCGAACTGATTTGTAAACGGGAAGGCTGTCATTGGCTACATTGCTGTAAGATTTTTTACGAATAAGAATTTGATCTTTTTGTCTACTGAAAGCGATTACTTGCTCACCTGTTTTAGAACCACCAGAAAAGAATCCAAAGAAATCTGATGGGACTTCTGCAATTCTACTTACGAGTAAAAAATCTCTATTAAGTAAGTCATTTGGAATTTCATAGAAAACCTTATTGTCTTGTTGGTAGACATTAAAAACGCCCTCACTAGAAATAGCATCTTTATTAATTACTTTCGAAAAAGCTTTGATACCAGTCTTGGGGCTAGGTTTTTTAACTTGGTTTGAAACGCTAGAATTGGTTGCATTTTTTGAAGATGTACAACCAGAGGCGTAGAAACCAACTGAGATAATTGTGAATAGGAGCAGTAAACGGTTCCGCATAAAGTAGTGGTAGTTAGATAAGGATTAGGTTATAAAGTATAAAAATCCTGTTAAAACATTCGTAAAATGCTTTAATAAAGAAAACGATATCATTTATTGAAAATAGTTTACTTATCAAAATAATTAGGGCGTTTTTTGTAATAAATTTGCCTAACTTTTCTTACCAAAATTTTAGCTAAACAAACCCTCTCGTTATGATTATTGGAGTACCAAAAGAAATTAAAACACACGAAAACCGTGTTGCTATTCAGCCAGGTGGCGTATTATTAATGAAGCGTAACGGACATGACATTCTGATTCAAAAAGGAGCTGGTTTAGGTAGCGGCTTTACCGATCAAATGTATATGGACGCTGGCGCAACTATTCTGAGTGATGTTGAAGAGTTATGGCAACGTGCTGAAATGATAATGAAAGTTAAAGAGCCAATTGCGGAAGAATATCCACGCATGCGAGAAGGCCAAATTATTTTCACTTATTTCCATTTTGCAGCTGATGAAGCTCTTACAAAAGCTGTTGTAGCTTCAAAATGTATTGCTATTGCATACGAAACAGTAGAAAAAGCTGATGGCTCACTTCCTTTATTAATCCCAATGAGTGAAGTTGCTGGTAGAATGGCTGCTCAAGAAGGTGCTGTTTACTTAGAAAAACCAAAAGGTGGACGCGGAATGCTTATGGGTGGAATACCAGGTGTTCAGCCAGCTAAAGTATTAGTTCTCGGTGGTGGTATTGTAGGCGTTAACGCTGCAAAAATCGCTGCTGGTATGGGTGCTGATACAACCATTATGGATATCAACATGCCAAGACTTCGTTACTTGGATGACGTAATGCCAAAAAACATTCATACATTTTTCTCTTCTGAAGCTAACATTAGATCAATGCTTTCTAGCGTAGATTTAATTATCGGTGCTGTTCTAAAGCCAGGTGCTAAAGCTCCTAATCTTATTACAAGAGAAATGCTTAAAGAAATGCGTCCAGGTACTGTTTTAGTTGATGTGGCTATTGATCAAGGCGGTTGCTTTGAAACTTCTAAGCCAACAACACACCAAGACCCAACTTTCGTAGTTGAAGACGTTGTGCATTATTGTGTAGCGAATATGCCTGGTGCAGTTCCTTATACTTCTACTCTTGGTTTAACAAACGTTACACTACCTTACGCAGCAGCTATTGCTAACAAAGGTTGGAGAAAAGCTCTTAAAGATGATAAAGAGTTATTACAAGGCTTGAATATTGCAAATGGTGTTATCGTTTATGACGATGTTGCTGAAGCATTTGGACTACCTTGGGAGCCTGTTGAAAACGTACTAAACTAATTTAGTTTGACCAATATTCTTCAGTAAGTATTACAGAGGAATGGCTTCAATTTTTAAAAGCTGAATAGGAAACTATTCAGCTTTTTTTATGAATTGATGTTAGATTAAGAAATGCAGAACATCTTATTTATTTGTAGTCGTAATCAATGGAGAAGCCCAACCGCAGAAATAGTTTGGCGAAAACATCCTGAGGTTAATGTGCGCTCTGCAGGCACAAGCCCCCGTGCCAAAAGAACTGTGAATAGCACGGATATTAAATGGGCAGATATCATTTTTGTAATGGAGAAAAAGCACAAAAATAGAATCATCGCCGAATTCACACAGTTGACTAAATATAAGCCTATTCACGTGCTGGATATTCCAGATGAGTATCAGTATATGGATCCAGATCTAGTGGAGATTTTTGAGGATGTAATTCCAGTGTATTTAGATAAGTAGTTAGCTAGTTGTTTGTCTAGCTTCTCGATATTCCGCAGCAGAGCTACGGAACGACAGAACGTGAACACAAATATGGTAGTTCTCTAGGACTCCATCGTCAAGCCACCCAACTCCGTCATTCATGCGAAGGCAGGAGTCTAGAGCTCTAACAAAGAATTGGCACAAGAAAACCAGCTCAATTCCAATCCGAAGAGCACCTAAATAGTTCTTTG